>CAVVUD010000011.1:0-300737 GCA_963751385.1 uncultured Actinomycetota bacterium | reverse complement strand
CGATGGGCCGCTTCGGGGAGCCGGAGGAGATGGCCAACGCCGTGCTCTTCCTCGCCTCCGACGAGTCGAGCTTCATGACCGCGTCGACGTTCCTCGTCGACGGCGGGATCTCCGGCGCGTACGTCACGCCGCTCTGAGGGTGGTGGGTGTCATGAGCGAACGCACGTCCCGGCCGGTCATCGGCGTCTCGGCGTACGTCGAGCCGGTCGACCGGTCGGTGTGGGTCCAGCAGCCCAGCGCAGTGCTTCCGCACCGCTACCTCGACCACCTCGAGCGAGCGGGGGCGATCGCCGTCATCCTGCCGCCGCGCCACGACGCCGACGACGAGATGGCGGACACGGTGCTCGAGCGCCTCGACGGGCTGGTCATCGCGGGGGGCGCCGACGTCGAGGCCGCGCGGTATGACGCCGACCCCCACCCGAACGCACAGACGCCGCGCCCCGACCGCGACGAGTGGGAGCTCGCCCTGGCCAGGGTGTCGGCACAGCGCGACCTCCCGGTGCTCGGCATCTGCCGCGGCATGCAGGTGATGGCGGTCGAGGCCGGCGGCGTGCTCGACCAGCACCTGCCCGAGGTCGTCGGCCACGAGTCGCACAGCCCGAGCCCGGGGGAGTACAGCTCGCACCACGCGACCCCGGCGGAAGGCACCAGGCTGGCTGCTCTGCTCGGCACCGAGCCGCTCGACGTGCCGACCTACCACCACCAGGCGGTGCGCCCGGAGTCGCTCGAGGGCACCACCTACCGGGCTGCCGCGTGGCACGAGGACGGGACGCTCGAGGGCATGGAGGACGAGGCGTCGACCTTCCGCCTCGCCGTGCAGTGGCACCCCGAGGCCGGCAACGATGGCCGGCTCTTCGAGGCGCTCGTCGAGGCCGCCGTGGCCCACCGTGAGTCCGAGCGGCGGTATCCCCTCGGCAACGCAGGGCCCGCCGGGTGACAATCGACCGATGACCAAGCTCAACCGACTCGCGATCGCCGCGGGGGCCGCCAGCGCCCTCGGGGCGCTCGCCGCCGCGGGCAAGGGGGTCAACGCCTCGATGGGCGGGCGCCCGGCGGGGGCGCGGCTGGCGCGGGTGCAGCAGTCCCCGGCCTACCGGGCGGGTGCCTTCCACAACACCTCCCGCGGCACGTCGTCGATGCCGTCTGGTCAGCGCGACGTGCTGCGGCGGTTCCGGGAGAACTCCGAGACCCGCCGCCCGGCCCTGCCGATCCCGGTCGTGAGCGCCGCGCACGAGCCACGCACCGAGGGGGTGCACGTCACGTGGTTCGGGCACGCCTCGTGCCTGGTCGAGCTCGACGGCGTGCGGTTGCTCATGGACCCGGTGTGGAGCGAGCGGTGCTCACCGAGCCAGCACCTGGGCCCGCGCCGGCTGCACGCCGTGCCGGTGCCGCTCGCGGGGCTGGGTCGCGTCGACGCGGTGGTCATCTCGCACGACCACTACGACCACCTCGACATGGACACCATCCGGGCGCTGGTGCGCACGACCCACGCCGTGTTCCTCGTGCCATTGGGCGTCGGGGCGCACCTCGACGTCTGGGGCGTGCCCCCGTCGCGGGTCGTCGAGTGCGACTGGGAGGAGGGCCACGACGTGCGCGGCGTGCGGGTCACCGCCGTCGAGGCCCAGCACTTCTCGGGGCGCGGCCTGCGCCGGGACGGCACGCTGTGGGCCTCCTGGGTGCTCGCGGGCCGGGCCGGCAGGGTCTTCTTCAGCGGTGACTCCGGGTTCTTCGACGGCTACGAGCGCCTCGGTGCGGAGCACGGGCCGTTCGACCTGTCCCTGATGGCGGTCGGGGCCTACGACCCCGCGTGGCGCGACATCCACCTCGACCCCGAGGAGGCCGTCGAGGCGACCTTGCTGCTGCGCGGCGGGCTGCTCGTGCCGATCCACTGGTGCACCTTCGTGCTCGCTCCGCACCCGTGGGCCGAGCCCGTCGAGCGGCTGCTCGTCGCGGCTGCGACCCGCGGCGTGCCGGTGGCGGTGCCCCGCGTGGGGGACCGGGTCGACCCGTCCGACCCCCCGGCTCTGGACCCCTGGTGGGAGCTGAGCGCGGACGCCGCGGCGACATCAGTCTGACGTCAGGTCGGGCACCCGTCGGGTCGTCGGCCGGCCACGGCCTCGGCCATCGCCGTCAGCGCCTGCTGGCTGGTGTACCTGGCGGCCCAGCCGAGCTCACGCCTGGCCCGGCCGGTGTCCATCACCACCGAGGTGCGGACGACGTGCACCACTCCACGACCGCGGGCGTCCACGGCGTGCGCGCCAGCGTGGCCGAGGTGGCGACGGGGGCCGCAGCAGCGGTGAGATGCCGGCTCCGGTGCGCACCAGCGACGACACCAACCCGCCGGCCCGGTTCCACGGCATCGAGTCGGCGAGCACCGTGGCGGTCGGCCCCGCGACGATGCAGGGGCGCAGGACGTAGACGTCGAGGTCCGACCACTGCGTGACCTCGCGGAGCAGTGCCTCGGACTCCGCCTTCTGGCGTGAGTAGTAGTGCTCGCTCGACCCACGGGTGGGCACGTCCTCGGTCCACCGCCCCACGGTCGAGGACGTCGCCCTGGCGGTAGCGCGTCCTGGTCCACCCCCGAGCGGCCGGGTCGAAGGGCCTGCGGGCCATGCCCAGGATGCGGTCGACCCCTGGCGCGCCCTCCAGCGCTGTGATGAAGGAGGTGCGCACCTCGCCCGTCGGACCCGTGACGGCGACCGTGAGACCCATGACGCCAGTGTGCCGCGGGCCGCCAGCATGTGGACGCATCGTGTCCGGACACCCACACCTCGTGGGATGGTGTCGTCGTGACGTTCCTTGACGTGGCCACCACCACGGTCATTATCGGCTAGCGCGACGAGAACTCCTCGTCGCGCAGACCTCCCGCACCCGGGGGGTCTTTTGCTTGTCGGGAGCGTCGCGGGCGCGGCGTGACCGGTGAGCAGGGTCGCACCGCCCCCACCCCCGGGCGACGCGGCGGCAGCGCCGGCCCGAGAATGGTCGGAACACCACACACGTCCCGCCCCGGCCCTGACGGGCCGGGGCAACGACGCCGGGCGACCGGCATACCGATCCTGGGTGAGCACCGATGAACGACATCCACGTCTACGACACGACGCTGCGCGATGGCGCGCAGCAGGAGGGCCTCAACCTCTCCGTGGCGGACAAGCTCGCCATCGCCTCGCACCTGGACGAGCTGGGGGTCGGCTACATCGAGGGCGGCTGGCCCGGCGCGAACCCCAAGGACACCGAGTTCTTCGCCCGCGCGGCCTCCGAGCTGCGGCTGCGCAACGCGACGCTCGCGGCCTTCGGGGCGACGCGGCGCGCCGGCGGGCGTGCCGAGAGCGACCCCCTGGTGCGGGCGCTGATCGACAGCCAGGCCACGGTGGTCACCCTCGTGGCGAAGTCGCACACCGGACACGTCGAGCGCGCCCTGCGCGCCACGCTGGCCGAGAACCTCGAGATGATCCGCGACACCGTGTCGTTCCTGTGCGGCGAGGGTCGGCGGGTCTTCCTCGATGCCGAGCACTTCTTCGACGGCTACGCCACCGACCGTGACTACGCGCTCGAGGCCGTGCGCGTCGCCACCGAGGCCGGTGCCGAGGTCGTGGCCCTGTGCGACACCAACGGCGGGATGCTGCCCAGCCAGGTCGCCGACGTCGTCGACGACGTGGTGCGCACCACCGGCGCGCGCATCGGCATCCACTGCCACAACGACACCGGCTGCGCGGTCGCCAACTCGATGGCGGCGGTCGACGCGGGCGCCACCCACGTGCAGGGCACCGTCAACGGCTACGGCGAGCGCACCGGCAACGCCGACCTGCTCACCGTCGTCGCGAACCTCCAGCTCAAGAAGGGGCTGCCGCTGCTCGAGCCGCACCGGCTGCAGGAGTCGACGCGCATCGCCCACGCGATCGCCGAGGTCACCAACGTGCCGCCCTACTCGCGCCAGCCGTACGTCGGGTCGAGCGCCTTCGCGCACAAGGCCGGCCTTCACGCGAGCGCGATCAAGGTCGACCCCGACCTCTACCAGCACATGGACCCCAAGGCCGTGGGCAACGACATGCGGATGCTGGTGTCCGACATGGCTGGTCGCGCCTCGATCGAGCTGAAGTCGCGCGAGCTCGGTTTCGACCTCGACTCCGCCAACGCGGAGGACAACGCGACGCTGGCCCGCGTGCTGCGCGCCGTCAAGGAGCGCGAGCTGCGCGGCTACACCTTCGACGCGGCCGACGCGTCGTTCGAGCTGTTGCTGCGTCGTGAGCTCGACGGCTCGCTGCCCGCGTTCTTCGAGGTCGAGTCGTGGCGGGTCATCACCGACGCCCGTGGCGACGACGAGGCCCTCTCCGAGGCCACCGTCAAGGTCGTCGCCGCCGGCGAGCGAGGCGTGCGCACCGGTGAGGGCAACGGCCCGGTCAACGCGCTCGACCACGCGCTGCGCTCGGCGCTGGCCAAGTTCTACCCGCAGATCCGCAACCTCGAGCTGATCGACTACAAGGTGCGCATCCTGGATGCCGCCCACGGCACCGACGCCGTCACCCGGGTGCTCATCGAGACCTCCGACGGCACGACCTCGTGGACGACCATCGGCGTCGCCGCCAACATCCTCGAGGCCAGCTGGGACGCCCTCGTCGAGTCGGTCACCTACGGCCTGGTCCGCGCCGGCGTCACCCCCCGCTGACCCCGCCCCGTACCCGGATCGACCAATAGGTCACATCAGGTACACACCGCCCGTACCCGGATCGACCAATAGGTCACATCAGGTACACACCGCCCGTACCCGGATCGACCAATAGGTCACATCAGGTACACACCGCCTGTACCCGGATCGACCAATAGGTCACAGCAGGTACACACCGCCCGTACCCAGATCGACCGATAGGTCACTCCGGGCACGCCCGCCGGTAGCTCGGGACCCGGAGCACGAGGAGCGACGCGGTCACTCAGCAGTGCACCACCGCGTCGGTGCCCGCGCCGCCGGTGGCTGAGGTCTCGACCCCACGAAGCACGTCGATCAGCCGGTGGCGCAGGGCGTTCGAGCGCTCGGCGAAGGCTCGCTGTCGCTCGCGGTAGGCGGCCTTGCCCGCCGGCGTCTCGATCGGCACGGGGGCGTACCCGAGCTCGCTCAGGTCGTAGGGCGAGGCCTCCATGTCGAGCACCCGGACCTCACGCGCCAGGTCGAACGCGTCGGCCACCAGGTCGCTCGGCACCAGCGGGGTCAGCTTGAACGCCCACTTGTAGACGTCCATCCCCGCGTGCAGGCACCCCGGCTGCTCCATCGCCACCTGGCTGTCGCGGGTGGGACGCACCGCGTTTCGCGGTCGCGCCGACTCGGTGAAGAACCGGTAGGCGTCGAAGTGCGAGCAGCGGATGCCGTGCCGCTCGACCACCGCGTCCGTGCCCTCGCTGCCCAGCCGCAACGGCCACCCGGCGTGCCGCACGTCGTCGGCGGGGACGCCGTGCACCATCGCCCACTCGTGCAGCCCGAAGCAGCCGAGCTGCGCCGGCCGCGACGCCGTGGCCGACAGCAGGTCGCGGACGAACGAGACGGCGGCACCTCGTGCGGCGAGGAAGCCCTCGACGTCGAGCACGACGTCGTCGCCGTCGCAGCGGTAGTGGGCCCAGGCGGCGCGCGGCGAGCCCACGGCATCCTCGAGCACGACGCCGGCGCCCGGGTGCCACCGGCGCAGCCGCGCCGGGGAGTTGTTGTAGTAGCGGAACAGGAAGTCCTCGACGGGGTGCGTGCGCCCGTCGGACCGGCGCTCGCGGTGCGCGGCGGTGGCGGCATCGATCCGGGCCTCGTGGGCGGCCGCCAGGGCCTCCCACTCCGGCCTCGGGAGCACGCGCAGGGTCACCGCACCACGGTACCGACGCGGCAGGGCTCCGGAGGCGGTCGCCCCGGAGCCCCGCCGCCGACGGTCAGTCCTTGGGGTAGGGGCCGTACTGGTTGTCGTTCTCGCTGTCCAGGACGAAGAAGTAGAGCAGGACGAAGAAGCCGATGACCGGCACGAGCCCGATGAGCAGCCACCAGCCGGTGCGGCCGGTGTCGTGCAGCCGTCGCACGGCGACCGCGAGGTTCGGGACGAGGAACACGATCCCGGCGATGGTGGCGATCCACCCGCCTCCGAGGGTCACGTCGCTGTAGGTGAGCCCGACGGCCCGGTCGAGGATCCCCGCCACGACGAAGACGATGGTGACGAAGAGGTACCACCACCAGTACTCGCTGCGGCGGGCGCGGCCCGAGAAGGTGGCGTACTTGTTGAGGAGGACGCTGCTGACGGCCTGGCTGAACGACATGACACGCTCCTGATCCGAGGGACTGCCTCAGGGGCAACGGTAGTGACGGCGCGGGTGGTGGTGGGGGAGGACCCGCCCCACGGCATCCGGGCGTGGCGGTGGGGAACCACGGGACGGGTCCCGTTCGTCGTGAGGGACGATGGGGTGTCGGCGTCCGGTCCCACTCCTGACGCCCCCGAGACCAACGAGGCCCCAGACATGCGTAGGACCATCCCACTCGCCGCCGTGGTCGCGCTGACCCTCGCCCTCACCGCGTGCAGTGGGGACCCCGAGCCCTCGGCCTCGAGGGCCGCGCCCGTCACGCCGGCCGCCAGCGCCTCGGCCTCGGCGTCCTCCTCGGCGAGCGCGGCCGCGGGCGGTGGCCTCTACGTGGCGCTGGGCGACTCGCTCGCCGCGGGGTACCAGCCCGGTGGCGCCGAGCTGCGCGACACCGCCTACCCGGCGCTGACCGCGAGCCGCCTCGGGGCCGGTGGCGGCGAGCTGACGCTGGAGAACCTCGGCTGCAGCGGCGAGACGACGACCTCCCTGGTCAAGGGCGGCACGTGCGACTTCGCGGCCGGCAGCCAGCTCGAGCAGGCCGAGAAGCTGCTCGAGGCCAGCGACGACGTTGCTCTGGTCACCATCGACATCGGCGGCAACGACCTGCTGCGCTGTGTGCGCGGCGGGGCGCAGATCGACACCGCGTGCGTGAGGTCGGGCGTCGCGACGGTACAGAAGAACCTGCCGGCGATCCTCGAGCGGCTGCGGGCGGCGGCCGGCGACGACGTGCCGGTGCTGGTACTGGGCTACTACAACCCCTGGCTCGCGGCCAAGGCGCTCGACCAGCCGGTCAAGGGTGTCGACGCGGCCGCCAAGGCCTACACGGGGCTGAGCACGGCGATCGAGGCGGCGGCCACGAAGTCGGGCACCACGTTCGTCGGGCTCGACGAGGCGTTCTCGACCAACGACACGACGCCGACGACGATCAACGGACGCACCGTGCCCGAGAACGCGGCCAAGATCTGCACGCTCACCAACATCTGCACCGCTCGCGACATCCACCTCACCGACGAGGGGGCGGCCACCGTCGCGCGGGTCCTCGCCGAGGCCGCGGAGCAGGCCGGCGTCTCCTGACCCGGTGAGCGCGCCCCCGCGGCGTCGGGTTCGACGGGCCCTTCCGCTGGACAGCACGGCGCCTAGAGTCGGCCGGGCGCGGCAACGGGGCCCGCACGTCAAGGGAGCTGTGCATGAATCGTCGCCGGTGGGCCGTCGCGCCCGCCTCTGAGGGCGACGGCCCGCCCGACCCCCGGTACCGCCGACGGCCGCCCGACCCCCGGTGCCACCGACCGCCGACGACCGTAGGCTCGCCCCATGCGCATCGCGAGGTTCACCACGGGTGATGACCCGGCCTACGGCCTGGTCGACGGTTCGGGCGAGAAGATCGCCGAGATCACGGGCGACCCGCTCTACCAGCGGATCGAGCTCACCGGCACCGTGCACGAGGTCGACGACGTGCGGCTGCTGGCACCGGTGATCCCGCGCAGCAAGGTGATCGGCATCGGCCGCAACTACGCCGACCACGCCAAGGAGATGGGGAACGACACCCCCGCCGAGCCGATGATGTTCCTCATCCCGAACACCGCGGTCATCGGCCCCGGTGACCCGGTCGTGATGCCACCGCAGACCTCGGAGGTCGGCTACGAGGGCGAGCTCGCCGTCGTCATCGGCCGCCTGTCCAAGGACCTCGAGCCCGCAGCACGCCCTCGCGGCGGTCTTCGGCTACACCGTCGCCAACGACGTGACGGCCCGCGACCTGCAGCGCGGGGACGGCCAGTGGGCGCGCGCCAAGGGGTTCGACACCTTCTGCCCTCTCGGCCCCTGGATCGAGACCGACCTCGACTCGCAGGGGCAGCGGATCATCACCCGGCTCGACGGCAGGGTCGTCCAGGACGGCGCCACGTCCGACATGGTGCACGGCGTGGCGGTGCTGGTCTCCCACGCGTCGAAGGCGTTCACGCTGCTGCCCGGCGACGTCATCCTCACCGGCACGCCGGCCGGCGTGGGCCTGGTCGAGGCGGGGCAGCGCGTCGAGGTCGAGGTCGACGGCATCGGCGTGCTCAGCAACCCCTTCGTGCGTCACTAGGCTGGGCCCACCATGAGCGAGAACATCGATGCCGCCCGCCACTCCGGTGCCCCAGCCGGTGACCACGACGAGACGACCGAGCCCGAGGACGGCACCGCGCTGCCCGGCACGGTGCGGCTGCGGGTGGCGCCCTCGCCCACCGGCGACCCCCACGTCGGCACCGCCTACATGTCGCTGTTCAACCTGGCCTTCGTGCGCCAGCAGGGCGGCCGGTTCGTGCTGCGCATCGAGGACACCGACCGCGCCCGCTTCCGCGAGGACTCCGAGAAGCAGGTGTTCGACACCCTGCGCTGGCTCGGCCTGACCTGGGACGAGGGCCCGGACGTCGGCGGCCCGTGCGCCCCCTACCGGCAGAGTGAGCGCCTCGACACGTACACGCCGTACGTCGAGCGGCTGCTCGCCGACGGCAAGGCCTACCACTGCTGGTGCTCGACCGAGCGGCTCGCCGAGATGCGCGAGGCGCAGCAGAAGGCCAAGCTGCCCACCGGGTACGACCGTCTCTGCGTCGGCAGGACCGAGGACGAGCGGCGCGAGCTGCCCGGGTTCTCCGAGACGCCCGTCGTGCGGATGCTCATCCCCGACGACGCGCCCCTCGAGTTCGACGACCTGATCCGCGGCCGGGTGTCGGCACCGCGCCCCGACGACCAGGTCATCCTCAAGGCCGACGGGTTCCCGACCTACCACCTCGCCGTCGTCGTCGACGACCACGAGATGGGCATCACCCACGTCGTGCGCGGCGAGGAGTGGATCTCCTCGACCCCCAAGCACGTGCTGCTCTACCGGTGGCTCGGCCTGCAGCCGCCGGCGTTCGCACACATGCCGCTGCTGCGCAACACCGACAAGTCCAAGATCTCCAAGCGCAAGAACCCCGCCGCCCGGCTCACCTGGTTCCAGGAGCAGGGCTACCTGCCCGAGGCGCTGGTCAACTTCCTCGCGCTGCTGGCCTACCCACCGGCCGAGGGCACCGAGGGCGAGGACGTCGAGGTGTTCGGCTTCGAGGAGTTCTCGCAGCGCTTCGCCTGGGCCGACGTCAACCCGGTCGGCCCGATCTTCGACCTCAAGAAGCTCGACTGGCTCAACGGCGTGCACATCCGCGGCCTCGATGTCGACGACCTCGCCTCCCGCCTGCTGCCCTTCCTGCAGGCCGACGGCGTGCTCGGCGCGGCCCCGTCGCTCGGCGAGCTGGCCCGCCTGCGCGCCGTGACCGAGCTGATCCAGACCCGGATGGTGCACCTCACCGAGGCCACCGACCTGGTCGGCCCGTTCTACGTCGCCGACGACGCCGTCGAGGTGGCCGAGGACGCCCGCGCCCAGCTCAACGACGACGCCGGCCCGGTGCTCGACGCGGCGGTGACGGCGCTCGAGGCCCTGCCCGACGACCGGTCCGGCGTGCTCGGGTCGCAGTCGTCGTGGTCCGCGGCGGCGATCGAGGCGGCCCTGCGCGAGGCGCTGGTCGAGGCGCTCGGCCTCAAGCCCAGGTTCGCGTTCGGTCCGCTGCGCACGGCGGTGTCGGGCCGTCGGGTCTCACCGCCGCTGTTCGAGTCGATGGAGATCCTCGGCAAGGCGTCGACACTCACCCGGCTGCGGGCGCTGCGCGCGACCCTGTGAACCGGCTCCCGGCATCGCGCGATTTGGGTGCCGGGGAGCCAGCCCGGTAGGATCACTCCTCGGTTCGCCCGACGACCGGCCGCCTCGCGGAAGGTCTGACGGCATACCCCATGGGGTATGGTGTAATTGGCAACACTGGTGATTCTGGTTCATCCGTTCTAGGTTCGAGTCCTGGTACCCCAGCTCTCGCCCTCGGCCTTGTCGGCCGGGGGCGATTCGGAGAAGTTCCAGCCGTTCGGTAAGGTTCCTCTCCGTTGCCCGCCGCGTCGTTGCGGTGGCAAACACGGTCACGGCCCCGTTGTGTAGTGGCCTAGCACGCCGCCCTCTCAAGGCGGTAGCGCGGGTTCGAATCCCGTCGGGGCTACGCGAAGGTGAAGGCCCGGTCCACAGGACCGGGCCTTCATCGCGTCCGGCTCCGGATGCCGTCGCCCTCACGGCCCAGCGGATGCCGCCCCGGTCGCCCGCTGTGCGCTGACCGCCTCCTGGGCGAGCCGCCTCAGGGCGACGAGCACCGGGTCGACCATGACCGTGCCGACGACGACGGCGTGCATCGCCGCCTCCGGCGTGCTGGCCCTCAGCGCGTGCTCGACGTCGACGACGGCGACGGCGTGCATGGCCTGCGCGTAGCGGTGCAGCCGGGGGTGGTCGACGGAGGCGCCGGCGTCGCGGGCGGCGGCCAGGGCCGCCCCCAGGGCCCGCGCCGCGGGTGCCTCCGGCCAGACCTGCCAGCCGAGCTCACCGAGCAGGGCAGTGACCTCGTCCGACGGTGGCGCGTCGCCGCCGCTGGTCGGCAGCGCGCAGTGGGCCACCCCGAGGAAGTCGTGTCGTGAGGGTGGGGGAGCGCTGAGGGCGTCGAGCACCGAGCGCACGCCGGCGATGCCGACCCCGCCGTGCTCGACCAGGGCACGGACGAGCCGCACCCGCTCGAGGTGCTCGGGTCCGTAGTCCGCCCGGGTGCGACTGGTCGCCTCACCGGGCATCAGCAGCCCCTCGCGCAGGTAGTACTTGAGGGTGTGCACGGGGACCCCGCTGGCCGTGGAGAGTTCGGAGATGCGCATTCGACGGTTTCCTGTTGACATCGGATAGTGCTGCTGTCCAAGATGGTGAATCGGTAGATATCAACACTATCCAAAGGAGCCGGCCATGGTCGAGCGACTCACCCACTCCTACGACGGGCCGTTGGCCGTCTTCCTCATCGGCCTGCGCATCCACCAGCCCTGGCGGGTCGGTGTCGTCGGCCAGGCGTTGCGCGCGATGCCCCCGGATGATCGCCGAGCTCGAGCAGAACAAGGCCGCCGCCGAGCGGGGTGAGGCCGAGTCGCTGGGCTACCTCGGCAGCCGGTCGACGGTGCACCTCACCGGCACGACGATGATCCAGTGGTGGCGCAGCACCGACGACCTCTACGCGTACGCCGCGGCACCCGACCACCAGCACCGTGCCCGCCTGGCGCGAGTTCTACAAGGTCGCCCGGCTCGGCGCCGAGGGCGGTCACCATCTGGCACGAGACGTACGCCGTCGAGCCCGGTGGCGCCGAGAGCCTCTACGCCGGGGCGAACGCCGTTACGGGTTCGGAGCGGTCGCCGGCACCATCCCGGTCTCGCGCCGCGGCGAGCACGCGCGCGACCGCATCGGCAAGCGCGCGGCATCCTGACCCCTCACCGGCGGCGACGGCCCGCACCTGCCGGCTTCTGGCTGTCAGCTGAACGAAGTGACAGCCATGACCCCGCACGTGCGGGCTTGCGGTGGCAGGTCTTGCGGTGGCCAGGTCAGGCGGTGGGGCGCAGCAGCGAGGCCCAGGCGCACACCCGGGAGTCGATCTCGTGGTCGCCGCTCGCCGCGTGCACCAGCCACGCATCGGTGAAGTCGGCCGCGACGGGCCAGCGGTTCTCCCAGGTCACGAGCCGCTCGGCCAGCAGGTCGAACACGTCGTCGCACAGCACCGGCGCGAAGACGGTGACCGGAGTCGCGGCGCGGGTCAGGGCCGCAGCGCGGCGGGCCGCCATCGGACCGCCCCCGACGACGATCGCGCGCCGGCCGGGTCGCGGGAACCCGAGCAGCCTGGTGCGGTCACGGGCGATGCGCTGGGCGGGGCTGAGGGACATGGGCGACCTCCTCGCGCGGCAAACCGGTGTGGTCGTCGAAATCTGCCGGGCGGGTGTTGCGTCGAGGCGCGCGCCATGTGACATCCGTGTTGCATCACACCACCGAGGTCGGTCGATGCCGGGTCAGGCGTTGTTCTGGACGTCCTGCTGGGCGGCGTGCCGGGCGAGCACCTCGGTGAGCTTGTTCGCCCCGGCGATCACGGTGGCCGCGTGCAGCCGGCCGGGCTGGCGCGAGAGCCGCTCGATGGGTCCGGAGATGGACACCGCCGCGATGACCCGGCCGGAGGGGGAGCGCACGGGCGCGGAGACCGACGCCACCCCGGGCTCGCGCTCGCCGACGCTCTGGGCCCAGCCACGGCGCCGCACCCCTGACAGCGCTGTCGCAGTGAAGGCGGCGCCCTGGAGGCCGCGGTGCAGGCGGTCGGGTTCCTCCCACGCGAGCAGCACCTGGGCGGCCGAGCCGGCCCGCATCGACAGCGTCGCGCCGACCGGGATGGAGTCGCGCAGGCCGACGGGGCGCTCGGCGGCCGAGACGCAGACCCGGTGCTCGCCCTGGCGGCGGAAGAGCTGGGCGCTCTCGTTGGTGTGGTCGCGCAGGGCACCGAGCACCGGGCCTGCGGCGGCGAGCAGCCGGTCCTCGCCGGCGGCGGCCGCCAGCTCACCGAGCCGGGGACCGAGCACGAAGCGGCCCTGGAGGTCGCGGGTGACCAGGCGGTGGTGTTCGAGCGCGACGGCGAGGCGGTGCGCGGTCGGGCGGGCCAGGCCGGTCGCCGTGACGAGCTGAGCGAGGGTCGACGGGCCGGCCTCGAGCGCGCTGAGAACGATGGCCGCCTTGTCGAGAACCCCGACGCCACTGGTGTTGTCCATGTCTTGATATTAGCGTCTCAGTGCCTGAGACGCACGTCCATCGACAACCTGCCCGTGCGAATCTCGGGAGACAGCGAGGGCGCCCCCGTGGCGCCCGGCTGCCAGCAGGTGTCGTGCGACCGCTCGTCCGGCGGTCCGTCGTGGAGGTGGAGGCATGGCCGGAACACTGGCCGAGAAGGTCTGGGAGTCCCACGTGGTGCGCCGCGGGGAGGGCGAGCCCGACCTGCTCTACATCGACCTCCACCTGCTGCACGAGGTCACCAGCCCGCAGGCGTTCGACGGCCTGCGCCTCTCCGGCCGTCCGGTGCGCCGCACCGACCTCACCCTCGCGACCGAGGACCACAACGTGCCCACCACCCCGGGCCCGATCACCGACCCGGTGAGCCGCACCCAGGTCGAGACCCTGCGCCGCAACTGCGAGGAGTTCGGCGTCACGATCTTCCCGATGGGCGACGCCGAGCAGGGCATCGTGCACGTCGTCGGGCCCCAGCTCGGGCTCACCCAGCCGGGGATGACCATCGTCTGCGGTGACAGCCACACCTCGACGCACGGCGCGTTCGGCGCCCTCGCGTTCGGCATCGGCACCTCCGAGGTCGAACACGTGCTCGCCACCCAGACCCTCCCGCTCAAGCCGTTCAGGACCATGGCGATCACCGTCGACGGCGAGCTCGCCGACGGTGTCACCGCCAAGGACATCGTGCTCGCGGTCATCGCGAAGATCGGCACCGGGGGCGGCCAGGGCTACGTGCTGGAGTACCGGGGCAGCGCCATCCGCGCCCTCTCGATGGAAGCCCGGATGACGGTGTGCAACATGTCGATCGAGGCCGGGGCCCGGGCGGGCATGATCGCGCCCGACGAGACGACCTACGAGTACCTCCGCGGCCGCGACCACGCCCCCGCCGACTGGGACGCCGCGCTCGAGGCGTGGAGCCACCTGCGCACCGACGACGACGCCGAGTTCGACGAGGAGGTCGTGCTCGACGCCGAGACCCTGACGCCGTTCGTCACGTGGGGCACGAACCCCGGCCAGGGCGCGCCCCTGGGCACCGCGGTGCCCGACCCCGAGCTGATGCCCGACGAGAACGACAAGGCCAATGCCCGCCGCGCCCTGGAGTACATGGGCCTGCAGCCCGGCACTCCGCTGCGCGAGGTGCACGTCGACACCGTCTTCCTCGGCTCCTGCACCAACGGCCGGATCGAGGACCTGCGGGCCGCCGCCGCGGTCATCGAGGGCCGCCGCGTCGCCGAGGGTGTGCGCATGCTCGTCGTCCCGGGCTCGGCGCGAGTGCGGCTGCAGGCCGAGAGCGAGGGCCTGGACCGGGTGTTCACCGCCGCCGGCGCCGAGTGGCGCCTGGCCGGTTGCTCGATGTGCCTGGGCATGAACCCCGACCAGCTGGCCCCGGGGGAGCGCAGCGCCTCGACGTCGAACCGCAACTTCGAGGGCCGCCAGGGCAAGGGCGGGCGCACCCACCTGGTCAGCCCGCTGGTGGCCGCCGCCACCGCCGTGCGCGGCACCCTGTCCAGCCCCTCCGACCTGGAGCCCGTCAGCGAGGGGAGCACGTGATGGACGCCTTCACCACCCACACCGGCATCGGCGTGCCGCTGCGCCGCAGCAACGTCGACACCGACCAGATCATCCCGGCGGTCTACCTCAAGCGGGTCACCCGCACCGGTTTCGAGGACGGCCTGTTCGCGGCCTGGCGAAACGACGAGACCTTCGTGCTCAACGACCCGAACTTCTCCGCCGGGTCGGTGCTCGTCGCCGGGCCCGACTTCGGTACCGGCTCGTCGCGCGAGCACGCCGTCTGGGCGCTGATGAACTACGGCTTCCGCGTGGTCATCTCCTCGCGGTTCGCCGACATCTTCCGCGGCAACAGCGGCAAGCAGGGCCTGCTCACCGCCCAGTGCAGCCAGGACGACGTCGAGCTGCTCTGGAAGCTGCTCGAGAACCACCCCGGCACCTCGGTGACCGTCGACCTCGTGTCGCGCACGATCACCGCCGGCGACATCGTCGCGAGGTTCGAGGTCGACGAGTACACCCGCTGGCGCCTGCTCGAGGGTCTCGACGACATCAGCCTCACCCTGCGGCACGAAGGTGACATCACGGCCTACGAGGCCGAGCGTCCCAGCTGGAAGCCGACCGTCACCGCCTGAGCAGTTTGCCTGGTGCACAAGGCGTTTGGATGCCGTGACGCACCGTGCGTGACCGGCATCCCTGGGGCTGGAGTGACGCAAGTGACGGTTCGGCTCCCACCGTCGCCAGCGAACCCGTTGTGCCACAACGGATAACACGCCGTCACAATGGTGGACGTACCGCCTGCGCAGGCATAGCGTCGAGTCGAGCCGGGCAACCGCCGGCTATGACACCGCCGTCGGGCGTTCCCCGGCGCCGTCTCGACTTGGAGTGGTCCACGTGAACAAGGCAGATCTCGTCAAGGAGCTGGAGAAGCGACTCGGCAGCCGCAAGGCCGCCAACGACGCCCTGGAGGCGGTGCTCGACACCATCGTCCGCGAGGTCGTGCGGGGTGGGAAGGTGTCGATCACCGGGTTCGGCACGTTCGACCGGGTCGAGCGCGCGGCGCGCACCGGGCGCAACCCGCACACGGGCACCTCGGTGCGCATCCCGAAGTCGAAGGCGCCGCGCTTCCGCGCCGGCACCTCGTTCAAGTCCTACGTCAAGAAGCCGAGCACCCTGTCGAAGAACGCACCGGCCACCGGACGCGCCGCCGCTGGTGCCGCTGGGCTGCCGCCGCTGCGGCGGTCGCGGTGGCCACGGCTCCGGTCAAGGTCGCGGCGCGCACGGCTGCCGCAGCCACCGCTCCGGCCAAGGCCGTGGCGAAGAAGGTGGCCGCCACGACCGCCGCGACGGCCCGCAAGGCGACGGGCACCGCGGCGACCACGACCAGGGCTGCCGCGAAGAAGGCGCCCGCCAAGGCGGCTCCGGCGAAGGCCGCGGCGAAGAAGGCTCCGGCGAAGGCGGCGGCCAAGAAGACCACGGCGAAGGCGGCGGCGAAGAAGGCCCCCGCCACGAAGGCTCCGGCCAGGGCGGCCAAGAAGGCTCCGGCGAAGGCAGCGGCGAAGAAGGCTCCGGCCAAGGCTGCGGCGAAGAAGGCCCCCGCCACGAAGGCTCCGGCCAGGGCGGCGGCCAGGAAGGCCCCCGCCACGAAGGCTCCCGGCGAAGAAGGCTCCGGCCAAGGCCGCCGCGAAGAAGGCTCCGGCCAAGGCGGCGGCGAAGAAGGCCCCGGCGAAGAAGTAAACCGCTGATTCCACGACGACGCCGCGTGGCGGGGACGGTCCAGCCGTCGCCGTCACGCGGCGTCTGTGTTTGGCTGGTGACATGACCTCCACCCTCGTCGTCGACGGCGGCGCCCCGCTCGTCGGCGACATCGAGGTCAGGGGGGCCAAGAACCTCGTCTCCAAGGCGATGGTGGCCGTGGTGCTCGCCGAGGAGCCGTGCCGGCTGCGCGGGGTCCCCGAGATCTCCGACGTCCAGGTCGTGAGCGGCCTGCTCGAGCTGCACGGGGTGCTCATCGACTCCACCGACCGCGACGGTGAGCTCCTGATGGACCCCACGAACGTCGAGCAGGCGCACATCGCCGACATCGACACCCATGCCGGCTCCTCGCGGGTGCCGGTGCTGCTCTGCGGGCCGTTGCTGCACCGACTCGGCGAGGCGTTCATCCCCGACCTGGGCGGCTGTCGCATCGGGGAGCGCCCGATCAACTACCACCTCGACGTGCTGCGCGAGTTCGGCGCCGAGATCGAGAAGCGCCAGGACGGGCTGCGGCTCACCGCCCCGCGAGGTCTCCACGCCGCAGACGTGCACCTGCCCTACCCGAGCGTCGGCGCGACCGAGCAGGTGCTGCTCACCGCGGTGCGCGCCCGCGGGCTCACGACGCTGCGCAACGCCGCCATCGAGCCCGAGATCATGGACCTCATCGCCATCCTGCAGAAGATGGGCGCGATCATCTCGGTGCAGACCGACCGGGTGATCACCATCGAGGGCGTCGACCGGCTCGGCGGCTTCGACCACCTTGCCATCCCCGACCGGATCGAGGCCGGGTCGTGGGCGTGCGCCGCCCTGGCCACCAACGGTGACATCTACGTGCGCGGGGCCCAGCAGCTGCCGATGATGCCGTTCCTCAACGTGTTCCGGCGCATCGGGGGAGCGTTCGACGTCGACGACGAGGGCATCCGGTTCTGGAACCCCGGCGGCACCCTGCGCGCCATCGCGCTGGAGACCGACGTGCACCCGGGGTTCATGACCGACTGGCAGCAGCCGCTCGTCGTCGCCCTGACCCAGACCACCGGCCTGTCGATCGTGCACGAGACCGTCTACGAGAACCGGCTCGGGTTCACCGACGCGCTGCTCGAGTCCGGAGCCCAGATCCAGACCTACCGCGAGTGCCTGGGCGGGTCCCCGTGCCGCTTCGGCCGCGCGAACTTCCAGCACTCGGCGGTGATCTCGGGGCCGACGCCGCTGCGGGCGGCCGAGATCACGGTGCCCGACCTGCGCGGCGGCTTCAGCTACCTCATCGCCGCGCTGACCGCCGAGGGGCGCTCGACGGTGCACGGCATCGACTTCATCTACCGCGGGTACGAGCGCTTCTCCGAGAAGCTCGACGCCCTCGGCGCGGCCTACAAGCTCAGCTGATCGCCCCGACTTTCTCGCCCGATCCCGCGACCTTCACCTTCGCACCCCAACCGTTCCCCCCAACCGTTGCGGTGTGGAGGTGAAGGTTCTCGCACCGGGCGGGACAGTTGTGACGGGTCAGCGGATGTCCTCGCCGGGGCCGATGCCGACCACCCAGACCCGGGTGGCCGCCGTCCCGGCCTCGTCGAGCTCGACGCTGACCCGCTGCCCGACCCGCAGGTGGCGCAGCCCGCTGGCCACGGCTGCCCCGGGGGGCACGGTCACCTCGAGGCCGTCGTCGAGCAGCGCCGAGCCGGAGCCGTCGGGCTCGATGCGGTGGATGGTGGCCTGCACGCCCGGAAGGCTAGCGTGCGCGAGCGCCTCACGGCTGTTCGGGCCGAGGCCGAGCCGGGTCGCCGCGGCCAGCGAGGCCGCGTCGTCGACGTCGACCCGCAGGCCCGGCAGGTCGAGCTCGAGCCGCTGGTGGCCGAGCCGCTCGTGCGCGGTGGCGCTGCCCGGCCCGAACGCCGTGCGTACCCCGCCCGCGGCCCGCGCCGGGGTCAGCGTCAGCAGAGCCGTCCCGTCGTCGTCGGCGTCGGGCAGCACGGATGCCGGGTACCGGCCCGCTGCCGCCAGCGCGGCACGCACCTCGTGCGCCCGCAGCGCCGGGTGGTCCCCGAGCACGACGGCGACCCGGGTCGCCCCGGCCGCGCGGGCGGCATCCGCCCCGGCCGCGACGGCGCCGTCCAGGCCGGACCCGGGGTCGGCGACCACCACGTGACCGGCGGCGAGCACCCATCGCGTCACGGCGGGGTCGGAGGTCACGACGAGCACGGGCGCACCCGGCATCCCGGCGGCCAGCGCGGCCACGGTGTCGCGCGCGAAGGCGTCGGCGAGCTCGGCGCGGGTCGCGCGGGTCAGGTCGAGCCGGCTCTTCGCGAGCGGGCCTCCCTTGACCGGCACGACGACCGCCCAGTCCTGCTCCGGTGGGTGCACCCCCCGATCCTGCCAACACGACGTGCCGTGCTCGACATCGCCCCGTGGGCGGACCACAATGCCTTGACCCGTCCCCACGGAAGGCAGCGCGTGACGACCCCCTCGGACCACTCCCGGCCCTTCACCTACCGTCTCGCGATCGCCATCGTCCGACCCCTGCTGATGCTGTTCACGAAGCGTGAGTGGTCCGGTGCCGAGAACCTCCCGACCGAGGGCGGCTACGTCGTCTGCCCCAACCACTACTCCTACCTCGAGCCGCTCGTGTTCGGGCACTTCCTCGTCGACCACGGGCACTCGCCGCGCTACCTGGGCAAGGTCGAGGTGTTCAAGACGCCGGTGGTCGGGGCCATCGTCCGGAACGCCGACCAGATCCCGGTCTACCGCGAGTCGGGCCGGGCGGCCGACTCCTACCGCGCGGCCGTCGCGGCGGTGCGGGCCGGCAAGGGGGTGGCGATCTACCCCGAGGGCACCCTGACCCGCGACCCCGACCTCTGGCCGATGCGCGGCAAGACGGGGGCCGCCCGGGTGGCCCTCGAGACGCGGTGCCCGGTCATCCCGGTGGCCACCTGGGGGGCGCACGAGGTGCTCGCGCCCTACTCCACACGCCTGCGCCTGCTGCCGCGCAGGACGATGCAGGTGCGCGCCGGTGCCCCGGTGCGCCTCGACGACCTGCACGGCCGCGAGATCACCACCGAGGTGCTGCACGAGGCCACCGCCCGCATCATGGCCGCGATCACCGCCGAGCTCGAGGTGCTGCGCGGCGAGAAGGCCCCCGTCGTCAGGTTCGACCCCCGCACCCACGGCATCACCGTCGATCGGCAAGCCGCACCCCTTGGAGGAGGCCTCATGACGAGCGCAGCGGTCTACGGCACCGGCAGCTGGGGGACGGCGTTCGCGTCGGTGCTCGCGGATGCCGGGACGGACGTCACGATGTGGGGCCGCCGCCAGGAGGTGGTCGACCAGGTCAACGACGGGGTCAACCGCGACTACCTGCCCGAGCTGCGGCTGCCGAGCACGATCCGCGCGACGACCGACCCGGTCGAGGCGGCCGAGGGCGCCGACATCGTCGTGCTCGCGGTGCCGTCGCAGACCCTGCGCGCCAACCTCACCGCGTGGGGCTCGGCACTGCCGTCGTCGGCGGCCGTGGTGTCGCTGATGAAGGGCGTCGAGCTGGGCACCACGAAGCGGATGAGCGAGGTCATCGCCGAGGTCGGCGGGGTCGAGAACGAGCGCATCGTCATCGTGTCGGGGCCGAACCTGGCCCGCGAGATCGCGGTCAAGCAGCCGGCGGCCTCCGTCGTGGCGTCGGCGAGCGCCCAGATGGCCGAGCTGGTCGCCGCGGCGTGCGCGGCGCCCTACTTCCGCCCGTACACGGCATCCGACGTCGTGGGCACCGAGATCTGCGGCGCCGTGAAGAACGTCATCGCCCTGGCCGTCGGCATGGCCGAGGGCCTGGGCATGGGTGACAACTCCAAGGCGTCGATCATCACCCGCGGGCTCGCCGAGACGATGCGGCTCGGCACCGCCCTGGGTGGCGACGCCGTCACCTTCGCCGGGCTCGCCGGCGTCGGGGACCTCATCGCCACCTGCATGTCGCCGCTGTCGCGCAACCACTCGTTCGGGGTGCGCCTGGGCCAGGGGATGGCCGTCTCGGAGGTGGTCTCCGTCACCAAGCAGACCGCCGAGGGCGTGAAGTCGTGTACCTCGATCCTCGACCTGGCGCGCAACAACGGCGTCGACGTGCCGATCATCGAGCAGGTCGACGCGATGATCCAGCACGACCGCACCGCCCCCGAGGTCGTCGCGGCGCTGCTGTCGCGCCCCCGCAAGGCCGAGACGGCCTAGGACCCCGGGTCGGAGGCCCGGTCGAGGGCCCGGCTCAGGTCGCGCCAGAGGTCGTCGACGTCCTCGATGCCGACCGAGAGCCGAATCAGGTTCTCGGGCACCTTGACCGGCTCGCTGGGGATGCGTCGGCGCCGCTCGAGCTGGCTCTCGACCCCGCCCAGGCTGGTGGAGTGCACCCACACCCGGGTGGCCGCGCAGACCCGCTCGGCGCCCGCGGGACCGCCGGTGACCTCGATGGCGACGATGCCACCGAACCCCGGGTGGCGGACCCGCTCCACCGCGGCGTGCTCGCGCAGCCGGGACGCGAGCTCGAGGGCGCTGGCCTGGGCCCGCTCGACGCGCAGGTGCAGGGTGCGCAGCCCGCGCAGCGCCAGCCAGACCTCCATCGGCCCGGCGATCGCACCGTGCAGGGTGCGATGGGTGAGGAGCTGCTGGTGGTGGGCGCGGCCGGCATCCGTGGGAGGTGTGACCACGGCGCCGAGCAGCACGTCGCTGTGGCCGGAGAGGTACTTGGTCACCGAGTGCACGACCACGTCGGCACCGAGCTCGAGCGGCCGTTGGAGCAGGGGCGTGGCGAACGTGTTGTCGACCACGGTGAGCACGCCGCGCTCGCGGGCGGCGGCGAGCAGGGTGGGCAGGTCGGCGACCTCGAGCAGCGGGTTGGTGGGCGACTCCAGCCAGAGCAGGTCGGCGCCGTCGAGCACGGCCAGCACGGTGTCGGTGTCGGCCACGTCGACGCGGCGCACCACGGCCGACCCCTCGGCCTCGCGGGCGGCGAGGTTGGCGAGCGAGGCGTTGTAGGCCGCGTCGGGCGCGACGACGGTGCCGCCGTGGGGGAGCAGTGAGAGTGCGGCCGTCACCGCCGCCATGCCGGAGGACAGCACGAGCGCGTCGCCGCCCTCCAGGTCGCCCAGCGCGGTCTCGAACGCCGTCCACGTGGGGTTCCCCGAGCGCGCGTAGACCACGTCACCGTCGGCGTGGTAGGTCGAGGTGAGCACGAGCGGGGCGCCGACCTGGCCGCCGGCGACGACCTCCTCGCGGCCGAGCGCGACCACGCGGGTGGCGGGGGTGAGCCGGTCGGCATCGGGGCGTCGGGGTGTCTCGGTCACGCCCGTCAGGGTATGCCGTGACCGGGGCGGATGCCGTCGCGTCCCGCGCCGCCCCACCGCGCCGACCGTGCGTGGGCCAGCGGATAGAGTCGCGGGCGATGAGCAGCGACGACACCAGCCCTCACCCGACCCACGACGGGGCCGCCAGCGGGCGCACGCGCGTGGCACTCGTCTTCGGGGGCCGTTCCTCCGAGCACGCGGTGTCGTGCGCGACTGCCGCGAGCGTGCTCGAGGCCCTCGACCGCGACCGCTACGACGTCGTGCCGGTCGGCATCGCCAAGGACGGCCACTGGGTGCTCGCCCCCGACGACCCCGCGCGCCTGCGCCTGGCCCCCGGCCACGTCCCGGAGGTCGACACCGACGCCGCGAGCGTCATCGTGCCGACGAGCGCGACCGACCGCACCCTGGTCGTCCACGAGGCCGGCCAGCCGCCGCGCACCCTGGGCGAGGTCGACGTCGTCTTCCCGCTGCTGCACGGCCCGTTCGGCGAGGACGGCACCATCCAGGGGCTGCTCGACCTCGCGGACGTGAGGTACGTCGGGTCGGGCGTCACGGCATCCGCGGTGATGATGGACAAGCACGTCATGAAGGTGCTGCTCGCCTCGGCGGGCCTGCCGGTCGGGCCGTACACCGTGATCACCGACAAGGAGTGGCTGCGGGACAAGGCCGCCGCCATGGATGCCGTGCACGGCCTCTCGTGGCCGGTGTTCGTCAAGCCGGCACGGGCCGGGTCGAGCATGGGCATCACCAAGGTGAGCGACCCCGAGGCGCTGGAGGCCGCCATCGAGGCGGCCCGCGAGCACGACCCGAAGGTCGTGGTCGAGGCGGCGGTGTTCGGGCGCGAGATCGAGTGCGGGGTGCTCGAGGGGCACGGCACCGACCCGACGCGCACGAGCGAGCTCGGTGAGTGCATCGTCGTGCAGAACCACGAGTTCTACGACTACGAGGCGAAGTACCTCGCCGCAGACGACGTGCGGCTCGAGACCCCGGCCGACGTGCCGCAGGAGGTCGCCGACCAGATCCGCGAGATGGCGGCCCGGGCGTTCGACGTGGCCGGCTGCGAGGGGCTGGCGCGGGTCGACTTCTTCCTCACCGAGGCCGGCGACGTGCTCGTCAACGAGGTCAACACCATGCCGGGGTTCACGCCGCACTCGATGTACCCCCGGATGTGGGCGGCCAGCGGGATGACCTACCCCGAGCTCATCGACGAGCTGATCGACCTGGCGCTGGAGCGCCGCACCGGCCTGCGCTGAGAGCGTTCAGGCCGCGAGCGCTACCCCTGCAGACCGCGTTCGGGCCCGAGGTCCGTCGACGCTCGTGGACACCGGCCTCGCCGTGGCGGGCGCCCCGACGAGAACGAGGAGTCACAAACTGCCCGGGATCGAGCGCCTCTGTCCACATGTCATGACCCCTCGACTGGCGGCGGCGGACGTTGCGGGTGTGGCTCAGCGGCAGGCGAGCCCGTTGGACGGCAGCGCCCTGACCGCCGGGGCGAAGACCGGGAGCAGCAGCGGTTCGGGCGCGTAGGCCTTCGGCACGAGCACCTCGAGCGCCGGGTCGGTGCCGAACGACGTGAACCGGGTGCCGTCGCTGAGCGGCTCGGGGATCCAGCCGACGCCGTCCACCTCGAGGCACTCGGTGTCGGTCGGGCCGAGCGCGGCGACCCCGCACCGGGCGATCACGGCCGGGTCGCCCCAGGCCGCCACGCCGGGGGAACCGGGGTCGGTGTCGCGGCGGGTCATCCCGGACACCGTCGAGGGCAGGAGCAGCGCGGCGGACCCGCACGCGGCCCCGGAGGCCGCGGACGGTGCGGTCACCTCGACCGCCGCGGAGCATGCGGACAGCACGACGGCGGCCGCGCCGAGCGCTGCCGCCGTCGGGAGGGTCCTGCGCCTGCTCAGACGTGGACCACCGTGCAGGTGAGGGTGCGGGTGATGCCGTCGACGTCCTGGATCTTGGCGATGACGAGCTTCCCGAGCTCGTCGACGGTGCTGGCCTCGACGCGGGCGATCACGTCGTAGGGGCCGGTGACGTCCTCGGCCAGGGCGACGCCCTCGAGCTCGGCGATGGCCGAGGCCACCGACGCGGCCTTGCCGACGTCGGTCTGGATCAGGATGTAGGCCTGTACCACTGCAGTGCCACCTCTTCGTAGGTCGTCGGGGCCGGCGGGCCCCTGCGGTCGCGGGACGCCGGTCGAGACCGGCGCTCGCACAGACGCTACCGTGCCGGTGGTCCCCACGTCTCGGAGGGTTGGTCCAGTGCGCTTGTGCGACATCAGCGAGGGTGAGCTGCTCGCCCGCGTGTTCCCGGTGTACGCCGGTGCCGTTTCGCACGCCTGGGGTTCGGTTCCGGTCGGGCCCGGGGACGACGCCGCGGTCGTCGCGACGCCCGGGGGGTCCGTCGTCGCCACGACCGACTCCATGGTGCGGGGGCGGGACTGGCTCGACGCGTGGTCCAGCGCGCACGACGTGGGGGTCAAGATCGCCGCCCAGAACCTCGCCGACATCGCCGCGATGGGGGCGGTTCCGACCGCACTGCTCGTGTCCCTTGTCGCCGACCCCGAGCTCGAGGTCGAGTGGGCCGTCGACCTCGCCCGTGGCATCTCCTCGCTCGCTGAGCAGGCCGGGGCACCCGTCGTGGGCGGCGACCTGTCGTCGGCCCCACCCGGCGTGGTCGTCGTCTCGGTCACCGCCCTGGGTGACCTGCGCGGACGGGCACCGGTGCTGCGCTCGGGCGCGCGCCCCGGCGACGTCGTCGCTGTCTGCGGCACGCTCGGCTGGTCCGGCGCCGGGCTGGCCCTGCTGGAGCGAGGCGAGACCGATCCCGACCGGGCACTGGCGCCCGGTGCCGGCGCGCCGGTCGCCCCCGAGACCCCCGAGGCTCTCGGGGAGCGCGCCCTCGCCGTGCGGGCCCTGATCCGCTACCACCGGGCCCCGGTGCCGCCCTGGCGGGCCGGTCCGCGAGCCGCGGATGCCGGGGCCCACGCCCTCGTCGACGTCTCGGACGGCCTGGTCACCGACCTCGGCCGGGTCGCGACGGCGAGCGGAGTGCGGGTCGACCTCGACGGGTCGGTGCTGCGCGACCGCTTCGTCGCCGGGCCGCTGGACCTGGCCCTCGGTGAGGTCGAGGCGTTGTACCAGGTGCTCTCCGGCGGAGAGGAGCACTCGCTCGTGGGGGTGTTCGCCGACGAGGCTTCGCTGCCCGCCGCTCGAGACGCCGGAACCGCGGGAGACGGGTTCGAGGAGCCGTGGCGAGTGATCGGGAGGGTGCTGGCGCAGGCGGACGACGGCATCCGGGTCACGGTCGACGGCGTGGTGCCGAACGCCCACGGCTGGGACCACTTCGCCCGCTGACGGCACCCGGGCCGAACCCAGCCTTCCCGCATCCTGCAAGAACCCTCTGGTCAGCAGCACAACTGTTCCGGTGCGAAGCTGAAGGTTCCGGGATCGGGCGGGAAAGTTGTGGCGCAGCGTCCGGGCACCGGACGCAGAGAGCGGGCGGCACCCCGGTTGGGGAGCCGCCCGCTCTCGGTGCGTCAGGGAGTCAGCGCTTGACCTTGCCCGCCTTGAGGCAGGAGGTGCAGACGTTGAGTCGCTTCGGGGTGACACCGGCGTCGCCGACGAGCGCCTTGACGCGCTGGATGTTGGGGTTCCAGCGACGCTTGGTGCGGCGGTGCGAGTGCGAGATGCTGTGCCCGAAACCGGGTCCCTTGCCGCAGACGTCGCAGTTGGCAGCCACGGGTGATCTCCTGAAGTGTGGAAAGAGGTTGGTCTTCGGCGGCCCGCAAGAGCAGGCGCGCAACCGGACAAGCGTAGCCGAGGCGCGCCCGAGGCACCAAAACGGTCCCCGGCCGCGACGGTGCAGGTCGTTAGGGTGAGCCCGTGCCCGCCGTGTTCACCGCTGCCGACGCCCGCCACTGGGCGCTGCTGACGCGGGCTGCCCTCGCGGCCCGCCGAACCGAGATCGACGCCCTGAACGTCTTCCCGGTGCCCGACGGCGACACCGGCACCAACCTCTACCTCACCTTCGACGCCGCCATCGACGAGGTGGTCTCCGCCCACGAGGACGCCGGCATCCTCGGCGACGCCACCCTCGTGCAGGAGTGCCGCACCCTCAAGCGCGCCATCCTGCTCTCGGCGCGGGGCAACTCCGGGGTCATCGTCAGCCAGCTCGTCGGGGGCCTGTGCGACGCCGTCATCGAGCGCGAGGCCGAGGTCGTCGACGCCCTGCTCCTCGCCGACGCCCTCGCGGCCGGGGCCGCCGCCGCCCGGGCCTGCGTCGCGCACCCACAGGAGGGCACCATCCTCACCGTCGCGGATGCCGGTGCCGCCGCCGCGGTCGAGGCCGCGCAGGCCGGTGGCTCGCTCGCCGCCGTGTGCGAGGCCGCCGTCGACGCCGCCCAGCAGGCGCTGGCCCGCACGCCCGACCAGCTCGAGGCCCTCGCGCGCGCCGGGGTGGTCGACGCCGGCGGCGCCGGGTGCGTGCTCATGCTCGAGTCCTTCCACCGCGTCGTCACCGGGCGGTGGAGCGCCACCGACGAGGGGCTGCTCTCTGCCGGCCCACCGCTGCACCGGCGCGACGAGTGGCGCCGACGCCGGATGCCGTGACTCCCAGGTCCGGCCGGCGCAGGCACCTCACCGGCCCTGCCCGGGCACGACCCGCTCGACCGGTTCGGCGAGGCGCACGGCGACGGCCCGGCCTACGAGGTGATGTACCTGCTCACCGACACCAGCCACGACGCCGTCGACGCGCTCACCCGCACCCTCGACGGCCTGGGTGACTCGCTGCTCGTCGTCGGCGGACCCGACCTGTGGAACGTGCACGTGCACGTCGACGACCCGGGCGCCGCCGTCGAGGCCGGCGTCGCCGCGGGTCGCCCCGAGCGGATCCGGATCACCCACTTCGCCACCCAGGTCGGGGCCCGCGACCAGCCGGCCCCGCTGGCCGTCGTCGCCTGCGCGGCCGGGCCCGGCATCGGCGCGTTGCTGCGCGAGGCCGGCGCGGTCGTCGTCGCCTCCGGTCCCGGGCGCCGAGCGTCGGCCGGCCAGCTGCTCGAGGCCGTGGAGTCGACCGGGTCGGCCGCCGTCGTGCTGCTCCCGGGTGACCGCGACACCTTCATGGCCGCCGAGATCGCCGTCCAGGCGGCGGCCGGCGCCGGCATCGACGCCCACGTCGTGCCGGCCCGCACCACGGTGCAGGCCCTGGCCGCCCTCGCGGTGCTCGACCCCACCCGGTCGGTGCACGCCAACGTCGTCGCGATGACCGGGGCCGCGGTCGCGACCCGGCACGGCGCGGTCTCGGTCGCGACGAAGGAGGCGCTGACCTGGGCCGGCGTGTGCCACCCGGGCGACGTGCTCGGCATCGTCGACGGCGACGTCGCCTTCCTGGGCACCGACGTCGCGGCCGCGGCCCGCGAGGTGCTCGACCGGCTGCTGTCGGCCGGGGGAGAGCTGGTCACCCTCGTCGTCGGCGCCGACGCCGAGGCCGGCCTGGGCGAGGGCGTCGCCGCGGCCCTGCGAGCACGACCGCCCCGAGCTCGAGGTCGTGCTCATCGACGGCGGTCAGCCTGTCTACCCCCTGCTGGTCGGGGTGGAGTGAGTGGGGGTGCTCTGAGGTGGCGACCGAGTCGAGCAAGCTCGCGCCGATCATCGCCACGGCGGCCGCGCAGTTCGCCAAGGCCCGCGGCATCCAGACCGTCGGCGACCTGCTGGCGTTCTGGCCGCGGCGCTACCGCACCCGCGACGCCGACCTCGGCACTGCCGAGGTCGGCAAGTTCCTCGTCGGGGTCGCCGAGGTCAAGAGCGCCTCGACCCGGCCGATGCAGAAGCGCAAGGGCACCATGCTCAACGTCGTCATCACCGACGGCCGGCACGACATCGACCTCACCTTCTTCAAGGCGTGGGGCCACGCAAAGGCGCTGGTGCCGGGGTCGCGCGGCATCTTCGCCGGCACGGTCGGCACCTACGGCGGCCGGCTGCAGCTGACCCACCCCGGCTACACGATGCTCGACGACTTCGACGCCGGTGACCGCAGGGCGCTCATCCCGATCTACCGCTCCGTCGGCAAGCTGCACACGTGGACCGTCACCGAGAGCGTGCGCCGCGTGCTCGACGTGCTCGACGACGTGCCCGACGCCCTGCCCGCCCACGTGCGCGCCCGGCGGAAGCTGGTGTCGCGCACCGACGCGCTGCGCGGCATCCACACCCCCGACACGATGGCCGAGGTCGAGACGGCCCGGCGGCGGCTGCGGTACGAGGAGGCGTTCGTGCTGCAGGTGACGCTCGCGCAGCGGCGACGGGCGGCGTCCGGGCAGACCACGACACCGCGCCCGGCCCGGACCGGAGGGCTGCTCGAGGCGTTCGACGCCCGGCTGCCGTTCAGGCTCACCGCCGGGCAGGTGCAGGTCGGCGCGACGATCGCCGACGAGATGGGCCGCGACGTGCCGATGCACCGGCTGCTCCAGGGCGAGGTCGGCTCCGGCAAGACCATCGTCGCCCTGCGCGCCATGCTCGCCGCGGTCGACTCCGGCGGCCAGGCGGCGCTGCTGGCCCCCACCGAGGTGCTCGCCGCGCAGCACCACCGCACCATCACCGCGATGCTCGGGGACCTCGCCGAGGGCGGCCTGCTGGGCGGCGCCGAGAACGGCACCCGCGTCGCGCTGCTCACCGGCAGCCAGTCGACCGCCGAGCGCCGGCGCACCCTGCTCGACATCGTCACCGGCGACGCCGGCATCGTCGTCGGCACGCACGCCCTGCTCCAGGAGAACGTCGACTTCGTCGACCTGGGCCTGGTGGTCGTCGACGAGCAGCACCGCTTCGGGGTCGAGCAGCGCGACGCCCTGCGCGGGAAGGGCGCCGTCCCACCGCACGTGCTCGTGATGACCGCAACGCCCATCCCACGCACCGTGGCGATGACCGTGTTCGGCGACCTCGAGACCTCGACCCTGCGCGAGCTGCCCGCCGGTCGTGCCCCCATCACCACGCACGTCGTGCCCGAGGACCGGCCGGGCTGGATGGCGCGCACCTGGGCCCGGGTGGCCGAGGAGGTGCGCTCCGGGCGGCAGGTCTACGTGGTGTGCCCGCGCATCGGCGACGACGACGTGCCCGACGAGGAGACCGACCTGCGGCCCGAGGCCGTCGGTGACGACGGCGACGAGGGTGCGGGCTCGGCCGCTCCGGCCCGGCCGCTCAAGAGCGTGTACGCGGTGCACGCCGCCCTCGCCGAGGAGCCTGCGCTGGCCGGGTTGTCGGTCGAGGTGCTGCACGGCCGGCTCACCAGCGACGACAAGGATGCCGTGATGGCCCGCTTCCAGCGCGGGGAGCTCGACGTGCTGGTGTCGACCACGGTGGTCGAGGTCGGCGTCGACGTGCCCAACGCGAGCGTCATGGTCGTCATGGACGCCGACCGCTTCGGTGTCTCCCAGCTGCACCAGCTGCGCGGCCGGATCGGCCGTGGTGGACACCCCGGCCTCTGCCTGCTCGTCACCGGCACCGACGCCGAGGCCGCGATGACCCGGCTCGACGCCGTCGCCGCCACGACCGACGGGTTCGAGCTGGCCCGGCTCGACCTCTCGCAGCGCCGGGAGGGTGACATCCTCGGTGCGGCCCAGCACGGCCGGCGCACCCAGCTCGAGTTCCTGCACATCCTCGAGGACGAGGAGGTCATCGAGCAGGCCCGCGAGGACGCCTTCGCGCTGGTGGCCGACGACCCCGAGCTGGCGGCCCACCCCGACCTCGCCGCAGCGGTCAAGGCCCGGGTCGACGCCGAGCAGGCCGCCTACCTGGAGCGCGGCTGATGACGCGGATCATCGCCGGCACGGCCGGTGGGCGCACGCTGCGCACCCCGCCCGGCTCGGGCACCCGGCCCACGAGCGACCGGGTCCGCGAGGCCGTGTTCAGCGCGCTCGACGCCCGCGAGGCCGTCCGCGGCGCCGCGCGTGCTCGACCTCTACGCCGGCTCCGGTGCCCTCGGTCTCGAGGCGGCCAGCCGTGGAGCCGCCTCGGTGGTCCTGGTCGAGTCCGACCGCCGGGCGGCCGACGTCATCACCGGCAACGCGCGCGCGCTCGACCTGTCCGGCATCCGGGTCGTGCGCGGCACCGTGGCGGCACACCTGGCCCCCGACCCGACCCCCGACACGGCCGCCGACCTCGTGCTCGTCGACCCGCCCTACGACGTCGACGACGACGACCCTGGCCTGCGTGCTCGACCGCCTGCGGGCCGGCTGGCTGGCCCCCGGCGGCCTCCTCGTCGTCGAGCGCTCCACCCGCAGCCCAGAACCCGCCTGGCCCGACGGCATCCAGCGCGCCACGAAACCGAAGAAGTACGGCGAGACCACGGTCTGGTACGCCACCCGCGGCTGACCGGGCGAGCGCCGAACCCGGTTGTCGGGTGCCCGGTCGTGCTGTCAGGCTCCCGGCATGTCGCCCCGCGCCGTGGACCCGCCGTTCGACCAGCTCCTGGCCACCGCCGAGGAGGTCGCCCGGGAACGCCCCGACGTGGACCGCGAGCTGGCCCGTGAGGTGTTCCTCGAGGCCGCGGCCCTGCTCGACGACGGCCTGGCGCTCGACGGCCTGGACGAGCACGACGCCCGCGTCGTGGTCGCGGGCCTGTGCGCCGATCTGGTGGCCCCCGACCCCGGCGCCGCAGTGCGGGCCCGCTCCCGGGCGGCGCTCGACACCCCCGAGGGCCTGCACGACCCCGAGGGGGTCGCCGCCTCCCTCTCCGTCTCGGCCACGATCCTGCAGCTCTAGGAGCTCGTGCGTCGCGACGGGGCAGGTCAGGGTCGCCCTCGGCCAGAATGGGCCGATGAGCGAGATCGACATCGACATCCCCCGGCCGACGAGTGGCGACGTGCTGGAGCGGATCCTCCAGGACCACGAGCTCTTCGAGGACCTGCTGCGCCGCGCCCGCCGCAACGACGTCGACCGTGCGGCCGCACGCCAGGCGCTCGCCGAGGTGCTGGTCGCGCACGCCACGGCCGAGGAGGAGAAGGTCTACCCGTCGCTGCGGCGTGCGCGGGCCATCGGCGGGCACGAGGAGGAGCACGGCGAGGAGGAGCACGCCGAGATCATCGAGGCGCTGCTGGAGTTCCTGAGGGCCAGGGGCACCGACACCCAGAAGTACGACGACGCGCTCGAGGAGCTCGCGACGGTGGTGAACCACCACTCGAACGAGGAGGAGCAGACGATCCTCAACCCGGCGCGCGAGGACGTCTCGCTCGAACGCCGCGAGGAGCTCGGGGTCGCGTGGCTGACCCGCCGCAACCAGCTGCTCGAGCAGGGGTGCGCGAGTGAGCAGCAGGTCGCCGCGCTGCTGCACGAGGCGGTCGACGAGGGCGTGCTCGCCCCCGAGGAGGCGCGCGAGGAGGCCGACGCCATCACGAGCGAGGCCAAGGAGAGGGCCAAGGAGGTCGAGGAGGAGGCCAAGCAGGCCTGACCTCCCCACCGACCCGCCGTGGGTACGGTGGTGCCCGTGACCCCTCGCCCCCGCCGTGCCGTGTGCCCCGGTTCGTACGACCCGGTGACCTCCGGGCACCTCGACGTCATCGCGCGCGCGGCGGCGCTGCACGACGAGGTCGTGGTGGCGGTGCTGCACAACCCGGCCAAGGCCGGCACCTTCACCGTCGACGAGCGCATCGCCTTCGTCGAGCGGGGGGTGGCCGCGATGGGGCTGGAGGGAAGCGTGCGCGTCGAGGCGTTCGCCGAACGGCTGCTCGTCGACGTGTGCCGCGAGCTCGAGGCCGACGCCGTCGTCAAGGGGGTGCGCAGCCCGGCCGACGTCACCTACGAGTGGCCGATGGCGCTGATGAACCGCCACCTCACCGGGGTCGAGACGCTGTTCCTGCCCGGTGACCCCGCCTTCGAGCACGTCTCGAGCTCGCTCGTGAAGGAGGTCGCGCGGTGGGGGGGCGACGTCACCGGCCTCGTCCCTGACGACGTGCGCGACGCCCTCGTCGCTCGCCTGCGTGCCGACCGCTGACCCCGCGCCCTCGCGCGAACGCCCCGGCCGGATGCCGTCCGCGCCCGTGGACGCGCCTCCTCACCAGCCGCGCGAGGCCGTGGCCACGCCTCGGCGCAAGGGCGGCGGTGCCGGCTTCCGCCCCGACATCGAGGGCCTGCGGGCGATCGCGATCCTCACCGTGCTCGCCTACCACGCCGGCCTCCCGTTGCGCGGCGGCTTCGTCGGCGTCGACATCTTCTTCGTCATCTCCGGCTTCCTCATCACCGGCCTGCTCGTCACCGAGCTCGACCGCAGCGGGTCGATCTCGTGGGTCCGGTTCGTGGGCCGCCGCATCCGGCGCCTGCTGCCCGCCGCGGTGCTCGTGCTCGTGGCCATCTCGGCGGTGTCGTACGTCGTGGTGCCCGGCCTGCGGCGTCGCGACATCGGCGTCGACGTCGTGGCCGCCGCGGCCTACGTCGTCAACTGGGTGTTCGCGTGGCGGGAGACCGACTACCTGGCCTCCGACGTGCTGCCGTCGCCGGTGCAGCACTTCTGGTCCCTCGCCGTCGAGGAGCAGTTCTACGTCATCTGGCCGCTGCTGCTGATCGTGCTGGCGCTGGTCGTCCGACGGCCGAGCCGACGGGTGGTCGCCCTGGCCCTGGGTGCGTTGGTGGCCTCGTCGTTCGTGTGGTCGCTGTGGTTCTCGCACACCTCGCCCCAGCCGGCGTTCTTCACGACGACCACTCGCATCTGGGAGCTCGGGATCGGCGCACTGCTCGCCGTCGCCCTGGCCGGCCGACCCCGGCCCACGACCCCGGCACGCGGGTCGGCGGCCCTGGGCTGGGCCGCGCTGGCCGTGCTGATCGCCGTCGCGGCGTGGTTGCCGGAGGGCATCGACTGGCCGGGCGCGTGGGCGCTGCTGCCCACCGTGCCGACGGCCGTGCTCCTCTGGGTCGGCTGGCAGGGCTCGGTCCGCGGCCCCGTGCGGGTGCTCGGCACCGCCCCGATGGTCTGGGTCGGGGCGCTGTCCTACTCGATCTACCTCTGGCACTGGCCGGTCATCATCCTGGGCGGCTGGGTCGCCGCCGACCTCGGCAGCACCCTCCCGGCCTGGGGCCTGGTTGCCCTCGCCCTGGCGTCCGTGCTGCCGGCGTGGCTGTCGTGGCGGTTCGTCGAGTCCCCGATCCACCACGGGCCGTGGCTGCGCGACCGCCCGCGCGCCCTGCTGGCCGCCGGGCTCGCGCTGTCGTGCGTCGGCGTGCTCGCGGCGCTGCCCCTGTTCGCGCTGCGGTCACCGTTCCAGACGACCCCGCCCGGGGGTGTGCTGCCGCCGCTGTCGCAGCTCGGGGCCGCCACCCTGCAGCCGGGACACCCCTTCCTCGCGGTCGACGACCCGGGGTGGGTGACCCCCGACCCGCTGGTGTCCGGGCAGGACCGACCCGAGGCCGACGTCGACCGCTGCCAGGTCGACGCGGCCGCCACCCGACCGGTGGCCTGCACCTTCGGTGACCCCTCGGGAAGCACCACCCTCGCGCTGGTCGGTGACTCCAAGGCCATGCAGTGGCTGCCGGCCCTCGCGCAGGCCGCGGCCACCCGGGGCTGGCGGGTCGTGACCTACGGCAAGTCGTCGTGCGCGTTCTCCGACGCCCCGGCGGCGCTGGCGGGCGCGGCCTACCCCGCGTGCGACGAATGGAACGCCGCCGTCATGGACGCGCTGCGCGCCGACCCCCCCGACGTCGTCGTCACCTCGGGCGTGGCCACGAGCGCCTGGACGGGCAGCGGTACCGCGCGCGAGCCCATGGTCGAGGGGTACTCCTCCCGCTGGTCGGCCCTGGCGGATGCCGGGGTGCCCGTCGTCGTCGTCGGCGACAGCCCGCTCTCACCCGACGACCTCGACGTCTGCGCCGCCCGGCACCCCACCGAGCTGACCCGCTGTTCCTTCGACACGGCATCCGCGGTCGCCCCGAGCGGTCTGGCGGTCCAGCGCGATGCGGTCGTCGCGGCATCCGCGACGGGCGGCGACGTGCACCTGCTCGACCTGACGCCCCTGATCTGCCCGGGAGAGCAGTGCCCCGTCGTCATCGGTCACGTGGCCGTGCACCGGGCGGGCGACCACGTCACCGCGACGTACGCCGGGACGCTGGGTCCACGGGTGGCCTCCGCGGTGGAGGACGCGCTGCGCCGGTGACCAGCGCGGCCGTCCGCGCGTGCGTACGGTGGGCCGCGGGGAGGGCCGGTGCTCCGGTTTGGGTGGAACGCCCCCGACCGGTAACCTTGACCCTCGGTCTGCGTCCGTGCGGCGTGGCCGAACCACCCCGACCCCACCCAAGGCTCATGACTCGACTCGACCCCCGGTCCCCGATGGTGCTCGACACCAAGCTCGTCGGCCGGCGACCCGGGACGATGACCGAGCTGGCACGTGAGGTCGGAGCGCCGAGCGACTTCGGCACGGACGTCATGCGCGTCGAGGAGGGGCAGCCCCTCACCCTCGACCTGCGCCTGGAGTCCGTCGTCGAGGGTGTGCTCGTCACCGGTTCGGTCCGTGGCATGGCGACCGGCGCCTGCGTGCGGTGCCTGGACCCCGTCACCGAGCAGGTCGACGGGACCTTCCAGGAGCTGTTCGTTTACGCCGAGCGGCACGCCCACCACCACGAGGTGGGGGACGAGGACGCGGACGAGGAGCTCCGGATCGAGGACGGTCTCATCGACCTCGACCCGGTGCTCCGGGACACGGTGGTGCCTGCACTGCCGTTCCAGCCGGTGTGCCGGCCCGACTGCCCCGGGCTGTGCTCCGAGTGCGGCAAGCCGCTCGCGGAGGACCCGGATCACCAGCACGACCTGATCGACCCCCGATGGGCGGCCCTCTCGGCCATGACCGAGCAGCCGTCCACGCCGACAGAGAAGAGGACCTGACGTGGCCGTTCCGAAGCGGAAGATGTCGCGCTCCAACACCCGCTCGCGCCGCGCCAACTGGAAGGCGACCGCGGTCGCCACGACGACCTGCCCCCAGTGCAAGTCGCTCACCCAGCCGCACGTCGCGTGCCCGTCCTGTGGCACCTACAAGGGGCGCCACTACGGCGCCGCCGAGCGCACCGAACACCAGGGCTGATCCCGCCCCCATGGGCAAGGGGTCGGCGTCGTCCAGTGCACTGACACCGTTGCGTCCGGTCTCCGAGCTGATCGACCACCTCCAGCAGGTGACCGGCGGTCCGGTGGACGCCGCGGTGCTGGGCCGCGCCCTCACGCACCGGTCCTACGCCTACGAGGCCGGGGGACTGCCGCACAACGAGCGGCTCGAGTTCCTCGGTGACTCGGTGCTCGGCCTGGTCGTCACGACGACCCTGTACGACGCGCACCCCGAGACCAGCGAGGGCCAGCTGGCCAAGCTGCGGGCGGCGGTCGTCAACATGCGCGCGCTGGCCGAGGTCGGCCGCACCCTGGGGCTGGGCGACTACGTCTACCTCGGCCGCGGTGAGGAGTCCACGGGGGGCCGCGACAAGGACTCGATCCTCGCCGACACCGTCGAGGCGGTGATCGGCGCGGTCTACGTGTCGGCGGGCATCGAGGCCGCCGGCGAGCTGGTGCACCACCTCGTCGACCCGCTGCTGGTGCAGTCGGCCACCCTCGGCGCCGGGCTTGACTGGAAGACGAGCCTGCAGGAGATCACCTCGCGGTACTCGCTGGGTGCTCCCGAGTACGTCGTCACCGAGGACGGCCCGGAGCACGCCAAGTGGTTCCAGGCGCAGGTGTACGTCGGTGGAGACGTGCTCGGCACCGGGGCCGGGCGCACCAAGAAGGTCGCCGAGCAGGAGGCCGCAGCCCAGGCCTGGACCAGCCATCCGCGACCGGCACGAGGGCCCGGTCGGGGTCGCCGACCCGGCCCTGCGCGGCACGGGCGACGCCGGGCAGAGCAAGCCGGACGGACCCACCGCGGCCCGTGCCTGAGCTGCCCGAGGTCGAGGTCGTCCGCCGCGGCCTCGCCGACCACGTGCTGGGCCGAACCGTCGCCGACGTCGAGCTGCGCGGCCACCGGGTCGCCCGGCGGCACGTCGCCGGACCGCAGGACCTCGGCGACCGCCTCGCGGGCCGCCGCATCGACGCCGTGCGCCGGCGCGGGAAGTACCTCTGGCTCGACGTGGGCGACTCGCTCGGCCTGATCCTGCACCTGGGGATGAGTGGCCAGCTGCTCGTCGAGGACGCCGCCGCGCCGGACGAGAAGCACCTGCACGCCCGGTTCCGCTTCGCCGACGACGGCCCCGAGCTGCGGTTCGTCGACCAGCGCACCTTCGGTGGGCTCGCCCTCACCGACCTCGACGCGCACGGCATCCCGACGACCATCGCGCACATCGCCCCCGACCTGCTCGAGCCGGCCTACGACCGGGCCGCCGTCGTGCGCCGGGTCAAGGGCAAGGACAGCGCCATCAAGCGGGTGCTGCTGGACCAGACGGTGGCGTCCGGCATCGGCAACATCTACGCCGACGAGGCGCTCTGGCGGGCGCAGGTGCACGGGGAGCGGCTGGCCAGTGGTCTGACCAAGCCGCGCATCGGTGAGGTGCTCGACCACGCGGCGCAGGTGATGCTCGAGGCGCTGGGGGAGGGCGGCACCAGCTTCGACGCCCTGTACGTCAACGTCAACGGCGCTTCGGGCTACTTCGACCGCTCGCTGGCCGCCTATGGCCAGGCCGGCCGGCCGTGCCGGAGGTGCGGCACGCCCATCCGGCGCGAGCACTTCATGAACCGCTCGTCGTTCTCGTGCCCGCGCTGCCAGCCCCGCCCCCGCGCAGTCCGGCTCACCTGAGGCCGATCCGGCCGTCGGTGACGGAAAGGACGCCCTCGCACGACGAGGAACGGGCGTCCTCGTCGTCGTGCACGTGGCTCGGCTCGGCCTCCGCCGACGACAACCAGGTCGAAGGGCGTGTCGACGGTCGACCGCCGGCCTCACCGGAGCGGTCAGGGCAGAGGCAGGTCCTTGAGCGACACGGGGTTCCCGGTGTGGGCCTGCGAGAGGTCGGCGAACGCCTGCCGCACCGTCTTGGCGTAGAGGTGCGATCCCTTCAGGCTCGGGTGGATGCCGTCCGGCTGGAGCTGTCCGCTGGTGCCGGCGAGCGCGGCGTCCCACTCGGCCAGCCGCACGTTCGGCATGCCCTTGACGATCTCGCGCAGCTGCTCGTTGTCGGTCCTGGCACGCGCGAACCGGCCGTGCACGGTGACGATCACGACCATCCGGTCGGGCCCGATCGCGGCCAGCGTGCGCCGGATCGCCTTCTCGTCGGTGCCGGCGTTGGTACCGAAGGCCAGCACCACGCCGCGCCGCAGCGAGTCGTCCCTGGCCTTGACGAGGGCGGGCGCGTCGGGCCACGTCCGGTTCGACTTCGCGCTCACCCGCACCTTGGGCAGGTAGTAGCGCAGCGCGTGGACGGCACCGACCATCATCGAGTCGCCGAAGGCGTCGATCTCGCTGCCCTTCGGCATGGTCCAGACGACCTGGGCAGGCGGGGCCTTGCCCTTCGCCTTCGGCGTCGCCGTGGTGGCCGCCGTGGAGGCAGTGGGCGTCGGGGCCGGGCCGGCGTCGACCAGCTCGGCCTCGTTGGCGGTGATCAGCTGCTGGGTCGACGTGCGGTCGGGGGCCGTGAGCAGCACGGCCCCCAGGGTCACGACGAGCACGAGGGCCACCGACCAGATGACCCGGGCGGCGCGCGTACCGCCTCGGCGCAGCCGGGCCATGGCCAGCCGGGCCGACCCGGCGAAGCCGTGCCGGCGCACGGGGGTCTCGACGAGGCGGTAGCTGAGGTCGGCCACCACGAAGGTCACGACGACGCACCAGAGGCGGGTCAGCAGGTAGGTCGGGCCCCCGGGTGCCACCGGCAGGTCCTGGCCGATCACGAGGAAGACCGGCCAGTGCCACAGGTAGATGCCGTAGCTGCGGGCGCCGACCCAGCGGGCGGCCGGCAGCTCGAACACGGCCCGCAGCCGACCCGGCCGCTCGATGACGACGAGCACCAACGCGGTGGTGGCGACCGACGCGAGCAGGATGCCGCCGCGGAAGGTCAGGGCCGACGCCTCACCGGCCAGGGCCATCAGCCCGAGCAGGGTGACCAGCGAGACCGCGGCCACCTGTCGGCGGTGCTCGGCCCACCAGGTCGAGGTGGTCCACGCCCGGTGCGGCGCGGCGTAGGCGAAGGCGAGCGCGGCGCCGAGCATCAGCCCGGTGACGTGGGTGTCGGTGCCGTAGTAGACCCGGGTGGGGTGCTCGGGGTCCAGGAGCAGCGCCATCAGCGCCGCGGAGGCGACGGCCAGCCCCAGGGCGGCGGCGGCGCGGGTCTCCGGGCGGCGCGTGACGGCCAGCAGCACGAGCACCGCGAGGGGCCACAGCAGGTAGAACTGCTCCTCGACGGCGAGCGACCAGAGGTTCATCAGCAGCTGCGGCGAGGTGGCCGCGAAGTAGTCGGACCCGGCACCGATCTCGAGCCAGTTCGAGGTGAACGTCGCGGCGCCGAGCACCTGGCGCCCGATGCCCACGAGGAGGTCGCCCTCGCTGAGCCGCGCGAGCAGCACGGCCGCGGGAACGCAGACCAGCAGGGCGGGGACCAGTCGGCGGGCCCGGCGGGCCCAGAAGCCGGGGAGGTCGAGGCGGCCGGTCGCCACGCGCTCGCGGACGAGCAGCGTCGTGATGAGGAAGCCGGAGACCACGAAGAAGACGTCGACGCCCAGGAACCCACCGGGCAGCCAGGCGGGGTCGAGGTGGAAGACGAGCACGGCGGCGATGGCGAGCGCTCGCAGGCCGTCGAGCCCGGCGAGCCGGCCCCCGGCCCCGCCCGGCCGTGCCGGTGCCTCCCGGTCGCCGACCTGTGCGTCGCCCCCCGGCCCGGGGGCAACGGCAGTGCCGTGAGCCTGCACCGTGCTCATGGCCGCAACGGTAGGGGTTGGTGGTGACGCAGTGACGGAGGCGCGCTCGTGGGACGGGCTCGCCCGCAACGCCGGCCGTACGATCGCCCCGTGCCCGAGGGACCTGACGACGTGCGACGGATGACCGTGTTCGTGCGCGGGCGGGTGCAGGGCGTCGGGTTCCGTTGGTGGACCCGCGCCCGGGCGCTCGAGCTCGGGCTGTCCGGGCACGCCCGCAACACCGCCGACGGCCGCGTCGAGGTGGTCGCCGAGGGGGCTTCGGCGCCACTGGCGCGCCTGCTCGACCTGCTCGGCGAGCAGCCGTCGGCCACCCGACGACCCGGCCGGGTCGAGTCGGTGTCGGCTCCGTTGTGGGGTCCGGCCCGGGGCACCACCGGATTCCTCGAGCGTTGACCCGCCCCGGAGGAGCCGTCACTCGGGCCGAGCGCCTGGTTCCGGCGGTGGCGACAGTGGACGTGCCGGGAGTCGTGCTGGTCCTCGTAGCCGGGTGCCGCACCGGGGCCGGCTGAGACGCTGGTGTGGACCGACACCACGGGTTCCGCACTGCCCTCTGCAGCAGTGGGTGTTCACCCAGCTGGAACCGAGCGCACGGCATCCGGGGGGTGGACGGCGGCTGACCGCGGCGGGCGTGCTTCCTACGATGGCCGCGTGAGCGACATCGACGACGTCCCCGCGGACCTCGCCCGGCTGCGGTCGAGCATCGACAACATCGACGCCGCGCTCATCCACCTGCTCGCCGAGCGCTTCAAGTGCACCCAGGCGGTCGGCGAGCTCAAGGCCGAGCGCGGGATGCCGCCCGCCGACCCCGAGCGCGAGGTCGCCCAGGTGGCCCGGCTACGGGCGCTGGCGCACGAGTCGGGGCTGGACCCGCAGTTCGCCGAGGCCTTCCTCAACTTCATCGTCGCCGAGGTGATCCACCACCACGAGCGGATCGCCGGCGGCGCTCCGTGAACACCTCACCAGCCCCGCCCGCCCCACCGGCCACAGGCACCACCGATCACCGCCGACGTCCCGGCCACTCCGGGCCCCGCGGGTAGAGTCGGGCCGCATCCGACCCGGGGCGGGACCCGGGCCTGCCGATCACCCGGACGACCGACGAGAGCGCTGACGCCACCGTGTACCTCAAGACGCTGACCCTGAAGGGGTTCAAGTCCTTCGCCTCGGCGACGACCATGCGCCTCGAGCCGGGCATCACCTGCGTCGTCGGCCCCAACGGCTCGGGCAAGTCCAACGTCGTCGACGCCCTCGCCTGGGTCATGGGCGAGCAGGGCGCGAAGAGCCTGCGCGGCGGCAAGATGGAGGACGTCATCTTCGCCGGCACCGCGGGGCGACCCCCGCTCGGCCGGGCCGAGGTCAGCCTCACCATCGACAACACCGACGGCGCCCTGCCGATCGACTACACCGAGGTCACGATCACCCGCACGATGTTCCGCGGCGGTGGCTCCGAGTACGCCATCAACGGCACCGCCTGCCGGCTGCTCGACGTGCAGGAGCTGCTCTCCGACTCCGGGCTCGGCCGCGAGATGCACGTCATCGTCGGCCAGGGCCAGCTCGACACCGTGCTGCGCGCCACCCCCGAGGAACGCCGCGGGTTCATCGAGGAGGCCGCCGGCGTGCTCAAGCACCGCCGCCGCAAGGAGCGGGCGCTGCGCAAGCTCGAGACGATGGAGCTCAACCTCACCCGGGTGCAGGACCTCACCGGCGAGATCCGCCGCCAGCTCGGCCCGCTGGGCCGCCAGGCCGAGGCCGCCCGCCGCGCGGCCGTCATCCAGACCGACGCCCGTGACGCCCGGCTGCGCCTGCTCGCCGACGACCTCGTGCAGCTCACCGGCGTGCTCGAGCAGGAGGTCGCCGACGAGACCGCCCTCATCGAGCGCCGCACCGCCGTCGAGGATGCCCTGGCCGACGTGCGCCAGCGGCTGTCCGACGTCGAACGACCGTTCGGCCGAGGCCGCGCCCGAGCTGACCCGTGCCCATGACCGCTTCGTGCGCCTGCAGAGCCTGCGCGACCGGATGGAGTCGACCGGTTCGGTCGCCGCCGAGCGGGTGCGCCTGCTCAGCCAGGACGAGGAGCACGAGACCACCTCCGGCCGCGACCCCGAGGAGCTGCGGGCGCAGGCCGCCCAGGCCCGCGCGGCCGAGGCCGCGCTGCTCGCCGAGGTGGCCGCGACCACCGAGGAGCTCTCCCTGGCCGTCGCCGCCCGTGAGGAGGCCGAGGCCGCCTACACCAGTGAGCAGACCCGGCTCTCCCGCATCGCCCGCGCCGCCGCCGACCGTCGTGAGGGGCTCGCCAGGCTGGCCGGCCAGGTCGGCGCCCGCCGCAGCCGGATCGAGGCCGGGGAGGCCGAGATCGGCCGCCTCCAGGAGCTCGTCGCCGCCGCCCGCGCCCGAGCCGCCGCAGGCCGAGCAGGAGTTCAGCCGGCTCGAGGGCGGGGTCGCCGTCGAGGAGGAGGGCGAGGAGGGCCTCGACGACGCCTACGAGGGCGCTGCCGCCCGCCTCGCCGAGGCCGAGGCCGAGATCGAGCGGCTGGTCACCCAGGAGCGTGAGGCCGAGCGCGACCGCTCCTCGGCCACGGCCCGCATCGAGGCCCTCGAGCTGAGCCTGCGCCGCAAGGACGGCGCGGCCACCCTGCTCGCCGCCGCCGACTCCGAGCACGCCGTCGTGGGCACGGTCGCCGCCCTGCTGCACGTCACCGGTGGGCACGAGGCCGCCGTCGCCGCGGCCCTGGGCTGGGCCAGCGAGGCGCTCGCCGTGCCCAGTGCCGACGCACGCCGCACGCGCCATCGCGTCCCTGCGCGACGGCGACGGAGGGCGCGCCGCGCTCCTGGTCGGCGGCACGGCATCCCCGAGCGACCCGGCCACGTGGCCGGCGCTCGACGGCTCCGCCGTCTGGGCGCGCGACGTCGTGCAGGCCCCCGACTCCGTGCGCCCCGCCGTCGAGCAGCTGCTCGAGCGGGTCGCCCTGGTGCCCACCGCGGCCCACGCCGTCGCCCTCGTCGCGCGCGGCGACGGCATCACCGCCGTCACCGCCGACGGCGACGTCTTCGGGCCCGGCTGGGCGCGCGGCGGCAGCAGCGCCGGCGAGAGCCTGCTCGAGCTGCAGGCGGCCGTCGACGAGACGAGGAAGACCCTCGATGCCGCCACCGCCCGCGCCGAGCGGGTCCGGTTCGCCCTGGCCGCGGCCCGCGAGCGCGCCCGTGAGGTCGGCGCCGACGTCGAGGCGGCGCTCGAGGCGCTGCACGAGTCCGACGCCCGGATGGCCGCCGTCGCCGAGCGGCTCGGTGGCCTGGGCGCCGCGGTGCGCACCGCGTCGGCCGAGGCAGACCGCACCGAGCGCGCCATCACCGAGGCCCGCCTCGCCCTCGAGCCGCGACCGCGCCGAGCTCGAGGGGCTGCAGGCCCGCCTGGCCGAGGCCGAGGCCACGCCCACCGAGGAGGACGCGGACCCCTCGACCGACGAGCGTGACCGCCTCGAGCTGGCGGCGAGCCGCGCGCGCACCGCCGAGACCGAGCTGCGACTGACCCTGCGCACCCGCGAGGAGCGGGCCCGCGCGCACCAGGGCCGCGCCGACTCCCTCGAGGGTGCCGCCCGCAACGAGCTGGCCGCCCGCGAGCGGCTGCGCGAGCGTCGTGAGCGCCGTCGCCGCGAGGCCACGGTCGCCGAGGCCGTGCACGCCGCGGCCTCCTACGCCGTCGAGCGGGTCGCCGCCGCGCTGGCCCGGGCCACCGCCCTGCGCGACGCCGCAGAGGCCGAGCGGCTCGCGCGCGAACGGGCCGGTGTCGCCCTGCGGGCCGAGCTGAACGGCGTGCAGGACGAGCTGCGCGACCTCACCGACACCGCCCACCGCGACGAGATGGCCCGGGCCCGCCAGGTTGCCCGCATCGAGGCAGCTGCAGGCCAAGGCCGTCGAGGAGCTCGGCATCGACCCCGAGGTGCTCGTCGAGGAGTTCGGCCCGCACCGCGAGGTGCCGCACGTCGTCGGCCCGGGGGAGGACCCCGATGCCGTGCCCGAGCCGGTCGCGTACGTCCGCGAGGAGCAGGAGAAGCGGCTGCGCAAGGCCGAGCGCGGGTTGCAGGCCCTGGGCCGGGTCAACCCGCTCGCGCTGGAGGAGTTCGCGGCGCTCGAGGAGCGGCACACCTTCCTCACCACCCAGCTCGAGGACCTCAAGCGGTCCAAGCGCGACCTGCTCGACATCGTCAAGGAGATCGACGAGCGCGTCGAGGAGGTCTTCACCGAGGCGTTCCACGACACCAAGGTGCAGTTCGAGCGGGTCTTCGAACGGCTCTTCCCCGGCGGCGAGGGCCGGCTCGTCCTGACCGACCCCGACGACATGCTGAGCACCGGCATCGAGGTCGAGGCACGCCCGCCGGGCAAGAAGGTCAAGCGGCTCTCGCTGCTCTCCGGTGGCGAGCGCTCGCTCGTCGCGGTCGCGCTGCTCGTCGCCATCTTCAAGGCCCGGCCGAGCCCGTTCTACATCATGGACGAGGTCGAGGCCGCCCTCGACGACACCAACCTGGGCCGGCTGATCACCCTCTTCGAGGAGCTGCGCGACTCCAGCCAGCTCATCGTCATCACCCACCAGAAGCGCACCATGGAGGTCGCCGACGCGCTCTACGGCGTGGCGATGCGCGGCGACGGTGTCACCACCGTCGTCTCCCAACGCATCCGCGACGTCGCCGCCACGGCCTGACGCGCGGCATCCGGGATGCCGTCGCGCTAACGCGGCGATGGGGCCGATGTCGCTCAGCGGCCAGAACCGGAGCACGACCGGCCCGACGACCCGTTCCGCCGGCACGAAGCGGGCACACTCCTGCCCCTCCGTGGCGCCGCGGCAGCCGATGACCGAGTCGGCCGACTGCGACCGGTGGTCGCCGAGCACGAGGTAGTTCTCGTTCGGCACGGTGATCTCCGGGAAGCAGCGGGTGGAGCGCGGTGAGCTCGAGCAGTCCAGCGACCCGACGCTGAAGGGCAGGTCCTCGTAGACGTAGGGCTCGTCGAGGGGTACGCCGTCGACGGTCACCCGGCCGTCGGTGCTGCAGCAGGCGACCTTGTGACCCGGCAGCCCGATGACCCGCTTGACCGTGTAGGCCGTGTTGCTCGGGCCGATGCCGGTGAGGTCGCCGAACGCCCGCACGGCCCGCTCGGGAATGTTGTCGGCCGGGGCCAGCTGCTTCTGCTGCCAGGTGCTCCCGTGCCCGAACACCACGACATCGCCACGGATGACGTCGTGGTCGAGCCGGCTGACCAGGATCCGGTCGCCGATGTTGAGGGTCTGCTCCATCGACTGCGACGGCACACCGAAGGGCTTGACGAGGAACGCCTGCACCAGCGCGACGGCGACCAGCGCGATGATCACCTCGCTGAAGATCGGGAGGCGGCGGCGACGACGTGTCGTCGCCCCGTCCGGCGCGGGGGCGGCGGCAGTCACGGAGTCACCCTAGTTGGGCGCGGGAGGGGTGTCGATTTGGTCGCCCGCGCGGCGCGGTGAAACTCTTGGGGCATGGTCTCCGTCGTGCTCGGCATGCTCGTCTGCCTCGCCTTCGCCCTCGTGGTGATGGCACTCGTCGCCGTCCCGCGCGCGCGACGGGTCGTGAGGTGCTCACCGAGCGTGGCGAGGAGGTGCTCGAGTCGATCCGCGACCGCCAGCTCCCGAGCCGCCCCGACAAGCCGTCGGTCGAGGCCGATCGCGACCCCGAGCCCGTCGGCGTCCTCGGCTGAGCGGTGCCCGCCGGGCGCGGCATGAGCCGTTCCCGCCTGGTCAGCGGCCCGAGGTGCACCCCGTGGCCGGTGTGGTTCGATGGCCCGACGCCTAGCCGCAAGGAGCCCACTGCCGTGAGATCCGGTATCGACCCCGCCGCCGTCGACCCCGACGTCCGGCCCCAGGACGACCTGTTCGCACACGTCAACGGCCGCTGGCTCGCGACGACGCAGATCCCGAAGGACCGTGGTCGCTACGGCACCTTCGACGTGCTGCGCGAGACCGCCGAGGAGCACGTGCGGGCGATCATCGAGGAGGTCGCGGCCGGCGCCCCCGAGCCGGGCACCGTCGCGGCCAAGGTCGGCGACCTCTACGCGAGCTTCATGGACGAGGGTGCGGTCGAGGCGCTCGGCGTCCAGCCGCTCGCCGACGACCTCGAGCGGGTCGCGGCCGTGGCGGATGCCGCTGACGTCGTCGCGCTGAGCGGCAGCCTCGGCCGCGCCGGGGTGCTCGGGCTCGTCATCCCCTACGTCAACACCGACGACCGCGACCCGAGCCGCTACGTGGTCTACCTCGAGCAGGCCGGGCTGGGCCTGCCCGACGAGTCGTACTACCGCGAGGAGCAGCACGCCGACAAGCGCACGGCCTACGTCGCGCACGTCGAGCGGATGCTGTCGCTCGCGGGCTGGCCCGACCCGGAGGGTGCCGCCGGTCGCGTCATGGCGCTGGAGACCCGGCTCGCTGCCGGCCACTGGGACAAGGTGACCAACCGCGACCCGGTCAAGACCTACACCCTGGTCGACCTCGACGGCCTGGCCGAGATGGGTCCCGGCATCGAGTGGGCGCGCTACCTCGAAGGGCTCGGGGCCGACCGCGCAGACGTTCGACGCCGTCGTCGTGCGCCAGCCCGACCACGTGCGCTCGATGGCCGCCGCGCTGGCGGAGGAGCCGGTCGAGGTGTGGCGTGACTGGCTCGCCTGGCACGTCGTGCACGCCCACGCGCCGTACCTGTCGGCCGCCGTCGTCGAGGAGAACTTCGACTTCTACGGCCGCACCCTGTCCGGGGTGCCGCAGATGCGCGAGCGCTGGAAGCGCGGCGTCGAGCCTGGTCGAGGAGGCGCTCGGCGAGGCCGTGGGCAGCTGTACGTCGAGCGGCACTTCCCGCCGCACGCCAAGCACCGCATGGTCGAGCTCGTCGACAACCTCGTCGAGGCCTTCCGGCGCAGCCTGTCGCAGGTGCCGTGGATGGGCGACGACACCCGCCGCGAGGCGCTGAGCAAGCTCGGCCAGTTCACCCCGAAGATCGGCTACCCCGAGCGGTGGCGCGACTACTCCGCCCTCGAGATCGTGCCGGGCGACCTGCTCGGCAACGTCCGCCGCGCGGTGGCCTTCGAGGTCGACCGCCAGCTCGGCAAGCTCGGCGGTCCGGTCGACCGCGACGAGTGGTTCATGACCCCGCAGACGGTCAACGCCTACTACAACCCGGGCCTGAACGAGATCGTCTTCCCGGCGGCGATCCTGCAGCCCCCGTTCTTCGACGTCGACGCCGACGACGCGGTCAACTACGGAGGCATCGGCGCGGTCATCGGCCACGAGGTCGGCCACGGCTTCGACGACCAGGGCTCCCAGTTCGACGGCACCGGCACCCTGCGCAACTGGTGGACCGACGAGGACCGCGCGGCGTTCCAGGCTCGCGCCGACGCCCTCATCGCCCAGTTCGACGAGCTCGAGACCCGCGACGCCCCCGGCCACAAGGTCAACGGCGCGCTCACCGTCGGCGAGAACATCGGCGACCTCGGCGGGCTCACCATCGGCTACCTGGCCTACCGCATCTCGCTCGGCGACGAGCCGGCCCCCGAGATCGACGGCCGCACCGGCGAGCAGCGGTTCTTCCTGGGCTGGGCGCAGGTCTGGCGCGGGCTGTCGCGTCGCGCCGAGGCCGAGCGGCTGCTCGCCATCGACCCGCACAGCCCGATGGACCTGCGCGCCAACGCCGCCCGCAACCTCACCGAGTTCCACGAGGCGTTCGGGGTGACCCAGGGCGACGGCATGTGGGTGGCTCCCGAGGACCGGGTCCGGATCTTCTGACCCCGGGTTCCGCACCCGGCCCGCCGCGGGTCGGGTGCTGTGGCTGCCCCGGCAACCACCTGAGCACCCAGCTCGCAGGCCCGCACCGGTTTGGGCACCCGTCGGGCGGCTGCGAGGATGACCGGGTGAGCGCCATCGACACCCTGTGGGAGTACCTCGCCGTCGCCGTCGGCATCATCGTCGTCATCGGCGGGATCGCCCTCGGCCTGATGCGCGGCCGCGGCGGCCGCACCAAGGAGCTGCCGCCGACGCCGCCGAGCGGTGCCTCGGGCGGCTCCGCCGTCGACCTCGACGCCCCACCCGAGGGCGCCGATCGGCACCCTCGAGCGCCCGGCGCCGACCGAGGTCGAGCCCGAGCTGCCGCCCGCTCCCGCGCCGGCCCCGACGCCGACCGTCGAGCGCCCCGAGGCGCCGGCCGGTCGGCTGCGTCGGCTGCGCGCCCGCCTGGCCCGGTCGAACACGGCGCTCGGCAAGGGCCTGCTCGCGCTGCTGTCCGGCGGCAAGCTCGACGAGGCCGCCTGGGAGGAGGTCGAGGACACCCTCCTGTCCGCCGACCTCGGCGTCGCCGCCACCACCGACCTCGTCGACGCGCTGCGCACCAGGGTCGCCGTCGAGGGCAGCACCGACGAGGCCACCGTGCGCGGCTGGCTGCGCGAGGAGCTGCTCGCGCTCGTCGACCCCTCGATGGACCGCTCGATCGTCTCCTCGCGCGTCGACGGCCGCCCGGCCTGCGTGCTCGTGGTCGGTGTCAACGGCACCGGCAAGACGACCACCGTGGGCAAGCTCGCCCGGGTGCTCGTCGCCGAGGACAAGGACGTCGTGCTCGGCGCCGCCGACACCTTCCGCGCCGCCGCCGCCGACCAGCTGCAGACGTGGGGCGAGCGGGTCGGCGTGCCCACCGTGCGCTCCGAGCGTGACGGTGCCGACCCCGCCGCCGTGGCCTTCGACGCCGTCCAGGCCGCCGCCGAGATGGAGGCCGACGTCGTGCTCATCGACACCGCCGGCCGCCTCCAGAACAAGGTCGGGCTGATGGACGAGCTCGGCAAGGTCAAGCGGGTCATCGAGAAGCTCAGCCCGGTCGACGAGGTGCTGCTCGTGCTCGACGCCACCACGGGCCAGAACGGCATGCGCCAGGCGGAGGTGTTCTCGCAGGTGGTGGGCATCACCGGCATCGTGCTGACCAAGCTCGACGGCACCGCCAAGGGTGGCATCGTCGTGGCCGTGCAGCGTGAGCTCGGGGTGCCCGTCAAGCTCGTCGGGCTCGGAGAGGGGCCGGACGACCTGGCGCCCTTCGACCCCGAGGCCTTCGTCGACGCCATCCTCGACTGACCGTACCCACATCGACCAATAGGTCACTCGAGGTACATCAGGAGGGTTGCGTTCGGCCGCTCTGCTCCGCCTCGTTCACCGACCACCTGGCTCACCCTTCCGCCTGAGCCACCTTCCGCCTGGCTCACCCTCCGCTCCCTCTTGCTCTGGGTTGGGTGCTGAGGTGGTTGCTCTGGCAGCCGCCCCGGCACCCTGGCGGCCTGCGTGGCCTCGGCGCGCAGCACCGCCGCGGCCGTGGCCGACGCCCTGCCCTCGTGCGCGGAACCCGGCCACCCCGACCCAGCCCGACGCCACACCCGACCCGTCCCTGCAAGGAGCGACCTCGTGACCCACCCCGCCGGCATCCCGACGCCCCGTGTCGACTTCGCCGCCCGACCCATGCTCGTCTTCTGGGAGATCACCCGGTCGTGCCTGCTCGCGTGCAAGCACTGCCGCGCCTCGGCCACGGCCGCGCCCCTGCCGGGGGAGCTCGACCGCCGCGAGGGCCTCGACCTCATCGACCAGGTGGCCGGGTTCGGTCGCCCCTACCCGATCCTCGTGCTCACCGGCGGCGACTGCCTCCTGCGCGACGACGTCTTCGAGCTCGTCGCCCACGCCACCGAGCTCGGCGTGCCCGTCTGCCTCTCGCCGTCCGTGACGCCGATGCTGACGCCCGAGTCGATCGCGCGGATGGCCACCTCCGGCGTCAAGGCGGTCTCACTCTCGCTCGACGGGTCCTGCGCCGACACGCACGACGGCATCCGCGGCATCCGCGGGCACTTCTCGGAGACGCTCCCGGCCATCCGCGCCATCAAGGATGCCGGCATCAAGCTGCAGATCAACACGACGGTGATGTCCGGCAACGTGCACGAGCTGCCCGACATCGCCGCGATCGTCAAGCAGTACGGCGTCGACATGTGGGAGGTCTTCTTCCTCGTGCACGTCGGCCGTGGCGAGGCCACCGGTGCGGTCAGCCCCCAGGAGCACGAGGACGTCTGCCACTTCCTGTTCGACGCCTCGCACCACGGCTTCGTCGTGCGCACCGTCGAGGCGCCGTTCTTCCGCCGCGTGGTCCACACCCGCCGCAGCGGGGGCGAGGTGCCGGCGACCGCGCTCTACGCCGAGCTGTCCGGCCGGCTCACCGACCTGCTCGGCGAGGGGCGCGAGCGCGCCTCAGCCCACACGGCGGCCACCCGCGACGGCAAGGGCATCGTCTTCGTCGCGTACGACGGCGAGGTGTACCCCGCCGGCTTCCTGCCCCTCGCACTGGGCTCGGTGCGCGACCAGCCGCTCGCCGACATCTACCGCGACCACCCCACCCTCAAGGCCATCCGCGCCGCGGAGTTCAGCGGACGGTGCGGCGCCTGCGAGTACGCCGACCTGTGCGGAGGGTCGCGTGCCCGGGCCTACGCCTCGACCGGCGACCCGCTCGGCGAGGACTCCGCCTGCGTCCACCGGCCTGCAGCGCTCGAGGCCGCGCTCACCTCGTAGCTAGAGGGAGCAGGCGGGCGTTCCCCCCGGCAGCCGGTGACGGTTGGCCGACACCCAGGCGTAGACCCGCGCGGCGACCCGGCGGACCCCGGGCGCGAGGAGGACCACCCCGACCGGGCGAACCCACCAGCGCGAAGCCCGCAGCGCACGCGCGATGGCGACGTGACCGGCATCCGGGATGCCGTCGGCCGACACCCAGCGCACCGCGGCGTCGCACTCGGCGGGGGTCAGGCCCAGGGCGTCGAGGTCGAGGCGCTGCCAGGGCTCGACCGCGTAGTCGGCGGGGGAGCGGCGCAGCCGTTCCGAGACGAACCGCGCCGACGTCGTGCAGAAGGCGCAGTCGCCGTCGAAGACGAGGACGGGGGTCACCTCCGTATCGTCCCACGGTCGCCGGGTCTCAGCATGCGGGACCAGGCGCTCCCCGAAACCCGATGCTTACACCCGGCGCCATGATGCAACACGACGGAAACACAGCGGCGAGGGGAGCGAAACCCCGAGACGTCACCGTTGTCGCCATGAGCACACCACTGATGCCCTTTGCGGAGGCAGCAGAGACGGTCGACTACGCATCCACCGCGTTCGTCATCCTCTGCGCCTCCCTCGTCCTCCTCATGACGACTCCCGGTCTGGCGCTGTTCTACGGCGGCATGACCCGGACCAAGTCCGTCCTCAACATGATGATGATGTCCTTCGGCGCCATGGGCGTCGTGGGACTCATCTACGTCCTGTACGGCTACTCCATGTCCTTCGGCAGCGAGAACATCGGCGGGATCATCGCCAACCCGTTCGAGAAGTTCGGCCTGGAGGGCGCGGCGGAGACGATCGTCAACCCCTTCGGCTACGAGGGCTACGGCAACCTGCCCGAGCTCGCCTTCGTCGGTTTCCAGCTGACCTTCGCCGTCATCACCGTCGCCCTGATCAGCGGTGCGGTGGCCGACCGCGTGAAGTTCTCGACGTGGCTGGTCTTCTCGGCCCTCTGGGTCACCTTCGCGTACTTCCCGATCGCCCACATGGTCTGGGGTGGTGGCCTGCTCTCCGGCGCCGAGGACAGCCTGTCCTCGCTGGTGTTCGGCTCCACCGACGGCGCCGCGAACGTCGCACCGATCGACTTCGCCGGCGGCACCGTGGTCCACATCAACGCCGGTATGGCCGGCCTGGTGCTCGCCCTCACCGTCGGGGCCCGTGTCGGCTTCGGCAAGATCGCGATGCGCCCGCACAACGTGCCGCTCACGATGATCGGCGCCGGGTTGCTGTGGTTCGGCTGGTTCGGCTTCAACGCGGGCTCCGAGCTCGCCGCCGACGCGACGGCCGCCCTCGTGTGGGTCAACACCACCGCCGCCACCTGCGCCGCCATGCTCGGCTGGCTCGTCGTGGAGAAGGTCCGTGACGGGCACGCCACCTCGGTCGGTGCGGCCTCCGGTGTGGTCGCCGGCCTCGTCGCGATCACGCCGGCCTGTGGCGCGCTCAGCCCGCTCGGCTCGATCCTCCTCGGTGTCGTCGCCGGTGGCCTCTCGGCCCTGGCCGTCGGCCTGAAGTTCCGGCTCGGCTACGACGACTCGCTCGACGTCGTCGGCGTCCACCTGGTCGCCGGTCTCTGGGGCACCATCGGAGTCGGACTGCTCGCCACCTCGACCGGCCTGTTCTACGGCGGTGGCTTCGACCAGCTGGTCGTGCAGATCCTCGTCGCACTCGCCGTTCTCGTGATCTCCGGTGTCGTCACCCTCGTCATCGCCCTGGCTCTCAAGGCCACGATGGGCTGGCGGATCCCCGACGACGTCGAGGTCGCCGGCATCGACCAGGCCGAGCACGCCGAGTCGGCCTACGACATGAACGCCGTCGGTGGTCGGATGGGTGCCAGCAGCTTCGGCAGCGGGTCCGAAGGCCGTCACGAGGACAAGTCCGCCAAGAACCTCGAAGGAGCCCAGTCATGAAGCTCGTCACCGCCATCATCAAGCCCCACCAGCTCGACGAGGTGAAGGAGGCCCTCGAGGCCTTCGGCATCCAGGGCATGACGATCAGCGAGGCGCACGGCTACGGGCGCCAGCGCGGTCACAGCGAGGTCTACCGCGGTGCCGAGTACACCGTCGACTTCGTGCCGAAGAGCCGCATCGAGGTGCTCGTCGACGACATGGACTCCGCGTCGGTCGTCGACGTCATCCTCAAGGCCGCGCAGACCGGCCGGATCGGTGACGGCAAGATCTGGGTCATCCCCGTGGAGGATGTCGCCCGGGTCCGCACCGGGGAGCGCGGCGTCGAGGCCATCTGAGCATGTCCACCCCCTCGAGTGAGATCGGCTCCCGGCGGCTCGACCTGGCCGGCACCCGCGACTTCGCCGTCGCGGGTGCCGGCCCGGCCCGCCGGGCAGCCCTCTCCGCGTTCAACCGGAGCTGGCTCGCCGAGGTGTGGCGGACGGCGACCGGTGGGGCGCAGATCGAGGGGATCGCGCTCGCCGCGGTCGGCAGCATCGGCCGCGGCGACGCGGGGCCGCTCAGCGACTACGACCTCGTCCTGCTCCACTCCGAGCGCTCGCTCCCCGCGAAGGAGCTGACCGCGCTCGCCGACCGCATCTGGTACCCCATCTGGGATGCCGGGGTGCGGCTGGACCACAGCGTCCGCACCGTCACGCAGTGCCGCCAGGTGGCGGCCGCCGACCTCACCGCGGCCGTCGGCCTGCTCGACCTGGCGCCGATCGCCGGCGACGAGCAGCTCGTCGCCGCGGCCCGCTCCACGGTGGCCCACGACTGGCGCGGCAACGCCCGCAAGCGCCTGCCCCAGCTCGTCGAGGCCGTCCTGTCGCGCCACCAGCGCCAGGGCGACCTCGCACAGTCCATCGAGCCCGAGCTCAAGGAGGCCCACGGCGGCCTGCGCGACATGACCGTCCTCTCGGCGATGGCCGAGGCCTGGCTGGCCGACCGCCCGCACGGCGGGGTCGATGCCGCCCATGGCCGCCTCCTCGACGTCCGCGACGCCGTGCACGTCGTCACCGGTCGTGGGCGCGACCGCCTGGGCCGGGAGGACCACGACGCCGTCGCGGCCCTGCTCGGCCACGACGACGCCGACGACCTGCTGACCGCCGTCTCGACGGCCGGCAGGCACATCTCCTACGCGCTCGACGGCACGCTGCGCCGCGCCGGCCAGTCGCAGCGCGCCCGGACCCTGCGGGTCGGCCCGCGCCGCCCCCAGATGACCCCGCTCGGCCACGGCCTGTTCGCCAGCGACGGCGAGGTCGTGCTCGGGTCGACCCGCCTCGCCGAGACCGACGAGGGGATGCCGATGCGCGCCGGCGTCGTCGCCGCCCGCGCCGGGCTGCCGGTCGCCCCCACGACGCTGGACAACCTCGCCAAGCACGCGCCGACCCCGTCCGACCCGTGGCCGGCGCCGCTGCGTGACCTGTTCGGCGACCTGCTCGCCTCCGGGCCCGGGCTGGTCACCGTCTGGGAGGGACTGGACCAGGTCGGCATCGTCGACACCTGGCTGCCCGAGTGGGCCGCCGTGCGGTCGCGCCCGCAGCGCAGCGCCGTGCACCGGCACACCGTCGACCGCCACCTGGTCGAGACCGTGGTGCGCGCGGCCGGTCTCGTACGCCGGGTCTCCCGGCCCGACCTGCTCCTGGTCGCCGCCCTGCTCCACGACATCGGCAAGGTTCGCGGTGCCCACGACCACTCGGTCACCGGTGCCGAGCTGACCCGCAGGGTCGTCACCCGCTGGGGCTTCCCCCCGCGCGACGTCGAGGTGCTGGTCACCCTGGTGCGCGAGCACCTCACCCTGATCGAGCTCGCCACCCGGCGCGACCACCAGGACCCGGCAACGGTCGACGCCGCCGTGACGGCCGTCGACGGCGACCGCGAGCTCTTCGAGATGCTGCTCGCCCTGACCGAGGCCGATGCGTCGGCCGCCGGCCCGGCGGCGTGGACCGACTGGCGCGCCACCCTGCTCGACCAGCTCGCCCTCGCGGTGCGCGAACGCCTCGACGGGCCCTCCCGGGTCGGCACGCCGGCCGACGGGATCGCAGCGGACGCCGCCGACCCCACGGGCCTGCTCGACCCCGCCGTGCTCATCGCGGTCCGGGCGGGCGAGCCCAACGTCCGGGTCATCGCGACCGGCGGCTCCCACCGGCTCGACATCACCGACCTCGACCGGGTCGGGCTGTTCGCCGACACGGCCGGGCTGCTCGCGGCGGAGGGACACACCGTGCGCACGGCCATCCTGCGCACGGTCGACCACGTCGCGGTCAACGAGTGGCACGTCGAGTCGCCCAGCGGCGCCGTCCCCGACCCCGTTCGCATCGAGCGAGGGCTGGCCCGGCTCGGCCGGGGCGACCGCGGCCCGCTGTCCACCCTCGACCGGCGTCGAGCGCACGTGTCGCAGCCCTCGGGGCAGGCGTCGATCGGGACGCCCGGGCAGGCCCGGGCCCTGGTGGTGCCGGGAGCGAGCAGCGACGCCACGGTGCTCGAGGTGCGGGCGCAGGACCGCCCCGGCCTGCTGCACGAGCTCGGTGCCGCCCTGGCGGCCGCCGGGATCTCGGTGCGGTCGGCGCACATCGCGACCTACGCCGGGCAGACGCTCGACACGTTCTACCTGACCGGTGCGGACGGGCTCCCGCTGCCGCCGGCCCGGGTCGCCCAGGCGGTCAGCCTGGTCATCGACACCTGCGACGGCATCTGAGCCGCCCGCCGGCCCGGCCCCCGTCGCGGACGGGGTGGATCGTCGGGTGGACGGCGATCTTCACCCAGGTCCGCCGTCGGGGGCGGCGGTCCGGAGCGATCGTCCGCAGCCGTTAGCCTTGACCAGTGTTCAACAGCCTCTCCGACCGCCTGACCGAGACCTTCAAGAACCTCCGCACCAAGGGGCGTCTCTCGGAGTCCGACGTCAACCGGACGATCCGCGACATCCGTCTGGCGCTGCTCGACGCCGACGTCGCACTGCCCGTCGTCAAGGAGTTCACCCATGCCGTGCGCGAGCGGGCGCTCGGGGCCGAGGTCAGCGAGGCACTGAACCCGGCGCAGCAGGTCGTCAAGATCGTCAACGAGGAGCTCGTCGGCATCCTCGGCGGTGAGACCCGCAGCATCCGGTTCGCCAAGCAGCCGCCGACGGTCATCATGCTCGCGGGCCTGCAGGGCTCCGGCAAGACGACGCTGGCCGGCAAGCTGGCCCGCTGGCTCAAGGACCAGGGCCACACGCCGCTGCTCGTCGCCGCCGACCTCCAGCGGCCGAACGCCGTGACCCAGCTCGAGGTCGTCGGCCAGCGGGCGGGGGTGCCGGTCTTCGCGCCGGAACGGGGCAACGTGTTCGGCCACGACGTGGTCACCGAGACCGGTGAAGGGACCCGCAGCCACGGTGACCCGGTCGCGGTCTCGCGCGCCGGCATCGAGCAGGCCCGCCGCAGCCAGCACGACGTCGTCATCGTCGACACCGCCGGCCGCCTCGCGATCGATGCCGACCTGATGCAGCAGGCCGCCGACATCCGCGCCGCGATCCAGCCCGACGAGGTGCTGTTCGTCATCGACGCGATGATCGGCCAGGCGGCCGTCGAGACCGCCCATGCCTTCCAGGAGGGTGTCGACGTCACCGGCGTCGTGCTCACCAAGCTCGACGGCGACGCCCGCGGTGGCGCCGCGCTGTCGGTCGCCTCGGTCACCGGCCGCCCGATCATGTTCGCGAGCACCGGCGAGGGCGTGAAGGACTTCGAGGTCTTCCACCCCGACCGGATGGCCTCGCGCATCCTCGACATGGGTGACGTGCTCACCCTCATCGAGCAGGCCGAGCGGGCCTTCGACCGCACCCAGGCGGCCGAGATGGAGCGCAAGTTCCTCGCGGCCGAGGACTTCACCTTCGACGACTTCCTCCAGCAGATGGCCGCCATCAAGAAGATGGGCTCGCTGAAGTCGATCCTGGGCATGATGCCGGGCATGGGCCAGATGCGCGCCCAGCTCGACGCGTTCGACGAGAAGGAGTTCGACCGCGTCGAGGCGATGGTGTTCTCGATGACCCCGTTCGAGCGCAACCACCCCAAGCAGATCAACGGCTCGCGCCGCGCCCGCATCGCCAAGGGCTCGGGTGTCTCCACCTCCGAGGTCAACCAGCTGCTCGAGCGCTTCGGCGACGCGCAGAAGATGATGAAGCAGATGGCCAAGGGCGGTGGGATGCCGGGGATGCCCGGCCTGCCCGGTGGCGGCTCGGGCCCGGGCAAGCGGGGCCGGCAGCAGGTGCCGCAGCGCAAGAAGTCCAAGTCCGGCAACCCGGCCAAGCGCGCGGCCGAGGAGCGGGCGGCGAGCCAGCGCCCGGCAGCCACCGGTGGCGGCGCCTTCGGTGGCACCGGTCTCGGCGACGGCGCTCCGGGTGCCATCGACCCCGCCGCCATCGACCCGGCACAGCTGCCGAAGGGCTTCGAGAAGTTCCTGGGGCAGTGACCTCGCAGCGGCCGCACCGCCTGCACACGATGGCCGTCGGCACCGCCGGGCCGCGGGTGGCCTTCCTGCACGGCCTGTTCGGGCAGGGCCGCAACTGGACCCAGATCGCCAAGGCGCTCTCGGGCCCGGACGGCACCACCGCCCGCTGCCTGCTCGTCGACCTGCCCGACCACGGCCGCTCGTCGTGGACCCACGAGTTCTCGTACGAGACGTATGCGGCCCGGGTCGCGGCCACGCTCGAGGCCGTCGCTCCCGGCGAGCCCTGGGTGCTGGTCGGGCACTCGCTCGGCGGCAAGGTCGCGATGGTGACCACGCTGACCCACCCCGACCTCGTGCGCAGCCTGGTCGTCGTCGACATCGCGCCCAAGGACTACGGCGACCTCGACCGGTTCGTGCACTACATCGACGCGATGCGGGCCCTGCCGCTCGACGAGCTGAGCGGCCGGGCCGACGCCGAGCAGCGGTTCGCCGCGGTCGAGCCCGACCCCGCGGTGCGGGGGTTCCTCCTGCAGAACCTGCGTCGGCACGGCACGACCTGGTCGTGGCAGGCCAACCTCGAGCTGCTCGCCCGGGATGCCGCGCGCGGCACCGACTCGCAGATCGCCGACTTCCCCGAGACCGGCGCCCCGCCGTACGACGGCCCGGTCGTCTGGCTGGTCGGGGGCGACTCGAGCTACGTCAAGGATGCCGACACCGCACAGATGCGCGCACTGTTCCCCCGGGCCCGCCCGGTCGTCGTCAACGGGGTGGGTCACTGGGTGCACAGCGAGGCCCCGGAGGTCGTCACCGAGACCCTGCGCCGGGTGCTGCGCTCCCTTCCTCCCGCCTGAGCGAGCGGGTCTGCCCGCGGGAGACCTCGACGCCGACGTCCGCCGGACCGGGTGCCCCACTGTTCGCCCGGCGCCCGCACGGCCATACTCGGACGATGTCCACTCCCGCACCGGACCCCGTGGCGCGGGTGCGCGCCATCTTCGAGGCCGTCGCAGACGACTACGACCAGAGTGGGGTGCCGTTCTTCGCGCCCGCCGCCGAGGGGCTCGTCGACGCCCTGGCTCCGCAGCCGGGGGAGCGGGCGCTCGACATCGGGTGCGGTCGGGGCGCGGTGGCCGGCCTGCTCGCGCGTGCCGTGCTGCCCTCGGGGACGCTCGACGCCATCGACCTCAGCCCGGCGATGGTCGAGCACACCGAGACCCTGCTGCGCGCTGACGGGTTCGACGCGCGGGTGCAGGTCATGGATGCCGTGGACCCGCACCTGCCTACGGGCTCGTTCGACCTCGTCGCGTCGTCCCTCGTCCTGTTCTTCCTGCCCGACCCGGCCGCCGCCCTGGCCCGCTGGGTCGCACTCCTGGCGCCCGGGGGCCGGATCGGCCTGACGACCTTCGGCGAGGAGCACCCGGCCTGGACGCAGCTGAACGACCTGTTCCGACCGTGGGTGCCGCCGGGCATGCTCGACCCGAAGGTCGTCGGCCCGGACGCCCCGTTCGCCAGCGACGCCGGCATGGAGGCGATGCTCCGCGACGCCGGCGCGACCGATGTGCGCACCGTGACCCTGCGCATGGACGTGCCGTGGGGTGACGTCGACGGCTGGAAGGCCTTCTCGATGAGCACCGGCCAGCGGGCCATGTGGGCGTCGGTGCCCGCCGAGGAGCGCGAGGGCCTGCTCGACCGGGCGGGCGAGGTCCTCGACGACGCCCGGGACGAGACCGGTCGCGTGGTCATCTGGCAGGACATGCGCTACACGCTCGGCCGGGTCGACCAGCACCCGTAGCGGCGCCTGGCCCGCGCCGGGTGCCCGCCGCCGTGCCGCCGTGGCGCCGCTAGGGTCGGGCCATGGCACAGGTGCTGCACCTCACCGGTCCGGTCCTCGTGGGGCCCGACGACGTCCGAGCGCAGGCGTGGGTGGTCGGCGGCCGCATCACGTACGTCGCACCCGCCGGCGACCACGACGTCACCACCGTGCCGGGCTGGGTGCTGCCCGGCCTGGTCGACGCGCACAGCCACATCGGCCTGGGCGCCCACGGGGCCGTCGACGACGCGACGGCCGAGGAGCAGGCGCTGGCCGACCGCGACGCCGGAGCGCTGCTCCTGCGCGACGCCGGGTCGCCGGCCGACACCCGCTGGGTGCAGGCCCGTGACGACCTGCCCCGCCTCGTGCGGGCCGGCCGGCACATCGCCCGAACCCGGCGCTACATCCGAAACTTCGCCTGGGAGGTCGAGCCCGAGCAGCTCGTCGACCAGGTGCGCCTGGAGGCCCGCGCCGGCGACGGGTGGGTCAAGCTGGTCGGCGACTGGATCGACCGCGACACCGGTGACCTCTCACCGTGCTGGCCCGCCGACGTGCTCGCCGAGGCCGTCACCGCGGCGCACGAGGAGGGTGCCCGGGTGACGGCGCACTGCTTCGGCGAGGAGTCGCTGTACGACCTCGCCGCCGCCGGGACCGACTGCGTGGAGCACGCCTGCGGCCTCGAGCCCGAGACCATCGCGTCCTTCGCGGCCGGGGGCATCGCCATCGTCCCGACCCTGGTCAACATCGACACCTTCCCGCAGATCGCCGAGCCGGCCCGCGAGAAGTTCCCCTCCTACTACGCGCACATGCTCGACCTGCACGAGCGGAGGTACGCGACGATCGCCGATGCGCGCGACGCCGGCATCCCGGTCTACGTCGGCACGGATGCCGGTGGCTCGCTGCCGCACGGGCTGGTCGCGACCGAGGTGGCCCACCTCGCGCACGCCGGGTTCACGACCACCGAGGCGCTGCAGGCCGCCTGCTGGGGGGCCCGGTCCTGGCTGGGCTGGCCCGGCCTGGAGGAGGGGGAGGAGGCCGACCTGGTCGTCTACGCCGACGACCCGCGCGAGGACCTCGCCGCCCTGGCCGTGCCGTCGCTCGTCGTGCTGCGCGGCATCCCCCGCTCCCTCTGACGCCGCGCGTCCGTCCCACCTGTCGTCGGCGGCCCTCTCACATCGCGAGACATAATCATGCGTTATTCGACAAGCAACGGTGAGTTATATGAAACTCCTACCCGACGCATGGGAATGCGTCCGGGGAGGCACCAGGCCGCCCCGCACCCACACAGGAGATGACACCGCCATGATCACCCGCCGCCACACCTTCGCCGCCGTCGCCGCCGCCGCGTCGTTGGTGATGACGGCCTGTGCGGGCGGAGGCGCGAGCGACACCGTGGGCGCAGCCGCGGCCGCGGAGCCCGCAGCCGGAGGCAGCACCGTCAACCTGTTCGCGTACGCCGTGCCGAAGCCCGGCTACGACAAGCTGATCCCCGCCTTCCAGGCCACCGCGGCCGGTCAGGGCGTGCAGTTCCAGCAGAGCTACGGCGCCTCTGGTGACCAGTCGCGCAAGGTCGAGGCCGGTGCAGAGGCGGACTTCGTCAACTTCTCGGTCGAACCCGACATCACCCGCCTCGTCGATGCCGGTCTGGTCGACGCGAGCTGGAACGCCAACGAGCACAAGGGCATCCCGTTCGGCTCGGTCGTGACCATCGTGGTGCGCAAGGGCAACCCCAAGGCCATCAAGGACTGGGACGACCTGCTCCAGCCCGGTCTCGAGGTGGTCACGCCCAACCCGTTCAGCTCGGGCTCGGCGAAGTGGAACCTGCTCGCCCCGTACGCCACGAAGAGCAACGGCGGCGTCGACAAGGACGCGGGGCTGGCCTACATCGACTCGCTGGTGAGCGACCACGTCAAGATCCAGCCGAAGTCGGGCCGCGAGGCCACCGAGGCCTTCCTCCAAGGCTCGGGAGACGTGCTGCTCAGCTATGAGAACGAGGCGAAGTTCATCGAGGGCAACGGTGACCCGGTCGAGCACGTGACGCCGCCGCAGACCTTCAAGATCGAGAACCCGGCAGCGGTGCTCACCAAGAGCCCGAACGCCGAGAAGGCCAAGGCGTTCAACGACTTCCTTTACACCCCGGAGGCGCAGCGAGCTGTGGGCCGAGGCCGGCTTCCGCCCGGTCGACCCCACGGTCGCCGCGGAGTTCGCCGACGACTTCCCGCAGCCCGAGAAGCTCTGGACCATCGCCGACCTCGGCGGGTGGAAAGAGGTCGACTCCACGCTGTTCAAGAAGGACACCGGCGACATCGCCAAGATCTACGACGCGGCCACCCAGTAGGAGCCATGACCACGACCACCTCTGCGCGCGAGGCGCTCCTGCCGGACACCTCGCCCGCGACACCGCCGGCCGGCGCCCCTCCCTTCGCGGAGGGGGGCCGGCCGCGGCTCGCGCCCGGGCGCGCCCTCGGGGTCGGGGTGGTGGGCCTGTGGCTCAGCGTCATCGTCCTGCTCCCGCTGGCGGCGCTGACCGTCCACTCCCTCGACGAGGGGCTGGCCGGGTTCTGGGATGCCGTGACCTCGCCGGTCGCGCTCGCGGCCATCCGCACCACCCTCGTGGTCTCGGCCGTGGTGGCGCTGCTCAACGCCGTGATGGGCACGCTGGTCGCCTGGGTGCTGGTGCGGGACGAGTTCCCCGGCAAGAAGTACGTCAACGCGCTCATCGACCTGCCGTTCGCGCTGCCCACCATCGTCGCGAGCATCGTGCTGCTGTCGCTCTACGGCCCCAACAGCCCGATCGGGCTGCACCTCAACGCAACTCGCTACGGCCTGGCCGTGGCACTGGCGTTCGTCACCCTCCCGTTCGTCGTGCGCTCGGTACAGCCGGTGCTGATCGAGCTGGACCGCGACGTCGAGGAGGCCGCGGCCTCGCTGGGGGCGTCCAACGGCACCACCTTCCGCCGGGTCGTGCTGCCCACCCTGGCCCCGGCCATCATCAGCGGGGCCGGCCTGGCGTTCGCCAGGGCCGTCGGCGAGTACGGGTCGGTGGTGCTCATCGGGGGCAACATCCCGCGCGAGACCCAGGTCGTCTCGCAGTACATCCAGCAGCAGATCGAGATCGACCGCCCGGCCAACGCCGCGGCGGTGTCGGTGGTGCTGCTGAGCATCTCGTTCCTCGCGCTGTTCCTGCTCCGCCTGTGGGGCAGCCGCGCCCAGCGACGCGAGGAGCGCAGCTCATGACGACGACCCGCCGCTCCACCATCACCCTGCGGGTGCTCGCGCTGGCCTACGTCCTGGGCCTGCTCGCCCTGCCGATCCTCGTCATCCTCTACCGCACCTTCGAGCCGGGCCTGGGCGTGTTCCTCGACGCGATCCGCACCCCGGCCGCGATCTCGGCCCTGAACCTGTCCCTGACCATCGTGGCGATCGTCGTGCCGCTCAACGTCGTCTTCGGCATCGTCACCGCGATCGCGCTGGTGCGCTGGCGCGTTCCCGGGCGGGGCCTGATCCAGGCGGTGGTCGACCTGCCGTTCGCGGTCTCGCCGATCGTGGTCGGCGTCTCGCTGATCATGCTGTGGGGCGCGTCCGGGTGGTTCGGGGGCCTCGAGGGCTCCACGGGCGTCAAGGTCATCTTCGGCCTGCCCGGCATGGTGCTCGCCACGCTCTTCGTCACGCTGCCGTTCGTCGTGCGTGAGGTCGAGCCGGTGCTGCACGAGATCGGCACCGAGCAGGAGCAGGCGGCCTCCACGCTCGGGGCGTCGGCCTGGCAGACCTTCTGGCGGATCACGCTGCCCGCGATCCGGTGGGGGCTCACCTACGGTGTCGTGCTCACCGTCGCCCGCGCGCTGGGGGAGTTCGGGGCCGTGATCATGGTGTCCTCCGGCTTCCCGGGCGTCTCGCAGACGCTGACCCTGCTCGTCCACTCGCGCTACATCGACGACCACAACACCTACGGCGCCTACGCCGCGGCCACCCTCCTCATGGGCCTGGCCGTCGCGACCCTGCTGCTGATGACCCTGCTCGACCGCAAGAGGAGCACCCGATGATCACCGTGTCGAACGCGCGCAAGAACTACGGCGACTTCGTCGCCCTCGACGACGTCAGCCTCGAGATCCCCTCGGGCTCGCTCACGGCGCTGCTCGGCCCCAGCGGCTCGGGCAAGTCGACCCTGCTGCGGGCGATCGCCGGTCTCGAGGGCCTCGACTCCGGCGTCGTGGCGATCGGCGGGGTCGACGTGACCCGTGAGCCGCCGCAGAAGCGGGGCATCGGGTTCGTCTTCCAGCACTACGCCGCCTTCAAGCACATGACCGTGCGCGACAACGTCGCCTTCGGCCTGACCATCCGCAAGCGCCCCAAGGCCGAGGTCGCCCGCAAGGTCGACGAGCTGCTCGAGATCGTCGGGCTCGACGGGTTCCAGCACCGCTACCCGGCGCAGCTGTCCGGTGGACAGCGGCAGCGGATGGCGCTCGCCCGGGCCCTCGCGGTCGACCCGCAGGTGCTGCTCCTCGACGAGCCGTTCGGGGCGCTCGACGCCAAGGTGCGCGCCGACCTGCGGCACTGGCTGCGCCGCCTGCACGACGAGGTGCACGTCACCACCGTCCTGGTCACCCACGACCAGGAGGAGGCCCTCGACGTCGCCGACCGCATCGCGGTGCTCAACAAGGGCCGCATCGAGCAGGTGGGCGACCCCGTGTCGCTGTACGAGCGCCCCGCCAACGACTTCGTGATGTCGTTCCTCGGCTCGGTGGCCCGGCTCGGCGGCCAGCTCGTGCGGCCGCACGACATCGTGCTCGAGCGTGACCGGGTGGCGGCGCTGGCCGCCGACGCGCGCGTGCCGGGCTCGCCCGGGGTCGTCGAGGCCGTCGTCGAGCGGGTGGTGCGGCTCGGCTTCGAGGTGCGGGTCGAGCTGCGCGCGCGACTCGGGCGAGCGGTTCGCCGCCCAGGTGACCCGCGCCGAGGCCGACCGGCAGCGCTTCGAGCCGGGCGAGACGGTCTTCGCCCGGGCGGTGCGCCCGGTCGACGCGACCGACGCCGAGCCGGCGCTCGCGATCTGAGGGCGGCCGGCAGCTGGCACCGGCCACCGAGCTGCCGGTGGTCGGTCGTACGATGTCGCCGTCGAGGGGTCATGACTGCGCCGCAGCTGTGCGGCAGCTGCGCCTGCGACGGACGGCCTCACTGCCGGCGCATGTCGCGAGCCACACTGAGGGTGCGCGGCGTGGACATCTCCGCGCGCACCGAGTACGCCGTCCGGGCGATGCTCGCGCTCGCGCGGGCGCAGTCCGAGGACGCCGGGCCGCTGAGCGTCGACACGCTCGCGCAGCGCCAGGACCTGCCGCGCAAGTTCCTCGAGGCGATCGTGGCCGACCTGCGCGGTGCCGACCTCGTGGTGAGCACCCGCGGGGCCCGCGGCGGCTACACCCTGGCGCGGCCGGCATCCGAGGTCAGTCTCGGTGACGTCTTCCGGGCGGTCGACGGGCCGCTCGCCGAGGTGCGAGGGCTGCGGCCGCACGAGACGAGCTACGAGGGCGTGGCCGAGCACCTGCCGACCGTGTGGGTGGCGGTGCGAGGGGCCCTGCGCGAGGTGCTCGACGGCACCAGCCTCGCCGACGTGCTCAGCGGCGACCTGCCGGCGGCAGTGCGCAGCAAGGCCGACGCACCGGACGCCTGGCGCAACCGCTGACCTCGGCGTCGGCGCGCAGGCGTGGTCCGGGCCCGGCGCGGAGTTCTGGCAGAATGGACGGCTGTACCCGTCCGGTCGGAGCACGTTCGTGCCCGCCGGACCGGACGCCTACACCGGAGCATCCGGCACCCCGCGCGATCCGTGCGCGGTCTCGCCGCGCTCACCAGATGAAGTGGAGTGACCACCACCGTGGCCGTCAAGATCCGACTGAAGCGCATGGGCAAGATCCGTGCACCGTTCTACCGCGTCGTCGTCATGGACTCGCGCACCAAGCGCGATGGCCGGGCCATCGAGGAGATCGGCAAGTACCACCCCACCGAGGAGCCCTCGGTCATCCAGATCGACAGCGAGCGTGCGCAGTACTGGCTCAGCAACGGCGCCGCAGCCGACCGAGGCCGTCGCCGCCCTGCTGAAGATCACCGGTGACTGGCAGAAGTACAAGGGCGAGCCCGGCACCGAGGGCACCCTGCGGGTCAAGGCCCCCAAGACCCCCAAGAAGGACCTCTACGAGGCCGCCCTCGCCGCTGCGGGCAAGACCGCCGACGACGGCACCGGCGCCACCACGCCGAGGAAGCGCGCGGCCAAGAAGGCCGAGCCGGCCGTCGAGGCGCCGGCCGCCGAGGCTCCCGCCGCCGAGGCTCCGGCCGCCGAGGAGACCCCGGCCGTCGAGGCCGAGGCCCCCGCGGCCGAGGCCACCGACGGAGAGAAGGCCTGACCGTGCTCGAGGAGGCTCTCGAGCACCTCGTGACGGGCATCGTCGACCACAAGGACGAGGTGCAGGTGCGCCGCAAGGACCTGCGCCGCGGTGAGGTGCTCGAGGTGCGCGTGCACCCCGACGACCTCGGCCGCGTCATCGGCCGCTCCGGCCGCACCGCCAGCGCGCTGCGCACCGTCATGGGTGCGCTCGCCGGCGGTCGCCAGATCCGCATCGACATCGTCGACACCGACCGGGTCCGCTGACCCGACCAGCCACGACGGCGGGGTGTGCCGGGAGGAGACTCCCGGCACACCCCGCCGTCGTCGTCCCACCCGCAGCGCTTCCACGACAGGATGGCCCCGTGAGCCAGAGCACCGTGATCGCCCGGATCGGCAAGCCGCACGGCCTGCACGGTGAGGTGACCGTGCAGCTGCACACCGACGAGCCCGAGCGCCGCGCTCGCCGTCGGCACGGTCGATCGACACCGAGGCCGGCTCGGGCACCGGGGTGCCGCGGCGTGCTGACCGTGCGCTCGACCCGGGTGCACAACGGCGTGTGGCTGGTCGCGTTCGAGGAGATCCCCGACCGCACCGGCGCCGAGTCGCTGCGCGGCACCCGCCTGGTCGTCGACGCCGCCGACGTGCTGCCCGCCGCCGACGACGACGACGACGTCTTCACCGAGGAGCAGCTGCGCGGCCTGACCGTCGTCGACCCGGCGGGCACCGTGCTCGGCGAGGTCGGCGGGCTCGAGCTCGGCGCCGCCCAGGACCGGCTGGTGATCCTGCTGCCCGACGGCCGCGAGGCCCAGGTGCCGTTCGTCGCCGCGATCGTGCCCGAGGTCGACCTCGAGGCGGGCCGGGTCGTCGTCGACGCCCCGCCCGGGCTGCTCGACCTCGGGGTGTGACCCCGGTGCGCGTCGACGTCGTCTCGATCTTCCCCGAGTACCTCGCGCCCCTCGACCTGTCGCTCATCGGCAAGGCGCGGCGTGACGGCATCCTCGACGTGCGCGTGCACGACCTGCGCGACTTCGCCCACGACCGGCACCGCACCGTCGACGACAGCCCGTTCGGCGGGGGCGCCGGCATGGTGATGAAGCCCGAGCCGTGGGCCGAGGCGCTCGACGCCGTCGTGGCCTCGGGGCCCGCGGGGACGCCGTGGTGCCGCACCTCGTCGTGCCCGGGCCGGGCGGGGTGCCGTTCAGCCAGGCGCTGGCGCGCTCGCTGGCCGACGAGCCGTGGCTGGCGTTCGCCTGCGGGCGCTACGAGGGCCTCGACGAGCGCGTCTACGAGCACGCCGCCGACCCGGATGCCGGTGACGGTGGTCTCGCTCGGCGACTACGTGCTCAACGGCGGCGAGGTCGCGGTGCTGGCGATGGTCGAGGCCGTCGGGCGGCTGCTGCCCGGAGTCGTCGGCAACGCCGAGTCGCTCGTCGAGGAGTCGCACGAGGACGGCCTGCTCGAGTACCCCGTCTACACCCGCCCGGCCTCCTGGGACGACGCCGGCACGGTGCGTGACGTGCCCGCCGTGCTGCTCAGCCGGCGACCATGCGGCGATCGCCGCCTGGCGGCACGCGCAGCGCCTCGAGCGCACGGCCGCGCGGCGCCCCGACCTGCTGCCGTCCTCCGCGACCGCCGGGGCGCTGGCCGACCTCGACGTGCGGGTCGCCACCCCTGCGGATGCCGCCGAGCTGCTCGTGCTGCAGCGCGCCTGCTGGGTGCGCGAGGGGCTGGCGGCGCAGGGTCGCTGGGTGGTGCCGCCGCTGGCCGAGGAGCTCGCCGACGTCGTGGCCGGGCTGGGGGAGTGGACGACGTATGCCGTCCGCGTGCGGTCCGCGGACGGTGCGGCGGGGCGGCTGGTCGCATCGGTGCGAGGGCGGGTGCGCCCGGCGGACCCGACCTCCTGGGAGGTGGGCCGGCTGATGGTGGCGCCCGACCTCCAGGGCCGAGGGCTGGGCCGGGAGCTGCTCGCGCTGGCGGAGTCGCTGGCGCCCGCCCGGCGTGACCGGCTTCTGGCTGACGACCGGTGTGCTCGAGGAGGGCAACCAGCGGTTCTACAAGCGCGCCGGCTATCGCCGGGTCACCGGCGAGCCCACGTACCCCGGGGCGGTCGACCTCGCCAAGCGCCGCCGCTGAGCGTCGTGGCGAGCCGGTGCCGCCTGCTGTCCCTCAGCCGGCGAGCCCCTCGCTGAGCACCCTGACGACCGGCCACGCACCGTCCGTCCAGTTGGAGACGACGGTGTACGTCGTCGACGAGGAGCGTCGGTGCACGCTGGCGAACGACACGCCCGCGTCGTACCCCTCGAGCCAGACCGTGTCGGTGGTCGCGTGCAGGTGGAACCCGAGTCCGTACCGCCGCTGCTCCTCGGGCCAGTCGCTGCGCGGTCTGAGCATCTCGGCGAGAGTTCGCGCCGAGACGACTCGTCCGGCGAGGAGCGAGTCCCAGAAGATGCTGAGGTCGGCCACGCGTCGAGTAGGCGCCGCCGTCCCCGCTGCCGACCACCGGTAGGTGGAACACGTTGGTCCGCAGGCCGTCGACGGTCAGGTAGCCCAGGGCGGCGCGGCCCGGCAGCTCGTCGGAGCGAAGGAACGCGGTGTCGACCATGCCCGCCGGCTCGCAGACCAGCGTGCGGACCAGCTCGTGGAAGCCCACGCCGCTCGCCCGCTCCGCCAGGAGGGCGAGCACGACGTAGCCGCCGTTGTTGTACGAGAACCGTTCGCCGGCCGGCGACTTGGTCTCGTGCCCGTCGAGCACCGGCAGGAACTGCTCGGTCGTCGCGAGCTCGTGCGCCGACACGGGCAGCACGTAGTCGGTGATGTCGTGCGCCGGCGTCCTCGTCGAAGTAGTCACCGATGCCGGACCGGTGCGCCAGCAGGTGCTCCACGGTCACGTCGTCGGCGATCAGGGGCAGGTCGTCGCCGAGCAGCGAGCGCGCGGTGGTACCGAGCGCCAGGGTGCCGCGCTCGACCAGCGCCCATGACCACCAGTGCCGTCAGCGTCTTCGAGCCACTCGCGACCGCGAACTGGGTCTCGAGGGTGTTGGGGATCCCGTGCGCACGGTCGGCGAGGCCGTACGCCTGTGACAGCTCGGTCACCCCGGCCCGGTCGACGCGGACCACGCCGCAGAAGCCGGTGCTGTTCGCGACGTCATCCACGAGGTCCTTCAACGGGCGCATGTGGCTGAACCTAGCCATCAGGCAGCCGAAGCGACAGCCCGGCGTCGGCTGCGCCGAGGATGCCGTCCGGTCGACACCTGCGCTTGACTGTCGGGATGCCGACCGATGAATGGCAGATCGACGCTCTCGACCTCACCGGGTACCTCGCCCGCCTGCGGGCACCAGCGCGTGATCCCGGCCGCGACGCGCTCGCGGAGCTGCACGAGGCGCACGTACGCGCGTTCACCTTCGACAACATCGACGTGCTGCTCGGCCAGCACCCCGGCGTCTCGCTGGACGCCGTCCAGGAGAAGTTCGTCGGCCGTGGTCGTGGCGGCTACTGCTTCGAGCACAGCACGATCTTCGCCGCCGCCCTCGAACGGCTCGGCTACCGGGTTCGGCGGCACCTGGGTCGCGTCGGCGACCCGGGCTCTGGCACGCAGCAGGGCCGCACCCACATGGTGGTCGAGGTGGTGCTCGACGGTCGGCGCCTGCTCTGCGACCCCGGCTTCGGGATGAGTCTGCTGCGGCCGATCCCGCTGGAGGACCAGGCGGAGGACGAGCACCTCCCGGGGTGGCGCTACCGGGTGCGCCAGACGGCTGGCGGGTGGGCCCTGGACCGGCTGCGCGAATACGGCTGGGAGGTCGCGCACACCACCGACGAGCTGGAGGTGAAACCGGTCGACGTCCTCATCGGGCACCACTTCACGAGCACCTACCCCGGCTCGCACTTCACCACCGGGTTCGTGCTCGGCAAGCTCCTGCCCGGAGGGCACGTCACGGTGACCCACGAGTCGCTCACCGTCCGCACCCCGGGGCGGCCGACGGAGCACCGCCCCCTCCAGGCCGGTGAGGTCGAGGAGTGGTTGTCGAGGTTGGAGGTGCCCCTCCGCCCGGACGAGCACTCGCGCCTCGTCGAGAAGGTGCAGGCGCTGGGGGCCTCGTGAGCTCGACCCGCGCCAGAGGCCCGACATCGTGCACGTGCACGGGTCACCCCCGCATCCTCGGGTCCCGCGACGGGTCTGCGTACCTCGCCGGGCAGCCAGCGTCCTCGGTGTGCGGCCGCAGCTCGAAGTGCCACGGCTCGTTGACGTAGATCTGGCACAGGCCGTACCGCGCTCCGTGCTCGGAGAGCCACGTGGTGGCGTCGAGGTCCGCGAGATCCACCGCGTCCCCCGACACGTGCGGCGACGTGGCGGGCGTGGCGACCCAGCGCGCCGCCTCCGCGCGGCTGCCGTACCTCGCGACGGCCTCGTCGAGGAGCTGCTCCTGGTAGGCGGGCGAGCGCCAGCCGCTGTTGAGGTGGAACGTGATGCCGTCGCTCGCGGCATCCGTCTCGGCCTCGCGGAGCGCAGCGCGAAGGTGTGGGTCGAGGTTGGCGACGGCCGGGTACCCGTCGTCGACGGCGGTCACGCCGTCCGGGACGCGACCGTCCGCGACACCCAGCGCACCGCCGCCCTCCGCCGAGGGTGTCCTGGTGGGGCGGCGAGCCACGTCGTCGCGGGGCTGGTCGAGCGAGGGCTGCGACGCCGGTGACGCGACCACGAGCGGTGCCTGCGCCGAGGCCCCGGCGGGTGAACGGCATCCGGCCACACCCAGGAGGGCGGCGACGGCCAGGACGACCAGGAGGAGTGGCGTGCTTCGGTGAGGTGCGCTCGAGGCCGGCTGGAGGAGGGGCATGCCGCCCAGTCAAGGCAGCGCGGTGTTGCCAGGACGTATGCCGTTCTCGATACGCCGACGATATGGGCGCCTCTCTAGCATCGACCCATGCGCGTGCTGGTCGTCGAGGACGAACCCCTTCTCGCCGGAGCCATCCGGGACGGCCTCCGGCTGGAGGCGATCGCGGCCGACACCGCTGGGGACGGCGACACCGCGCTGGAGCTGCTGAGCGTCAACGCGTACGACATCGCCGTCCTCGACCGCGACATCCCCGGGCCCAGCGGTGACGAGGTCGCCCGGCAGATCGTCGCCTCCGGCACCGGGATGCCGATCCTCATGCTCACCGCCGCCGACCGCCTCGACGACAAGGCGTCCGGGTTCGGGCTCGGCGCCGACGACTACCTCACCAAGCCCTTCGAGCTGCAGGAGCTCGTGCTCCGCCTCAGGGCACTGGACCGCAGGCGCGTGCACACCAGGCCACCGGTGCGCGAGATCGCCGGTCTGCGGCTCGACCCGTTCCGCCGCGAGGTCTACCGCGACGACCGGTACGTCGCCCTGACCCGCAAGCAGTTCGCGGTGCTGGAGGTGCTCGTCGCCGCCGAGGGCGGCGTGGTCAGCGCCGAGGAGCTGCTCGAGCGGGCGTGGGACGAGAACGCCGACCCGTTCACCAACGCCGTGCGCATCACGGTCTCGGCGCTGCGCAAGCGACTCGGCGAGCCGTGGGTCATCGCCACGGTTCCCGGCGTCGGCTACCGCATCGACCCGGGCCCCGGGCCTGGCGCTGGCGCTGAGCCAGGCGGCGAGAATGGCTAGGGCGCCGGGGCCGAGCGTCCGGCTCAAGCTCACCCTCAGCTACGTGGGCTTCCTCATGGTCGCGGGCACCCTGCTGCTGGCGACGGTGTGGGTGTTCCTCCTGCGCTACGTCCCCGACCAGTCGCGCTTCGGCCCGGGCCTGCCGGGCCCGTTCAGCCCGTCCCGTTCCGACCTCGTCGACGCCTTCGTGCCGCGCGCGGCCCAGGCGCTGACGGCCCTGCTCCTCTTCGGCCTCGTCGCAGGATGGCTCCTGGCCGGCCGCATGCTCGCGCCCCTGACCCGGATCACCGAGGCCACCCGCACCGCCGCCGCGGGGTCGCTGTCGCACCGGATCCGGCTCGAGGGCCGCAGCGACGAGTTCCGCGAGCTGGCCGACGCGTTCGACAGCATGCTCGCGCGGCTGGAGGCGCACGTCACCGAACAGCAGCGGTTCGCCGCCAACGCCTCACACGAGCTGCGCACCCCGCTCGCGATCACCCAGACCCTGCTCGACGTGGCCCGCAAGGACCCCGATCGCGACCAGGCGCTGCTCGTCGACCAGCTCCACGGCGTCAACGCCCGCGCCATCGGCCTCACCGAGGCGCTGCTCCTGCTCAGCCGGGCCGACCAGCGCTCCTTCACCCGCGAGCAGGTCGACCTGTCGCTCCTCGCGGAGGACGCTGCCGAGACGCTGCTGCCCGTCGCCGAAGCGCGCGGCGTCGGGATCGAGACGTCGTGCGACACCGCCCCCACCGTCGGCTCACCGGCGCTCCTTCAGCAGCTGACGACCAACCTCGTGCACAACGCGATCGTCCACAACCTGCCCCGCGACGGCACCGTGTGGGTCAGCACCCGCGCCCTGCCCGGCACGGTGGTGCTGACCGTCGAGAACACCGGCGAGCACCTCAGCCCGTCGCTGGTCGCCACCCTCGCGGAGCCCTTCCAGCGCGGCACGGGGCGCACCCGCAGCGACCACGCGGGCGTCGGTCTCGGGCTGGCCATCGTGGACAGCATCACCCGGGCCCACGACGGCACCCTGACGCTCGCCCCGCGCCCGGCCGGTGGGCTCAGCGTCACGGTGCACCTGCCGGCGGCGACACCGGTCAGGGGTGCAGCGAGGCCTTGAGGTCGTCGGGGAGCAGCAGGGCCTCGCTGATCAGCCGCTCGGCCACGACGGCCGTGGTCGTCTGCGCGGCCATGATGCCCATGAGCACCAGCACCTGTGCGGCCGCGGCCTGCGCCGGCGAGCCGCCTCCCAGGAGCACGCCGATGAAGGCGCCGGGCAGGGTCACGACACCGGCCGTGCGCACCTGGTCCAGACCGGGGATGAGCGCCTCGGGCACCCGACGGTGCACCACCTCGCCCACCGACTGCGCCCGGGTCAGCCCGAGCGACAGCGCCGCCTCGTACTGGCCCTTCTCCTCGCGCAGGGCGGCGAACGCGCGGCGGCAGGTGAGCGTGTGGCCGTTCATGGTGTTGCCCGCGAGGATGCCGACGACCGGCACCAGGGCGATCCCCGTGGGAGGCACCGTGCGGGTCAGCAGGATGACCAGCACCACCGGCAGCAGGCCCGCGAGCATCGCCACCGTCGCCCACGGCCAGGCGTTGGGCGCCTCGACCCGGCGCACCGTCGTCACCACGGCGACGACGAACATGAAGGCCAGCAGGAGCAGCGACAGCACGAGCGAGCTGACGACCGCGGCGATGACGAGCGCCGCGACGCTCAGCTGGACGATCGCGCGGGCCGCGGCGAACAGCGTCGAGCCGGGTTCGGGCAGCCGGCCGACGAGGTACATCGTGACGGTGAGGGTGAGCAGCAGCACCACCGCGAGGGCGACGGGCAGGCCCGGGTCGATCGTCACGCGCACACCGTATGCCGTGCGACGTCGGGTGCTCAGGTGGCTGCCCCGGCGACCACCTGGGCACCCGACGCCGAACGGCGCGCGAGGCGACGCCCGGCCGGCGCCACGGCATCCGGGGATTTCACCGGTCGCGTCCACCTCTGGCAGACTGGGTGGCTGCGTCCCGTCGACAAGACGGCCCCCGCCACGGGGGGAGTGCCAAGGACTCCGGTCCCGACGGCATGCGGCCCGACGGACGCACCATCGAACCCAGCAGCACCGAACACCCGCGGGTGACCTGTGGCAGGCCGCGAGAAAGCGACATCCGTCATGCAGCGTTTCGACGAGCTCGACTCAGCCTCCCTCAAGACCGACATCCCCGCGTTCCGCGCCGGTGACAACGTCAAGGTCCACGTGAAGGTCGTCGAGGGCACCCGCTCCCGCATCCAGGTCTTCCAGGGCGTGGTCATCCGTCGCCACGGTGGCGGCGTCGGCGAGACCTTCACCGTCCGCAAGGTGTCCTTCGGTGTCGGCGTCGAGCGGACCTTCCCGCTGCACACCCCGATCATCGACCACATCGAGCTCGTCACCCGCGGTGACGTGCGTCGCGCGAAGCTGTACTACCTGCGCGACCTGCGCGGCAAGGCCGCCAAGATCAAGGAGAAGCGGGACACCCCCGTCGCCCGCTGAGACGATCTCGTTCCGGTGCGACCGTCCCAGACGGGCCGACTAGGCTCCGCGGGGTGACCGCCCGACCCGACGCCGACCCGGCACCGGCCACCTCCGTGGCCGCGGCCGGGTCGCGTCGTCCCCGGCTGGTCCTGCTGCTCGGGGCCGCGCTCGTCGCGACCGCCCTGGTGCAGGCGTTCGTCCTCCAGTCGTACTTCGTCCCCACGGCCGCGCTCGCGCCGACCGTCGAACCAGGAGACCGTGTCCTCGTGTGGAAGGTGCGGCCCGCCGCCGACCCCGGTGACCTCGTCGTGGTCGACACGACGGGCACCGCGGCGGTCGACCGGTCGACCCCCGTCTCCGACGGCCTCATCGGACGGGTCCTGTCCTCGTTGGCCGACCTGCTGCACGTCGACATCGGCGCCCAGGACGAGCTCGGCCGTGGTCGGCGCCTCCACGCCGGATGCCGTGTCCCTCACCGCTCCCGTGGCCGCCACCGTCGCGCGCGACGACGTGTCGTCGGCACCGTCGTGCTGCGCGTGTGGCCGCTGAGCCGGTTCGGCACGGTGCCCGCGGCCGAGGTGGCCCGGTGAGCGCGTCGGAGGTCGACCCCGTGGCCGAGAACCAGGAGGGTCAGGGGGTCCGGCAGGATGCTCCGGACGACCACGACGAGCAGAGCGCCCTGGGCATCGTCACCGCCGCGGTGCGCGAGGTCGTCGTGGTCGTCGCCATGGCGCTGCTGCTGTCCTTCGTGGTCAAGACCTGGCTGCTGCAGGCGTTCTTCATCCCCTCGGGGTCGATGGAGGACACCCTGCTCGTCGGCGACCGGGTCATCGTCTCGAAGCTGACGCCGGGCCCGGTCGACCTCGGGCACGGTGACGTCGTGGTGTTCCAGGACCCCGGCGGCTGGCTCGAGACCACGCCCCCGGTCGAGCGCGGTGGCATCTCGGGGGCGATCCACGACAGCCTGGTCTTCGTCGGCCTGCTGCCCGCCGAGTCCGAGGACCACCTCATCAAGCGCGTCATCGGCCTCCCCGGCGACCACGTGGTCTGCTGCTCGGAGAACCGCAAGCTGACGGTCAACGGCGTGGAGATCACCGAGCCCTACCTCAAGCCGGGGGACCTGCCCAGCTCCCTGGCCTTCGACATCACGGTGCCCGCCGGGCACGTGTGGGTCATGGGCGACCACCGCTCCGACTCCGAGGACTCCCGCTTCCACGACCCCTCGGGCACCGGCAGCGACGGGTCGGTCCCGATCGAGGACATCACCGGGCGGGCCGTCGCGGTGGTCTGGCCGCTGGGCCGGGCCGGGTGGCTCTCCGACCACGAGGAGACCTTCGCCGACGTGCCCGAAGCGGCGGCCGGACCATGAGCCCCACGGGTCCGCGCCGGCCGAGCCTGCGCGTCGAACGGGCCCTGCAGCGCGACGGCCACCGGGTGCTCGCGGGCATGGACGAGGTCGGTCGTGGGGCGCTCGCCGGTCCGGTCACCGTGGGCGTCGTCATCATCGACGAGACCTGCCGCACCGCCCCGCAGGGCGTCAAGGACTCCAAGCTGCTGGCACCGCACGCCCGGGAGCGGATGGTGCCGCGCATCGAGCGGTGGGCCCTCGCCCACGCCGTCGGCCACGCGAGCGCCGACGAGATCGACGAGGTCGGCATCATCGCCGCGCTGCGCCTGGCCGGCCGCCGCGCGCTGGCCGCGGTCGGCATCCGGCCGGACCTGGTGATCCTCGACGGCAACCACGACTGGCTCACCTCGCCCGAGGACGTCGGGCTGCTCGCCTTCGCCCACGAGGACCGGGTCGACACCCCGGCGGTGACCACGATGATCAAGGCCGACCTGAAGTGCTCGTCCGTGGCCGCGGCCAGCGTGCTCGCCAAGGTGACGCGGGACAGGATCATGGTCGACCTCGGCGCCGAGGAGGCGTACGCCGGCTACGGCTGGGTCGAGAACAAGGGGTACGCCGCGCCCGAGCACCTCGACGCCCTGCGTCGCCTCGGCCCGTGCGAGCTGCACCGCCGTTCGTGGCGGCTGCCGGGGACGGTGGATGATGATGACGCCATGAGCATGCGGATGCCGCCCGAGGCCTTCGCCGCGTCGCCCCCGGATGCCGTGGCCGGCGACGACCCGTACCTGACCGACCTGACGCGAGTGGGAGAGCGATGAGCTCGGAGGACCTCGAGAAGTACGAGAGCGAGGCGGAGCTCGCGCTCTACCGGGAGTACCGCGACGTCGTGGGGCTGTTCAGCCACGTCGTCGAGACCGAGCGGCGGTTCTACCTGTGCAACAGCGTCGATGTGGTGGTGCGCAGTGACGGCGGCGAGGTGTTCTTCGACGTCACGATGCACGACGCGTGGGTCTGGGACATCTACCGCCCGGCCCGCTTCGCCAAGACCGTGCGGGTCGTGACCTTCAAGGACGTCAACGTCGAGGAGCTCGCCAAGAGCGAGCTCGAGCTGCCCAAGGGCCAGTTCTGAGGTAGCCGGGGCGGGCGTCGTCCACAGGGCGGGGTCCTCGGATGCCGTCGTCCACAGCTTCGCGGCGCGTCTCGCCGTCCCCCTCGTGGCCGGGTTGGCTTCGCTCATGACCAGCAGCGACCCGCCACTCGCCCGCCTCCTCGGCCCGACCGCTGACCCGCGCCGCGGCGCGTCCACCGGCAGCACGTCGCCCGCCGCGACCGGCCGCGGCGCTGGGCCGCTACGGCGAGGCCCTGGCCGTGCGCTACCTGCGCGAGCAGGGCATGGAGGTGCTCGACCGCAACTGGCGCTGCGAGCACGGCGAGGTCGACGTCGTCGCGCGCGACGGCGACTGCCTCGTCATCTGCGAGGTCAAGACGCGCCGCGGCGCCGGGTTCGGCGAGCCGGTCGAGGCGGTGACCTTCGCCAAGGCCATGCGGCTGCGACGGCTGGCGGCGGCCTACCTCGCGGGGCACGCCGAGGGGGCCCGGGCGGCGCAGGTGCGCGTCGACGTCGTGGGGATCCTGTGCCTCCCGGGCCGGCCGGCGGTCCTCCGGCACGTCGTGGGGGTCGGGTCGTGACGCCACGGCCTGGGGCGCACCCGCTCGGTCGCGCTGTCCGGCCTCGACGGCACCGTCGTCGACGTCGAGGCACACATCGCCCAGGGCCTGCCGCACTTCGCGATCGGGGGCATGCCCGATGCCGCGTGCGCGCAGGCCCCCGACCGGGTGCGGTCCGCGGCCGCGAACAGCGGGGTGCCCGTGCCCGCCCACCGGGTCACGGTCAACCTCTCGCCGGCCTCGATCCCCAAGCGCGGCGCGTGCTTCGACCTGCCGATCGCGGTCGCGGTGCTGTCGGCCGCCGGGGTCATCCGGGGTGGCGTCGCCCACGACGTCGTCCACCTGGGCGAGCTGGCGCTCGACGGGAGGGTCCGGGGCGTGCACGGCGTCCTGCCCGCGGTGCTCGCCGCGACCCGGGCCGGGGCGCGGCACGTCGTCGTGCCGGTCGAGAACGTCGGTGAGGCGCAGCTCGTCGACGGGGTGACGGTCCACGGGGCCGGCTGCCTGCGCGACGTCGTCGACTGGTACGTCGCGGCCCAGCACGGCACGCCGCTGCCACCGGCGCCTCCACCGGACGTGGCCGCGGTGCCGGCTCGGCCCGGGCCCGACCTCGCCGACGTCGTCGGCCAGCCGGAGGCCCGGCTGGCCCTGGAGCTGGCGGCCACGGGTGGTCACCACCTGCTGATGTCGGGGCCACCAGGGGTGGGCAAGACGATGCTCGCCGAGCGACTGGTCACCGTGCTACCGCCGCTCAGCCGTGAGGAGGCCCTCGAGACCCACGCCATCCGCTCGCTCACCGGGCAGGTCGGTGAGGTCGTCGAGCTCGACCGCACGCCACCGTTCGTCGCGCCGCACCATGGCGCGTCGATGGCGGCGATCACCGGTGGCGGGTCGGGGATGGTGCTGCCCGGCGCGATCTCCCGGGCGCACCACGGGGTGCTCTTCCTCGACGAGGCGCCGGAGTTCAAGGGCTCGGTCCTGCAGACCCTGCGCCAGCCGCTCGAGTCCGGGGAGGTGGTCATCGCCCGGGCCCGGCAGGTGGTGCGCTACCCGGCCCGGTTCCTGCTGGTGCTGGCAGCCAACCCGTGCCCGTGCGGACGCTCGTACGGCAAGGGCCTCGACTGCTCGTGCAAGCCGATGGAGATCCGGGCCTACGCCGGGCGGCTGTCCGGCCCGCTGCTCGACCGGGTCGACCTCCAGGTGCACGTTCCGCCCGTGCACCGGGCCGCGTTCGGCGAGACCATCGGGGAGTCCAGCGCCACGGTGGGTGCGCGGGTCGCGGCGGCGCGGCAGGCGCAACGGGCCCGGTGGGCCGGTCACGGCTGGGCCACGAACGGGCTGGTGCCCGGTCACGTGCTGCGGCGACCGCCGTTCCGCCTGCCCACCGAGGCCACCGCCGTCCTCGAGCGAAGCCTGGAGCAGGGCCGGCTGACGCTGCGGGGCTACGACCGCGTGCTGCGGGTCGCGTGGTCGGCGGCCGACCTGGCCGGCCTCGAGGTACCGGGTCGCGAAGAGGTCGCCACCGGCCTGGCGCTGCGCAGCGGTGAGCTGGTCGCGGCATGAGCGGCACCTCACGCCCCCCGAGCTCCCTGGAGCGCGACGAGCGCTGGGCCCGGGCTGCGTGGGCCTTCCTCACCGAGCCGCGCGACCGCGGGGTGACCACGCTCCTGGAGGAGCACGGGGCGGTCGAGGCGCTGGTGCGGCTGCGATGCGGGTCGGCTGCCCTCGCGCAGCGGGTGGCAGGTGCGGCTGCCCGAGCTCGACCTCGACGGACTCGCACGGGCGGCCCGGCACCACCTGGTCCGGGTCGTCGTGCCCGGCGACCCCGAGTGGCCCGCCGGCCTGGACCGGCTCCACGAGCCGCCGTACTGCCTGTTCGTGCGGGGTGTGCCTGACCTCGCTGGCCTCGTCGAGCGCAGCGTCGCGGTCGTCGGGTCGCGGGCGGCGACCGAGTACGGGCTGCGCGTGACCGCCGACCTGGCCGATGGTCTGGCGGCGCGCGGGTTCACCGTCGTCAGCGGGGCCGCCTACGGAGTCGACTCCGCCGCGCACCGGGCCGTCCTGGCGGCCGACGCGCCCACGGTCGCGGTCCTGGCCTGCGGCGCCGACCGGGCCTACCCCACGGCTCACCGGGCGATGCTCGACCAGATCGCCAGGGTCGGGGCGGTGGTGAGCGAGGTGCCGGTCGGGTGTGCGCCCTACCGGTCGCGGTTCCTGGCGCGCAACCGCATCATCGCGACCTCTGGCGCGGGCCACCGTCGTCGTCGAGGCCAACCTCAGGTCGGGCTCACTCACCACGGCCTCGGCGGCTCGCGAGCACCACCTGCCGGTGGGGGCGGTGCCCGGGCCCGTCACGAGCATGACCTCGGCGGGCTGCCACGCGCTCATCCGCGAGACCGGTGCCGTGCTCGTCACCGACGCCGCGGACGTGGCCGAGCTCGCCGGGCGGATCGGCGAGGACCTCTCACCCGATCCGCAGGTCCGGCCGGTCCCTGCCGCGCCGGGCGACGACCTCGACCCGGTGTCCTACCGGGTGTGGTCGGCCGTGCCCCTGCGCGGCGGTGCGACCACCGACCGGCTCGCCTCGGCGTCCGGGGTGGAGGTCCGTCGCCTCATCGGGGTCCTGGCGGCGCTGGAGGCGGAGGGCCTGGTCGTGAAGGAGGCCGGCCGCTGGCGCAAGAGGACGCCTCCGACCAGCCAGTTCAGCGTGTGACACATCGGTGTGTCGTTGCGCGTGGGGCCCGTGGGGTGACACGCTGCGGCGGTGAACGTCGTCCGTTCAGACGTGCTGCCCGCGTTCGAACGCCACCTGCGTGCCGAGCGTGGTAGGTCCGCGCACACCGTGCGTGCCTACCTGCGTGACGTCCGGGTGTTCCTCGACGAGGTGGGGGCCCACGACGACGAGGGCCTCCGGGCGGTCACGCTCGCCGACCTGCGGGCCTGGCTGGGTGTGCTCTCGCGTCGTGGGGCAGCCCGCGCGACCATCGCCCGCACGTCGGCGTCGCTGCGCACCTTCTTCGGCTGGCTGGAGCGCAGCGGTCGGCTCGACACCGACCCGTCGCTGCGGCTGACCGCACCCAGCCGGCACCGAACCCTGCCTCCCGTGCTCGCCCAGCGCTCCGCCGACGGCGTTGCTCGACGTCGCCGCCGTGGCTGCCGATGACGACGACCCGGTGCACCTGCGCGACCGCGCGGCCCTCGAGCTGCTCTACGCCACCGGTGTCCGGGTGGGTGAGCTGGTCGGCCTCGATGTCGACGACGTGGACCTCTCCACGAACGTGCTGCGGGTCGTGGGCAAGGGGGACAAGGAACGTCGGGTCCCGTTCGGGCTGCCGGCCCGCCGCGCCGTGCTGGTCTGGCTCGAGGAGGGGCGGCCGCGGCTCGCCGGCCCTGACAGCGGGCCGGCGCTGCTCCTCGGCCGGCGTGGACGCCGCGCCGACCAGCGGCAGATCCGCGCCGTGGTCCACGACCTGCTGCAGCACGTGGCGGGCGCCCCCGACCTCGGGCCGCACGGGTTGCGGCACAGTGCCGCGACGCACCTGCTCGAAGGGGGCGCCGACCTGCGGATGGTCCAAGAGCTCCTGGGCCACGCGTCGCTCGCGACGACCCAGATCTACACCCACGTGTCGGTCGACCGCCTCAAGCGGTCCTTCGCCCAGGCCCACCCGCGTGCCTGAAGCTCCGCAGCCGTCCGACTGGGAGGGCGTGCTGGGCCGAGTCCCAAGGACGGCGCAGCCGAGCACGAGGGCCCACGCACCCGACGCGCCGACGGGCGCAGTGGCCCTGTCCGGCTGACCGGCCGGCGTCCGCACCCGAGCCCGCCGCCGCCCGACCGGCTCACCGCAGCGGCAGCAGAGCGACCCGTCCTGCGGCCAGCAGTGGATGGGGGTCGAGGTAGACCGCCGCCCGACGGGCACCCAGGTGCAGGCAGGCCCGTGCGCCGCAGTGCGACGCCGGCCCGTCCCGGGCCCGGACCGTGCCCAGGACGTCGCCGGCCGCGACGACGGCACCGGCGGCCACCGCCGGGTCGACCGGCTCGTAGGTGCTGCTGAGCCCTCCGGAGTGGGCCACCGAGACGGTGCCCCGACCTGCCACCACCCCCGCATGGGTCACCGTGCCGCCCTCGACCGCGAGGACGAGCACCCCATCGGCGGCAGCCAGGTCCAGGCCGCGGTGCCCGGCGGCGTACGGGGACGGCGGTGCCCGGAACGGGCGCAGCACGGGTGGTCGTGGTCGGATCGGCCAGCGCCATCGCGCCCGGTCGGTGGGTGCGGACGGGGTTCGGTCACCCGACGGAACCAGCCCCGGCCCGGGCGTCCGGGCATCGGCGACCGGACCTGCCACGGTCGACCGTGCGGCCACGTGCGCGCCGCCGGCCGTTCGGGGCGCCAGCACCGAGGCGCCCACCACCGTCGCGCCCGAGAGGGCGACGAGCACCACCAGAGCTGTTCGAGTCATGACCCAAGCCTCGGCGCGCCGAGGCGTGCAGCGACGAACCCGCCGCTCGCTGTGGACGACGTCGGTGGCCCGGGCGCACCTGTGGACGACCCCGGTCGGACTCCTGCCGGACCACCCGGAGGAACAACCCCCTCAGGCCCGAAGGGAGGCCAACCGACGGCACGCCTCGTCCAGCACGTCGTCGCGCTTGCAGAACGCGAACCGCACCAGGGTGCGTGCCGCGTCGACGTCGTCGTGGAACACCGACACGGGCACCCCCACGACGCCCGCGCGCGCCGGCAGCTCGTGGCAGAAGGCGAGCGCATCGACGGCACCCAGCGGCGCGGCATCCGCGATGACGAAGTAGGTACCCCGCGGCACCGACACCGCCATCCCGGCCCGCCCCAGGCCTTCCACGAGCCGGTCGCGCTTGGCGGCCAACGACGACGCCAGACCCGGCGTAGACGGCGTCGGGCAGCCCGAGACCCGCGGCGACCGCGGGCTGGAAGGGCCCCGACCCCACGTACGTGAGGAACTGCTTGACCGCCCGCACCGCCGCCACGGCCGCGGCCGGCCCCGACACCCAGCCGACCTTCCACCCGGTGGTCGAGAACGTCTTGCCGGCCGACGAGATCGTCAGGGTCCGCGACCGCATCCCCGGCAGCGTCGACACCGGCACGTGCTCGGCGCCGTCGAACGTCAGGTGCTCGTACACCTCGTCGGTCACCACCCAGGCGTCGTGCTCGCGGGCCAGTGCGCAGACCAGCTCGAGCTCGGCCCGGGTGAACACCTTCCCGGTCGGGTTGTGCGGCGTGTTGAGCAGCACCAGCCGGGTCCGCGACGAGAACGCCGCCCGCAGCGACGCCTCGTCCACGGCGAAGTCGGGAAAGCGCAGCACCGACGTGCGCCGCACCCCGCCGGCCAGCGCGATCGTGGCCGCGTACGAGTCGTAGTAGGGCTCGAACGTCACCACCTCGTCGCCCGGCTGCACCAGGGCCAGCACGGTCGCGGCGATCGCCTCGGTGGCCCCGACCGTCACGAGCACCTCGCGTGCGCGGGTCGACCTCGAGGCCGTAGAACCGCTTCTGGTGCACCGCGATCGCATCGAGCAGCTCGGGCACGCCGGCACCCGGCGGGTACTGGTTGCGTCCACCACGGATCGCCGCCACCGCGGCCTCGAGCACCTCCGTCGGCCCGTCCGTGTCCGGGAAGCCCTGGCCGAGGTTGATCGCGTCGTGCTCGGCCGCCAGCGCTGACATCGTGGCGAAGATCGTCGTCCCGAACGGGGCGAGGGCGGGGTGGCCGGCAGGACGACCGAGGGCGCCACCGCCGGGGTCAGGGGAGTGGGTCATGACCGCAGGCTATTGCCGCCGCACCCCCGCGAGCCGGGATGCCGTGCCACGAGCTAGGCCGTCGGCTCGCCGACGTGCGCGATCGCGGCCAGCCGGCGCCACACCAGCGGCGAGGGTGAGCCCCGACCCGACGAACGCGAACCAGAACGGCGCCGTGAGCCCCCACCGCTCGGCGATGACCCCACCGAGCCCCTGGCCGATGACCAGCCCGAGGAACAGCCCGACGACGTAGACGCTGCCCACGCGCCCCTGGAACTCCATCGGCACGGCCCGCATCCGCACCGTCTGCGACACCGTTCCCCACACGAAGGCGTAGGCGCCGAAGACGACCATGATCGCGAAGGCCAGCCACTCGGTCCTGGTCAGCGCCAGGGCGAGGTGGGTCAGCACCTCGAGCAGGAGGCAGAGCCGCATCACCGTGGCCAGCGGCACCCGGCGCTCGATCAGGTCGTACGAGCCGGTGCTGACCAGCCCACCGACGGCCACCGCCGTCGTGAGCAGCCCGTAGCCGACCGGACCCATGCCCAGCACGTCCTGCGACCACAGCACCAGCACCGACCAGGCCGCGCCCCACGTCACGTTGAACGCGAGGATGACCAGCGCCAGCGTGCGCACCGGCGGGTTGCGCCTGATCCACCGCAGCCCGTCGGCGATGTCGCGGCGCACGTGGGTGCCCTCGAGGTCGCGCGGTGCGCCGGGTGGGGTCGCGATCCGGGCCACGAGCAGCGCACCGAGCGCCACGCAGAGGACCTGCGCCGTGAAGGGCCACACCGTGCCCACCGCGAAGAGGAACGCGCCGACGGGCGGCCCGACGAGCTGGTTGGTCGTGAGGAAGCCGGCCTGCAACCGGGCGTTTCCGATGCCGAGGTCCTCGCGCGGCACCAGCATCGGCAGCAGCGTGCCGCTCGCCGCTGTCGGCGAACACCTCGGCGACCCCGAACAGGAACGTCGTGACCAGCACGACCGTGACGTCCACCCAGCCGGTGACGATCGCCACGCACAGCACCGCCACGACCAGCGCCCGCAACAGGTCGGCGACCACCACCAGCAGCCGGCGGTCGACCCGGTCGGCGATCGCCCCCGCCCACAGCCCGAACAGCAGCCAAGGCAGCCGCTGGAGCAGTGCGGCCATGGCGACGAGCACCGGGTTGCGGGTCTGCGACGCCACCAGCAGCGGCCCGGCGGCCAGGCCGATCCCGTCGCCCAGGTTCGAGGTCCACGACGATGCCATCAGCCACCGGAACCCCGCCCCCATGCGAGGCGGCGCGACGACGTCGAGGATGCGGCCCACGGGGCCGAGAACCTACCCCCCGGATGCCGTGTCGTCACCCGGGAGCGACCGCCACCGACGCGGCATCCGGGCCTCCCCTCGCCGATTAGGCGGGTGGGGCCGCCTCTCCGTAGAATGGGCCCACGACCGGTCTCGGCCGGTCGAATTCGCGTGTCCTTCTCTGCGACCCCTCACGGGCGGCGCAGGGCACACCACGGCAGTGGCGGATCGCTCCTCGGGAGTGTCCGTCCGGGGTGTGGCCCGGACACCAGGCAGGTGGTGACGACCCTCCAGCAGGAGGGGAGCGCCACCGACGGAACTGACAACCACAGAGCAAGGAGAACGACGATGGCCGTCGTCACCATGCGCCAGCTCCTCGAGAGCGGCGTCCACTTCGGGCACCAGACCCGACGCTGGAACCCCAAGATGAAGCGCTTCATCATGACCGAGCGCAACGGCATCTACATCATCGACCTGCAGCAGTCGGTGACCTACATCAACAACGCGTACGAGTTCGTCAAGGAGACCGTCGCCCACGGCGGCACCATCCTGTTCGTCGGCACCAAGCGCCAGGCGCAGGAGCCGATCGCCGAGCAGGCGACCCGCGTCGGGATGCCGTACGTCAACCACCGCTGGCTCGGTGGCATGCTCACCAACTTCCAGACGATCTCCAAGCGGCTGACCCGCCTCAAGGAGCTCGAGGAGCTCGACTTCGACGACGTGGCCGGTTCCGGCTTCACGAAGAAGGAGCTGCTCATCTTCAAGCGCGAGAAGGACAAGCTCGAGCGCACCCTGGGCGGTATCCGCACCATGGGCCGGGTCCCCTCGGCCGTGTGGATCGTCGACACCAAGAAGGAGCACCTCGCCGTCGACGAGGCCCGCAAGCTGGGGCTGCCCGTCATCGCGATCCTCGACACCAACTGCGACCCCGACGAGGTCGACTACAAGATCCCGGGCAACGACGACGCGATCCGGTCGGTCACCCTCCTCACCCGCGTCATCGCCGACGCCGTCGCGGAGGGCCTGATCGCCCGCGCCGGTGGCCCCGCCGCCGGTGACGACGTCGCCGCCGACGAGCCGCTGGCCGACTGGGAGCGCGAGCTCCTCGGTGGCGACGCCGCGCAGACCGCCGAGACGGTGGCGCCGGAGGCCGGCGAGACCGCTGCGGCTCCCGCGGTCGAGGCCGCCGAGGTCGAGGTCGTCGAGACCCCGGCCCCCGAGGTCACCGCGGCCATCGCCGAGGACGCTCCCGCCGCCGAGGCCGCCCCGGCCCCGGTGCCGATGAGGCCCCGGCCGCGGAGGTCACCGAGGTCACCGAGGCTGCCGAGGTCGCCGCCGAGGAGACCCTCGAGACCCCGGTCGCCGAGGCGCTGGACGCCCCGGTCGTCGAGGCCGTCGAGGCCGAGGCCGCCGAGGCCACCCCGGCCCAGGCGGCCCCCGAGCAGGCCTGACTCACCCTCGTCACATCCGAACCGAGCACGAAAGAGCGATAACACCTCATGGCGAACTACACCGCCGCTGACATCAAGGCGCTCCGCGAGAAGACCGCCGCCGGCATGATGGACGTCAAGCGCGCCCTCGACGAGGCCGACGGCGACATGGCACAGGCCGAAGAGATCCTGCGCGTCAAGGGCCTCAAGGGCGTGACCAAGCGCGAGGGTCGCACCGCCTCCAACGGTCTGGTCACCGCGAAGGCCGGCGCCGGCGAGGGCACCCTCGTCGAGGTCCTGTGCGAGACCGACTTCGTCGCCAAGGGCGAGCGTTTCGGCGCCCTGGCCGACCAGGTCCTCACCCAGGCCGTCGCCACCAAGTCGGCCGACGCCGAGGCGCTGCTCGCGTCGACGTTCGACGACGGCAAGTCCGTCAAGGACCTGCTCGACCAGGCCAACGCGACCATCGGCGAGAAGATCGAGGTCAAGCGCGTGGCCCGCCTCGAGGGCGAGCACGTCGTGTCCTACCTGCACAAGACGAGCCCCGACCTGCCCGCGCAGATCGGTGTGCTCGTGGCGACCGTCGGTGGGGACGACCAGACGGCCAAGGACGTCGCGATGCACATCGCCGCGTTCAGCCCGAGCGTCCTCACCCGCGAGGAGATCGACGCCGCGACGGTCGAGCACGAGCGTCACCTCGCCGAGGCCACGGCCAAGGAGGAGGGCAAGCCCGAGGCCGCCCTCCCCAAGATCGTCGAGGGCCGGGTCAACGGCTACTTCAAGGAGAACGTCCTGCTCGAGCAGCCGTTCGCCAAGGAGCCCAAGAAGACCGTGGCCAAGGTGCTCCAGGAGGCCGGCGCCGACGCCAAGGGCTTCGTTCGCTTCCGCGTCGGGAGCTGACCACCCGCCGCACCACGCATCATCCGGATGCCGTCCGCTCAAGCCGAGCGGGCGGCATCCGTGCGTCCGGGGCCCGCCTCACCGGGTGGTCGGCTGATCAGGTCAGCAGCCGGCAGAGCTCACGCTCCAGATGCCGGGAGCGGTGGACCCGGTGCACGATCAGCGCCCGCCCGGCCCGCTTCCTGCGCCGGGCCCGGTCGGCGCGCTGGCGCCACCGGCGTTCCGGCCTCGTGACCGAGGTGGGTACGGGGCCTGTCGACACCGGATGGAGGACACGATCGGTGCCGACCGACCCCCAGCCGAGCAGCGGTGGAGGCTCCGACACGTAGCGTCGCCCCAATGGTGTCGTGACGCGCACCTGCCGTCGCACCATGCTGACCTCAGTGCCGGTGCCTCCCGTCGGTGCCGTCGGCGCACCGTCGGGGGCCGTGCCGACGAGGGTGACCCAGCCCGGAGCTTCCTTGCCGTAGTTGCAGCGCGCGCACTTCCCGGTGCCGTGCACGAAGCTGGTGGGGCCACCGTCACGCGCGGGGACGGTGTGGTCGGCGTGCGCGATCGGTGCCTCGCACCACGGCGTGGTGCACACGTCGTCGCGCAGGACCAGCATCCGCCGCAGGAGCCCGGTGAAGAGGCGTCGGCGCGAGTCCATCGCCACGAGGTCACGTCCCTCAGGGTTGGTGTAGAGCCGTCGTATCCACACCGTCGCCGCGCCCTCCGCTCCTTCGTGCTCGCCACCGCCATCACCATCACAACCAGCACGGGCGTCGCCAACAGTGGCTTCGGGACCCCGCACCCACGCCCGAGCAACCGGCGCGGGCAGTGGACCGTGGCCGGGGATGCGTGCCGGCTCCGTACTCGACCGCCCCGGGTCGCCGGTGCCGAGCAGCGACCGGTCTGTCATGACGAGATGGACCTCGACCGGGTGCACCTGCCCGACGGCGCGACCGGACAGCAGCTGCAAGGCCGTGTCGGCCTCGACGGCACCCCTCCCACGGCCATGCGGACCCTCGTCGGGGCACTGGCCGGACACCACCGACTGCGCTCGCCTGCGCAGGGCCGCCGACGCACCGACGACCTCGACCATCGGCCCGAGGACGGTGAGGTAGGCCATGCCGTCGGGGGCCGGGCGCACCGTGACACGGCGGGACCTCACGGCGTCGGCGTGACGGCGCACGACAGCGGCGACATCGAGCTCCTGCGCAACCCTCCTGGCGGCCTGCTCCGCCGCTCGCACGCCCAACCGTCCGAGCAGGGGGCCCACTCGCCGGTCGACCTCGGCACGGTGCTCGAGGGTCAGGATGCTCGTCGCCTGGACCATGAGCAGCGCGTGTCGTTCCGAACAGGATCCCTCGGCGAGCGCGTTCATGGTGTGGGGCATCTCGTCGACGAGTGCACGCGCCATGCCCACGAAGCGGTCGCCGAGGGTGGGGGACTGTCGGCGGGCGAGAGCGACCTCGGAGCCGACCGATCGAACGGCATCGTGCGGCGAGGCCGCCTCGCGCGACTCGCGCAGCGCGTGGGTGGCCCGGGCCTGGACGGCCGCAGCAGTGTGCTTGACTCGCTCGAGCTCGGCGACGAGGTCGATGCACTCGCGATCGGACAGCTGGTGCACGTCCAGGGACGAGATCCACTCGCGCACGGAGGCAGCTCCGGCGGCACCCGGGACCTGCGCTGTCGTGGCGAGCTGCTCGGCATCCATGGAGAAATCGTACAGATGTTCAGCACGGGGTCGGAGGGCACCACGACCGCTGTGGATGACGCGGCGCCCGGCACCGCCGCTGTGGACGAAGGTCCGCCTCAGGCGTCGTGCACGCCGCGGCCGGTGACCGGTGGGCGGTCGCTCCACGGGAAGGTGACCCAGCGGTCGGTGTCGCGCCAGACGTAGTCGGGGCGCACCACCGAGCGCGGCTTGGCGTAGATCGTGGCCGTGCGCACCGTGCCGACCTTGCCCGCGCAGAAGTCGTGCACCGAGGCCAGGGTGAGTCCCGTGTCGGCGACGTCGTCGGCGACGAGGACGAGCGCGTCGTGCAGGTCGACGAAGTCGGGGGCCGGCGGGAGGATGCGCGGTACCTCGAGGCGCTCGTCGACGCCGGTGTAGAACTCGACGTTCATCGTGTAGGTGTTCTTGACGCCGAGCGCGTAGCCCAGCGCACCGCCGATGAGCAGGCCGCCGCGGGCGATCGACAGGATCATGTCGGGCACGCCGTCGGCAGCGACCCGCTCCGCGAGCTGCCAGACCGAGGTGTCGAAGTCGGACCAGGTCAGGACCTCGCGTGGCTGCTCCATGCGCGCATCCTGCCAGCGGCCGCACCGGGGCGCGCATACTGGGGTCAGGAGGTGGTCACCGTGGCCGAGCCGACAGCACGACCGTCACGGCGCCGCACGCCGGGCCGACGTCGAGCACCGGGTGCACGTCGACCTGCCCCGGGTGCGCCCGGAGGACATGGTCACCACCCAGCCCGTCGACCCGCCCCAGGACCCCGAGGGCGGGCGCAACACCGACATGGAGTTCATGACGCGCAACGCCGGCTGGTGAGGCGTTTTCCCACGGTGTGACCCGGCATCCTCGCGGTTCTCGGGGTTCGGCCCGCACGCCCGCCTGTGAAAGGATCGGGCGACCGCCGCGCACCACCGCCGAGGAGGCCCCGTGACCACGCACGCCCTGACCGAGGCAGCACCGACCGTCGAGCCCGGCCACCCGGCCCGGCGGGTGCTCCTCAAGCTCTCCGGTGAGGTGTTCGGTGGCGGCAAGGTCGGTGTCGACCCCGACGTCGTGCGGGGCATCGCCCAGCAGATCGCGGCGGCCGTGCGGGAGGGCATCGAGGTCGCGGTCGTCGTCGGCGGCGGCAACTTCTTCCGCGGGGCCGAGCTGCAGCAGAAGGGCATGGACCGCTCGCGCGCCGACTACATCGGCATGCTCGGAACGGTGATGAACTGCCTGGCCCTGCAGGACTTCCTGGAGAAGGAGGGCATCGACACCCGCGTGCAGAGCGCCATCACGATGGGCCAGGTCGCCGAGCCGTACATCCCGCGCCGCGCGATCCGCCACCTCGAGAAGGGCCGGGTCGTCATCTTCGGCGCCGGCGCCGGGATGCCGTACTTCTCCACCGACACGGTCAGCGCCCAGCGCGCCCTGGAGTGCAGGTGCGACGTGGTGCTGATGAGCAAGAGCGGCGTCGACGGGGTCTACGACTCCGACCCCCGTACCAACCCCGACGCGCGCAAGCTGGAGCGGGTCAGCTTCGAGGACGCCCTGCGCAGCGGCCTGAAGGTCGTCGACGCGGCGGCCTTCAGCCTGTGCATGGACAACCGGCTCCCGATGGTGGTCTTCGGCATGGAGGGTGACGGCAACATCACCCGCGCGCTGCGCGGCGAGCGCATCGGCACGCTGGTCTCCGCCGGCTGACCTGCCGGGGCGCTCGCCCACGCCGAGTGAGCACGAGCACCCGCGCCGTTTGACACACTGGACCCGACCGCCACGCTCGCCGCGTGGCAGATGCGAAGGAGAAGCGCCCCCATGATCGACGAGACCTTGTTCGAGGCCGAGGAGAAGATGGAGAAGGCCGTCGAGGTCGCCAAGGAGGGCTTCGCCGGCATCCGCACCGGGCGCGCCCACCCCGGCATGTTCCAGAAGATCCTCGTCGACTACTACGGTGCGCCGACCCCGCTCCAGCAGCTCGCGTCCTTCCAGAACCCCGAGGCGCGCACGATCATCATCAGCCCGTTCGACAAGTCCTCGATGCACGCCATCGAGAAGGCGATCCAGCAGGCCGACCTCGGCGTCAACCCGAGCAACGACGGCACGATCATCCGCTGCATCATGCCGGTGCTCACCGAGGAGCGGCGCCGCGAGTACGTCAAGATGGCGCACCACCAGGCCGAGGACGCCAAGGTCTCGGTGCGCAACATCCGCCGGCACGCCAAGACCACCCTCGAGAAGCTCGTCAAGGACGGCGACGTCGGCGAGGACGAGGGCTCGCGGGCGGAGAAGGAGCTCGAGACGGTCACCAAGAAGCACGTCGACCAGATCGACGACCTGCTCAAGCACAAGGAAGCCGAGCTCCTCGACGTCTGAGCACCCCACGACGATGACCGACGCCCCTGCCGACACCACCGAGCCCACCGACGGGCTTCCCGCCGGCATCCCGAAGACCCCCGACGGCGAGGTCGTCGAGGAGACCGAGGTCGCGCCGTCGCACGCCGAAGGCGGGTCGCGACCTCAAGGCCGCGGTGGGGGTGGGCCTGCTCCTGACCGGGCTGGTCATCGGCACCCTGGTCGTCGGTCCCCGCGCGTTCCTGGCCGTCGTGGTCGTCGCCGTCTCCTACGGCGCCTGGGAGGTGCGCCGCGCGGTCGCCACGAAGGGGATGGTCGTCCCGCTCCTGCCGCTGATGCTCGGCTCGGTCGGCATGCTCGTGTCCGCCTACCTGCGCGGCGCCGAAGCGCTCGTGGTGACGTTCGGCCTCACGATCGTGGGTCTGCTCGTCTGGCGCGTGGCCGACGGACTGGACGGCGCGGCCCGGGACCTCAGCGCCTCCGCGCTCGTCGCGTTCTACCCGGTCTTCCTCGGCGGTTTCGCCTCGATGATGCTCGCGGCGCCCGACGGCCGGCAGCGGATCGTCGTCTTCGTGCTCGTCACCGCCTTCTCCGACATCGGTGGGTACGCCGTCGGAGTCACCGTTCGGGCGCCACCCCATGGCGCCCTCACTCAGCCCGAAGAAGTCCTGGGAGGGGTTCGCCGGCTCGGTGCTCACCTGCGCCGTCGTCGGGGCGATCTCGTTGCCGCTGCTGCTCGGTGGGCTCTGGTGGGCCGGCGCCGTCCTCGGTGCCGTGGCCGCAGGAGCCGCGACGTTGGGCGACCTCATCGAGTCGAGCATCAAGCGGGACCTCGGCATCAAGGACATGGGCGCGTTGCTGCCCGGGCACGGCGGGCTGATGGACCGGCTCGACTCGCTGGTCATCGTCGCGCCCGTCGCGTGGGCGCTGCTGATGTGGTTCGTGCCGCTCGGCTGACCGCCGAGCCCTCGTGGGCGTCGGGTCCGCCGGCCCGGCGGTTCGTGCCCAGCCGTGACCAGGCACGTGGACCCGGCGGGTGGCGCCTCGCGCACCTGAGACAATCGTCGGACCATGTCGCAGACCCCCAGCCCCCGCCCGGTCCCCGGCCAGCTGACCTTCACGGCACCCCGCCGCGGCAAGCCGCCGCGGCACCTCGCCGACCTCACCCTCGCCGAGCGGCGTGAGGCGGCCACCGCGCTGGGGCACCCGGCGTACCGCGCCGGTCAGCTGTCGACCCACTACTTCGAGCGGCTGGTCGACCGGCCCGAGGACATGACCGACCTGCCCAAGGCGGTGCGCGACGACCTCGTCGCCGACCTGTTGCCGACCCTGCTCACCCCGGTGCGCAGCCTGACGGCCGACCGTGGTGCCACCGTCAAGCAGGTGTGGCGGCTCTTCGACGGCGCCCTCGTCGAGTCGGTGCTGATGCGCTACCCGAACCGGGTCACGGTCTGCATCTCGAGCCAGGCGGGCTGCGGGATGAACTGCCCCTTCTGCGCCACGGGCCAGGAGGGGCTGACCCGCAACATGTCGACGGCCGAGATCGTCGAGCAGGTCGTCTACGCCGCCCGACTCCTGCGGCGGGGGGAGCTGCCGGCCATGGGGGGTGCCGACCCCGAGGGCACCGACCCCGAGGGTGCCGGCCTGGGCGACGAGGCCGACGGGTCGCGAGGGAGAGCCGGCCGGGCCGACCCGGGTCAGCAACGTCGTCTTCATGGGGATGGGTGAGGCGCTGGCCAACTACAAGGCGGCGATCGGGGCGATCCGCCGGCTCACCGAGCCGGCCCCGTCGGGCCTGGGCATCTCGGCCCGCGGCATCACCATGTCGACGGTCGGGCTCGTCCCCGGCATCGACAGGCTCACCGCCGAGGGCATCCCGGTGACCCTGGCCCTGTCGCTCCACGCGCCCGACGACGAGCTGCGCGACGAGCTGGTGCCGATCAACACCCGGTGGAAGGTCGACGAGGCCATCGACGCCGCCTTCCGCTACTACGAGGCGACCGGGCGCCGGGTCAGCATCGAGTACGCCCTGATCCGTGACATCAACGACCAGGCGTGGCGCGCCGACCTGCTCGGCGAGAAGCTGGTCGCCCGCGGCCGGGGCTGGGTGCACGTCAACCCCATCCCGCTCAACCCCACCCCCGGGTCGAAGTGGACGGCGTCACGGCGCGGGGTGGAGCAGCAGTTCGTCGAGCGGTTGCGGGCCCACGGCATCCCGACGACGGTGCGCGACACCCGTGGCTCGGACATCGACGGTGCCTGCGGCCAGCTCGCCGCGGCCACCGCGTGAGCCGTCTACGCTGGGCTGGTGCGACGTAGCCTTCCCGCGGTGGGCGGTGCCGTGGCCCTGCTCCTCGCGGGGTGTGGCAGCCAGCCCGACCTCCCCGCCGGCCTGCGCAGCGCCGACACGCACGCCACGACCCACGCCGCGTCGCCCTCGACCACGGTGGCAGCGGTCGAGGACGTCCCGCTGCGCGACGGCGAGCGGTTCCAGAGCATCCGGCTGCCCTCGGAGTACACGCCGAAGGCCCCCGGGGCCAAGGGCACCGACGACTACCGCTGCTTCGTCGTCGACCCGGCGTTCGACACCGACCAGCTCGTGAGCGGCGTGCAGATCACCCCGGACAACGCGGCGATCGTGCACCACGTGATCGTCTCCAAGGTCGAGCCCGAGGACGTCGCGAAGGCGCACGCCCTCGACGCCGAGGACCCCGGCGACGGGTACACCTGCTTCGGGGGCGCCGGGATCGCGGGCGTGGCCGGGGGCAACCTCGACGACGCCGACTGGGTCGGCGCCTGGGCTCCTGGCGGCGGCGAGCGTGTGATGGCCGACGACATCGGGATCCCGCTGAGCGCCGGCACCCAGCTCGTGGTGCAGGTGCACTACAACCTGCTGGCCGGCACCGGTGCCGACCGCAGCACCGTGCGGCTGCGCCTGTCGGAGGCGAAGGGGTCCGCCAAGCACCCCCTGCAGACCATGCTGCTCCCCGCCCCCGTCGAGCTGCCCTGTCGCGAGAACCGCACCAAGGGCCTGTGCAACCGCACCCTCGCCGTGGCCGACCTCAAGAAGCGCTTCGCCGAGAACCCCGCCACCGCCGACCTCCTGCACCTGCTCTGCGGGCCGGTGAAGCCCGGTCCGGTGCAGAGCTGCGCCCGGCCGATCCGCTCGGAGGCCACCATCAGGGCGGTCGCCGGCCACATGCACCTGCTCGGCCGGGCCATCACGGTCGACGTGAACAAGGGCACCCCGAAGGCCGAGCGGGTGCTCGACGTCCCGACGTGGAACTTCGACGACCAGGGCAGCATCCCGTTGAAGAAGCCGGTCGACGTCGGCCCCGGCGACACCATCACCGTCACCTGCACCCACGACCAGGGGCTGCGCGACCTGCTCCCGGCGTTCACCGGCACGCCGGACCGCTACGTCGCGTGGGGCGAGGGCACGACCGACGAGATGTGCCTCGGCATCGTCCTGATGACCGAGCGCTGACGGGGGTCGGCGAAACACGGTTGACCCGCGAGGCCGTCGACCCGCCCAATGGTGGGGTGAGCCAGCTGCGTGCCGTCGTCCTGGTCGAGGGGAACAGCGACCGGGTGGCGCTGCGCACGCTGGCCGAGCGGCACGGTCGTGACCTCGACGCCGAGGGGGTCGAGGTCGTCGCCATGGGTGGGATCACCAACACCCGCACCTTCGCCGCTCGGTACGGCCCGGCGGGGCTCGACGTGCCGCTCGCGGGGCTCTACGACGCGGCGGAGGAGGCCATCCTGCGGCGCGGCCTCGCGGCGGCGGGCCTGGCTGGCGCGGTCGAGCCCGACGGGCCGCGGCGGCTCGGCTTCCACGCCTGCTCGGCCGACCTGGAGGACGAGCTGATCCGAGCCCTGGGTGTCCAGGCCGTCGAGGCCGTCGTCGCCCGGGCGGGGGAGGCCCAGTCGCTGCGGCTCCTGGCAGGCATGCCCGCGCAGCGTGGGTGGACGCGTGTCGCCGTGCTCCGGCGCTTCCTCGGGTCACGGTCCGGGCGCAAGGCCCGCTACGCGGCGCTGCTGGTCGACGCGCTGGACCCGGCGCGGGTACCAGCACCCCTGACGGCCGTGCTCGACCGGGTCGCCCTACCGCACCGTCATTGAGAGCCGCGCTGATGGGCCTTCGGTCTGCCGGCGTGCGACCGGGTCACCCGCCCCCGCAGGCGGTCGCGTGCACCGGCATCCGTCGGCTCAGGGCGGCGGGCCCGCCAGGACGAGGTCGGCGGCCTCGTCGACCGAGTCGACGAGGTGGAGGTGGTCGGCCATCGCCCGCCCGGCCGCCAACGCGGTCAGGGCCGGCCACACCGGCACCACCTGCGTCCAGTGCTCGCGCCCGACGAGCACGACGACCGGCAGCCTTGCACCGGCTCGCGAGTAGTAGAGCGGGGTGGCCGCCTGGAAGACCTCCTGCACGGTGCCGGCCGCGCCCTCGAGCACGATCAGCCCCGCGGTCGACCGGGCGAGCAGGCCGTCCTCGCGCAGCGCGTTGGAGAAGTACTTGCCGATGCCGTGGCAGAAGACGTTGGGCGGCTCGTGGCCGTAGAACCACGTCGGGATGCCGATGCTCCTGACCCGCGGTTCGAGGACCGGCACCTGCACCAGGTCGTCGTGCACGGCGAGGGCCACCAGCGCCCACGCCCCGATGTCGGGTGCGAACGACGGTACGGCGGCCACCCGGTCGAGCGCGGCGGCCAGCGAGGCCTCGTCGGGGGCGAACGCACCCAGGTTCGCGGCCTCCATCGCCCCCGGGCCGCCGCCCGTCACCACGGCCAGGCCGGCAGTGGCCAGGCGGTGGCCGAGCAGCGCCGCCCCGGCATACCGCCGCGTGCCCCGGGCGAGGGCGTGCCCACCCATGACCCCGACGGTCGGCACGCCGTCGATGAGCTCGTCGAGGGCGTCGCTGACCGAGTCGTCGTGGATCGCGCGAAGCAGGGTTGCGAACGCGTCGTGCTGGTGGTCGGCCCGGCGCGACCAGTGGTACGCCCGGGCGTCCGGAGTGGCCTCGTAGCCGTGCTCCGCCAGCCCGTCGTACAGCTCGCGCGGCTGGTAGAGCGTCGAGCGGTACGGGTTGACCGGCGCTCGCGGGTCGGTCGGGAACACCAGCGCGCCGTGGGTGCGCAGGTGGGTGTCGAGCGCGGGTGGGATCCGGCCACCCAGCACGACCAGGCCGTCGACGTCGTGGCGGGCCAGCAGGGCGTCCTCGTGACCCGTGAGGTCGAGGTCCTGCAGCCGCAGCCCGGCCAGCGAACCGCCCGAGGCGAGCGCTGCGTGCAGGTCCGGCAGGCTCTCGATCTCACGCACGTCCCGAACCTACCCGCGGTGCGGGCGCACGTGGTCCCCCCGGCGACCGGTGACGCACCCGCCCCGGGCAGCGGGAGGGTCAGTGCCCGGTGAGCCGGTCGAGCACCGGGCCGAGCCGAGCCGGCCGCCCGGTCGCGGCCTCCTCGCGGTCGGCCAGCTGCGCGAGTCGCAGGCCGGTGTTGACACCGATCCAGCGCAGCGGTTCGTGCTCCCAGCGCGGCGACCGGTGGCCGACCCACGGCAGCGCGGTCAGCGCGGAGTCGCGACCCGCCACCAGGTCGGCCAGCGTGCGGCCGGCGAGGTTGCTCGCGGCCACGCCGTCGCCGACGTACCCGCCGGCGCGACCGGTGCGCGACACCGGGTCCCAGGTGACCGACGGGTGCCAGTCGCGGGCGATGCCGAGCGGCCCACCCCACGCGTGCGTGAACCGGATGCCGTCGAGCTGGGGGAGCAGCTCGCGCAGCGTCGTGCGCAGGGCGTCGAAGACCGAGGGCTCCTCGTCGAACTCGGGCCGGATCTGCGACCCCCAGTGGTACGGCGCGCCGCGTCCGCCGAACGCGATCCGCCCGTCGTCGGTGCGCTGGCCGTAGATGACCACGTGGCGGTGGTCGGCGAACACCTCGCGTCCGGCCAGCCCGATCCGTGCCCAGCGCTCGTCGTCGATCGGCTCGGTGGCGACCATGAGCGAGTAGACGGGCACCACCCGGCGCGTCATGCCGTACAGCGACCCCGTCCACCCCTCGGTGGCCACGACGACGGTGCCGGCCGTGATCCGCCGGCCGGAGCCGAGCACGACCACCCGGTCGGCGGTGCGCACCACGTGCGCGCCCTCGACGATGCGCCCGCCGAGCCGGCGCACCGCGGCGGCGAGCCCGTCGACGAGCCGGCGCGGGTGCACCCGGGCGCAGTGGGGGGTGAAGGTGGCGCCCCGAGCGCCGGCGACGGCCATCCGCTCGCGGGTGGCGGCGGCATCCAGCCAGACCGTGCCGTCACCCCAGGACGCCGAGTCGTCGGCCGACGCCCGGGCCCGCTGCTCCTGCGCGGGGGTGCGCGCGACCACCAGGGCGCCCCCCTTGACGAAGCCGGCGGCCAGGCCCTCCTCGGCGTCGACCCGGCCCACCTCGTCGACCGTGTCGCGCAGCGCGGCGAGCTGGGCGAGAGTGGCGGTGCGTCCGTGTCGACGCTCGAGGGTGGCCGGCGCGACCGGCCACAGGGCCGACACCCAGCCGCCGTTGCGGCCGCTGGCCCCGAAGCCCACGTGCTCGGACTCGAGCACCAGCACCTCGCGGCCGGGCTGGTCGCGCAGCAGGTAGTAGGCGGTCCACAGCCCCGTGTAGCCGGCCCCGACCACGACCACGTCGGCTGTCACGGGCAGCTCGGATGCCGTCGTTGCCGTCGGTGGCCCGTGCTCGGCATCCGTCGTGGCCGGCGCGGGTGAGGATGGGACCGCCGGGAGGAGTCCCACCACAGCGACCCGGTCGCCGGCGGTGGGACCATCACCCCGGACATCTCAGAGGTGGTTCTCGGCCTCGGTGAGCACCGAGCGCAGCCGGCGCTCGATCTCGTCGAACTCGGCGGGGCCCATCGTCAGCGGCGGGGCCAGCTGCACGACCGGGTCGCCGCGGTCGTCGGCGCGGCAGTACAGGCCGGCGTCGAACAGCGCCTTGGAGAGGAAGCCGCGCAGCAGGCGCTCGCTCTCGTCGTCGTCGAACGTCTCCCGGGTCGCCTTGTCCTTGACCAGCTCGATGCCGTAGAAGTACCCGGCGCCGCGGACGTCGCCGACCAGCGGCAGGTCGAGCAGCTTGTCGAGGGTGGCCTTGAACACCGGGGCGTTCTCCTTGACCCGGTCGTTGAGCCCCTCGCGCTCGAAGATGTCGAGGTTGGCCATCGCCGCCGCGCACGAGACCGGGTGCCCGCCCCAGGTGTAGCCGTGCGGGAAGTAGGTGGTGCCGTGGCGGAACGGCTCGAACAGCCGCTCGCTCGCGATCATCAGGCCCAGTGGGGCGTAGCCGCTGGTGATGCCCTTGGCCGTGGTGATGATGTCGGGCTGGTAGCCGAAGTCCTCGCAGGCGAACATCGACCCGATCCGGCCGAAGGCGCAGATGGTCTCGTCGGACACGAGCAGCACGTCGTACTCGTCGCAGATCTCGCGGACCCGCTCGAAGTAGCCGGCCGGCGGCGGGAAGCAGCCACCGGAGTTCTGCACCGGCTCGAGGAAGACGGCCGCGACGGAGTCGGGGCCCTCGAACTCGATGGCCTCGGCGATGCGGTCGGCGGCCCAGCGGCCGAACGCCTTCTCGTCGTCGCGCAGGTGCTCCGGCGCGCGGTAGATGTTGGTGTTGGGCACCTTGTGGCCACCGGGCACCAGGGGCTCGAAGTCGATCTTCGCGGCGGGGATGCCGGTGATCGACAGGGCGCCCTGTGGGGTGCCGTGGTAGGCGATCGAGCGGGAGATGACCTTGTGCTTGGTCGGCTTGCCGGTGAGCTTGAAGTACTGCTTGGCCAGCTTCCAGGCGGTCTCGACCGCCTCGCCACCGCCGGTGGTGAAGAAGACCCGGTTGAGGTCGCCGGGGGCGTGGTGGGCCAGCCGCTCCGCGAGCTCGATGGCCCGGGGGTGCGCGTAGGACCACAGCGGGAAGAAGGCCAGCTCGCTGGCCTGCTTGGCCATCGCCTCGGCGATCTCGGTGCGGCCGTGACCGACGTTGGTGACGAACAGGCCGGCCAGGGCGTCGATGTACTCGTTGCCGCGGTCGTCCCAGATGGTCCAGCCCTTGCCGCGGGTGATGATCGGCACGGAGTGGCCCAGCCCGCTCTCCTCGAACGTCGAGTGCCGGGTGAAGTGCATCCAGAGGTGGTCGCGGGCGGCGTCGGAGTACAGGGCTCCGGTGGCGGTGTGGCGGTCGGAGCTCGGCTCCCAGACGTCGGACGGGTAGGTGCTCATCGGGTACCCCAGTTGTAGTGCTGCTTGTTGAGCTTCAGGTAGACGAAGGTCTCGGTGGACCGGACGCCCGGGAGGGTCCGGATCCGGTTGGTCAGCAGGTCGAGCAGGTGGTCGTCGTCCTCGCAGACGACCTCGGCGAGGATGTCGAAGCTGCCGGCCGTGGTCACGACGTAGTCGACCTCCGACATGTCGGACAGCGCCTCCCCGAGCGCGGCGAGGTCGCCCTCGGCCCGGATGCCGATCATCGCCTGTCGCGAGAACCCGACCTGGATGGGGTCGGTCACGGCCACGATCTGCATCACCTCGGCGTCGAGCAGCCGCTGCACGCGCTGGCGGACGGCGGCCTCGGAGAGCCCGACGGACTTGGCGATGGCGGCGTACGACTGCCGGCCGTCCTCCTGGAGCAGCTCGATGATGCGCTTCGCCACGTCGTCGAGCCGGGTCTCGGGGGCCGCTGCGCGTGGTTCTGGCCGGTGGTGTCCTGCGGGTCACCGCGCCATGGTGACGCTGATTCGGTCGCCGCGCAAGTCCTCCGAGGACGGAATCCGTTGGACCCAGAGGTCACATTGTGTAACTTTTCATCACTCTTCCGGTCACAGCCATGGTGAATTCGCAGCGTCCGGGTTTAGAGTCTCCCCGGCAATGCCGTCCCATCACCCACCCCGGGAGCCACGCACATGAGCGGTCCGCGCGAGCTGCGCAACTTCATCGCCGGCGAGTACGTCGACGGGCGTACCGAATCCACCACCGACATCGTCAACCCGGCCACGGGTTCCGTCGTCGCCACGGCCCCGGTGAGCAGCCAGGCCGACGTCGACGCCGCCTACGGTGCGGCGCGAGACGGCCTTCGCGGAGTGGGGCCGCACCACCCCGAGCGAGCGTCAGCAGGCCCTGCTCAAGATCGCCGACGCGATCGAGGCGCACGCCGACGAGCTGATCGCGCTCGAGTCCGAGAACACCGGCAAGATCCAGGCGCTCACCGCGAGCGAGGAGATCCCGCCGATGGTCGACCAGCTGCGGTTCTTCGCCGGGGCGGCCCGGGTGCTCGAGGGCAAGGCCGCGGGGGAGTACCTGAAGGGCCACACCTCGTGGATCCGGCGCGAGCCGATCGGCGTGGTCGGCCAGGTGACCCCCTGGAACTACCCGCTGCTCATGGCCGTGTGGAAGATCGCCCCGGCGCTCGCCGCCGGCAACACCGTGGTGCTCAAGCCGAGCGACACCACCCCCGAGACCACCCTGCGGCTGGCCGAGATCGCCTCCGAGTTCCTCCCTGCGGGCGCCCTCAACGTCATCACCGGTGACCGCGAGACCGGTCGCATGCTCGTCGAGCACCGCACCCCCGGCCTGGTCGCCATCACCGGCTCGGTCCGCGCCGGCGCCCAGGTCGCGGCCAGCGCCGCCCCCAACGTCACGCGCGTTCACCTCGAGCTCGGTGGCAAGGCGCCGGTCGTGGTCTTCGACGACGCCGACATCGAGGCCGCCGTCGAGGGCATCGCCATCGCCGGCTACTTCAACGCCGGCCAGGACTGCACCGCGGCGACGCGCGTGCTCGCCGCACCCGGCATCCACGACGACTTCGTCGCGGCGCTCGCCGAGTACGCCCGCAGCTCGGCCCCGGTCGGCCTCCCCGACGACGAGGACGCCCTGTTCGGCCCGGTCAACAACGCCCGCCAGCTCGCCCACGTGTCGGGCTTCATCGACCGGCTCCCCTCACACGCCACGGTCTCGGCCGGTGGCAACCGCCGCGACGACCTCGGTGACGGCTTCTACCTCGAGCCCACCGTGCTGTCCGGCCTGAACCAGGACGACGAGGCGATCCAGAACGAGATCTTCGGCCCGGTCATCACCGTGCAGCGTTTCACCGACGAGGCGCAGGCCCTGGCGTGGGCCAACGGCGTCGACTACGGCCTGGCCTCATCGGTCTGGACCAAGGACTTCGGCCGCGCCATGCGGATGTCGGCGGCCCTGGACTTCGGCTGTGTCTGGATCAACACGCACATCCCACTCGTTGCCGAGATGCCCCACGGTGGCTACAAGAAGTCCGGCTACGGCAAGGACCTGTCGATGTACGGCTTCGAGGACTACACCCGCATCAAGCACGTCATGGCCAACATCGAGTCCTGACGCCGAAACACGCCCGACACACCAGACCCTGCACTCTGACCCCAGCCCGCCCGAGCCCCACCCCAACGCGAGGAGAACCCCGATGGCCGAGCGCCTCACCCCCGAGCCGATGTCCCCCGTCATGCGAGCCGCGCTGTTGCGCGGACTCACCACCCGCCGGTCCCTGATGACCGGTGCCCTCGGCCTCGGTGCCACGGCAGCGCTGGCTGCCTGTGGCAGCGAGGGCAAGGGCACGGCGTCCGCGTCGGTCACGCCGAGCGCCTCGGCCGCCAAGGACCTCAGCGACACCGAGAAGGTCGTCAACTGGTCCAACTGGACCCAGTACATCGACGTGTCCGAGGACGAGAAGTCGCGTCCCACGCTCGACGAGTTCACCAAGCAGTCCGGCATCCAGGTCAACTACACCGAGGACTACAACGACAACGACGAGTTCTACGCCAAGGTGCGCCCCCTCCTCGAGGGTGGCGAGGACACCGGGCGTGACGTGTGGTGCAGCACCGACTGGATGGTCGCGAGGCTGATCCGCCAGGGCTACGTGCAGAAGCTCGACACGGCCAACATCCCCAACGTCGCCAACCTCGAGCCGTCGCTGAAGAACGTCGAGTTCGACCCGGGCCGCGTCTACTCGCTGCCCTGGCAGAGCGGCTTCGCCGGCATCGCGTACAACCTCGACGCCACCGGTGGCAAGAAGGTCGAGACGATCACCCAGCTGCTCACCGACCCCGCGCTCAAGGGCAAGGTCACCCTCCTCACCGAGATGCGCGACACCGTCGGCCTGGTGCTCTGCGAGATGGGCAAGGACCCGGCCAACTTCACCGACGCCGACTTCGACGCGGCCATCGCGATGATCCAGAAGGCCAAGGACGCCGGCCAGCTCAAGGGCTTCACCGGCAACGACTACACCGACGGCCTGACCAAGGGCGACATCGCGGCGTGCATCGCGTGGACCGGGGACGTCGTCCAGCTGCAGTTCGAGAACGACAAGGTGCAGTACGCCCTGCCCCAGGCCGGCTTCACCCTGTGGTCGGACAACTTCGTCATCCCGGCGCTGGCCCAGCACAAGAAGAACGCCGAGACCCTCATCAACTACTACTACGACCCGGCCGTCATGGCGCAGGTCGAGGCGTGGGTCAACTACATCCCGCCGGTCGTCGGCACCAAGGACGCCCTGGCCAAGGACGACCCGGAGACCGCCGACAACCCGCTGATCTTCCCCAGCGACGAGGTCCTGTCCCGGGCCAAGGTCTTCAGGGGCCTCACGGCCGAGGAGGAGACCAAGTACTCCAGCGCCTTCTCCGACCTCACCGCCAGCTGATGGCCGAGCACGAGGCCGGCGACCTCCGGCTGGTCGGGCTGACCAAGAGCTTCGGCGAGTTCACCGCCGTGCACCCGCTCGACCTGACCATCGCGCAGGGCTCGTTCTTCGCGCTGCTCGGCCCCTCGGGGTGCGGCAAGACGACCACCCTGCGGATGGTCGCCGGCCTCGAGGACGCCCAGCGCCGGCCAGATCCTGATCGGCGACACCGACATCACCTCGACCCGCGCCTTCCAGCGCAACGTCAACACGGTGTTCCAGTCCTACGCGCTCTTCCCGCACATGAGCGTCATGGACAACGTGGCCTTCGGGCTGCGTCGCCGCGGCGACAAGGACTTCAAGTCCAAGGCACAGGACGCCCTCGACCTCGTCGAGCTCGGCCACGCCGGCAGCAAGAAGCCCAGCCAGCTCTCCGGTGGCATGCAGCAGCGCGTGGCGCTGGCGCGGGCCCTGGTCAACCGCCCCGACGTGCTCCTCCTCGACGAGCCGCTCGGCGCCCTCGACCTCAAGCTGCGCCGGCAGATGCAGATCGAGCTCAAGCGCATCCAGCAGGAGGTCGGCCTCACCTTCATCCACGTCACCCACGACCAGGAGGAGGCCATGACCATGGCCGACACCATCGCGGTGATGAACGCCGGCCACCTCGAGCAGCTCGGCGACCCGGCCACCCTCTACGAGCACCCGGCGTCGACCTTCGTCGCCAACTTCCTGGGCCAGTCCAACCTGCTGCGGGCCCGCATCCAGGGGCCGGCCGAGGCCGGCCTGGTGCGCGGCCGACGTGCACGGCCACGAGGTGCTCCTCGACGCCGGGCGGGTACCCCAGGGCCTCACCGACGTGTGGGTCGGCGTGCGGCCCGAGAAGCTGGCGCTGGGCGAGGACGGCCGGTCGCAACCACCTGCGCGGCGTGGTCACCGACGTGTCGTTCACCGGTGTCGCCACGCAGTACCTCGTGCGGATGCCGTGGGGCTTCGACGTCGTCGTCGTGCAGCAGAACGACGGCAGCACCCGGGCCCGGCTCGGCGAGAACATCACGCTGTCCTGGGACCCGGGCCGCGAGTTCGTGCTCGACGCGGCGCAGGAGCGACCTCGCCGGCATGGACGAGGTGCTCGTCGATGGCTGAGCTCGCCGTCCTGGCCCCGCACGGGCCGGCGGCGCCGAAGAAGCGCGCCAACTGGGTGCCCTACGCCCTGCTCGCCCCGGGCCTGCTCTGGCTCGTCGTCTTCTTCGTCCTGCCGATGCTCACCCTGGGCTCGCAGTCGCTGCAGGAGGGGTCGGTCGAGGCCGGCTACACCTTCACCGGCAACGTCGTCCATCTACGCCGACGCGCTGCAGAAGTACTGGCCGCAGCTGCTGCGCTCGATCGGCTACGCCGCGACCGCCACCGTGGCCGCCCTCGTGCTGGCCTACCCGCTCGCGTACTACATCGCCCAGAAGGCCGGGCGCTGGAAGAACGTCATGCTGGTGCTGGTCGTGGCGCCGTTCTTCACCAGCTTCCTGATCCGCACGCTGGCCTGGCGCACCATCCTGTCGGACACCGGCCCGGTCACCGAGCATCTTCCAGTGGCTGCACATCACCGACCTGCTCCAGTTCCTGCAGCTGACCAACAACGACACCTTGCTGTCGTCGAAGTTCGCCGTCATGGCGGGGCTCACCTACAACTTCCTGCCGTTCATGATCCTGCCGCTCTACGCCGCCCTCGACCGGCTCGACCCCCGGCTCGTCGAGGCCGCCGGCGACCTGTACGCGTCGCCGTGGCAGGGCTTCCGCCACGTCACCTGGCCGCTCTCGCTGCCGGGCGTGCGTCGCCGGCACCCTGCTCACCTTCATCCCGGCCGCGGGTGACTTCATCAACTCGCGCCTGCTCGGCAACACCCAGACGGTGATGATCGGGCAGGTGATCGACAGCCAGTTCCTGCGGGTGCTCAACTACCCGTTCGCCGCCGCCCTGTCGTTCATCCTGCTCATCCTGATCCTCACCCTGGTCAGCCTCTACGTGCGCCGGGCCGGCACCGAGGAGCTGGTGTGAGATGACCTGGCTCCGACGCAACATCCTGCTGCTGGTCGCCCTCGCGGTGCTCGGCTACATGATGATCCCCAACCTCGTCGTGGCGCTGTTCTCGTTCAACGACCCGGTCGGCCGCTACAACTACACGTGGCAGTCGTTCTCGGCCGAGGCCTGGGCCAACCCCTGTGGCGCACAAGGCATCTGCGAGTCGCTGGGCCTGTCGCTCCAGATCGGGCTGATCGCCTCGCTGGTGGCCACGGCCCTCGGCACCGCGATCGCCTTCGCCCTGGGGCGCTACCGCTTCCGGGCGCGCTCGGCGACGAACCTGCTCATCTTCATGCCGATGGCGACCCCCGAGGTCGTCATGGGCTCGAGCCTGCTGACCCTGTTCCTCATGATGGGCGTGCCGGCCGGCCGCACCGCCGTGACGATCGCGCACATCATGTTCTGCATCTCGTTCGTCGTCGTGGCCGTCAAGGCCCGGGTGGCGACGCTCGACCCGCGCCTGGAGGAGGCGGCCGCCGACCTGGGGGCCAACGCCTTCCAGACCTTCCTGCGGGTCACCTTCCCGCTGGCAGCCCCCGGCATCTTCGCCGGCGCGCTGCTCGCGTTCTCGCTCAGCTTCGACGACTACATCATCACCAACTTCAACGCGAGCCCGAGCTCGATCACGTTCCCGATGTACGTCTGGGGTGCCGCCCAGCGCGGTGCGCCGGTGCAGGTCAACGTCATCGGCACGCTCATGTTCCTCATCGCGCTGTTCGTCGTCGTCATGGGCCAGGTCCTGCAGAACCGCCGCGCCCGCGCCGCGGCCTGACCACCGAACCAAGAGAGGTACCCCGTGCACGTCCTCATGGTCGGAGCGGGCGGCGTCGGTGACGCCGCTGCCCGGATCGCCGCCGAACGTCCCTTCTTCGAGTCCTGGGTGGTCGCCGACTACGACCTGTCCCGCGCCGAGCGCACCGTCGCGGCGGTCACCTCCCGCCACGAGGGCGAGACCCGCTTCCGGGCCGCGCAGGTCGACGCGTCGGATGCCGGGGCGGTCGAGGCGCTCGCCCGCGAGGTGGGTGCCACGCACGTCTTCAACGCCGTCGACCCGCGGTTCGTGCTGCCCCTGTTCGAGGGGGCGAAGGCCGCCGGTGCCGACTACCTCGACATGGCGATGAGCCTGTCGAGCCGCCACCCGAGCGAGCCCTACGCCAAGGTCGGCGTCAAGCTCGGCGACGACCAGCTGGCCCAGGCGCGGGAGTGGGAGGCCGAAGGCTCGCCTGGCCCTGGTCGGCATCGGTGTGGAGCCCGGCCTGTCCGACGTCTTCGCCCGCTACGCCGCCGACCACCTCTTCAGCCACATCGACGAGCTGGGCACCCGCGACGGCGCCAACCTCGTCATCCGCGACGAGGAGGGCAACGAGGTCTTCGCGCCCGGGCTTCTCGATGTGGACGATCATCGAGGAGTGCCTCAACCCACCGGTGGTGTGGGAGCGCGAGCGGGCCGTCGGCGCCGACGGTGCCTACGACGTCGAGGCCGGCTTCTTCACCCTGCCGCCGTTCGCCGAGCCCGAGGTCTTCGACTTCCCGGAGGGCATCGGTCCGGTCGAGTGCGTCCACGTCGAGCACGAGGAGGTGCTCCTCATGCCGCGCTGGGTCGAGGCCGACAAGGTCACCTTCAAGTACGGCCTCGGCGAGGAGATGATCACCATCCTGCGCACGCTGCACACCCTGGGCCTGGACGGCACCGACCCGGTGACCGTCAAGGGCGTGCAGGTCAGCCCGCGGGACGTCGTCGCCGCAGTGCTGCCCGGACCCCGCCACGATCGGGCCGCGGATGGAGGGCAGGACCTGCGCCGGGCTGTGGGTGACCGGCACCGGCAAGAACGGCGAGCCGCGCCGCACGTACCTCTACCACGTGTCCGACAACGCCGACACGATGCGCGACTACGACGCCCAGTGCGTGGTGTGGCAGACCGCCGTGAACCCCGTCGTGGCGCTCGAGCTGCTCGCCGCCGGTACCTGGTCGGGCTCGGGTGTGCTCGGCCCGGAGGCGTTCGACGCGGTGCCGTTCCTCGAGCTGCTCGCCGCCCCCAAGCCGGACGGCTACGGCTCGCCGTGGGGCCTCGAGGACCGCTGAGCGCGTCCTAGGCTGGATCGAACCCGGACCGACCCGCACGACTCGCGCCGCCCGGCATCCGACGGCGCTGACCGGCACACGAAGGAACGAGCATGGCCATCACCCAGAAGTCCCTCATCGACTCCGTGCCCACTCAGCTGCTCATCGGCGGCACCTGGCGCGAGGCGAGCGGCGGGGAGCGCTTCGACGTGCACGACCCCAGCAGCGGCGCCACCCTGACGACCTGTGCGGACGCCACCCCGCAGGACGGCCTGGCGGCGCTGGCGGCCGCCCACGAGGCGCAGGCCGGCTGGGCCGCGACGCCGCCGCGCGAGCGCAGCGAGATCCTGCGGCGCGCCTTCGACACGCTCGTGGAGCGCGCGGACGAGTTCGCGACCCTGATGAGCCTGGAGATGGGCAAGACCGTCGCCGAGGCCAGGGGTGAGGTCACCTACGGTGCCGAGTTCTTCCGCTGGTTCGCGGAGGAGGCCGTGCGCATCCACGGTCGCTACTCGGTGGCGCCCAACGGCGCCTCGCGGCTGCTCACCATGAAGCAGCCGGTCGGCCCCACGCTGATGATCACGCCGTGGAACTTCCCGCTGGCCATGGGCACCCGCAAGATCGGGCCGGCCGTCGCCGCCGGCTGCACCATGGTCGTCAAGCCGGCCCACGAGACGCCGCTGACCATGCTGCTGCTCGCGCAGGTCATGCAGGAGTCCGGTCTGCCCGACGGGGTGCTCAACGTCGTCACGACGCTGCACTCGGGTGCGGTGTGCGAGCCGGTGATCCGTGACGCGCGGCTGCGCAAGCTGACCTTCACCGGCTCCACAGCAGTGGGCAAGAAGCTGGTCGAGCAGTCGGCCGAGCAGCTGTTGCGCGTGTCGATGGAGCTCGGTGGCAACGCCCCCTTCCTCGTCTTCGAGGACGCCGACGTCGACGCGGCGGTCGACGGTGCGATGCTCGCGAAGATGCGCAACATCGGCGAGGCCTGCACCGCGGCCAACCGGTTCTTCGTGCACGAGTCCCTGGCGCAGGAGTTCTCGACCAGGCTGGCCGCCCGGATGGGCGCGCTCGTCGTCGGCAAGGGCACCAAGAAGGGCGTCGACGTCGGCCCGCTCATCACCGCCAAGGCCCGCGAGGGCGTCGACGAGCTGGTCAAGGACGCCGTGGCCAAGGGCGCCACCGTGCTCACCGGCGGGGGCCCGGTCCCGGGCCGCGGCTGGTTCTACCAGCCGACCGTGCTCGCCGACGTCCCGGCCGACAGCCGCTGCCTCAGCGAGGAGATCTTCGGCCCGGTGGCGCCCGTGTGCACCTTCACCGACGACGCGGATGCCGTCGCCAAGGCCAACGGCACCGAGTACGGCCTGGTCGGCTACGTCTACACCAACGACCAGACCCGGGTGATCCGGGTGGCCGAGGCCATGGAGTTCGGGATGATCGGCATCAACACCGGCATCGTCTCCAACCCGGCCGCCCCGTTCGGCGGCGTCAAGCAGTCCGGGTTCGGCCGCGAGGGCGGCTTCGAGGGCATCGACGAGTACCTCGAGACCAAGTACGTCGGCATCGCCCAGTGAGGCCGGGCGGCCCGGGTTCACGGGAACCCGTGGCACGCCTGCTCGACCAATGATGGGATGTCCCCCATGAGCACGACTGCACCGGACCCCCTCGGCACGCCGCTCCTCGCGCCGTCCCACGCGCCGGACCGACGACGGTCCGTCGAGGTCCTGCTCGAGGAGACCGACGCGGCGCTGCGCCGGGGGGCCCGCCCGGGCGCGAAGATCTGGCCCACCGGGTTCCCGCTCCTGGACTCCACCCTCGACGGAGGCCTGCGCTCGGGGGAGCTGGTCCTCATGGGCGGCACCGAGGGGTCGGGGAAGACGACCCTCGCCCTGCAGATGGTGCGCAACGCGGTCCTCGTCGGCCGGCACGCCGTGGTGTTCTCGTTCGAGCACGACGCCAACACGCTCATCCAGCGGCTCATCGCCCTCGAGGCGGCGACGGCTGCCGTCAGCGAGGGCGACTACGCGGCCGCGGCCGACGTGCACGGCGTGCGCGCCGTGTTCGAGGCTGACGACCCCGACCGCAGGGGGCTCGCCGACGCGATGGCACGCCTGCCGCACGGTGCCGCGGCGCTGGCCACCGTGCAGGGTTACGCGAGCCGGCTGCACGTCCACGAGTCCAACGCCCAGACCACCCCGCGGGAGCTCGCCGCGGTGGTGACCCACGTCATGGACGAGGCCGGGGAGGCCCCCATGGTGCTCGTCGACTACCTCCAGAAGGTGCCCCTCGAGCGGCACGAGGGCGACGAGGCCTCGCGCGTCACCGTCGTCACCGAGACGCTGAAGAACATGGCGCTGGACCTCGAGTGCCCCGTCCTGAGCATTGTCGCTGCCGACCGGGAGAGCCTCGGGGCCGGACACCGGATGCGCACCCGCGACCTGCGCGGCTCGTCGGCGCTGGCCTACGAGGCCGACGTGGTGATGATCCTGTCGAGCAAGGAGAACATCGTCTCCCGCGAGCACCTGGTCTACGACCTCGGCGCCGTGGCGCGGTTCCGCCGCTGGGCCGTCATCACCGATCGAGAAGAACCGCCACGGCCTGGGACAGGTCGAGCTGGAGGTCCAGAAGGACTTCGAGCACGGCAGGTTCGACCCCCGTGCCCAGGTCGTCGTCGAGCGGCTGATCGAGGAGCGCGTCTTCACCACCTGAGCCGCCTGACGTCGCGAGAACGGGCGGCTGTCGTCCACCGCCTCGCGTGGACTGCCCACCTGGGTGGTGCTCGCCCTGGTCGTCGGCCGCTCGGCGAGGTGGCCTCCTCGCACCCCCGGTTCCACGTGACCTCGTCGACCGCCGACAATGGCACCGTGACCACACGCACCGTCGCCGTCCTCGGCTCCACCGGCTCGATCGGCACCCAGGCCCTCGAGGTGGTGGCCGCGCACCCCGACCGGTTCACCATCGTGGCGCTGTCCGCCGGTGGGAACCTCGAGCTGCTGGCGCGCCAGGCGGTGCAGTTCGACGTCCCACTCGTCGCGGCCGCGCGAGGTGACGTCGACGAGGTGCGCGCGGCGCTCGCCGCGGCCGCAGCGCAGGCCGGCCGGCCGGCATCCGCGACCGAGGTGGTCGTCGGACCGGATGCCGCCACGGTCGCCGCGGGCTGTGGTGCCGACGTCGTGCTCAACGGGGTGACCGGCTCGATCGGGTTGCGCCCCACCCTCGCCGCGCTGGCCGCCGGCTCGGTGCTGGCGCTGGCCAACAAGGAGTCGCTCATCATCGGCGGATCGCTGGTGAAGGCCGCCGCCGGCCCCGACCAGGTCGTGCCCGTCGACTCCGAGCACAGCGCCATCGCGCAGAGCCTGCGTGGCGGCCGGGCCGCCGAGGTGCGGCGCCTCGTCGTCACGGCGAGCGGCGGGCCGTTCCGCGGGCGCTCTCGCGCCGAGCTGGCCGACGTGACGCCCCAGCAGGCCCTGGCCCACCCCAACTTCGCCATGGGCCGGGTCATCACGACCAACTCGGCGACCCTGGTCAACAAGGGCCTCGAGGTGATCGAGGCGCACCTGCTCTTCGACATCCCGTTCGACCGGATCGACGTCGTGGTGCACCCGCAGCAGCAGATCCACTCCATGGTCGAGTTCCACGACGGCTCGACCATCGCCCAGCTCGGCCCGCCGCGCATGCTCGTGCCGATCGCCCTGGGCCTGTCCTGGCCGGAGCGGCTGGCGGACGTCGACGTGCCCTGCGACTGGAGCCGCGCGCAGACCTGGGAGTTCCACCCCCTCGACGACGACGCCTTCCCGGCCGTGCGGCTGGCTCGTCAGGTCGGTGCGGCCGGTGGCACCTTCCCGGCGGTCTACAACGCGGCCAACGAGGTGTGCGTCGACGCCTTCCACGACGGCACGATCCGGTTCACCGACATCGTCGACACCGTCGAGCGGGTCGTCGACGCCCATGTCGGGCACGAGGGCGACGCCCTCAGCCTCGAGGGAGTGCTCGAGGCGGACGCGTGGGCGCGGGAAACGGCTGCCCGGGCCGCGCACCGGCTCCAGCGGTGAGCAGGCCTCGTCGCCCCAGCCGACTGGGGGGTGTGCCGGTCCACCAGAGGTGATCCGGACGGCTGCGTCAGCAACGCGACGTACCCTTGACGCCATGTCCACGCTCGCGTTCGTGCTCGGTGTCCTCTTCATGGCCACCGGCGTCGCCGCCTCGATCGCCCTGCACGAGGTCGGGCACCTCGTGCCGGCCAAGCGGTTCGGCGTGCGGGTGACCCAGTACATGGTCGGGTTCGGCCCCACGCTGTGGTCCCGTCGCCGGGGTGAGACCGAGTACGGCGTCAAGGCGGTGCCGCTGGGCGGCTTCATCCGGATGATCGGCATGTTCCCCCCGCGCCCCGGTGACGCCCCGGGCACCGTGCGGGTCTCGAGCACGGGCCGGTTCAGCCAGCTCGTCGACGAGGCGCGCGCCGCCAGCCTGGAAGAGGTGCGCCCGGGCGACGAGCACCGCGTGTTCTACCGCCTCTCGGTGCCCAAGAAGGTCATCGTCATGCTCGGCGGCCCGATGATGAACCTGCTCATCGGCGTCGTGCTGCTCACCATCCTCGTCACCGTGCACGGCGTCGCCACCGCGCAGCCGGGCGCCGTCGTCGCCACCGTCTCGCAGTGCGTCGTGCCGGTCACGGAGGCCGGCGACGCGACGACGTGCACCGACCAGCCCAGGACCCCGGCGCTGCTGGCGGGGGTGCAGCCGGGCGACCGCATCGTCTCGATCGCCGGCCAGCCGGTCGAGGACACCCAGGACGTCGGCGACCTCATCCGTCCCCGGGTCGACCAGCCCGTCCCCATCGTCCTCGAGCGTGACGGCACGCAGCTCACCGTCACGGCCACCCCGATCCGCAACGTCGTGCCGGTGCTCGACGCCGACGGCGTTCCCGTGGTCGACGCCGACGGCACGCCCCAGACCACCGAGGCGGGGTTCCTCGGCGTGCGGTCCTCGCCCCCCGTGGCCTACGTGCCGCAGTCGCCGGCCGCCGTACCCGGCATCCTGTGGAGCTTCGTCAGCGGCACCGCCGAGGCCATCGTCCACGTGCCCGCGCGGATGGTCGGCGTGTGGCAGGCCGCCTTCGGCGGCGCCGAGCGCGAGGCCGACAGCCCGATGTCGGTCGTCGGGGTCGGCCGGGTCGCCGGGGAGGCCACCGGTGGCAAGTACGACTCGCTCGTGGGGGAGTCGGCCGGCGACAAGGTGTGGTTCCTGGTGGGCCTGCTCGCCGCGCTCAACTTCATGCTCTTCGTCTTCAACCTGATCCCGCTGCTCCCGCTCGACGGCGGCCACGTCGCCGGGGCGCTGTGGGAGGGGCTCAAGCGCCAGATCGCCAAGCTGCGTGGCCGGCCCGACCCGGGGTACGTCGACGTCGCCAAGGCGCTTCCGATCGCCTACACGGTGTCGATGGTGCTGCTCGGCGCCTCCCTGCTGCTCATCTACGCCGACGTCGTCAAACCGGTCAACCTCGGCGGCTGAGCCGTCACCGCGGGCTCGATCATGGCGCTTCGAGCGCACGCACGTAGGCTTGGTTCCATGTCCGTCTCCCTCGGTATGCCGCCGCTGCCCCCGCCCGTCGTCGCCCCCCGGCGGAAGAGCCGGAAGATCTCGGTCGGCAAGGTCGAGGTCGGCGGCGACGCACCGGTGTCGGTGCAGTCGATGACGACGACCCCGACCACCGACATCAACGCGACCCTCCAGCAGATCGCCGAGCTGACGGCATCCGGCTGCGACATCGTGCGGGTGGCGTGCCCCAGCCAGGACGACGCCGAGGCGCTCCCGGCCATCGCGCGCAAGTCGCAGATCCCGGTCATCGCCGACATCCACTTCCAGCCCAAGTACGTCTACGCGGCCATCGACGCCGGGTGCGCCGCGGTGCGCGTCAACCCGGGCAACATCCGCCAGTTCGACGACCAGGTCGGCGAGATCGCCCGCCGGGCCAAGGCCGCGAACGTCTCCATCCGCATCGGCGTCAACGCCGGCTCGCTCGACAAGCGCATCCTCGACAAGTACGGCAAGCCCACCGCCGAGGCGCTCGTCGAGTCGGCCGTGTGGGAGGCCAGCCTGTTCGAGGAGCACGACTTCCACGACTTCAAGATCTCGGTCAAGCACAACGACCCGGTCGTGATGATCCGCGCCTACCAGCTGCTCGCCGAGCGCGGCGACTGGCCGCTGCACCTCGGCGTCACCGAGGCCGGCCCGGCGTTCCAGGGCACCATCAAGTCCGCCACCGCCTTCGGCGCGCTGCTCACCCAGGGCATCGGTGACACGATCCGGGTCTCCCTGTCGGCCCCGCCGGTCGAGGAGGTCAAGGTCGGCATCCAGATCCTGCAGTCGCTCAACCTGCGCCCGCGCAAGCTCGAGATCGTGTCGTGCCCCTCGTGCGGCCGCGCCCAGGTCGACGTCTACACGCTCGCCGACGAGGTCACCGCCGGTCTCGAGGGCATGACCGTGCCGCTGCGGGTGGCCGTCATGGGCTGCGTCGTCAACGGCCCCGGCGAGGCGCGCGAGGCCGACCTCGGGGTCGCCTCCGGCAACGGCAAGGGCCAGATCTTCGTGCGGGGCGAGGTCATCAAGACCGTTCCCGAGAACATGATCGTCGAGACGCTCATCGAGGAGGCCATGCGCATCGCCGAGGAGATGGGCGAGCCGATGGACGAGGAGTCCGCAGGCGCGCCCTCGGTCACCGTCAGCTGAGCGGCGCGCCCGGATGGCGTCCGGTCGCCTCGACGCGTTCGTCCCGCCCCCGCCGGCCGGTCGCCGGGGCGAGGTGCTCGCCGAGCTCGCCGCCGCCCTGCTGACCCTGCGCCCCGACGCGCGCGTGGTCGTCGCGCTCGACGGTGTCGACGGTGCCGGCAAGACCGTGCTCGGCCACGAGCTGGCCGCGCTGGTGCGACCGCACCGCGAGGTGCACCGGGTCTCGGTCGACGGCTTCCACCGCCCCGCCGAGGTCCGGTACGCCCGCGGGAGGACGGCCGAGACCTTCTACCGCGACCAGTACGACCACGACACCGTCCGGGGCCGCCTCGTCGAGCCGTTCCGGGCGGGAGAGCCGTGGCAGCGTGCCGTGCACGACGTGGAGCAGGAGGTGCCGGTCCACCGGCCACCCGAGCCGGCTGCCGGGGCCCGGGCGGTGCTGCTGCTCGACGGCATCTTCCTGCACCGCCCCGAGCTGGCCGACCTCTGGGACGCGACCGTCTGGGTCGACGTCCCCTTCGAGGTGTCGGTGCCGCGGGGCAACGCCCGCTTCGGCGAGCTGAGCGCGGAACAGGCCGACCCGGCATCCGCGGTGAACGCTCGCCACGTCGGCGGCCAGCGGCTCTACCTCGCCGAGGTCGACCCGGCCGCGCGGGCGACGTGGGTGCTCGACAACACCGACCTCGGTGTGCCGGTGCTCACCAGTCGAGCCGCTGGCGCTCCGCCTCCCGGGGTCCGGGCACCCGCCGGTTGAGCGAGAACAACCGGCCGAGCACGGGCATCAGCACGATGTTGATCCCGTGCAGGATGCCGATGATGAGCAGGATGCCGCCGATCCGCGCCGCCGAGAACGTCAGCTGTTCCGCGGTCACGAGCCCGGAGATGTCGTTGTTCCAGTCACTCTGCGGCGCGAAGTGGACTCCGAAGAGGATGTACGCGGCGAAGATGAGGTAGTACACGATGTCGGTGAGCACGATGTAGCTCTTGCCGGTGAGCGGGTTGTCGTGGAAGACGTCGGCCGCATAGGCCCGACCGAACCGCTTGATGAACGGACCCAGCCACACCGCCATGGCGACGAGCGCGAGGGTCACGGCTACTTCGAGGATCCACCAGGGCATGGCGAGGGCTCCGTTCGAGCGAGGGGTCAGGAGGAGGACGGCGGCCGTCGCCGCCGTGACGAGCACGGTGGCGGCGGCGGCCGTGAGGATGCCGTGCCGGCGGCGGCGCTGGTCGGCCTCGATGCTGTCGAGGACCCGGTCGAACAGGTCGGGTGACGGCCGGGTGGGTGACTGGGTCAGGGCTCGCGTGATGCGGTCCTCGAGGTGGGTCATCGGTCGGCCTCCAGTGTCGCGCCGAGGGCGTCGAGCCCACGCTGCAGGTGGGTCTTGACGGTGTTGACCGACAGGCCGAGGGTCGTCGCGATCTCCGCGACCGGCATGTCGTAGTAGTAGCGCAGCGTGACGCAGTCGCGCTGGCGCCGGGGGAGGACTCTCAGGGCATCGACCACGGCAGCCCGTTCGGCTCGTTCCTCCGCGGTCTCGGCCGCGGACGGTGCGTCGGGCTGGGCCGGCGGGCGGTGCCGCCACGAGACGAAGCCGCGTCGGTTGTGGTCGCGGGCGAGGTTGACGACGATCGAGCGCAGGTAGGCCGCCGCCCGATCAGGATCCCGGATCCGGCCCTGGTGCCGGGCGAAACGGATGAAGGCCTCCTGCACCAGGTCCTCGGCGGCCGTCTTGTCGTCGACGTAGAAACGCGCCAGGCGGGTCAGCGATGCCGCTTCGGCGTCGAACATCGCCGCGACATCGACCGGACCGCGGTCGACCGGACCCGCGGCTCGACCGAACCCGCCGAGTCGACCGCCTCGCGGACGCGTCGGCGAGCCCGGCCACCTGCTCGAGCGAGAAAACCTCCATCAGGGGGACTGACGTGTGAGCGAGCCCGTCGGGTGACATGGAGGGCTGCCGAACTTCGGGCTCCTGGTTCGTCATCCTCTGCAGGCCCGCGATGTCACCCGTCGGCGGGGTGGGGGTCGTCTCACTGGTGTCCGCGCCTTCGCGGCCACGACCCGAAAGGAACTCCATGTCCAACACCTCCCACCGCCTGCTACCGCTCGCGGCCATCGTGGCACTCATCGCCCTGCCTGCGACGGCAAATGCCAGCGAACGGGGCCCGGTGGTCCGTGCCTCCGGGCCCATGGCCGACCTGCAGCCGGCCACGGCCGGACCCTTCGACGGGGCCACCGCGGCCTTCCAGGTCGTCGCCTCCGCCCCGGGCAGCCACGGCGTGCTGCGCGTCAAGGGGATCGACGCCTCGGCCGACGGCGAGACGTTCGGGGCCCACCTGCACTCCGGTCCGTGCGTCGCCGGCAACGGCGCCGCCGCACTCGGCCACTACAACACCGATGTCCTCGCCGGGGTCACCCCGCCCGAGGTCAGCGAGGACACCGAGATGTGGCTCGACATCACGGTCGAGGACGGCGCGGCGACCGCGACGGCATCGGTGCCCTTCGTCCCCCTTCCGGGCACGCGCTCGGTCGTCGTCCACGCGATGGAGACCGACCACCACACGGGTGCGGCGGGTGCCCGTCTGGCCTGCCTCCCGGTCGTCTGGTGAGGACGTTGCTGCGGGGCCTCGTCATGGGCGCGGGACTCGGCCTCGTCTGGGGGGCGGTCGCCCGGGTGTTCATGCGGCTGCTCACGACGGCTCCGAGCTTCTCCTGGTCGGGCACGCTGTTCATCCTCGGTCTCGCCGCCGTGGCCGGGGCCTGCCTCGGTCTGGTCCACGCGGCCCGCGTGGCCGAGCGCTCGGGGTGGTGGCGCCTGGCTGCTCTGCCCGCACTCATGCTGTTCGCCGGCCCGGGGATGCTGCTCGCCCCTGCCGCGATCGGCATGGCGATGGTCCTGCGCGGCGGACGGGTGGTGCGCGTGGTCGGGGCCGTCGTGGTCACCGGCTCTCCACTCATCGCGGTGCTGTCGGGGGAGGCGATCGAGGTGGCCCCTACCCAGCTCGTCGGTGTCGCCCTCATGGTGCTGTCGGCCGCGCCACTCGGTTGGGGGGTCGCCGAGGTCGTGTGTCCCTGGCGGCGGCCGCGTCGCGTGACGACGCCGGTCGTTGCGGACGTCGCCGCAGCTCGGGGTTCGTTGGCCCCTGTGTGACCACGGATCCGGTGGACCCCCTTCGGCGTGAGGTGGGGTCCACCGGAGTGCCCTGGCCCTAGGCTGGCCCCGTGCTGCGCACCCGCTCACCGGTTCGTCCGTTGTCGCTCGCCGACCGCGACGACGCCCTCGACGTGTGCGCTCGCGACCTCCCACGTGGTGTGTTCGTGGCGGCCCGGATCATCGAGGGCGCCCGCACCGGGTCCCTCGCCACCGTCCTGGGCCACCGGGTCGACGGCGAGCTGACCGCCCTGTGCTGGGCGAGCGCGAACGTCGTGCCGGTGGGCACCACGGACGACAGCCGGGCGGCCTTCGCCGACCGGGTGCGCCGGTGGCGGGGGCGCTGCGCGTCGGTGTTCGGGCCGCGCGACGAGGTCGAGGGCCTGTGGCACGAGCTCGAGCCGCACTGGGGGCCGGCCCGCGCGGTGCGACAGCGTCAGCCGCTGCTCGTCACCGACCAGCTCCCCTCGACGCTGGGCGTGCCGCTGGACCCGCGGGTGCGGCCGGCGCGGGTCGACGAGGTCGACCTCGTGCTTCCGGCGGCCGAGCACATGTTCACCGCCGAGATCGGCTACCCCCCCTACCGGGGCAACGACCGGGGGTACCGCGCCTCGCTCGCGTCGCTCGCGGCCCGCGGCCACACCTACGTCGTCGTCGAGCAGGGCCGGGTCGTCTTCAAGACCGACGTCGGCAGCCTGGCCCTGGGGTGCGCCCAGCTGCAGGGGGTGTGGCTGGCGCCCGACCTGCGCGGCCAGGGGCTCGCGGTGCCGATGCTCGCGAGCGTCGTCGAGCAGGTGATGGTCGGCCCGGCGCCCCTGGTCACCTTGTACGTCAACGACTTCAACGGCTCGGCGCGCGCGACGTACGACCACATCGGCTTCCGTGAGGTGGGGGACTTCACGACCGTGCTGCTCTGAGCCGGCACCCGTGATGGTTGGATGAGGCATGGCCCCCGTGACCACCTCGCTCACCCGTGACGTCGCCGGGCTGGCCGCACTGCTCGCGACCTCGGGCGTGGTGCACCTGGTGCGGCCGCAGGTCTTCGAGGGCATCGTCCCCCGGGTGCTGCCCGACCACCGTGCCCTGGTGTACGTCTCGGGGGTCGCCGAGCTGCTCTGCGCCGCGGGCCTGCTGCTACCCGCCACCCGCCGCCCGGCCGGCTACGCCTCGGCCGCGCTGCTGATCGCCGTGTTCCCGGCGAACGTGCAGATGAGCGTCGACCAGGGTCGCCGTGCGGAACGACGTGCGGATGCCGCGTCGCGGGCCTCGTTCGCCGCCACCCTGGCCCGGCTGCCCCTCCAGGTGCCGATGATCCGCACCGCGCTGCGCGCGGCCGGTCGCTGAGCCGGCGCGGATGTCGACCCTCGCCTGGCAGCCCCTGACCGACGACGACCTGCCCGCCCTGCGGCATCTCGCCGCCCGGTGCCTCGAGGCGGACGGCGGGCTACCCCTGCTGGCCAGTGAGGCGATGCTCCGGCGCCTCTTCCTCTCCGGGGCGGGCATCGCCGGCCGCGACGAGACGGGTGACATCGTGGCGGCGGCGTCGGTCTTCGTCGACGGTACGGGCCAGCGCACCGCGACCGGCCTGGTCCACCCGTCCACGCGCTGGCAGGGTCTGGGGGAGGAGCTGGTGCAGTGGGCCCAGGAGCGCTCCGGCGGCAGTCCGCTGCGGGTCGTCGCCGAGACCACGTCACCGGAGTCCGACGCGCTCTTCGCCGAGATCGGGCTGCAGCGCACCTTCGCCGAGCACGTCATGCGCCACCCGCTGCTCGAGGTCCTGCGGGTGCCTCGGCCGGAGGGCCTGCACTCCGTACCGTGGACCGAGGACACGGCCGGGCTGTTCCACCGGGCCTACCGCCAGTCCTTCGCGACCCGGCCGGGCTTCCCGGACACCCCCCGAGACGAGTGGATCCGCGAGGTCGAGGACGATGACGGCTTCCGGCCGGGTGACTCGCGTGTGGTGCTCGACGACACCGGCCACGTCGCCGGCTTCGTCACCCTGACCGACGACTGGCTCGACCAGGTGGGCGTCGTGCCGGCCTGGCGCGGCCGGGGGCTGGGGGCCCACCTCGTGGTGCGTTCCCTGCGCGCCCTGCGCAAGGCGGGCTGCGAGCAGGCCTGGCTCGCCGTCAACGTCGACAACCCGGCCCACGAGCTCTACCTGCGGCTGGGCTTCGAGGACCACGGCATCCGGGCCCGCTACACCCAGCTCAAGGCCCCAGCGACGGCCTGACGCGAACGGCGCGTGAACGGCATCCCGCCGCGTCGTTATCCTTGGCGGGTTGTCCATCCACCCCAGGAGCTCACCCGTGGCCATGCGCATGTCGTCCCTGTTCCTGCGAACCCTTCGCGAGAACCCGGCGGACGCCGAGGTCCCGAGCCACCAGCTGCTCGTGCGGGCCGGCTACATCCGCCGGGTGAGCCCGGGCATCTACACCTGGCTGCCGCTCGGCCTGAAGGTGCTGCGCAAGGTCGAGACCGTCGTCCGCGAGGAGATGGACGCCATGGGCGCGCAGGAGCTCCTCTTCCCGGCGCTCCTGCCGCGCGAGCCCTACGAGGCGACCGGGCGGTGGCAGGAGTACGGCGACAACGTGTTCCGCCTGCAGGACCGCAAGGGCAACGACTTCCTGCTCGGGCCGACGCACGAGGAGATGTTCACCCTCGCGGTCAAGGACCTGTTCAGCTCGTACAAGGACCTGCCGCTGTCGATCTACCAGATCCAGATCAAGTACCGCGACGAGGCCAGGCCGCGGGCCGGCCTGCTGCGCGGGCGCGAGTTCGTGATGAAGGACAGCTACTCGTTCGACATCGACGAGGCCGGGCTCGACAAGAGCTACCAGCTGCACCGCGACGCCTACGTGCGGATCTTCGACCGGCTCGGCTTCCACTACGTGATCGTGCAGGCGATGGCCGGGGCGATGGGTGGCTCGAAGTCGGAGGAGTTCCTCGCGACCGCCGAGAACGGCGAGGACACCTACGTGCGCTGCACCAGCTGCGGCTTCGCGGCCAACGTCGAGGCCGTGCGGGTCCCGGTGCCGGATGCCGTGGACGCGTCGGGCGTGCCTGCCGCGCACGTCGAGGACACCCCGGACACCCCCACCATCGACACCCTGGTCGCGCACCTCGAGTCGGCCTTCCCGCGCTCCGACGGGCGGCCCTGGGCCGCCTCGGACACGTTGAAGAACGTGCTCGTCGTGCTCGTGCACCCCGACGGCACCCGCGAGCCCCTGGCCATCGGCCTGCCCGGCGACCGGGAGGTCGACGAGAAGCGGCTCGGGGCCCAGGTCGAGCCGGCCACGGTCGAGGCCTTCGACGAGAAGGACTTCGCGGCGAACCCGACCTTGGCCAAGGGCTACATCGGGCCGGGCGTGCTCGGCAGCGAGAAGGCGTCCGGCATCCGCTACCTGCTCGACCCGCGGGTCAGCGAGGGCACGGCGTGGGTCACCGGCGCCGACGAGCCGGGCCGGCACGTCGTCGACCTGGTCGCCGGGCGCGACTTCACCGCCGACGGCACCATCGAGGCGGCCGAGGTGCGCGACGGTGACGCCTGCCCCTCGTGCGGGCACGGCCTGGAGTCGGCCCGCGGCATCGAGATGGGGCACATCTTCCAGCTCGGAACCAAGTACGCCGAGGCGCTCGACCTGAAGGTCCTGGATGAGAACGGCAAGCTGCGCACCGTGATCATGGGCTCCTACGGCGTCGGGGTCTCGCGGGCCGTCGCCTGCGTCGCCGAGGGCAACCACGACGAGCTGGGCCTGATCTGGCCGCGGGCCCTGGCCCCGGCCGACGTGCACGTCGTCGCCACCGGCAAGGACGAGGCCGTGGCCACCTACGCCGAGGAGCTCACCCGCGAGCTCGAGGCGCGCGGGGTCGAGGTGCTGCTCGACGACCGTCGCCAGGCCAGCCCCGGAGTGAAGTTCAAGGACGCCGAGCTGATCGGTGTGCCGACCATCGTCGTCGTCGGTCGCGGTCTGGCCGACGGCACCATCGAGGTCAAGGACCGTCGCTCGGGTGAGCGGCGCGAGGTGGCGGTCGGCTCGGCCGTCGACGAGATCCTCGCCGAGATCGGTCGCTCGTGACCCAGCCCGTCGAGGCGGTCGTCTTCGACTGGGGTGGCACGCTGACGCCCTGGCACCAGGTCGACCTCCCCGAGCAGTGGCGCGTGTTCGCGCGGGAGGTGCACGGCATCCCGGTCGGGTCCCCGGAGGTGTCCGAGGCCGACGTCCAGGAGGCGCACCGGCTGGCCGACCGCATCCTCGAGGCCGAGTCGGCCGCCTGGCAGCGCGGCCGTGAGGAGCACACCTCGGCCGCGCTCGCCGACATCCTGGTGGCAGCCGGGGTCGACGCGGCGCACGACCGGCACCACCTCGCCCTGGCCGCGTACCGCGGCTTCTGGGAGCCGCACACCTTCACCGACCCGCAGGTGCGGCCGTTGTGGGAGGGGCTGCACGCGCGCGGCATCCGGGTGGGGGTGCTGTCGAACACCATCTGGACCCGCGAGTACCACCGCGGGATCTTCGAGCGCGACGGCGTGCTCGACCTGCTCGACGCCGACCTCTACTCGAGCGAGCTCGACCACGTGAAGCCGCACCCGGAGGCGTTCCGCGCGATCTGTCGCGAGCTCGACGTCACCCCGCGGCGGGCCGTCTACGTCGGTGACCGGGTCTTCGAGGACGTGCACGGGCCGCAGCAGGTGGGCATGCGGGCGATCTGGATCCCGCACTCCGACATCCCCGCCGCGCAGCGGGTCGAGGTGACCGCGGTGCCCGACGGGCACGCCCACCAGCTGCTCGACGTGCTCGACATCGTCGACGCGTGGGCCGCGGGCGCGTGAGCCGCTCGCGACCCGGTCGTGAGCCGTTCGTGAGGGGATCGTGAGCCCGTCGTGAGGTGCTCGTGACCGACCCGGACCTCGGCGTCGTCGCGCTGCTCGGCGTGGCGGGCTTCCTCGCCGGCTGGGTCGACGCCGTCGTGGGCGGGGGAGGGCTGATCCAGCTGCCCGCCCTGCTCATCGGGATGCCGGGAGCCGCGCCGGCGCAGGTGCTCGCCACGAACAAGTTCGCCTCGGTCTGGGGCACCGCGACGGCCGCCGGCACCTACTGGCGCCGGGTGCGGCCCGACCTGCGCACCGCCCTGCCGATGGCGGCGATCGCCTACGTCGGCGCGGTGATCGGCGCGCTCATCGGGCTGCACATCCCCAAGGCCGCGTTCAACCCGATCATCCTGGTCATGCTGGTCGCCGTCGGCGCCTACACGCTGCTCAAGCCGTCGCTGGGGGAGGCCACCGAGCTGCGCTGGTCGGGGCACCGGCACACCGTCGTGGCCATGCTCATCGGGTTCGTCATCGGCGTCTACGACGGCGCCCTCGGACCGGGCACCGGCTCCTTCTTCGTGCTCACCCTGGTCGGCCTGATGGGCTACTCGTTCCTCGAGGCCAGCGCCAAGGCGAAGATCGCCAACCTCGCGACCAACCTCGGGGCGATCACGGTCTTCGCGCCGGGCGGGCACATCGTGTGGCGGGTCGCCGTCGTCATGGCCGTGGCGAACGTGGCCGGTGGCTACGTGGGGGCCCGCACCGCGGTGTCGCGCGGCAACCACTTCGTCCGGGTCGTCTTCATCGTCGTCGTCGGCGCGTTCATCGTCCGGATCGGCGGCGACCTCCTCGGCTGGTGGTGACCCATCGCGAACGTGGGTGAAGACCTCCGGCCAGACGAAGGTTTTCACCCACGTTCGCGGGGTCAGGGGCGGTCGGGGACGGCTCGACGCACCTGCCGCATGAACGCCTCCTCGTGGACCCGCAGCCCGACGAGGTCGATGCGCAGCACCCGGTCGTCACCGAGCACCACCTCGTTCTGGCGCAGGTTGTCGTCGGTGACGGCCAGCCCGACCCGGTGGCCGGCGCCATCGATCTCGACCACGAACCGGCTGCCGTTCCACCGGGCGTCGAGGTACACCCGTCCGAGGGCGGTGTGGCGCAGCACCTGGCGGTCGGGCGGCGGGATGTCGTGCCGCCGGCACATCGCGGCGAAGTCGAGCTCACCGAGCGACTGGGCGCCGTCGGCGATGTCGCGCAGCACCTGCCTGACGAACGGCCGCCGTCCGCGGTTGCGCACCACCTGCAGCGCCGACAGCAACCGCGCGCCGGTCGTCAGGCGCTGCTGCACCACCAGGCACAGCACCAGCGCCGCCTGCCGGTCGCTCCTCGCCCAGGCCGCTGCCCGCAGCGCGGCGACCTCGACCCGCGTGCGGGGCAACCCCGAGCCGACGGCCTCGTTCGCTCGCCGGGTGACCCGGTGTACGCGGACGCCCTCGACTCGACGACACTGCGCACCGCGAGGGACCGACACGTGCACGACGTCCTCGACGTACCCGGTGAGGCCGGCAGCGTGCAGCGCGGTGACCCCGTCGACGAGGGCGACGTCCTCGGCGACCTCCCACACGGCACGCCACCGCAGGGCGGCCGCGCCCACCGCGCCGGTGTGCAGGACCACGGTGTGGATCCCGAGTCGCCCCCACCTGTCATTGTCGACCTCACGGCTGATCGCCGCGTGGTCGTACCCGAGCCCAGCCAGCCGGCCCTGGGTGAGCACGCCGTCGAACTCGGCCGCGTGCCCGACTGCGGCACGTCGCCGATCGCGTCGAGACCGTGGAGGCTGCTGCAGCATCCCTCGAGGATCGCGTGAAGCGGGGTGACGGGATCAGCGTCATCCACAGGCCCTCAGACGTGGGTGAAGTCCTCCGGCCAGGCGAAGGCCTTCACCCACGTTCGCGAGGAAGGGTGAGCCAGAGCACCGCGTAGGGCGGCAGCCAGACGTTGCCGTCGCCGCCCCAGGGCAGCGCCTCGCCGGTGATCTCGTCGCGCGCGTCGGCGACACCGAGCTCGTGCACCCGCCGGCCCGGCCAGGGTCGGGTCTCCGGCGTGACGTTGTACACGCCGACGAACCGGCCGACCGGGTGCTCGCGCACCGTGACCAGCACGCCGGGGTCGTCGACCGGGCCCACCGTGGTCTCGACCGACCCGTGCAGGTGCACCAGCCGGCTCCGGGCGGACACGAGCTCGACGAGGTCTTCGAACACTCGCCCCGCCACGGTGCCCCGGTCGTGCCGCTGCTCGGCGCGGACCCAGTCGAGGCGGGGACGGTGCGCCCATCGGTTGTCGTCCTCGTGCCCGGCCTCCGACGCCCACGCCGGGTCGTTGGGCTGGCCCAGCTCGTCCCCGCTCCAGATCACCGGGATGCCACCCCAGCCGAGCACGAGGGCGTGCGCCAGTCGCAACGCGGATGCCGCCCGGTCGACCTGCGCGCTCGAGCTCGCCGCCTCGAGCCCGATCAGGGATGCCGCGGTCCCGCTCGTGCGCCGGTCGTCGGTCTCGGGGTTGTACTGGAAGACCAGGCCGCGGGCGGGGGAGCCGTCGAAGTCGCCGGCGTACCAGTGGGCCAGGTAGCTGCGGTGCCCGTGCCCGGTGACGCCGACGGCCGCGGCGTCCTCGTCCATGATCGCCCAGCCGATGTCGTCGTGGCAGCGCAGGTAGGTCAGCCAGGTGGCCGTCGGCGGCTTCGGCGGCAGCGAGCCGAGCGCCTGCACGGCGAGCCGCACGTCGCGGGCCGCGAGCATCGACCAGACCTGCACCATGAGGCTGTTGTGGTAGGCGAGGTCGCTCACCCTGCCGGTGTACGGCCCGGCGCCGAGGTAGTCGAGCAGCCTGGTCGGTGCCACGATCGCCTCGGCGAGGAAGGCCACGCTCGGACAGGCGATCCGGGTCACGGCCCGCAGCACCTGGGTGATGGCGTGTACCTCCGGCTCGCCCTGGCAGTCGGTGCCGAGCCGCTTCCACATGAAGGCGATGGCGTCCAGGCGCAGCACGTCGACGCCGCGGTTCGCGAGCTCGAGGATGATCGCGGCGTACTCGCGCAGCACTGCCGGGTTGGCCCAGTTGACGTCCCACTGGAACTCGTTGAAGGTCGTCCAGACCCAGCCCTGCAGCTCCTCGTCCCAGGTGAAGCTGCCCGGGGCGAAGTCGGGGAAGACCTCCGGCAGGGTGCGCTCGTAGGCGTCGGGCACCTCCCGGTCGGGGAAGACGTGGAAGTACTCGCGGTAGGTGGCCTCGCCGGCCCGCGCCCGCCGGGCCCACTCGTGTTCGCGCGCCACGTGGTTGAGCACGAGGTCGAGCACGAGGCTCATGTCGCGGTCGTGCAGCTGCTCCGCCAGGTCCTCGAGGTCGTCCATCGTGCCGAGGTCGGGCCGCACCGAGCGGTAGTCGGCCACGGCGTACCCGCCGTCGTTGTCGCCGTCGCGGGGGCGCAGCAGCGGCATCAGGTGCAGGTAGCGCACGCCGAGCTCGTCGAGGTAGGGCAGGTGCGTGGCGACGCCCGCGAGGTCGTCGGCGAACCGCTCGGTGTATGCGGCGTAGCCGATCATGGCGGGGTCCTGGAGCCAGTCCGGGCGCAGCATCCGCTCGAGGTCGCGCACGTGCAGCCGGTCGGCCCGCACGCTGAACGCCGCGGCCGCGAGCTCGACCAGGTCGGCACCGAGCAGGGGAGCGCGTTCGGCCCCGTAGACCGCGGTGAGGCCCCCGAGCAGGTCGGGCCACCAGCGCTCGACGCGAGTGCGCAGCATCGTGGCGCGATCCCGGCTGAGACCATCCGGGAGGGGGAAGGAGGGCGGGGGCACCGGTGCTCTCACGCGCGCATTCTCGCCGATCTGCGCAACCGTTTCCACACGCCCCTGGTCCGCGCCGATGCGGGGCCCCGGCGCGGCCCAAGGACCTGGCCGAGCTTGGGGTCATGCCGACGAAGAGCGAGACCTCGACGAGGGCCTTTCGCAGCGTCGTGCGCAGGGCCTCGGCCCACGTGCCCACGGCGCGGCTCGCCGCCTGCTCGGCCCGGTGCCGCGGTGGTGGGGAGACGCCCGCGGGACCTCCGGCTGGCTGGTGCTCCTCGTCGTCACCGCCCCTGTGGGTCAGGGGCGGCGATCAGGAGCTGACCTCGCTGTCGGGCGTGCTGATGTCGGTCGGTCGGCTCACCGGGCTCGTCCTTCGGCGCCGCTGCTCATCCGGGTGTTCCTTGACCTGCTCGGGCGTCGGCCGCCTCCCGCTGCGCCTTTCCGTCATCCCAGGGCGGTGCGCGGAGCGGCGGTGTCAACCTGCCGGCCCGCCCAGCCTGGCCCGCAGACGGGCGGGGTCGGTGGTCGGCTGCTCGCAGACGACCCCGCGACACACGTACGCGGCCGGGCGCCCTCCCACCAGCGGTCGGTCCGCCAGCATCGGCAGGCCGGGCGCGTCCGGCTGCCCTCCCAGCACGACCAGACCGGGGGACGGGCAGGCCCGTGCCACCTCCAGCAGCGCCAGGGCGTCGGCGCCGTCGCCGACCACCGCCACCTGCAGGGGACCGGTGACCGCGGCCTCGGCCACCGCCAGCGCCCACCCGGCGAACCGCGGGTCCTGTTGCGCGACAGGCCCACAGGCGTCGAGCGCGGCCGAGGCGGCATCCCGGTGCCGGCTCGAACCGGTGAGTGCGGCGTGGGTCAGCAGGGCGCCGGCCAGCGCCGACGCGCCCGCCGGCTCGGCGTTGTCGGTGCGCCCAGCGGGCCTCGCGAACAGCGGTGGGGCGTCGTTCGCGGTGTCGTGCAACGTGCCCGCGTCGTCGACGAACCGGTCGAGCGCCGCGTCCAGGAGCGAGCCCGCTGCGTGCGCCCATCGGGCCGCTCCGGTCGCCTGGTGCAGGGCCAGCAGCCCTTCGGCGAGGTCGCCGTGGTCCTCGAGCACCGCGGGCGCCGATCCCACCTCGCCGGCGCGCGACGTGCGGCGCAGCCGCCCGTCGACCAGGTGCAGCTCCAGCACGAAGGTTGCGGCCGTCTCGGCCGCAGTCACGAGGTCCGGGCGCCTGAGGAGCGTCCCGGCATCCGCCAGGGCCGCGATCGCGAGCCCGTTCCAGGCGGTGACGACCTTGTCGTCGCGACTCGGCTGCGGCCGCTCGGCACGGGCCCGCAGCAGGCGGTTGCGGGTCGCCGCCCACCACGCCGGGTCGTCGGGGTCGGCCGGTAGCTGCAGCGTGGACGCGCCCTGCTCGAAGGTGCCCGCCGCGGTGACCGAGAGCAGGGCCGCGGCCCGCTCGCCGTCGTCGTGGCCGAGGACCTCGACGAGCTGGTCGGGCGTCCAGGCGTAGGTGAGCCCTTCGTGGGAGCGCCCGTCGACCACGGTGTCGGCGTCGAGGGCGCTCGCGAACCCGCCCTCGGCGGTGCGCAGGTCGCGCAGGAGGAACTCGGCGGTCTCCTCGGCCACCCGACGCGCCAGGGGGTCGCCCGTCGAGCGCCACAGGTGGGCGTACAGCCGCAGCAGCAGGGCGTTGTCGTAGAGCATCTTCTCGAAGTGCGGCACGACCCAGTCGGCGTCGACGGCGTACCGGGCGAAACCGCCGCCGAGCTGGTCGTACAGCCCGCCGCGAGCCATCGCGGCACAGGTGCCACTGACCATCGCGAGCGCGTCGGCCGACCCGGTGCGCGCGTGGTGGCGCAGCAGGAACTCCAGCACCATGGAGGGCGGGAACTTGGGTGCTCCTCCGAACCCGCCGCGGGCCTCGTCGTACGTCGAGCGCAGCCGCCGGGCGGCGGCGTCGCAGACGTCGGCGTCGAGCGACGTGGGGGAGGGTGGTCCGGTGTGCTCGCGCAGCTGCTGCGCGACGTGCGCCCCCGACGCGAGCACCCGGTCGCGCTGCGTGGCCCAGACCTCGCCGGCGTTGGCCAGGAGCGCGAGCAGCTGGGCCTTGGGCAGGTAGGTGCCGGCGAAGAACGGGTCGCCGGCGGGGGTGAGCAGGCAGGTCATCGGCCACCCCCCGTGCCCGGTGAGGGCCGTCGTCGCGGCCATGTACACGGCATCCACGTCCGGTCGCTCCTCGCGGTCGACCTTGACGGCCACGTACCCGGCGTTGACGACCTCGGCGACCTCGTCGTCCTCGAACGACTCGTGGGCCATGACGTGGCACCAGTGGCAGGCGGCATACCCGACCGAGAGCAGGACGGGCAGGTCGCGGCGGCGGGCCTCCTCGAAGGCGGGCTCGCCCCACTCCCACCAGTCCACCGGGTTGTCGGCGTGCTGGAGCAGGTACGGGCTGGAAGAGCCTGCGAGCCGGTTCGCCATCAGCACACCGTAGGCCGCCCGCGACGTCGCGGGCGGCCTACGGTGACGCCGTTCGTGCGGGTCCGACGGCGCCACGGGTGGTGGCGCCGCCGGGAACCTCACGGGGTGGGCGGGACGATGTGGATCTTCGCCGCCGTGTTGCCCGACTTGACCTCCATCACCTGGACCTTGGTGTTGTAGGCGACGCCGGAGTCAGCCGGGTTGCCCGTGCCGAGCACCGTGAACCCGAGGTCGGCCCCGTAGAGGCCGGTCGCCGGTGAACCGTCGGGGTTGACGATCCGCGTCGTGTACGGCTGGTTGCCCTTGGACGGGACGACCACCGAGGCGTCGACGTCGCGGTTGAACAGGCTGCTGCCGCGGAGCTCGAGCCCGGGGTACCAGGTCTTGGCGTCGGTGAACATCGACACCGCCGGCTGCGGTGCGAAGGTGTTGCACGCCTCGGTGAAGTCCGGCAACGCCTGGCACTCGTCGAACACCTTCGTCGGCTGGAGGCCGAAGGCGGCGTTCGACGACTGCGGGCCGCGAGGGCAGGTTCTTCAGGGTCGAGGTGTCGAGCGCCGCGTTGGCACCGCTGCGGCGCAGCGGGTCGAAGTGGCTGTCGACGATGAGCAGCCCGCCCTTGCTGCCGTAGCTGGGCAGTGCGGTGAGGTTGGCGGTGGCGTGGTTGATGTTCCCGTAGGTCGTGTCGCGGTACCAGACCAGCGCGCCGGGGGCGTTGTACTTGATCTTCTCGACCTTCCACGCACCGTCGGTCGCGGGCGTACCCGTGCTGGCGTACGTGGTGTCGTAGGCGTACTGCAGGCCCTTGTCGAAGCCGTCGTAGTTGCGCCACTCGACGAGGTAGTACTGCGCCTTCACCTGCGTGCCGCTGTCCTTGTGCCAGCCCGCACCCGAGGTGTTCGTCCACGTGCCGGTCGTCAGGGTCCAGCCGTTGTCGTCGCGCCCTCGACGTCGTCGCTCCACAACGTGCTGGCGCCCGCGGTGAGCGAGAAGTCGTCGGCGAACCAGCCGCGCTCGAGGAAGCCGGCGTCGGTGGCCTGGCGCAGCCGCACCTGCACGGTGCTCCCGGCGTAGGCGCCGAGGCCGACGTAGTCGTGCCGCCAGCCGTGCGAGTCACCGGTGAGGCCGTACTTCTTGTTGCCGAAGTCGGCCATGCCGGCCGTTGGGGTCGGCGTAGCCGTCCGGGGTCGACACCTCGGCGCCCGCCTCGTCGAAGACCTTCTGCTCGGTCCACGTGGTGCCACCGTCGGTCGACACCTCGACGAAGCCGAAGTCCCAGTCCTCCTCGATGACGTAGTTGTTCCACATCCAGAACTTGGCGTCAGTGGCGCCCGCGGGCACGTCGACGCTTCGGGACAGCTTGACGTCGGCCCAGTCCTGGTCGGCGCCGGAGTACCACATGGCGTTGCCGCTGTGCGGTTCCGCCAGGGTGATCACCTTGTTCGGCAGGTCGAGCTTGATGCCGTCCTTGGTTCCCTTCGGGGTCCGGGAGGTCTGCCCGACGATGACGTCGCGCTCGCTGCTGCCGGGCGCGACGACGACCGGGTCGGCCCAGCCGAGCACCCACTTGTCCCAGAGGCCCATGTGGGTCGGCATCGACTGGAAGATCGGGCCGCTGTGCGAGCCGGACGCCATCAGGTCCCAGAAGTCGACGTCGGAGTCCGCGGCACCTGAGGTGTCGTAGAGGTCCGGCAGGCCCAGGTCGTGGCCGTACTCGTGCGCGAACACGCCGACGCCCGAGTCCTCTGGCTGGACGATGTAGTTCGACAGCTTCAGGTCGGTACCGGGCACCGGCGCGCCGCCTGCGACGGCCGAGGAGTGCGCCCAGATGGAGTAGATGCCCTCGGCACCGCCGCCGCCGGACTTGTCCTCGCCGGCGTGCACCAGCACGACGTGGTCGATCACGCCGTCGGGCTCGTTGAAGTCGTCGTCGCCGTCGACGTCGCCCTGGTCCTCGATGTCGTAGTCGGCCCACGGGAAGTCGGGCTGCGCGGCCGCGAGGGCGGCCACGGCGTCGATGGGGAGCTGGCCCGGGCCGAGCGGGTTGTCCGGGTGACCCTGCATGTCCTGGACCGCGCCGGCCTCCCACACCCCATTGGCGTTCTTGAAGCAGCTGGATGCGCCGTACTACGCCTCGGAGTGCGGCACCGTGACCCACGGGGTCGCGGCACCGCTCACCGTGTAGGCGCCCTTGGACATCTCCTCGTACATGTTCTTCATCGTGTAGCCGGAGATGTCGAAGCCGGGCTGGCCGTCGGGGCCGGTGAGGTCGGTGCGCACCCGTTCGGTGATGCCCTCCTTGGTGTAGAGGATCTTGTTGTAGTGCTCGGAGGAGAAGTCCGGCACCCACATCGAGTTGTTGTCCTCCTGCTCGTACGCCGCGGGGTCCGGGATGTTGTTGTGCAGCGGACCGTTCTGCACGGTCCCCGGCTCACAGGTCGTGGCACCCCGAAGGACGGGACCTGGACGTCGCTGAAGTCGTCGGCGGCCGTGGCGTTGAAGTCGACCAGGATGGTCAGGAGCCTGGCGGTCTGGGTGGTCTTGGCGTTCTTGTACTGGCTCTTGATCGCCTTGGGTGACGTGCCGTCCTTGACGGCCTTGGCCTCCAGCTTGGCCAGCTGACGGGCCGTCACGGGGTTGCCCCCCGCGTGCTTGGCGTCAACGGCAGCGGCCTTCTCGAGGGCGTCCAGGACCGCCTTGTTCTTGGCCTTGTCCTTGCTGAGCCTGACGTCGGTGCCGCTGCTCTTCTCGGCCCGGGGTGCGACGTAGTTGATGTAACCGGGGTCCGCGACGCTGTGCGGGCTGGTGGCCGGTGCTGCGGTGGCGGCGCCTGACGCCCCCGCGGTGGCCACGCCGGCGGTGACCAGCGCGACCGCGGGCACGACCGCGGCGGCTGCCCACCGACGGCCTGCTCTGCTCTTGTGACTCATGCTTCTCCTCTGAGACCTCGAACCGGAGCCCGTTGCCGGGTGGGGCACGGACAGGTGGATCATCCTTGAGCGCGGGCCGGAAGGGAAGACCCTGCGGCGGGTGAACTGCTCACGAGAGGATCTTCAGTCGTCGAGCGCCTTGGCGAGGGCGATGTTGAACGACACCTCGTCGGGGTTGTCGTCGTCGAGCGCCCACACGCACTCGATGGCGCACCGCACGACGGTCCAGCGCCGGGCGAGCTGCTCGTCCATCCCGGCCGCCTCGCAGAGCACCTCGGTGCGGTGCCGTGCCGACCAGCGCAGGGCGGCGCCGGTGCCGAGCTCATCGCGCCGGTTGCGCAGCACGGCGTGCAGGTCCCACCCCGGGTGGCCCGCGCGCGGCTGCGGGTCGATCGCGAGCCACGGCTCGCGCGCCCCGGCCAGCACGTTCTCGTAGTGCAGGTCGCCGTGGACGAGCGTGCCGTCGCACCCGGCATCCGCGACGAGCTCACCGTGCAACCCGACGGCGCGCGAGACCAGCCGGCGGGGCAGGGCGTCGCGACCGCTGGCCTCGCGCAGCCAGCCGGCCGACCAGTCGCTCAGGGCGGGCAGCGCCGGTGGCGCCGGCACGTGCAGCCGGGCCAGCAGGCCACCGATCACCTCGCAGGCGCTGTCGGTGTCGAGCGTGCCGAGGTCGACCGCGGCGTCGAGCCGCTCGAGCAGCAGCAACCCGTCGGTGGGCAGCGCGGCGACGAGGCGCACGGCACCGTCACCGGCCCAGGTGCGCAAGGCGAGCGGCTCGCCGTCGGTGTCGACGCTGCGCCGCACCACCTTCACCACGAGCGGCTCGCCGTCGCGGCGCACCGGCGCGACCACGGCGGTCCAGCCGGTGTGCAGCGGTCCGTCGGCGACCAGGTCCCACCGCTCGAACGCCTCGCCGAGCAGGCGTTGTGCACCACGGGCCCAGTCGGCTCCCGACGGGCCGCCCTCGGCGGGCAGCCGTGAGATCCAGGCGAGCCATTCGGCCGGGATGACGGGCGCGGCCTGAGCGCTCACGTGAGACCCGGGAAGGGCTCGAGGTCGACACCCCACCGGTGGGCCTCGACCTCGACCGTGCCCAACCAGCGGGTCAGCGCGGCGAGCCCGGCGGCCCCGTCGGAGGTGACCAGCGGCTCGAGGTGCTCCCCGTACCCCGCGCGCAGGCTGGTCAGCGCCTGCCGGGCCAGCCGGGCGGCGTCGGCAGGGTCCTCGACCGGGAAGGGCAGGGGGTGGCCGAGCGAGTCGTCGGGCGTCGCCGCTGCGGCCAGCTGGTCGGCGCGCAGCGCGCGCAGGGCGCTCAGGGTCGCGTCGGCCCGGGTACGTTGCCGGCCGGTGGAGCGGGCGGCCACGACCTCGAGGAAGTAGATGGCCGCCGAGGTCGAGGTCGCCAGGGCCTGGACGTGCTCGCCGTCGAGGGGCTCGAGGGGCACGGTCGGGGGGCGTCCGCCGAGGAGGGTCGCGGCGGCGTACCGCTGCGCGTGCAGGGAGGCGATCGTCGCCCGCAGGTCGAGCGCCACCCCGGCGAAGGTGCCGGCCGCGGCTGCCGACGCGCCCTCGGCCTCGGCCAGCTCGGAACGCGCACCCGTGGCGGGCGGCGACACCGACGGGCTCGCCCCGGACGCGCTCGACGTGCCGGTGGTGCCGGTGGCGCTCGGGGTGCCGGTGGTGCTGGGTGCCGTGGCGTCGAGGGCGTCGGCGGGCACCTGGGCAGCCAGCAGTGTCGTGCGCAGCACGGAGTGCTGCCGGCGGTGGATGGTCGCCAGGTCGGCGGCGACGGCGCCGGGAACCGTGGCGGCGAGAGCGGCCAAGGATGCCGTGTCGCGGGTCAGCGCGACCAGCTCGGCCTCCGCGGGCACCGGGGTTCGGGTCGGCACCAGCGGAACGGCGGGTGCGTCGTCCTCGAGCCGGATGCCGCAGCCGGACGTCACCAGGACCGCGCCGGCCAGCCCCGCAAGGACGGTCCGCCGGCGCACGCCGGGGCGGGCTCCCTGCGTCATGGGCGCATCATCGCACGGGTTCGGGGCCGATCCGATCTGTCCTAGAGTGGGGTGCGGCGCTCATCCGCCCACCGACAAACTGCAGAGAGGGAGGGTTGTTCATGACCACAGCGGACAGTATCCGCCCCACCCTGCAGGGGCCCTCGCGGGCAGCGACCTGGTGCTCGAGGACGTCGCCGTGACCCCCGCCGGCCGCCGCCGGGTGGTCAAGGTGCTCGTCGACCGCGCGCTCGACGACGCCGGCACGCTCACCGAGCCCACCGCCCCCCTCACCCTCGACGAGGTCGCCGACGCGACCCACCTGGTCAGCGACGCGCTCGACTCCTCCGACGTCATGGGGGAGCTGCCCTACACCCTCGAGGTCTCCTCACCGGGGGTCGGCCGCCCGCTGACCGAGCCGCGCCACTTCCGGCGCAACGTCGGCCGGCTCGTGACCGTGCACCACGACGGCGGCGAGGTCACCGGGCGGGTCACCAGTGCCTCCGCGGGTGAGTTCACCGTCGAGGTGCCGGCGGCCAAGAAGCTCCCCGCCCGCACGCAGACCCTGACGTACGAGCAGGTCGAGCGGGCCGTCGTGCAGGTCGAGTTCGCCCGCCACGACGAGAGCAAGGACAGCTGACATGGACATCGACCTGGCTGCCCTGCGCGCGCTCGAGCGCGAGCGGGGGATCACCATGGACGTGCTCATCCCGGCGATCGAGCAGGCCCTCGGGCTCGCCTACCAGCGCACCGAAGGGCACTTCCGGCACTCGCGCGCCGAGCTCGACCGCAAGACCGGGCACGTCGTCATCTGGGCGCGTGAGGAGAACGAGATCCCGCCCGCCGAGGGCGAGGTCGACGACGAGGGCAACCCTGCGCGGCCGCGCCGCGAGCTCGGGCCCGAGTTCGACGACACCCCGACGGGGTTCGGCCGGGTGGCCGCGGCCACGGCCCGTCAGGTCATCGTCCAGCGCCTGCGCGACATCGAGGACGACGCGATCCTGGGGGACTTCAAGGGCCGCGAGGGCGACATCGTCGCCGGCATCATCCAGCAGAGCCCCGACCCGCGCCACGTGACCGTCGACTTCGGCACCGTCGAGGGCATCCTGCCCCTCGCCGAGCAGGTGCCCGGTGAGAGCTACGTGCACGGCCAGCGGCTGCGCTGCTTCGTCGTCTCGGTCAAGCGGGGCATGCGCGGACCGCAGATCGGCCTGTCGCGAACCCACCCGAACTTGGTCAAGAAGCTGTTCGCCCTCGAGGTGCCCGAGATCGCCGACGGCAGCGTCCAGATCGAGGCGCTGGCTCGCGAGGCCGGACACCGCACGAAGATCGCCGTCCACTCCACCGTGCCGGGGCTGAACGCCAAGGGCTCGTGCATCGGGCCGATGGGTGCCCGCGTGCGCGCCGTCATGAGTGAGCTGCACGGCGAGAAGATCGACATCGTCGACTGGTCCGACGACCCGGCGACGTTCATCGCGGCCGCGCTCTCGCCGGCCCGGGTGTCCTCGGTCGAGATCGTCGACCGGCAGCTGCGCTCGGCCCGGGTCGTCGTGCCCGACTACCAGCTGTCGCTGGCCATCGGCCGCGAGGGCCAGAACGCCCGGCTGGCGGCCAAGCTCACCGGCTGGCGGATCGACATCCGCCCGGACACCGAAGGGGCAGGGGCGGCTCCGGCACGCACCGATGACGCGCCCCGTCGCGCCCCTAGGCGGTAGACTGGTGCGGACCGACCGGACTGGACTCCGGCCCGGCCACCCGGTACGCACCTGCATCGGGTGTCGCGGGTCGGATAGCCGGTCGGCACTCCTGCGAGTGGTCCTCGGACCCGGCGCCGACGGCATCCTTGTCGTCGTGCCGGACCCCGAGCGCCGTCGTCCGGGGCGTGGCGCTTGGCTGCACCCGGACCCTCTCGTGCTTGGACCTCGCCGTCCGCCGCCGGGCGTTCGGGCGCGCGCTGCGCAGCAGCGCGCCAGCCCGACCACACAGCGGTCGCCGACTGGGTCAGGGCCCATGAGCAGGAGCCACCGTCCGAGAGCAAGAACCGAAAGCGGGTTTGACGCTGATGAGCACCCGATGAGTACTCAGCGATGAGCACCCCCCAGCTGTAACGACGGTCCGCGCAACAGAGCACGGGCCTGGACAGGAGAGAAGTGTCTAAAGTCCGTGTGAGCGCACTTGCCAAGGAGCTCGGAGTGACCAGCAAGGTCCTCCTCGAGCGCCTGAACGGCATGGGCGAGTACGTCAAGAGCGCCAGCTCGACGATCGAGCCCCCCGTGGTGCGCAGGTACCACGAGAAGTTCCCCGACGAGGCCCCCAAGGCCGCGGCTCCGGCTGCGGCCGGGTCCACCGCGTCGCGTGGGCAGCGGGCCCCGGCCAGCACGCCCGCGCCGGCGAAGACCGCGGCGCTCCGGCCGCCCCGGCTGCCCCCACCGCGGCTCCGGCCGCGCCGCGCGGCTCCCGCCGAGACGGCTCCCGCCGCCACGGCACCGGCCGCGCCCGCCCCGAGCACGTCGGCGCCCGCGCCGGCCGCTCCCGCTCCGGCTGCCCCGGCACCGGCCGCGGCCGCCGCAGCTGCCCCGGCAGCCCCGGCTCCCGCCGCGCCGGCCCCGGCGACGCCCGCCCCGGCGGCTCCCGCCCCGGCGGCTCCCGTGGCCCCGGCCGCCCGTGAAGGTGGCGCCGGCCAGGGTGCACCGCGCCCCGGCGCACCGCGCCAGAGCACCCCGCGTCCGGGCAACAACCCGTTCGCTCCCAGCCAGGGCATGGGCCGCTCCCGCGAGGCGGCGGCGCGACCCGGCAACAACCCCTTCGCCCCCAGCCAGGGCATGCCCCGGCCGCAGAGCCGTCCGGGCACCCGCCCCGGCGGTGCCGGCGCCGGACCGGCCGGTCCGCGTCCGGCCGGTGCCCGCCCGAGCCCGGGCATGATGCCCGACCGCTCGGCCGTGGCCCGTCCCGGTGAGCGTCCGGCACGTGGTGGTGCTCGTCCCGGTGCAGCCGGTGCGCGCCCCGGTGCTGGCCCCGGCGCGGGCGGCGGCTTCGGCGGCCGTCCCGGTGGTGGCGGCGGTGGCTTCCGCGGCGGCCCCGGTGGTCGTGGCGGCACCCAGGGTGCCTTCGGCCGCGGTGGCGGTCGTCCCGGTCGTGCCCGCAAGTCCAAGCGCGCCAAGCGCATGGAGTTCGAGGAGATGCAGGCGCCGTCGATCGGTGGCGTGAGCGTCCCCCGCGGCGACGGCAAGACCGTCATCCAGATCCGTCAGGGCGCGAGCCTGTCCGACTTCGCCGACAAGATCGACGCCAACCCCGGTGCCCTCGTCACCGTGCTGTTCCACCTCGGTGAGATGGCCACGGCGACGCAGAGCCTCGACGAGGACACCTTCCGCCTGCTCGGCAGCGAGCTCGGCTACGACATCCGCATGGTGTCGCCCGAGGAGGAGGAGCGCGAGCTCTTCGACTCGTTCCACATCGACCTCGAGACGGGGATCGAGGGCGAGGACGACGAGGACCTCCAGGCCCGCCCGCCCGTCGTCACCGTCGTGGGTCACGTCGACCACGGCAAGACCCGCCTCCTCGACGCCATCCGCAACGAGGACGTCGCGGGCGGTGAGACCGGAGGCATCACCCAGCACATCGGTGCCTACCAGGTCCACCGTGAGCACGAGGGCGTCGACCGTCCGATCACCTTCATCGACACCCCGGGTCACGAGGCGTTCACCGCCATGCGTGCTCGTGGTGCGAAGGTGACCGACATCGCCATCCTCGTCGTGGCGGCCGATGACGGCGTCATGCCGCAGACCATCGAGGCGCTCAACCACATGCAGGCGGCGGACGTGCCGATCGTCGTCGCGGTCAACAAGATCGACGTCGAGGGCGCCAACCCGTCCAAGGTGCGCCAGCAGCTCACCGAGTACAACCTCGTCGCCGAGGAGTACGGCGGTGACACGATGTTCGTCGACGTCTCCGCGAAGCAGGGGCAGAACATCGACCAGCTGCTCGAGGCCGTGCTGCTCACCGCCGACGCGGCGCTCGACCTGCGTGCCAACCCGGCCCGTGAGGCTCGCGGCATCGCGATCGAGGCCAACCTCGACAAGGGTCGCGGCGCCACGGCGACCGTGCTCATCCAGACGGGCACGCTGCACGTCGGTGACGCGATCGTCGCGGGGTCCTCCCACGGCCGGGTCCGGGCGATGCTCGACGAGCACGGCAACGCCGTGCCCGAGGCGGGCCCGTCCCGTCCGGTCCAGGTGCTGGGTCTGTCCTCGGTCCCGCGGGCCGGCGACACCTTCGTCGTCGCCCCCGACGACCGCACCGCGCGGCAGATCGCCGAGAAGCGCGAGGCGGCCGACCGTCAGGCGAGCCTGGCCAAGGCCCGCAAGCGCATCTCGCTCGAGGACCTCAACGAGGCCCTCGCGGCGGGCAAGGTCGACACCCTCAACCTCATCCTCAAGGGTGACGTGTCGGGTTCGGTCGAGGCGCTCGAGGACGCCCTGCTCCAGATCGACGTCGGCGAGGAGGTCGACCTGCGGATCATCGACCGCGGTGTCGGCGCGATCACGCTGAACAACATCAACCTCGCGATGGCGTCCGACGCCATCATCATCGGCTTCAACGTTCGGGCCGAGGGCCAGAACGCCGAGGTCGCCGAGCGCGAGGGCGTCGAGATCCGCTACTACTCGGTCATCTACCAGGCGATCGAGGAGATCGAGCAGGCCCTCAAGGGCATGCTCAAGCCGGAGTTCGAGGAGGTCGAGCTGGGCACCGCGCAGATCCGAGAGATCTTCCGGAGCAGCAAGTTCGGCAACATCGCCGGTTCGATCGTCCGCAGCGGTGAGATCAAGCGCGGCACCCGGGCGCGGATCACCCGCAACGGGGTCGTCGTCGCCGAGAACATCGAGATCGCCGGCCTGCGCCGGTTCAAGGACGACGTCACCGAGGTCCGCGAGGGCTTCGAGTGCGGCATCAACCTGGGGTCGTTCAACGACCTCCAGCTCGAGGACCTCATCGCGACGTACGAGATGCGGGAGAAGCCCCGAGCGTGACGCGACGGGGCCCATGCCGAGCATGGGACCCGCCACGCGTTGCGCGGGCGACGCCGCGCGCCTGACGCGCAGTGGTCCACCCGGTGAGCGGGCGGCACACCCTCGTGGTGTGCCGCCCGCTCACCGTCCCGGCCGCCACCGCTGTCACTAGGGTGGTGGCGCCCCCCGTCCCGACGACTTGAGGAGGACCCGTGGCCGACACCGCACGCGCCCAGAAGATCGCCGACCGCATCAAGACGCTGACCGCCGCGAACCTGGAGCCGATCGTCAAGGACCCCGACCTGGGGTTCGTCACCATCACCGACGTCCGGGTCACCGGGGACCTGCAGCACGCCTCGATCTTCTACACCGTGTTCGGGGATGCCGGGCAGCGCGCCCAGACCGCACGCCTCCTCGAGCTGAACAAGGGCAAGCTGCGCTCGTTCGTCGGCAAGCAGCTCGGCATCCGGCTCACGCCGAGCCTGGAGTTCATCGCCGACGCGATCCCCGAGACCGCCGCGCACCTCGAGGACCTCCTGCGCGAGGCCCGCGAGCGCGACGCCGCGGTGGCCGCGGCCGCCGCCGGCGCCGTGCACGCCGGCGACGCCGACCCGTACAAGAAGGACCGCGAGGAGGACGAGGGCGACGAGGGCGTCGAGGGCGCGCCGGTCGACGACGCCCACGACGCCCACGACGCCCACGACGCCCCGGGTGCCGGTGCCTGAGGCCGCGGGCCCGCCGCCCTCGCCCGACGGCATCCTCGTCGTCGACAAGCCCACCGGCTGGACCAGCCACGACGTCGTGGCGCGGGCCCGGCGGTTGTGCGCCACCCGCAAGGTGGGGCATGCCGGCACCCTCGACCCGATGGCGACCGGGGTGCTCGTGCTCGGCGTGGGCCGGGCGACCCGGCTGCTGACCTTCCTCGTCGGCTGCGACAAGGACTACGCGGCCACGATCCGGCTCGGCCAGGCGACACTCACCGACGACGCGGACGGCGAGGTCACGGCATCCGCGGGGGTCTCGGGCCTCGCGCGGGATGCCGTGGTGGCGGCGGCGCTGCCGCTCACCGGGGACATCGAGCAGGTCCCGAGCGCCGTCAGCGCCATCAAGGTCAAGGGCGAGCGGTCCTACCACCGGGTGCGGGCGGGGGAGTCCGTCGACCTCCCGGCGCGCCCGGTCACGGTGTCCCGCTTCGCGATCGGTGACGTGCGGGCCCTGACCGTCGACGGCCTTCCCGTCGTCGACGTCGACGTCGAGGTCACCGTGTCGTCCGGCACCTACGTGCGGGCGCTGGCCCGCGACCTCGGCGCCGCCCTGGGCTGCGGGGGGCACCTCACCGCGCTGCGCCGCACGCGGGTCGGCGGTTTCACCCTGGCCGACGCCCACCCGCTCGCCGACCTCGACGCCCGCCAGGGCGAGCCGATGCCGGTGACCCCGCTGGCCGACGCGGCCCGGGCGGCCTTCGTCGTACGCGACCTCGACGAGGCGCAGGCGCGCACCCTCGGCTACGGGCAGCGCCTTGACTCCGAGGTGCCGGGACGTGCCGAGCCGGTCGCGGCGATCGGTCCGGACGGCACCCTCGTCGCGATGCTCGACGAGTCCCGTCCCACGGCGCGCAGCCTCGTCGTGTTTGCCCCGGCGAGTTCGTAGAGTGGTGCCCGTGCACCGGTGGACCAACCCCTCCGAGACGCCCGAGGCCCTTCGGCCCTGCGTCCTCACCCTCGGCAACTTCGACGGCGTCCACCGCGGGCACCGGGCGGTGCTCAACGCCCTCGTCGAGGCGGGGCACCGGCACGGGCTGCCCGCCGTCGCGATCACCTTCGAGCCGCACCCGGTCGCCGTGCTGCGCCCGGAGCAGGCTCCCGAGCTCATCGCCCCCGGCACGATCCGCGACGACCTGATCGCCGACTCGGGCGTCGACGGCCTGCTCGTGCTGGACTTCACCACCGAGTTCGCCCAGCAGACCCCGGAGGACTTCGTGCGCGCCGTCTTCGTGAGGGGCCTGGACGCCCGCTGCGTCGTCGTCGGGATGGACACCCGGTTCGGCTACCGCAACTCCGGGGACGTCTCGACCCTGGCCGACCTCGGCGAGCAGTTCGGCTTCGAGGTCCTCGCGCTCGACGACGTCGGTGACGGCGAACGGTTCTCCTCGACCGTCGTCCGCCGCCACCTGCGCGCCGGCGAGGTCGCCGAGGCCGCCCGCATCCTGGGCCGCCCCCACCGGGTGGTCGGCACCGTCGTGCACGGCAACCACCGGGGCAAGGGCCTGGGCTACCCCACGGCCAACCTGTCGGCCGACTCGCTCGGCCTGGTGCCGCTCGAGGGCGTCTACGCCGGGTGGCTCACCCGGCTCGACCTCGCCGAGGGCGAGCGCGACCGCACGATGCCGGCCGCGATCAGCGTGGGCACCAACCCGACCTTCGAGACCCACGACCGGCGCACCGTCGAGGCCTACGTGCTCGACCGCGACGACCTCGACCTCTACGACGAGCGGGTGATGGTCGAGTTCACGGCCCACATCCGTGCGACCCTGCGGTTCGACAGCGTCGACGAGCTGCTCGAGGCGATGGGCCGGGACGTCGCCAGGTGCCGCCAGCTGCTCACGAAGATCGTCCCCGCCTGACCCGGATGCAAGCATCGGGGTCAGGGCGTGGGCCCGCCGGCCTGAGCCCCTGGGCCCGGCACGACGTCGGGCTCTACGTCGCCGCCGCCGGCACCTCGGTGGTCGGCGCCCTGCTGGTCTGGTCGGCCACCGCCCGGCAGGACGGCACGGCCTACCTCGTGCGGCACCTGCTCACCGCGGCGGTGGGCCTCGGCCTGGCGCTGCTGGTGAGCCGGGTCGGCCAGCAGCGGGTGCGCCTGGCCGCCCCGTGGGTCTACGGCGGCTCGGTGCTGCTGCTGCTCGCCGTGCTGACCCCGCTCGGCCGCACGGTCAACGGCTCGCGGTCCTGGATCCCGCTCGTCGGCGGTTTCACCGTGCAGCCGGCCGAGCTGGCCAAGGTGGGCCTCTGCCTCGCGCTGGCGACCCTGCTGGCCGGGCAGGCGGAGCGGGGACTGGCGCCCGGGCGCCGTGAGGTGGCCCTGGCCGCCGGGCTGGTCGCACTGCCGACCGCGCTCATCCTGCTCCAGCCCGACCTCGGCTCGGCGGCCGTGGTCGTGGCCGTGGGCGCGGTCGTGGTGACCGTGGCCGGGGTACCGCGCCGGTGGGTCGCGGCCGCAGTGCTGCTCGGGGTGGCCGTGGTGGTGGTCGCGCTCACCACGCCCGTGCTCAGCGACTACCAGCGGGACCGGCTGACCTCGTTCGTCGACCCGTCCGCCGACCCGCAGGGCAGCGGCTACCAGACCCGGATGGTGCGCCTGGCCATCGGCGCCGGCGGGTTGTGGGGGCAGGGCTTCATGCGGGGCGAGCGCACCCAGGGCGGCTACGTGCCGTACCAGCTCAACGACTTCGTCTTCTCGGTGGCGGGGGAGGAGCTCGGCTTCGTCGGCGCGACGGGCCTGCTGCTGCTGCTCGCCTTCGTCGTCGGGCGCGTGCTCCTGGTCGCCGCGCGGGCGCAGGAGCCGTTCGGCCGCCTCGTCGCCGTCGGGGTGGCCACGTGGCTGGCGGTGCAGGTGGTGCAGAACATCGGGATGAACCTCGGGCTGCTCCCGGTCACCGGCCTACCCCTGCCGTTCGTGTCGTACGGCGGGTCCTCGATGCTCGTGTCCTGGCTCGCGGTCGGACTGGTCGATGCGACACACACCACCGCGACTCACCGGTAACAAGGCGTACCCTTCGTACCGCGCCCTGTGGCAGGATGCGCGCACCACGCTCCCCAACGACGAGGACGACGCTCGATGCTCTCCGCCTCCCCGCAGATCAACACTCCCGCCGACGAGCCCGTCGACCAGTCGGTCCTCGACAACGAGGCACAGAGTGTCGGGCACATGTTCCGCACCCGTGTCGCGGCCAGCCCCGACCGGCCGGCCTACCTGCACGCCGTGGTCACCGAGTCCGGGGACGAGTGGGTCACCGTCACCTGGTCCGAGCTCGATGTCGTCGTGCGCGAGATCGGGGCCGGGCTCGTGGCCCTGGGCATCGAACCCGAGGACCGCGTCGCCATCGCCTCGAGCACCCGCTACGAGTGGGCCCTGGCCGACCTCGCGACCATGGTGGCCGGCGGGGCGACCACCACGATCTACCCGACGACGATGGCCGAGGACGTGTCGTTCATCGTGTCCGACTCCGGTGCCAAGGTGGTCTTCGCCGAGAACGCCGAGCAGCTCGAGAAGCTGCGCGGCATCCGGGCCGACACCCCTGCGGTGCTGCGCGTCATCGTCTTCGACGGGGTCTCCGACGCCGATGCCTGGACCCTGACCCTCGACGAGGTCCGCCAGCTGGGCCGTGAGTACCTCGCGGGCGACCCCGGCGCCGTCGACGCGCGGATCGACGGCATCCAGCACGACCAGCTGGCGACCATCATCTACACCTCGGGCACCACCGGCCGCCCCAAGGGCGTGCGGCTGCGGCACAGCGCCTGGACCTACGAGGGTGCGGCCGTCGAGTCGATCAACATCCTGTCCGAGGACGACCTGCAGTACCTCTGGCTGCCCCTGGCGCACGTGTTCGGCAAGGTGCTGCTCACCCTGCCGCTGCAGATCGGCTTCCCGACCGCCATCGACGGGCGGATCGACAAGATCGTCGAGAACCTCGCCGTGGTGAAGCCGACCTTCATGGGTGCCGCACCGCGCATCTTCGAGAAGGCGTACGGTCGCATCCAGACGATGATGGCCGACGAGGGCGGGGTCAAGGCCAAGCTCTTCTCCTGGGCCAGCGGTGTCGGCCGCGAGGTCAGCGTGCTGCGCGAGCAGGGCCAGAACCCCTCCGGGCTGCTCGCGACGAAGTACGCCATCGCCGACAAGCTGATCGGCACCAAGATCCGCGACCGGTTCGGTGGACGGATCCGCTTCTTCATCTCCGGGTCGGCCGCCCTGAACCAGGACATCGCCCGCTGGTTCGATGCCATGGGGATGCAGATCGCCGAGGGCTACGGCATGACCGAGACCAGCGCCGCGTCGTTCGTCAACCGGATCAAGGCCTACCGCTACGGCACGGTCGGCTGGCCGCTGCCCGGCACCGAGGTGCGCATCGCCGACGACGGCGAGGTGCTGCTGCGCGGCGCGGGCAACATGGAGGGCTACCACAACAACGACGAGGCGACCGCGGAGACCATCGACGTCGAGGGCTGGCTGCACACCGGTGACATCGGCGAGCTCGACGAGCGTGGGTTCCTGCGCATCACCGACCGCAAGAAGGACATGTTCAAGACCAGCGGCGGCAAGTACGTCGCCCCGTCGAACATCGAGTCGATGTTCAAGGGACTGTGCCCCTACGCCAGCCAGCTCGTCGTCTACGGCGCCGACCGCAACTTCGTCTCGGCGCTGGTGACCCTCGACCCCGAGGCCATCGCCGGCTGGGGTGCCCAGCACGGCATGGAGGGCAAGCCCTACGCCGAGATCGTCTCCTCCGACGCCTGCCGCGAGATGGTGCAGGACTACATCGACCAGCTCAACGCGGGGCTCAACCGCTGGGAGACCATCAAGAAGTTCACCATCCTCGAGAACGACCTGACGGTCGAGGACGGCGAGCTCACCCCCAGCCTGAAGCTCAAGCGCAAGGTGGTCTCGGACAAGTACAAGCACCACCTCGACGCCCACTACACCAGCTGAGCACCGCAGACGGCGCCGGTCACCCCTGGGTGACCGGCGCCGTGTGCCGCGCGCGGTCCCTCAGTCGGTGACGAGCGGGACGAAGCGGTAGTGCCCGTGCTCGGTGATCCGTCGGCCGTCCGGTACCTCGTCGTCGCGCTCGACGCGCAGCATCCGCCCCGAGACCGGCACCACGAGGATGCCGTGCTCGCCGAGCTGGGCGAGCAGCTCGTCCGGGAGCCGGCGCGCCATGGCCGACACCAGGACCCGGTCGAAGGGTGCCTCCTGCGGCGCCCCGAGCACCCCGGTGACGGCGGCACGGATCCGGGCCCACGGCATCCGCGCCGCCTCGACGTTGGCGCGCCCGGTGGCCACGAGGTCGGGCACCCGCTCGACGCCGAGCACCGACCCGGTCGGGCCCACGAGCTCGGCGAGCAGCGCGGTCGTCCAGCCCGACCCCGACCCGACGTCGAGCACCCGCTGCCCGGGCCGCACGTCGAGCAGCTCGAGCATCGCGCTCACGGTGCGCGGCTGGCTGTTGGTCTGGCCGTGGCCGATGTCGAGCGGGCCGTCGTACGACGCCCGTCGTCGCTGCGGTGCCGGGAGGAACCGCTCACGCGGCTGGGCCGCCATGGCGGCCCGCACGCGCCCGGCGGCGGTCACGGCTACTCCCGCAGGTCCGCGAGCGCCGTCTCGACGGCACGGTGGAACGTCGGGTAGGCGAACGGCATCCGGGCCAGCGTGGCGGTGGGCACCCGGGCGTGCACCGCGGTGGCGAGCATCGAGAGCACCTCGCCGCCCATCGGCCCGACCGACGTCGCCCCGACGAGGTGGCCCGCGGCACGGTCCTCGACGAGCTTGACGACCCCCTCGCCGCCGGGGCCGGTGATCCAGCCGCGGGTCGACTCGGCGAGCGGGGCGAGCCCGACCGCGACGTCGAGCCCGGCGTCGCGGGCCTGCTTCTCGGTCATGCCGACCGCTCCGACCTCGGGGTCGGTGAAGGTCACCCGTGGCACGGCGTGGTACTCGGCCTCGCGCGCGTCGTCGCCCGAGGGCCCGGTGATGTCGGCCAGCGCGACGGCGGCCTGGTACATCGACATGTGGGTGAACGCGCCCTCGCCGGTGATGTCGCCGATCGCCCACAGCCGGTCGCCGGCCCGCATCCGCGGGTCGGTGTCGACCGAGCGGGCCGCCGGGTCGAGCCCCACGGCATCCAGCCCCACGTCGGCGATGTTGGGCCGGCGGCCGGCCGCGACGAGCAGCCGGTCCGAGCCCAGCTCCAGCGCCGTACCCTCGGCGTCGGTGAGCGACACCGTGAACCGGCCGTCGGCGTGGCGCACCGAGCCGATCGACGCCCCGGCGAGCACCTGGATGCCGTCCGCGGCCATCGCGCGCGCCACGACGTCCGAGGACTCGGGCTCCTCCAGCGCCAGGATGCGCGGGGCCGCCTCGAGCAGCGAGACCTTCGTGCCGAAGCGGGCGAACGCCTGCGCCAGCTCGGCCCCGATCGCCCCGCCGCCGATGACGACCATGGAGGCCGGCAGGTCGGGCGTGGCCAGCACGTCGCGGTTGGTCCAGAACGGGGTGTCGGCCAACCCGTCGACCGGGGGAGCGGCCGGCGAGGTGCCCGTGTTCAGCACGACGCCGCGCGAGGCGGTGTACCGGGTGCCGCCGACCTCGACCACGCCGGTGTCGACGAGCCGCCCGTGACCCCGCACGAAGCGCACCCCGGCCTTCTCGAGTCGCTCGACGGCGACGGTGTCGTCCCAGTCGTCGGTGGCCTCGTCCCGGATGCGCGCGTGCACCACGCCCCAGTCGGGGGTGGCCTCGGCGGTGCCGGCGAGGGTTCCCACCCGGCGGGCGTCGGCGAGCAGGTTCGCGGCCCGGATCACCATCTTCGAGGGGATGCAGCCGTAGTAGGGGCACTCACCCCCGACGAGGCGTTCGTCGATGCCGACGACGCTCAGGCCGGCCTTCGCGGCCTCGGTCGCGAGGTGCTCGCCACCGGGCCCCAGGCCGATGACGACGAGGTCCACGGCGGTGTCGGTGCTCATGGAGCCAGCCAAGCATGCGGGCGGTGCCCACGGCGAGGGCACGTCGACCGTTTTGGGGCACCGCCCGCGGCGACCTACTCTTGACGGATGCCCGGACAGTCCGTCTTCCGCCAGCTCGAGCCGCTGCTCGAGCAGGTCAGCAAGCCGATCCAGTACGTCGGCGGCGAGCTGAACTCCACCGTCAAGGAGTGGGACGTCGCCGGGGACGCCACCGTGCGCTGGGCGCTGATGTACCCCGACGCCTACGAGGTCGGCGTGCCGAACCAGGGCGTCATGATCCTGTACGAAGTGCTCAACGAGCGTCCCGACGCCCTGGCCGAGCGCACGTACTCCGTGTGGCCCGACCTCGAGGCCCTGATGCGCGAGCACGGCGTGCCGCAGTTCACCGTCGACGCGCACCGCGCGGTCGGCGACTTCGACCTGCTCGGCCTGTCGTTCTCGACCGAGCTGGGCTACACCAACATGCTCACCGCGCTCGACCTGGCCGGCATCCCGCTGCACGCCGTCGACCGCGACGAGAGCCACCCGATCGTGGTGGCCGGCGGGCACGCCGCCTTCAACCCCGAGACGGTCGCCGACTTCGTCGACGCCGCGGTGGTCGGCGACGGCGAGGAGGCCGTGCTCGCGGTCACCGACATCGTCGGCGCGTGGAAGCGCGAGGGGATGCCCGGTGGCCGCCGGGAGGTGCTGCTGCGCCTCGCCCGCACCGGCGGGGTCTACGTGCCGGCCTTCTACGACGTCAGCTACCTGCCCGACGGCCGGATCCAGCGGGTCGCCCCCAGCCCCGACGCCCCCGGCGTGCCGTGGCGGGTCGCGAAGCACACCGTGACGGACCTCGACGCCTGGCCGTACCCGAAGCAGCCGCTCGTGCCGCTGGCCGAGTCGGTGCACGAGCGGATGTCGGTCGAGATCTTCCGCGGCTGCACCCGCGGCTGCCGGTTCTGCCAGGCCGGCATGATCACCCGCCCGGTGCGCGAGCGCAGCATCACCGGCATCGGGGAGATGGTCGAGCGCGGTCTGGCCGCAACGGGTTTCGAGGAGGTGGGGCTGCTCTCGCTGAGCTCGGCCGACCACTCCGAGATCGCCGACATCGCCAAGGGCCTGGCCGACCGCTACGAGGGCACGAACACCGGGCTGTCGCTGCCCTCGACCCGGGTCGACGCCTTCAACATCGACCTCGCCAACGAGCTGACCCGCAACGGTCGTCGCTCGGGGCTCACCTTCGCGCCCGAGGGTGGGTCCGAGCGCATCCGCAAGGTCATCAACAAGATGGTCAGCGAGGACGACCTGATCCGCACCGTCGCCGCCGCGTACGGCGCCGGCTGGCGGCAGGTCAAGCTCTACTTCATGTGCGGCCTGCCGACCGAGACCGACGAGGACGTGCTGCAGATCGCCGAGCTCGCCAAGCGGGTCATCGACACCGGCCGCGAGGTCAGCGGCCGCCGCGACATCCGCTGCACCGTCTCGATCGGCGGCTTCGTGCCCAAGCCGCACACGCCGTTCCAGTGGGCCGCGCAGCTCGGCGCCGAGGAGACCGACGCCCGGCTCGACAAGCTGCGCCAGGCCATCCGCTCCGACCGTCGCTACGGCTCGGCCATCGGGTTCCGCTACCACGACGGCAAGCCGGGCATCGTCGAGGGCCTGCTCTCGCGCGGTGACCGCCGTGTCGGCCGGGTCATCGAGGCCGTGTGGCGCGACGGCGGACGCTTCGACGGCTGGTCGGAGCACTTCTCCTACGACCGCTGGATGGCGGCCGCGGAGCGCGAGCTCACCCCGCTCGGCGTCGACGTGGCCTGGTACACCACGCGCGAGCGCGGGGAGTCCGAGGTGCTCGCCTGGGACCACATCGACTCCGGTCTCGACAAGGAGTGGCTCTGGCAGGACTGGCTCGACGCCCTCGACGAGACCGAGGTCGAGGACTGCCGCTGGACCCCCTGCTTCGACTGCGGCGTCTGCCCGCAGATGGGCACCGAGATCGAGATCGGCCCCACCGGCAAGACCCTCCTGCCGCTGACCGTGCTCGGCGCCGGAAGCAGTGCGATGGCCGAGCACACCCACGCCTGACCGCGGCGGCGACCACCCGGCATCCGCCGTGTGTGGCGTGACCCCCGAGCGCGTGGTGCCGTGCGCGCGCCGGTGACAGGATGAGGACGTGGCCACGGCGAGCACGAGCAGCCGACGCCGGGCGCTGCTCATGGGCACCGACTCGGGTCGTGATGCCGTCCGCCGGATCGCCATCGCGGTGTTGGCCCTGTTCCTGGTCACCGTCCTCGGCACGGTCGGCTACGTCGCGCTCGGCTTCCCGCTGCTGGACGCGCTCTACCAGACCGTCACCACGGTCGCGACGGTCGGCTTCCGCGAGGTGCGCCCGCTCAGCCCGGCCGGCCAGGTCTTCACCATGGTGCTCATCGTCCTCGGTGTGGGCACCGTGCTCTACAACCTCGGCGTGCTCGTCGAGGCCGTGACCGAGGGCCACCTGCGCGAGTACCTCTGGAGGAGCCGCATGGACCGGGACATCTCGCACCTGCGCGACCACGTGATCGTCTGCGGCCACGGCCGGGTCGGCCGCTCGGCGGTGCGCCACCTCGTGGACACCGGCCACCGGGTCGTCGTCGTCGACAGCGACGCCGCCCGGCTCGAGGGCCTCACCGAGCCGCACGTGCTCGGCGACGCCTCGCGCGACGACACCCTGCACGAGGCCGGCATCGACCGCGCCCGCGCCCTGATCTGCGCCCTGGGCACCGACGCCGAGACGATGTACGCCACCCTGTCCGCCCGCGCGCTGCGCCCCGACCTGGTCATCATCAGCCGGGCCCGCACCCTGGACTCCAAGGAGAAGCTGGTCCTCGCCGGCGCCACCCGGGCGGTCAACCCCCAGCTGATCGGTGGCCGCCGGATGGCCTCCTTCGCCCTCAACGCCGACGTCGCGGAGTTCCTCGACGAGGTCATGCACGAGGACGACCTCGACTTCCGGATCGAGCAGGTGCGGCTCGGTGAGCACAGCCCGCTCGCCGGCCGCAGCGTGGGGGAGGTGGACGTGCCGTCACTGTCCGGGTGCCAGCTGCTCGCGGTGCGCCAGCCGCGCAAGGGGGCGTTCCTGCCCAACCCGGTGCGCAGCGACCGCGATCGAGGTGGGGTCCACGCTGATCGTCTTCGGGTCCCCGGAGCAGCGGGCGCGCTGCGCACGTCGGCCGCCGGCTGAGCATGATGGGTCCATGAGCCCCGCCGACGCCGCCGCGGCCGAGATCACCCTGCGCTTCCTCGCCGCCCCCACCGATGCCGGTCAGTCCGGTTCCGTCTCGGCCGGCCGGGTGCTCGAGTGGATCGACAAGGCCGGCTACGCCGCGGCCGCCGGGTGGAGCGCCACCTACGCCGTCACGGCCTACGTGGGGAACGTGCGCTTCACCCGCCCGGTCGAGGTCGGCGAGCTCGTCGAGGTGACCGCGCGGGTCGTGCACACCGGCCGCGTCCTCGATGCACATCACCGTCGACGTGGCGTCCGGGCCAGCCCCGCACGCGCGAGATGGCTCCCGCCACCCGGTGCCTGATCATCTTCGTCGCGGTCGACGAGGAGGGGCGCTCGACCCCCGTGCCGCCGTTCGTGCCGCGCACCCAGGGCCAGGAGCTCGAGGAGCGCTGGGCGGCCCGTCGGGCCGACCTGCGCGCGCAGGTCGAGGCCGCGATGGCCGGCCAGGCCTACACGGATGCCGGCACGGCGCCGCGGGTGGTCATGCGCTTCCTCGCCGCGCCGACCGACGTCAACTGGGGCGGCAAGGTGCACGGCGGCATCGTCATGCGCTGGATCGACGAGGCCGCGCACGTGCTCGCGACCCGCTGGACCGGCAGCGACCGCAACGTCGCGATCTTCACCGGTGGCGTGCGGTTCTACCGGCCGCTGCGGATCGGCCACGTCGTGGAGGTCGAGGCCCGGCTTGCTGCACACGGGGCGCACCTCGATGCACGTCGGGGTGCACGTGCGCTCGGGCGACCCCAGTGACGGGGCCGACGGCATGGAGCTGACCACCTACTGCCGCACGATCTTCGTCGGCATCGACGACCAGCGCCGGGCGCTGCCGTGCCCCACGTGGGTGCCGGCCAACGACGAGGACCGGGCCCTGGACTCCCACGCGGTCGAGCTCGTCCGCATCCGCGAGCAGTTCGGCGACTGACCACGCCTCGACTTGGGGCGGGAAGCTGTTGTGAGGCCGAGGGGGCGTGTGTCGTTGACGATAGTGTGTGATGCACAGTATAGTGTGACTCGTGAGTGTTGACGACGAGGTCGTGTCGGGCCACCTGCAGGAGCTGAGGCGGGGCACCGTCGTCGTCGCCTGCCTGGCGACCCTGCGCACCCCCGGTTACGGCTATGCCCTGCTCGAGACCCTGGCGGGCGCCGGGTTCGGGGTCGACGCCAACACCCTCTACCCGCTGCTGCGCCGACTCGAGAAGCAGGGCCTGCTCGTCTCGGAGTGGAACACCGCCGAGTCGCGCCCGCGCAAGTTCTACCGGACGAGCAACGAGGGCCTGGCCGTCCTCACCGCGCTGCGCTCCGACTGGCGCGCGCTCGACGCCGCGATCTCCGACCTCGGCTGACACACACCCCGACCCCCACGACCGAGAGGACCGACGCGATGACCGCCTCCCTCACCGACCGCTATGTCGCCGCCACCGTGAGCGGGCTCGACGAGGCCCAGCGACCCGAGGTCGAACGCGAGCTGCACGCCACGATCGAGGACATGGTGGACGCCCGTCTCGAGGCCGGCGCGACGACCCGCGCCGACGCCGAGCGCGCGGTGCTCGTCGAGCTCGGCGACCCCCTGCGGCTGGCCGCCGGCTACAGCGGCCGACCCCTGCACCTCATCGGGCCGGGCGTCTACCCCGAGTGGCTCCGCCTCGTCCGGGTGCTGCTCGTCGTCGTCGTGCCGATCTCGGTGATCGGCACCCTCGTGGCGCGGCTCTTCGTCGAGGACCTGGCGACGACGAACGTCGGCTCGCTCGTCGGCAGCAGCATCGCGTTGGCGATCACCGTGGCCGTCCACGTCGTGTTCTGGACGACCCTCGTCTTCGTCATCCTGGAGCGCACGGGGCACGCGTCCCTCGACACGTGGACGCCTGAGCAGCTGCCCGACACGAGCGGCACGGGCCGCGTCGGCTTCGGCGAGACCGCGGGAAGCGTGGTCTTCCTCGTCCTCGTGGCCCTCGCGCTCGTGTGGCAGCAGACCAGCTCACCGGTGACCAGCGGCGGCGAGTCCGTGCCGGTCCTCGACCCCGCGCTCTGGTCGGGCTGGATCCCGTGGCTGCTGGTGGTGCTCGCCGCCGATGCGGTCGTCGCCCTGCTCGCCTACCGCCGCGGCCGCTGGTCCACCGGGCTGGCCCTCGCGAACGTCGCGCTCGACCTGGCCTTCGCCGTGCCGCTGCTCCTGCTGCTGCGGGACGGCAGCCTGTTCAACCCGGCGTTCGTCGACGTGCTGGTCGAGGGCGGCTGGGCCGACGCCGAGCGCGACCTCAACCTGTCGACGGCCATCGGGGTCGTGGTCGTGCTCGTCTGGAGCGTGGTCGAGACGCTGCGCACCCTGCGCCGCGCCCGCCGGGCCGAGGCGACCGAGAGCGGCGTCGTCGCCGGTCAGGCGTAGAGCGCTCCCACGACCTCGCGGAACGCCGCGGTGTGCCGGTCGACGTCGGCGCGGGTGGTGGCCGGGCACATCAGCGCCATGTTGTGGAACGGCGTCATCAGGATCCCGCGGTTGCACATCGCGAGGTGCATGTACGCGTCGATCTCGTCGTCGTGCGCCACCGCCGACTCCTCGCCGGTGCGCGGCGCGGGCCGGGTGAAGCGGTACTCGGCACGCGCGCCCAGCTGCTGGATCGACCACGGCACGTCGAGCTCGTCCAGGACGGCCTGCACGCCCTCGGTGAACGCGGTGGCGAGCTCGGTCATCTGCGCGAAGGCCTCCGGGGTGAGCACCTCGCCCAGGGTCGCCTGCATCGCCGCGGTCGACAGCGCGTTGCCGGCGAGCGTGCCGCCGACCCCGCCGACGTCGATGATGTCGGCGTCCCCGGCATCCGTGTGGCCGGTGATCGCCGCGGCGACCTCCTCGGTGATGCCGTAGGCACCCGACGGGATGCCGCCGCCGATCGACTTGCCGATGACGAAGATGTCCGGCTCGAGCCCCCACTCGTGGGTCGCACCGCCCCAACCAGCGGAGAAGGTGTGCGTCTCGTCGATCATCAACAGCGCGCCGTAGCGGGTGGCCAGCTCGCGCAGGCCCTCCAGGAAGCCCGGCTCGGGCAGCACGATGCCGATGTTGGTCAGTGCCGGCTCGGTGAGGATCGCGGCGACGTCGCCGTGGGCCAGCTCGCGCTCGACCGAGGCCAGGTCGTTCCACGTCGCGGCCCGGGTGGTGAGGTCGAGCGGCACCGGGGGAGCGACGTTGCCCGGGCGCGACTCCGCCTTGCCGTCGGGGCCGGGGATCGCGAAGGTCTCGTCGACCGAGCCGTGGTAGCAGTAGGCGAAGACCAGGATCTTCGGCTTGCCGGTGGCCAGCCGGGCCAGCCGCACGGCCCAGCGGTTGGCGTCGGTGGCCGAGAGGGTGAAGCTCCACAGCGGCATCCCGAACCGGCGGGTCAGCTCGGCGCCCACCCACTGCGCGTCGGCCGTCGGCAGCATCGTCGTGATGCCGCCGAGGTCGCCCATCCGCCGCGCGACGGCCTCGACCGTGGCCCGCGGGGAGTGGCCGGCCATCGCGCCGGTGTCGCCGAGCGCGAAGTCGACGTAGGTGTGGCCGTCGACGTCGGAGATCCGGTTGCCCCGCGCGTGGTCGAGGTAGAGCGGGAAGCCGCCGCTCCACTTGTTCATCCAGGTCATCGGCACCTTGCCGAACAGGTTGCTGCCCTGCTCGAACAGCTCGCGGCTGCGCGGGTGGCCCTGGGTGTAGGCGGCCTGCTCCACGGCGAGAAGCTCGGTGAGACGGGAACGGTCGAGGTCCGGCATGGTCGAACGCTATCGCCACCGATGCCGTGCGCGACAGCCCCGGTCCGCCATCGGATCAGTGGGTCGCGACCGGAAAGGGCGTCGGGATCCGCAGCGATGCCGGGCACGGCATCCGCGCACCTAGGCTGGTGCGTCATGGCCCAGCGCACCCCCGACGGACCCCCGCCCGCACCCGGCGGTCCAGAAGCTCCGGATCCGCTACGCGAAGCGGGGCCGGCTGCGCTTCTCCTCCACCCGCGACTTCGCGCGGGCCCTGGAGCGGGCGCTGCGCCGGGCCGACGTGCCGATGGCCTTCTCCGGCCGGCTTCCACCCCCACCCGCTCATCTCGTACGCCAACGCCGCCCCCACCGGCACGGCCAGCGAGGCGGAGTACTTCGAGATCCGGGTCACCGAGCGGGTCGACCCGCGAGGCCGTGCGGGCCGCCCTCGACGAGGCGCTGCCCGAGGGGCTCGACGTTCTCGAGGTGGTCGCCGGCCGGGCCGGGCTCGCTCGCCGACCGGCTCGAGGGCAGCGAGTGGCAGATCGTCGTCCGCGGTGCCGACCCCGCCGCGGTCGAGGATGCCGTCGCGGGCTACCTCGCCTGCGACGTCGCCGAGGCGACCCGCACCTTCAAGACCGGGCCGCGTACCTTCGACACGCGCGACGCCGTGCTGGCGATGGCCGTCACCGGGGTCGACGCCGAGGGGTGTGCGATACTGCGGGTGGTCGCACGGCACTCCACACCGTCCGTGCGCCCCGACGACATCCTGACCGCACTGCGCGCAGTGACCGGGTTCTCGCCACCGGTCCCACCCCTGGTGACCCGGCTGGCGCAAGGCCCTCTGCTCGACGCAAATGCTGGGGTGGCCGACCCGTTGGCCGCCGACAAGGACGCCGCCGGCTCCGGATAGGTGCCGCGCCGCCCGCGCGAGCCGCTCCGGGGCAGCAGTCGACTTCCGTACGGGGTGCGCCCCGCACGATCCGATCGCACCACGCGATCGACGAGGAGCCGGCCCGCCGGGGCCGGGACACCGGTGTGGTCGTCATCGCGTGGGTGACGAAAGGGGCCTGATGGCTTCCGAGAACGACCCGACCACCACCGACACCACCGCGGACGCCGTCCTCGCGGTCGACGTCCCCGAGGTGGCCCCCAGCCGAGAAGCCCAAGCGCCGCCGCGCGACCAAGAAGGCCGCCGCCCCCACCGCCGAGCCGGATGCCGGTGCCGTCACCCCCGACGCCGCGCCCGCCGGGTCCGAGGCCGCGCCCTCCGGGTCCGACGACGAGGCGCCGCCGAGGTGCCCACCACGAAGGCCACCCGCAAGCGGGCCGCCAAGAAGGCACGACCAAGGGCGCCAAGACCACCACCAAGCGGGCCAAGAAGGCGGCGGCCACCGAGGCCGCCGCGGTCGAGACGCACGCGGCCCCGGCCGAGACGGACGCGGCCCCGGGCGACGAGGTCGCCGAGGTCGAGGTCGTCGACGACGACGCCGTCGTCGAGGGCGAGGACGAGACGACCGCCGAGGAGACCCGCCGGCCGTGCCGAGCTTCGGCCTGCTCTTCCAGGCCCCCGAGCCGGTCGCCCCGCGCCGCCGCCGGGCCACGGCGCCCGCCCAGGCCCCGGCCGAGCGGGTCGCCGAGGAGGAGCCCAGCGCCGCGACCCCGACCGACGAGGGCGACGCCGGGACCACCGAGACCACCGAGACCGAGCAGGCCCCCGAGGTGCGCGGCGGACGCCGCAGCCGTGGCGGTCGCGGTCCGGCGCGGCGGCGCTCGCGCCCAGGCCACCGACGCCCCCGACGCTGCCGGCGCCGCCGACACCGTCCGACGAGCCCAGCGACGCCGACGGCGACCGCGGGCCCGACGAGCGCGCCACCGACGAGGGCGAGGGCGGCTCGCGCAGCCGCCGCCGTCGCGGGGGCCGCGGCCGGCGCGGCCGCAGCCAGGCCGACGACGACCAGCCCGGCACGGCATCCGAGACCTCCGACGACGACCGACGAGGCCGGGGGCACCGGCCCCGACGAGCAGGGTGACGACGGCGAGGGCGGCACCAGCCGTCGCCGTCGGCGTCGCCGCCGTGGCGCCGGGTCCGGCGACGGCGAGAGCGACGACCCGCCCGGCACCGTCACCCGGGTGCGCGAGCCGCGCTCGCAGCGCGACGAGCCGACCGCGGTCAAGGGCTCGACCCGCCTCGAGGCCAAGAAGCAGCGCCGCCGGGAGGGCCGCGAGGCCGGGCGTCGCCGCACGATCATCACCGAGGCCGAGTTCCTGGCCCGCCGCGAGAGCGTCGAGCGCGTCATGGTCGTGCGCGGCCGGGGCGACCGCACCCAGATCGGCGTGCTCGAGGACGGCGTGCTCGTCGAGCACTACGTCTCGCGCGAGACGACGGCCTCGATGGCCGGCAACGTCTACCTCGGCCGGGTCCAGAACGTGCTGCCGTCGATGGAGGCGGCGTTCGTCGACATCGGCAAGGGCCGCAACGCCGTGCTCTACGCCGGTGAGGTCAACTGGGACGCCGCCGGTCTCGAGGGCGGCCAGGCCCGCCGCATCGAGAACGCGCTGAGCTCCGGCGACACCGTGCTGACCCAGGTCACCAAGGACCCGATCGGCCACAAGGGCGCCCGGCTCACCTCGCAGATCAGCCTGCCCGGCCGCTACCTGGTCTACGTGCCCGAGGGCCAGATGACCGGCATCTCGCGCAAGCTGCCCGACACCGAGCGGGCCCGCCTCAAGGCGATCCTCAAGGAGGTCGTGCCCGACCACGCGGGCGTCATCGTGCGCACCGCCGCCGAGGGCGCCTCGGAGGAGGAGCTGCGCGCCGACGTCGAGCGGCTCACCAAGATCTGGGACAAGATCAAGGCCAAGGCCGAGTCGGCCGGGGCCAAGAAGGCCGGCAGCGGCGGCGCCCCGGCGCTCCTGCACGGCGAGCCCGACCTGACCGTGCGCGTCATCCGCGACGTGTTCACCGAGGACTTCACCTCGCTCGTCGTCTCCGGCGACAAGGCCTGGAACGAGGTCAGCCAGTACGTCGAGGACGTCGCGCCCGACCTCGCGCCGCGCCTGCAGCGCTGGACCGCCGAGGAGGACGTCTTCGCCGCGCACCGCATCGACGAGTCGCTCGCCAAGGCGATGGACCGCAAGGTGTGGCTGCCCTCGGGTGGCTCCCTGGTCATCGACCGCACCGAGGCGATGACCGTCGTCGACGTCAACACCGGCAAGTTCGTCGGCTCCGGGGGCAACCTCGAGGAGACCGTCACCAAGAACAACCTCGAGGCCGCCGAGGAGATCGTCCGCCAGCTGCGGCTGCGCGACATCGGCGGGATCATCGTCATCGACTTCATCGACATGGTGCTCGAGTCCAACCGCGACCTCGTCGTGCGCCGGCTGCTCGAGTGCCTCGGTCGTGACCGCACCAAGCACCAGGTCGCCGAGGTCACCTCGCTCGGCCTGGTGCAGATGACCCGCAAGCGGGTCGGGTCCGGCCTGGTCGAGGTCTTCTCCGAGCAGTGCGAGCACTGCGGCGGGCGCGGCATCCTGTCCACACCGAGCCGATCGACCGCAGCGGCGGCAGCTCGGGCGACCAGGGCAGCCAGGGCGGTGGCCAGGGCGGTGCCCGTTCCGGGCGCGGTCGCCGTGGCGCGACCACCGGCACGCCGCAGACCGGCGGGGCCACCGGTCCGAGCGGCCACGGCGCCGAGGACGGCCAGAAGCCCTCCGGCCCGACGGCGGCCCAGATCGCGGCCGCGGCCCACGCCGCCGCGCTGCGTCGCACCGAGGCCGGCGAGGGTGTCACCGACCTGTCAGCGGATGCTGCGGACACCGCGGCGCGACGAGCTCGCCGCCGTGGCGGCCACCACCTTCGGTGGCCCGGTCGACGTCGAGCCGGAGCCGGAGCCCACGGTGGCGGCCGAGCCGGAGTCCACGGTGGCGGCCGAGCCCGAGCCGCGCAGTCGAGCCGCGAGCCCAGCGCGCGGAGCCCACGGCGGCGGCCGAGCCCGAGCCCACAGTCGAGCCCGAGCCCACGCGGGAGCCCGAGCGCACCGAGCGGCCGAGCCCGAGCCGCCGGCCGAGCCCGAGCCCAGGTGGCGGCCGAGCCGGCCCCCGAGCACGAGGCTTCCGGCCGCACGTCGTGGTCGCCGCAAGCGCGCCGGGTCGTGGCGCCGGCGGGACCGCCGCGCGCGACGGCATCCGACGAGCGCCCCGGCGGGCGACAGCGGCGACCCGGCGTAGGGACCGCGCCCGAGCACCAACGGTGCGCCGGTGGCGTGATTTGGAGCGCCACCGGGCCGCACCGGTAGTCTTGACAGTCGGTGCGCCCACCGAGCCGATGTCCCGTGTCGTAAGCGGGAACCACATCAGCCGGTCACCCAGAGAGCGCGCCCGTAGCGAAAGTGAGTACGAGACGTGTACGCGATTGTGCGCGCAGGTGGTCGCCAGGAGAAGGTCTCCGTCGGCGACGTCCTGCTCATCGACAAGATCGGCCAGGCCGGCGACACGGTGCAGCTGCAGCCGCTCCTCGTCGTCGACGGGGGAACCGTCACGAGCGACGCGAGCAAGCTCGCCAAGGTCAAGGTCACCGCTGAGGTCGTCAAGGCCGCCAAGGGTCCCAAGATCGTGATCCTGAAGTACAAGAACAAGACCGGCTACCGCAAGCGCCAGGGTCACCGCCAGCCGCTCACCCAGGTCAAGATCACCGCGATCGACGCCTGACGCCCGCTTCGACCTAACTGATCAAGGACTACTGACATGGCACACAAGAAGGGTGCGTCCTCGACCCGCAACGGTCGCGACAGCAACGCCCAGTACCTCGGCGTCAAGCGCTTCGGCGGCCAGGCCGTCAACGCCGGCGAGATCCTCGTCCGCCAGCGCGGCACGCACTTCCACCCCGGCGACGGCGTCGGCCGTGGCGGCGACGACACGCTGTTCGCGCTCGTCGCGGGTGCGGTGAAGTTCGGCAAGAAGCGCGGCCGCAAGACCGTCAACATCGTCCCGGCGGAGACCGTCGCCGCGGAGTGACTCCGGCGCCGGGTGCTCGTCACCCGGCCGCATGACCACGTCGTGAGGGGCGGGCCGCTGAAGGCCCGCCCCTCACGGCATCCCAGAACCGTGTCGAGCAGGGCCCTAAGGAGCGAGAAGCATGACGACCTTCGTCGACCGCGTCGTGCTGCACGTCGCCGCCGGGAACGGTGGCCACGGCGTGGCCTCGGTCAAGCGTGAGAAGTTCAAGCCGCTCGGCGGCCCCGACGGCGGCAACGGCGGCAAGGGCGGCTCGGTCATCCTCGCGGTCGACCCGCAGTCCACCACGCTGCTCGACTACCACCACACCCCGCACCGCAAGGCCACCAACGGCAAGCCGGGCGGCGGCGACGAGCGCAACGGCGCCGACGGCGGCGACCTCGTGCTGCCCGTGCCCGAGGGCACCGTCGTCAAGGACGGCAACGGCGCGGTCCTCGCCGACCTGGTGGGCCACGACGCGACCTTCGTCGTCGCCCGCGGTGGCCGCGGCGGGCTGGGCAACAAGGCGCTGGCCCTCCGCGGCGCAAGGCCCCCGGCTTCGCGCTGCTCGGCGAGCCCGGCGAGTCGATCGACATCGTGCTCGAGCTGAAGTCGCTCGCCGACGTCGCGCTGATCGGCTTCCCGAGCGCCGGCAAGTCCTCGCTCGTCTCGGTGATGTCGGCCGCCCGCCCCAAGATCGCCGACTACCCGTTCACGACCCTGGTGCCCAACCTCGGGGTCGTCACCGCCGGGTCGCAGCGCTTCACCATGGCCGACGTGCCGGGCCTGATCCCGGGCGCCAGCGAGGGCAAGGGCCTGGGCCTGGAGTTCCTGCGCCACGTCGAGCGCTGCTCGGTGCTCGTGCACGTCGTCGACTGCGCCACGCTCGAGCCGGGCCGCGACCCGATGACCGACCTCGAGGTGATCGAGGCCGAGCTCGCCGCGTACGTCATCGACGACTCGCTCGGCGGCCGGCCGCTGTCCGAGCGCACCCGCATCATCGTGCTCAACAAGGCCGACGTGCCCGACGCCCTCGACCTCGCCGAGATGGTGCGCCCGCTGCTCGAGGAGCGCGGCCTCGAGGTGCACATCGTCTCGGCGGTCGCGCACACCGGGCTCAAGGAGCTCACCTTCGCGCTGGCGCGCCACGTGCTCGCGGCCCGGGCCGAGATCGAGTCGCGGGTCATGGAGCGGCCCGCGGGTCGTCATCCGGCCGGTCGCCGTCGACGACGCCGGCTTCCTCGTGCGCCGCGAGAACACGCCGGACGGCGAGGTGTTCCGGGTGCTCGGCGAGCGGCCGCGGCGCTGGATCAACCAGACCGACTTCTCCAACGACGAGGCCGTCGGCTACCTCGCCGACCGGCTCAGCCGGCTCGGGGTCGAGGAGGCCCTGCTCAAGGCCGGTGCCGTCTCGGGGTCCACGGTGCTCATCGGGCCCGAGGACAACGCCGTCGTCTTCGACTGGGAGCCGACCATGTCGGCCGGTGCCGAGCTGCTCGGCGGGCCGCGCGGCAGCGACGTGCGGCTCGAGGCCGAGGGCGGGCGCAAGACCCGCGACGAGCGGCGGGCGCACTTCCACGCCCGCAAGGACGCCCAGACCGCGGCGCGCGACCGAGCTGGCGCAGGAGCGCGACGCCGGGCACTGGTCGTCCGTGGCCGACGAGGACTGAGCCGGATGCCGGTCACTGCCGAGCGCCTCCGGCGCACCGTGGGCGAGGGGCACCGACTCGTCGTCAAGGTGGGCTCGTCGTCACTGACCAGCGCCGACGGTGGGCACCTCGACCTGTCGGCGCTCGGGGCGCTCGTCGACGCGCTGGCGGCAGCGGCGTCGGCCGGGCACCAGGTGGTGCTCGTCTCGTCGGGTGCCATCGCGGCCGGCATCGGGCCGCTGGGCCTGCCGCGCCGGCCCTCCGACCTGGCGACCCAGCAGGCGGCGGCGTCGGTCGGGCAGGGCGCGCTGGTCGCGGCCTACCAGGCGGCCTTCTCGGCGCACGGGCTCACCGTCGGCCAGGTGCTGCTCACGGCCGACGACGTCACCCGGCGCACCCACTACACGAACGCCCGGCGCACCCTCGAGCGGCTGCTCGAGCTCGGCATCGTGCCGATCGTCAACGAGAACGACACCGTGGCGACCCACGAGATCCGGTTCGGCGACAACGACCGGCTGGCGGCGCTGGTGGCGACCTGGTGGCGGCCGACGGGCTGGTGCTGCTCACCGACGTCGACGCGCTCTACGACGGGCCGCCCTCGAGGGGCGGCTCGCGGCGGGTGCCGCTGGTCGCGACGACCGAGGACCTCGATGCCGTGACGATCGGCGGCACCGGGTCGTCGGTCGGCAGCGGCGGCATGGTGACCAAGGTGGAGGCCGCCGGCATCGCCGGTGCGGCCGGCATCCCGACGCTGTTGACCCGGCTGGTCGACATGGCCGCGGCGCTGTCGGGTGCCGACGTCGGCACGGTCTTCGCACCGGCCGCGGCGACCCGGGCGTCGCGCAAGCGCTGGCTGGCGCACGCCACCACGGCGCGCGGTCGGCTGGTGCTCGACGACGGCGCGGTCGCGGCGGTCACGGAGCGGCGCAAGTCGCTGCTGCCGGCGGGCATCACCGGGGTCGAGGGCGCCGTTCGCGGCCGGCGACCCGGTCGACGTCTGCACACCCGAGGGTGCGGTGATCGCGCGGGGGCTGGTGAACTACGCCTCGGCGGAGCTGCCGCGGCTGCTCGGGCGCTCGACGCGCGACCTGGCCCGCGAGCTCGGGCCGGCGTACGAGCGCGAGGTCATCCACCGCGACGACCTCGTGGTGCTCTGAGGGGTCGACCTCGTCTTCGTGGTCAGCGGATCTGCTGCACCTCGAACTGCAGCCGCGGGTGTGGCGATCGCATCCTGGCTCTGCACCAGCTGGAGCTCACGGCGCCCCGACTCGTGGGTGGGGTGAGCAGGTCGAAGACGCTGGAGACGGTGCGGCCGAGCGCAAGTCCGGCATCCCCGGTCTGGAGCAGGTGGGCGGTGAAGAGGGCGGCGGTGACGTCACCGGAGCCGTTCGCCTTCATCGGCAGCTGCGGGGTCTGCACGATCCACGCCCCGTCGCCGTGCACGGCGAGCATCTCGATGGTGCCCTCGGGCCGGTCGGGACGCAGCACGCTGGTGACCAGCACGGTGCCGGGGCCCATGGCGCGGGCACGCTCGACCGACTCGAGGGTGGAGTCGAGGTCGCCGGGCTCGGTCTCGGTGAGGAAGCCGAGCTCGAACTGGTTGGGCGTGATCAGGTCGGCCCGGGGCACGACGCGTCTCGCGCAGCAGCACCGGGATCGCGGGGTGGACGAAGCAGCCCGAGGTGGCGTTGCCCATGACCGGGTCGCAGGCGTAGATGGCGGCGGGGTTGGCGGCCTTGGTGCGGGCGACGGCGTCGAGGATCACCTCGCCGATCTGCTCGCCGCCCTGGTAGCCGGAGAGCACGGCGTCGACCTCGGGGAGGGCGCCGCGCTCCTCGATGCCGGTGACCACCTCGCGCACGTCGTCGGGCGGCATCAGCGGGACCGCGCCAGGCGCCGTAGCCGGTGTGGTTCGAGAAGTGCACGGTGTGCACCGGCCACACCTCGACGCCCAGCCGCTGCAGCGGGAAGACGGCGGCGGAGTTGCCGACGTGGCCGTAGGCCACCGAGGACTGGATGGACAGGATCGTCGTCACCGGCCCATCCTCGCACCCGCGGCGCGGCCGTCGCGGGCGGTGGGTCGGGCTGCGGCACGGGCGTGGTGCGGCGGCGCGTCGCGGGCGGTGCGGTGCGGACTGTGGCCGGGCGCGTGGTGGGGAGGCACTTCGCGCGCGCCCGCAGGTCTCTGTCGCGGCCTATATCGAATGCCCGCTGTGGGCGTGCATCTGAGTAGCGCCATGCCGGGCGCATCTGAGTAGCGCACTGGTGGCGTGCATCTGACCAGCACGCCGATGGGGTGCGTCTGACTGGCGCTGTAAGGGTGCAACTCAGAGCGCGCCGGTTGGGTGCAACTGAGTTGCCCGCTGGCGGTGTGCATCGATAACGCGCGAAGAGAGTTCTCCCCCTACCGCGCCGGGGCGCGCCTGAGTGGCGCCAGCCGAGCGCCCGAGACGCGTGCCGCGCCGGCGTCGCGCTCGCACCCACCCCCGAGAGCCCGCGCGCTTCGCCCCGACCCCCGCGCCCGAGCGCCGCGCGCTCCTCCCCGGCCCCAGCGCCCGGCGCCCCGCGCCCAACCCCGACGCCCGCCTCCGAGCGCCCGCACGCTTCGCCCCGGCCACCTCCCCGCACCCGAGCAGTGGGCGGGCCCGGCGCACCGCCGCCGCCCGGCATACCCTTGGACGCATGGCTGACCGCACCTCCGGGATCGACCCCGCCGACGTCGAGCGGGTCCGCGAGCTCGCTGAGGCGGCTCGCACCGCCTCGCGCCGGCTCGCCCTGATGTCGCGCGCCGAGAAGGACGCCGCGCTGCGCACCCTCGCCGACGACCTCGAGGCCGCCACCGACGACGTCGTCGCGGCCAACGAGCGCGACCTCGCCCGCGGCCGCGAGCACGGCATGCCGGACAGCCTCCAGGACCGCCTGCGCCTCGACGCCCCGCGCGTCGCCGCCGTCGCCCAGGCGCTGCGCGACATCGCCGCCCTGCCCGACCCGGTCGGCGAGGTCGTGCGCGGCTCCACCCTCGCCAACGGCCTGCAGATCCGCCAGGTGCGCGTCCCGATGGGCGTCGTCGGCATGATCTACGAGGCCCGCCCCAACGTCACCGTCGACGCCGCCGGGCCTCGGCCTGAAGTCCGGCAACGCCGTCATCCTGCGCGGCGGCAGCGCCGCCGCCGACACCAACCGCGCCACCGTGGCCGTGCTGCGCGCCTCGCTCGAGCGCCAGGGCCTGCCCGCGGATGCCGTCGGCCTCCTCGAGGGCGGCCACGGCGCCGTGCGCGCCCTGATGACCGCCCGCGGCCTGGTCGACCTGCTCATCCCGCGCGGCGGCGCCGACCTGATCCAGACCGTCGTCACCGAGTCGACCGTGCCCGTCATCGAGACCGGCGTCGGCAACTGCCACGTCTACGTCGACCGCGCTGCGGACCTCGACAAGGCGCTGGCCATCACCATCAACTCCAAGACCCACCGCCCCAGCGTCTGCAACGCCGCCGAGTCGCTGCTCGTGCACCGCGACGTCGCCGCCGAGTTCCTGCCCAAGGCGCTCGCCGCGCTCGCCGGGCGAGGGCGTCGCCCTGCACACCGACGCGGATGCCGGTGCGCAGGCCGACACCGCGGGCGTCGCCCACGACGCGGTCACCGACGAGGACTTCGCCACCGAGTTCCACGGCCTGGAGATGGCGGTCGGCGTGGTCGACGACCTCGACGCCGCGCTCGAGCACATCCGCCGCTACGGCTCGGGCCACACCGAGGCCATCGTCACCGAGGACCGCGCGGCCGCCCGCCGGTTCACCGCCGAGGTCGACGCCGCCGCGGTCATGGTCAACGCGAGCACCCGCTTCACCGACGGTGGGGAGTTCGGCTTCGGCGCCGAGATCGGCATCTCGACCCAGAAGCTGCACGCCCGCGGCCCGATGGCCCTGCCCGAGCTGACGACGACCAAGTGGGTCGTCGAGGGCGACGGTCAGATCCGGGTCTGATCCTCTCGGGGCTCACCCGTCGGCTCCGAACCGCACGGCACCCACCTCGGGCTGCACGAGCGACGTCGAGCGAGTCGTGCGCGACGAAGTACGCCGGGCGCGCCTGCAGGGCGGCGTACGTGCGCCCCACGTACTCACCGAGGATGCCGAGCGCGAGCAGCTGCACCGCCCCCACCGCCGCGACGATGACCACGGTCGACGTCCAGCCGGGCAGGGTGTTGCCGAGCAGCATCGCCACGAGGGCGTAGAGCGAGCACGCCCAGCGCCGCGACGCCGCCGAGCAGCCCCAGCCAGGTCGCGAAGCGCAGTGGGGCGATCGAGAAGCCGGTGACACCGTCGACCGACAGCCGGATCATCTTCCCGAGCGGGTACTTGGAGTCGCCGGCGGCCCGCGCCGCGCGCGTGTAGGCCACCGAGGCGCTGGGGAAGCCCAGCGCCGGCACGACGAGCCGCAGCACCCGGCCGTGCTCGGGCAGGGCGTTGACCGCGTCCACCGTGGCCCGTGACATCAGCCGGAAGTCGCCGGCGTCGACGTGGGCGTCGACGTCGGACAGGGCCCGGATCGACCGGTAGAACGCCCGGGCCGAGAGCCGCTTGAACGCGGTGTCGCTCGAGCGGTCCGAGCGCACCCCGTAGACGACGTCGACCCCCTGGCCGCGCGCCACGGCCAGCATCTCGCCGATCACCTCGGGCGGGTCCTGCAGGTCGGCGTCGATCGTCACGACCCAGCTGCCCACGGGCCCGCGCCAGGCCGGCCGAGATGGCGGCCTGGTGCCCGGCGTTGGCGCGCAGCCGCACGACGCGCACCTGCGGCCACTCCCGGCGCACCCGCTGGAGCAGCACCGGCGTGGTGTCGGTGGACCCGTCGTCGACGCAGAGGATCTCGTACGAGACGCCCCACGCGTCGGCCACCGGGCGCAGCCGCTCCACGAGGAGCGGGAGCACCGCCTCCTCGTCGAAGATCGGGATGACGACGCTGAGGTCGACGGGGGCCGGGGACATGCGCCAAGGGTAGTTCGCGCCGCGACCACGCACCGGCACAACTGCGCCCCCGCGCCCGCGACGCCCCGACCCGGCCCGGGACGGGCCGAGGGCCCCCGAGTATGAGATCGGGGGCCCTCGGCTGCCGGCGAGTGCCGACGTGTCGAGCCGGTCGGTCCCTGCGGTGCGATGACCGCGCGGGTCTGCCACGCGACGGTGGCGCCGCCCCAGAAGGGACGGACTTCGACTCAGGCCGTCGGCCGCGACACCCACGCCGTCGCGCGCGTCGTGTCCGCCCTTGCGAGGCGTCCACGTCCCTCCCGGGCGAGCCGGTCGGGGTCGGTGCCGTTATCCGTACGACCTGCCCCCGCTGGGCCGTCCCGACGGCTGTGCGTCGATGCGATCCGTGGGGGACGTGACGCCCTTTCTAGTGCCGAAATGACCTGCCGCGCAAGCGATCTGGAGAGAAAGTGGGTGGCATCTCCAGGGCCCGGCTCGTCGTCCACAGCCCACTAGGCGTGGACAGGCCGCTCCGTGCACAGGGCTGTGGACGACATCGGTGGACAGGCGAGGCGCTAGGCTGGCCCGCATGTCGATGACCGTCGCCCGCTTCCTCAGCCGAGGAGCTGCCCACCGCCCGCGAGCTGCCGATGCCCCCGTGGCTGTACGGCGTCATCGCACTGGTGGGTTCGCCTTCCTCCTCGGCGTCACCTGGTCCTTCCGCGGCACCGCCCAGAAGTACGCGCGGCCCGTACCCCACGGGGGCTACCCGGGCCGGCCCGACGCAGATCCCGCCCACCCCGAGGACGACGAGGCGCACTGGCCCGATCACCCCGGGCACGGCCACCCCTGAGCGACGCACGCATGCGGCTCGGGGTGATGGGTGGGACCTTCGACCCCGTCCACCACGGTCACCTCGTCGCCGCCTCCGAGGTCCAGTCCCTGCTCGGCCTCGACGAGGTCGTCTTCGTGCCGACTGGCGAGCCCTGGCAGAAGGAGGGGCGTGACGTCGCCCCCGCCGAGCACCGCTACCTGATGACCGTCGTCGCGACGGCATCCAACCCGCGCTTCACCGTCTCGCGGGTCGACATCGACCGCGAGGGCCCGACCTACACCATCGACACCCTGCGCGACCTGCACGCCCAGCGCCCCGACGCCGAGCTGTTCTTCATCACCGGCGCCGACGCGCTGGCCCAGATCCTGTCGTGGAAGGACTCCGACGAGCTGTTCGAGCTCGCGCAGTTCATCGGCGTCACCCGCCCCGGCTACGAGCTGTCCGAGTCGGGCCTGCCCGCCGACCGCGTCGACCTGATGGAGGTGCCCGCCATGGCGATCAGCTCCACCGACTGCCGCGAGCGGGTCCACGCCGGCGAGCCGGTCTGGTACCTCGTGCCCGACGGCGTCGTCCAGTACATCTCCAAGCACCACCTGTACGCCGCGCCCGCACCGGCCGCGGCCCCAGAACACCACCGAAGCACACCGAGGAGCACCGTGACCGCCACCGACCGAGCGCTGGAGCTGGCCCGCGCGGCCGCAGCAGCGGCCGCCGACAAGCTCGCGACCACCATCACCGGAATCGACGTCTCCGAGCAGCTCGCGCTGACCGACGTCTTCGTCATCGTCTCCGCCGAGTCCGAGCGACAGGTCGGCTCGATCGTCGACGAGGTCGAGGACGTGCTGCGCGCCCGCGGCACCAAGCCGGTGCGCCGCGAGGGCCAGCGCGAGGGCCGCTGGGTGCTCATCGACTTCGTCGACATCGTCGTGCACGTGCAGCACGACGAGGAGCGCTCCTTCTACGAGCTCGAGCGGCTCTGGAAGGACTGCCCGACGATCGACCTCGGCGTCGTCGGCACCGAGCAGGGCGGTCGGTGAGCCCGGCCGTCCCCGGAGCGGCCCCGCGTCGGGTCATCGTGCTGCGGCACGGCGAGACCGACCACAACGCCGCCCGCATCTGGCAGGGCCACCTCGACACCCGCGCTCTCCGAGCGCGGCCTGCAGCAGGCGGATGCCGTGGGGCCGGCGATCGCGGCCCTCTCGCCCGACCGCATCGTCTCCTCCGACCTCGACCCGCGCCCGGCTGACGGCGCAGAGCGTGGGGCGGGCGTGCGGCATCCCGGTGGACCTGGACCCGCGCTTTCGCGAGATCGACGTGGGCGCCTGGCAGGGCCTGGCCGCCTCGGAGGTCGCCGACCGGTGGCCGGAGGTGCAGGACGCCCTGGCCCGCGGTGAGGACGTGCGCCGCGGCGACCACGGCGAGACGGTGGCCGAGGTCGCCGAGCGCGTCGGGGCCGCCCTCACGGAGCACCTCGCAGCCCTCGGGCCCGGGGCAGTGCCTCGTCGTCTCCACCCACGGCGCGTCGGGTCGTACCGCCGCCGCGTGGCTGCTCGGGCTCGAGCACGACCTCGCCTGGCGGGTGCTCGGTGCCCTGGGCAACTGCCACTGGGCCGAGCTCGTCGAGGGCCGCGCCGGGTGGCGGATCCAGACCTGGAACGCCTCCTCCGAGGTGGCGTCGCGGGCCGGGTCGCCTCCGCCCTGAGGCCGATTTGGGGGGCCGGGGGTGCATGGGTAGACTCACCGTCGCCCCTTCGGGGGACACCCGCTCGGGGCTGTAGCGCAGTTGGTAGCGCACCTCCATGGCATGGAGGGGGTCAGGGGTTCGAATCCCCTCAGCTCCACAGGGTACGAAGGGCCGGACGATCACGTCCGGCCCTTCGTCGTTCCCGGTCAGCGGGGGAGATCGCCTCGGCGAGGGCGAACGCGGTCCACGCGCCCCCCGGACCCAAGGCCGCGTACCGTGGTCAGCGTGTTCTCGGTGAATTCGCGCTCGATCGGCTCGGTGTTCGACGAGCTCCTCGCGTTCTTCCGCCCCACCTACGCGCACGTGCGTGAGGAGAAGCAGCGCCTCGACCTGATGCGCGAGGAGGAGGGTGATGCGGCGCCCCCGGTACGCGTCGGGGAGTCCGAGGTGCGGATGAGGGTGCCGCGAGGACTACGTGCCCCCGCACGGCCCGCGCCGGCCCACCGAGCCGCCGCCGGACTCGCGCGGCATCGTCGTCTAGTCTCGGCCCGGCCCGCCGGGCGGTCAGCCCGCCCAGACCCCGCTGCTGCCGCGGCGGTGCGAACCGAGCAGGTGGGTGTCGACGATGCCGACCGCCTCCATGAGCGCGTACATCGTGGTCGGACCGACGAAGGCGAACCCCTTGCGCTTGAGCGCCTTGGACAGCGCGAGGACTCCGGCGAGGTCGTGGGCACGTCGGCGTAGGTGTGCGGCCGGGGGGTGTCGGCCGGCTGGAACGACCAGCACGAACGCCGCGAGGTCGCCCTCGGGGTCCTCGCGCAGCGCCAGCGTGGCCCGGGCGTTGGTGATCGTCGCGAGCACCTTGGCGCGGTTGCGCACGATCCCGGCATCCGCCATCAGCCGCTCGACGTCGGCCGTCGCCGTACCGGGCGACGACCTCGGGGTCGAACCCGTCGAACGCCAACCGGAACGCCGGGCGCTTGCGCAGGATCGTCGCCCAGGACAGTCCCGACTGGAACGCCTCGAGCGAGAGCCGCTCGAACAGGCCGCGCTCGTCGCGCACCGGCATGCCCCACTCGGTGTCGTAGTACTCGCGCAGCATCGGGTCGACCGACGCCCAGACCGGGCGGGCCAGCCCGTCGTCGCCGACGACGACCTCCGGGCGCGCTCATGACCGCCGCAGCGTGATGATCGGGACCTCCGGCGGCGGCGGCCACCCGGATCGCCGGGCCCCAGGCGCCGGCGCCGCGCGAGGTGACCACGGTGGTGTCCCCGACCGTGGCCTTGCCCTCCAGCATCGGCTGCTGGAGCGGCACGAGGTAGTTGATCGGCCACATCTGCCCACCGTGGGTGTGCCCGGACACCTGCACGTCCACGCCACGCCCCTCGACGTCGAGCGCCTGGAGCGGCTGGTGAGCGGTGAACAGCGTGAAGGCGCCGGCATCCGTGCCGTCGAGCGCGGCGTCGTAGTCCGGCGCCCACTGGCCCTCGCCGGTGAGGTCGTGCACCCCGGCCAGGGTGATCGTGGCCCCGTCGCGCTCCAGCGGCACCGCGGAGTTCTGCAGCATCGTGAGGCCGACGTCCTCGAAGGCCGTGACCCAGTTGGCGGTGTCGCGGAACATCTCGTGGTTGCCGGTGGTCGCGTAGACCCCGAGCGGCGCCTCGAGGTCGGCCAGCGGGGCGATCTCGGGGGAGTACCGCGCCGCGTCGCCGTCGACGAGGTCGCCGGCGACGACGACGAGGTCGGGGTGCTCGGCGTTGACGAGGTCGACGACCTGGCGGGTGAACGACGCGCTGCGCACCGCACCGGCGTGCAGGTCGGTGACGAGCGCGACGCGCAGCCCGTCGAACTGCGGCGGCAGCTGCGGGGAGGCCACCTCGAACCGGGTGACCGACGGGTTCGCCGCCTCGACGGCCCCGTAGGCGACCACCCCGACCGAGGCGGCCACCACGAGGGCGACGCCACCCGGTTCAGCCGCCGCCGACCGGCGCGGCCGTGGTCGTGGCGCCACCGCACCAGCCAGATGCCGACGCAGACGAGCCACACCGGCACCAGGCCGAGGAACAGGTAGAGGCAGGTCGCGAGGAACGCCTGCCCGACCCACACCGCCGGGCGCATCTGGGCCGGCGTGAACCAGCCGCCCCAGACGTCGAACCCGGCCAGCGCGAGTGCGGTGAGCACGAGCAGCACCAGCGCCACGGCGTACCGGACCCAGCGCGGGCCCCACCCGGGGGCGACGGCGAGCCGCTGCCAGACGAAGGCGAGGAACCCGGCGAGGACCCCGATGGGGACCAGGAGGAGCCAGGGGCTCATGCAGCCTTGGCGGCCAGCGCGGCCCGGATGTCGTCGGCGATGTCCTTGGGCTCGGTGGTGGGGGCGTAGCGCCCGATGACCTGGCCGTCACGGCCGACGAGGAACTTGGTGAAGTTCCACTTGATCTTGCCGCCGAGCAGGCCCTTCTTCTCACCCTTGAGCCAGGTGAACAGCGGGTGGGCGTCCTTGCCGTTGACGTCGACCTTGGCGAACATCGGGAAGGTGACGCCGTAGTTGACCTGGCAGAACTCGCCGATCTCGTCCTCGGTGCCCGACTCCTGGCTGCCGAACTGGTTGCACGGGAAGCCCAGCACGACCAGGCCCTCGTCGTGCAGCTCGGCGTAGAGCGCCTCGAGGCCCTCGTACTGGGGGGTGAGGCCGCAGGCGCTCGCGGTGTTGACGACGAGCACGACCTGGCCGGCGTAGTCGGAGAGGTGGCGCTCCTGGCCGGTCAGGGTGGTGGCGGTGAAGTCGGAGAGGGTAGTCATGGCCCAATCGTCACACGCGGGACCGACGTGACCCGCCCGGCAGAGCGCGAGGTTCGACACGCTGGAACGCGGAATAGCCTGTGAGCGTGCCCGACCCGACCCCCACCTCAGCCGTCACCCCGACCGAGCCCGCGGACCGGACCGCGACCGAGGTGCCGACCGGGATGCCGGCCGCGCCGTCCTTGCATCCGTCCTCGCCGCCGCTCGACGTCGACGTGCTCGTCGTGGGCGCCGGCATCGCGGGGGTCGACGTCGCCTGCCGCCTGGCGAAGCACTGCCCCGACGTCGTGTGGGCGGTGGTGGAGGCCCGGGACGCGATCGGGGGCACCTGGGACCTCTTCCGCTACCCGGGCATCCGCTCGGACTCCGACATGTACACGCTCGGCTTCCCGTTCCGGCCGTGGCGCGGGGCCTCGTCCATCGCCACGGGGGAGGAGATCCGCGACTACGTGCGGGCCACGGCCCACGACGAGGGGGTCGACGAGCGGATCCACTTCGGCCACCGCGTCGAGCGGATGGAGTGGAGCTCGCACGACTGCCGCTGGACGGTCACCAGCCGCACGACCGACGGCCCGGTCCGGCACACCGCCCGGTTCGTCTACCTCGCCACCGGCTACTTCTCCTACGCGTCCGGGCACGTCGTCGAGTTCCCCGGCCAGGCGGACTTCGCCGGCGAGGTCGTGCACCCGCAGGCGTGGCCCGAGCAGATGCCGGTCGCCGGCCGGCGCCTGGTCGTCGTCGGCAGCGGCGCCACCGCCATCACGCTGCTGCCGGCCCTCGTCGACGAGGGCGTCGGGCACGTGACGATGCTCCAGCGCAGCCCGAGCTACGTCGCGGCCCTGCCCTCGCGCGACGTCGTCGCCGACGGGCTGCGAGCCGTGCTGCCGGATGCCGTGGCGCACCGGCTCGTGCGCGGCAAGAACGTGCTGCTCTCGACCGCGGGCTACCAGGTGCTGCGCCGCCACCCGGACCTCGGCCGACGCCTGCTGCGCCGCCGGGCACTGCGCCGGCTGCCCGACGGCTACCCCGTCGACACCCACTTCGCGCCGCGGTACGACCCGTGGGACCAGCGGCTGTGCGTCGCCCCGGACGGCGACCTGTTCGAGGTGCTGTCCGGCGACCGGGCCGACGTCGTGACCGGCACCATCGAGCGGTTCGAGCGCGACGGCATCCGCCTGACGTCGGGGGAGCTGCTCGAGGCCGACGTCATCGTCACGGCGACCGGGCTGGAGATGCAGATCGGCGGCGGAGCCGAGCTGGTCGTCGACGGGAAGCCGGTCGACGTGTCGCGCGGGCACGTCTACAAGGGGCTGATGCTCTCGGACGTGCCGAACGTGGCGATGGCCGTGGGGTACACCAACGCGAGCTGGACGCTGCGCGCCGACCTGTCGGCACGGTGGTTCTGCTCGCTGCTGCGCCACCTCGACCGGCACGACCTGACCGTGGCGACGCCGCGCTACGACGAGCCGGAGGTGGGGGAGCGGCCGCTGCTCGACCTCACGTCGGGGTACGTGCAGCGGGCGGCGCACCTGCTGCCCCGCCAGGGGGAGCGCCGGCCCTGGCGGGTGGTGCAGAGCTACGTCTACGACCTGGCCGTGACCCGGCTCGGCCGGATCGACGACGGCCACCTCGAGCTGCGCTGACCCCGGGTCCGGGGGCCGGGCTACGAGGCGAGCGAGGCCGGCTGGGCCGTGGCCCGGGCGACCCGTGCCAGCAGTGCGGCGCCCTGGCGCACCGAGGGCAGGTGCGCCCAGTCGTGCACGGCCGCCCAGGCGACGAGGTCGCGGACCCGGGCCGGGTCGCGACGGGCGGTGGCGGTGCGCAGCTCGGCGCCGAGCACCAGTGGGGTGCACGCCACCCGCTCGGCGAGCGGGAGGGCGCGCAGGGCGTCGGTCCACGGGCCGTCGGCGGGCCCGAGGATGGTGAGGGGGTCGGCATCCGCGCACTGGTCATGTCCGCGACCGGATGCCGTGCCCCTCCCCGTGGGTGCCGGGGCCTCGCCCAGCACCGTGCCGAGCACGAGCGGTCGGGCGTTGCCGACGGCGGCCCGGCCCCCGACCGCCGCGACGACACCGGCCGAGCCCAGCCTGAGGCCGTGCGCGAGCCGGCGTCGCAGCTCATGAGGAGTGCTCACCCACGGGCCGTCGGTGCCCCCATGGTGTCCTCCTCGGCAGTGGGACCGTCCCCTGCGGCGCTCCCATGGAAAGAGGAGCGGGGGCCGGACCGGGTGATACCCGTGAGGGTGGGGTGACCGACCCCCGGCGCTTGGGCCGGGGGCGGGCCCTGCGAGGATCCGGCCGTGTCGTTTGCCGTGTGGGTCGCCGCCGTCGTCACCGCCGGGTTGTTCGCCGCGGACTGGTGGGCGGTGTGGCACCGGCGCCCCGACGTCGAGCGGCTGGCCAAGCCGGCCGCGATGGTGGGCCTGTGCTCCGTCGCCCTGCTGGCCGGTGCCGGGGACAGTACCTTCGGCCGTTGGCTGCTGGTCGCGCTGGTGCTGGGGCTGGTCGGTGACGTGCTGCTGCTCGAGGAGACCCCGAGCCGCTTCGTCGGGGGGCTGGCGGCCTTCCTCGTCGGCCACCTGGCCTACGTCGCGTCGTTCGTCGCGGTGGGGCTCGACCGGCCGGCCCTGGGTTGGCTCGGCGTGCTCGTGCTGCTCGTCGCACTGGTCGTGGGTCGCCGCATCCTGCCCCGCGCGGTCGCCGACGGTGGGGCGGTGCTGGGGGTCGCCGTCGCGGCGTACATGGCCGTCATCGGGGCGATGGCGGTGACCGGCTGGGCGACCGGGCGCCCGCTCGTGGCGGTCGGCGCCAGCCTGTTCGTCGTCAGCGACACCGTGCTCGCGATGGGCAGGTTCGTGCAGGAGCACCGGTGGACCTCCGTCGTCGTCATCGTCACCTACCACCTCGCGCAGGCCCTGATCGTCGTGGGGCTGCTCGCCTGAGCCGGGGTCATCGGCCGGGAATATACCCCAGGGGGGTATGTGTTGGCACTGCATGGGCACGACCACACACACCCACCACGCGTCGCACACCCACGCCGCCACCGGCGGTTCGTGGTCCATGGCCGCTCGGGCCACCCTGCACTGCCTCACCGGCTGTGCCATCGGCGAGGTCCTCGGCCTGGTCATCGGCACCGCCCTCGGGCTCTCCACCGGCGCGACGATCGCGCTGGCCATCGGTCTGGCGTTCCTGTTCGGCTACGCCCTGACGCTGACGCCGGTGCTGCGCTCCGGGGTCGCCCTCAAGGCGGCGCTCGCCGTGACGCTCGCCGCCGACACGGTGTCGATCACCGTCATGGAGGTCGTCGACAACTCGGTCATGCTCGTCATCCCCGGCGCGATGGATGCCGGCCTGGGCAGCGCGCTGTTCTGGGGCGCCTTGGCGTTCTCGCTGGCGGTCGCCTTCGTGCTGACGGTGCCGGTCAACCGGTGGCTGATCGCCCGGGGCCGCGGCCACGCGGTCGTCCACGGGATGCACTGACCCGTGCTCGGCACCCTGCGGCTCGCGCTACCGCCTGGTAGGTGCACCGATCCCTTCACCTGCGAGGCGGTAGCTGCCGTCGGGCCCGGGACGGGGCGCACGGATCCTGTTGACCGGGCCGGCCCCCCGAAACCCGTGGCGCTGCTGCGATACCCTGAGCAGGTGACGAGGTTCGAGCTCCTTCCCTAGCCGCGTCGGCCACCCGGCCCGCGCGGCGACCCCTCCTGCGTGAGGGGTTTTTTCATGGGCAGGGCCCGAACCACCACCGAGACGACGAGGACGAGATGAGCGACACCCCGCACCGCTACACCGCCGAGCTGGCCGGGCAGATCGAGGTCGCCTGGCAGGACCGCTGGGCCGAGCGCGGCACCTACCACGCACCGAACCCGGCCGGTCCGTGGGCCGACCCGGACGCCGTCGCCGCCTACCCGGGCGGGCACCTCCTCGTGCTCGACATGTTCCCGTACCCGAGCGGTGCCGGCCTGCACGTCGGCCACCCGCTGGGCTACATCGCCACCGACGTCGTCGCGCGCTTCAACCGGATGCTCGGCAAGAACGTGCTGCACTGCCTGGGCTACGACGCGTTCGGGCTGCCGGCCGAGCAGTACGCCGTGCAGACCGGCCAGCACCCGCGCACGACCACCGAGGACAACATCGTCATCATGGCGCGCCAGCTGCGCCGCCTGGGCCTGGGCCACGACGACCGCCGCGCGATCCAGACCATCGACCCCGAGTACTACCGCTGGACCCAGTGGATCTTCCTGCAGATCTTCAACTCCTGGTACGACGTGGATGCCGTGCGCCCCGACGGCGGTCTGGGCCGCGCCCGGCCGATCGACGAGCTCGTCGAGGAGTACCGCTCGGGCGCGCGCCCGCTGCCCGCCGACGACGGCCGCGGCTGGGACGACCTCAGCGACGTCGAGCGCGCCGGCATCCTCGACGGCCAGCGTCTGGCCTACACCAGCGAGGCGCCGGTCAACTGGTGTCCCGGCCTGGGCACGGTGCTCTCCAACGAGGAGGTCACCAACGACGGCCGCTCCGAGCGCGGCAACTTCCCGGTGTTCAAGCGCAACCTGCGCCAGTGGATGATGCGGATCACCGCCTACGCCGACCGGCTCGCCGACGACCTGGACCGGGTCGACTGGCCCGAGAAGGTCCGGATCATGCAGCGGAACTGGATCGGCCGCAGCTCCGGCGCGCGGGTCACCTTCCCGATCGCCCGTACCCGAGTGACCAGTTGGTCGACTCCGGTACCGGATGCCGTCGTGCCCACCTGCCGTCCGTACCCTCCACTGACCGCTTGGTCCTCCAGGCCGCCGGGATCGAGGTCTTCACGACCCGGCCCGACACCCTGTTCGGCGCGACCTTCATGGTGCTGGCCCCCGAGCACCCGCTCGTCGACGAGCTGGTCCCGTCCGGCGGCTGGCCCGAGGGCACCGCGGACGCCTGGACCGGGGGCGCCGCGACGCCGCAGGAGGCCGTGACGGCCTACCGCCGCGCCGCCTCGCGCAAGAACGACGTCGAGCGGCAGAGCGAGGGCAAGGACAAGACCGGGGTGTTCACCGGCGGCTGGGCGACCAACCCGGTCACCGGCACCCGCATCCCGGTGTTCGTCGCCGACTACGTGCTGATGGGCTACGGCACCGGCGCGATCATGGCGGTGCCCGGCCAGGACGAGCGCGACTGGGACTTCGCCAAGGCCTTCGACCTGCCGATCATCCGCACCGTGCGGCCCGCCGAGGGCCACGACCCGGACACCGCGTTCACCGGCCAGGGCCCGGCGATCAACTCGAGCAACGACGAGCTGAGCCTCGACGGGCTCGACGTCCCCGAGGCCAAGGAGCGGATCAACGCCTGGCTGGCGGAGAAGGGCCTGGGCGAGCCCACCATCACCTACAAGCTGCGCGACTGGCTGTTCAGCCGGCAGCGCTACTGGGGCGAGCCGTTCCCGGTCGTCTTCGACGAGGACGGCGTGGCCCACGGGGTCCCTGACGACATGCTGCCCGTCGAGCTGCCCGAGGTGCCCGACTACAGCCCGAAGACCTACGACCCCGACGACGCGAGCAGCGAGCCCGAGCCGCCGCTGTCGCGCGTCGACGAGTGGGTGCACGTCGACCTCGACCTCGGCGACGGCCGCGGCACCCGCCGCTACCGCCGCGAGACCAACACGATGCCCAACTGGGCCGGCTCGTGCTGGTACTACCTGCGCTACCTGGACCCGGCGAACAGTGCCGCGCTCGTCGACCCCGACAACGAGGCGTACTGGATGGGGCCGCGATCCGAGCCCGTCGCCGGCGCCCCCGCGGGCACCCGCGACCCCGGCGGCGTCGACCTCTACGTCGGCGGCGTCGAGCACGCCGTGCTGCACCTGCTCTACGCGCGCTTCTGGCACAAGGTGCTGCACGACCTGGGCCACCTGAGCAGCGAGGAGCCGTTCCGCACCTACTTCAGCCAGGGCTACATCCAGGCGGCCGCGTTCAAGGACGCCCGCGGCCAGTACGTCGAGGCCAAGGAGGTCGACGAAGCAGCCGACGGCAGCCTGACCTGGCAGGGCCAGCCGGTCACCCGGGAGTTCGGCAAGATCGGCAAGTCGCTGAAGAACATGGTCAGCCCCGACGAGATGTACGCGGCCTTCGGCGCCGACACCTTCCGGCTCTACGAGATGGGTCTCGGCCCGCTGGAGCAGAGCAAGCCGTGGGACACCCGGGCCGTCGTCGGCAGCCAGCGGTTCCTGCAGCGGCTGTGGCGCAACGTCGTCGACGAGGAGACCGGCGCGGTCGTCGTCGCGGACACCCCCATGGATGCCGCCACCACCCGCGTGCTGCACCGCACCATCGACGCCGTGCGCACCGACTACGCCGGCCTGGCCTTCAACACCGCCATCGCCCGGCTCACCGAGCTGAACAACGCGCTGACCAAGCTCGACGGCGGGGTGCCCCGTGAGGCGGCCGAGTCGATCGTGCTCATGGTCGCCCCGATGGCACCGCACATCGCCGAGGAGCTGTGGGCGCGGATGGGCCACGAGGAGTCACTGGTGCACGCCGACTTCCCGGTGGCCGACCCGGCCTTCCTCGTCGAGGACACCGTCACCTGCGTCGTGCAGGTCAAGGGCAAGGTCCGCGACCGGCTCGAGGTGCCCTCCGACATCAGCGAGGACGCCCTGCGCGAGCTGGCCCTGGCCAGCCCCAAGGTGCAGGCGGCGGTGCCCGACGGCATCCGCACGGTGATCGTGCGGGCGCCCAAGCTGGTCAACGTCGTCCCCGCCTGACCCCAGCTTTCCCGCCCGATCCCGCGAGCTTCACCTCGCAGCGGTTCCGAACGCCTGCACACGTGAAGGTTTCCGGGTGAAGCCGTGCTCTTCCGCGAGATGTCCCGCGGCGTGCCCGCTTCGCCGCACGTCTCGGGTCGTGGACGTCAGGTGACGCGCCCCCCGGGTGGCTCCCTAGACTCGTCGGCGTAGGTCATGAGTGCTAGTGGCAAGCCCCGGCTCGCTGGCCAGCAACCCTCCTCCGCGGTGGGGTGCTCCGGGTGACGACCTGGTCGGCGACCCCTTCGGCGCCGGCAAGCGCGGGATCCCGGGTCGTACCCGAGGTCCTCGGGACCATCGGAGATACCCACCGTGTCGATCACCAGCCACTCAGCACCGAGCTCGAGCCGCACCACCACCGTCCCCACCTTCCACCGCCGCCCGCGGCTTCGGGCGGTGCCGGATGCCGTCGCGCCGCTCAGCGCCCCGGCCCACCGGGTGCTGCCCACCCCTCGCCGGCCCGGCCCGCCACCACCTGCCGGCGACCGGGCGTGACCTGCCCGCCGTCGTCCGCCCCGACCTGGTGCCCGACCCTGTCGGGCGACCTGGTCGACTACGCGAACCTCGACCACGCGGCATCCACCCCGGCCTTCGAGCGCGTGGCGCGGGCCGTCGAGGCCGCGACGCGCACCTACTCGAGCGTGCACCGCGGCACCGGCTGGCTCTCGCGGGTCACCAGCGCGCACTACGAGGCGGCCCGCGACGAGGTCGCCCGCTTCGTCGGCGCCCGCGAGGACGACGTCGTCGTCTTCACCCGCAGCACCACCGACTCGGTCAACCTGCTGGCCCGGGCGCTGCCCCGCGACACCTCGGTGGTCGTCTTCGCCTCCGAGCACCACGCGACGCTGCTGCCCTGGCGCGCGCCGCGACACGGTGCGCCTGCCCGTGCCCGGCAGCACCCGCGACGCCGAGGCCCTGCTCGAGGCCGCCCTGCGGGCCCTCCCCGCGGGCACCGCCCGCCGCCCGCGCCAGGCGCTCGTCGTGCTCACCGCCGCCTCCAACGTCACCGGCGAGTTCTGGCCGGTCGAGCGCCTCGCCGCGATCGCGCGTCGCCACGGGGCGCGCGTGCTGCTCGACGCCGCCCAGTACGCCGCGCACCAGGTGATCGACCTCGACGCGCTCGACGTCGACTGGGTCGCCTTCTCCGGGCACAAGGTTCACGCCCCCTTCGGCACCGGTGTGCTCGCCGGCCGCAGCGACTGGCTGGATGCCGCGCAGCCCTACCTCGCCGGCGGCGGCGCCACCGCGCAGGTCACCGAGCAGGGGACCCGGTGGGCCACCGGCGCGGCACGGCACGAGGCCGGCAGCCCGAACGTGCTCGGCGCCATCGCGCTCGCCGCCGCCTGCGCCACCCTGCGCGAGCACCGGGCCGCGATCGAGGCCCACGAGGCGCGGCTCACCGAGCGGCTCGTCGGGGGCCTGCGCGGCATCGACGGCGTCACCACCTACTCGATCTTCGGCGACGACACCGAGCGCGGACCGGTCGTCACCTTCACCGTCGACGGGCTCGACAGCCACCTCGTGGCGGCCGCCCTCTCGGCGGAGCACGGCATCGGGGTGCGGGCCGGCAAGTTCTGCGCGCACATCCTCGTCGACACCCTGCTCGACGAGGGGTCCGACGAGCACGACACCGCCGTGCGGGTCAGCGCCGGCCTCGCCAGCACGCCCGAGCACGTCGAGCGGCTGCTCGCCGCCGTGGCGACCCTGGCCGCCGAGGGCCCGGGCGCGGCGTACGAGCACACCGCCGAGCAGGGCTGGGCGCCGGTCGACGACACCCGCGAGCTGTCGGCGCCGCTGCCCTGGTGAGCGGCGACGTCATCCGCGGCCGTCACCGCCGACGGACCGCGCACGTGCGGGTGTGTGCGGAGGCTTCCGCGATCCGACAGCAATATCCGGCCGCACGTGACGGCGTGGGGCTCGGGCACCGACGGCCACGGCGTGCAGGGAGGCGGGTGGCGCGCGACGGCATCCGGAATTCGGCGCCGGATGCTGGCCCCCCCGGCCGGGAGGGTGCAAGGCTGGGGGTCCGAGGACGTGACCCCCGCCACCTCCCGCACCGAGGAGACCCCCATGGCTGATCTCGACACCGCACAGCTCCTGGCCGCGCTGGAGCCGGTCGCGGAGGAGAACCTGAACCGGCACATCAACGTCGCGCAGGAGTGGATGCCGCACGAGTACGTGCCGTGGTCGCTGGGCCGCGACTTCAAGGAGCTCGGTGGTGACCCGTGGTCGGTCGACCAGTCGCAGCTGTCGCAGATCGCCCGCACCGCGCTCGAGGTCAACCTGCTCACCGAGGACAACCTGCCGAGCTACCACCGCGAGATCGAGCGCGCGTTCGGCCGCGAGAGCGCGTGGGGGGCCTGGGTCAACCGCTGGACCGCGGAGGAGGGGCGGCACGCGTTCTGCATCCGCGACTACCTGCTCGTCACCCGCGGTGTCGACCCCGACGAGCTCGAGCGGGCCCGGATGGACACCATGCAGACCGGCTACGACTCCGGCGACAAGCCGCTGCTCAACGTGTGCGCCTACGTGTCGTTCCAGGAGCTGGCCACCCGCGTGTCACACCGCAACACGGGCAAGTTCACCGACGAGCCGATCGCCGAGAAGCTGCTGACCCGGGTCGCCAAGGACGAGAACCTGCACATGATCTTCTACCGCAACATCGTGCAGGCGGCGCTCGAGCTGACCCCCAGCCAGACGATGCGGGCGATCACCGACGAGGTCGTCGACTTCAAGATGCCGGGCTCGATCATCCCCGGGTTCGGGCGCAAGGCCGTGCAGATGGCGATGGCCGGCATCTACGACCTGCGCATCCACCACGACGACATCGTCGCGCCGCTGCTGCGCCAGTGGGGGGTGTGGGAGCTCGAGGGGCTCGACGCCGACGGTGAGGCCGCCCGGGACGAGCTGGCCGCGGCCGTGAAGGCGCTCGACGCCGAGGCCAGCAAGTTCGTCGAGAAGCGTGAGGAGCGGGCGGCCAAGCTCGCCGCGCGGCAGAACGCGTGACGGATGTGGCCGGTCGGGTCGGTGCGCTGCGCCCGGCGGGCGGTGGGATTCCGGGCGGGGGCGCGGTGACCACTACCCTGCTCGCGTGAGCACCGCCCTCGTCACCGACTCCACCGCCTACCTCCCGCCCGACCTGCTCGAGGGGCTGGCCGTGCACGTCGTGCCGCTGCACGTCGTCGTCGGGGGCACCGAGCACGCCGAAGGCGTCGACATCGACCCTGCCGCGGTGGCCGCGGCGCTGCGCTCGTTCACCCCGGTGTCGACCTCGCGGCCGGCGCCGGCTGCGTTCCTCGAGGCCTACCGAGCGGCCGCGGCCGCCGGAGCCGACTCCGTCGTCTCCGTGCACATCTCCGGCGACATGTCGAGCACCATCGGCGGGGCGGCGATCGCGGCCGAGGACTCGCCGGTGCCCGTCACGATCGTCGACTCCCGGGCGCTCGGCATGGCGATGGGGTACGCCGTCCTCGCCGGTGCGCGGCTGGCCGCCGGTGGCGCGTCGGCCGGGGAGGTGGCGGATGCCGTCCGCGCGACGTGCGCGGCATCCACCGTCGTGTTCTACGTCGACACCCTGGAGTACCTGCGCCGCGGCGGTCGGATCGGCAAGGCCGGTGCGCTGCTCGGCTCGGCGCTGTCGATCAAGCCGATCCTCGGCCTGCGCGACGGGCACATCGTGCCGCTGGAGCGGGTGCGCACGTCGACTCGGGCCATCGCCCGCATCGAGGACCTCGCGTCCGAGGCGGCCTTCGCCCTGCCGCGCGGTGCGCGTCGGCGTCGACGTCGCGGTGCACCACCTCGACTCCCCGGAGCGGGCCGAGCGGCTCGCCGAGCGGCTCCGGGCTCGGCTGGGCGGCGACGACGTGGGGGTGCGGGTCGTCGAGCTCGGCGCCGTGGTCGGGGCGCACGTCGGGCCGGGCACCCTGGCGGTGGCCGTGGTGCCCCGGATCGTGCCGGCCTCGGCGAGCTGAGCCGATGGTCCTGTTCGTCGCCGTCGAGATCGCGGTCGTCGCGGTCGTCTGCTTCTTCATCGGGTCGATCAACCCGGCGACGTTGGTGGCGCGGGCGCTCGGGCACGACCTGCGTGGTGCCGGGTCGGGCAACCCCGGCGCGACCAACGCCGGTCGGGTGCTCGGGCGCAGGTGGGGCGCCCTGGTGCTCGTGCTCGACGTGCTCAAGGCCTACCTGCCGACGCTCGTCGTGCTGCGCACCATGGGCACCGTGGCGGCGCTGGTCGCCGGGTTCGCGGTGGTGCTCGGGCACGTGTTCTCCCCGTTCCTGCGGGGGCGTGGTGGCAAGGGCGTCGCGTGTGCGCTCGGCACGGTGCTGGCCGTGGAGCCCTTCGTCGGGATCGGGGCGGTGGTCGTCTTCGCGCTGGTGAAGACCGTCGTGCCGTTCGTCGGGGAGGCGTCGGTCGTGACGATGGGGCTCGTCGGGGTGGTGGGGGCCCTGGCCGCGCTGGGGGTGGTGCCGTTCGTCGAGCCGGTGGTCGGGGTGTGGCTGGTGGTCATCGCGGTCCTCGTGCTGTCGCGGCACCGTCGCAACATCCTGGCGTGGTGGAAGCGCCGGCTCGGCTGAGATCAGCCTCGTCCACGGGGCGCCGCCGCTGCCTGGGGGTAGCCGGCCCGCGAGGGGTGGCTGGTGGTCGGCCTCGGCTGCTGCGAGCATTTGGCCACCTTTGGCTGCGTTTCTGGGTGGCCGGGGGTCGTGAGGGGTGGCCTGTGGTCGGCTCCAGCCGCGGTAGCTGGCCACTGGCCACCCCTGGCCGGCTCGAGCACCGGCCCCGGGAGGTCCGGACGCTTCACCTGGTGAGCCGCCACGCCGTCGCTCGTCGTCCACAGGTCGGCCCATCCGGCCGGGCCGTCCACAGATTCCGGTGCGGCGCTGAGCCCGGGCCTGCGCGTTTCCTAGCGTCGGGGGATGCCGCGACGTCATCCTCCTGAACCGCTCTCGCCTCGAGCGCTGGCCCGGCTGCGGGCGAGCCCGCGGTCGTACGTGCCGACCGAGCTCGACCTCGAGGCCGTCCACCCGGCGCCGCGTGGCCGAGGACCGTGGCAGCCGGCCGGTGCGGGGTCGTCGGGGGAACGGTCCGACCAAGGGGCCACTGCCGGTTCGACGGTCGCAGCCAGGTCAGCGGTTGAGGGCGTCGGTGCCGCTTCGGGTGCCACTGCCGCGGCTGTCCGAGGCCTGGCCGACGAGCCGGGTGGTGCGCGGCACGCGGCGGGTTCCGCACCCACGGGGGTGGGTCCGACTGCCCGCGGCGTTCGTCGGAGCCCGCTGGCTTCCTGGCCGGGCGGCGCTGGTCGGGGTCGTCATCGTGGTCGCCCTCGCCGCGGCGGTCTTCGGGCTGCGGGTCGCCTGGGCCCGGTCCGCTGACAGTGGCACCGTCATCGCGCCCGGCGGTGGGTCCCGGGCCGGACCCAGCGCGTTGTCGGCCGGGGCCGTCCCGGTCGGGGTGAGCGGCACGTCGGGCGCGCCGCCGGCGGGTGCGGTGCCCGCGGCATCCCCGGAGGCGTCTCCGTCGGTGGGGGTGGTAGTGGTGCACGTCGTCGGCCGGGTGCGGCACCCCGGGGTGCGGCAGCTGCCGGCCGGGTCGCGTGTGGCCGATGCGGTCAAGGCCGCGGGCGGCGCCACGGGGAAGGCCGACCTGTCCGCGCTGAACCTGGCCCGGGCGCTCGTCGACGGCGAGCAGGTGCGGGTGCCGGCGGTCGGCGACCCGGTCGTGCCGGTGCCGCCGCCCTTGGCCGGTGGCGCCGGTGGCGCGGGAGGCGCCGCGGGAGCAGGCGCGGGCGGTCCCGGGGGAACTCCGGTCTCGCTCAACACCGCCGACCTCGCCACGCTCGACACGCTGCCCGGGGTAGGGCCGGTCCTGGCCCAACGCATCCTCGACTGGCGTGCTTCGCACGGGCGGTTCGCCAGCGTCGACGAGCTCGGTGAGGTCAGTGGCATCGGCGAGAAGCTGCTCACCCAGCTCACCCCGCTGGTGACGCTGTGACCAGCCAACTGCCGCCTGACGCCGCTCGCGATGGTGGCGGGCGGGCCGCCTCACCGCGGCGGCGAACGGAGACCGACCTCCGGTTGCTCGGGCCGGCGGTGCTCGCCTGGGCCGTCGCCGCGGCTACCCTCGGTCTGGCGCCGGGCAGCCACGTCGTCGTGGCGACTGCTCCGGCTGCTGCAATGGGTGCCCTCGTCGCGCTCACTCCGACGCGTCGCGGGCTGCAGCGGGCCGGAGCTGCTCGGGCCGCTCGCTGCTCACGGTGGCGCTCGTCGCGGTGCTACAGGTCGCCGCCGCCGGGCACGGCGTCCTGCGAGCTCGCGGTGGCATCGAGTCCCTCGCGGCCGACCGTGCGGCCGTCACCGCCGTCGCGGTGGTCACCGGTGACCCGATCGTGCTGCCGGGGCGCGGCGACCGGCCGGTGGTGCTGCGTGAGGCGACCGATCCTCGTGCTCGACGCGCGTGGCGTCCGCCGCGACGCCGAGTGCTCCGGTGCTGCTCACCGGCGACCCCGCCATCGCGGACCCGGCTGGCGGTCCACGGTACGGGTGCGCGGGCGGCTCGGGCCCACCGACCGGGCCGACGACCGGGTCGCGACCCTGTCGGTCAGCGGTGCCCTCCAGGTGCTCGAGTCGCCCGGCGCGGTGGCGTCGGCCGCGGAGCGGCTGCGCGCCGGGCTGCGCGCGTCGCTCGACCACGCACCCCCCGACGCCCGCGGTCTGCTGCCCGGCCTGGTCATCGGCGACACCAGCCGCACCCCAGCCGACCTCACGGCCGCGATGCGCGCGACCGGCATGACCCACCTGACCGCCGTCAGCGGCAGCAACGTCGCCGTCGTCACCGGCCTGGTCCTCGGGCTCTGTGTCATCCTGGTCGGCGTTCCCACGGCGGCTGGCGACCGGTGCTGGCGCTCGTCGCGCTCGCCGGGTTCGTCGTGCTCGCCCGCCCCGAGCCGAGCGTCGTGCGAGCCGCCGCGATGGGCGCGATCGGGCTGATCGGGCTGAGCCGGTCGCGGCGCTCGGCCGGGCCCGCCGGTGCTCGGCGCCGCGATCGTCGTCGTGCTCGTCGATCGACCCGTGGCTGGCCCGGTCGTTCGGGTTCGTGCTGTCCTCCCTGGCGACCCTGGGTCTGCTGCTGTTCACCCGCCCGTGGGGTGACGCCATCGGCGCCCGGCTGCCCGCCCGGTTGCGCCGGCCTGGGTCCCGCGCTGGCCATCCCGGTGGCGGCGCAGGCGATGACGGCGCCGGTCGTCGTGCTGCTCCAGGGCTCGGTCAGCGTCGTCGGCATCCTGGCCAACCTGCTCGCCGCACCGCTTGGTCCCGGTGGCCACCGTCGCCGGTGTCGCGGCGGCCCTCACCTCCGTGGTGTGGTCGCGCGGCGCGTGCTGGTCGCGTGGGCCGGGGTGGTGCCGACCACGGGCATCGCGCAGGTCGCCCGACGGTTCGCCGAGGTGCCCGGCGGCACGCTGCCCTGGCCCGACGGTGCCCCCGGCGCGCTGCTCCTCGCCGCCCTCACCGTCGCCGTGCTGCTCACCGGCCGCGCGCTCGCCTCCGGTGTCGCGGCCCACCCCGTGCCTGCCGTCGGCACCGCCCTCATCGTCGCGGCCGCGCTCGTCCCGACCCGTGCGGTCACCTGGCCTCCCGACGGCTGGCGGGTCGTCGTCTGCGACGTCGGCCAGGGCGACGCCGTCGTGCTGCGCAGCGGTCCGCACCGTGCCGTCCTCGTCGACGCCGGCCCCGACCCGCCCCTGGTCGACCGCTGCCTGAGCCACCTCGGCGTCGACACCCTCGACGCCGTCGTCCTCACCCACTTCCACGCCGACCACGTCGACGGGCTCAGCGGCGCCGTCGACGGACGCGCGGTCGAGCAGCTGCTCGTCGGCCCGGTCCGCGAGCCGGCCGAGTCGGCCGACCAGGTCGAGCGCGTGGCGCGGGCACACGGCATCCCGGTCACCGTGCTGCACGCCGGCGACCGGCTCGCCGTCGGTGAGGTCACCGCAGCAGTCTGGAGCCCGTGGCGGCGCATCGCCGACGGGTCGGTGCCCAACAACGCCAGCCTGGTCCTGGCGGTGCGCACCGGCACGGTCGACGCCCTGCTGCTCGGCGACGTCGAGCGCGAGGCCGCCCACGACCTGCTCCTGCGCATCCGCCGTGAGCCGTCGATGGCCCTCGCCGCAACGCGGTTTCGAGGTGGTCAAGACCCCGCACCACGGCAGCGCCAACCTCGACGACGACCTGATGGCCGCCGTCGCCGCACCCGTCGGCATCATCAGCGTCGGCAAGGACAACGACTACGGCCACCCGGCAGCCGCACCACCTCGACGTGCTCCGGCACGACGGTTACGCCGTCTACCGCACCGACCAGCGTGGCGACGTCGCGGTCGTCGAGCGTGGGGGAGTGGTCTCGGTCGAGACCGCCCGCTGAGTCCTGGGGATTCTTTCGAGCCATTCCCCAAGTCGGGCAGGCGTGCCACGCTTCACCGGTCGGCCCTTGTGCCGGCTCCGGGTGACCTGCCGAGGAGGGCTGTCGTGTCTCGACCGGCGCCACCCGTTGGGGTGCTCTCTCGTCCCCGGACCGAACGCGGCACCCGAGGCGAGGCGCCGACCCTGACCGCGACGACGTCGCTGACGCAGATGCAGCTACTCGGCGTGGGAAGTGGTACCAACGTCGCGGAGGGGTATCCGCGCTTCGCGCCCACCCCGAGCCAGCTGGCGATCCTGGCCCGACTGCCCGAGCTGATGGCAGAGGCGCAGAGCACGCCGTACGCGGTGCTGGAGTCGCGCGCCCACTCGGCCTTCCTGCGCGCCCTCGGGCAGGAGACGGCGCCGGTGGGCAGCGGTCGGGTCCTCAGCCTCTACTCCTCCACCGTCGCGATCGACGTCACGGCGACCGCGCTGGCGCGACGCCTGCGCACGGTCGGCGTGATCCACCCGGTCATCGACTGCATCCCCGCACTGCTGCGCAGCCGCGGGCTCACCCCCATCCCCCTGTCGGAGTCCTCGCTCAGGCGGGGACGGGTGTTCGAGCAGCATCCCGAGGTCGAGGCGGTGCTCTGCGCCACCCCGAACAACCCCACCGGCACCGTCATCACGGCATCCGAGCTGGAGCGCCTCGCGACCCAGTGTGCCGAGCGCGGTGCGCCCTTGGTGATCGACCAGTGCTTCCGGGCCTTCGACACGCGGGCGCAGTACGACACGTACGCAACGCTGGACGGCACCGGCGTCGAGTACGTCGTCGTCGAGGACACCGGCAAGCTGTGGCCGACAGCCGGCGTCAAGCTCGGTTTCCTCGCCTGGTCGGCGGGCGCGCGGCTGGACCTCGCGGAGGTCGCGTCCGACGTGCTGCTCACCGCGCCGGCGTTCAGCGTGGTCGTCGTCGAGGGGTTCGCGAAGGACATGGCAGCGGGTGGGATGCGGGCGCTTCACGAACGCATCGCGGACAACCGTGCCGTGCTGCGCGCAGCCCTGGCCGGTAGCCCTCTGGTGGTGCAGGCCGACGGGTCCTCGCGGGTGAGCGTGTCGAGGCTGCAGCTCGCCGGCGGCATGTCGGGGACGAGGTTGTGGGGTCGGCTGCTCCAGGCGGGAGTGCACTCGGTGCCGTGCCGGCCGTTCTACTGGGCGAGCCCTCGTGCAGGGGAGCGCTTCCTGCGCATCGCCCTGGCCCGGGAGCCGGAGGTCGTCGAGCGTGCCGCGCTCGCCGTACGAGCCGCCCTGGAGCGTCCGTGAACCAGACCCGATGGCGACCGATCGGGCTCGTGCTCCTGTCGAGCGCGAGCCTCCAGGCCGGCCTGGCCGTCGCGTCGACGGCCTTCGTCGCCGCGGGACCCATCGCCGCGGTGTGGGTGCGCAGCGTCGTCGGTGCCGTTCTGCTCTGGCTCTACATCCGCCCCGATCCGCGTTCCTACACCCGCGATCGAGTTGGACCGATCACGGCCTATGGCGTGGCACTCGCGTGCCTCACCGGCTGTGCCTACATCGCCATCGCCAACGCGCCCCTGGGCCTGGTCAGCGCCATCCTCATGCTCGGGCCGCTCGCCATCGCCGCGTGGGGCAACCGCACACCGGTCGACCTGGCGCTCGTCGGCATCGCGGCGGTCGGCACCCTCCTGCTCTGCCTGGCCAACGGCACGCAGGGTCCGGTGAACGCCGTCGGCCTGGGTTTCGCGTTCGCCGGCGCGGTGGCGCTCGGGGCCTACATCGTCGCTGGGAAGCGGGTGAACTCCGGCGGCCAGGGACTGAGCGGTCTCGCGCTCGCCCTCGTCATCACCGCCGCCCTTCAAACGCCCTTCGGCCTGTTGCTCGCCCGGGACGGGCTGTGGGACGCCTCGGTGCTGGCCACGCTCGCACTGGCCGGCGTGCTCGCCACGCTCGTACCCTTCACACTCGAGGCAGTGGCGCTGCGGACGCTGCCGATGGCGACGTTCGGGTTGGTCCTCGCCTTCGAGCCGGCGGTGGCCGCGTTGGTCGGCCTGGTCATCCGGGGCGACTCGTTGGTGGGCGCAGCAGTGGGCCGGGATCGCACTCATCGTGGTCGCGGCAGCAGGCAGTCTGGGACCGAGAGAATGGATGCATCGCATGGGACGCGAGAACAGCGAGATCATGGACGATCCCACCGTGGCCGCGCTCGCCCGCGTCCCGCTGTTCGCGGCGCTGTCCCGCGACGACCTCGCGACGCTCGCGACGGTGACGAGCATCCGGTCGATCGACGTGGGCACGGTGCTCACCCTCGAGGGTGAGGAGGGCGAGGAGTTCTTCGTCATCGAGCGCGGCGTCGTCACGATCAGCGCCCACGACCAGCAGCTGCGCACGCTCGGCGTCGGTGACTTCCTGGGAGAGATCGCGATCCTCTTCGGAGGTACCCGCACCGCGACTGCCGTCGCCACAGAAGCGGGCTCGCTGCTCGTCCTCCCCAAGGCCGACTTCCTGGAGCTGCTCGCGGCCAACCCGCTCGATCGAGGACAAGATCCTCGCCACGGCCAGCGAGCGCCTGCGCCACCTGTGAGGGCCCTCAGATCGAGAAGGCCGGCTCCTGGCCGCGCACCGTGGGCGCCTTCGACTGCGCCTTGGCGCTCTCCGCGAGGGCGTCGAGGGTGGCCTTGACCGCCGGCACGCGCTGCAGGTCGGGGGTGGTCACGGCCATGATCGAGCGCCGGGATGCCGGCGTGATCGGCAGCGCGACGACGTCGCCGTGGTGCACCGTGCGCAGGATGAGGTCGGGGATGAGCGCGACGCCCAGGCCCTCGGCGACCAGGCCCATGACGGCGACGTAGTCCTCGGTCTCGTAGGCGACGTCCGGGCGGAAGCCGGCGTCGTGGGTCAGCTGCAGCAGGTGGCCACGACAGCGCGGGCAGCCGGCGATCCACGGCTCACCGGCGAGGTCGGCCAGGTCGACGTTCTGCTGCCCGGCCACCGCGTGGCCCTCCGGCACGGCCAGGCGCACCTCGTCGTCGAGCAGGGGGGTGATGACGAACTGGTCGAGGTCCTCCTCGCCGCGCCCGAGGTCGGTGCCCTCGTAGGCGAACGCCACGGCCAGGTCGCACTCGCCGGCCTTGAGCGCGGCCAGGCTCTCGGGCGGCTCGGCCTCGGTGAAGCTGATGTGGACGTCCGGGAAGCGCTGCTTGACCAGCGACAGCGCCCGGGGCACGAGGGTGGCCGAGGCCGACGGGAAGGCCATCATGCGCACCCGGCCGCTGCGCAGCCCGGCGATCGCCGCGACCTCCTCCTCGGCGGCGTCGAGCGCCGCGAGCACCGGGGTGGCGTGCCGGGCGAGCACCTGGCCCGCCTCGGTGAGCCGCACGTTGCGCCCGACCCGCTCGACGAGCACCGTGCCCGTGCGCTGCTCGAGGCGGCGCACCATCTGCGAGATGGCGGGCTGGGTGTAGCCCAGCGAGGCGGCGGCCGCGGTGAAGCTGCCCTCGTCGGAGATGGCCTTCATGACCCGAAGTCCTGCGGCGTCGATCATGGGGCGATGCTATAACGTCGACGTTATCGGCAGGCAGTACCGCGCACGCCCGGTAATGCCCAGTTTCGGCAAGCACAGCGCCGCCGGACAGGGGTCACGCAGGCCAACTCGCTCGGACCAAGGACGATGCGCCCTCGACGACGAGGGCCGGCCCCGCTGACGGGGAACCGGCCCTCGTCGGGCGGTTTCCGCTAAGGCATCGCCTTCTGGCCCTTGCCCGTCCCGGTCAGCCGGAAGCAGGTAGTCAGCGTCAAGCACCTGGATGTCACCAGTCGTCATGTTCGAGATGACGGCCGTGACGCTCTCCTTGACCGCCCAGGCAGCGCGACGAGAAGCCGGACGCCGAGAGCGAGTCGCCCTCGAACCGGTACACGTAGTTGCCCTTCGCCGTCGGTCAGCTCGCCCGCCGACACCCGGCCGGGGGTCAGGTCGCAGGGCGACAACAGCTGGACGACCCAGTTGTTGTTCTGCTCGCCGGTGGTGAAGATCCAGTGGCCCGCCTCCGAAGTCAGCGTCGCCGCCTGCCCGCCGACGGTCACGTCGTCGACGAAGAAGCCGGTGTCGAGGTATGCCGCGTCGGTCGAGTAGCGGAACTGGACATCGGTCGTACCAGCCGGCAGAGGGGCGCTCTGCAGGTGGATGTACTCCGGCTCGTCGACGAAGTAGGCGCCGCCGGACGTCCCGGTGAGGCCGTTGCCTTCCTCGTTGTTGTCGTGCGGATCCGTGTCGGTCGTGACCTCGGTTGTCGTCCCGGCAAGGTACAGCGGGACGGTGACCCACTCGCCGTTGACCTCGGCCTCGAGGTAGCCGTAGTCCCAGCCGTCCTCGATGAAGTACCAGGTCCAGAAGTCCACCACGGCTCCAGCCGCCGTGCCGGCGCTCTCGACGTCGAGGATGTTCTCGTTCAGGCTCTCTGCGCCACCCCACCAGTGCTTGTCACCGGTGTGCGGTGCCACCTGCTCGAAGGGTGACCCCTCGAAGGTGAACCCGAAGTTCGGACCGAGGTTGCGGAAGGTCTCGTACGAGACGCCGAACGGCAGTGCCGACTGCGCTGGGACGTGCTTGTTGTTCTGCCAGCGAGCGTCCGGCATCCGGCCGATGTACTGGCCCCGTCGGTTCCAGAACTCGTCGTTCGCGATGTCGACGGTCCAGCTCGTGAAGGCCGGGTCACCGAAGTCGACGTTCTTGATGTCCCAGCGGTCCGAACCCTCGTCGTCGAGCTTGACGGCGATGGCCCAGTCCTTGAACAGCTCCTCCGCCGAGCGCAGGTCCGTGCCGGCGTCAGTGGCGTTGTACTGGGTGATGGCGGCCTGCACGCCCGCCATGCCGTCTGCCTGGTTCTGGAAGATCAGCTTGATGAGCAGGTCGCCGCCGGCGTTGTCGTACTCGCAATCGGCGTGTGTAGGTGCCGTCGCCGTTGCCACCCGCCTGCTCCCACAGGTACAGGAAGTAGGTCAGGGACGCGCCGTAGTTCTCGAGGCCTCCGCCCCATCTGGTCAGCGACGTCTCGCGGTGGAACACCTGGTGGTAGGTCAGGTGCGAGCCGCCGATGTCGTAGCAGTTGAGGAAGATCGCCAGGTCGGCGAGGCCCTCGTCGACCCAGGACACCTCACCGGGGTCCGAGTAGTTCATCAGCAGGTGCTCGAGCTCGTGGGCGATGACGCCCTCGTACAGGTTGGGGCTGGCCGCGTCGTCACCGATCCGGTTGGCCCAGTCGAACGCGTCGATGACGATGACGTTCATCCCCGCCTCGTTGATGTACTCCGGAGCGAAGTAGCCGGCCGTGTAGGTGCTGACGGAGCAGTCGTAGTACGACTCGTCCTGCACGTTGTAGACGAGCATGACGAGCGCGTCGCTGCTCGTGCCGTCGGCGCCCTCAGCGGTGCCGATGTCGCCGAAGTGCGACTCGTCAACGGGGACGATGTGGCCGGCCAGCTCGTCGCCCAGCGTGTTGATCTGCTCCTGAGTGATGAGGTAGTCGTCGGCGGAGTTGTCGGCACACGGCGTGAACTCATCGTCCGGGTTCTGGTCGAAGGAGGGGTCGAGGCTGTCGACGCCCTCGGCCCCACCAATGCCCCCTTCGGGGACGTAGATGTAGACAGGCGTTTCGTCGGCGGTCTCACCGGCGTACGCCCGCACGAAGGTCTGGTGGTAGGACCCACCGGCCTCGCTGTCGTTGATGTGGACGAGCATGGTGGCGTCGCCCGGTTCACCCACGGTGTGGGCCTGGGCCCCGGTGGCGGTGCTGATCGCACCGATGGTGGTGAGGGCCAGTGCAGCGGTACCCGCCACCAGCCCCCTGGTCAGTCTGTGCACGGTGGTGCTCCTTCCCCTGGCCACGTCGTTGTGGCCGCCCAAGACCCAGCGGGCCGCTGTGGCCCGCTGTGGTGGTCCCCATACCCCGTGCGCCCGAAGCGACGCCCGGAAAGCAGGAAAATAACAACGCCGGGCCCGGCGTGGTGCGACAGGAACACACGCGTCGGCGAGCGGGCCGACCCGGGTTCGACCGGTGACCCCGAGCGCTGCACCCTGCCCGCGTTGGGTGCCCAGGTGGTTCCCCGGGCAGCCACCTGAGCACCCAGCTCCAACGAGGTGGGGGCTCTACACCGTAGGGCGCGCGGTACCCATGGGTGCGAAGATCGTGCCCATGCCGGATGCCGCCGCGCTCGCCGCCCTCCTGGGCGCCCACCCGGGCACCCTCGTGCTCACCGGTGCCGGCATCTCGACCGACAGCGGCATCCCCGACTACCGCGGCCCGGACGGCACCCGCCGGGTCACCCCGATGCAGCACGGCGAGTTCGTCGGCACCAGCGAGGCCCGGCAGCGCTACTGGGCGCGCTCGTTCATCGGCTGGCAGCGGTTCAGCCACGCCGAGCCGAACGCCGCGCACCGCGCCGTCGCCGACCTGCAGCGCCGCGGGGTCCTCGGGCCGGTCATCACCCAGAACGTCGACGGCCTGCACCAGGCGGCCGGCAGTCGCGACGTCACCGAGCTGCACGGCAGCCTGGCCGAGGTGGTCTGCCTGACCTGCGGCGACCGCTCCGACCGATACCTGCTCCAGGCCCGGATGGCACGAGGCCAACCCCGGCTTCGACCGGCTCGCCGAGCGGCGAGGCGCCGGACGGCTCGCGGGTCAGCAGCCAGATCCGGCCCGACGGCGACATCGTGCTCGCCGACGACGCTGGTCGCCGATTTCCACCTGCCGCGCTGCGCCCTGTGCGGCGGCGACGCCCTCAAGCCCGACGTCGTCTTCTTCGGTGGATCGGTGCCCGCGTGAGCGCGTCGACGCCTGCTACGCCCTCACCGATGCCGCCCCGGCCCTGCTCGTGCTCGGCTCCTCCCTCGCCGTGATGTCCGGGCTGCGGTTCGTGCGGCACGCGGCCAAGCGCGGCATCCCGGTCATGGCCGTCACCCGCGGCCCCACCCGTGGTGACGACCTGATGACGCTGCGCGTCGACGCCTCACTGGCCCCCACCCTCGGCGCGCTGCTGCGCGCCGGCGTCGCCGCGTGATGGCCGACCCGCACCTCCCGCGGCAACGTCCGACGCGAGAGCGCGCCCGGCATCCGAGGCGGTGGTCCTGCGCACCGCGACCGCCGCCGACCTGCCGGCCATCGCGGACATCTACAACGACGCCGTCGCTCCACTGCGGTCGCGACGTTCGACGTCGAGCCGCAGCCGCCCGAGCTGCTTCGCCGACCGCGTGGCCAGCACCCGCCCGGGCGACCACGTCGTCGTCGCCGATGGCGGCGGCCGGGTCGTGGGCATGGCGTATGCCACGACCTACCGTCCGCGCCCGGCCTACGACGGCACCCGCGAGACGTCGGTCTACCTCGCCCCCGACGCGCGGGGTCGCGGTCTGGGCGGGCGCTCTACGACGAGCTGCTGCGCGCGGGTCGACGCCGACGGCATCCACGTCTGCCTGGCCGTCATCGCCGCAGCCGAACCCCGCGAGCGAGGCGCTGCACGCGGCCGTCGGCTTCGAGCGGGTCGGCACGCTGCGCGAGGTGGGGCGCAAGTTCGACCGCTGGGTCGACACGGCCTGGTGGCAACGGGTGCGCTCGTAGCCGACGGAGCGGCGGGCGGCCCGCGACCCGACCGGCCCCGCCCCGGGGCACCGCCACCGACCCCGGCGATACGCTGCCCACATGGGAGCCATCGGGTCCGGACCGTTCGAGAACGACGACGCGCTCGACTTCCTCGACGCGCTGGCCGACCTGCCTGCGGCAGACCGCGGGCACCGGGTGCTCGAGGCGCTCGACGGGGTGCTGCTCGCCCCGGCTACGTCGAGGCGCCGCAGATGTGCGAGGCCGTGGCGGGCGCCGCCGCCGTGGGTGCCTCGGTGAACCCCGAGGCCGCGGCGGGCGAGCCCTACCTGCCCGGCTGGCTGGCCACCGCAGCCGCTGCCGACCGGCGACGAGGAGCTCGTCGAGAAGTCGCGCCAGGTGCTCCGCCGTGCGGTGCGCTCGCACGACAACGAGTGGTGGGAGCTGTGGGACGAGGCCGGGCTCTCGACCGACGTCACGGCATCCTGCCGTCGCGCGCTGGCCTGGCTCGGCGACCGCGACGACTGAGCCGGCCCGACCCGGCAACGACGCGCGGGCCCGCCGTCCGTGGTGGGACGTCGGGCCTTCGGCGTGCGGTGGGTCAGATGCGGCGCAGGACGGCCGTCACCTTGCCGAGGATGGTGGCGTGGTCGCCGTCGATGGGGGAGAAGGCCGGGTTGTGCGGCATCAGCCAGACCTTGCCGTCGCGCCGCTTGAAGGTCTTGACGGTGGCCTCGTTGTCGAGCATCGCCGCGACGATGTCGCCGTTGTCGGCGCTCGGCTGCTGGCGCACGACGACCCAGTCGCCGTCGCAGATGGCGGCGTCGACCATCGAGTCGCCGACCACCTTCAGCAGGAACAGTGACGCCCTCGCCGACGATCTGGCGGGGGAGCGGGAAGACGTCCTCGACGACCTCCTCGGCGAGTGATCGGCACGCCGGCGGCGATCTGGCCGAGCACCGGCACGTAGGTGGCCTCGGGCCGCTGGTCGTTGATGCCGGTGACGTCGACGTCGTCGTGCTCGGCGGCGCCGCGGTAGCCGGGCTCGTCGCTGGCGGTGTCGGGGGAGATGACCTCGATGGCGCGCGGCCGGTTGGGGTCGCGGCGCAGGTAGCCCTTGCGCTCCAGGGCGGAGAGCTGGTGGGCGACCGAGCTGGGGGAGGTCAGGCCGACGGCGTCGCCGATCTCGCGCATGCTCGGCGGGTAGCCGCGCCGGTCGATGGAGTTGCGGATCACCTCGAGCACCTTGCGCTGGCGGTGGGTGAGCGCCCCGCCGTCGCCGCGGTCGGGCATCTCGTGGATGTCGGCGTTCTTCGGACGTGCCATGTCGACCCCTTCGGTGTCATCTGCTGGCCGGTCTCGATGGATCCCGGTGTTTCCGCAGGTCAGCCCGACTGTCAGTGGTGCTCGGCAGGCTTACCGGCATGAGGACAGCGTACGAGTCTCGTACACACATTTCAAACATTTCTTCGAGGCGTGTCTTGAACGGCTCGAACATCCGTGCTACAACTCGTACAGACGTTCTATCGAACACCGGTTCGACGGTGGCCCTCGCCGCCGGGATGGAGGAGAGCATGAGCGCACTCGAGTGGAGCCCCACCGACATCGGGTATGCCGGTGCCGCGGCGCCGCGTCGACCGCACCTCGTCGTCCTCCCCGGTGGCGCAGGGCAGCCCTCGGTGCCGGCCGGTCCGGTCCGCATCACCCGCCGTGGTCGCCTGGCCCTGCTGGGCCTGGCCCTCGCGCATCGCCGCGGTCGTCGGCCTGATGGGCATGCGGGGCGCCGGCGCGGCCGAGCCGCTGCGCACCGTCACCGTCGCCGCCGGGCCAGACCCTCTCCGAGATCGCCGCTCGCCGAGCTGCCCGACATGTCGATCAGCGAGGGCATCCTCGCGATCCAGCTGGCCAACAAGATGAGCACCGCCCAGGTCAGCGCCGGGCAGCAGCTCGTCATCCCGCGGTCCTGACCGCACGACCGGCGCCGGTCCGCAGGGGCCCGCGCCGGTCCCACCGTCCTGAGTCCCTCGACCCGACTCAGAACGCCGAAGGGCGTCGCCCCCGTGCAGGGGAGCGGCGCCCTTCGTGCTGCCCTACTTGACGCAGTCCGCCATGAAGACATCACGAACTGGTATCGATACAACGAAAATACGCTCCACCGGTGGAAAGCCTCGTCGGTTCAGGTCTATGGAACGCTACTCTCGCCGATGACCGGGCTCGTTCGCCGCTGCCGTTGCACTGGCCCGGACTACCACATCCCTTCGCGACCGACTCCGTCGGGCTGCGTGCGTCGAAAGGTTGGTGCCCATGCACCGTCGTGCCATCAAGTCCCTCCTGCCGCTCGTGGGCGCAGCCGCGCTCATCGCGGCACCGATCGCCCTCGCGGCCCCGGCAACTGCGGCCCCCGTCGATCCCGATGAGAACCAGACATGGTTCTGGGAGGACTACCTGGGGAACGAGGAGGGCCTTCGACGCTCTCTGCGTCAAGGACGATACGGTCGAGACGCCGTACGTGAGTGCCCGAGATCGAGGACGCCTTCGCAGCGAGCGACATCGAGGAAGCGTTCCCGGAGACCGACATCGAGGACCTTGCCTACGTGATTGCCGTGGTGAAGGCGGGGTCCGGCGAGGAGGCCAGCGAAGTCGTCTGGGAGCCGATGGCGGGTGATGAGCTTTCTCACAGCAACGAGAAGGAGAACTCGCACATCATCCTGTGCATCGCCGAGGTCGAGGACGAGACGACCCCGCCGACCTCGACGCCGCCCACGACCAAGCCCCCGGTCACGAAGCCCCCGGTGACAGGCCCGGTCGTCGAGACCGACCGCGTCGCTGACACCGGTTCCGCCGCAGGCCTCGGCCTCGCTCTCGGAGCCACCGCTCTCGTCGCCGGTGCCGGCGCCATGATCGTCAGCCGTCGCCGTCAGGGCGCCCACCGCTGATGAGCCGCCGCCCACTGCTTGCGGTGGGCTTGGCCCTGACCGTCCTCGCCGTCGCGCTGCTCACCTGGGTGATGCAGCGCGACGGCGAGCCGGTACAGGCGTCGTCGGCACCGCGGACCTCGTCCGCCACCTCCCCGCCGGCGTCCATCACGCGAGAGCCCGAGCCCCACCCCCACCTCCCGATCCACGGCCCCGATGCCCCGGCGACCGCAGAGGCCACGAAGGCGCCAGAAGCCTCCGGCCTGCGCATCCGGATCCCGGCCATCGGCCTGGACCGCAGGATGCACGGCGCGGGGCTGAGCCCGCGGGGCACGATCGACCCCGACCCGGGCACGGTCATGTGGTTCCAGGGGTACGAGCGGGTGCGGCCCGGGCCGGGTCGGCACGGCGGTGATCGCGGCCCATGTCGCGACGGGCAGCCGACCTGATGTCTTCGCCGACCTCGCGGACGTCGACGTGGGCGACGCCGTGCAGGTCGTCGAGAACGGCGCAACGGTGTCGTACCGGGTGACCCGGGCCCAGGCCATCGACAAGCAGAAGGTGACCACCGACCAGTCCGTCTGGGGTGCCGAACGGCTCGCGGTCCCGGCTGGCGATCATCACCTGCGACGACGCCTTCGGGTTCCGTGGCGACGGCCACCGGGCCGCGAACTTCGTCGTCATCGCCGAACGCACCTGAGTTCGACGCGCCGTTGCCCGTGAGCGCCATGGATCCGGCGGGTCGGGCGCCTAGGTGAAGGCCAGGTCCACCGGTCTCTCGAGGAATGCTCCGAACGCCATCGCGGCATCCCCGATCGCGGTCCGGTCGTCGGCGTCCAGCGGCACGTCGGCCCACACCGTCACGCGCACCTCCCTGGCCGAGACCACGCGCTTCCAGATGCCGACGTCCTCCCCGTGCACGATGACGATGCCGCCGCCGGCCTCCGAGAGCAGCCGTTGCCGGGTGGCGTCCGGGTCGCGCCGCGGGAACCCGGTGCTCGGGTAGGTCAGGCAGGCCTCGTCGAAGGTCGGCAGCAGGTAGGCCGCGTGCTGGCGGGTGGTGCGCGCCGGCATCCGTGGGTCGAACCAGAGCACCTGCCCATCGACCTCGACGCGCTCGAGGAGCCCGGACAGGTCGGCCAGGGCGCTGCGGACCTGCCCCAGGGTCAGGGTCGACCAGCGCGCCAGGTCGCGGTCGGAGGCCGGACCGTGCCCGCTGACGAACCGGCGGGTCAGCTCGCGCCGGGCATCGTCCTCGACGACGAGGTCGCTCGGCCCGGACGGGACCACCTCGTCGGTGAGCACGTAGGTGTGCTCGGAACCGCGCGGCGGCCCGGAGCAGATGACCGAGCGCACCTCGGCGATGATCAGCAGGTGCGCCAGGTGCTGCACCGCGGTGGGCAGCCCGGCCGCGTCGAAGGCGACGCGCACCTCGCGCCGGGTGTGCGGCGTGGGGCCGGCCAGGAGCGACTCGAGAACCCGCAGCGCAGACACCACCACCTCGGGGGTCAGCCCGAGTCGCGCGTTGACCCCGGCCATCGCGCCCTCCACCCGCGGCCCGGTGACGCCCTGGATCCAGCGCAGGTCCTCGGGTGCGACCAGGTGCCAGGTGGGGCGCAGCACGTGCGTGCGCAGCCACCCGCCGGCCGACTGCTCCGCGAGCACGCCGGCGTACGTCGTGTCGGGCCCCATCCGCATGCCGAGCGACCACGCGGCCAGCGGGGCGTCCTGCGACTGCACGCAGCCGAGCAGCCGCACCACGTCGGCGCCCCTCGCCAGCCCGGCCGACGCGAGCCGTTGGGTTGCCAGGCGCCGCCGGTGCACGCGGCCGAGGGGGTGGGCGCTCATCGGCACATCGTCGCACCGCCCACCGACGCGATCGTCGCACCGCCACCGACGCGGTCGTCGCACCGCCACCGACGCGGTCGCCGCGCTCGCCCGCCGCCAGCAGACGCGCCGGTCGACGCGGTCCGCTGTGGTCGGCCGAACGGCCGAGTCGGCATCCACCGTCTCGGCACTCCTGGGCGACACACGGCCTGTCGCGCCCCGATGTCCCGGACGCCGTGGAACCACCGTTCCAGACTGGTCTCCATGAGTACCCGCCGCCGGCGCGCCGCTCGCCTCAGCCACCACCCGGTCGTCCACTGCGAAGGCCTGGGCAGGTGGCAGTGGCACTGCGGGTGCGGAGCGCGTGGGACCTCGTTCCCGAGCGGCTGGCACGGGGCGCTGACGGCAGCGCTCGTCCACCAGAGCCAGGTCCCGGGGGAGTAGGCGTACGGCCCGGGGGCAACAGAGGGTCTCCGGGTCGTACGTCGACCGACGAGCGGCTGCTCGTCGGCGAGGCAGCGCGCTCGCGAGAAGCGCCGCCACGGGGCACGCACACGCCGGGGTGGTGGGCGCGGCCCCCGTCTCGCACGTCCGGCTCTCCATCCGAGCACTCGCGCGCGGTGAGCCGCCTCACCCACCCGGCGGTCCGGCATCCACCCTGCTCGGGAACATCCAGTTGCGCCGTCGCGTTGTGCAGTGATGTAATCAAGTAATTACTGCAAGGAGAGAATCATGCGACACCCCCACACACCCCATCACCCCGAGTCACCACTCGACGACGACCTCACCCCGCGCGGTGCCGGTCCCGGCGGCGGACGCGGCCCGGGGCGTGGCTCGCGCGCAGGCCGACCCGGCCCCGGTGGCGGCCCCGAGGGCATGCGCCGCGGACGCGGTTTCGGCCGGGCCGGCGGCTGGCAGCAGGGCGACCTGCCCGCCGCCGACGACGCCCAGAAGTGGTTCGCCGGGCGGCTGCCCGACGGCTGGTTCGACGACGGTCGACGTCACCGTCGACCGCGAGGAGATCACCGTCATCGGCACGCTCACCGGCGTCGACGCCGAGACCGATGCGGCCGAGGCCGAGGGGCGGATCAGCCGCTTCCGCGCCGACACCCGCGAGCAGCGCATCGCGATCGCGCAGGAGGCGCAGGGCCGCTACCAGCGCACCGTCTCCTGGGGCGCCCGCGTCGGTGGCACCACCGCGCTCTTCACCCACCTCGCGGTGCCGGTCATGACCCGGCTGCGCCAGCCCGAGCGAGCCGTGCTCGACACCCTCGTCGACGCCGGCGTCGCGCGCTCCCGCAGCGACGCGCTGGCCTGGTCGGTCCGCGTCGTCGGCGAGCACGCCGACAGCTGGCTCGCCGAGCTGCGCGAGAAGATGTCCGAGGTCGACAAGCTGCGCGCCAAGGGTCCCGAGCTCTGAGTCCAGCAGCCCGAGCATCCGGATGCCGTCCGCACCCGACCGAGCCCGACTCACCGACAGCGGCCCGTCACCTCCACGGAGGTGACGGGCCGCCCGGTTACCCACCACACCTGGCCGGTGTGGGTACCGCCGGCTCAGTCCTGGTTGCCCATCTCGGCCGAGGCCTCGCGGGCACTCTCGAGGTCGGTGAGGTGCCACGGGTCGTGGGTGGTCGCCACCTCCACGCCGCACGAGGAGACGTTCACCCAGACGGTGGCGCCCCATGTGGGCCGCCCGTCTGCGTCGAACCCGGAGTGGGACCCGCTGGCCGCCTGGTCGAGCTCGCCGTTGACGGCGTGGACGGCGCTGCCGTGCCACTCGCGCCAGTCCGTGACCCCGTCGGCGATGGCCCGCAGCGAGGGCAGGACGCGGAGGTGGCCGGGCTGCGTGGCGCCGTGGCGGTAGAGGAAGCCGTGCGCAGACAGGCCGTCGGGCGCCAGGGGAGAGGGCTCCACGAACTGGTCGAGCATCCCCACGGCCCAGCCACCCTCGTCGAGCCCGAAGACCCTCGACCACCCGCCACCGTCGACGACGCCCAGTCCGACCACTTCGTCGAACGAGGGCCAGAACATGGCCTCGACGTGGCCCTCCTCGACGCTCCAGCCCCACCAGCCGTCACCGGCCGCCGTGCGGTCGTCCTTGACGAGGGAGGGCACGGCGTCGATCCCCACCCGGGGCAGCTCGCGGCTCGTGCCGTCCGCGTGCCACACCATCGGGGTGTAGTCGGTCCAGTGCGGGTAGCCGGCCCGCTTGTCCTTGCCGATGAAACCCGTGCGGTCGCCGAGGTTGTTGATGCCCCAGCCCGTACTGAGGCGGGCACTGGAGTCCAGCCGGAACGGCTGCGCGGTGAAGTGGTCCCAGCCGAACGCGCGCTCGTTGGGGTTGGCTCCGCGGCCTGAGGCGTCACTGCCCACGACCGCACCGGCATCGTTGATCCGGCGCACGTACATCCGGCTGCGGTCGGTGGCGCTGCCGGCAGCGGTGTCGACGACCGTCACCCGCCCGGAGCGAAGATCCATGACCCACGGCACCGGATTGGCCTCGCCCTCGTCCTCGCTCACCCCGTTGACCAGCCCGGTCTCGGTCAGCTCGAACGCGATGTCGGCGAAGCCGCCGAGCCCCGGGTCCAGCGGCTCCGGGTCCCCCTCGAGCCCACGCCAGATCACGGCTCGCTGGTGCTCGCGGCCCTCGTCGTCGCGCGTGTGGTAGTTGCCGTAGTAGATGGTCTGGCCGTCGACCACCTCGATGTCCATGACGCCGGCGTCATAACCACCCACCGGGGCGGCCAGCTCCACGAGCCGACAGTCACCGCCCGCGGCCGGGGCGGCCTGGGCCGCTGCGGTCGGTAGCGCGGCCAGGCCTGCGCCGGCGATGGCCACGGCAGCCACTCCTGCGCCGGCCCGGCCCCGTCGGGTGGTCGTCCGTCGTGTCCTCATGTGCGTCCTCCTGCGCTCGGTGCCGCCACCATGGCGACAATGACGACCGTGGCGGACGCCGGTCGCGACCGGGTCGTGATCCGGTCGCGACCGGCCGCGCTGCCGTGGCCTCGGTCAGTCGTGCACGTCCGGCGGCTCGAGCGGCGTGCCTCCGGTCAACCCCATCGCCTGGCACACGAGCTGGGCACCCTCGGGGGTGGCCTCGTTGACGACCGGGCCGTGCTCGAACAGCACCTCGCCGGACTCGTGGTCGAGCACCACGTGGCCCGCCTCGTGCAGCACCTTCCCGACCCCCGGCATGGTCATCGACCTGCCGGTCCCGCTGATGGTGCGCGTGCCCTCGGCGAAGTCCACCACGGTGTTTCCTGTGCCCCGCACCGGAGTGGACCGCTCGCCGGTGGTGAGGTTCTCGAAGTACCCGGTGTAGTTGAGGATGAGCCGCTCCCGCACGAGCTCACCGGCCTCGTAGGTCCAGTGATACACGTAGTCGACGTCGAGGGCGAGGCCGATGCCCACGCCGCCGTCGCACTCGACGAGCGGGGTGTCCGACGGGAATGAGACGGTTCCGCGGTACTGCTCCGATGCGGCCGCCGCGGCCGGGACGGCCAGCGACGTCCCGACGACGACGGCGGTGGCCGCGGCGGCCCCCAGGGTGCGTGCCTTCATGGTGTCCTCCAGGTGGTGACGGCCACCGGTCCCTCCGGCGCCGTGACCACCATGGGCAGGCCCGGTTGCGATGCGGTTGCGACCCGGTCGCGAGGGCTCCGAAAGTGGTGGCCGCACAGGCGGGCCGCCAACCCGGTCAGGCCGGTCAGGCCGGTCAGGCCGGGTCGGGACAGGTGGGCTGCACCGGCTGCCCGGGGAGGATGACCGCCGACTCCTCGGCGCTGAGGTTGCGACCCGCCGCCGCACACGCCGCCGTCACCCAGGCGCGGGGGTCCGTCGAGAGGCTCACGGCCTGTCCCTTCTCGTAGAAGACCGTGAGCTGTTTGCTGTCCGCCGAGAAGGTCAACCATCCCCAGAGCCGGTCATCCGTGACCGGTTGCCCGAACGGCCGCCAGGTGGCGGTGTCCCAGAGGGTGATGTCACCGTCGGCGCCCACGCTGGCGAGCATCCTGCCGTCAGGGCTCATCTCCAGGTCGGTCACCCATCCGCCGGTGATGAGACGGGGTGCGGCGGCCGCCTCGAGGGAGGCGGCCGACACGACGTGCAGGCGCCCGCTCTCGGTCCCGACCGCGACCTCGGCCGAGTCGCCCGTCCAGGCCAGGCCCTGCACGGTCTTGCCCTCCTCCACGGGGGCGCGCCTGACGAGGGCCCCCGACCCCACGTCGACGAGCAGGAGATCGGCGTCTCGCGCGAGGGCGGCGAGCCGCCCGTCAGGAGACACCTCCGCACCAGCGGTCCAGTCACCGTGCCATTCGACCGCGTCGAGGCGGACGGGCTGACCGACCATCGTCGCGGACGCGACGTCGAGCACCGCGTACCCGCTCAGTCCGTTCACCACCGCACGGCGACCGTCGGGAGCCATGGCGATGCCGTACACCGGCCAGGGCATCGGGACCACTGCGCGCTGCTGCTGGGTCTCGGCGTCGAACACCACGACGAAGCCGGCGTCCTCGACGGGCCCCGACTCGGGGATGTAGCCCTCCAGCCCGACCAGGGCGGTGCTCCCGTCCGGGGTGATCGAGACCGCCGTCACCTGGTGAACTGCCGTGGGATCCCAGCCCGCCAGGTGCCCGGCCAGGTCGTGGTCCAGCCGCCCCGTGTTGGTCCCGGTGGTGAGGTCGGTGACGTAGGCCGTGTTGGGGTCGCGTTCCAGGAGGTCGAGGTAGACCCCACGGCCGACCGCCGGGGCGGAGCGGCCCACGTGGGGGTCCGGGTCGGCCGCCCGCTCCGTGATGGGCGTGCGTTGCCCGCTGAGGTCGAAGGCCACGCTGGTGCCGTCCCGCCCTGCGGTCCACAGAGCGTTTCCCCCGGGCCGGCGAAGGCCAGGCCCATCACGGAGCCACTGTGCCCGACCATCGGCCGTTCCATCGCCATCGTGTCCGGGTCGAGGATCCGGACTCCTCGGTCGACCGTGATGGCGGCCTTCGTGCCGTCACCGCTGAAGACCGCACCTCTCGAGAACTCCGGCAGTCCGACGGCCTTGGTGAGGTCCTCGAGGGTCCGGCCGTCGACGACCCGGTAGTCCGACCCGGTCTCGGTGTCGCGGCTGATGAGCGCTCGGGAGGCGTCCGGGGCCACCGCGAGCACCACCCCGTCGGTGTGGGCCAGACCCCGTGCGGGGCGAGCCGGGTCGAAGACGATGCCGTCGCCCGGTTTCTGGGGGTCATCTCGGCTCACCCGCCCGTCCGGCCAGACCGCGAGGAGGTCGCTCCCGTAGGCCAGCGGTTCGGGCCAGGGCACGGCCGACAGCACCTCACCCGATGCTGGGTCGAGCGAGAAGACGTGGGTGCTGCTGGCCGTGACGTAGCGGCCGTCGGTGCGAAACCCTCCGCTGTCCAGCTCGAGGCCGGCCTCCGGGGCCGCGGCCGTCAGCTGTTCCTCTCCGATCTGCCAGACGAGGTCGCCCGTCCTGCTGTCCAGGCGCACCACACCGGACTGTGGCCCGACATGGCTGACCATGACCCCGTTGCCGTCCGGCGTGACGACCAGGCTGCTGGCCTGGTCCTTTCCTGGCAGGTTCGTGGCCCAGGCGACGCGACCTGACTCGGTGTCCACCGCGCTCACCCGGGGGTTGTTCTCGCCGAGAAAGACGGCGTCACCCGCCGGGCTCGCGGCGATCCGCAGGAAGCGGTCGGGCGTGCGCACCCGGTGCGCCACCTGGGGTTGTCGCGCAAGGAGGGTCAGCAGCGCCCCGTACGTCTCGGGACTCTGCTCGATCTTCGTCGACTCGACGGCGGTCAGGAGGGCGGTGTCGGGGTACTCGATGTTGAGCGCACTGGCCGCGAGCCGTTTCGCCTCGGCGGAGACGGATGCGGCCTGCGCCTCCTGCTGCGACCGCCAGGCGAGCAGGCCTGCGACGATCGCGGCCACGAGGACGATCCCGATACCGGCGACCAGCCAGCGCAGGCGGCGGTTCTGTCGGGCGGTGACCGTGGCGCGCTCCTCGGCCGTGCGCTGCTCGGCGTCGAGCGCCGCGCGCCCGGCGTGCAGGAAGTCGTGCTCGACGGGGGTGAGCTCATCGGGCCGGGAGCCGAGCACCTCGAGCCCCGACGCCAGGCGCGTGCCCGTCCACAGCGCTGACGGCTCCCGGCCGTCGGCGTCCCACTCGGATGCCGCGACGGCCAGCCGCCGCTGAACGGCGCGCCCCGCGGCATCCTCGACGAGCCACCCACGAAGCCGCGGCCACTCGCGGAACAGCGCCTCGTGCGCGACCTCGACGTGACCGTCCGGACACGGTGAGCAGCCGTGCCCCGGCCAGCTCCTCGACGACCGAGCGGATCCCTTGGTGCGGGAGCGACTCCACCTCGCCCAAAGGCACGCGACGCCGGGTCACGCCGGCCCCGTCGCCCTGCCCCGTGAGTCGCAGGAGCAGCAGTCGCGCAGTGTCCTGCTGGGTGGGGGACAGGCCGGCATACGTCTCCTCGGCGAGCGTCGCGATGGCACCGCTCAAGCCCCCGAGCCCGACGTACGCGGCGTACGTGAGCGCAGCGCCGTCACGCCGTTCCCAGAGCTGCGCCATCGCGGTCGACAGCAGGGGGAGCAGACCGGGTTCGTCACCCGCGTCACTGACGACGGTGTCGGCAAGCCCGTCGTCGAGGACGAGCCGCGCCACTGCGGCCGGTCGCTCCACCGCGCGGCGCACCTCGGCCGGCGTCAGCGGGCCCACGAGCACCGTGCCGTCGTTGACGAGGGAGCGCAGCGCGTCGTGGTCGGCGAGCTCGCCCATGAAGTCGGCGCGCACCGCGAGCACGACCGTCACCGACGACCGCGGGTCGGTCGCCAGCTCACTGAGCGTGTCGAGGAACTGCCGGCGCTCGACGTCGTCGGCGCAGACCGTCCACACCTCCTCGAACTGGTCGACCGCGAGGACGACGCGGCCCTCCTGCTCGCCGGATGCCGTCACGAGGTGCGTCAGGAGATCGGCCACCTCGTCGCGTCCGGTGGCGTCGAGCGAGCGCCTGGCGAGCTCCCGCATCGGATGCGGCCCTGGACGCAGCATGACCACGCGCCATCCACCGCTGCCGGGCAGCACATCGGCGGCCAAGGCGGAGAGGAGACCGGCGCGCAGCGCCGACGACTTGCCCGACCCGGAGGCGCCGACGAGCGTGAGCAGACGGCTGCCGGCCAGCCGGGAGACCAGCTCGGCGACGAGCCTCTCGCGCCCGGCGAACCACCGCGCGTCGTCGACGTCGTAGGACGCGAGCCCCCGCCAGGGGCAGGTGCGCGGGTCAGGAGGCTCGGCGTCGGTCGTGGTGTCTCGCAACAGGGCAACGCTGTCGGCGAGCTCGGCCCGGGCGCTCGCCAGCTCGGCGCTGGTCGACCCCGTCGTCGCGGCGGCGACCTCCACCCGATGCACCGCCAGAGCCCTCGCGGCATCCATCGCCGCCTCGTGAACCGCGCCCGGCCACCCGCCGCTGCGCGCGTGCACCTGCTCGGCGACCCGGGTGACCTCGTCGGCCGGCACGTAGTCGGCGACGACCTGGCGCACCTCGTGGGCCGCCAGCGGGGTGAGCTCGACGACCTCGGCGCCCTCGGGGACCGCACCGAGGTGGCCGGTGAGCCGCACCGTCAGCGTCGCCGGGGCACGCACGTCCGCGTGGTCGGCGACGAGCAGCACGGGAACTCGCCGTTCCGCCGTGCGTCCATCGTCGGTCCCGACCTCGGAGTCGGAGGACCGGTAGTCGACGACGGCCCCCTCGCGGGCCACCTCGACGGCCAGCGCCGCGGCCAGGGCCGTGCCCCCGGCACCGTCGGGCCCGCGGACGACCACGGTGGCCGGGTGACCGCGTACGGCCGAGTTCCACGCGTCGCGCAGCCGCGCCAGCTCCTCGTCCCGGCCGATGAGGGCGCGCGCGAGACGCAGCTGCGGGGGGATCGTCTGTCGCACGGTCGGGGAGCCGAGGGTCGGGTCGTGGGCGAGCACCCGCGCGTGCACGGCCCGCAGGCCGGGCCCGGGGTCGACCCCGAGCTCGTCGGCCAGCACGGCCCGAGCCCGCTCGTAGGCGCCGCAGTGCGTCACCCTGGCGCCCCGCCCGGTAGAGCGCGGTGACGAGCATCTCCCACAGCCGCTCGCGCATCGGGTGCTCACCGACGAGCCGCTCCAGCTCGGGCACGGCGGCCGTCGCGTCGCCCGAGGGCCAGCTCGGCGGCGAGCCGGTCCTCGGTGGCCGCGATCCGCAGCTCCTCGAGCCGGCGTGCCTCGCTGACGGCGAAGCCGGCGCCGTCGAAGCCGGCATACGCCGGTCCACGCCACAGGGCCAACGCCTCGGTGAGGGTCGCGGCGGCGGTCTCGGGGCGCCCGTCGGCGAGGCTGCGCTCGCCGATCCGGGCGAGGCGCGCGAAGCGCTCGGCGTCGACCTGCGCCGGGTCCAGGGCCAGCCGGTACCCCGGTCCCTCGGTGAGCAGCAGCGTCGGGCTGCCGTTGCGCTCAGGCTCGAGCGCGTTGCGCAGGCGGAGCACGAAGGTCTGCAGCGACTTCGCCGCGCTGGCCGGGGGCTCGTCACCCCAGAGGGTGTCGACGAGGTCGGCTGCCGGCACGAGCCGCCCACTCGCGGCGACGAGCCGGGCAAGCAGCAGCCGCTCCTTGGCCCCCCTGATCTCCACGGGGCCGAGGGAGCTCTCCACTCGGAGCGGTCCGAGGACCGAGTAGTCCACGCGGTCACTGTAGGGACGAGTTGGCACGTGCTCAGGCCTTTCGGAGAATGCCGTGCACCGCCGCGCCCCCCGACCGCGGCGGTGCCGTCATCGGCGGTCAGGAGGTGAAGGCCGAGCAGAGGAGAGCGAGGTCCTCGCGCTGCCCGGCGGGGCCGTCGACGATCACCTCGACGTCGCCGTCGACGTACCTCACCTCGTAGCCGGCGTAGAGCGTGACCGTGCCCTGTCCCGGGACGCGGCGGTTGACCACCCCCATGATCTGCCCCTGGGAGGTGCCGTCCTCGGCGAACGTCCAGATCTCCGGCCCCATGCTGATGCCGTTGATCGAGACCCCGTTGGCGGTCGAGGTGCTGCGGAACCGGAAGTTGCGGATCTCCTTGGTGACGTTGCCCTCGCCATCGGTCCACTCGAGGATGTTGAACGACCCCCAGACGTGCAGCTCCACCGGGAACCCACAGACGTCGAGCAGGTGGTTGGGCCTGACGAAGTCCTCGGTGACGACGGAGTGGGTCGGGCCGTCGGCCTGGGCGGGTGCGGCGGTGAGCGCGGATGCCGCCGCGAGGGCGGCTGCTCCGAGGACGGTGGCGAGGGTGCGTCGTGCGGGCATGTCGAGCTCCTGTCGTGGCGTCGGACCTGCGGGTCCGCCGGGATGCTGCGGGCCGGTCGGCCCGTCGAGGTCGAGGCTCGAGCGCGACGGTCGCGACCTGGTCGCAGCCCGGTCGCGGTGTGCTGGCAGGGTGCCGGCGCGCCTGCGGAGAACCCAGCCGCTCCGACCGGTCAGGCGGCCGTCAGGGCCCGTCAGGGGGCGTCGGGGCACGTCGCGGTGGACGGGCGACCCGGGAGGATGACCGCCGACTCCGCCGGCAGTCAGGTTGCGTCCCGCTGCCGCGCACGCGGCCACGACCCAGTCGGTGGGGTCGGTGGAGATCTCGACGACCGCACCCCTTTCGAAGAAGACCCGCAGCCGGTCGCCGTCCGCGGTGAACGTCAGCCACGCCCATCCCCGGTCGTCCGTCACCGGCTGCCCGAAGGGACGCCAGGTCGCCGTGTCCCACAGCGTGACGTCGCCGTCGAAGCCGGTGCTCGCCAGGACGCGCCCGTCGGGGCTGGTTTCGAGGTCGGTGACCCAACCGCCGGTGATCAGCCGGCGCGGAGCGACCGGCTCGAGGGTCGCCGCCGAGACCACGTGGAGCCACCCACCACCGGAGCCGGCCACGAGCGAGCGCGAGTCCGCCGACCACTCCAGGGCCTGGTGACGCGGTTGGGCTCGGGGCGCGACCTTGAGTGCTCATCCCCACGAGTCGACCCTCTGCGGGTCTAGTCACCGGTCCCGACAGGGTCGTCGCACCTGTCGGGCTCGGTCGCCTTCGGCCACGAGAACCGGGCGATACCGCGCGCGCATACAGGTAACCTCCGGACATGAGGGCCGCGGTGAGCACGAGGTACGGCCCACCCGAGGTCGTGGATGTGCGCGCCGACGCCCCGGAGCCCGAGGTCGCCGCCGACGACCTGCTCGTGCGGGTGCACGCGACCACGGTCAACCGCACGGACAGCGCCTACCGGCGGGCCTACCCCTTCGTCATCCGCGCCGTCTCCGGGTGGCGCACCCCGAAGGTTGCGGTCCGGGCACCGAGTACGCCGGGGTGGTCGAGCGGGTCGGCCCGCAGGTGACCCGATTCTCCACGGGTGACCGGGTCTTCGGCTACGTCGAACCTCGTTCGGCGCGCATGCCGAGCTGGTCGCAGTGGCCGAGTCCCTCCTTCGTGGCGCTGGTGCCCGGTGGCGTCGACCTGCACCACGCCGCTGCCGCGGCCGAGGGCGGTCACTACGCCCTGAGCAGCATCCGCCGAGCGGGCGTGCAGCCGGGCCCCGGTGCTCGTGCACGGCGCGACCGCGCGATCGGCTCGGCGGCGGTGCAGCTGCTCGTCGACCAGGGCGTCGACGTCATCGCCGTCCGCGCCCTCGGCGCACGTCGACCTGGTTCGCGGCCGGGGGCTCGTCGCGTCGTCGACTTCCAGTCGGAGGACTTCACCCGCATCGACCAGAGCGCTCCGACGTCGTGCTCGACCTGGTCGGCAAGAGCACCTTCGGGGCGTGCCGGCGGCTCCTGACGCCCCGACGGTGTCTACCTGTCGAAGTGACCCTGAGGGCCGCCTTCGCGCAGAACCTCGCCCTGCCTCTGGTCACCCGGCTCGGGCGCGGGCCCGCCGGGTGGTCTTCCCCGTTCCCGTCGACCGCACCCAGGTCTGGTCGAGCACCTCCGGTCCTCGTCTCGAGAGCGGTGCCTTCACCCCGCTGCTCGACCCCACGACCTACCCGCTCGAGGACATCGTCGAGGCCTACCGCGTACGTCGAGACCGGCCAGAAGCTCGGCAACGTCGTCATCACGGTCACGGAACCCTAACCCCCGGGCCGGCATCGACCAACAGTCGATGCCCACCCAGGCCCGGGCCCACCCCGAGGGTGCCGGGCGGCCGGGCTCTGGGCGCCGAGGTGGTCGCCCAGGGCAACCACCTCAGCACCCAACTCCGCAAGGACGGGGTGGGCGGCTGCGGAACCTTCGCGGGGTCAGGGCAGGTCAGGTCAGGACGCTCCTATGGATCGTCAAGCCGGTGCTGGGGTGATGTTCGAGGAGCCGGTACAGGTCGCGGGCGATGTAGCGCTTGAGGCAGCGGCGGATCTCGCGTGGTGTCTTGCCCTCTGGCTGTTCCGGCGGTCGATGTAGGACTTGGTGGTGTGCGCTGCAGCGCTGCCGGCACAGGGCGACTGTGTTCAGGGCGCGGTTGAGCTGTCGGTCGCCGTAACGGTTGAGCCGGTAGCGGGTGGTGACCTGGCCGCTGTTGGCGGGGATCGGGGCCGCACCGGCGAGCATCGCGAACGCGGCTTCGGAGCTGGACCCGGCCGGGGTGGGACCACGCGCACAGCACGGTCGCGGCCACGATCGGGCCGATGCCGGGCTCCCTCGAGCAGGTCCGGACGCCAAGAGCGCACAATCGCCAGGATCTGCTTCTCGAGATCGGCCGCCTCGACGGTCAGGGCTTGCACACGGCGGGCCAGCGTGCGCAGCGTCGCTGCGGTGGTGGCGGACTCGGTGTCCCAGCCGGGCTGGACCCGCAGCCGGGCGGCGACCCGCACCATCTCGGGCAGCTTGCGTCCGCGCAGCTTGGCCCGCAGGTGCTCCGGGGCGGCGATGACCAGCGAGAACAGCTGCCGTTGGGCGACGGTGGAGGCGTCCACCGCGGAGCGGCGCGCGGCCAGCAGCACCGACAGGGCTTGGCGGTCACCACCAGCGCGTGGGGTGCCAAGCCTCGGTCGGGACAGTGCTTCGCGGTGGCACGCACCGCGTCCAACGGGTCGGACTTCGCCCCGTGGCGACGCTTGGTGCGTTCGGGGCGGTCCAGCTCGAGCACGACCTCCTCCCCGCGGGCCAGGTGCCTGGCCAGGCCGGCGCCGTGACCGCCAGTGCCCTCGATGGCCCACACCCGCAACCGAGCTGTGCGCGTCGGCCAGGTCGACCAGGTCCTGGTAACCCTGCGGCGTGGTGGGCACGGTGGCCTCGTCGAGCACCGCGCCCGTGCGGGCGTCGACCACTGCGGCGGTGTGGGTCTCGACGTGGGTATCGACGCCGATGACGACCTCGACGATCTCGGACAGACTGTTCATTGCGTTCCTCCCAGCTTCTGGAGCGGACGAAGGGTCCGGTCCGGGAGGAGTCACGGCAGGACTGTGACGGGACATGCCCGGCGCTGTGAACGCCGGGCGGTCAAGTCCCTCCTGATCAGGCCAGTCACACTCCGACCGGGCCGGGGCCGACCACCTGGAGCGGACAAGTCCGGACAAAGGCACCACGGCCAATGGTCAGTGCAAGAGTCACACCCAGGTGATGAGTCACAGCCCAGCACCATCAGGCTGCGCTGTCGATCCTCACAGTCAGGCGAGGGTGCGGCGCATGACGAGCCGCGGCATCCTGCTCGCCACGGCATCGGTCGTGCCGACCACCTCGAAGCCGGCCTTCTCGAACATCGAGCGGGTGCCGACGAACGCCATCGTCGTGTCCATCCGGCCCGGCGGGTCGACCGGGTGCGCCTCGACGGCCGGTGCCCCGTTGGCGCGCGGCGTAGTCGACCGCACCCTCGAGGAGGTGCGCTGGTGACGCCCTTGCTTGCGGTGGCCGCCGCGCACCACGACGCAGACGATGCTCCACACCGGCACGTCGTCGACCGGCCGGATCAGCTTCGACCTGCACCAGCCGCGGGATCTCGGCGCGCGGCCCGATGTTGCACCAGCCCACCGGCGCGCCGTCGAGGTAGGTGACGACGCCCGGGCGGGTGCTCGCGCTCGCACAGCGCCGCATCGCCTTCTCGCGGTCGCCCCTGCCCGAGCTCCTCGATCTCCTTCGCTGCGCGATCCGGTGCGACAGGCACCAGCAGTGGGTCGCCCGGCGGTTCGGGTTGATGACGTCGGCGAAGTCCTCGAACCGGTCCGGCGTCACCGGGTGGGTCTCCCACGACCCGGTCTCCTCTACCGTCGATGGCGCCGTCTGCTTCCTGCCAGCCATCCACCCACCCAACCACCGCCCACCCACACAGCGGAGCGGACGGCATCCGGGAGAGTGTCGAAAGGTCCGATCCCCGGGTTGTCACAACGAGGAGCCGAGCGGTGTCTGAAGGGGTGGACGGCCACCCGGGCCGCCCACGTCGACACCAGGAGGGCACCGTGCCCAGCACCTTCCGCATCCCCGAGCCGCCACGATGAGCGGCCCCGACGCCCGCCTGCTCAAGGCCTACGCCCGCCGCACCTGGGGCCAGTGCCCGACAACGCCTACGTCGTCTGGCACCACAGGAAGGTCATGAACGCCGTGCTCGGCTTCGAGCGCAAGGTCGCCAGGTGGGACGCCCTCGACCCGCACCTGGCCTCCTTCGCGCAGATCGCCAGCGCCGCCGTCATCGGCTGCAGCTGGTGCATGGACTTCGGCTACTTCCTCGCCCACGACGAGGGCCTGGACGAGGCCAAGGTCCGCGAGGTGCCGCGCTGGCGCGAGTCCGACGTCTTCACCCCGCTCGAGCGCGACGTCATGGAGTACGCCGAGGCGATGAGCGTCACGCCGCCGACCGTCGACGACGAGCTCAGCCACCGCCTCCAGGAGGCCCTCGGCGTCAAGGCCGTCGTCGAGCTGACCCAGCTGATCGCCCTGGAGAACATGCGCTCGCGGTTCAACAGCGCCGCCGGCCTGCAGCGCAGGGCTTCTCCGACGTCTGCGAGCTGCCGCTGGCCGTACCCTCGAACGCATGACCGAGGGTCCCGACGCGGCCGAGTTCGAGGCGTTGCGGCCGCTGCTCTTCACCGTCGCCTACGAGATGCTCGAGGTCGCCGCGGACGCCGAGGACGTCGTGCAGGAGGCCTGGCTGCGCTGGTCGCGCGTCGACCCCGCGACGGTGCGCGACCCGCGTGCCTACCTGGTCCGGATCGTCATCCGGCTGTCGCTCAACCGCTCCGCACGGTGACGCGACAGCGCGAGACCTACGTCGGGCCCTGGCTGCCCGAGCCGCTGCTCACCGTGCCCGACGTCGCGGACGACGTGGAGCTGGCCGACAGCGTGTCGACCGCGATGCTCCTGGTGCTGCAGACGCTCTCCCCGGTGGAGCGGGCCGTGTTCGTGCTGCGCGAGGTGTTCGACGTCTCGTACGACGAGATCGCCCAGGGCGTCGACCGCACCCCGGCTGCCGTGCGGCAGATCGCGCACCGGGCGCGCGAGCACGTGGCGGCCCGGCGCCCGCGCCAGCGCGTCGAGCGCACCGAGCACGCGGCGGTGCTCGAGCGGTTCCGGGTGGCCGCCGACACCGGTGACCTCCAGGCTCTGGTCGACGTGCTCGCCCCGGACGTCCTGCTCGTCACCGACGGCGGAGGCGTGCGCAAGGCCGCGCTGCGCCCGATCCTCGGCCGCGACAAGGTGCTCCGCTTCCTCGAGGCGGTCACCCCGCGCGACCTCGACGTCGAGCTGCGGGTCGAGCAGGTCGGCGGCCAGCCGGGCCTGGTCGCGATCATCGACGGGGTCGTCGACAGCGTCATCACCATCGACGTCGTCGACGGCGTGGTCGGCTCGCTCTACTTCGTGCGCAACCCCGACAAGCTCACCCGGCTGGGCGACGAGGTGCGCCTGGCCCGGTGAGCGGCCGTCGGCATCCTGCGCCCGACGCTCACCCCGCGTCGGGCGAATCCGCCCCGGGCCCTGGTTCGTCCACCCAGCGGTCGCCCGTCCGACGCTCCAGCCGGGCCTCGACGGCGACCTGTCCCACGACGACGAGTGCGATCACCCCGGTGAGCAGCGCTGCCGGCAGCGGCCCGCCGACCAGCCCCAGCAGCAGGGGCACGACCACCCCGCTCGAGATCCACAGGGTGCGCACGACGGCCGCCGGCCCAAGAACCACGATCGCGACGACCTGGCCGATGAGGAAGTACGCGGCCACAGCGCCGCAGAGCAGCCATCGTGGGCCGGTGCCGAGCGGCTCGCTACCGTGCTCGACCACCGAGGCCAGGCCCACCGACACCGTCGCGATCACCCCCGTGACGACACAGTGCAGTGCGAGACCGACCCGCGCCACGACCGCATCCCCGCGCAGGTGCGGCACGCCCGCGAAGCCGTACAGCACGGACAGCCCGAACATCCCGGCGAGCAGCACGAACGACGCCAGCCCTGCCACGAACAGCCCCGAGTCAGGCACCGTGTTCGACGCCGCGTTCACGACCTGCACCACGCCCTCGCCGAGCACGATGATGACGAACCCCCCGAGCCGCTCCGCGAGGTGCCCGGGGTCGGTGGCGACCGGTACCGGCTTGAGCACCTGGCGCACCCGACCCCCACGCCCCGCGAACCCGCCGCCTCGCGGACTACCCCCCTCGGCATCGCCGGTCCCCTCCGCGACGGTCGCCACCCGATCGGCCGTGGATGCCGGCTCACGCCGCGGTCGTCCACCTCGCCGAGCACCCCGACCGGTGGAGCGGTCCCGGGCCCTGTCCCCGCGTGCGGTGAGCTGGTCCATCCGGCTCGAGTAGCGCTCGAGCATGTCGTCGCCCGACACGACGAGAACGAGCCAGAGGTCGAGCGCCACACCCAGCGTCCAGAGCGCAACGGTCACCGGCGGGTGCGTCCACAGCGACACGACCCAGGGCAGCACCCCGATGGTGTGCTGGGCCACCGGGAAGTCGAGCAGCACCTCGCCGGGCCGCCACGACTGCGCCCCGTAGACCCGGGTGGCGATGTAGGCCACCGCGAACACGGTGACCGCGCGCTCCTCGTGGCCGCCGTCGAGCAGGGTGTGCGCGACGCCCGGCACCGACGCCGCCATCACCCCGAGCCCGAACATCCCGATGAGCAGCCGCAGCACGTGGGTGCGGCTGCCGGCGACATTGCCGTAGAGCATGAACGTGGTCCAGGCGAGCCAGACCGCGAGGAAGAGCACGGCGTACAGACCCAGCGACGCCCAGTCGAGCTCGGTCGCTAGCAGGTGGGCCAAGGAGGCCACAGCGGCGACGGCGACGAGGTCGAAGAACAGCTCGGACCAGCTCGCGTGCCGCTCGACCTCGGGCAGGTCGACCTCCGAGGTTTCGTCGCCGGCCGGGCCCACCTCGTCGCTGTTCACGGCCTCACCGTAGCGAGGGGAGGGAAGTCACGCGCGGATACGTGCCGCGGCATCCGGGTTCCGCTGTGGTTCAGCCCGACTCGCCCCACGGATGACGTATCAACCGACCCCTCGGAACCTCTTCACGGGTATGAGGAGCATGACCCGCAGGCGGACCGCCCGCCGCAGCCACCACCGGCCGTCTCGTGCGACGCGCTCGGTCGCTGGCACTGGGAGTGCGGCTGCGGGCGGCGCCCGGGGTGGGTGCGCGGCGACCGACTGGCACTGGATGGTCACCGCGGCCCTCTTCCACCAGAACGCCTGCCCGGGGGAGTGACCGCGCGACCGTCTCGCGGATGACCGGCGTGCGTCGCGGACCGCGGCTGCCGCGTACGGCTTCGAGCACCCACCTGGCCTGAAGCACGACCTGGCGACGAGTACCGGACGTCGGTCGCCCTCACCCCGGAGCGGGACGGGCGGCCCTCTCAGGAGCGGTGGTGGACGGCGATGTCGGTGCGCAGCCCGGACTCCGCCTCGCCGCGACCGACGAGGACCCGACGAGCGGTCCACGCCGCCCAGGAGCCGTCGCCCAGCCGGGCCACGACGGGCACCCGCTGCACCCTCACGCCCTCACGTGGCACCTCGGCAGACTCGATCCAGCGGTGCTCCTCCGCGGCGAGCAGGGTGCCGGCGGGCTCGACGTCGGCCCGGGAGCCGTCGTTGTCATAGCGCCGCACCACACCGCGGACCAGCGTGACCGCCCTGTCGGCAGCACCACTGATCGGTCCGAGCCGAGGCAGGTAGGGGGTCCACGTCTGGGGCACCTCGGTCATCAGCTGGAAGTCGAGGACCGGCTCACCGCCCTGGGGCGCGGGTGAAGGCCGGACCGGCGGTGCCGACGACCGGGGCGCCACCGGGTCGCCACCGGGGTCGGGGACCAGGTGCTCGATGGCCCACACCAGGTTGGCCGCCTCGTCGCGCAGGAAGCCGACGTCTTCGAGGGGTGGCCCTTGGAGGCGCCCGGACGACGCCGGGGGGACGAGCAGGCCAGGCAGCTGGGCCGCCGGCACGGCGTCGGCCCCGGCGGGCGCTCCCTCGGCCGAGGTCCTCGTGGCTTCCGACTGCGTCACGGTGTACATGCGCCAGCTCGGGGTGTCCGCGCCCGCCGTGTCGACCGACCACGTCGTACCGAAGGTGTCGGTGTACTCGACCGCATCCAGCGAGACGACGGCCCCGGCCGGCACGTCGACCGGCACGACGAGCCAGTCGCCGCCGTGGACCAGCGCGCACTCGACGACGAGGAGGCGAGCCAGCTCGTGAGGGTCGGCCCACACCGAGCCGAGGTCGACCCGTCCGTCCTCGAGCTCCCAGAACCGCGCGGCCGGCATCCCCGGGAACTCCAGCGGCGTCGCGAGCAGGGTCCGGTCGAGCTGGCGCACCGGGGCCTCGGGCGGCGGCAGCGCGGGGAGCTCCGCCCGCTCGTCCAGGTCGAACGTCGACCACGACACCTCGCCGCCCGGGTGCGCCGGGGCCCGCAGCACCCGCGTCGGTGTGGCGACCGAGAACTCGTGCTCGAGGCGCGAGCCGATCCATGACCCGTCGCGCGCCCCTGCCGGTAACACCTCGGCGCGCACCCAGGCCAGCCAGTGGGCCAGGGCCTGCTCGGCCCGTGCGCGGCGGGCCGCACCCGGCCGCAGGGTCTTCAGCCACCACGCGGGCCGGTCGGCGCCCTCGAACGCCTCTACGACCTTCGTCGTGTCCAGCCCGCGCCCTTCGAGGGACCGTGCCACCGGCTCCCAGGTGTCCGGCACGATCGCCGTCGGGGGGTGCGTCTCGCGGTCGTGGGCGGGTTCGGCCCGTGCGAAGCGCTGGCGCAGTGCGCCCGCGGCCCGGGCCTCCCCGAGATCCTCGAGCGTCTCCACCAGCGCCCACCCCGCGAGGGCCAGGTCGCGGGCGCCGCGTCCGGGCGCGGCCTCGGCGTCGACGAGGGACTCGAGCGGGACGCCGGGCGCCAGCTCACGCCAGGTCGCCTCGCCTCCGGCGGGGCCGGGGCGCCACGCGACCAGCGCCTCCGCGGTGGCCCGGACCCGCACCGTGAGCGGGGTGCCGGTGTCCTCACCCGCGAACTCGCCGAGCTGCCACTGTCGCCCGAGCAGCCACAGTGGGTCCCACACCTGGGCGGTGAGCCCGACGGCCGGGTCGCCACTGACCGACTGGGGCTCGAGCCGGGTCGACATGGGCGGGCCCATGAAGCGTTGGAGGGGGGCCCTGTTGACTCGGTACAGGTCTGACACGTCGTCCTCCTCAGCCGTCGAACCGGACGAAGCGGGGCGTCACCGACGCGTCGGCGAGCTGGGAGAGGAACCGCGGGTCGAGCACGCGCTCGCCCTGGAGCGACCAGTGCGCGACGGTGGCCGCCGGCAGCAGGGACCCGGCGAGAGGGAGGCGCTCGAGGGTCACGAGGCGTTGCCGGGCCAGGGCCCGCGTGCCGTCGACGAGGCCGAGCACGCTCTCCTGCGTCCACGGCATCCCGTTCGGGGTCACACCGAGCAGCAGCGCCTGGGGTGCCCGTGCGTCAGGGCCGTTGGCGTGCACGGCCAACCCGGTCGTCGCCACCTCCTGCGGCTCCGGGCCCGCGGCGTCCGGCGCCGGGGCGGCCGTCGTGTCGTCGCGCACCGCTCGTCGTCGTGGGAGCGTCTCGTGCCAGCCGTCGAGGACGAGGCCGCTGTACCCCTCACCGGGGTGGACACCGGGCACCGCCTCGACGACGAGGGAGGTGTGCGCACTCACGGGAGCGACGGCATCCGGCAGCCGTTCACCCAGCCAGCCGGCGGTGCCGAGGGTGACGGCACGCAGGGGCACGCGTCGCCGGGCGGCCGCCCGCAGCATCGACACCTCCGTGTAGCCGTGCACGGCGGGGCGCACCCTGGCGTGCCGGGCCAGCCACGGCCGGATGCCGTGCTGCTGGCGGCCGTCGTCGACGTCCCAGGCGGCGGTGAGCGGCTCGGGGGGCCCGGGAGCGTCGAGCGGGAGGGGCACTGGCAGCTCGGACCCGGTGAGCCGCCGTGCCGCGGCCGCGACGTCGTCGGCGGTGGCCGTGGGGCCCAGCAGCGGCCGCACCGCGTCGACTCGGGCCTGCGCCTCCTGCTGCGCGGCCGCCACCTGGGCCGCGAGCAGCGCGGTGTCCTTCTCGACGGGCGACGCGTCGCCGATGCCGAACTCGCCGAGCTGGTCGACCAGTCGGCGGGGGTCGGCGGGTGGCGTGGTCGTGGCGAGGGTGGACAGCTGGTCGAGCAGCGACTGCAGCGCCGCGCGCCACGGGTCCGCGGCCTCGGGCGCGGTTGGGGCCGGCCGCACCGGGTCCTCGCGGGTGTCGTGCACGACGTCACCGGGCTCGAGCGGGCGGGAGGCGGTGAGGACGGATCGTAGGGTCGCGGCGAGCCGCCAGGTCTCGGGCAGCGTGCTGCGGGTGGGCGCCAGGCCGCCCGGGCGGTCGGTGAGTGGGTGGGCGAGCAGCCCGGAGTGCGCCCGGCGCGCGCGGGCCCAGAAGGCGTCGAGGCCGAGCGTCCCGTCGCCGGCGGCCTCGACGAGGTCGAGGGCGGAGATCCGCAGGGTGCGCAGGGTGCGTCCCCGTGGACCCACGACGACCCGGCTGGCTGGGCCGAGCACGACGCGGCACCACGCCTCGAGGCGGGGGTTCGCCCGTGCTCGCGGCGTCTCGGCCCACCCGTCGGCAGCGCTGCTCGCCGGGCTGTGGGGGAGCAGGACGACGAGCCGGTGCGAGAGCCCGGCACGGTCCTGGGGCGGGGCGGACACCTCGGGCTCGGGCGGCAGGCCGTCGCCGGACAGGGCATCCATCGCGGCGGCGGCCCGGGCCGTGTTGCCGGCGACGACCTGGTGCACGCCCTCGGCGAGCAGGAGGTCACCGACGGCGTCGAGCAGGCTGCTCAACCGGGCCACCGCGGCGGCGAGGGGCCCCTGCTCGTCGGCGGTGGGGCCGGTCCAGGCCGCCGGGTACCGCTTCAGCGCGGCCGGTGGGTCCTCGAGGGCGTCGGCGAGGGCGGCGGTGTCCACGGCTCCCGCGTCGTCCGTGAACACCTCCAGCAGGCGCACCCCGTCGACCACCTGGGACGCCGCGACCACCTCGACGCCGAGGTCGACGAGTCCCTCGGCGACCCGGTCGACCTCCTTGGCCGCCACCGTCGGCGCCAGGGCGCGCAGCGGGGCGACGAACCGGTTCAGCACGGGGTGGGCGTCGGCGAGCCAGCGCTCGAAGCGGTACCCGAGCAGGGCACCGAGCTCCTGACCGGCACGCATCCCCGCGAGCACCTCGCGGGCCTCACGGACCCGGGTGCTCGACAGGTCCATCTCCAGCGCCCGGTCGGACTCGTCCCCGGGGGCGTGCGCGAGTCGGCCACCGCGCAGCACGGCCGCCGTGGCTGCGTGCCGCAGGCTCGGCGCGTGCACCACGCCTCCCCGTCCCGCGGGCTGCGCCACGGGCGCGTCGGGCTCGGCGGGCCGCTGGCGACGGACGAGCCGGAGGTCCTCGACGAAGCCGAAGGCCCCGACCGCCAGCCCGGTCGGCCGCGAGCTCCTCAGCTGGTGCAGTCGCGCGGTGGCGACGGACGTCACCCACGCGTCCCGACGGTGCGAGGCGCAGTCCAGGGTCTCGGCCAGCAGCCCACGCCGCTCGCCCGGGTCGCCGACCTCAGCCAGCCTGCGGACAGCCCCTGTCACGTCACCCCAGACGACCATCGCGCGGAGCAGGCCGCGCAGCTCGTCCAGCTGTCCCTCCACCGTGTCGGGTCGAAACGCCGGGTCGAGGGCGACGAGCGGCCAGGGCCAGTGGGGGAAGCCGTCCCTGCCCTCCATGGCATCGTCCACGTGTCGCAGGGCCTTCGACGCCGCCTCCGGTCGCGGGTCGCCGCCGAGCAGCGCCTCGAGGACGTCAGCCGCATAGCCCGCCACATCCTCCCGGAGGAGCTGACGCAGCCGGCCGTCACGAAGAGAGGACAGCAGGACGCGGGTTCGCCGGTCTCGGTGCTCGTCGTCGTCCTCGATGGGTGGGCCGTCTCGCCGAGAGTCCACGTCGGCCCGAGTCTGCGACAGGGCGAGGGCGAGGAGGATCTGCAGGACGCTGGCCTCCCCGGCATCACCGCCGTCGGCGAGCCCGGCGAGCACCTGGGGGTCGTCGTCCGCGACGAGCGGCACCCCGAGCGTGCGGTCGACGCCGAGCAGGTCCGGGTCCGCCAACGTCCCCGCGGACCACCCCAGGATGGACTCGAACAACCCGGTGAGGTCGGCCCGGGCCTGGGCCTGCTCGTACGAACCCGCGGACAGCACCGACGCGAGCGGACCGCCGGTGTGCAGCAGCCGCCGCAGCCGCAGGCCCCACGAGACGGGTGTCTGGCCGAGGATCTCGGGCAGGGCCCGGATGCCGCCGCCGGGCACCGACGGCACGGACCGCGAGCCCGCCTGCCACAGCAGGTCCGTCCGCTCCAGGAGGCGGGCGAGGGCGTCGACGTCCCCGGAGACGCCCTCGACCGTCGCCAGATCGGTCACCGGCAGCACGCCGTAGGGCTGTCGGCCGAGGCGCAGCAGGGGGAGCGGCCCGCGCCCGCGCACGGTGGACCCGTGGTGCCGGCGCACACGTTCCACCCGATCGGGGTGCAGCGTCCCGCCGCGTACGGAGCGGGCGAGGAAGGCCCCCCAGGTGACGGGCCACAGCGCGGTGGCCATCGCCTCCGCCCACGCCTCCCCCGGGTCGTCAGCGCCGACCCAGTCGTCGAGCGGAGCGCCCGGGTGCCCGAGGGCTGCGGCCAACACCGCCGCGGCCGCGTCCGGCGCCAGCGCGACCGGCGCACGGCCGGGGTCGACCTCGTCGGTGGGCCGGGACCACGCGGACCGGGCCGTCTCGGTGTTGTTCGTCGGGTCGCCCGGTCGCAGGAACCCCGCGTCCGGTCCGTGCACCCGTAGGGCCGCGGTGACCGCGGCGGACTCGTCGTCGGGGGAGCGGCCGGCGCGTGCGCCCAGCACCACGAGGGTCTCCACGCGCTCGGTGCCCGGGGGCAGCTCGAGGGTGACGGCCATCCCGACCGCCTCGGCCGCCTCGTACGACCACAGCCACGCCGCGTCGGTGTCCTCGTGCCGGGTCAGGGCCTTGAGGGACCCTGCCAGCTCGTCGAGCCGCTCGTCGGCGGTGCCGTCCGGCCGTCCCAGACCGAGGTGGACCACGTCGACGGGGTTGGCCTCGACCGCGGGGAGCCAGTGGCCGTCGACCTCGGCCAGGACGACGAAGGCGTCCGGAAGGAGCAGTGGCCGCCCGGACTCCCGGTCCAGGCCGACGTCGTCCGGGTAGATCCGCACCCGCAGCCGGACCGGGGTGTCCTCGGGGGCGTCGGGTGGGACGGGCTCGGTCTGGGTCTCGAGGCGCACGGGGACCAGGAGCAGCGGCACCTCGTGGTCCAGGCTCGCCCAGTCGATGGTCATGGCTGCTCCGGGGCGGTCTCGGGGCGCAGCATCCTGCCGAGCCGGTAGCCGGCGCGAGCGGGCTGCTGGAAGAGGAGCCAGGCCAGGTCGGCAGACGTCCGCGGCGGGTTCGGCGCGTCGCTCGCCGTCGGGGCGCTCGCGGCCATGAGGTGGGCACCGGCCGTCAGCCAGTCTCCCCAGCGGAGGTCGTCGCGCTTGCCGGACCAGGCCACGGCGGGCCCCTCGGGCGGCACGTCGAGCCCGAAGCGGGGCTCACCGACGTGCTCGGACAGGGTGAACCACCACGCCTGGTCCGGGGGGACGGACGGGAGTGAACCGTCGGGACCGCGGCGTGTCGGCGGCCAGGGCCGCGGCCGGGGTGAGCTCGAGGCCGGTCAGCAGCAGGTCGGGCCCCACCTGCACCTGGAACAGCGTGTCGGCGGGCTTCTCCTCGTAGGTGATCGGCTGGTTGCCGCCTCGTTGTCGCACGGCGTGGCCGAGCAGGTGCGGGTAGCGGCGCACCAGCTCGCCGCGAACGAGCACGACGAGCCGGCCGGATGCCGTGGCCGACAGGTGGCTGCCCAGGTCCCCGGCGTCGAGCCGGTGCACCGGCTCGACCAGCTCGTCCTTCGAGGTCCAGAACGACCGGAAGCTCGTGCCGCGCCCGTCGGTCGGGTAACCGCGCCAGACCAGCTCGCGCATGAACTCGTGGTTGAGACCGACGAGGAACGCCTCGACGAAGACGGGGTTGGTCGCCAGGGTGGTGATCATCTCGTGCGGGGTGATGCCGGCGACCCCCGGTAGGAGCCACTCGGGGTCGTAGCGGTGGAGCGCCTCGTACATGGGGTGCGTGAACCGGGGGGCGGCCATCACCGGGTCGAAGCGGTCGTTGTCGAGCCACCCGGGGAAGTGCTCGGCGATGCCGGGGATGCGCTGGTGGACCCGTCGGCCGAGGGTGAGCCGGGGCTCGAGCAGCGTCGGCAGGGCCAGCGCCGAGATGACGAGGGGCTCGCGCACGGGCTCGCGCAGGTCGGAGGTGTCGACGAAGGCGTCGTCGTAGATGCCCTCGAGCTGCTCGTACACCAGGGCCATCTCGCGCGACAGCGCCTCGAGGAGCTGTCGTACGACGGATCCGGTGTGCTCGTCGACCTGCTCCCGGTCGGTCAGGCCCTCGCGTCCGAGGAGGTGCCACAACGGGTCGAGGACGTTCTCGCGGACCACCTGTGAGGGCACCGCGAGCAGGTCCGGCGCCTCGGGCACCTCGTCCCCGGGAAGGCGGTGTCGCCGCGTGACCGACCGGGGCAGCCACCACTCGTCCTGTACCGGGAGCACTCCGAAGGCCTGGGTGACGAGCACGACGGTGCGCTCCAGGTCCGCCCGGTCCGGCTCGTGCCCCGGTTCGGGTGACTCGAGCTGCGCCACCGTCGGCAGCGCAGCGAGCAGCTCCTCGAGCACCCGGGCGATCGCCCGGCGGGCCGTCGCCTCCCACATCCCCCGCTCGGCGGCCTCGTGGGCGGGTACCCCTGCGGCCGCACCGGCGTCCGCCAGGTCGTCGAGCACCGAGGGTGCGGCGAGGGAGGCCGCGAGGCGCCCGGCATCCGGCCCGCCCATCTCGGCGAGCAGAGCCTGCCCCGCCTGGCCGATGCCACGGGCTCCGTCGGGCGGGGTGTACCGCCAGCACCAGTCGCGCGCCCGGTCGTCATCGGCCAGCAGGCCGCCGGAGCCGCCGGCGACCCCGCCGTCGGTGTCGAAGCGCTGCAGCGGCCCGCCCGGCCGGGCCAGCATCCGCAGTGTGCTCGCCGTCGCGGCCGTCGGCGTCGCGCTCGCGGCGACGACCGCGCGGGTCGTCACCCCCGGGGCCGCCAGCGTGCGGGAGTGGCTGCGCGCGGTCACCGCGAGCAGCGTGCCGGGGTCGAGCCGCGCGACGTGCCGGGCGTGGAGGCGCGTCCCGACGAAGCGCGCCAGCTGGGCGGCGCGCAGCGCGGCGTTGGCGTCGAGCACCGCGGGGAGCTGCGCCCAGGCGGAGGTCATCAGGTCTTCCTGGTCCATCCGGGCCACGGCGGCCCCGAGACCGGCTGCGACACGGTGCGCGGGGTCGAGGTTGAGCTGGCGCAGCCACGCCGGCTCGGCGCCCGCGTCAGGGGTGACCGCGGTGGCCCGGTGCGTGCCGCCGTAGAGGGGTGGTTGCACCTCGGGGTCGGTCTCGTCCGGGTCGAACTCCACCCCGTCGACGTCGAACTGCACCCGGTCGGGGTGTTCGACCCGCCCGCGCAGCGTCGTGGCGGACTCGTCGTCCCACACGCCCGCGGCGCCGGACGGCGGCACGGCGGCAGGCACGTGGTCGGGATGGGCGAGCGGGCCGTGCACCTCCCGGGCGCCGGGGGTCGCCGTGACGTGCACCTCCAGCCCGGGGTGCGTCGTGTCGACCAGTCGGCGCCCAGTCCCCTTCGGCGGGTGCACCGGGCGGATCCGGCGGGCGAGGGACTCGAAGTCTCCGTCCTCACCGGTGCTGAACGTCCAGTGGTCGTAGACGGGCAGCGACACCGTCGTGGCGCCGGTCGTTCCCCACGACCAGCGCAGGTCGGCGACCTCGGTGTGCTCGTCGGTGCCGGCGCAGCGGCCCACCTCGAAGGTCGGCACGAGCAGGGCGATCCACGACCGGTTCTGCTCGAGCCGGCGAGGGCAGAGCAGGCGTGCCACGTTGAGGCCGGGGTTGTTGGGCGACAACCGGGGGTCCGGTGTGGCGGCGCCGGCCGCCGCGGGTGCGCCGATCACCTGCGCGTGGGCCCAGGCCCAGGCGTCGGCCGGGGGCGGCAGCTCGGCGACGTCGACGACGACGGACGGCGGCAGGCCCGGCCGCTCGGGCCGGTTCACGAGGCCGGGCCGGTAGGGCACGACCACGAGCCGGAGCCACGGCGGCAGCGCTCCCGCGGGCACGCCGTCGTGGCCTTCGGACGGACCTGCCGGGGTGAACATCCACGGCAGGTCGGGCAGGTCCAGCTCGCAGTGAGCCAGGTCGCTCGGTTCCGCGTCGCGCGTCCCCGGGGCCGGGTAGCGACGCACCACCTGTCGCTCGTCGATGCCGAGGACGTCGCCCGGACCGCGCAGCGCGACGTGCCCGACGGCATCCCGTCGGGCGCCCGTGCCGTCCTCGAGCGGGATCGCGACGTCGACCACACCCCGGGCGGCTGCGCTGGTGCGGAACGGGGTGTGGTGGGCGGCTGCCGCGCCCGTGCGGTGGTGCGGGAGGAGGGTGTAGGACCCCAGCGGGGTGGCGGTTGGTGCGAGGCGAGCCGGTGCGGCCAACGCGTCGCTCACGTGCGAGAGCCAGGTGGCCACCTCACGCTCCCGTCTTCGTGAGGTGCACCGTCGACAGCCCGCGCGTGCGGGACCACACCGCGGCGTCCGTCCAGGGGGCGAAGTCCGGCTCGAGGCCGGTGCGGTCGGGGTCCGCGGCCATCAGGGTCGCGGCGGTCGCGAGGTCGGCGACCCGTACGGCGGATGCCGGACGCACGCCGAGGGGTCGCGGGTCCTCGCCGTAGCGCTGGGCGGCTCGCAACGCCGAGGTGGCGGAGGCGGTGGCTCCGAGGGCCACCTCGAGCGAGACCCCGGCGAGCACCCACCAGGGCGTGCGGGCCGGCGGCGTCAGCGGCTCGAAGGGGTGGAAGTCCTCGTACATCAGCTTCGCCTCGATGGCGCCGGACGCTCCCCCCAGGTGCCGGCGGGGTCGATGAGCACACCGGCGGTGCGGTCCTCGAAGTCGGGGGCGCCCAGGGCCTCGTCGTCGGTGAGGTCGACGAACTGTGACGTCGCGAACGCCTCGCGCACCTGGGACCAGCGCGACCCCTCGATCCCGCCCACGGTGGGCCCGCCGGGCGCGGTGACGGTGACGGTGACCGGGCCCGGGGACGCCGGGTGGCGGCCGATGCGCTGCACCTGCATCTCCAGGGGCACGGTGCGCTGGGTGGCCTGCAGCAGCGCCCAGGGCTCCGCCGGCGCGAGGGTCGGGTCGTTCGCGATCCCGGGCGGAACCGGCGCGAGCACCACCGGCGGGGTGAAACCGGGGCGAGGGCGCGGCATCCAGGCCGTGGGCCTGGACAGCTCCTTGACGGCCTCCTCCAGCGGGGAGATCGCGGGCTCGGGCGGTACGTCCGCGCGGTCGCCGAACTCGATCGGTCCGACCGAGATGCTCGGGTCGGGCAGCGGCCAGGGCAGCCGGACCTTGCCGGTGCCCTTGACCCGCCACGGTGAGGGCCCGCTCAGGTGCAGGTGCAGGTCGACGCCGGCCACCGACTCCCCGAGCGCCTCGACGCTCACCGAGGCGGTGATCTCGACCTCGACGGCGAACGGGTCGAACTGGACGATGGCGTCGAGGGCCAGGCTGCCCCGGACGGCTGCCACGGCGACGGAGTAGCCGATCTCCACCGACCCGCCGAGCTGCAGGGTGTTCGGGGTGAGCGCGACGTAGCCGGAGATCCGCATCTGGAACCCGATGGGGGGCGCGAGCTCGGCGGAGATCCGGTCGATCCCGACGAGCTCCCCCGGCACCTGGGTGTACCGGGGGTGGAACCCGCCCGCGGAGATGACGAAGGTGGGGCTGCCGCCGAAGCGGGCGAGCATCCCGAAGCCGCCCTGGATGCTCGCGAACCCGACCCGCGACGCCTCGAGCTGCGCCCGCACGAGCACGATCCCGCCGCCGAACTGGGCGATCAGGCTGGCCCGCAGGTCGATGACCGGTGCCTCCGGCGTGGGGAAGGTGGCCCGGGCTCGGCCGAGGACGACGACCATGGGGTCGGGCAGGGCGAGAGCCACGGCGACGTCGAGCCGCACCAGGGTCGGGCGCCCCCAGCCCAGGGCGAGCATCGGGCCGATGACGAAACCGTCGGGCCGGCTCGGAAAGACCTCGGCGAGCGTGCCGAGGATCTGCGGCGCGGCTGCCACCGGGTCCGGCGGGAAGAGGATGCGCCCGATGATGCCGTCGCGCAGGCCGGCGGCGAGGGGCGTGGTGTCGATCGTGACGCCGTGGCCGAGGATGCCGCCCACGCCGTTGAGCGTGAAGCCGAGCCCGAGCTCCACGGCGGGGTTGAGCTCGATCGACATCACGGCGACGAACGAGGTGACCCCGTCACGCTCGCGCAACAGCCCGAACGCCTTGACGTCCACCGGGCCGAGCCGCAGCTGGAGGGCGCCGCCGTAGCCGCTGCCGCCTCCTGCGTCCGTTCGGGCGAGGTAGCCCCCGCCGCGGGCGGCGCCGACGTCGAGCGACAGGCCGATGCCCTGCACCTTCGCCCCCGCCGAGAGCCGCGGGAACGCGCCTGCGGACAGCAGGGCGGCCGGGTCGACCGACAGGCTGGCCTCGAGGCCGTCGACGAGGGCCTGCAGTGGCCCGAGCTCCCCGGTGAGCCGGGCGGTGAGGGTGAGCGCGACCCGGTTCCCGTCAGGGCGGACGCTGAGCCGCAGGTCGTCGAGGGCGGCGACCCCGGCGTCCGCCCGGGCGGGGATGCTGATCGGCCCGGCGGTCCCGTGCGTCCTGATGCCGTGCCGGGAGGCGGTGACGTCGACGTCGGCGGTCACCGTCGAGGCGCTGCCGAGGATGCTCGAGAGCACCACGTCCCCACCGCCGGCAAGGTCCAGCCCGAAGCCGCCGAGGGCGAGGGTGGCGCTCAGGCCGTCGGCGTCGACGACGACCTGCAGGCCGGCACGCTCGAGCCGCGTCTGCGGGACGAGCGCCGGTGGCGCGTTGCTCGACCAGCCGAGGGTGAGGGCGCGGTCCGTCCACGACACCCGGGGCTCGCCGAACCCGAACCGGGCGACGGCGCCGGCTGGGGCCGACTGCTGGACGAGCATGACCACGTGGGATGACGGATCCGGCACCCCGAGCAACGTTGCCGCCGAACGCAGCTCGACGAGGGCGGCCCACAGTCGGGTACCGGCGGTCGCGGTGTCGGGTGGATCGATGGATGCCGCCGCGGCGGCCGCGTCGGCGTGTGCGGTGGCGGAGCTCAGGTGGCCCTGGAGGGCGACCACGTCGACCGGCAGAGGACGCCCCAACGCGTCGGCGAGGGCCTGCGGGGTGAGCACGTCCCGCACGCGGGCCACGGCATAGCCGACCGCGGCACGCAGCAGCTGGCCGGCGGCATCCGTCACGGCCGGGCCCCGTGACGGACCGGTTCGGCGGCGAGGTAGCCGTCGAGCCGCTGCCCCGCGAACCGTTGCGACTGCATCGGTGGCCCCCCGTCTGCCCATACGTCGGCAGCTCAGGCCGACTGCCCGTGCTCACGGATTATCGCGGCCGTTCCGCGCTGTCGTCCATAGCCCGATCGGGCGACGCACCGGCCCCGGGCGCCCACGGGCGGTCACCGGAGCGCGTGCGGTGGGGTTCGGCCGGAGACGAGCGGCTGCCCCACCAGGACCCAACAGGGCTCTGCCCCATCGCGGGTCGCCACGTATCAGCCCGCAAGCCTCGGTGCTCTTTTCGACATGAGGACCATGACCCGCAGGCGGACCGCCCGCCGCAGCCACCACCCCGCCGTCGCGTGCGACGCGCTCGGTCGCTGGCACTGGGAGTGCACGTGCGGCGCCGGCGCCCGCGGCGGCGCGACCTCGACCGACTGGCACTGGATGGTCACCGCCGCGCTGGTCCACCAGGGCGCGTGCCCGGGGGAGTAGCCGCGACGACATCCGCGGGTCAAACCCGGACCCTTCTCGTATCACCCGAGGTGCCACCTGCTCCTGTCGACAAGGGGCGCCGGTCCCCGGCGGAGATCCCGTCACCGACCCCCGTCTCCCCAACCGGGAGCTCGCTGGAGGTGAGCAGGGATGGTCGAGCTGAGGAACGAACGCGGTAGCACGACGGCGGCGGTGCTGGGGGTGGTGGCGGCCTTCCTCGGCCTGGTCACCGCCGTGCTGGGGCTGGTCCCGTCACTGCGTCCCTGGGAGGGCGGTCCGACGGTCGGCCGCGCACCCGCGTCGAGCGTCCACGAACCGGTGGAGCAGTCCAGGCAGCCGGCCTCGGTCTTCCTCAACCGCGACAGCGGCACCGGCGGGACCCAGGTCAAGGTGAGTGGCGAGGGCTTCGCAGCGGGGGAGACCGTCGAGCTGCGCTTCCACACGACCGACATCGGCCGCACCACCGCGAACGCGGACGGCAAGTTCTCGAACGTCGGCGTGGAGATCCCGGACGGCTACGGGTGGTCGGCCCCGCACCAGTACCAGGTGGTGGCCACCGGCCGGACGAGCATCAAGTCGGCGACCGCCCCGTTCACCCTCACCGGCTGAGGGTTTGTGGTCCCGACCGGGCGCACGAGGCGCCTGGCCGGGCCGCACCGCAGGACGCAGCCGTTGGGGTGCGCCTTCCGGGGCGAGAGGTCCCAGGATGCCGTGTCGGGCCGGGTCGGTCTCCTCGGTCACGGTTGGGGATGTCAAGGGCGCAGCATGCTGCGCCCTTGGCCTCCACCAACCCCCTGACCTGGCGGTGGACGAAGGCCGGCTGCTGTGGCGCACCCCCAGGCGTCGTCCCAGATGTTGGGGTCCGGCACACGCCCAGAACCCCAGATCTGGTGCCTCTGACGTCACACCAGCCCCACCAATGGTGCCCCGTCACGCCGGCGACACGCCCAAGCGGGACCGAGCAGCACGGCATCCAGGGCTCTGACCTGCACAAACACGCCCGACCCGCCGACTTACCCCGATCTGCTTGCGGTCTGCGTCACAACGGGACAAGATGGCCACTACATCTAGTGGTTACACCGATGTAGTTCGTCCACATGTTGTGCACACGAAATCACGGTTACCCACAGGTTGTTAACACCAGTGTCCACCAGCTCGTCCACAGGCGCCGAGCCGAAACCGCACCGAGGGGGTCCGAGATGCACTGTCCGTTCTGCCGCCACACCGACTCCCGGGTCATGGACTCGCGCGCCACCGACGACGGCTCGAGCATCCGCCGCCGCCGCCAGTGCCCCGAGTGCGGGCGCCGCTTCACCACCGTCGAGACCGCGAGCCTGTCGGTCGTCAAGCGCTCCGGCGCCACCGAGCCGTTCAGCCGCGCCAAGGTGCTCGTCGGCGTCCGCAAGGCCTGTCAGGGCCGCCCGGTCACCGAGGACGACCTCGCCCTCCTCGCCCAGCGCGTCGAGGAGACCATCCGCAGCCAGGGCAGCGCCGAGATCGACGCGCACGAGGTCGGCCTGGCCGTCCTCGAGCCGCTGCGCGAGCTCGACGAGGTCGCCTACCTGCGCTTCGCCTCCGTCTACCAGGCCTTCGACTCCCTCGAGGACTTCGAGTCGGCCATCACCCTCCTGCGCGCCGAGCGTGACGCGACGGGGGAGGAGCCGCAGGGCCGGATGCCGGCCACGCACCGAGGCGGGGACGCCGGCGGGGCCGGCTGACCGGCATCCGCTCAAAGGCCGCCGGGAAGGGGCACCCGGCGCCACCCGCGCACCACCAGAACAGTCTCCGCAGGTCACCAGCCCTGTCGGACCCCAGCAGGACAATCAGATACAGGTCACCACGGCCCCCGGAAGGGGCCAGAAGGAAGAGGGACGAACATGACCGAGACCGCAGGAGCACGTGCAGGTGCTCGCAAGTCCGCCCGCGCCAAGGGGGTGTTCGTGGAGCGCATCTTCACGACGCCGGGCGTGCACCCCTACGACGAGGTGACCTGGGAGAAGCGCGACGTCGTCCAGCAGAACTGGAAGACCGGCGAGACGATCTTCGAGCAGCGCGGCGTCGAGTTCCCCGACTTCTGGAGCGTCAACGCCTCCACGATCGTCACGACCAAGTACTTCCGCGGCGCCGTCGGCACCGAGGCCCGTGAGACCGGGCTGCGCCAGCTGATCGACCGGGTCGTGCTGACCTACGTCAAGGCCGGCAAGGACTACGACTACTTCGGGTCCGCCGGAAGACGCCGAGATCTTCGAGCACGAGCTGACCTACGCCCTGCTGCACCAGGTGTTCAGCTTCAACTCGCCGGTCTGGTTCAACGTCGGCACCGCCAGCCCCCAGCAGGTCAGCGCCTGCTTCATCCTCAGCGTCGACGACTCGATGGACTCCATCCTCAACTGGTACAAGGAGGAGGGCTTCATCTTCAAGGGCGGCTCCGGTGCCGGTCTGAACCTGTCGCGCATCCGCTCCTCCAAGGAGCTGCTGTCCTCCGGTGGCACCGCCTCGGGCCCGGTCTCCTTCATGCGCGGCGCCGACGCGTCCGCGGGCACCATCAAGTCGGGTGGCGCCACGCGTCGCGCGGCCAAGATGGTCGTCCTCGACGTCGACCACCCCGACATCGAGGAGTTCGTGCAGACCAAGGCGCGCGAGGAGGACAAGATCCGCGCGCTGCGCGACGCCGGCTTCGACATGGACCTCGGCGGCAAGGACATCGTCTCCGTCCAGTACCAGAACGCGAACAACTCGGTGCGGGTCACCGACGAGTTCATGCGTGCGGTCGAGGAGGGTCAGCGAGTTCGGCCTGACCTCGCGCAAGGACGGCTCGGTCATCGAGACCGTCGACGCCCGCGAGCTGATGGGCAAGATCGCCGCCGCCGCGTGGGAGTGCGCCGACCCGGGCATCCAGTACGACGGCACGATCAACGACTGGCACACCAACCCCGAGAGCGGCCGGATCACCGCGTCCAACCCGTGCTCGGAGTACATGAGCCTCGACAACTCCTCGTGCAACCTGGCCTCGCTCAACCTGCTCAAGTTCCTCAAGGACGACGACACCTTCGACTCGGTGCTGTTCGAGAAGGTCGTCGAGCTGGTCATCACCGCGATGGACATCTCGATCTGCTTCGCCGACTTCCCGACCGAGCCGATCGGCAAGACCACCCGCGACTACCGCCAGCTCGGCATCGGCTACGCCAACCTCGGCGCGCTGCTCATGGCCACCGGCCACGGCTACGACTCCGAGGGTGGCCGCGCCATCGCCGCGTCGATCACCTCGCTGCTCACCGGTGCCGCCTACAAGCGCTCCGCCGAGCTGGCCGCGGTCGTCGGCCCGTACGCCGGCTACGCCCGCAACGCCGACGCCCACAAGCGGGTCATGCGCAAGCACGCCGCCGCCAACGACGCGATCCGCACCGTCACCACGATGGACAAGGACATCCACCGCGTCGCCACCAAGGCGTGGGATGCCGTGGTCAAGCTGGGCGAGAAGAACGGCTACCGCAACGCCCAGGCGTCGGTGCTCGCGCCCACCGGCACCATCGGCTTCATGATGGACTGCGACACCACCGGCATCGAGCCCGACTTCTCGCTGGTGAAGTTCAAGAAGCTCGTCGGCGGCGGCTCGATGCAGATCGTCAACCTCACGATCCCGCGGGCCCTGCGCCAGCTCGGCTACACCGAGGAGACCGTCGAGGCGATCGTCGAGTTCATCGCCGACAAGGGCCACGTCATCGACGCCCCCGGCCTGAAGCCCGAGCACTACGAGGTCTTCGACACCGCCATGGGCGCGCGGGCCATCTCCCCGATGGGCCACGTGCGGATGATGGCCGCGGTGCAGCCGTTCCTGTCCGGTGCGATCTCCAAGACGGTCAACCTGCCCGAGACGGCGACGGTCGAGGAGATCGAGGACGTCTACGTCCAGGGCTGGAAGATGGGCCTGAAGGCGCTGGCCGTCTACCGCGACAACTGCAAGGTCGGCCAGCCGCTGTCCGATGGTGGCTCGACCGCCAAGGACGCCGCTGCCGACAAGGCCTCGGCTGCCGTGACGCTGCTACAACTGAGATCGTGGAGAAGGTCGTCTACCGCCCCACCCGCGAGCGGCTGCCGAAGCGTCGGGGCTCGCAGACGACGTCGTTCACGGTCGGTGGCGCCGAGGGCTACCTCACCGCCGGCACCTACGAGGACGGCCGCCTGGGCGAGGTGTTCCTCAAGTTCGGCAAGCAGGGCTCCACGCTCGCCGGTGTCATGGACGCCTTCTCGATCGTCACCTCGGTCGCGCTGCAGTACGGCGTGCCGCTCGAGACGTTCGTCGAGAAGTTCACGAACATGCGCTTCGAGCCGGCCGGCATGACCGACGACCCCGACGTGCGGATGGCGCAGTCCCTCATGGACTACGTGTTCCGGCGGCTGGCCCTGGACTACCTCGACTTCGACACCCGGTCGTACATGGGCATCCACTCGGCCGACGAGCGCGCTCGCCAGCTCGAGACCGGGTCGTACGCCGCCGGTCGACGAGGACACCGGTGAGGACCTCGAGGAGGAGATCGAGTCGTTCAGCCAGGGCATCGGCGCCTCGTCCAAGAAGTCGGATGCCGCTCGCTCCGGCTGGGCTGAGGCCCCGGCGGCTCGCGGCGGCGGGGGAGTCGGGCAAGGCGCTCGACGCCTCGGCGGTCTCATCCGGCGCGGGCGCAGCCTCGGCCCGTGAGGTCTCCTCGGAGATCCACTCCTCGGCCGACCTGCTCGCGGCGTTCGGCGACTCCAAGGCTGCCGACGCGCCGATGTGCATGACCTGCGGGACGAAGATGCGCCCGGCCGGTTCCTGCTACGTCTGCGAAGGCTGCGGAAGCACCTCCGGCTGCAGCTGATCCAGCAGACGCAGGGCCCGCTCGAGCAATGCCCGGAGCGAGTGCCTCCGGGCCCTCGTCGAGGGCGACTGCTGCCCTCCGCAACACCCGGCAGATCGCCGAGGCGTTCGGACCGCTGGCGCCGATGCGGATGTACGCCCGCGGGGGAGAGGGGCCGGAGGTGTCGTTCGTCGAGGCGGCGGCCGAGGACGCCCTCGACGTCGCTGACGACCAGATCGACCCGCTGCTGGATGAGGGCTGGCGACCGGAGGACGTCGCACTGCTGACGACGGGTGCGCGGCATCCAGAACAGGTCGCGCTGCAGGAGTCGGAGGGGCAGGACGGCTACTGGCGCACCTTCTGGGACAAGGACTGCGTGTTCTACGGGCACGTCCTCGGCTGCAAGGGCCTCGAGCGCAAGGTCGTCGTGCTGTGCGTCAACGAGCGCATGCCGCGGGAGCGGTCTCGTGAGCGGCTGTACGTGGGGCTTTCGAGGGCGACAGACAAGCTCATCGTCGTTGGTCCGCCAGACGTCATCCGCGAAATGGGTGGACCGGCGGTGGCGAAGAAGCTTGGAATCGGTTGAGTTGAGGTCGCATCAACTGAAACGGCGCGGTAGATCGTGGTGTGCCGCCGCGGGGCCGGTGTAAGCCCCGCTGTGGCGGCTTGCGACGCAATCAGCGCTCCGGCCGATCGGCTACAACGCCATCTTCCGGACATGTTGCTGGGTCTCAGAGTCTGTGGAGTAGAGGGTGACCCCTCTCATGCCTCGGGTCAGCAGCACCTTGTAGACGTTCCGAATGAGGCGGTCGAAGTCGGCGTCGCTGACCCGTGACCGGTTGCGGAAGTCCGGGTCCCTATTGGCTTCGCGAACAGCGACCCATCGGTCGTCACGCCACACGAAGTCGGGGCCGAGGATGACACCGGAGTAGTCGTACTCGAAGCCCTGCGCCGTGTACACACAGCCCACTTGGCCGAAGCCCGCTGGATCGGTGGCCCACAGGGCCGCTGCGGGAGCGCCGCCAACGGATCTCTCGCCCTTGAGGTTCCATGGCTTTGCCCAGTCGCCGATGTGGACGTCCGCCGGCAGGGAACCGTCCTCCCGAGGGTCGCCCCACGGCCAGCAGTACCCGGCTGCGATTCGAGCGGAGTACCCGCCCTCGAGCTTCGTCGCGAGACTCGCCTCAAGCTCGTACGGAGTATCCGCCACCTCAACCTCGAAGCCAGGGTCGCCGGTCCACTCGAGTGGGCCACCCGGCTCCAAGCCGAGGAGGCGCTTGACCCACAGGACGTACTCCTCGGACCCGCCGCAACGGAACTGAGCGTCGAGATTGATCTTTTCGACGTGCATCCCCCGCCCGGTTGCGTGCTTGGCGATGTCATCGACTGTGCCCTGCTCGCCCGGGCGCACGACCTGGAACTCGTCGAGGAGGAAGACTGGCACGCGGGCGGCATCCAGCAGCTCTTCGATCTGAGGGCGCCCGGTGCGGTGCTCTGCCTTCGTCCAACGAGACACCGACGTCTCCCGATGCGGTGTGCCTCGTCGAGGATCAACGCGTCGAGGTCGTTCGCCTCCGCCGCGATGAATGAGTTGAAGTAGGTGAACATCTTCTGCACGCGAGGAGCCCGTTCTGCCTGCGACCTTGCGCAGCGTCTGGGTGAACGACCGAGAGCCGGTTGCATGGAGAACGGCTCGACCTTGTCGAGACAACTCGCCCAGCAAGCGACAGGGCGATCACGCTCTTCCCGCTGCCGGGACCACCTGAGACGATCACTGCCGTCTTGGTGTTGCTTCGACGGGCTCGCTCCACGGCGTGGAGGACGTAGTTGTAGGCGTCGCGCTGCTCGTCCAACAACACGAACATCTCTCGACGTTGCACCTCCTCGGCAGCGAGTGCGAGCAGCTGCTTTGACGGGGCGATGCGACTGGCCTCAAGCCGGTCTGCGTAGATCGATCCCGTCTTTCCCGGAGCGAAGCGCGAGTGGAGGAACTCCCGGAACTCTCCGCGGCGCTGACCGGTGAAGACCCGGCCCAGGTCATTCCCGGGGAGGCGGAAGAGGTCTGCCACGCCGGCATCCGTGGCGTTGTGGAGATAGGCCACCCCCGCGAGAGTCTCTGGTGCCGCTGCGAGCACGGCATTGAAGCCCAGCATGTAGTCGCAGTAGTCGCGGACCTGGAGGGCGGGGTGAGTGACCGGGCGGCTGCCGTACTGCTCGATGCGCACCAGGGAGTCGCTGTCCTCGAAGCGCTCAGCGTGGCTCCACTGCTTGAGCTCCACCACCAGGTACGACGGTCCGCCCGTCACCGGATGCTGGCCCACGAGGACCACATCGGCCCGCTTGCTGGTGAGCGGCAGCTGGTACTCGATGAGCATCTCGACGTCGTTGAGGCCGGCCGCCACGAGGTCGGCCCGTAGTGCCGGAATGCTGCGCTCCCACGAGCGTCGCTCGCTGTCGGATGGGCGGCGCCCCGTGCGGTGTGACATCTGATCAGCCAGCAGCTCGGCGAAGTGATGCTCGATGGCGGAGAAGCCTTCGACGGACGTCCGGTACAGCGTCACGATTGAGAACCCCAGGCAGCACGAAGTGAACCGTGCGGGTGGGGGCGTGTCCTGGACCGGAAGCCTGTCGGGCCGCAATTACGGTCGCGACTCTATCCGCGAGGTCAGCCGGAATCGCGGCGACGCGGCATACTCGCGGCTGTGTCAGATCTCGAGACCATCCGGGTAGCCGCTCGTCAGTTTCGCGAGGAGCGCGACTGGGAGAAGTTCCAGGACCCGAAGTCCGTGCTCCTTGCCCTCGTCGGTGAGGTGGGGGAGTTGGCCGAGTTGTTGCAGTGGCTTCCGGCTGACCGCGCGAAACAGCTGATCTCCGCGGAGCCGCTCCACACGCGTGTGGGCGAAGAACTGGCCGATGTTCTGGTCTACCTGGTTGGCCTTGCTGAGCAGTGCGGTGTCGACCTCGGCGCCGCGGCTCTTGCCAAGATCGAGCAGTCCGCTGTCAAGCATCCTGTCGAGCAGAGCAAGGGGATTGCGCCCGACCGAACCGCGCAGTAGGCGGCGGATGCCAGGTCGGACGCGGCACGCCAACGTGAAGGCGCGACGGCGAACTCGCTCGCGCATTCGCCGCCGCTTCTGTCCGTGGAGGGTGGATGAGACGGCACCGTCACTGGTGGCTCTGGCCGCGCGCTCGGACCGACGAGGCCCGCCTCGTAGGCGAAGATCACGGCCTGAACCCGGTCGCGCAGGCCCAGCTTGGTGAGGATGCGACCGACGTGGGTCTTCACCGTCGTCTCCGACACGTAGAGCGTCCCGGCGATCTCGGCGTTGGTCAGCCCGCGGGCGACGAGCCGCAGCACCTCGTCCTCGCGGGGCGTAAGCGCAGCCAACCGCCGCACGGACTCAGGGTCCGCCGTGGCCCCACGCCGCTGGTCGAGGTACGCCTCGATGAGCCGCCGGGTCACGACCGGCGCGAGCAGCGACTCCCCGGCGGCCACGGCCCGGATGCCGTCGACGAGCAGCTCGGGCCGCACGTCCTTGAGCAGGAACCCGCTGGCACCGGCGCGCAGGGCGTCGACGACGTACTCGTCCATGTCGAACGTCGTCAGCATGAGAACGCGCGTCCGGCAGCCCGGGTCGGCGAGGATGCGCCGCGTCGCCTCGATGCCGTCCACGCCCGGCATCCGCACGTCCATGAGCACGATGTCGGGGCGCGTCGACGCGACCAGGCTCACGGCATCCGCGCCGTCCTCCGCCTCACCGACGACGTCGAGGTCGGGCTCGGTCTCCAGGATCATCCGCAGGCCGCGGCGCACGAGCGCCTGGTCGTCGGCGATGAGCACCGCGAGCCGCCCGACGTCGCTCACGACGGCGCCGCCGTCGGCAGCACCGCGACGAGCTCGAACCCGCCGTCGGCGCGTGGCCCCGCCCGCAGCGACCCGCCGTAGACCGCGATGCGCTCGCGCATGCCGACGAGCCCGTTCCCGCCGGCGGCGTCGGCGTCAACGCCAGCATCGGCATCGGAACCCCGCACGCCGGCACCGGCAACCGACCCCCGGCCGCCGGGCCCGTCGTCGACGACCTCCAGCCGCACGGCATCCGCGTCGTAGGCGATGACGACCTCGGCGTGGCTGGCGCCGCTCGCGTGCCGCAGCGAGTTGGTCAGCCCCTCCTGCAGCAGCCGGTACGCCGTGAGGTCGACCCCGCCGGGCAGCTCACGCGGGTCGCCGGTCACGGTGACCGACACCGGCAGCCCGGACGAGCGGAACTGCTCGGCCAGCCGGTCGACCTGACCGAGGCCGGGCGACGGCTCCAGGCTCGCGCGCTGGCCGTCGGGCTCCCGCAGCACCCCCACGAGCCGGCGCATCTCGGCCATCGCCTCGCGCCCGACGCTCTCGACCGTCTCGAGGGCCTCGCGCTCGACCACCTGGTCGTCGCGCAGCCGCCGTCGCACCGCCGCCGCCTGCACGGTCATCACCGACACGCTGTGCCCGACGACGTCGTGCAGCTCACGGGCGATGCGGTTGCGCTCCTCGGCGACCGCTCGGGACGCCTGCTGCTCGCGCGTCGCGACGCGCTGCTCGCGGTAGAGCAGGGTCACCCGCACCAGCGCTCCGGTGAGCCACGCGATGATCGAGGGCGCCATCCACACGGCGGTCCCCAGCCGCTCGACGGCCGAACCGCCCTCGTTGAGCGGGTCGAACGACATCCAGCCGAGCCAGAACACGAACGCCAGCGGGAGTGCGAGCCACGACCGCCGTGGCGCGGCGTACCGGCCGGCCGAGTAGGTGGCGACCATCGGGGCGAACGCGACCCCGTTGCCCTCCGGCGAACCGAAGACGGCGAACTCGACGAGGTAGACCGCCGTCATGACGCCGAGCACCGCCAGCGGATGCCGGCGACGCCACAGCAGCAGCACCGCGGCGACGGCATACAGCAGGCTCTGGGCCCACACCGGGCCCTGCTGGTGCGTCGCGCCCACGCCCGCCCACGCCTCGAGCTGCCCCAGCACGCCGACGAACGCGGCAACGGCGATGTCGAAGGCCAGGCTGCGGCGGCTCACGCGCCCGACGCTACGCCTGACGGCGTGCCGCTCGCGTCCTCCCGAAGGAGGATGCCGGGATCCTCCTGCGGTCCACCGACGCCGCCCCGCGTGGTGACGACCGCGCCCACCCGCCGCTCCTAGCGTCGAGGAGTCGGCCTGACCGGGCCGCAGGACGAGGGAGGACGACGGATGGACATCTCGACGACGACGGCCAGGCGGCTGAGCGTCTTCACCTGGGGGATGGCGGTGTTCGCGACCGTCGCAGGGCAGCTGCACGCGCTGTCCCGGATCAACAGCCACCCCGGCGACCTGGAGGAGGGGGTGCCGGGGGTGTGGACGACACTGCTCGAGTCGGATGCCGTGCGCCCCCTGCTCGACTGGAGTGACCCCTATCTTCGTCTACTGGACGTACGGCAAGATCTGGCTGCCCATCTTCCTGACGTTGACCGTCGCCGCGTGGGTCGTCTACCGGCGGCGCCGGCCGCTGGGTGCCGAGCGACTGGCCTGGCGCATCCAGCTCGGCGCGTACGCCGTGGCCACCATCTCGGTGGCGGGCGACTACTACACGCGTGTGGACCGACGTCTTCTTCGTCATCGGGCTCGTGCCGATGCTCGTCATGGGACTGGTCGGGGTGTGGCTGGGGATCCTCCTGCTCCGCCACGGGTTCCGGCCGAGGGTCACGCCGTGGGCGTTGATCCTGTTCATCCCCGGCTTCTTCGCCATCACCGAGGTCACGTCGATGGGCAGCGTCATCCTGCCCACGCTGTGGGCCTGGGCCTACGCGCTGCACGTCAGCGTGCGCACGCGGCACCGTCGAGGAGCCGGCGGCGGCTCCCGCGGCGGAGGCGATGGTGACGCGGTCCGCGTGAACTGGCCAAGGAGGGAGAGGCCCGGGTCGTCGATGCCGACCCGGGCCTCTGCGTGACCAGGCCGGTGCGCGCCGGGTGAGTCCGCCCGCCCAGCCGCACCCGCCGTTCTGGCGGAGCGTGGGCCGGGTGTGGGGGCGCTGTGGGTGGGGTGCGACGGCATCCGTCGTGAGGCTGGAGGCATCACGTCCACCCAGCCACTCGAGGAGCCACCATGACCACCACGACCCGCACCGACCAGCGACCCGACGTCCACGAGATGGTCGTCGTCCACCGCGCCTTCCGGCGGGAGTCCGCCGCCGCCGCCGGCTACCTCCGCACCACACCACGAGGGCGACACGCGCCGCGCCAAGGTCGTCGCCGACCACCTGCGCCTGTGCATGGCCGGCCTCGAGATGCACCACACCGGCGAGGACATCGTCCTGTGGCCGCTGCTGCTCGAGCGCGCCGCCCCGAGCACCGGGCTGGTCGAGACGATGCAGGCCCAGCACCACGCCGTCGACGAGCACGTCGAGGCCATCACCCCCGCGCTCACCGCCTGGGAGGCCAACCCCACCAAGGCCACCGGCGAGCAGCTCGCGACCCTCTTCGAGCGGCTCACCGCCGCCCTCGTCGAGCACCTCGACCTCGAGGAGCGCGAGATCCTGCCGCTGGCCTCGCGCCACGTCACCGCCGCGGAGTGGAACCAGATGGGCGAGCACGGCAAGGACTCGATGAGCCCCAGCCAGCTGCCGATCATGTTCGGCCTGGTGCTCGAGGACGCCGACGACGAGGAGCGCGCGAAGATGCTCGGCAACCTCCCGCTGCCGATCCGATTGCTGCTGAAGACCGTCGGCGCGTGGCAGTTCAAGCGCTACGTGCGCCGCCTGCGCGCGTCATGACCATCGCCGCCCGGCTTCCCGCGCGCGGCGCCGACCGGTGGCCCTAGCCTGCGTGGATGGACGTCGCCGGGTTGCACGCACTGCTCGACCGAGAGCTGCAGCGGTGGTCGGTGCCGGGTGCGCAGATCGGTCTGCGTCGCGGCTCGGAGCGGGCGGTCGTGTCCGCGGGCGTCGTCGAGGTCGACGACCAGGCTCCCGTGACACGGGACACGACCTTCCACGCCGGCTCGATCACCAAGTCACTGGTCGGGCTGGTCGTCCTCGACGCCGCTCGGCGTGGGCAGCTCGACCTCGACGCGTCGTGCGCCGCCCAGGCTGGGGCGGGGATGTGGCCGGAGACGCCACGGTCGATCCTCACCCAGACGACCGGCCGACCCAACCTGCTGCCGGATGCCGGGGAGACGCTCGACGAGTTCGTCTCGCGCACTGCCGTTCTGCCCCTCGTGCACGAGCCGGGCCGGTTCTCCTACTGCAACGCCGGCTGGCCGGCGCTCGACCTCCTGCTCAGGCGCCGGACCGGACGCAGCTTCGAGGAGGCCGCACAGGATCTGCTGGGGCCGCTGCAGTTCGGAGTTCCGGACAGCGCGGCGGCAGGGCACCAGGTGGCTCCGGGCGAGTCGCCGGTGACGGTGCCGCACGACGACCACCCCGTCTCGTCGGCGGCGGGGTCACGCTGGTTCGCGACCGCCGACGGCTTGCTGGACTACGCAGGCCTCCACCTCGGGCACGGTGTTGCCGAGGTGCATCCCGATGACGTGCGAGCCGTGCGCACGCCGGTCGCCGCGCTGCCCGGGCACACCGTGTTCGACGCCTGGGGAATGGGCTTCGGGGTGTGGGACCGGGGCGAGCACCAGGCCTTCGGCTGGGCCGGGTACACGAGCGGCCACCGCACCTACCTGCGCTGCTTCCCGGAGCAGGACGCGGCGCTCGTGGTGCTCACCAGCTGCGCCGGCCCGCTGCTCGGGCCGCCCGGGGGCGCGGCCCTGTTCGACACGGTGCTGCCCGCGCTGGTGGAGGCGTTGGGTGTGCCGGCGATGCCGGACCCGCCCTACCCAGCCAGCACCCCGGCATCCGGCCTGGCAGGTCAGTACGGGCCGCTGGAGGTGACGGCCGACGATGACGGCACCCTGCTGCTGGACGGGCGTGCCCTCGGAGGATCAGCCGGGGATGCGGTGCCGCCGTCTCGGCGGAGACACCTTCACGACGGCCGATCCCGGCGGGATGCCGTTCTCTGTCGACGCAGACCTGCTCTACCTCGGTCCGTTCGCGATGCCGCGGATGCGTTGAACCGCACGCCTCCACACGCGGGATGCCGCGGAGGACGTCGGCCAGTGGGGTGGTCGGCGACGCGCCCGAAGGCTCGACGGCGCCCACAACATGACGGCGGGGCGGTGGCGGTTCACCCGGTGCGGGTGCCGCCTGCGCGCGTCATGACGGTCGCGGCACGGGCCTGGATCTCGGCGTCGCTCGCGGCGCGGCCGGCATCCCACTCGCGGGTGAACTCCGGCTCGCCGAGGGCGGCGCGGGTGGCGTCGAGCCCGCGGTCGGCCAGCGCCCGCGACACCGGGAAGGTGGGGTCGACGGCATCCGCCGCCGAGATCGAGGCGCCCGCTCCGAACAACCACGCCGCGGATGCCGGGTCGCCCACCCGCTGCGCGACGCTCGCCAGCGCGGGGAGGGCGTAGCCGAGGGTCCAGCTCAGGCGGGCCCCGAGCGACAGGGTTACCGACTCGCCGAGCAGCACGGCGGTCACCGGCTCGTCCCCGAGCAGCTCGGTGCGGGTGGCGTTGATGTTGAGGGCGGTGGCCAAGGTGAAGGGGTTGCCCAGGCGGCGCGCCGTGGCGACCCCCTCGGGCAGCACCGCGCCGGCAGTGGCGAGGTCGCCCGCCGTGAGGGCGAGCAGGCCCTGGGCCAGCTGCACGTGGGCCGCGACCCAGGTGCGCCCGGACTCCGTTGCCGCCATCGCCGCGCCGGCCAGCAGCCGCTCGGCCTCGGGCAGCGCGCCGGCGAAGACCGCGCCCTGCCCGGCCAGGAGCAGGACCTCGCACGTCGCCGCGGGGTCGCCGACCCGTCGCGCCAGGGCCACGGCCTCGTCGGTGTCGCGCCGGATTCCCTCGATGTCGCCGGTCAGCATGAGCAGGCCGAGCCGCCCGGTCAGCGCCCGGCAGCGCGCGACGTCGGACGCTCCGGGCCCGATCCGGTCGAGCCACGCCAGCCCCTCGCGGGCGTGGCCGCGCAGCGCGAGGTAGAGCCAGATGCCGCCGGCGAGCTCGGCGGCGTCCCCGTCGCGGTCGAGCTCGAGCAGCCGCAGGTAGGCCGAGCGCAGGTTGGCGTGGTCGGCCTCGAGCCGGTCGAGCGCGACGGCGAGGCCCGGCCCCTGGAGGGGGTCGCGGAAGGCCGTCGCGCGCGCGTGGAAGTGGGCGGCGTGCCGGTCGGCGGTGGCGGTGGCGAGCCCGGACTCGTGCAGGCGCTGCATCGCGAACTGCCGCACCGGCTCGAGCAGCCGGAACCGCGGCTCGGTCGTCCGGGCGACGGCACCCGCAGCACGAGCGACTGGTCGACGAGCGCACCGAGGGCGGGCAGCACGTCGGCGCCCTCGCCGCGTGCGCGACGGCCTCGACGTAGTCGAACGAGAACCCGCCGCTGAACACCGCGAGCCGCTGAAGAGGTCGACCTCCTCCGGCTCGAGCAGGTCCATGCTCCAGTCGAGCACCGCGGCCATCGTGCTGGTGCCGCTCGGGCAAGTCGCGCAGGCCGGTGCCCAGGCCGGTCTGCTGCAGCCGGGTGAGCAGGGTCGTGGGGGACAGAAGCCGCAGGCCCGGCGCCGCGAGCTCGAGGGCGAGGGGGAGTCCGTCGAGCTGTCGGGCGATCGCGGCCAGGGTGGCTGCGTCGTCGTCGGTGACCGCTGTGGGGGAGCCGGCGGCCGCGGCCCGGTCGAGCAGCAGGGCGACGGCGGGAGAGTCGGTAACGCTCTCGAGGGTGTCGTCGTCCGGTGTGGCCAGCGGTCTCAGCAGGACCTCGTACTCGGCGCGCACCCGGAGCGGCGCCCGGCTGGTCGCCACGACGACGAGGTCGGGGCAGCGCGCCACCAGGTCGGCCAGGGCGGGGGCCGCCCCGGTGAGCTGCTCGAGGTTGTCGAGCACGAGGAGCACCCGCAGGCCCCTCAGGTGGCGGACCAGGGCGTCGAGGGGGTCGGCGTCGGCGAGCTCTGGCAGGCCGAGGGCTGCGGCGACCCGCGGGATGACGAGTGCCGGCTGCCGGACGGGGGCGAGGTCGACGGCCATCGCGCCGGCGGTGAACGCCGACCCCTCCCGGGCGAGCAGCTCGAGGGCGAGCCGGGTCTTGCCGACGCCTCCAGGCCCGGTGATCGTCACCAGCCGATGGCCGTTTGCGACCAGTGCGCGCAGCTGGTCGACCTCGGTGTCGCGGCCGATCAGCGGTGTCACCGGGCCGGCGAACGAGAGGTCGGACCGCCGGATGCCGTGTGCGCACCCCGGTCGTTCCACCCACCCGAGCCTTCCTTGGCGGGAAGGCTCGGGCCGAGCGGCCCCACGACGGTGTCTCCACGGTCGGTTGACTCGGGGGTGGGTCCGTCAGCGTGGGGCCGGCCCCGCGAGAGCCGGTCGGATCGGAGGTGGGTCCGCCAGGCGCAGGGCCGGTCCCGCGAGGGTCCGTCGACCTGGGGGAGAGGTCCGCCGACGCCGGGCCGGTACCGGGGTGGCCGGTCGTACCCGCGCCGAGGGAGCCGGCCGACCCCGGAACGGGGGGCTCGAGCGCGGGCCGCGCGACGGCATCCCGGCTGGGGACGGCGGCGACGAGTGACGAGCGTTCGTCGTCGTCGAGGGCCAGGCCGTCGGCGAGGGAGCGGACGGTGTGCGGGTAGGGGCGCCGGCGCTCGCCGCGCTCGAGGGCGCCGATCGCCTTGGCGGTCAGGCCGGCTCGCTCGGCCAGCTCCTCCTGGGTCAGCGACCGCGACTCGCGCAGGCGGCGCAGCACGACGGCGAAGTCGCCCGGCGCCGCACCTGGATCCACGGGTCAGACGCTAGCCGTCGCGTGCCGGGCGCGTCAGTGCTTCGGGAACGCGCGCAGGTGTGGTGCCGGTGTGGGCCTGCTGTGGGTGGGGTGGCGCCGGCCGCGACGCGAAGGTGGGACGTGACGGCATCCGGCCGCCCCGACGAGAGGAACGACCATGACCGCCACGCCCATGACCAGCACCGCACCCGGCACCGACGTCGGTGCGCGGACATCGACCTACGGCCGCCAGATGTCAGGTGTGCTCGTCGCCGCTTTCACCCTCTCGGTGGTGCACACCGTCTACGCGTGGGTCCAGGGCATCGAGGACCCGACGTTCACCGTCGACACCCCGCTCGCGTGGGGCTTCTACGCGGTGGCGTTCGGCATGGCCGCGCTGGCCCGCCGGAACGAGCGGTGGGCCCAGCTCACGGTGCTCGCCTACCTGGTGACCGTGCTCGGCATCGCGTTCTTCTACTACCCGACGGTGTTCGGGTCGGCCCAGCAGACGGTGTTCGGCTGGTTCGAGAACGACGTCTACGTCGGGCTGCTCGTCACCGCGACCTACCTCGGGGTGCAGCGGCTGCGGCGGGTCACGTTGACGCCCGCGTGAGGCGCGGGGTGCGTCGGGGCGCGCTCACTCACTCCTCGCCGTCGGTGAACGCGAGGCTCTCCTCGTAGGTGTCCATGAAGTGGACGACGCCCTCGAGGACATCGAGCACGGCCGTCGCCATCTGCTCGGGCGGGAGGTCGAGGTCTTGCAGCTCGGCCCGCTCCGGAACATCCCTGATGAGCCGACGCAGGCGTCGCTGGTCGCCGGCGGAGAGCTCGTAGTCCTGCAGCACTGCCGTGAGCACGTCGCGCAGGCAGTACCTCGCCTCTTCCGGAGCGGAGGCCAAGGTGTCGATGACGGCGTCGAGCCACTCGTCACCACCGTCGTCGATCGCGTCGGTGACGGCCTCGAACAGCAGCTGGTGGGCCGTCATCGCGGCGGGGTGCACCTGCTCGTGCTCGTCGTACGGGAGCGCGACGGCCCTGTCGACGAATCGGCGCGCCCGGGCCTCGTCGCCGTCGTCGAGGGCGCGCAGCGCCTTGTCGAGGAGGTTCGTCGCCGCGGCCATCTCGGCCCGGCTGAACGGTGCGAGGGCAGCTGTCGCGCGCAGCGGGATGTCGCCCAGGCCCCGGTTGGCCTCCTGCTCCATGTGGCGTCGGAAGCGGTCGAAGAGGTCGTTCTCATCCACGTCGTCAACCTACCTCCGCGCTCGCGCCCGAGCGGGAAACCGCTCGGCGCCGGCCGGTTGGGCCGGACTCGAACTTGGACGGGCGGGCATCACGGTTCCTGAGCGCCGGGCCGGTGGACTGCCAGGTGCCTGGGCCGAGGGTTCAGCGCTGGGGTGAAGCCGGCCCGCTTGTCGGCGCAGCCGGTCCACCCGTGCTCGGTGACGAGGTAGACGTCGCCGTTGTAGGCGGCGGCGAAGTGGTTGCTGTACCTCCACGCCAGGAGCCAGAAGAGCTCCTCCGGTCCGGGAACGACCCGACCGGAGCGGCAGACGACCGTCATGAGCACGTGCCGCGGCGGCATCCACCCGCCGTCGACCCAGGGGCGCTCGCCCACCATCGCCTCGGCCTGCGTCCTCAGCAGGTCGGAGGCCTCGTGCCGTCCTGGCAGGCCACCGCGGTGGGCGCGAACGACGTTGACGAGCGCCTGGTCGGGGTCGTCGCCCGACTGGACGAGGGCCACGAGGACGTCGCCGGATCTGGGTCTGCGGCGGCGCAGTGCCTCGTCGATGATGGTGGCCGGCTCTCGAACGTCCCACGGCTCGTGCGTCTTCATACGGCTCACCATCGCAGCCGTGGGCCCGGTAGCGATCCCGTCATCCACAGGGGACGTGCCTGTGGATGACGCGCCGGCGCCATCGCGCTGGTCGTGCAGTCTGGATGCCGTGCGGATGCCGTGCGGATGCCGTGCGGATGCCGTGTGGGACGTGAGGAGGGGAGCATCGCGGTGGGTTTCAACACGGGGTACCTGGGCCATCTGAGGATCACGCCGACGCTGAACCGGGCGGAGGTGGAGTGGCTGAGCGGGTTTGCCGACTGGGGTGCGCTGCCGGACGGGGACCCCTTCCGGCTCCCGATGAACCCGCGCGCGGCGCTCTCGAAGGCGTTCGCCGACGCAGGTGGGGCGATGTCCGGGCCGCCTGGCGTTCCGTACGGGGTGCAGCACTGGCGGGTGTGCGAGCACGGCGACCGGATCAGCTGGTGCCGGTCGGAGAAGTCGAACGATGCCGTCCAGGCGCTGACGTTCCTCGTCGAGCACTACCTGGGGCCGGACGCGAAGGCGAAGGACAGCGGCAGCCCCGACTTCGCCGCGTTCACCTTCGACCACCGGCTCGACGGGGTGATCGCCGGTGAGCGCGACGACACCGACGAGCTGTTCCTGATCCGGGTGGTCGACAGCGTCTTTCGTCACGAGACCCTCGTCGCGGGCGTCGCCTGGTGGGATGACCCCGCCGCGCTCGACGAGTGGTGAGCGGTCTCGCAGCAGGGGCCCCAGCAGGAGGCTTTGCCGCTGCCCGGCAGGAGGCTTGGCCGCTGGCCGGCAGGAGCATTGGCCGCTGCCCGGCAGGAGCCTCGGCGGGTGGGACCCATTCTGTCCACACCCCATGTCCATAGCGCTTGTATAACGAACGGATGTTCGATTAGAATGGAGGCATGGACAGGCAGCCAATGAACCTCGCAGAGCGACGCTCGCGGTTCGAGGCTGCCCAAGAGGCACTGATCGGCCTGCGCGCGGTGCTGCACCAGGCGAGCGGTCCAGAACTCGCTGAGCTGATGACGCTGGCCGACGGGATGGCCGCCCAGGCGGCTGCGGCGCGGGTGGAGATCACCGTCGAGGCGGTCACGAGGGGCGAGGTCGCCGACTCCGGCTGCAACACGCACGCCTGGGTTCGCGACCACGCCCCCTCCCTGCGGCAAGGGGGTGCGGGTGATGTCGCGAAGATCGCTGATGCAGTCACCCCCGCGGCATCGCAGTGGCGCCCGGAGGGTGGCGAAGTCGACCCCGAGTCGCCGCTCGGCATCGTGTGGGCTGCCGTGTCGCAGGGATCGGTGTCGCCGGCCATGGCAACCGCGACGCTGCGCGAGTTTGAGCGGCTGGCGCCGTCGCTGCGCGAAGACGCCAAGTCGACGGTGCTGGGCTTGCTGCTCGACCTCGGCCGCGAGTGGGGGCCGGGGATGATGCGCCGGCTTCGGCCACGACTGGTGGGCGAACACGGCAACCCGGGTGCCCTGGATGATCTGCAGGAACGACTGGCCCCGGCGGCCCGGCTGTCGTCGCCGTTCGTCGAGTCCGGAGACCTCACCGAGTACCAGCTGCTCATGACTCCCGAGCAAGCGGCCGCCCTCGAGGCGGCGATCGGTCCACTGAGTGCACCGGCGCCCAACGACGAGACCGGAGAGCGCGACCACCGGCCGGCGGGCCAGCGACGCGTGGAGGCCCTCACGGAGGTGTGCCGCCGCTCATCGGCCGCCGATGCCGACGAGCACGGCGGTGCAGACGGTGCGGCCGGGTCCGCCTCTGCGGTGCACGTGATCATCTCGCTGTCCGACCTCGAGTCACGCACCGGGTGCGGTGAGGTGCTCGGGTCGACCGCGACGGGCACGGTGCTCTCGCCGGAGTCCCTCCGGCGCATCTCGTGCGAAGCCGACCTCATTCCTCACGTCCTCGGAACCGCCGGTGAAGACCTCGACCTGGGGAGGGTCGTGCGCCTGTTCACGAGGGCGCAACGCCGCCGGCTGTTGCGCCGCGATCGTTGTTGCACCTACCCCGGGTGCACGGCCCCTGGCGGTTGGGCCAAGGCGCACCACGTCATCCACTGGATCGACGGCGGGCTGTCCGACATCGACAATGCCGCCCTCTTGTGCCAGCGTCACCACGGGTTCGTTCACGGGCGGCGCCTGATCGCGACGGTGCGGAGCACTCCCGACCACCAGGGCAGGTACGTCGTGTGGGACCTCACCCCGGGTAGCTACGACCGACATCTCGAACGGCTGCGAGCCGAGAGCTCGCTGATCGACCCGCCACCGCTCACGCCAGAACGACTACGGAGCCTGCTCGACTCCATTCGAGGGTCTGATCCCGATGAGCAGCGGTGGGCGAGGTATGAGCTCGACGCCGCCCTGCCGGACGAAGCCCCGGAGGCGGGATACGAAGCCGTGGGTGACGCCCAGGTGACCGCGTGACCCGAGCAGGCCCGCGAGTCGCCGGTGCGGTCGAGGTAGCTGCCGCGGCCGCACCGGCGCTCGCGCAGTGAGGTCAGCCTCGGGCGGCGGCCTTGATCAGCGAGACCACCGCGGTCGGGTGACTCATCATCGCGACGTGCGAGCTGTCGATCTCCACGGTGGTGGAGCCCGCGCGTGCCGCCATCGCCCGCTCGGCCTCGGGCGGGATGGTGCGGTCCTGGCGGGCCACGAGGTACCAGCTGGGGATGTCCTCCCATGCCGGGGGTCCTGACGGGGTGAAGAGCGACGACACGGCGGCAGGGCGCTGGGTCGCGGCCAGGATCCGAGCGGTGGCCTTCGGAAGGTCCTGGGCGAACAGGATGGGGACCCACGCGGGGTCGATGTAGGCATCGGCGTCACCGGGGGCGGCGCCGGGGTAGGGCCGGAAGACCAGGTGGTCGGCCAGGTCGGTGTGCCCGCCGCCGAGGCTGTTCGCCTCGGCGAGGCTCTCACCTTCGGCCAGGGCGTAGGCCGCGACGTAGACCAGCGACTTGACGTTGGGGTTGCCCGTGGCGGCGTTGGTGATCACGGCTCCGCCGTAGGAATGCCCAACCAACACGACCGGCCCTTCGATGGTCGACAGGAACTGCCTCAGGTACTCGGCATCCGCGGTGGGCCCGCGCAGCGGGTTGGAGAACGCGATGACGGGGTAGCCGTCGCCGAGCAGGCGACCGGCCACGGTGTTCCAGCCGCTGGAGTCGGCGAATGCTCCGTGGACCAGGACGATGGTGGGTTTCGTTGTGCCGGAACCCTTGCCGAGCTGCGCCGACTCGGGCGACGCCGCGGCAGCCAGGGTGGTGCCGGTCAGCAGGAGGACGGTTGCCAGGGCTGCGACGAGCAGGCGAAGCCGGCGTGGGCGATGAACGGACATGAGTCACTCCTCGATGGGGGAACGGTCCCCTGCAGCGTGGGCGCGTCCGCCACCGGTTGGAACCACGTGCGGCGCGTAGTCACCACCTAGCGCTGAATCACCGTGTGCCGCTAGCGTCTCCGCATGGACGGCGCCCCCCGGCTCCTTGGCCGCGCAGCCGAGGAGCGTCAGCTCGGCGCGCTGCTGACGGCTGCCCGCAACGGCCGCGGCGGCTCGCTGCTCGTCCTCGGCGAGCCCGGCATCGGGAAGACCACCCTGCTGGGCTCGACGTCGAACCGCGGGATGCGCGAGCTCCGGGTCACGGGCTACGAAGCCGAGTCGACCATCCCGTACGCGGCCCTCCACCGGCTCATGCTCCCCCTACGCAGACACGTCGCGTCGCTGTCGGAGTTCCACCAACAGGCACTACGCGTCGCGTCCGGGACCGAGCCCGGCATGCCGCCGGACCGCTTCCTCGTCGGCATGGGGGTGCTCGCTCTCGTCGCCGCCGCGTCCGGCTCGACGCCGCTCGTCTGCACCGTCGACGACGCCCACCACCTCGACGCCGAGTCCTTGGAGGCGCTGGCCTTCGTCGCCCGCAGGCTCGAAGCCGAGTCGGCAGCACTGGTGTTCGCGGGTCGCGACGAGCCGCGCCTGACGGAGCGGGTGGCCGGCATCCCCGTCCTCCACCTGTCCGGCTTGGAGTCGGATGCCGCGGCCAGCCTCCTGCAGTCGGCGTTGCCCGAGCCCATCGACCCGGCCGCAGCCTCGCAGATCGCCATGGCCACCGGCGGCAACCCGCTGGCCCTGCTCGACCTGGCCAGCGAGCTGGACGCGAGGCGGCTGACCGAGTCGAGCCTGGCCGACGAGCCGATCCCGGTCGGGCGCCACCTCGAGGCGTTCTACCTGCGTCGAGTTCGACACCTCGATCCTGACCTCCAGCTGTGGCTGCTCGTGGCAGCCGCCGACTCCACCGGCAACGTCGACCTCATCCGGTCGGCGGCCAAGGAGCTCGGCGTCGGGGACGTCCTGGGCGAGGGTGCCGAGCTCGCGGGGCTGGTGACGTTGGACGGGACGGTCGAGTTCCGGCATCCGCTCGTGCAGTCGGCGGTCTACAACTCCGCGCCCGGACCCGACCGGCGGCAGCGTGCATCGCGCGCTCTCGCTGGCGGCCGCGGACCATGCGCTGGTCGAGCTTGAGGCCTGGCACGCCTCGAAGGCCACGCTCGGCACCGACCCCGAGGTCGCCGACCGGCTCGAGCGCGTCGCCGACCTCGCCGGCGCAACGCGGTGGCTTCCTCTCCCGCGCCAGCGTGCTGGCCCAAGCCGCAGCGCTGACCCCCGCCGGCGAGACCAGGAACGCCCGCCTCGTCGGGGCCGCGGAGGCCGCGGTCGCGGCCGGCGCGGTGCAGGTGTCGAACACCCTCCTCGACGACGTCGATCCGGCCACCGTCTCGCCGCCGCTGCGCGGCAGGGTGATCTCGCTGCGGGCGATCCATGCCGTGTTCACCGGCGACCCCGCGCTCGTGCACGGAGCGGCGCGGCATGCTCGAGGCCGCCGACTGCTTCCACGGGGTGGATGCCGGTGCCGAACAGGCGGCGTTGATCCGTGCCTTCGAGTTCACCCTCTCGGCCGAGCGAATCGCGCAGGGGCTGACCCTGCCCGAGCTCGGCCGCCGCCTGACGCGAGGGCGCCGCGCTGCAGGACGGCCTGCCCGCCACCATCCTGACCGCACTCGGCGCGTTCATCGTGCGGCCGTACGACGAAGCCGTCCCCCTGATGCGGCGCGCGGTCGAGGACATCAGCGCGCTGCCCCCCGCCGAGCTATGAACTACGCCACGGTCAGTGTCGCGCTGACCACGGCGCTCTGGGATGCCGTAGCCCGCCGTGCGCTCCTCGAGCGAGCTGCCGCTGCGGCCCGGGACGCGGGCGCCCTCCAGGTGCTGGACACCACGCTGTGGATCATGTCGCTGGCCGAGCTCAGTGGCGGCACCCCGCGCGCCGCCGAGCGGCACATCGCCCAGGTGCGCGAACTGCGCCGGGCGATCGGCTACGACGCCGAGCAGGTCGTCAACGGCGCCTACCTCGCGTGGAGCGGTGCCCCGCGCGCGCAGGTCGAGGCGATCTCGGATGTCGCGCTGGCGATGGGGTTCGGGGGCGTTCACGCCTCGGGAGTGGGCGCCCTCGCCGTGCGCGACCTGGCCGAGGGGCACTACCGCGACGCGTACGTCAAGCTGAAGCCGCTCGTCGACGAGCCCTTCCTCCAGGTGACCCCGCTGGAGTACGCCGACTTCGTGGAGGCGGCCGTGCGAGCTGGGAAGAAGGGCGAAGCCGAACCCTTCGTGCGCCGGATCGAGGAGCTGGCGGCGGCCAACGAGTCGGTGTGGGCCTGCGGCGTCGCGGCGCGGTGCCGGGCCCTGGTCGACGACGAGCCCGAGGAGCACTTCCAAGCCGCCATCGACACGCTCCGGCCGACCGACATCGACGTCGAGCTCGGCCGTACCCACCTGCTCTATGGCGAGTGGCTGCGTCGCCGCAAGCGCCGACGCGACGCCCGGGAGCAGCTGCACATCGCGCTGGACCTCTTCGAGCGCAGCGCCGCACCGGCCTTCGTCGAGCGGGCCCGCACCGAGCTGACCGCCACCGGGCTCCATGCCGAGTCGGCCACCGAGCCGCAGAGCCTGGGCCTGACCCCGCAGGAGCTCACCGTGGCCCGGCTCGCCGCCTCGGGCAGCACCAACGCCGAGATCGGCGCGACCTTGTTCATCAGCGCGAACACGGTGGACTACCACCTGCGCAAGGTCTTCCAGAAGCTCGGCCTCTCCTCGCGCCGGCAGCTGGCCGACCGCCTCGACGCCCAGGGCTGACCCCGGGCCGCAGGCAGGAACCCGCGCACGTGCGCGGATCTTGCTGTCGGATCGCGAAGGTGACAGCAATAGCCAGGCACGTGCGGGGGTCGGGCCGGCGGCCCGGCATCCGGCAGCCCGGCATCCGGCAGCCCGGCAGCCGGCAGTCGCGGCAGTCCGGCAGCCGGCAGCCCGGCAGCCCGGCAGCCCGGCAGCCGCGGAGACGACTACGCGCCGCACGTGGTCCGCGGGGCCGGCGCCACGACCGAGACTCGGTGGACCTGCAACCGAGGAGGACCGCCATGCCATTCGTCACCGCCGACGACGGCGCGCAGATCTTCTACAAGGACTGGGGGAGCGGCTCGCCCGTCATCCTCAGCCACGGTTGGCCGCTCAACGCCGATGCCTGGGATGCCGGGGCGCGGTTCCTCGCCGAGCACGGTCATCGGGTCATCGCCCATGACCGCCGTGGCCACGGTCGCTCCTCCCAGACCTGGCACGGCAACGAGATGGACAGCTACGCCGACGACCTCGCCACCCTCATCGAGGCGCTCGACCTGACCGACCTCACCCTGGTCGGGCACTCCACGGGTGGCGGCGAGATCGTCCGGTACATCGGGCGGTACGGCAGTGCACGAGTGGCCAAGCTCGTGCTCGTGTCGGCCGTTCCGCCGCTCATGCTCCGGACCGACGACAACCCCGAGGGCCTGCCGATCGCGGTCTTCGACGAGATCCGGGCCGGCGAGACCGCCGATCGCTCACAGCTCTACCGCGACCTGGCGGATGGGCCCTTCTTCGGGCACAACCGCAACCAGGACATCGACCAGGGTCTCCGCGACGCCTTCTGGCTGCAGGGGATGGCCTGTGGTCACCGCGCCGCCTACGAGTGCATCGCGGCGTTCTCGGCCACCGACTTCCGGCCCGACCTGGCCAAGGTCGACGTCCCCACGCTGGTCATCCACGGCGACGACGACCAGATCGTCCCGTTCGAGGTCGGCGGGAAGCGATCCGCCGAGCTCATCAATGGCGCGGTGCTCGAGGTCTACGAGTGCAGCGGCCACGCCCTCCCCGACACCGACCGCGACCGGCTCCACGCCGATCTCCTCGAGTTCATCAACTCCTGACCGAAAGAGACGACCATGACTGACACCGACCGCCCCGACACGATCGTGCTCGTCCACGGCCTGTGGATGACGCCCCGCAGCTGGGAGGACTGGGCCGCCTACTACCGCGCCAAGGGCTTCACGGTGCTGACGCCCGGCTACCCCGGCTTCGAGATCGAGGTCGAGGCGCTGCGCGAGAACCCGGACGTCATCGCGAACCTCACCGTGCCCGAGACGCTCGACCACCTCCAGGCCGCCATCGAGACCGTCGAAGGGGTGCCGCCGATCATCATGGGCCACTCCTTCGGTGGCACCCTGACCCAGCTGCTGCTGGCGCGAGGCCTCGGCTCGGCAGGGGTGGCCATCGACTCGGCGCCGACCGAGGGGGTGCGGGTTAACCCGATCTCGCAGGCCAAGTCCCTGTTCCCGGCGCTGAAGAACCCGGCCAACCGGCACAAGGCCGTGGGGTTCACGCCGAAGGAGTTCCACTACGCCTTCACCAACACCCTCACCGAGGAGGACTCCAGGAAGGTCTGGGAGCGCTACGCCATCGCGGCACCGGGCAACTGGGTCTGGGAGTTCGGCCTGTTCGCCAACTTCAAGCCCGGCCACCAGGACACCTGGGTCGACTACGACGCCGACCGGGCACCGCTGCTCTTCATCGGCGGCGAGAAGGACCACATCATGCCGCCGTCGGTGAACAAGTCGAACGCCAAGCACTACAAGAAGTCACCGGCCCTCACCGAGTACTACGAGTTCGAGGGCCGCGACCACTGGACCTGCGGGGCCCCCGGTTGGGAGGCCGTGGCCGACAAGGCTCTCGAGTGGGCGCTGGAGCACGCAGTCCCGGCGCGGCAGCCGTCGTCAGCGGGGTCGTGAGGGTGCTGCGCGTGGCGGCCGGCAAGCCCCGGTGAGGGGAAAGCGGGTCGCGCAGGACGGCATCCGGCACACCCGGGTGAGGGAAGCGGGTCGCGCAGGACGGCATCCGGCACCCCACACGAAGGCCCCGGTCGGCTTGCGCCGACCGGGGCCTCGTCGTGCTGACTCTGCGCACGGGCAGGTGCGTGACGTCAGACGGTTGCGGGGATGCTCTCGATCGCCGGGGCGTCGATGCCCTCGACCTGGTGAGCGTGACGCAGGCCCAGGACGCCCAGGACGAGCATGACCGCCGCACCGACGAAGGCGGCGATGGCCGCCCACATCGCGATGGTGCCGAGGGTGGCGAAGGCGTAGGCGTTGAGCAGCATGCCGCGCAGGGTGGTGCCCATGAAGAGCGACTGGCGCAGCTGGCCGAGGTCAGTGGTGGCCTGCGACGTGGGGTCGGCCGCCAAGGACTTCATGTACTCACCGGAGATCTGCGAGTAGGTCTTGCCCTCGGAGGACTCGTCCATGTGGGCCTGGATGTAGTAGTCGGCGTAGGCCTTGGCCTGGGCGCCGGTGGTGAGCGGCTGCCCGGCGTACTCGGTGAGGTTGGCCTTCATCTCGTCGGTGGTCAGCGCCGCGGCCACCGGCATCGTGATCTGCTGGGCCGAGAGCTGGTCGTGCACGTTCGCGGTGGCGAACGAGGAGGCCCACACGAGCAGGCCGCCGGCCACGAGGAGGACACCGGCGACGACGATGCCGGTCCAGGAGATGAGCTTGTCGAATGAGCTGCGCATGGTGGTCTCTCTTGTTCCATGGGCCCTTCGATGGTGGGCCCGCTGATGGGCTTTCCGTGCAGGATCAACTTTACTACTGCACGTAGTAGTTAACGACTCAATCAGATGTCTGGTGCGCCACACTGGTGTTCGGGTGCGTCGGGATACGGCAGCGGATGCCGCGGGCTCACCGACGCCGGCCGCGGCGCCCCGGCCCATGGCGCCCGAGGGTGAGGCCGTCCTAACCTGTAGGTTCGGCACGAGGGTCAGGGAGCCATCGATGGAGCCAGTGGTGCAGGTGCGCGACCTGCGGATGCGCTACGGCGACAACGACGTGCTGACCGGGGTCGACTTCGACATCGCCGGTGGCCAGGTCGTGTGCCTGCTGGGGCCCAACGGTGCCGGCAAGACGACGACGATCGAGATCCTCGAGGGGTTCAGGATCCGGTCGGCCGGCGAGATCACCGTGCTGGGGCAGGACCCGGCACATGCGGACGAGGACTGGCGGGCCCGCACGGGCGTGGTGCTGCAGTCGTGGCGAGACCACCCGCGGTGGACCCCGCGCCGGCTGCTGACCCAGCTCGGCGGCTACTTCGCTCCGTACTCCACGCCCGAGCGCACCCGGCCGCACGACATCGACCTGCTGCTGGAGACGGTCGGGCTCATGGACCTGGCCGACCGCAAGATCGCGACGCTGTCCGGCGGTCAGCGCCGCCGCCTCGACGTCGCGGTGGGCATCGTCGGCCGGCCCGAGCTGCTCTTCCTGGACGAACCGACCGCAGGGTTCGACCCGCAGGCGCGACGTGAGTTCCACGAGCTGGTGCGCAACCTCGCCCGTGCCGAGGGCACCACCATCCTGCTCACCACCCACGACCTCGACGAGGCCGAGAAGCTGGCCGACCGGGTGCTCGTGCTGGCGGCCGGCCGGATCGTCGCCGACGACACGGTCGACGGCCTGGCGCAGCGGCTGGAGGGTGAGTCCCTGGTGCGGTGGACGGCATCCGGCGAACGGCACAGCGAGTCCGTCGCGGACGCGACGGCGTTCGTCCGGCGCCTGTTCGACGAGCTGGGGGACGACGTGCGCGACCTGGAGGTGCGGCGGGCGAGCCTCGAGGACGCCTACCTCGCCCTCGTCCAGCAGCACGAGGCCGGGCACGGCGAGGCCGCGGCCCGCCTCTTCGCGGAGGTGGCCAGATGAGCACGACAACACCTCGGGCCGACCCGAGCCGACGCCGCGCGGTGAACCCCACGAGGAACGCCATCCGGCTCGGTACCCAGCGCGGCTGGACCGAGTTCTCGCAGAGCATCCGCAGCACCCAGGACCAGGGCTTCTACCTGTTCACCGCGGTGGTCACCGTGGGCTACCTGTTCCTCAGGCGCGACACCGAGGTCGAGGGCACCGACCTGTTGCTGCCGTCGGTCGCGCTGCCCAGCATCCTCGGTGCCCTCATCGCCTTCGGGGTGGTCATCGGCCCTGCCTACGCCCTGGCGATGGAGAAGGAGGACGGCACCCTGCTTCGGCACAAGGCCGTTCCGCACGGCCTGCGCGGCTACTTCACCGGCCAGCTGCTCTTCCAGTCGCTCTCGCTGCTGCCGCAGATGGTCGTGATCCTCGTGCCGAGCTTCCTGCTCTTCGACGACCTGATGGCGGAGCCCTCGGGGTGGTTCACCGTCGCGTGGGTGCTCGTGCTCGGGCTGCTCGCGACGATGCCGATCGGCATGGTGATCGGCGCACTGGTGCCCAACACGCAGAAGGTCGGTACCTGGGGGATGCTGCCGGTGCTGGTGCTGGCCGGCATCTCGGGCATCTTCTACCCGGTCCAGATGCTGTGGGGCTGGGTCCAGGTCGTGGCCCAGGTCTTCCCGATGTACTGGATCGCGCTGGGGATGCGGTCGGCTTTCCTCCCGGACCAGGCCGCGGCGCTCGAGATCGACGGCTCGTGGCGCACCGCGCAAACCGTTCTCGTGCTGGGGATCTGGGCGATCGTGGGCTCGCTGGTCACGCCCATGGTGTTGCGGCGGATGGCGCGTCGCCAGACCGGCTCGCAGGTCGAGGCGGCGCGCGACGCCAGCCTGCAGTGGGTGCGCTGACCCGGCATCCGGGTGGAGTGGGTGCGGTCGCGCGGGTGCGGTCGCGCGGGTCGGTCCCGGGGGCGCGGTCTAGCGCACGGAGGCGAGCTCGGTGTGCTCGACGCGGTCCTTGGCCCACCAGATGAACTCGGCCACGTGCTGCGGCCCGCTGAACCCGTCGCCGGCGAGCTCGAGCAGCAGGTCGTTGGACCACACGGCCAGCCGGCCGATCTGCATCGAGGTGAGGTCGACCTTGGGCAGGTGCAGGCCCCACACCGCGAGGGTGAGGTCGTGCTTGCCGGTCTCCTCGGTGGCATAGGTGAGGATCGGCAGGAACCGGTCGGGCTCCATGACGCACAGCACCTTGGTGAGGAGTGCCTCCTTGAAGCCCGGCATCCCGGTGCCGGCGTGGTCCTCGATGAGGTGGCTCAGCCGGTCCTCGAGCGGCACGGTGTCGGGGCCGCGCAGCAGGTAGCTGATCGAGGCGCGGGTGCGGTCGGCGGCGACGTCCTCGCCGAGGCGCTTCCACGCGCGGCTGAACATCGACACGTTCCCGGGGTTGGCGCCCATCGGGTTGCTGACGAAGTTCTTGAGGTCCTGCGGCTTGCAGCTCGCGAGGCCCTCGACCGAGAACAGCTCGCGGCAGCGCGCGTAGTAGTCGGCCACCGCCGGGTCGGGCTCGACGCCCGTCTTGAGGAACTTGGTCTTGAGCCGGTTCACCCGGGTCAGCAGGGAGGGCTCGACCATGCCGGCGTTGGCGAAACGGCCCTGGGCCATCTCGAACGGGGTGCGGGTGAAGGTCGGGGAGTGGCTCACCGCGACGGGTGACCAGGTGTGGCCGCAGTCGCCACAACGCAGGATGCGCGAGCCGTCGGGACCCATGCCCTCGAGGTGGATGTCGTTGTCGGACTGGCAGTTGTCGCACGAGATGATGGCCATGTCGCGATCCCTTCCAAGGGTGGTGGTGTCGAGACGGCCTGGGGCCCGGCGCGGCAGTAGTGATCTTTCGTCGCCAATCTACCATCGATAAATTGTCACTCTGACCCTAAGATGCGCTGGGTGACGTACCGCAGCGAGTTCCCGCCCTTCTATGTCACGTGCGACCTGGTGGTGCTCTCGGTGCGCGCGCGGGCGCTGCACGTGCTGCTGGTCCGGCGTGGTGGCGAGCCGTTCGCCGGGCGGTGGGCGCTGCCTGGCGGGTTCGTCGAGATCGACGAGAACCTCGAGGATGCCGCGTACCGCGAGCTGGGTGAGGAGGCGGGCGTCGGGCGTGACGACGTCATCCTCGAGCAGCTCGCCGCCTACGGGGAGCCGGGGCGGGATCCTCGTCATCGGGTGGTGACGGTGGCGTGGCTGGCGCTGGGTGCCGACCTGCCCGAGCCGACCGCCGGTTCGGATGCCGCGGAGGCGTCGTGGGTGCCCGTGGCCACGGCGCTGGGGGAGCCGGACGAGCTCGCCTTCGACCACGACCGGGTGCTGGCCGACGGGGTGGAGCGGGCCCGGGCCAAGCTCGAGGACACCGGGTACGCGGCCGCCCTGTGTGGCGACACGTTCACCGTCGCCGACCTGCACGCGGTCTACGAGGCGGTGTGGGGGATCGAGCTCGACAAGGCGAACTTCCACCGGAAGGTGACCGGCGTGGAGGGGTTCCTCACGCCGACGGGGGAGATCCGCGAAGGCGGTCGTGGACGGCCGGCGCGGGTCTACCGCGGCGACCCTCGGGCCGCCCTCTCGCCGCCGATCCTCCGAGGCGACCGCTGAGGGTGTCCCGGGTTGTGCCACCCGTCGCGGTAGGGCTGGCACAGTACCGGCGGACCGGCACGTCGCCGTGTCCGGCGCTACCTGTACTCGGCTGCCGTCGCGAGGATCAAGGACATCCCGTAGGCCAAGGGTGTGCCGACGCGGGGTCGGGATAAGGACCTTGGTCCGAACTCAGTGCGCCCCGTCCGCCGTCTCCTTTGAATGACGGGACGCCGTTCTCAAATACGAAGGACGGCTTCCCGTGGCCGCAGTGTGAGCAGATGTCCCACCCGTTGTCCGGGCCTTCCTTCTCCCGGTTGACGTGGTGCTCCCAGTGGTGGAAGCCGACGAAGCACAGGACACGGCGCATGATGCACCTCCATCGTGACGGACGGACATTCAATCGTCCGCCCCTCGATGCCGACAGGCAATGGTCCGGTGGAACTGAGTCGACTCCACGCTGCACCCTTCGGCTGCTGCGGGGGAGTGGCACGGGTCGGCCGGTCCCGGGGTCCTGTACGGCAGGCCCCGGACCGGGTCCGAGTGCTTCGGTCGTGGTCTCGACATCCGGTAGAAGCGCCCCTCGGGGCCACCGACGCGGGATGGCATGGCATGGCATGGTCGAGGTGTCTGGGACGGCAGGTGTCGAGCGTCCCCAAGCCCCTCTCAGAACATCCACGAGAGAGAGGCACGTGCCATGTACAGCGAGCATCATGGACCCATGCGGGTAGGTGCTGTCATGACGCGAGTCGCCGGGCTCCTGGTGGCCGCCTACCTCGCAGCGGCAGTGACAGGGCGGCTACGGGAGCGGATGGGCATGATCTCTTGCGCCTGCGCCGAGGACTGTTGGTGCCACAAGCCGGGGCTGAGCCTGTTCCGCTGGGTCTTCCCGCGCGGGCACACGAGCAAGTGGGACGCGGAGCAGAAGGCTGAACTGGATGTGGGGGCTGGCTCCTAGCCCCCGATTCCCGGCGCTGGACGGATGCGGTCCCACCGCGACACGCCCATGACCTGCGGGTTGTCCACGCACTTTGCGAGTGCGGGTGCCATCACCTGGTTCATTGGGCGGATGGCGGCGCGACGGATCTGTCGAACGCAGCCCTGTTGTGCGAGCGGCACCACACCATCGTGCACAACCGGCGGTACGCCGGGCGGCTGGTCCAGGACGAGGGAGGCTCACGGGTGGAGTGGGACCGTCGGGTCGGCTCCTACGACGAGCTGCTCGCCGGGCTCGCCGCCCGAGAACCAGCGTGACCCCGCCCCGCACCCCGCCTCACGCAGGCGGGGTCACCGTCATGCCCAGGGACGGCACTGCCTGGATCGGTGTTCTCGAGCGCGGATTCTTGACGGCCTTCGCCGTCTGGATCTGGGTCCATCGTCGACCCATACGGACGCGCCCAGCTGTCGATCGCGCCGCACGGCATCCTCAGCTGAGGCGCCCACGACGCTCGCCCGGCACGCCCGTCCGCAGCACACGGCATCCTCAGCCGAGGCGTCATCAGCGCCCCTGCCACGCACCCGTCCGCGACACGGGCCGGGACCACCTGACGCCCCCGGGGTGCCGCCACTACGCTTCGGGTCATGCTCATCATCGGAATCATCCTGTTCGGCATGATCGCCGGCGCCGGCGCCCAGCTGGTCCTCCAGCGCGGCACCGGCATCAACTGGCCGCTGGCGTTCGTGACCGGCATCATCGGGTCGTTCGTCGGTGGGCTGTTCTTCAGCCTCCTCGCGGGCGACGGCCTCAACCTGCGCCCCAGCGGCATCCTCGGCTCGATCTTCGGCGCGGTCGCCGTCACCCTGCTGTGGGACTGGATCCAGGGTCGCCGCCACCCGAAGAAGCCTGAACACGAGCGCCCCCACGTCGGTCCCTGACCTGCAGGCGACGCCGCGGCGGCCGGGCTGTCGAAGGTTGACCGGCGAGATTCGGCGGCACCCCCCGGGCGACCTAGGTTGGCTGCATGCCAGCCCCGGACGCCATCCCCGCGCATCCCACCGCGCCGAGAACCGTCCTGGTCACCGGCGCCACCGGTTACGTCGGCAGCAGGCTGATCCCACGGCTGCTGCGCGACGGCCTCGCCGTGCGCGCGGCGGTGACGAACCTCGAGAAGGCCCAGGGACGCTGGTGGGCCGACCAGGTGCACCTGGTTCAGATGGACGCGCTCGACGCCGACACCGTCGATGCCGCGGTCGAGGGCGTCGACGCCGTCTACTACCTCATCCACGGGATGGGCGGTGCCGACTTCGCGCTGCGCGACCGGGAGTCGGCCGAGACGATGGCCTACGCGAGTGCGATGGCGGGCGTCCGCGACCTCGTCTACCTCAGCGGCCTGGTGCCCGACGTGCCCGAGCTCGAGCTGTCGGAGCACATCTCCTCGCGCCTCGAGGTCGAGCGCATCCTCACCGGTGCCAGCTCCGGCATCCGCACGACCACCCTGCGGGCCGCGATCGTGACCGGATCGGGGTCGACCAGCTTCGAGATCGTCAGGCAGATCAGCGAGCGGATGCCGGTGCAGGCCATCCCCGCCTGGATGGACAGCCGGGTCCAGCCCATCGCCGTCGTCGACGTCGTCGAGGCGCTCGTCGGGGCACTGTCCCTCACCTCGGAGTCGCGCTCGTACGACGTGGGCGGACCCGATCGGATGCCGTACTCGCGCGCTGCTCGACCTGTACGCCGACGTCGCGCGGCTGAGCCGCCCGCAGGTCGTCGTTCCGGGCCTGCCGACCGACCTGGTGGGAGTGCTCGCCGGAGCCATCACCGACGTGCCGGCCAGCACCGTCGAGGCGCTCGTCGAGAGCCTGCGGCACGACATGGTGTGCCACGACGTCGACTGGACCTACGACCTGCTGCCGATCGACCACCGCCTCGTGGGGGTCGCCGAGTCGTTCGCCCGGGCCCTGGCCGTTTCGGACGAGCAGCTGCCGCCCGCCGAGCGCGACCCGATGGGCCCGATGCCGGGCGACCCGAGGTGGGCCGGCGGTCAGGGTGGCGGGCTGGCCTCGGCCGTCGCCGGTGCCAGGGCGGTCGTCAGCGGGCTGGCCGGTCGGATCAGCCCGCTGGGTTGACCGACCCACATCCTTCGACCACCGACGGCTCGGCGCCGCCCTCGACGCGGCGGCGCCCCGCCCCCGGCATACGGTGGCCACATGGACTTCAGACACCTCGGCAACAGCGGACTCAAGATCTCCGAGATCACCTACGGCAACTGGCTGACCCACGGCTCGCAGGTCGAGAACGACATCGCGACCCAGTGCGTGCAGGCGGCACTCGAGCACGGCATCAGCACCTTCGACACCGCCGACGTGTACGCCAACACCAAGGCCGAGACGGTGCTCGGCGACGCACTCAAGGGCGAGCGGCGCGAGAGCCTGGAGATCTTCACCAAGGTCTACTGGCCCACCGGCCCGGGCGGCAAGAACGACACCGGGCTCTCCCGCAAGCACATCATGGAGTCGATCAACGGTTCGCTGACCCGGCTGCAGACCGACTACGTCGACCTCTACCAGGCCCACCGCTACGACACCGAGACGCCGCTCGAGGAGACGATGCAGGCCTTCGCCGACGTCGTGCGACAGGGCAAGGCGCTCTACATCGGCGTCAGCGAGTGGACGGCCGCAGCAGATCCGTGACGGTCACGCGCTCGCGCAGGACCTCGGCATCCAGCTGATCTCGAGCCAGCCCCAGTACTCGATGCTGTGGCGGGTCATCGAGGGGGAGGTCGTGCCGACCTGTGACGAGCTGGGCATCAGCCAGATCGTCTGGAGCCCGATCGCGCAGGGCGTGCTCACCGGGAAGTACGTTCCGGGACAGGCGCCCCCGCAGGGCTCACGCGCCGCGGACGAGAAGGGCGGCGCCGACATGATCAAGCGCTTCATGAACGACGACGTGCTCACTCGCGTGCAGAACCTCAAGCCGGTGGCCGACGAGGCGGGCCTGACCATGGCCCAGCTCGCCGTCGCCTGGGTGCTCCAGAACCCCAACGTGGCGGCCGCGCTGGTCGGTGCGTCGCGGCCCGAGCAGGTCGGCGAGAACGTCAAGGCGGCCGGGGTGAAGCTCGAGCCCGAGCTGCTGGCGAAGATCGACGACGCCCTGGGCGACATCGTGGAGCGCGATCCCGGCCGGACCGCCGAGAACGCCCCCAAGGGTCGGGTGGCCTGAAACGTCTCTCACGGCGATCCTGTTGCCGCGGAGCCGAGGCAACGGCAACATCGGTCCTTGCGCCACCGTGACGGGCGGCTGCGGAAGAACTGAACCGGCAGGACAGGCGAGGCCACGAAGGACGTCATGCCCGAGCCAGCCGCCGCATGACGACGTCGTCGGCTGCCGCGAGCGACTCGTCGACACCGAGCACCGCGTCGAGGAAGTCCTCGCGGGCCAGGCTGTAGAGGGTCGTGTCCTCGACGGCCGTGACTGTCGCGGTGCGCGGGACGTCGCGCAGCAGGCCGATCTCGCCGAAGAACTCGCCGGGACCCTCGAAGCGCACGTGCTCGCCGTCGAGGGTCACCTCGACCCGGCCGCTCACGATGACCAGGAAGCGGTCGGAGATGTCGCCCTCGCGCACCACGGCGGTGCCGGCGGATGCCGTCTCCGTCGTGAGCCCGCCGGCCAGCGCCTCGATCTTGGCCGGGCTGAGCGGCGAGAAGATCGAGATGCTGCGCAGTAGGGCGGTGCCCTCGGGTGCCCTGAGCGTCGCGTCGAGGCGCAGGCACCGGGGGATGAAGAGCAAGGCGGGGATCCCGACGAGCAGGGCAAGGATCGCCAGGGCCCATCGCAGGCCGAAGCCGCTGATGAGGAAGGGGGTCACGGCCGAACCCAGCGCCATCGTCGCGATGAGGGCCCCCTCGTAGGCCCCGAACACCCTGCCGAGGATGCAGTCCGGGGCCAGCCGCTGCACGATCGTCGCGAAGTTGACGTCGACGAGCGGGTTCCCGAAGCCGAGCAGGATGACCGCGGCGAACACGGTCACCGGGGACGGGTACGCGACGATGAGGAGGAGCGGCAGGGACCACAGGACGGTACCGAGCGCGAGGTCACCCGCGAGGCGGTTGTGGGTGGAGCGGGCGATCGCGTAGAAGCCTCCGACGATGGCGCCCACGCCGAACGCCGAGTCGATGATGCCCACCGCCTGGGGGCCGGACTCGAGCACGTCCACGGCGAAGACGACGCCCAGGACGATCGTGGCTCCGGCCACGACGGTCTGCGCGCACACGAGGATGGCGATCATCATCAGGTTCCGGTCCCGCCAGATGAAGGTGAAGCCACCGCCCATCTCGCGCAGGACGCCCACCTTCTCCTCCTCGCCGTCGCCGTCCTGCCCCGCATCCTGGGGCGTCCCCTCGTCCGTCGGCCGGATGCCGTGGATCCCGGAGACGAGCATGGCCGACACGACGAACGTGACGACGTTGACGATCAGGACCGTCTGGATGTTCGTCACGCTGATGAGGAGTGCTCCGATCGCCGGGCCGAGGAAGAAGGCCAGGCTCTCGATGGTGCTCGAGGCACCGTTGGCCGCGGTGAGCTCCTCGGGCGTCCTGGCGAGCGACGGCATCCACGCCATCTGTGCCGGGCGGAAGACGCAGCCGATCGAGTGAGAGCAGCGTCGCGACGACAGGATCGACAGCGTCGGGGCACCCCGGCGATGAGCGCGTGCTGCGATGCTGACGAGGACGGAGCGGATGAGGTCGCAGCCGATGAGCACGGCCTTGCGCGGCAGCCGGTCCGCGAGGGTCGACCCGATGGGCGACGCGAACGCCATGAGCAGCAGCGCACCGCGCCCCAGACGCCGACGAGCTGGGCGCCGCCCACGCCGTACGCCCACACGACGATCGCGGTCGCGTAGGCCCAGTCGCCGATCATCGACCCCGCGAGGGCGAGCTCGATGCGCCGCAGGGCGGGGTTGACGAAGACGGATCGGAGGGAGGACCACGTGTCGCGCAGGGCGCCACGCACCGCGCCGGGGGGTGCGACTTCGGAGTCTGCAGCCTCGACAGCCATCAGGGCTCCCTCCATCGCAGGACGGCGCCCTGACCCCGGTCACGATTCCGGCGTGGCGCGCAGGCTGTCCATAGCCCGAAATGACTACGCCGCGCTCGGGCCAGCACGGCCGGCGCGGCCGGCCGCGCCGTTCACCCCAGCCGGCTCGTCACGATGTCGTAGGCGGCAGCCATGGATGCGTCGGTGCCCTGCACGGCGTTGAGGAAGTCCTCGCGCGTCAGGCTGACCAGCTCGGTGTCGTCGAGTGCCGTGACGGTCGCCGTTCGCGGCACGTCGCGGAGCAGGCCGATCTCGCCGAAGAACTCGCCGGGCCCCTCGACGCGTAGCGTCCGCCCGCCTGGGTGACCTCCACCCGGCCGCCCACGATGAGGTAGAAGCGGTCGGAGGGCTCGCCCTGGCGCACGATCGCCGTGCCGGCCGGTGCCGACCTCGAGACGAGCCGCCGCGCGAGGAACTCGAGCGAGGCGGGTGCGAGCGGCGAGAACATGGGGATGCCGGCGAGCAGGTCGGTGCCGGCAGGCGGCCGCAGCGAGGCGTCGAGACGGCGGGCGCGGGGCAGGTACGCGAGGGCGGGTAGCCCGACGACGACGGCGAGCAGACCGAGCACCCCACGCACCCCGAGGTGGTCGAGGAGGAAGGGCGTCGCGAACGAGCCGAGCGCCATCACGCCGATGCAGGTGCCCTCGAACGCGCCGAACACGCGCCCGAGCCGCTCGTCGGGGGTGAGCCGCATCGTGAGGGTCGCGTAGTTGACGTCGACGAACGGCAGGCCGAAGCCCATGACCGCGACCATCGCGAACACGGTCGCGGGGGACGGGTCGACGACGACGAGGAGCAGCGGCAGCGACCACAGCAGCGTGCCGGTGACGAGGTCGAGCGCGACCTTGTTGCGCACGGAGCGGGCGATGGCGACGAACCCACCGACGATGGCCCCGATGCCGAGCACCGAGTCGATGAGGCCGACGCCGGCCGGACCGGTGCCGAGGACGTCGACGGCGCAGCACGACACCGAGCACGACCATCGCGCCGGAGACGACCATCTGCACGCAGATGAGCACCATGACCATGCCCAGGTTCCGGTCACGGGCGATGGTCGTGAACCCACCGGCCATGTCACGCAGGAGTCCGCCCGAGCTGCTGGCCACGGGCGGCGCGGACGCTGGCGCTCGCGCACCTTCGCCGGCCTGGCTGCGAGTCGCCGCCGCCCGGTTCGATGCGGGCGACGAGGCCGGCGGCGACCAGGAACATCACCGCGGTGACGACGAACATCGTCTCCACGCTCGTCGTCGCGACGACCAGGCCGCCGATGGCCGGTCCGATGAGGAAGGCCAGGCTGTCGATCGTGCTCGACGCCCCGTTGGCTGCGGTGAGCTCGCCCGGGTGCGACGTGAGCGACGGGAGCCAGGCGAGCTGGGCCGGCCGGAACACGCACCCGACGAGCGGGGCCAGCGTCGCCAGCACGAGGACGACCCACACGGGTGCGTCGGCGAGCAGCGCGACCACCGCCGCCACCACGAGGACGGACCGCACCAGGGTGGACACCAGGAGCACGGCCTTGCGCGACAGCCGGTCGACGACCGAGGAGCCCAGGGGCGTCGCGACGGCGATCAGGCCCAGCCGCACCCCCGCCCAGAGGCCGACGAGCTCGGCGCCGCCCTCGCGGTAGGCCCACACGGTCACGGCGGTGGAGTAGGCCCAGTCGCCCACGAGGGATGCGGCGAGGGCGAGCTGCATGCGCCGCAGCGACGGCTTCCGGAAGACGTCGCGCAGAGCGTGCCACGTGTCGCGGAGCGCAGCGCGGCCCGTCCGGGGACGCCCCTCGGTGGCCTGGGCCTCGACCGCCACCGCATCCCCCCGACCTCACGACATCGTCCGGAGAATGATCCAAGGTCGTTGGGGGGCCCGCCAATGGCCCGATCGAACCATTGACGCGAGCGGTGGTCGGTGCTGCGCCTAAGCCTGAGCGAGCAGCTCGCGCAGGCCCGATCGGCGCCCGGCCGGTGACCCGGCGGACGTCGTCGGTGACCGCCTCGACCTCGCCGGCGGCGATCGCGGTGTAGGTGGAGACCCACGCGTCGTACTGCCAGTCGGGGGCGTCCCACGTGCGCCGTGACGCGTAGGCCTCGTCGACCGTCTCGTCGTGGAAGCTCACCTGGCGCCCGGTCACCTCGCCGATGACGGCCGCCGCCTCGGTCAGGGTGATCGACTCCGGACCGGTGAGGTCGTAGGTCGCGGCGCGGTGCGACTCGGGGTCGAGCAGCACCGACACCGCAACGCGGGCGACGTCGGCCCGGGCCACGGCGGACACCCGTCCCTCACCGGCCGGGCCGCGGATGACGCCGTCCTCGCCGACCGTGAGCGGCAGGAAGTCGAGGTAGAAGTTGTCCCGCAGGAACGTGAATGCCGTTCCCCGAGAACGGATGTGCTCCTCGGTCGCCCAGTGGTCCCGACCGAGGGTGAAGGTGCAGTCGGGCGACGCGCCGAAGAAGGAGGTGTAGACGATCTGCTGCACCCCGGCATCCGCCGCGGCGTCGACGAAGGTGCGGTGCTGCTCGAGACGGTCGGCCGCCTCCGACGCGGAGACCATGAGGAGGGTGCGCACGCCGTGCAGGGCACGCAGCGTCGCTTCCCGGTCGCCGTAGGCCGCCTGCACCGCGACCGCGCCGGGCAGCCGCGGCGCCCGGTCGGGCGACCGGGCGAGCAGCCGCTGCGGCACACCGCGCTCGGCGAGGGCGTGTGCGACGAGGCCGCCGAGGGCGCCCGTCGAGCCGGTGACGGCCAGGGTGGGGAGGCTGGTCATGCTGGTCAGTGTGGCAAGCGTGGCGTCGACGGTGTCCCGGAGCGACGTGGGCCTGCGGCCGATGAGACGCGCGGCACCTCGTGGGGCGACGGCGACGCCGGTGGCCCGCACACTGCCCCTGTCCGACTTCCACGTCGCCCGCCCTGGTGACTCCGCCACGGAGATCAACGCGCAGCCGGCCCGTGGCAAGCACCGGCTGCTGACCCCCGGCATCTACGACGTGGACCGGTCGATCGACGTCAAGCGGGCCGGCACCGTGGTCCTCGGGCTGGCCACGCGACCCTCACCGCCGTCGGTGGGGCGGTGCCGGCCTACGTCGTCGACTTCCCCTGAGGTCGGGCGCCCGGCTCCTCGTCGGGGACGGGCTTCGAGGCGATGTGCTCGCCGTGCGCGCCGTTCTCCGGCTCGTCCAGGTCGGCGTCCTCGTCGAGCCCGATGTCGGTGGCGTCGACGCCGGTCAGCGCTCCGTCAGGCAGGACCACGGCGATCGGCGGCGCCGCACGGGCGGCCTTCACGCCGGCCGCGATCGAGTGCCACACGTGCTCGGGCCCCAGCTCGTCGAGGAAGCCCGACCGGGTCAGCACGTCGCGCACGTTGCCGAACACCCGCACGAGGTAGAGGTCGATGCCCCGACCGCGGAGCCGCTCCATCATCTGCTGCAGGCGCTCGGCGGTGGTGGTGTCCATCTGGTTGGTCGCCTCGAGGTCGAGCACCACTGCGCGCAGGTGGTCGCGCTCGCGCACCATGGTCTCGATGTGCATCACCACCGAGTTGGCGTTGGCCCAGAAGAGCGGGCCGTCGGGGCGTAGCACCGCGACACCGCGGTAGGTGCGGCGGGTCGGGTCGTTCGCCACCGACCCCCACGCCGCCTTCTCGCCGTCGACGCGGCCCATCTCGTCGATCTCGACCTGCATCGACCGGTAGACGAGCCCGAGCAGTGACTGGCCGACCGCGAGCAGGAGCCCGTTGAGCGGGCCGAGCACCAGCACGCCGACGAACGCCACGACGGCGGCGAGGAAGTCGTTGCGGCGCACCGCGGCATACCGGCGGAACGCGGAGACGCTGACCAGCCCCCACACCGCGTGGATGACGATCGCCGACAGCACGGCGCGGGGCAGGTCCGCGAGCAGTCCGGCCGCGAAGAAGACGAACAGGAGCACGACGACGGCTGCCGCGACCCCGCTCATCTGCGTGTAGGCGCCCGCCCTGGCGTTGGCGGCCGTCTTCGACAGCGAGCCGCCGACGCCCATCCCGCCGAACAGGCCGGACGCGAGGTCGGCCGCGCCGTGGGCGATGAACTCCCCGTTGTCGGTCTCAGGGTCGACCGCGCCGCTGGGGGCGAAGGTGCGCACGGCGGCGAGCCCCTCGGCGATGCCGACCGCGGCGATCGCGAGGCCGCCGGTGATGATGCCGCTCCACAGCGAGACGTCGACGATCGGGATCGACGGGATGGGCAGGCCGGTGGGCACGTCCCCGACGACCCGCACGCCCTTCTCGGACAGGTCGACCTGGCTCGACACGAGGATGCCGCCGACGAGCACGAGGAGCGACCAGGGCACCCGAGGGGCGAGGTGCGAGCCGACGAAGAGCACCGCGAGCGAGGTGGCCCCGACGACGAGGGTGAGCCCGTGGAAGTCGCCGAAGTCGCGGATCAGCACGGCGACCCGCTCGAAGATGCCGCCGGTGGGGATGGCGAGCCCGGCGAGGGCCGGGATCTCGCCGATGACGATGAGCACGACCAGTCCCGCGACGAACCCGGTGACGATCGGCTCGCTGAGGAACTGGGCGACCCAGCCGAGGCGGGCGATGCCGACCGCGACCAGCATGACGCCGGCGGTGATGGCCAGTACTGAGGTGAGCTGGATCGCGAGCTCGGGGTCACCCCCGGACAGGGCGCGCACGATCGACCCGGACAGCACTGACACCGTCGAGACCGGGCCGACGAAGAGCAGCCGCGAGGTACCGAACAGGGCATAGGCGAGCAGCGCCGGGGGAAGGGTGTAGAGCCCGACCTGCACCGGTACGCCCGCCACCACGGCGTACCCGAGGGACTGCGGGACGGCCAGCGCGGCGACCAGGAGGCCCGCCAGGATGTCGGCGGGCAGGTGGCGGCCCGTGTACCCGCGCAGCAGACGCAGCCCGATGGGGAGGCCCGGCGCTCGGAGGTGCACGGGGTCAGTCTGCCGCGTCGGCCCGCGCGGCGTCCGGCGGTCTCGGCGGGGTTGGATCCGTTCGCGGCCCGCAGGGCCGCCTCTCGCCGAATGGGCGGCACGCGGGAGCTCGGTCGGATGCCGTGTGGTTCCGGCGGCTGCCGGTGTGACGTGGAACCAACTGCAGGGCCGCGCGCCGACGGCGGTCCTACGCTGCGTAGTAGAGCCGCGGGCTCCTGTGACCCGCGGTCGGCCGGAGCGAGGGAGTGGTCACCATGAAGCGCACGTACGTCGTCACGGGGGCGGCATCGGGGATCGGGCAGGCCACTGCTGCCCTCCTGCGCAACCGGGGGGCTCGCGTGATCGGGGTCGACGTGGGGTCGGTCGACGTCGTCGCGGACCTCTCGACGCCCGAGGGCCGGCAGGAGGCCGTCGACGGCATCCTGTGCGAGGCGGGCCGGCGGCTGGACGCGGTCATCGCGAACGCCGGGCTGGCCCTGCCCACCGCCAAGACCGTGGCGGTCAACTACTTCGGCGCGGTCGAGCTGCTCGACGGCCTGCGGCCGGCCCTGGCGGCCTCGCGCGCGCCTCGTGCCGTGGTGACGTCGTCGATGGCGACGCTGATGCCGGTCAGCCGCGAGCTGGTCGATGCCTGCCTGGCCGGTGAGGAGACCCTCGCGCTGAAGGTGGCCGGCGAGCTGGAGGCGGCCGGGGTGCAGGTCGGCTCGACGATCTACCCCTCGAGCAAGCGGGCCCTGTCGCGGTGGGTGCGTCGTGAGGCGGCGTCCCCGCGGTGGGCCGGGTGCGGCATCCCGCTGAACGCCGTGGCGCCGGGCATCGTCGAGACGCCGATGGTGGCGGGTCTGATGGGCGACCCCGAGACGGCCGCGGCCACGGACGCCATGGTGCCGATGCCGCTGGGCGGGCACCTGCAGGCCGGCGAGGTGGCGGCGCTGCTGGCGTGGCTGACCTCGGAGGAGAACACCGGTGTGTGCGGCCAGACCATCTACATCGACGGCGGCTCCGACGTCGTGCTGCGTGGCGACGACGTGTGGTCGTGGAACGACCCCGTGGCGGAGGCCGTCGCGGCGGGGTGACCGGGGCGTGGACGGCCGCCCGCGAGGAGGACGCGGGCGGCCGTCGACGTCGGGGTTGGTGGTTCGTCGGCCACCTGTGGAAACTCGAGTGGCGAAATCGGGGGGTTTGGCTAGCGTTTCCGTGCGGGCCGACGAGGGGCGGCCGGGGAGGGAAGCATGGGACGACGCACGATCGGGATGCCGTCCGCTCGGCCGGGGCTGGCCGCTGCGGTGGCGCTGGTGGGCGTTCTGGTGGGCGCGGGGGCGCTGGCGGGTTGTGAGTCGGAGGCGACGCCACCGGTCACGTCGAGCCCGTCGGCAACGGCGACGGGGACCGGGACGGGTGGGTCGCCGAGCCCGTCGGTGCCGTCGCCGAGTCCGTCGGTGAGCGCCACGGTGGAGGTCCCCGCGGCTGCGCGGGAGAAGACCGAGAAGGGCGCCGAAGCCTTCGTCCGCTTCTTCTTCGACCAAGTGAACGCGGCGTGGATGCAAGCCGCGAGCCCGGCACTCATCGACGTCGTTCAGCGATCCAGGCGTGCGAGTTCTGCGCTGCAAGACCTGAGGCGACCGCCAAGCGTTGCGCGCAGGCCGGCCAGCAGTATCGCCACGGCCCGTCTCAGTCGCGGCAGCTGGAGGGCCTAGACGGGCGCACCGGAGCGGGCAGTACATCTGTTCGAGACCGTGGTCCACAACACGCATGCAAGTGTCGTGGATCACGACGCGGGCAGGTTAGTCAGCTACCGACGAGGCGGAAACGGGATCCAGAGCGAGTCGCGTCCTGTGGTCGGAGAGCGGGTGGCGCATGCATGGGAGTTGAGCATGACGTCATTCGCGGGTGGCGAGCTGTCGCCGTGATGCTGCCATCGTCGCTGCGGGGTCACGTCGGTCGCAGCGCTTGCCGATGACCACATCGGGGACATGGCTCGGGCAGCCGGTCGAAGACGGGTGCGCATTGAGGTGCTCGATCGCAAGGACACTTAACGAAGCTGTCACGCAAGCGGACCTCGTGCTGCCCAGCCAAGGGCCCGTGGTGCGAGTACGCGTCCGTGTCTCCGTGTGTGGGGGCGCACCCGGTGCGAGCGGAGTTCGGACAACCTCTGCATGCGAGCCGATCGTGCTGTGTCAGGGCAACGACCTGCAGCGAGGGCCTGGGGCCCGCCTGTCGCGATCTTCAGGCGAAGTGGATCGGCAACGGTGACGCCGCTCCCGGGCCAGCAGGCAGCTGGACGCCAACGTGGCGATCACGTGCTTCCCGAGCTGGTCCCGGGTGTGGTCCCGCGCTCACGATGGCGATGATCAGGGACGCGTTCCATGACACCGACTTCGCGGTGCCGACGGTGAACATCCAGCCGGAGGGCGACGTCACGCTGGTCAACCTGCCGACGTTCTTCGAGGTGAAGTTCCCCGAGGCCGGGTTCGGGCCTGACGAGGTCGACACCCCGGACCCCGCCCGCCTGCTGGGCTACCGCATCGAGGTGCGTCCGGTGCTGAAGTCGATCACCTACCACCTCGGCACCACCACCATCGGCCCGACGACGTCCTTGGGCGGCCCGCACCCGAACGGCGACATCCGCGCCACCTACGCGCGGCCGGGCACGCACCAGGTGCAGCGCCGACATCGTCTACCGCGGCCAGTTCCGGGTGGGTGGGAGCCAGTGGTTCGACATCCCGGGCGACGTCGACCTGCAGGGCACCCCGGTAACCCTCACGGTGCGCGAGGCCACCGCACGGCTCTACACCAGCTGACCGGCTGACCCGAGGCCCGAGGCCCGAGGCCCGAGGCCCGAGGCCCGCGACACGTCGACCCTTCGTACCGTCGTCGCCCGATGCCGTCCGCAGCACCGGCCACTCGATGTGTCCGCAGCCCCGGTGACCGGAGGCTGCCCGTCGCTGTCCCGGGGCCGGCTGCTCCATCCCCAGGTGCCGCCGCGCTGGACCGTTGTCCACAGATCGGGCCGTCTCGAGCGTCGGTGCGCCCGGTTGTCGGTGGCCCCGCCTAGGGTCGACGCAGTCGAGACCGCGAGAGAGGAGGCGACGGTGGAGGTCACGAGGGCCCTGGCAACCGGTCGTCGCCTGCTGCGCGAGCACGGCCTCGACGACTGGACCATCGTCGCCGACCGCGCCAAGACCCGCGCCGGCGTCTGCCGCTTCACCAAGCGGCAGATCGGGCTGAGCGCCCCGCTCACCACGCTGCACTCCGAGGGCGAGGTCCTCGACACGATCCTCCACGAGATCGCGCACGCCCTGGTCGGCCCGCAGCACGGCCACGACGCCGTCTGGCGAGCCAAGGCCCGCGCCATCGGCTGCAGCGGCGAACGGTGCGTGTCCTCCGACTCGCCCCGCGTGCCGGGCGACTGGGTCGGCCGCTGCCCGGCTGGCCACGAGAAGAGCCGACACCGGGCGCCCACCCGGCTGATGTCCTGCGGGGAGTGCTCCCGGCGCTTCGACCCGCGCCACCTCTTCACCTGGACCTACCGCGGGCGCCCCGCCACCCTGCCCAGCTCGTACGCGGCGCAGCTCGCAGCGCTCGCCGCGACCCGCCGCCCAGCCGAGCAGCTGACCGCGCGGCCGATGGTCGGTGACCTCGTCGAGCTGGCGGCTGGGCCCGTGGCAGGGCCTGGCCGGCGAGGTCGAGCTGGTCGGCGCGGTCCGGTGCCAGGTGCGGGTCGACGACGACGAGCTCGTCAGCGTGCCGATCGAGGCCGTGCGGGTGCTGCCGGCCAGCGCGGCCCGCCGCTCCCGCAGCCTCTTCTGACGAGCAGCCCACCGTGCCACCGGGTGCGCGGCGCCGACGTCCGGGTGCGCAGCGTCGACGTCGCCACTCGCCGACCATGGGGTGCGTGCGTCCGACGTCGCCCAGTCGCCGACCATCGGGGTGCGTGGTCCGACGTCGCCCAGCCGCCGGCCACCGGGTGCCTGGTTCGGACCTGACCGCCCTCCACGGCCGGCCTCGAGCAGCGCTTGGGCGGAGGTGCAGCCGCGGGTGAGCACGCTCACGCGGGCGGTGGCGCGACCACCCCCTCATCCCGGGGACAATGGAGTCGGTGAGCGAGAACGTGGTCCGGGTCGGCCCGACGAGCGGCGACTACGAGCGACCGTCGTCGACGGCGAGGGCTTCCGCGAGTGGCAGCAGCCGACCGAAGGGCTCGACCGCGCCTTCGTGCTCGCCGGCGGGGGCGCCACCGGCATCGCCTGGGAGGCCGGCATCATCATCGGCCTGCGCGATGGCGGCATCGACGTGCGCGACGCCGACACCATGATCGGCACCTCGGCCGGCTCGATGGTCGCGGCCCACCTGCGGGTCGGCACCGACGAGGGCAACGCCTTCGCGCGGATCCAGCAGGGCGCACCGCTGGCGCAGCTACGGCCGGCTCGGCGCCTCCGACGCCGCCCGCTACCTGCGGGCCCAGCTGCACCTCGACAAGCGAGCGCGGTCGCGCCCTCGTCGGCCAAGCCGCCCTGACCGCCGAGACCACCACCGAGGAGGACTGGCTCGAGGCGATCGGCCTCGGCCTGGTCGGCAAGCCGTGGCCGCAGCGCCGTCTCCTCGTCACCGCGGTCGACACCCAGACCGGCACCTCCGTGGTCTTCGACAACGCCAGCGGCGTGCCGCTCGAGCGGGCCGTCGCTGCCAGCTGCGCCGTGCCCGGCGTCTTCCCGGCCGTCGAGGTCGGCGGCCGCCGCTACGTCGACGGAGGCCTGCGCAGCATCGCCAACGCCGACCTCGCCTCGGGCCACCGACGGGTGCTCGTGCTCTCGCCCTACCCGATCGGCCCGCACCTGCGCGACCTGCCGCGGGTGCAGCTGCTCGCCCTGCAGGCCCCGCGCCAGGACGCACCTCGTCGTGCCCGACGCCCGCGACCTGTGGGCCATGGGTGCCAACCCGCTCGACATGTCGCGCGGCGCCGGCACCTTCGAGGCCGCGCGTGCCCACGGCTACCGCATCGCCGACCGCGTCGGCGCAGATCTGGGCCGACTGAGCAGTCCGGACGCCGGCACCCAGCGTCGGCGACCGAGTCGGCGGAACTGGGGCGCCTGATCGGCCGGAGGCCGGCACCCAGCGTCGGCGACCGAGTCGACTGGATGTGGGCCGACCGAGCAGTGCCGGGATGCCGGCACCCAGGCCAGGGCATCCGGCCCGCGCTCGGCGCCCCGCGTGTATCAGGCCGGCCGCCCCGCCCTCTTCACGGGTGAGGCCACGCACCCGGGTGGCCCGCTCCACGCCGGAGGACCCCCATGGCCATGCTCGACGCGCTGCCGCTGATCAAGCTGCCGACGTCCTGGCCGCTGCCCGTCGTCGCGACGCTGTGCATGGCTGCGCTGGCCGGGCTCGACCTGGTCGGCGCCTTCGCCGCCAAGGAATGGGCCGAGAAGCAGAACACGGTCGCCCTGGGCGCTGGGGCGCTGTCGTTCCTCGTGCTCTTCTGGGTCTACGCGTCGTCGCTGCAGTACGCCGAGCTGGCGGTGGTCACCATGGGCTGGATCGTGCTGCTCCAGGTCGGCATCCTGCTCATCGACCGCTTCCACTTCGACACCTCGCTGCCGGCCGGCAAGCTGGTCGCGGTCGTCATCATCCTCGCGGCGCAGGGCTACCTCGTCCTGGCCCCGAGCGGCACGACCGCCTGACCGCAGGGCCCGACCCCGGCGAGCCCACACGCCGACGAACCGGCCCGGCCATGGACGCGCGTTCGCCCCTCGCTAGGCTCACCAGCGAGGAGGCGACGATGACGTCCCAGCACAGCCAGGGAGCCCGGGGCAGACCCGGCCACAGCGCCCACACCGCCGCACAGATCGCGCTCGTCGAGCGGTATGCCGCGCACAACTACCACCCGCTGCCCGGTGGTGCTCACCCACGGTGAGGGCGCCTGGGTCACCGACGTCGACGGCCGGCGCTACCTCGACTGCCTGGCCGGCTACTCGGCGCTGAACTTCGGGCACGGCCACCCGCGCCTCGTCGCCCGGGCCCAGGAGCAGCTGACCCGGCTGACCCTCACCAGCCGGGCCTTCCACAACGACCAGCTCGGCCCGTTCGCCGAGGCCCTGGCCGGCCTGACCGGCAAGGACCTGATCCTGCCGATGAACACCGGCGCCGAGGCCGTCGAGACCGCCCTGAAGGTCGCCCGCAAGTGGGGCTACCGCGTCAAGGGCGTGCCCGAGAACACCGCCAGCATCGTCGTCATGGAGGGCAACTTCCACGGCCGCACCACGACCATCATCAGCTTCTCCGACGACAAGATCGCGCGCGACGAGTACGGCCCCTACACGCCGGGCTTCCGCACGGTCACCTACGGCGATGCCGACGCTCTGCGGCACGCCGTCGACGACACCACCGTCGCGGTGCTGCTCGAGCCGGTGCAGGGGGAGGGCGGCGTCGTCATCCCGCCCGAGGGCTACCTGCGCGAGGTCCGGGCGATCTGCGACGAGGCCGGCGCGCTGATGGTCGCCGACGAGATCCAGTCCGGTCTCGCCCGCACCGGGCGCACCTTCGCCTGCGACCACGAGGACGTCGTCCCCGACATCTACGTCATGGGCAAGGCCCTCGGTGGTGGCCTCTACCCCGTGTCGGCCATCGCGGCGACCGCGAGGTGCTCGAGGTCATCACCCCCGGCTCGCACGGCTCCACCTTCGGCGGCAACCCGCTCGCCGCGGCCATCGGCCACGAGGTCGTCACCATGCTCGCCGAGGGCGAGTTCCAGCGCCGCGCAGCGCATCTGGGCGCAGTGCTCACCGAGCGCCTGGCCCCACTCGTCGGGACGACCCGGCGGCGACGGCCTCGCCGCGATCCGCGTCCGCGGGCTCTGGGCCGGCCTCGACATCGAGCCCGGCGGCCCCAGCGGCCGCGAGCTGTGCGAGCGGTTGATGAGCCGCGGCATCCTCGCCAAGGACACCCACGGGTCCACCATCCGCGTCGCGCCGCCACTCGTGGTCACCGAGGACGAGATCGGGCATGCTCGTCGACGCCGTCGCCGACGCCCTGACGAACCCGTAGTCCCACGACGGCCCGGCGGATGCCGTGCCGCGGCCCCGCGGTCACACCGAGTCGGCTCGCTCCGGCTCGGCGTCGTGGGCCTGCGCCGAACGCGCGGACGCCCGCGCGGCATTGCGGGCGATCTCCTCGACGATCTCGGCCCGGCGCGGCCCGGGCAGGTCGTGCGCCATGTCGGGGAAGGCGATCAGCCGCGCGCCCGGCACGGCGCGCGCCGTCGCGATGCCGCCGCTGGGCATCACCAGCTGGTCGCGCAGGCCGTGGATGACCAGGGTCGGCACCCTCACCTCGCTGCAGCGCGGCCGTGCGGTCGGGGCTGGCCTGGATGGCGACCAGCTGCCGGATCGTGCCCAGCGGGTTGACGTTGCGGCCGATCGCCGTGCGCACCATGCCGCCGATCTCGTCGGCGTCGAAGTGCGGGCCGGCGATCAGCCGGAACCCCTCGACCGCGAGCCGCTCGGCCTCGGCGGGGTCCTCCGGCCGCGGCGCCGACATCGACATCGCGACGGTGGGGAGCAGGCGCGGCGAGACGCTGCCGTGCCGCCGGTCGCCGGTGTTCGACATGATCGAGCACAGGCTGAGCACCCGGTCGGGGTGGTCGATGGTCAGCTGCTGGGCGATCATCCCGCCCATCGACACGCCCGACCACGTGCGCGGCGCTCGACGCCGAGGTGGTCGAGCAGGGCCACGGCATCGGCCGCCATGTCGGACAGCAGGTACTCCGGCCCGCGCGTACCGCCGGTGCGCGAAGCCCTTGAACAGCGCGGCCCGGGTCGGCACCGGACCCTCGGTCTTCGTCGACAGCCCGATGTCCCTGTTGTCCATCCGGATGACGCGGAAGCCGCGGTCGGCGAGGCCCTCGACCACGTCGGTCGGCCAGGCCACCAGCTGGGCACCCGAGGCCCATGAGGAGGAGGATCGGCGCGCCGTCGTCGGGGCCGTCGACCTCGTACTCGATCGTCACGTCGCCGAGCTGCGCACTGGTCATGGACGCGAGTGTCGCACCGACCCGGAAGCGAGCACGGCGAGCGACCCGCCCGAGGGTTAGGGTTGGCCGCGTGATCGAGCCGCTGACCTACGCCGTCGTGGCGCTGGCGTGCCTGCTCCTGGTGGTGTCGGCGTACTACGCCGTGCGCGACCGGCTCGTCGACGACTGGCTGCTGGGCGTCGCCCTGCTGCTCGAGGTCGGGCTGATCGTCATGCTCGTGCTGGGGCTGCTCGGCCTCGACCACATCGACGAGGCCGACCGAGAAGGCGACGTTCGCGGCCTACCTGGTGTCGCTGCCGGTCATCCCGATCGGCACCTCGCTGCTCACCATCAAGGAGAAGTCGCGCTGGGCGATGGGCTCGATGGCCGTCGGGGCCTTCGCCGTCGCCGTGATGGTCGCTGCGCCTCCAGCAGATCTGGAACACGCTATGCCTGACACCCGACCGCCGGGCCCTGGGCGGCCCGGGCGTGGTGCTCGTCGTCGTCTACGCTGTGCTCGCCCTCGCCGCCACCGGCCGGTCCGTGCTGCAGATCCTCAGCTACTACGACCGGGCCCCGCTCGCCTACACGCTCTCGGCGCTGGCCGCCGCTCGTCTACATCCTCGCCACCTGGTGCCTCGCCCGCGGCGGCCGGTGGGTGCAGGTCGGGAAGTGGGCGTGCGCGGTCGAGCTGGTCGGGGTGCTCGTCGTCGGAACGGCGTCGTTCCTCGTCCCCGACGCGTTCCCCGACAAGACCGTGTGGTCGCACTTCGGGCAGGGCTACGGCTTCGTTCCGCTCGTGCTGCCGGTGCTCGGGCCTGCTCTGGTTCCGCAAGGTGGACCGTGACGCCACCGCTGCCGAGCAGGCCACCGGCGCCGAGACGACGTCCGACTCGCCGGGCGTCTCGGCCGGCTGACACGACCACCACAGCCGCCACACCACCTGCAGTCGGGTGCCCGGGTGGTCGTCGGGGCAGCCACCTGAGCACCCGACTCGCGTGCGGATGCCGGCCGGTCAGCGCTCGGCGTCGCCCAGCTCGACCCGCTCGAGCAGCAGCACCGGGATGAGCCGGTCGGTCTTGGTCTGGTAGTCGGCGTAGGGCGGGTAGGCCTGCGACGCACCGCGGCCACCACTCCTCGCGCTCCGCGCCGGTGATCTCGCGGGCGACGGCCGGCCACGACTCGGTGCCGTCCTGCAGGGTGATCTGCGGGTTCGGCCCGCAGGTTGCCGTACCACTGCGGGTGCTCGGGCGCCCCACCCTTGCTCGCGACCGCCGCGTAGACACCGTCGTGCTCGACCCGCATCAGCGGCACCTTGCGGATGCCGCCGGTCTTCGCGCCGCGCATGGTCAGCATGACGACGGGGCGGTTCATGCATGTGCACCGAGCGGGTGTCGCCGGTCGCCTCGATCTTCTCGACCTGGTTGCGCACCCAGCGGCTGGGGCTGGGGATGTAGTCGGTGTCGGTCATGCAGGGGTCTCCTCGGGGTGGTGGGTCCACGCTGGACCGCAGCCACGCATCGCGCGGCGGCTCCAGTGGGACCACGTGTCGCCCGAGGTCTTCCTCAGCGTCGCTAGAGGTCTTTTGCTCCCTCACTTCTCGCTCGAGGTCTTCCACAGGTTGATGCCGGCGTCGACGGCGTGCTTGTCGATCTTGGCCAGCTCCTCGGCGGTGAACTTCGAGGTTCTTGACGGCATCGAGGCTGTTGTCGAGCTGCTCGACCGACGACGCCCCGATGAGCACGGAGGTGACCCGCTTGTCGCGCAGCGCCCAGGCGAGGGCCATCTGCGCGAGGGACTGGCCGCGGGCCTTGGCCATCCGGTCGAGGGCCCGGATGTGCTTGAGCGAGGTCGTCGGTGAGCAGCGAGGGGTCGAGCGACTTGCCCTGTGCCGCACGCGAGCCCGCCGGGATGCCCTTGAGGTACTTGTTGGTGAGCATGCCCTGCGCGAGCGGGGAGAACGCGATCAGGCCCAGGCCGGTCTCGCCGACGGCGTCGAGCAGGTCCTCCTCGATCCAGCGGTTGAGCATCGAGTACGACGGCTGGTGGATGAGCAGCGGCGTGCCCATCGAGCGCATGATCTCGACGGCCTCGCGGGTGCGGGCGCCGGAGTACGACGAGATGCCGACGTAGAGCGCCTTGCCCTGCGCGCACGAGCGAGTCGAGCGCGCCCAGCGTCTCCTCGAGCGGCGTGGTCTCGTCGAAGCGGTGGCTGTAGAAGATGTCGACGTAGTCCAGGCCCATCCGCTGCAGGGACTGGTCGCACGACGCGATGAGGTACTTGCGCGAGCCGCCGCCCTGGCCGTAGGGGCCGGGCCACATGTCGTAGCCCGCCTTGCTCGAGATGACCAGCTCGTCGCGGTAGGGGCGGAAGTCGCGCGCGAAGATCGTGCCGAAGTTGCGCTCGGCCGAGCCGTAGGGCGGGCCGTAGTTGTTCGCCAGGTCGAAGTGCGTCACGCCGCGGTCGAACGCCCGGCGCAGCGTCGCCTGCTGGCGCTCGAGCGGCACGTCGTCGCCGAAGTTGTGCCACAGGCCGAGGGAGACGGCGGGCAGGTCGAGGCCGGAGCGGCCGACCCGGCGGTACGGCATCCCGGCCCGGTAGCGTCCGGCGGCGGCCTTGTACTCGTCAGCGTGGAAGGTCATGCCCCCATCCTTCCCGACTCGTTGCGGAGCGCCCACGCCCGGAGCGGCATTTCACGGTGTTCGAGGTGGCCTTTCCGGAAGGGGTCGGTGGTTCGCGAGGTGAGACGTCCGGGGGAGGGGGTGACCGGCATCCGGCGTCGTCTGTATATTCGCCCCAGGTCATGAGTGTCAGCGACAAGCCCCGGCTCGCTGGCCGGCAACCCTCCAACCGCGGTGGGGTGCCCCGGGTGAAGACCTGGCGCACGGCACCCGCCGTGCGCAAGCGCGGGACTGCTCTCGGTAGCCCCGCAGGCCACGTATGACGTGCGCCGGGCGGTCCGACCGGCGCACCTGATCCCAGGAGACACCGATGACCGACCCCTCGCAGTGGGGCTTCGAGACCACGCAGATCCACGCCGGACAGGTGCCCGACAGCGCCACCGGCGCCCGGGCGCTGCCGATCTACCAGACGACGTCCTACGTCTTCAACGACACCGCGCACGCGGCGAACCTGTTCGCGCTCAAGGAGTTCGGGAACATCTACACCCGGATCATGAACCCGACCCAGGATGCCGTGGAGCAGCGGATCGCGGCGCTCGAGGGCGGCCTCGCGGCCCTGCTCGTGTCGTCCGGCCAGGCGGCGACGACGATCGGCCTGCTCAACATCGCCGAGTCCGGTGACCACATCGTCTCCAGCAGCGGCGCTCTACGGCGGCACGGTGAACCTGCTGAAGTACACCTTCAAGAAGCTCGGCATCGACGTGACCTTCGTCGACGACCAGGACGACCTCGAGGCGTGGCGCGCCGCGGTGCGCCCGAACACCAAGGCGTTCTTCGCCGAGACCATCGCGAACCCGAAGGCCGATCGGTGCTCGACATCGCCGGCGTCGCGGGCGTCGCCCACGAGGTGGGCGTGCCGCTCGTCGTCGACAACACGATCGCGACCCCGTACCTCATCCGCCCGCTGGAGTGGGGCGCCGACGTCGTCATCCACTCGGCGACGAAGTACCTCGGCGGCCACGGCACCTCGATCGCCGGCGTCATCGTCGACGGCGGCACCTTCGACTTCGGCAAGGACCCGGAGAAGTTCCCGAACTACAACACGCCCGAGGAGAGCTACCACGGGCTGGTGTTCGCGCGGGACCTCGGTGTCGGCGGTGGCCTCGGCGCCAACCTCGCGTACATCCTCAAGGCGCGCGTGCAGCTGCTGCGCGACCTCGGGTCGGCGATCTCGCCGTTCAACGCGTTCCTCATCGCGCAGGGCGTCGAGACGCTCAGCCTGCGCGTCGAGCGGCACGTCGAGAATGCGCGGGCCGTGGCCGAGTACCTCGAGGCGCACCCGCAGGTCGAGTCGGTGCGCTGGGCGTCGCTCGACAGCAGCCCGAGCAAGGCGCTGGCCGACAAGTACGCCCCCAAGGGCGCCGGTGCGGTGCTCGCGTTCGAGATCGCCGGCGGCCTCGAGGCGGGGCAGCGCTTCGTCGAGGGGCTCTGCCTGCACAGCCACGTCGCCAACATCGGTGACGTGCGCTCGCTGGCGATCCACCCGGCATCCACGACGCACAGCCAGGGTGGCGACGAGGACCGGCTCGCGGCCGGAGTCAGTCCCGGGCCTGGTGCGCCTGGCGGTCGGCATCGAGTCGATCCAGGACATCCTCGCCGACCTGGATGCCGGGTTCGCCGCGGCCGGTGGGCCCGGTGCCGGTGACGGCGCCGACGAGGTGTCCGAGCCCGAGCTGGCCGGGGCCACGGTCGGCTGAGCCGAGCCGGCCCACCGCACGCGCCGCCGGCCGCCCTCCTCGCGGGGGGCGGCCGTCGGCGTCTCGCGAAGCGGAGACCTCTCGCCGGCGTGCCGCTGCAGGCGAGCGGCGAGCCCGGGCTCGGTGCTCGACCCGCGCCCACGAGCCTGTGGAAAACTCCGCTGCTCTGTCGCCTCGCCTGCCTAGCGTGAGCCCATGACGACGATCCGGGTCGACGCGGCCGAGGTCGCCGAGCTGGGGGTGGCACTCGCCGAGACGGGGGCCGACCTGCTGCTCATGGGCGACCCCGCGGCCGAGCGCTGGGCCCTCGGCCCGGGCGAGGCCGGTCCGGCAGTCGAGGAGCTGCTGGGTGGGTGGCGGCGCGTGCGGCTGGCGCTGGGGCGGTCGCTGAGCGAGCTCGGTGAGGCCGGCGTCGAGGCGGGGTCGCTCTACCTCGACACCGAGGCAGGGGTGTCGAGGTCCCTGTTCGGGGGGTCGTGGTGAGCGGCGGCCTGCCGCCGCTGCCGGGGCACCCGGGGGCCGTGCGGCTGCTGGCCGACCGGCTGACGACCACGGCGCAGCGCCTCTCCGCCCTGGCCACGGTGCTCGCCCGGTTGCGCGAGGGCGCCACCTGGGACGGCCCTGCCGGCGAGGCCTTCGGTGCGCGCCTGCGCGAGATGGCGCCCGTGCTCGATGCGGTCGCGACACGCCTGGGCGGGGCGGCCGCACCGTTGCGGGCGCTGGCCGACGCGATGGAGGAGGCCCAGGCCGTCGTCGCCGCGGCCGTGCGCGACGTCGACGAGGCGGAGCACGCGCTATGCGGTGCTGGAGGACCGCGCTGCTTCGCTGGTCGGCGCGGGCTCGAGCGAGCAGTCACCCGAGCTGCTCCTGGTGCGCCACCTCCAGGTCGAGCAGGTCGAGGCCCAGCAGGTCGCGCGGGGCCGCCACGCGGCGGCGGCCGGGCGCTTTCGGGAGGCCGACCGCCGGTGCGCCGACGGTGCTCCGCCGGCTCTCGCTCGACGGCGTCGCCGACTCCGTGCCGTACCGCCTGCTCGCCGGGGCGAGCACCGCCGGCCACGACGTGGCGACCCTGGGCGCCGTCGCCACGGTCGTGCCCGAGCTGCGAGCGGTGGCCGCCGCGGCAGACGTGGTCGCCGTCGGCGCCGACGCGCTGTTGCTCGCCGTCTACGACGAGGGGGATGCCGGCCGGCTCGCGCTGGGTGCCGGCCTGGCCGCCACCGGTGCGGCGGGGGGAGCCCTGCGGGCCGGAGCGACCGCAGGAGCGCAGCGCACTGCCACGGGCGTGGTCCCCACCGCACGGCTGACGGCCGGGCAGCGCCTGGCGCTCGGTGCGCTGCGGGAGGCCCGGGCCCGACGCGATGCCGTGCGGGCCTCCTTCCTGGTCCCCGGCGAGCGCGGCACGGCCAGCGCGCTGCTCGGCGGGCCGGCGCCCGCGGTCCGTGGCGAGGTCGGGCCCCGGCGCCGGGTGGGCGGGCGGGCTCGGGCGCGGCCCGCCTTGGGGACGGCGCGCGCGAGGTGGCGGTGCGAGCTCGGGCGCTCGCACGGCAGCGGCTCGACCGGGCGTTCCTCGACGACTGGCGGCTGGCCACCGCCAACGGCCCCCAGGCGCAGCGGATGTACGCGGCCGGGGTGACTCTCGAGGTCACCGCCACCGGCGCGTCGAAGGTCGGCGTGGGCCGTCCCGAGGGAGGTGGGAATGTGCGGTGACGAGGGCATCACCGAGCTACCCGACGCGGTGAGGCCCGGCGACGACAGCATGCGGGTCCCAACATTGGCGCCGACCCGGTCCGGCCGCCGGTCCGGCTGCCGGTGCGTGAGCGCCGGGCGACCGGTACCGGATCTGCGGATCGGTCCGGCTGCCGGTGCTGGTGACCGCGGCTGCCGGTCGCCGGTGCTGGACCCGGCCTGCCGTGCTGACCCGGTGCCGGGTGCTGGTGACGGGGCCACGGGCGCACCGATAACCGGTCGGGGTGCGGGCCGCGCCGACCTATCCTTGGCGCCATGCCTGCCCAGAGCGTCGACGCCGTCGACCCGGCCCGGCTGCGGTACCCCGAGCACCTGCCCGTCGTGGAGCGTCGCGACGACATCCTCGCGGCGCTGCGCGAGCACCAGGTCGTCGTCGTGGCGGGCGAGACCGGCTCGGGCAAGACGACCCAGCTGCCGAAGATGTGCCTCGAGCTGGGTCGTGGCGGCACCGGTCAGATCGGCCACACCCAACCCCGGCGGATCGCCGCGCGCTCGGTCGCGGAGCGGATCGCCGAGGAGATGCAGGTCGAGCTCGGCGACCTCGTGGGCTACCAGGTGCGCTTCACCGACCACAGCAGCGACGCGACGCGGTTGAAGGTGATGACCGACGGCATCCTGCTCGCCGAGATGCAGCGCGACCGCGACCTGCGCCGCTACGACACGATCATCATCGACGAGGCGCACGAGCGGTCGCTCAACATCGACTTCATCCTCGGCTACCTCAAGCAGCTCCTGCCGCGCCGGCCCGACCTCAAGGTCGTCATCACCTCGGCGACGATCGACCCGGCCCGCTTCGCGCAGCACTTCGCGACCGACGAGCGCGGCCAGGTCGTCCGCGAGGTGCCGGTCATCGAGGTCTCGGGGCGCACCTTCCCGGTCGAGGTGCGCTACCGGCCGCTCGTCGAGCTGCACCCCGACGGCCGCCACGTCGTGGCCGAGCGCGACCAGGTGACCGGGGTGGTCGAGGCGGTCGAGGAGCTGTGGACCGAGGCACCACCGAGCCCCGAGGCGACCGACATCCTGGCGTTCTTCTCGGGGGAGCGGGAGATCCGCGACGCCGCCGACGCCCTCAACGCCCTCAGGCTGCCGGGCACCGAGGTACTGCCCCTGTTCGCCCGACTGTCCGCGGCCGAGCAGCATCGCGTCTTCCACCGCGGGAGCGGCCGACGGATCATCCTGGCCACCAACGTCGCCGAGACCTCGCTGACGGTGCCGGGCATCGGCTACGTCGTCGACACCGGCACCGCCCGGATCTCCCGCTACAGCCAGCGCACCAAGGTGCAGCGGCTGCCGATCGAGCCGGTGAGCCGGGCGAGTGCCGCCCAGCGCGCCGGCCGCTGCGGGCGGGTGGCGCCGGGCGTCTGCATCCGGCTGTACTCGGAGGAGGACCACGAGGCCAGGCCCGAGTTCACCGAGCCGGAGATCCAGCGCACCTCGCTGGCGTCGGTCATCCTCCAGATGACCTCGCTCGGGCTGGGTGACGTCTCCCGCTTCCCGTTCGTCGACCCGCCCGACGAGCGCCAGGTCGCGGACGGGGTGCGGCTCCTCGAGGAGCTCGGCGCCTTCGCCACCGGCGAGCAGGGGCGCGGACGGCACCGTGGCCGCGGGCGTCGGCTCACGGCATCCGGCAAGACGCTGGCCCGGCTGCCCCTCGACCCGCGGCTGGGACGCATGGTCATCGAGGCCGGGCGACTCGGCTGCACCCGCGAGGTGCTCGTCATCGTGGCGGCACTCTCGATCCAGGACCCGCGCGAGCGGCCGGTCGACAAGGAGGCCCAGGCCGACCAGTCGCACGCGCGCTTCAAGGACGACAAGTCCGACTTCGCCACCCTGCACACCCTGTGGCGCTACCTCAAGGACCAGCAGAAGGCGTTGTCGCACAGCGCGTTCCGACGCATGTGCAAGAGCGAGTTCCTCCACTACCTGCGAATCCGCGAATGGCAGGACCTGCACGCCCAGCTGCGCTCCGCCTGCCGGTCGGTGCGCATCGACCCCGACGTCGCGACGTCCGCGCCGGACGCCGAGCCCGACTGGGACGCCATCCACAAGGCTCTGCTGGCCGGCCTGCTCTCGCACGTCGGCGCCCGCGACCAGGCCAGGCGGGAGTACGCGGGGGCGCGCGGGGCCCGCTTCGGCATCAGCCCCGGGTCGGCGCTGTTCCGCAAGCAGCCCGACCTGGTGATGGCCGCCGAGCTCGTCGAGACCAGCCGGCTGTGGGCCAGGGTCAACGCCGCGATCGAGCCGGAGTGGGCCGAGGAGGTCGGCGCCCACGTCGTCGCCCGCACCGTCAGCGAGCCCCGCTGGAGCCGCAGGGCCGGGGCGGCCGTCGCGACCGAGCGGGTCACCCTCTTCGGCGTGCCGTTGGTCACCGACCGGACGATCCAGTACGCCCGGGTCGACGCGGAGGCCGCACGCGAGATCTTCATCCGCTCCGCCTTCGTCGAGGGCGACTGGGAGCCGCAGCACGACTTCTGGAAGCGGAACGTCGCCACGCTGGCCCGGGTGGCCGAGCTCGAGGAGCGGGCCCGACGGCGCGACATCGTCGTCGACGACGAGGTGCTCTTCGCGTTCTACGAGGCCCGCATCCCGCCCGACGTGCCCACCGAGCGGCACTTCGACCGCTGGTGGCGCGGGGAGCGGCGACGCCGGCCCGACCTGCTCACCCTCACCGAGGACGACCTCACCTCGGAGGCGGGCGAGCAGGTGTCGGCCGCCGACTACCCGCGCACCTGGCGGCAGGGTGACCTCGACCTCGACGTCACCTACCAGTTCTCACCGGGCGAGGCCGCCGACGGGGTGACCGTGCACGTGCCCGTCGCCGTGCTCAACCGGGTGACCTCCGACGGCTTCGACTGGCAGGTGCCGGGTCTGCGCGACGACCTCGCGATCGCCCTGCTCAAGTCGCTGCCGAAGGCGACCCGTCGCCACTTCGTGCCCACACCCGATCACGCCATGGCGGCGCTCGCCGACGCCGACCCGGCGCGCGGCCCCCTCACCGAGGAGCTCGCGCGGGTGCTCCACGAGCGCACCGGTGTGCGCATCCCGCCGGGGGAGTGGGACCTGTCACGGGTGCCCGACCACCTGCGGGTCACCTTCAGCGTCGACGGCCCCGGCGGTCGGGTCGTGGCCCGTGGCAAGGACCTCGACGCCCTGCGGGCGACAGCGCCGGTGGCGCGGTGCGAGCCGGGATGGCGCGGGCCGGGTGCCTCGCTGGAGCGGTCCGGCCTGACCGACGTGGACCGTCGGCGAGCGTGCCCGAGACCTTCGAGGGGCGCTCCGGCGGGCTCGCCGTCGAGGGCTACCCGGCCCTGGTCGACGAGGGCACCTCGGTCGCGCTGCGCGTGCTGCCCGACCGCGGGGCCGCCCGGGCTGCGCACCGTCGCGGAGTGCGGCGCCTGCTCCTGCTCAACACCACGCGCCCCCTGGAAACGGGTGCTCGCCCGGCTCTCCAACGCCCAGAAGCTGGCGCCTGGCCGACAACCCGCACGGGTCGGTACCCGCTCTGCTGCAGGACTGCCTCGACGCCGCCGTCGACGACATCGTCGCCGAGCACGTGCCCGGCGAGGTGCGCACCGCAGGAGGCCTACGCCGCCGCACTCGCCGCCGTGCGCACCCACGCCGCGACCCGGGTGCTCGTCGTCGTCGAGGCGGTCGAGCCGGTGCTCGCCCTCGCGGCCCAGGTGCGCCGCACCCTCGAGGCGCTCGAGCGGGGCGCCGCCTCGGCGCGCACGGCCGCCACCCGCGCCGACGTGCGGGCCCAGCTCGACAGCCTCGTGCGACCCGGGTTCGTCGCGGCCACCGGGGTGGCCCGGCTGCGCGACGTGCGGCGCTACCTGCTCGCGATGCAGCACCGTCTCGGAGCGCGCCGCCACCAACCCGCGCGAGCCCGTGCTCCAGGAGCAGGTCGATGCCGTGGAGGCCGCCTACGCCGACCTGCTGGAGTCCCTGCCCCCGACCCGGCGGGCCGCCGCCGAGGTCACCGACATCGGCTGGATGGTCGAGGAGCTGCGGGTCAGCCTGTTCGCCCAGACGCTCGGCACGGCCGGCCCGGTCTCCGAGAAGCGGGTGCGCGCCGCGATCGCAGCCGTCACGGCATCCCGCTGACCACGCGCGCGCTGACCGCCGACCTCGTGCGACGCGGGTGCGGTTCGCCGACCCGCGGTCGAGAACCGTGGGCACGTCGCACGAGTCGCGGGCCCGGGTGCGAGTCGAGCGGCGGGACGGCGACGTCGCGGTCGAACCGGGAATCCGCCGGGGGCACCCGGACGTTCAGGCGGTACGCGCTCCACCCGTGAAAGGCTTGTGCCGTGCAGAACCCCTCCGCGCTCTACCGCTTCGAGACCGACGCCGACCTCACCGTGCTCCGGCCCGGTGTGCTCGTCGTCGCCCTCGGCGCCTTCATCGACGCCGGGCAGATCCAGGCCGTCCTCGGTGGTCACCTGCTCGAGACCGGCGACCCCGAGGTCGTCGCGTCCTTCGACGTCGACCAGCTGCTCGACTACCGCGGCCGCCGCCCGGCCATGGTCTTCGACACCAACCGCTGGGTGGAGTACGACGACCCGGCGATGCTGCTGCACCGGCTCACCGACCGCGACGGGCAGACCTACTACCTGCTCACCGGCCCGGAGCCCGACTTCCAGTGGGAGCGCGTCGTCGAGGCCATCCGCGAGCTCGTCGTGACGCTCGGCATCACCCTGGTCGTGCACACGCACGGCATCCCGATGGGCGTGCCGCACAGCCGCCCGGTCGGGATGACCGCCCACGCCACGAACGCCGCGCTCATCGGTGACGCCGAGTCGCCGTTCGGGCGCGTACAGGTGCCCGGGTCGATCGGCGCCCTGCTCGAGCTGCGCCTCGGCGAGGCCGGCCACGACGCCGTCGGCTTCGCGATCCACGTGCCGCACTACCTCGCCGGCTCCGAGTGGGCCGAGGGCGCGCTCGCCTCCCTCAACGCCATCGTCGACGTCACCGGCCTCAACCTGCCCAACGACGACCTCGTGATGCGGGCCCGCGCCAACCAGCAGGCCATCGCGGCCGAGGTCGACGGCAACGACGACGCCCGTGCGGTGGTCACCGCCCTGGAGCAGCAGTACGACACCTACCTCGAGGGCCGCCAGCGCCCGAGCCTGCTCGCCACCGAGGCCTCGCAGATCCCCTCGGCCGACGAGCTGGGCGAGGACTTCGAGAACTTCCTGCGCGCCGTCAACGACGACGAGCAGGCCTGACCCACAACCTTCTCGCCCGATCCAGGACCTTCACCTCGCACCGGAACCATTCCGCTGCACAGGTGAAGGTTCCTGCGTGAAGCCACGGGGGACCGGCGCGAGCTCAGTCCTTGGCGTCCGACCACCGGGCGATGACCGAGGTGTCGGCGACGAACCGCACCGGCGCGCCCCCGGCCCACCGCCGTGGCGGCGTCCTCGAGCGCCCGGTCGACCCGCGCCGCCACCTCGGCGGCGTGCTCGGCCGGAGCGTGCACGAGCAGCTCGTCGTGCAGGCACAGCACCACCTGGGCCCCGAGGTCGCGTGTCGTCGCCCGCACCGTCGCCGCCCACGCCTTGAACAGCTCGGCCGCCGCCCCCTGGATGATCGCGTTGCGCGCGAACCGGCCACGCGCGGCATCCAGCGCCGGGTCGGCGCCGACCGGGCTCGCCGCGAGGAACCGCCCGGTCGGGATGACGCCGCCCGCCGTACGTGCGCAGCGGCTCGCCGCGCCGCCCCGCGGCCGCCGCCCGCTCGAGCAGGTCCATCGCCACCGGGTAGGCGCGCTCGAGGCCCTTGAGCGCCTCGCCGGCCGCTCCGCTGCGCTGGCCGTACATCGCGGCCAGCACCGCCACCTTGGCCACCGGCCGCTCCACCCCCAGCCGCTGCGCCACCGGCGCGTAGAGGTCGTCGGCCCGGGTGGCGGCCGCGAACGCGGTGTCGCCGGACACCACCGCCAGCACCCGTGGCTCGATCTGCCCGAGGTCGGCGCGCACGAAGACGTGGCCCTCGTGCGCGGCCACGCCCGGGCGCAGCACCGCCGGCAGGTTGTGCAGGCCGTTCTCGGCCGTCATCCGCCCGGCCGCGCCGTCGCAGGCCGTCCACCGCCCCCGCAGCCGGTCGTCGGGGCCGACGTTCGCGTCGAGCCACCGGTAGCCGTAGGTCGTGGCGATCCGCTCGTCGCGCCGCCAGTCGAGCAGCGCGTCGACCACCGGGTGCACCGTGCGGTAGGGCTCGAGCACCCACTTGCGGGTGTTCGGCACGTCGACCCCCACGGCGAGCAGCATCTCGCGCACCTGCGCCGGGTTGCGCAGGTCGGTCGACTCGCGCCCGGGCACGTGGCGCAGCACCGCGCTCGTCGCGGGCCCGGCGCGACGCGAGCCTCCTCGGCGTCCGAGGTCGGCCGCGGGCCCACGGCGTCGGCGAGCAGCTGCTCGGTGCGGGCCCGGTCGATCGGCAGCCCGTCACGTCGCAGCTCGAGGCACAGCACCGCCGCCGCCGACTCCGAGAGCACGGTGCCGACCAGCCGCACCGAGGTCGCCGCGGCGGCGTCGTGCTGGAGGTGCGCGGTCTCCAGCGCCGCCTCGCGCCCAGGCCCGCAGGTGGCCGGGGTCGCGCAGCCACTCGTCCTGGTCGCCGCGCAGGTGGCCCGCCCGCGTCGACGACCGAGTCGGCCTCGGTGGGCGGGGCGTCGGCCGCGAACTCGAACAGGTCACCGGTGGGGGCGACCGGGCACGCCCTCCAGCGGGATGCCGTGCGCCGCCGCCCAGCACTGGCCGGCGGTCGCGCTCCACCCACCGTGGAGGAGCCGGTGCGCCTCGGCGACGTCCCAGGCCCTCGCGACCGGCACCCCGGCATCCACGAGCGGTGCGGCCTCCCGCCTCCGCCGACCACCAGACCCAGCGGGGCGAGCGGTCGGCCTCGAGCTCGCGGGCGGCCTCGACCACCTCGGCGAGCGGGCGCGATGCTGCACCGGCCGTCATGCAGGAGCGCGGCGCGCGGCTCGCCCCGCGCCGGAGGCGTGACGGCGAGCACCGCGACCTCTCCGGGGATCATGCCGAGCAGCGTAGGCGCGCGGCTCCGTCACCGCTGGTCACGGCGCGGCCGGAACGGCCTCGTGGCGTGGCAGGATGACGAGACGACACAGGTGGCCGCACGGGCCGCCGGCGACGGTCCGAGGAGGACGACGTGGAGTTTCCCGGTATCGGTGGGGGCCGCACGGGACAGGCGGTCAAGGACGTCCGCAGCGCCCTCGAGCAGGCCGAGGCGGGTCCCAAGCGACGAGGGCGCGCTCGGCAACCAGGCGACCCGGCTGGTCCAGAACATCCTCGACCTCGGCATCGACGGCAAGGGCTTCTTCCACTCCGCCAGCCGGGTCGCCGACCACGCCCTCGCCGCGCACCGCGACCCCGAGGCGGCCGTCGACGCGATCGTGCGCCAGCACATCCGGCTCGGCGCGGCATCCGGCTTCGTCACCAGCGTCGGCGGGTTCATCACGCTGCCGCTCGCCCTGCCGGCCAACGTGCTCGGGTTCTACCTCATCGCGACCCGGATGACCGCCGCGATCGCGAAGGTGCGTGGCTACGACCTGCGTCAGGAGGAGATCCGCACGGCGGTGCTGCTCACCCTCGTCGGCGCCGACGCCGAGGACCTGCTCAAGAAGGCCGGGATGGCCTCGCCCGGCGGCACCCTGTCCAACCTCGCCGCCCAGCGCCTGCCCGGCCCGGCGATGATGGTGATCCAGAAGGGGGTCGGCTTCCGGCTGTCGCCACCGCCGGCAAGAACATGTTCGTGCGCCTGGGCAAGATCGTGCCGATCGTCGGTGGTGTCATCGGTGCCGGGCTCGACGGGTTCATGCAGCACCGGGTCGCCATCGAGCGCCAAGCGCGAGTTCCCCACGGCCCGACCCGGCGGTGGCGGCCGGTCCCGGCGTGCCCCAGGTCGCGCCCTGACTGAGGGAACGGGAATCGCTCGCCACTCGTCGTTCGTTGAGGAACCGGGGGAGCACCACCCCGAGGTCAGCCCAGGAGGAGCCCATGTCAAGGAACGCCCGTCTCGCGTCGGTCGTCGCCGTCGCCCGCGCGGTCCGGATGGCGGTGCGTCCCGGTGGTCCGTCGATGGGGGAGCGGGCCGGTGCCGTGCCCCGCATGATCCGGGCGACGTTCAGCGGCGAGTACGTCGGGGTGTCCAAGGGCCGCCTGCTGCTGATGCTGGGCGCCGCGGGCTACCTCGTCTCGCCGCTCGACCTGATCCCCGAGGCGGTCCTGCCGATCGTCGGCCTGGCCGACGACGCCCTCGTGCTCAGCTGGCTGGCCACCCGGCTGGTCGAGGAGACCGAGGCCTTCCTCGAGTGGGAGAAGGGCGGGCTCGGCACCCCGTCGGCGTCGACCACGTCGGGCGCCGGCGGTGGAACGGGCGGTGGGTACCCGAATGGTGGCCCGGCCGCACCGGGCGGCCCCGCCGCCTCGACGAACGGGTCCTCCCGGCCGGCCGCGGCGCAGGTCGTGCCCGGCGACGTCGTCCGCTGACCCTTCACGGCTGAGCAGCTGAACCGCCGAGCGTGCTGACCCGACTCTGACCTGGGCTGACCCACTGAAACGGAACCGTGCTGAACCACTGAGTCGCTGACGGGCGATCGTCGTCCACAGGCACTCGCGTCGGAGACCGTCGTCCACAGGAACACGCCGGCCCTGGTGACGTCGACCCGGGCGCCGCATGACGGTGGACGGCATGACAGCAGACATCACCCTCCGCGGTCCCAGCGACGTCGTCGGGATCCTGCCCTACCAGCTCGGCTACCACCCGCGCGACAGCGTCGTGGTGGTCTCCCTCCGGGGGAAACGGGTGGGCCTGGTCGCCCGGGCCGACCTGCCACCTGACGACCACGTCGACGAGGTCGTGTCGACCCTTCTCGGTCCACTGGTCCGCGACGGCGCCACCTCCGTCATCGTCGTCGGGTACGAGGACGAGCCCGACGTGAGCCAGCCACTGCTGATGGCCCTGGTCGAGCAGCTCGAACGGGCCGGCATCGACGTCCTCGACGTGCCGGTGGTCCGTGACGGACGGCGCTACTCGGCCGACCTGCTCCGAGCCGTGCTGCCCCCCGAGGGCATCGCGCTGTCCGACCCCGCCGACGTGCCCGGCGTGGCCGAGTACGTCGGCATGGGTCGCGCGCCGCTGCGCTCGCGTGAGGCGGTCGAGGACTGGTCGCGCCCGAGCCGTGGCGGTGCGACGGGGTCGCGGATGCCGTGGAGCCCGGTCTCCGATGCCGCGTCTGCGCCGGCGGTCGGCGGCGGCGTGGGCCAAGGTCCTGGCGATCGGGGGAGGCGGGGACTCGCCCGCCCGGACGCAAGGTCGTCGCGGACCTGGCGCTCGGTCTGGCCGACGTCCCATGGCGCGACGGGCTGATCGCGTGGCTGGCGCCCACCGTGCTGCCCGACAGAGGCGATCGACGAGCGACGTCGTCCTGCTGCTCCGCTCCAGCCTGCCGACCTGGGGCGGCATGGGCCTGGCACCGGAGCCGAGCCGGTGAGCCCGGTGAACGGCACGAGGGCCGGTGCGCGGGTGACCGGCTCACCCCGCTGGCCTCCAGTCGCGGAGACCATCGATCCCGACGCGCTGTCGACGGAGCGCGACGAGCTGCTGCACCGGTTGCTCGCCCTGTGCCGCTCGGTGCCCGACGAGTGCGCCGTCGAGGCGGCCGCGGTGTGCACCGTGGCGGCTCACGTCGCCTGGATCGGCGGCGACGGCGCGATCGCACGGGTCGCGGTCGAACGGGCGGTGCGGCTCGTTCCCGACTACCGCCTGGCCCGGCTGCTCGAGCGGCTCGTCGACCTCGGGCTGCGGCTACCGCCGGTCGCCGGGCGAGAGCGTGGGCCCGGCGCCCTCGGCCGGACGGGCTGAGGGCCAAGGGGTAGTTGGCGTTTCGTGACGGTCGTGGACGTCGCGTGAGCGGGAGCGGCGGTGGGAGCCATTGGAGCGGCAGGGGCGGTGGGAGAGAGGGAGCCGGAGGCGGTGGGAGCTCTTGGAGCGGCAGCGGACGGTGGGAGAGAGAGCCGGAGGCGGTGGGAGTTCTTGGAGCGGCAGCGGCGGCGGGGGTTGAGGGAGCCGGAGCGGCCGTGGGAGGCGGGGCAGTCGTGACAAACGGAGCACCCGATGGGCGCGGTCGCGAACCCGGCTCGAGGCCGGGAGGTCGCGAGGTCACCCCCGAGCCGCCTGTTCGCCTCTCGGAACGCCTCACGTGCTCGCGTCGGCCGCGGGTAGCATGGACGCCGGTCATGAGTCCCAGTGCCAAACCCCGGTTTGCTGGGCGGCAACCCTCCTCGCGGTGGGGTGCCCCGGGTGATGACCTGGCCACACCACACGGTGCGGCAAGCGCGATTCCGAGGAGCTTCCTGTCATGACGGCCACCCCGACGAGGTCGACCGCCGCGGTCTGGCGTCCCGGTGACCCCGTCGGTGACCGCCGGTTCGCCTCCATCGGCGACCTCGCCCTCGAGCGCGGTGGTGTCCTGCCCGACGGTGACGGTCGCCTACGAGACGTGGGGCACGCTCTCGCCCTCGGGCGACAACGCGGTGCTCGTCGAGCACGCCCTCACCGGCGACTCGCACGTCGTCGGCGACGTCCGGCCCGGGGCACGCGTCCCCCGGGCTGGTGGCCGGGCCTGATCGGCCCCGGTGCCCCGCTCGACACCGACCACCTGTTCGTCGTCGCGAGCAACGTGCTCGGCGGCTGCCAGGGCACGACCGGGCCGGCATCGGCCGACCCGACGCGGGCGGCCCTGGGGCGGGCGGTTCCCCTTCATCACGATCCGCGACCAGGTGGCGGCCGAGGTCGCCCTCGCCGACGCCCTCGGCATCCCGGCGTGGCACGGGGTGCTCGGCGGTTCGATGGGCGGCATGCGGGTGCTCGAGTGGGTCGCCGGCCAGCCCGACCGCGTCGAGCGCGCCCTCGTGCTCGCGTCGACGCCCTACGCCACCGCCGACCAGGTGGCGTGGTGCCAGCCGCAGCTGCTCGCCATCCGCTCCGACCCGGCGTACCGCGGTGGCGACTACTACGGCCACGCCGACTGGCCGGTCACGGGAATGGGCATCGCCCGCCGGATCGCCCACACGACCTACCGCCACGAGGCCGAGCTCGACGACCGGTTCGGCCGTCGGCCGCGCGACGGCGAGGACCCGCTGGGTGGAGGGGGTCGCTACGACGTCGAGAGCTACCTCGACCACCACGCGGCCAAGCTCTCCCGCCGCTTCGACCCCAACAGCTACGTCGTGCTCACCGAGGCGATGAACAGCCACGACGTCGGTCGCGGTCGCGGCGGGCTCGCGGCCGCCCTGTCCGGGTACTCCGGCGCACTGCACGTCGCCGGCGTGACCACCGACCGGCTCTACCCGCTGCGGCTGTCGCGAGGAGATCGCCGCAGCCCGTGAGGGGTCCGTGCTTGTCGGTCATCGAGTCGCGCCACGGCCACGACGGCTTCCTCGTCGAGACCGAGCAGGTCGGCGTCGTCATCGCTCGTGCGCTGAGCGAGGGCTGAGCAGCACCGACTGCGGTAACGTCGGGCCTGTAGACACCGTCCGTCTGCCCCCAGGAGGATTTCGTGACCATCGTCGTCGGGTTCGTTCCCACCAAGGAGGGGCGGGCCGCGCTCGCCCGCTCGGTGGAGGAAGCGAAGACGCGCCGATCCAGGCTCGTCGTCATCAACTCCAACCGCGGCGGGTCGTGACTTCGACGACGAGTCCAGTCAGGCCGCCGAGGCCGAGCTCCAGCGGGTCAGCGACGAGCTGAGCGGCGACGGCCTCGAGCTCGAGGTGCGTCAGCTGGTGCGCGGCAACGAGCCGGCCGAGGACCTCATCTCGGTGGCCAACGAGACCGACGCCGACCTCATCGTCATCGGCCTGCGCCGGCGCACGCCGGTGGGCAAGCTGATCCTCGGGTCGAACGCCCAGCGGATCCTGCTCGACGCCCCGTGTGCGGTCCTCGCCGTCAAGGGCTGAGCCGCCGAACCCTGTCCTGGCGGCCGCGAGGCCCCGGCCACGATCCGTCACGGGGACGCCGATTCGGCGGGGTGATGTGCTCGAACGGCCCGGTCCGTTTTATAATGTGTGTGCGCACCTCGTCACCACCCCGGCCGAGCACCACCCGGCCCCCCGACCCGGTGTCGCACAGGACCTTCCCCGCCGCTTCCGAACCGTCGCCTTGCGCGCCCTCGGAGTGCGGCCATCCGCGACGAAAGGTAGTCGGTGTCGCCTGTGTCCAACAAGCCCTCCGAGACGAGCGCACTCCCGCCGGAGTTCTCCCACAAGGCCCTGCAGTCCCTCGTCCGCAAGGGGTCCACGACCGGCTCGGTGACCGGCGCGGAGGTGGCCGAGGCCATGCGCGCCGCTGACGTGCGAGCCGCCCGCGGACGGGTCGTCCTGCGTGCTCTCGGAGACCAGGGCATCGCCGTGACGATGGACCCGTCGGCCACCGGTGTCGCCGCCGCGACGAGCACGACCAAGAAGGCCGCGCGCCTCCAGCCGCGCCACGGCCACCACGGCCAAGCCCGCGGCGAAGACGGCCACCAAGGCCCCCGCGACGAAGGCGGCCGCCACCAAGACCGCCACCGGCGACGCCGCGACGACCGCCCCCGCGGCGAAGGCGGCACCAAGGCCCCCGCGACGAAGGCGGCCGCCGCGAAGACCGCCACCGCCGCGAAGACCGCCACCAAGGCCGCGCCGGCCAAGGCGACGACGACGCGCAAGGCCGCCGCCGCCGCCGCCGCCGCGCCGGCGACACCCCGGCACCGGCGAAGACCGCTGCCGCGAAGAAGACCACGCCGCGCAAGACGGCGGCCAGCAAGGCCGCCGCCAAGGGTGCCGACGACGACGTCGCACCCGAGGACCTCGAGGAGGTCGTCGTCGAGGACGTCGTGGCCCTGGAGGAGGTCGTGGCGGTCGTCGACCTCGCCGACACCGACGACGGACGGCGAGGCCCTGGTCAAGCCGGCCGAGGTCGAGACCGAGTCGAGCGGTTTCGTGCTGCGCGACGACGACGAGGACGACGCCCCGGTGCAGCAGGTCGTCACCGCCGGCGCCACCGCCGACCCGGTCAAGGACTACCTCAAGCAGATCGGCAAGGTCGCCCTCCTCAACGCCGAGCAGGAGGTCGAGCTCGCCAAGCGCATCGAGGCCGGCCTGTTCGCCGAGGAGAAGCTGAACTCGGGCGAGAAGCTCGACATGAAGCTCAAGCGCGAGCTGTGGTGGATCGCCCAGGACGGCAAGAAGGCCAAGAACCACCTGCTCGAGGCCAACCTGCGCCTCGTGGTGTCGCTGGCCAAGCGCTACACCGGTCGCGGGATGCTCTTCCTCGACCTCATCCAGGAGGGCAACCTCGGCCTGATCCGTGCGGTCGAGAAGTTCGACTACACCAAGGGCTACAAGTTCTCGACCTACGCCACGTGGTGGATCCGCCAGGCGATCACCCGCGCGATGGCCGACCAGGCCCGCACCATCCGCATCCCGGTGCACATGGTCGAGGTCATCAACAAGCTGGCCCGCGTGCAGCGCCAGATGCTCCAGGACCTCGGGCGCGAGCCCACCCCGGAGGAGCTCGCCAAGGAGCTCGACATGACCCCCGAGAAGGTCGTCGAGGTGCAGAAGTACGGCCGCGAGCCGATCTCGCTGCACACCCCCCTCGGCGAGGACGGCGACAGCGAGTTCGGTGACCTCATCGAGGACTCCGAGGCCGTCGTCCCTGCCGACGCCGTCAGCTTCACCCTCCTGCAGGAGCAGCTGCACAGCGTCCTCGACACCCTGTCCGAGCGCGAGGCCGGCGTGGTCTCGATGCGCTTCGGCCTCACCGACGGCCAGCCCAAGACCCTCGACGAGATCGGCAAGGTCTACGGCGTGACGCGCGAGCGGATCCGCCAGATCGAGTCCAAGACGATGAGCAAGCTGCGTCACCCGAGCCGCAGCCAGGCGCTGCGCGACTATCTGGACTGACCCCGGAACTGTCCGGCGGGTATCACCGCAGGTCAGGCACAATATCAGCCAATCGCAGGCGGTTCCCAACCTCAGCACAGCGCTCCTAGTCCAGATATCACCTACGCTGGGAGCGTGAGCACCGCCGGTCTCGACGTGGCGACCCTGCGCACCCTGGCCGGGTCGTGGATGCTCAAGCTCGACGTCAAGGTCGTCGAACCGCTGACCGATGACCAGCTGCGCCGGCTGATCGCCGCCTGCCAGCCCCCGGCCGGCGCCGCACCGCAGGTGGCCCTGCGGCACCGCCGCGACGAGGCCATCTTCCGCCTGATGCTCGAGACCGGCGCCCGCGCCGGTGAGGTCGTCGCGATGACCCTGGCCGACCTCGACCTGCCCGCCGACACCGCCGTCATCCGCCGCGGCAAGGGCGGCAATGGCCGGGTCGTCCCGGTCGGCCCGCACGCCGCCAAGGCCCTCGACCGCTACCCTGCGGCTGCGCCGCCACCACCGGCTTGGCGCCACCTCCCCGGCGCTGTGGCTCGGCGACCGCGGCAAGCAGTTCTCCTACGACGCCCTGCACAAGTCCCTGGGGGAGCGGGCCGACCGCCGGCATCAGCGGATTCCACCCGCACCGGATGCGGCACACCGCCGCCCACCGCTGGCTGGGCGCCGGCGGCTCCGAGACCGGCCTGATGGCCGTGGCAGGCTGGGCCCGCCCCGACATGCTGCTGCGCTACACCCGGGCGCAGGCCTCCGCTCGCGCCGCCGTCGAGGCCCGCACCCTGAACCTGGGGGAGCTGTGAGCGACGAGGAGCTCGCGGTGGCGCTGCTGGCGTCCAACAGGCCGTCCCGTGGCGATGTGCTCTGTCAGTGGAACGACACCGAGGTTGAAGGTAGCCACCGCCTCGCTCGCGTTTACGACCTCCCAGGACGGGGTCTCGTGCTGGCTGTTCGCGAGCGGACGCTCCAAGGTGCCGGCGTCTACGAGGCGGAGATCGTGCCGCTCGACGGCAAGGACCGGACGGTCTACCTGCGCTGCCATCCCGGTGGTCACGTCGTCAGTACCGACGCGGTGCGTGAGGCCACACCGGCCTGGTCAATGCCGTCAGGGCCAGCCGGGCATGCGTCTTCGGGCGGGGGTGGTTCCGATCCAGAGGCACCCCCGCGACAGATCTGCGGGGGTGCCTCTGCTACACCGGGGATTCGCCGGAGTGACGGCGATTCGGTACTTCAGCTGTCCGAGAAGACCCCAGTCAGGTTCAGGTTGGCGGACGATTGCACGGTGAACGTGCACGTAGGCGAGACGGAGTTGTTGCACGCGGGAATGAAGGTGCTCCAGTGGTCGAAGCTGTCGCCAAAGGCCGGCTCAGCGTTGAACGAAATCGGGGTACCGGTCGGCAGGTCCACCGAGCAGGTCTTCGTTCCCAGTCCGCTCTGGGCACAGGCGAAGTTGATCGCGGGCGCGGTGATGCGGTTGGTCCCGAACTCGCCGAACAGCGTGTTGATGCTGTTCTGAACGGTGATGTCGACACGGGTCATATCCGTGAATGTCGCAGTGACCGACTTCGCGCCGTCCATCGTGACCTGGCATGTCGTGCTCTGACCGGTGCATGCGCCGGACCATCCAGAGAACCTGTCGAAGCTGGAGGGTGTTGCGGTCAACGTCACCACGTTGCTCGCCCCGTACTGCTCTGTGCAGTCAGCGCCGCAGTTGATACCCGTCGGACTGCTGGTCACTGAGCCCGTGCCTGTCCCGCTGGTGGCGACGGTGAGCTCATACAGGGTGGTGGCCACGCACTTCAGCGTGACTTGTCCGTCCGATGCGTAACTCACATCGAGAAGTCCTTCCTCCGCGGTTCCGGAGCGGCAGGTGAGGCCGTCGAGATCATCGAAAGAGGAGACTGCAGTCCCCGCAGGCCCTTGCGGACCTGTCTCGCCCTGAGGCCCTTGAGGGCCTGCGTCACCTTGAGGGCCTTGCGGTCCGAGATCGCCTTGGGGCCCGGCAGGGCCGGGTTCACCCTGCGTTCCAGCTTCACCCTGGGGCCCGGGTGCGCCGGGAGCGCCGGGAGCGCCGGGAGCGCCGGTCGGGCCTACTGCACCTTCCGGACCAATGGGACCTGCGGGGCCTGCTGGCCCCGTAGGTCCTTCACGCCCCTGGGCGTTCCATGAGATCTGGACCTCGCTGCCGGAGCACTTCGCCGAGGAGGGGTCGATCACCCGCAACAGACCACTGGTCTTGTTGTAGCAGCCGGTGTACGTGCCGGCGTTTGGGATCGCAGCCCAAGCGGCGGTGCCGAGAATGATCGCGATGATGGCACCGGTTGCCACGATGGCCCCGGTCCGTAAGCGACGTGCAGAGGATTGAGCAGACATGGGAACCTCGCATTCGGGAGCCAGCGCAGACGCGGGGCCCCCTTCGGCCCCTTGGCGATCCCGCCAGTCAATGCTGGATGCCGACAGAAGTTACGCCTGCCCGTCTGGCTGCGTCCGGTGAACGGGAAATCCGGGCAGGACCCGCTTCGTTGTGAGGTCGTTGTGGAGCCGTGTCGCTACATCCACGACCACGCGGCCAGCTTGTGCTTGGTGCCGAGGACCGGGTTGAGGAGGGTCAGGAGCTCGGAGGTGGCCCCTCTCGCGACGGTGTAGGTGGCCGCCGCCTCGGTGATCTGGTCCTCGGAGAGCTGCCACTCGGCCTTGTCGTAGAAGTCACTGAGTGTTCGAACCAGTGCGACGTAGTGAGCCTCGTCCTTCACGTCCGGGACGCCGGCACCCTCCAGGTTGCTCATGGTGTCGGACAGGAAACCCATGGTGTTGGCAGCGTTGAGGGGTCGGTCCAGCATCCTCTCATCTGCGGTGGCGATGTCCTCGACGATGCGTCCGGCCATGAGCCGGGCGTAGTCGTCGTCGAAGGTGCTGACTGGCTTGGGAGCCCTGGTGGGGGCGGGCTTGGTCGCTGGCGGTCGTGATTGCTTGGCCGTGGGCGCAGTGGCCCGAGGCGAAGCGGGCGTGGTTGATGCAGGCCGTGACGACTTCTTCTCGGTTGCAGGGGCTGCCGGCCGGGAGGCGGCGGGCGAGGAGACGTCCTTGGCAGAGTCCGGGGTCTCGGTGGCGAACGCCAGAGCGCCACGGGCACCGCCGCCGATCACCAGCAGCGCCGCCATGGCGCCTGCCGCAATCACTGCGATGCCGGCGATCACCCACGGCAGAACCCCTTTTCGGCCGGCCCGGCGAGCTATAGAGGCCTCCTCGGCTGCCTGCGGCGCCTTCGACCGTTCGGAGTCGTCGCGCGGTGGCTCGCTCTCGCTCCAGCTCTCGCCATCCCAGTAGCGCATGCCCTCGTTGGGGACGTAGTACATCCCGGGCCGTCGATCGTTCATCTCACTCCATCCACGGGGCACCCTGTTGCCCGTCTGGCGGCACCATAGGTTGCGACTCAGCCCGTGTCTGGCGGTTGCGGGAAACGTGACGCAGTCGTCAGCGGGTCACGCGTAGGGGTCGAGGTCCATGTCGTCGCGGTAGGGGTACCGGGACGTCTGCCGACCGGCGAGGACGTCGACGACGCCTTCGATGGCCTTGGAGCAGACCAGGACGATGGCGGCCAGCTCGCGCACCGCGCGCAGGCCGGCGGTGCCGGCTTCGGGTGAGTGCTCTCGGAGCTTGGTGTAGGCGACGACCGCCAGGGACGCGGCGGCGGCGATGGTCAAGACGATCAACATGTGGTCCTCCTGTCGGGTGGCGGGGCCGCCTCGAGGGGCGGCCCCGCCAACGGGGTGGTCAGCGTCGGGTGTGGGACCTGCGGGCCCGTGCCTGCTCCTGCTGCTGGGCGCGGCGCTCGGCGCGGTTCAGTGGCTCGGCCGCGTCCTCCTCCGCTCGAGTCCACGGCCCGTCGACGTCCGCGTCGGCCGGAGCAGGGTCTGCGCCTTCCGCCGTGGGCATGGCCGGCTCGCCGTGCGGGGCGACCGGCGCTGTCGCCGGCCGGCTCTCCCTGCGGAGCGGACCGCCGCCTGGCATGCCGACAGCGATGACCAGGGGCATGGCGAGGGCCTCCAGGGCGACGCGGATCCACAGCGGCCGGGACGAGCAGGCCGAGCAGGCGGTGCACGACCACGGTCTGGCTGAGCGGGCCGGACCAGTCCGGCCAGACCGCGTACTGCCGCGGATGACCTGCTGGACGACGGGGTGTGAGGCGACGGCCCGCGCCGCCGTCACGACGGTGGTGCCGGCGCGGGACAGGGCCTGGGCGATGCGGGCTCCGGTGGTGCCGCTGCGGGTGAGGAGGCCCTTGGCGCGTGCCCACAGGCCGCGGCCGAACCCGGCGAGGGCGGTGCCGGCTGCTCGGGCCCAGCGCACGGCGGTGCGCCAGACCGGCGGGGTGCTCAGCACGGCGGCGGCGATCGGGATCACGCCGACGCCGCGGACGAGGCGGGCGCCGCTGCGCAGCAGGTCGGCGGCCTGGTCGAGCAGGCGGTGCTCGCCGACCCCGTCCAGCAGGGTCCGCAGCTGGCGCAGCACCCAGCCGGCGGCCCCGCGGGGCAGGGCGAGGAGGGTGTCGAGGGCCTGCCGGGCGCGGCGGCGGATGGTGAGCAGGAGGCCGAACTGGGCCTGCTGCTCTGCTGGGGTCGGGACCGCGTACAGCGGCGGCCGGTCGTAGGTGGCTGTGCTCATGGTGCTGTTCTCCTTCTTCTGGTGGGGTTGGTGTGGATGAGTGGCCGAAGGACCCGAAGGACCGCCCCGGTTGACCTGTAGGCGAGCTCTCGTGGGGGTGATCCGCACGGGTCCTTCGGGTCCTTCGGGGCATGCGAAAGGCCCACCGCGGATGCGGCAGGCCTGGAGGTGTTCTCGAGCTGGTTGGGCCTATGGGTGGGGTCGGATGGCGAGGTCGACCAGCCGCTCGAGCAGCAGGGCGAGGCGGTAGTCCGGCTCGCAGCGCAGGGCCCGCTCGAGGGCGACCCGGGCCAGGGCGCCGTCGCCGCGCCACCACGCCCAGGACGCCAGCACGCTCAGGGGTGGGGCGGCGTGGCTGTCCGGGGTCATCGCGCACAGCCGGATCGAGGCGGTGCTGCAGCCGGCTCATGGTGCGGATCCGGTCCCACCCGGTGTCGGTCTCCCACGCCGGCGGCGGCAGGGAGCGCAGCAGTGCGCCGGCGGTCCCGGGGATGGCGTCGACGTCGAGGGTGCCCGGGGTGAGCCGGGCGACGACCAGGTCCCGCACGGTGATGTTCCGCAGGGCGAGCACGGCCCGGGCCGCGACCTTCGCGGTGACGGTCGGGGGCGTCGTCGCTGGTGTCGAGGACGACGGGCCAGGCCGAGCAGTAGAGGTCGAGGAGGTCGTCGCCGTCCTCGCGGGCGAGGTAGCGGCCGATGTGCCGTGCCACGTCGGCTGCGTCGGCACCCGGCTGCACGACCGCGGTCAGGGCATCCCGTGAGGGCAGCGGGGCGACGCCTGCGCCGACCAGCTCGGCCACCGCGGTCGAGGACGTGGTGAGATCTGCCGCTTCCGGCCTCCGGGTCCAGCGACTGCCAGCCGTCGGGGGTGACGATGATCTGGTCGTGGACGCGGACGCCGACCTCGGTGCAGGCCAGCGCGGCGTGACGGACGGCCTCGGCGACCGGCCGTGTGTTCTCGTAGCCCAGGACGATGACCGCCTCGGGGTCGGCCTTGGCCATCCCCGCCAGGAGGGCGTCCAGGGCCGGTGGTGGTTCCCCGCCCGGGGGCAGGGGCTGGCACGCGGTCAGGCAGACCTGGCCCTCGCGCAGGCAGACCAGGACGAGGGAGTCGCGGGGGTGGTAGCCGAGCAGGTACGGCAGCACGGCGACCAGGTCGCCGGCGCTGCGCATCGTGATCGTGGGACTGGTGGACATGGTGGTGCCTCGCTTCCAGGGAGGGGAGGTGCCCGAACGTGTGCGGGCATGAGAAAGGCCCGCCACTGGTGTGGCGGGCCTGCAACGAGGGGGTTTCTCCAGTCCGGTTCTGGACGTGGTTATCCCGACCTCGTGGTACTCATTCTACCACCAACTGGGCTGTGGCGGAGTGCGATTCAGGCGGGCACGGGCCCTTCCTCCAAGGCGCTTCGGCGCGCACGCCGCCCGTTGTCGCCCGCCCCACCTCGATCGACACACCACCCGGCGCCGCGCTTCCTGCACGGCGTGATCGGTGTTCGGGACCTCGGGCGCGCAGGTGACGCGGAGGTTCTCGTGCGAGTTGGCGGGCCGTTGCTGGCCTGTGTCGCGCACGCCCTCGTGGAGCGGGGATGGAGCCTGACGACCTCACGGTCCAGGGGACCAGCCTCGAAGACGCCTACTTGGGGTTGACCCGCCGAGCCCCGATCCAGGTCAGCGGTGGTTGCCTTGACGACGGCCCAGAAGGAGCGCGCCCGCACCGGCGAGCACTGCGGCTGCGCCGGCCGATGCGAACAAGGTGTTCCCACTACCGCCAGAAGGCCGGTCGGTCTCGACCACGGGGCCGGTCCTGGTGGCCGTAGCCGTGGCTGTCGTGGTCACCGTCGTAGTGGGCGTCGCAGGGCGGAGCACCTCGAAGGAGTCGAGGGTCGCGTCGCCCTCGTCGTCGAGGTAACAGAACACGCCGACCAGGTCCTCCTCCTCCACCGGCTCGCCGACGATGACGGAGAAGTCGACGAGCACGAGGCTCTGAGTTCCGGGGTCGCGTGCCTCCATCGGCCAACTGGTGCCCTCGATCTGCAGGGTCATCGGCCCCGCGTCCGGCACCTGGGTTACCTCGAAGGACAGCCCTCCGAAGGACGTGTTGTCGTTCTCCGCGACCATGATGATCGTTTCACCGCCGCCTTCGATCTCGAGGGTTCCAGCATCGCGAAGTGCGTCGACGAAGCCCGAGGGCAGGGTGATCGACCCCGTCACCGGGTCCAGGGAGACCTCGTCACCGACGTTCACGACGACGTCGGCGCCGATGCCTGTGTCGAAGCTTGCAGTGGCCATGCCAGTGCCCTCGACCCCCGGAAGGAAGTAGTCGCACGAGTACTCCAACGGGGAAGATGCAGCGGTCGCCGGGAGAACAGTCAGAGCAGTTGCGACAATGGCGGCGCCCCCGATGAGACCGGCGCGAACCACGGGGTGCAATGGGTTCCTCATGATCTTCCCTTCGGTGGACTCTGGGGCTGGCACGAACCTATGGCTTGGCCGCTCAGTTCTTGGAGGCCGCCCCCGTGCCAACGCGGCGCAATCCTGCCTTCGCAGTATCTGCCCCACGTTGCACCACGTCCATAGCCCGTTCGGAAGCACGGCAGGCGAGCCATCAGCTCGCAATTTCACCTCATCGACTGGTTCGACGAGATGGCTGCGGCCGACCTCGTGGCCGAAAGGCGAGGACGCCATCCGCCAAGCTCGGAGGCTTCGCGAGTTGGCCCGTAGGAGCGACCCCGCACTCGTGCTGGCCGCACGGGCGGAGGACGCTCGGTGCCTGGGGCGGCGCGCCTTTGAGCGTGCGTTGCACGGGCATTGGGCTTGCCGGTCAGCGACGATGTCACGGACCTGCGAGTGGAGCTCTGGCCCGAGAAGAGCGGGGGAGGCGATTCCACACTTCTGCTCGCTGCTACGGTCACGGTTCATGACCGCGCAGGGGCGCCTCACCCTGAACAAGGATTGAGCGGCCACCGTTCTCCCATGGAAGGGCTTCCGACCCGATGACGCGCAGCGCGTGGCCGAGGCAGGGATGGCGGGTTCGTTCCCGGACGGACGGCCTCGCCCCGGCCATGCCGTGCTCGAGGTCCTCGACGACACGGGTGTGCCCGTGGGCTACCTGTGGATCGGCCCGGCCGACGGTGACGACCCCGGCGCCTGGTGGGTGTGGGACGTGCTGGTCGACGAGGGTCGTCGAGGTCAGGGCCTGGGTCGCGCGACGATGCTGCTCGCCGAGGACCATGCGACCTCGCACGGTGCGCACCCCCTCGGTCTCAGCGTCTTCGGGTTCAACGCGGCGGCCCGCCACTGTACGAGTCGTTCGGCTACGGCACGACCA
>CAVVUD010000010.1:0-112637 GCA_963751385.1 uncultured Actinomycetota bacterium | reverse complement strand
GTGGCGAGCTCCCGCAGATCTCCCCAGCGGCGGCGCACGCACCTCCCGGGCATCCGGGCTCGGCGGAGTCAGGAGCCCTTCGCTGACTCTGGAGGTCCTCGCCCGGTCAGGATCGAGTACGGCCCTGACTGGGCGAAGTGCTCCTGACTTCGCGGGGAGGACGCGGAGGGGGATCGGTCAGTCGGCGCGGCCGGTGAGGAGCAGACCGGTGCCGAGCCCGACCATCATCAGGCCACCGGCGCCACCGACCCGCTCCATCCGCCGCGGGGACGAGGCGAACCAGTCGCGGGCCCGGCTGGCGACGAGGGCGACCGTGCCGTCCATGAGCAGGGCCAGCACCGCGAACACCGCCCCGAGCGCGACGAGCTGCGGGAACACCGCCGAGCTCTGCACGACGAACTGGGGCAGCAGGGCCGCGAAGAAGACGATCGTCTTGGGGTTGGTCACCCCCACCACGTAGCCGGCGCGTACGGCGTGCAGGCTCGGTGTCGCCACCGGCCCCCCGGCGTCGAACGCCTCGGCGAGCGCCCGCCGGCTCCGGATCGCCTGCACCCCCAGCCACACGAGGTACCCCGCGCCCACGACCTTCAGGGCCGTGTACGCGGTGGCGCTCGCCGCGATGAGCGGGCCGAGGCCGACGGCCAGGGCGCAGATCTGGGTGAGGATGCCGAGCGCGTTGCCGACCACGGTGAGCAGTGCCTCGCGACGCCCGGACGACAGCGCACGCCCGACGGTGAACAGCACGCTCGGCCCCGGGATCGCGATGATCACCGCCGACGCGATGGCGAAGGCGAGCAGCGTGGACGGGGAGGGCATGGGGCTCAGTGTGGAGCAGGGTCGCCACGGCGCGCACCGGCATTCCGCTGCGCGTCGTCGCGCCGCCGGTCGAGGCGGCGCATCACCGGCGTCGCGAGGATGCCGTGCAGCACCACCGAGAGCGCGATGGTGAAGCCGACCGTCGACCACAGCCAGCGCTCCTCGGGGAACGACGCGGCCCCGGCGGCGTAGGCCACGTAGTAGATCGAGCCGACGCCGCGCACGCCGAAGAACGCCACCACCCACCGCTCCCCGTGGTCGAGCCCGGGTTTCGCCCCGACCTGGGTGCGGTGCCCCAGGAACGAGAGCCACCCCGCCACCGGCCGGATCACGAGCACCAGGGCCAGGGCCACCAGCACGCCCCGCCAGTCGAGGTGGGTCAGGAGCCCGTTGGTGAGGGCGAAGCCCAGACCGAGCAGGACGACGAGGGTGAGCAGTGTCTCGAGCCGGTTGATGACGTCGTGCATGTGCCGGTGGTAGTCGTGGTCTCGCTCGACCGACCGCACGGTGAGCGCGCAGGTGAACACGGCGAGGAACCCGTAGCCCCCGACCAGCTCCGAGGCGCCGTAGGCCACGAGCAGGGCCGCGAGCGCGAGCAGCGGCTCCCCCACCTCCGCCAGCCGCAGCGACCGGGCCGGCGCCCGGAACGCGAGCCGCGCCATCCCCCAGCCGACGGCCACGCCGACGAGCACCCCCACGACGACCTTGCCGACGAGCTCCCAGGCGACCCAGCCGAGCCCCCACTGCGACACCGGGCCCACCGTCGCGAGGAAGATCGCCGCGTAGACGAACGGGAACGCCAGGCCGTCGTTGAGCCCGGCCTCGCTGGTCAGCGCGAAGCGCACCTCGTCGTCCTCGTCGATCTCCTCGGCCTCCCCCTCGAGGGTCGGCCCCTCCACCTGCACGTCCGAGGCGAGCACCGGGTCAGTGGGCGAGAGCGCGGCCCCGAGCAGCAGGGCGGCCGGCGCGGCGACGCCGAGCGGCCCCCACGCGAGCAGGGCCACGGCGCCGACGGTCAGCGGCATCGCGATGCCGAGCAGCCGCCAGGCCGGTGACCAGGCACGCCACGAGTCGCGGCTGCGCCACCGCAGCGGACGGTCGAGCGCCAGCCCGACGCCCATCAGCGCGACGAGCACGGTGATCTCGGTGACGTGCTCGACGACCGGCCGGGCTCGCGACCGGGTCGAGCTCGACGTCGGCCAGCGGCGGCAGCAGTCCGATCGCCATGCCGGTGGCCACGAGCACGATCGGCGCCGACAGGGCCCACCGGTGCAGCAGCTGGGGCAGGACGGCGGCCAGGAGCAGTGACCCCCCGAGCAGGAGGTACACCAGCTCGGGCTTCACGGTGAGCCGACCCCGACGTCCCAGAGGTGGTGGCGCAGGTCGTGCAGGCCGTACTGGCCCAGCGTGAGCACCGTGAACTCCGACCCGTTCGAGCGGATGCCGGTGCGCCCCCACCCGTCGGATGGCACCCGCGCGTAGGCCGCCGCGAACGAGGCTCCCGCCGCCGTGAGCTCACCGGCGACGGTGTGCGGGTCCTGCTCGCCGTAGCGGTCCGCGACGGCGGTCTCGTCCTGGTCCCAGTTCGCGAAGACCGGGGCGTCGTGGCCGAGCATGAGCTGCAGCCGCTCCTCGAACAGGCGACAGACGTCGCGCACGTGACAGGCGTACTCCAGGGGCGACCAGGTCGACGGCGCCGGGCGAATTGCGGCATCCGGTCGGGCCAGCACGCCCGGCCACGGGTCGGTGAACGCGGTCACGAGCGGGGCGATGTCGGCAGCCGCCACCCCGGCGGCCGTGAAGCCGCACTCGGGGCACTGCTCGCGCAGCGTCCAGGTCCAGTCCTTGTCGTCCGGGGTGATCGCGTCGTCGCCGGGCTCGGCGCGGTCCTCGGGCGGCGGGGGGGTCATGCGGGAAGCCTACGCAGGAGAACGGCCCGCGCCGGCGGTCAGACCCCGTCGGTGCTGTACCTTCCACACTGTGTCGGGATGGTGGGAGTGGGCGGGCGTCGCCGTGACCGTCGTCCTGGTGCTGGCTGGGGTCTGGCTCCTGGTGTCATCCCGCAACCACGGCCAAGCACGCCACGACCCGCCCGGCCCGGGACAGCTTCCGTGCCGACGGACGACACCCCTCCGCCTCCGCGCAGGCGCCTCGCGGTCGTGCTCAACCCCACCAAGCTCGAGGGCACCGACGACGACGTCCACGGGGTCATCGCGCGCGTGTGCGAGCAGGAGGGCTGGGACGAACCTCTGTTCATCGAGACCGAGGAGCACGACGTCGGCTTCGGCCAGACCCGCACGGCCCTCGCCGAGAACGTCGATGTCGTGTGCGCCTTCGGCGGCGACGGCACGGTGCGGGCGGTGGCCCAGGAGATGGTCGCCTCGGGCGTGCCGATGGGCCTGCTGCCCGGCGGCACCGGCAACCTGCTCGCCCGCAACCTCGAGGTGCCGACCGACGACCTGGCGCGCGCCGTCGAGGTCGCCATCACCGGGCGCAACCGGCACATCGACGTCGGCTGGCTGCGGCTGAACCCCGACGAGGCGCACCTCGAGGAGCACGTCGGGGAGGGCTCGTCCGTCGGGCTGCGCCGGCACGCGTTCCTCGTCATGGCCGGCCTCGGCCTCGACGCGACGATCATGGACGACACCTCCGAGAAGCTGAAGGCCAGGATCGGGTGGACCGCCTACGTCCCCGCCGGCCTGAAGAACCTGCTCGTCGAGCGCTTCAAGGCGCACCTGTCGGTCGACGGCGGCGCCCCCACGACCATCCGGGCGCGCACCGTGCTCATCGGCAACTGCGGCAAGCTCACCGGCGGCATCAACCTGATGCCCGACGCCGAGCCCGACGACGGCACCCTCGACGTGGTCGTCATCGCACCCAAGGGCCTGACCGCCTGGGTGGCCGTCGCGGCCCGGGTGCTCACCAAGAGCGAGCGCACCACCCAGACGCTCGACCGCTACCGCTGCCAGTCGGTCGGCATCCGGGTCGACCACGAGCAGAAGATCGAGCTCGACGGCGACATCATCGGCGAGGCGAAGCACGTCGAGGTCGAGGTGCAGCCGCGCGCGCTCATCGTGCGCACCGAGACCGGCCGCGCACCCGCCTGACCCGACAGCGGATGCCGCGTGGTCGGCATCCGACTCAGAACTTGCGCTCGCGCCACTGCCGCTCGAACGGCAGGCGCCAGGTGTACGGAGCGATCAGCTGGTGGATCTGGTTGGGCCCCCACGTGCCCTGCGCGTAGGGCCGCACGGTCGGCGGGTTCTCGAGCAACGGCTGGGAGATGTCCCACAGCCGCTCGATGCCGGAGGCCGAGGTGAACAGCGTGCGGTCGCCGCGGGCCGCGTCGTAGATGAGGCGCTCGTAGGCCTCGAGCACGGCACCGGCCCACGAGGTCTCCTGCATCGAGAACTGCATCGAGAGCTTGTCGAGCCGGAACCCGGGACCGGGGCGCTTCCCATAGAAGGACAACGACATCCGCGACTTGTCGGCGAGGTCGAAGGTGAGGTGGTCGGGTCCGTTGTCACCGACGCCCGAGCCCGGCGGGAACATCGACTGCGGGGGCTCGCGGAAGGCGATCGAGATGATCCGGGCACCCTGGGCCATCCGCTTGCCGGTCCGCAGGTAGAACGGCACGCCGGCCCAGCGCCAGTTGTCGACGAAGCACTTCAGCGCCACGAAGGTCTCGGTCTCCGAGTCGTGCGCGACGCCCGGCTCGTCGTGGTAGCCGGTGTACTGGCCGCGCACGACGTCGCTGGGCTGGATCGGCTGCATCGAGCGGAACACCTTGTTCTTCTCGCGGCTGATGGCCGACGGCTCGAGCGAGGTCGGCGGCTCCATCGCCGTGAACGCGAGGATCTGGAACAGGTGCGTGACGACCATGTCCCGGTAGGCCCCGGTCGCCTCGAAGAAGTCACCGCGCTGGGTGAGGCCCAGGGTCTCGGGGACGTCGATCTCGATGTGGGAGACGTTGTTCCGGTGCCAGATCGGCTCGAACAGGCCGTTGGCGAAACGGAAGGCGAGGATGTTCTGCGCCGCCTCCTTGCCCAGGAAGTGGTCGATCCGGAAGATCTGCTCCTCGTCGAAGACCTCGTGCAGCTGGGCGTTGAGCGCAACGGCCGACGCGTAGTCGGTGCCGAACGGCTTCTCCATGACCACCCGGCTGCGCGGGACCAGGCCGGCCTCGAGGATGGTGCGCACCGCGGCGAGCGCGGCCTTCGGAGGCACCGAGAGGTAGTGCAGCCGCTGGTTGACGTTCCCGGGCAGCAGCTCCTCGGCCCGGGTGACCGCCTCGCCCAGGGCCAGGGGCCCGGCCGAGTGGGGCACGAAGTCGAGCCGCTGGGCGAACTCGTGCCAGTCGGTATCCCCCATCTCGCGGGTGCTGTGCTCGCGGATGGCGACCAGGGCCAGGTCACGGAACGCGTCGGTCGACATCTCGTCGAGAGAGGTTCCCACCACCCGCATGTCCTCGACGAGCCGGGACTGGAACAGGTGCAGCAGGCCGGGGATGAGCTTGCGCTTGGCGAGGTCACCGGTGGCGCCGAACAGGACGAAGGTCGGTGGGCGCGGTCATGGGGGCCAGCCTGTCGCGGGTGGAGGCCCCGACGCCACCCCTGTGTCGAGGCTGGTGCGGCGATAGGGTCGGAGCAGCGACCCCAAAGGAGCAGGCGATGGCAGCGTTCACGGTGTGGAAGTTCGACGGTCCGAACGGCGCGGAGCAGGCCGCCCAGACCCTCAAGCAGTGCCAGCGCGACGGGTTGGTGAAGATCATCGACCACGCCGTGGTCACCTGGCCCGAGGGTGAGAAGAAGCCGAGGACGCACGAGGGGCACGAGGAGCGGTGGCACGGCACCGGCTGGGGCGCGCTGTGGGGTGTGCTGATCGGAGCACTGTTCTTCGTGCCGGTCATCGGTGGCGTGGTGGGCGCCGGCATCGGTGCGCTGAGCAAGCTCACCGCCGACGCCGGCATCAGCAAGCAGCAGCTCGAGACCATCCGCACCCAGGTGACCCCGGGGACCTCGGCGCTGTTCGTCGTCACCGAGGAGGGTGACCTCGACAAGGTCGGCGACCGGCTGCACATGCACAGCACCCTCATCGCCACCAACCTCACCGACGCCGAGCGCCGGGTGCTGATGGAGACCTTCGGCAGCTGACTCGCGCCGCGGGCGGGGATCAGTGCTGCCGGCAGGCCTCGGGCCGTGGCCGGACAGGGACCTGCGAGCTCACGCGAAGAGCTGGGACCCCCAGTCGTCGTCCGGGCCCAGTCCGGGCGGGCAGGCGAACACTGCCGACCCGGTGTGCTCGATGTACTCGTTCATCAGGTCGGAGCGGGCCAGCGCGCGCTGCATCGGCACGAACTGCGTGTCGACGTCACGCATGAACGCGAGGAAGAACAGCCCGGCATCGAGGTGACCCTGCCCGTCGGTGCCGTCGGTGAAGTTGTAGCCCCGACGCAGGATGCGCACCCCACCGAGCGTGCTGTGGTGCGCCAGGCGCACGTGGGCGGTCACCGGGATGCGGGGCTCGCCGTCGGTGCCGAGCCTGGCGAAGTCGGGCTCGTCGAACTCCGCCTTCCCGCCGAGCGGCGCACCGACCTTCTTGTCGCGGCCGACGATCTGCTCCTGCTCCATGAGCGGGGTGCGGTCCCAGATCTCGATGTGCATCCTGATCCGGCGGGCCACGAGGTAGGAGCCCCCGGCCAGCCAGGACGCCGCGCCCGGCACGTCGGTCGGCGCCACCCACACGTGCTCGTCGAGCGCGGCGGTGTCCTCGGACGTGATGTTCGCCGTGCCGTCCTTGAACCCGAACATGTTGCGCGGCGTCACCTGCGCCTGCGAGGTGGACGACGTGCGGCCGAAGCCCAGCTGGCTCCAGCGCACCGAGACGACCCCGAAGCCCAGCCGCACCAGGTTGCGCACCGCATGCACGGCCACCTGCGGGTCGTCGGAGCAGGCCTGGATGACGATGTCCCCGCCTGAACGGGCCGGGTCGAGGTCGTCGCCCAGGAAGGCCGGCAGCTCGCGCAGCGCCGCGGGCCGGCGGTCGGCCAGCCCGAAGCGGTCGTCGAACAGGGTCGGGCCGTACCCGATCGTCACCGTGAGGTGGCCGGGCGCGAGGTCGAGCGCCTCCCCCGTGTCCTCCGGCACGTTCCAGGGCCCACCGCCCACGACGCCACCCGGAGCCGCCTCGGCCCCCACCGTCATGCGCTCCGCGGCCCGGGTCCAGCGGGTCAACAGGTCGCGCAGGGCGTCGGCGTCGTCGGTGATCACGTCGAGGGCCACGAGGTGCAGCCGGTCCTGAGCGGCCGTGGTGATGCCGGCCTGTCGCTGGCCGCGAAACGGCACGATGCCGTCGTCGGCCGGCGCGGCCTCGGGACCACCGACGGCGGAGGCCGGGCGGGCGGCGTAGGTCAGCCCGGCCGCCGCCCCCGCGAGGGCGGCTCCTGCACCGGTGGCGAGGACCGCGCGCCGCGTCGACCCGTTCACCCCTGCGACACCACCCCGGCCACCTTCGCGACCGGCTCGGAGAACCCGTCGAGCGCGTCGGTGAGGGCCTTGAGGTCCGCCGCGGTCAGCGCCGGGTACAGCACGAAACCGTCACCGGCTCGGTAGGTCTCGAGCAGGTCGCCGAGCGCCTTGCCGCTCTTGTCGATGCCTGCGACGAGGGTGGGGTCCTGGGCCTCGAGGAAGGGCCGCAGCGCAGCGATGGCGGCCTTGGACCCCTCGAAGTTGGCCTCGAAGTCCCACAGGTCGGTGTGGCTGTAGCGCTCCTCCTCGCCGGTGATCTTCCCGGTGGCGATCTCGTCGAGCAGCGCCTTGGAGCCGTTGGCCAGCTGGAGGGGGTTGAGCTCGACGGCCTTGGCCTTGGCCACCAGCTCGGTGACGTCGGCGAGCAGCTGGTCCGCGATGGCCGAGGAGTCGGCCTGCAGGCCGTCCTCCCACAGGTCCTTCTCCAGCCGGTGGTAGCCGGTGAACTTCATGCCCTCGTCGACGACCTCGGCGCGGCCGTCGATCTTCGGGTCGAGGTCACCGAAGGACTCGGCGACCGGCTCGATCCGCTCCCAGTAGGAGCGGGCCGTCGGGTAGAGCGCCTTGGCCTCCTCGACCTTGCCGGCCTTGACGAGCGCGACGAACTTCGCGGTCTCGGCCAGGAAGGCATCGGACTGGGAGGCGACGTAGCGCTGGTACTCGGTGACCGCGGCGGCCAGGTTCTGGTCGTCGCTCTTCGGGGCTGCGGACGCGCCGGTGACGGTGAAGCCGGCGCGGATGCCGTCGCCGACCATCCCGGGCTTGCACGCGGTCTGGTAGGTGCCGGGCTCGGAGAGGTCGACGAGGAAGGTGCGGGTCAGGCCTGGAGCGACGTTCTCGACCTCGCCCATGATCCGGTCACCCTCGGCGTACACGTAGAACTCGTTGACCTTGCTCCCGGAGTTCGTGATCGTGAACTCGACGGTGCCCGCGGGGGCCTCGGCGCGCGAGACCTCGCACGCGCCGTCGGTGGCCTTGACCGCGATGGGGCCGCCCCCGGCGCCCTCGGACGTCTCGCCGGAGCTGGTGCAGCCCGCGAGGGCGATCGCCGCGGGGAGGGCGAGGGCGGCGGCGAGGGCAAGCGGACGGGTACGCACGGGTGGGCTCCTGGAGTGGTTCGGGTTCGAGAACGGGACGAGCGGGAGGGGTCAGGCCGGGGTGGAGGACTCCGGCACGGGCACGGCCGACGTGGGCGGCGCAGCCGGTGCAGCGGCCGCCGGTCGGGCGGGGCGCAGGAAGAAGAACATGACGGTGCCCACGTAGAGCAGCCAGGCGACGGCCTGGAGCACGGTGGTCGCCGGGGTGAAGTTCAGCGTGCCCTTGAGCACGGTCGCGTACCAGCTGCTCGGGTCGATGGTGCCGGAGACGTCGAAAGCGAGGTTGTTCAGGCCGGGCAGCACGCCGGCCTCCTGCAGGTCGTGGATGCCGTAGGAGAGGATGCCGCCGGCGACCAGGATCAGCGCGATGCCGGTCCACGTGAAGAACGCGCCGAGGTTGATCTTCAGGGCGCCCTTGTAGATGAGCCAGCCGAGCAGGACCGCGCCGGCGAAACCGACGAGCCAGCCGAGCAGCGGCAGGTTGTTGCCGGCGCCCGCGGCCTGGGCGGTGGCGTAGAAGAAGATCGCGGTCTCGAGGCCCTCGCGGCCCACCCCGAGGAAGGCGACGAGGGCGACGGCGAGCGGGCCGAGGTCGAGGGCGCGGTCGAGCTTGCCCTTCAGCTCACCGGAGATGCTCCGCGAGGCGGACTTCATCCAGAACACCATGGCGGTCACGAAGCCCACGGCGATGATGCTCGCCAGGCCACCGATCAGCTCCTGCGCCTCGAAGGACAGCTGGCGGGTGCCGTAGGTGAGGGCCGCGCCGAGCACGACGGAGAGCGCGATCGCGGTGCCGACACCGAGCCAGACGTAGCGGATGCCCCAGGTGCGGTTGGTCTTGGTGAGGAAGGCCAGCAGGATGACGACGACCAGGGCCGCCTCGAGCCCCTCGCGCAGCCCGATCAGGGCGTTGCTGACGAACATCCTCGACTCCGTATCCTCCAGGTTAGGGCTGCCTGAGTTAGGTAAGCCTAATCCGGGTGAGAAGGCAAATCCCGGTCCGCCCTGCGGAACGGGTGCCCCCGGGTCGAGCGGCGGGTCAGGTCGCCGGCGTGGCCAGCCGGATCTCCTCCTGCGTCGGCTCGCGGTGCTCCCGGGCCCGCGGAGGCAGGCAGTCGGCGATCGCCGCCATGATCCGGCGGGTGTCGGCGGCCGCGGAACGCAGCTTGAGCTCGACCGGCGGTCCGACCCGGACCCGCACCGTCGGCGGGTCGGTGAGGTTGAACATCCGGGGCACCGGCTCCGAGCGTGGCCAGACCTGCTCGGAGCCCCAGATGCCGAACGGGATGACCGGTGCGCCCGTCATCGCCGCGAGCCGGGCGGCGCCGGTGCGGCCCTTGAGCACCGGGTCGAAGAACTTCTCCCCACGCGGGATCGTGCCCTGCGGGAGCAGGCAGACCAGCTCGCCGCCCTCGAGCGCCACCGCGGCGTGCTCGAACGACTCCTTGCCCCCACTCGCCCGGTCGACCGGGATGCCCCCCAGTGCCGTCGCGATCGCCCCGAGCACCGGGATGTCGAAGATCTCCTTCTTGCCCAGGCCCCGCGCGGTGCGGCCGGTGGTGCGCAGCAGCTGGATGATCGTCTGGAGGTCGAAGTAGGAGCGGTGGTTGCCGACGAGGATCGCCGGGCCGGTGCGCGGGATGTGCTCGGTGCCCGCGATGTCGAAGCGGGCGTACGGCGTCAGGAGCGGTGGGCTGGCGAGGAAGAGCAGCCGCTGGAGCTCGATGCCCAGGACGGGGACCTTGAGCACGCCCGGCGAGACGTCGAAGTGCACGATCGGCCAGCCACGGGCGACGGCGTAGACGGTGAGCCGCGGGTCGGGGTTCACCGCGGCCGGGCTGCCCACCGCCGACAGCAGCGGCAGGTCGTAGATCGAGTCCGAGTAGGCGAAGCTCTCGGCCAGGTCGACCTCCTCTCGGGCCGCCCACTCCTGCACCGCCGCGAGCTTGCCGCGTGACCAGACGAAGTTCCCCGAGATCGAGCCGTCGAACCGGCCCTCGGCGTCGATGGTGTAGCGCGTGGCGATGACGTGGTCGAAGCCCAGCTTGTCGGCGAGCGGCTTGATCAGGTGGTGCGGTGTCGTCGTCGCGAGGACCACGGGCCGGCCTGCGGCGTGGTGCTGCTCGATGAGCGAGAGCGCGAACGGGTGGATGACGGCCGCGATGGTCTCGGCGGCGGCCTGTGCCGCGGCGTCGAAGGTGGTGCCGTCACGACCCCTGGCCAGCAGGGTGGCCTGGCGGGCCAGGAAGATCGAGGGCAGCGTCTCGCCGATGAGGTCGAACAGGCCGTAGAGCAGGCCCTCGCCGGGAAGCTTGCGGGTGACGACCCCCAGGTCGTACATCGCCCGCGACAGCAGGGGCCCGGTGCCGCCCTGCAGCAGGGTGCGGTCGAGGTCGAAGATCGCCGCGCCAGCCATGGGGGGAGGCTACCGGTGACCGGACCCGGGCACACCACACCGGGCAACCGGCCTACATTGGCTCGTATGCCGCGCGAGGAGCTCACCGCGTACGTCCTGGGGGGCGGGGGCGTGCTCGGCTCCAGCGAGGTGGGGATGCTGCGGGCGCTGGCCGTGCACGGCATCCGGCCGGACCTGGTGCTGGGCACCAGCATCGGCGCGCTGAACGGCGCGTTCATCGCCGCCGACCCCGGCCCGGACGGCGCCGACCGGCTGGCCGCGGTGTGGGAGGCGGTCGTGCGCGAGGGGGTCTTCCTCGACAACCCGGTGCGCCAGGCCGCACGGGTGGCCAAGTACCGCACCCACCTGCTGTCGAACGCCCCGCTGCGCCACCTCATCGAGCGCTACCTGCCGGTCGCCCGGTTCGAGGACCTCGAGGTGCCGTTCCAGTGCGTCGCCGCGTGCATCGAGGACGCGAGCGGGGTGTGGTTCAGCGAGGGCGACCTCGCCGAGCCCGTCGTCGCGTCGTGCTCGGTGCCGGGGCTGTTCCCGGCGGTGCGGATCGGCGAGCGGCACTTCCTCGACGGCGGTCTCGTGCACTCCATCCCGGTCGGGCGGGCGCTGGCGCTGGGCGCCACCCGCATCTTCGTGCTCCAGGTGGGCCGGGTCGAACAGCCGCTCAAGCCGCCGACCAAGCCCTGGGAGGTGGCGACGGTGGCCTTCGAGATCGGCCGGCGGCACCGGTTCGTGCACGAGATGGAGAGCGTGCCCGACGACGTCGAGCTGCACGTGCTGCCGAGTGGGGCGACGGACAGCCCCAACATCTCGCTCGGGCAGGCCCGCGCCGGGCGGATGCGCGACCGGATGGACGCGGCGCAGGCCGCCAGCGCCGACTACCTCAGCGGTCTCGCAGCGCGCTGACGACCTCGCGGCGCTGCGTACCCCCGTCCGTACGCGGTTGCCCACGGGGGCTGCGGTGCGGTCATGACGTCCTGTCCCGGTCCGGCGCGGCCAGGCCCGCGGATGTGCCCGACCTGGCGCGCACCACGGGCATACCCTGACGCCCATGGGCGCCCGCAGCATCCCCCCGCCGCCGTTGTTCGTGCGCCGCGTGCTGCACGTGCTGTGGCCCCTCGTCGGGGTCGTCGTCACCGGCCTGATGGTGCCGGTGATCGTCGCCGGGGCCTTCATGGTCCTCGTGGACCGCCGGGCCCGGTTGTTCCGCGCGTCGTGCCTGGCCGTCGTGCTCATGTGGGTCGACATCCGGATGCTGCTCGGCTGCTGGGCCCTGTGGGCCAGGAGCCCCGACCACTCCTCGCCGACCTGGCGGGAGGACCACGAGAAGCTGTTCTCGCAGGCGCTGGACTCGCTGATGTACTACGCGCGCCGGTGGGTCAAGCTCGAGGTGACCCTCGCGGACCGGATGCACTTCGGCACCGACGACGAGCCGTTGATCACCCTCGCCCGTCACGCCGGGCCGGCCGACTCGTTGGCGATCGCCTGGCTGATGTCCCGGACCGTGGGCCGCCTGCCCCGGATCGTGCTCGCCGAGGCACTGCGCTGGGACCCGGGCATCGACACCATCCTCAGCCGGCTCCAGTCCTTCTTCGTCCCCTCCGGCACCGGCAGCGGGGAGGACCGGGTGGCCGGGGTGACCCGGATGGCCGAGTCGATGGTCGACGACGACGTCTTCGTCATCTTCCCCGAGGGGCAGAACTGGACCCCCGGTCGGCGGGCGGGCTACATCCGGCGGCTGCGCGAGCGCGGGGAGCTGGCCCGGGCCCGCCGCGCCGAGGAGCTGCGCAACGTGCTGCCGCCCAAGAGCCGTGGGGCGTGGGCGGCCCGGTCGGCCCGGCCCGAGGCCGACGTCATGGTGCTCGCGCACGCCGGGCTGGCCCGGCTCTCCACGCCGCGGATGGTGTGGGAGGCCCTGCCCTTCGACGGCCGGCCGTTCCTCGTCAAGACGTGGACGTATGCCGCCGCCACCGTGCCGCTCGAGGCGGAGGCGTTCGCGCTGTGGCTCGACGAGCGCTGGAGCGAGGTCGACGCCTGGGTCGAGGACAACGCGGCCCCCTACCTGCCCCGGCACGAGCCCGGCCCCGAGGAGATGACGATCCGATGAGCTCTGCGAGCGGGACCCGTACGTTCCTGGTGGTCGCCGGTGTCGTGGCGGTGGTCGCCGCCGGCGCCGTCGCGGCCTCGCTCGCCGGCGCCGGTGGCGACGGCGACACGGCCAACGGGTCGGTGCCGGTGGACGACGTCGGTGTGCTGACCGGGGGGTGGGCCGTGGTCAACGACGGCTCCGCCCCCGCCCCCGTCCAGGGCGTCGTGCGACTGGTCTTCGGCGACGGCCGGGTGTTCGCCGAGACCGGCTGCAACACCGTGCGCGGCCCGGTGTCGGTGGAGGACAGCGTGCTCGTCACCGGCCCCCTGATGTCGACCCGGATGGCGTGCGAGCCGGCCCTGACGGAGCAGGAGCGCTGGATCACCGAGATGCTCGGCAGCCGCCCTCGGCTGGAGCTGTCCGGCCCCTACCTCGCGCTGCACTGGGGCGAGGGCGAGCAGTGGTGGCTCGGACTGGAGCGCGAGCCCGAGGGCACGAGCGCGGCCATCCCGGCATCCTGAGGGTGCTGAGGGTCCGGGCTGCGGCCACGCGTCATTCGAGCGGTCGCGACATGCCCGGGATCCCCACTTCTCCCGCGCATGTCGTCACCCCTCGATGTCCCCGCGTGTCCTACGAGCGACCGGAACGGATGCCCTCGAGCCAGGAGCGGGCCGCGCTGAAGTCGGTGTCGCTCGTGAGCGGGGCGATGCTGGCGCGCTGTCGGTCGGCCCGCGGGTAGGAGCCGAGGAAGCGCACCTCGGCGCAGATCCGGCGCAGCCCCATCAGGGCCTCGCCGACCCGCTCGTCGAGCACGTGCCCCTCGAGGTCGATCGAGAAGCAGTACGAGCCCATCGACTCCTTGGTCGGGCGCGACTCGAGCCGCGTCATGTTGATGCCGCGGGCGGCGAACTGCTCGAGCAGCGCGAGCAGGCCACCGGCGTGGTCGTCGCGCTGGAACAGCACCACGGTGGTCTTGTCGGCGCCGGTCGGCTCGGGCAGCTCGCCGGGACGCGCGACGAGCACGAACCGGGTCACCGCCGCCTGCATGTCCCCGATGCCGTGGGCCAGCTGCACCAGCCCGTGCAGTCGCGCGGCGGCCGGCGCGCAGACGGCGGCGTCGTAGGACTGCCGACCCTGCTCCAGGCCCTCGGCGGCGGCGGCGGTCGACAGCGTCGGCACGTACACGGCATCCGGGAGGTGCTCGCCCATCCATCCGCGCACCTGGGCCCAGGCGTGCGAGTGGGTGCCCACGGCGCGCACGGCGTCGAGCGTGGTGCCGGGGTGGGCCGCGAGCACGAAGGTCACCGGCACCAGCACCTCGCCCGTGACGACGAGGGGGTCACCGCTCGCCAGGGCGTCCAGCGTGGCGGAGACGCCGCCCTCGACGGAGTTCTCGATCGGCACCATCGCGCCGTCGATCTCGCCCCCGCGCAGTGCGGTGAGCGCCGCATCCACCGACCCGAACGCGACACGGTCGCCATCGCCCGCGGCTGCCCAGGCGTCCAGCGCCATCGAGGTGAAGGTGCCCTCGGGTCCGAGGTAGCCGAAGCGGGTCACGGGGTCTCCTTGCCGGTGCGAGCGGCGGCGAGTGCCTGCTGCTCCTCGGGGGTCAGGGTCGCGTCGGAGCTGCCTCCGACCACGCCCTTGGCGTAGGTGCGCGACTCTCCACGCGCATGGATCGAGCTGAAGACCAGTCCGTCGCCGTGGTCGTCGATGACGGCGGCGCTGAAGCTGAGCCGGCCACCCATGTCGCCGAAGGCGTCGTACCGCACGACGGCGACGTGGCGCAGCGCCTGGCCCAGGTCGGACCGCAGGGCCGCGAGGTCGGCGTCGCCGGCCGGGCGGTGCTGCTCGAGGGCGGCAACCCGCCGCCGCACGTCGGCCGAGCGCCGCAGCAGCACGACGAGCCCCACGACCAGGCAGGCCGCGATCGCGAGGGGGATCGCCAGCAGCAGCGCCTCGGCAGGGTGGATTCCGAACACAGCCGACAGGCTAGGCGCTGCCGCCGCTGAGCCGCCGGCCATTCCACCGGGACTCGGGCGCGGACCGGTTCGCAGGGGCTGCGCGGTGCTGCCTAGGGTGGATGCCGTGGGACTCGACCTTGCGACCGTCGCCGTCGTCTTCGGCACGATCTTCCTGGTCGAGCTGCCGGACAAGACGTTCATCGCCACGCTGGTGATGTCGACGCGCTTCCGCCCCTTGCTGGTGTGGATCGGCGTCTGCCTGGCCTTCTTCGTGCAGACCGCGATCGCCGTGCTCGCCGGCGGCCTGATCGCCCGGCTGCCCCGCACCCCGGTCGAGGTCTTCGCCTGCGTCATGTTCCTCGTCGGCGGCGTCCTGCTGCTGCGCGGCGCCGGCAGGGCCGACGAGGAGGAGGCCGAGACCGAGGCGGAGTTCGGCGCAAAGGCAGCCAAGCAGGTGGTCGGCTGGCGGGTCGTCACGCTGTGCTTCACCGTGCTGTTCCTCGCCGAGTGGGGCGACCTGTCGCAGATCCTCACCGCCTCGCTGGTGGTGCGCTACGACGACCCGGTGTCGGTGTTCGTCGGCGCGTTCCTCGCCCTGGCCGTCGTGTCCGCTCTGGCGGCGGCGCTGGGCCGCACCCTGCTCACCCGGATGAAGCTGTCGACCCTGCGCCGGATCGGCGGCGGCGTCTGCCTGCTGCTCGCCGCCTACACCGCGGTGGAGATCGCCGGCGTGCTCTGAGCGTCGGCGCCGGTGTCGGCGTCGTCGGCCGGCGCACCCGCGACCTCGCCGGGGCGTGGTCGGGTGACCCACCACAGCAGCACGAGCGCGGCGAGCGCCCCGAACACGTCGGCGTTCTGCAGGACCCGGCCGGGGAACTGCGGCCACTCGCGGTGGTTGAGCCAGGAGATGCCCCACCACGGCAGCCGGCACAGGAAGAAGGCCGTGACGCCCAGGCCGGCCCAGAGCCGCCGCCGGTCTCGCAGCGGGTCGGCGCCGAGCAGCGCGAAGACCACGACGACGATCCAGTGGTAGTGGTGGATCCACGCCACCGGTGACAGCAGGCACGCCATCAGCCCCACCGCGGCGACCTCGCCGATCGAGTCACCGGCCAGGTAGAGGCGCCGGGCCAGCCAGAAGCCGAAGAACCCCACGGCCGCGATGCACCCGAGCCAGATGACGGTGCCCGGCAGCCCGTCGGGGCCCACCCGCAGCAGCAAGCCCCGGATCGACTGGTTCGACGTGCCCATGTTGGGGCCGAGCCGGGCCGGGTCCTGCAGCGCCCCGCCCCAGAACGCGAACGACGCCTGCGGCAGGAGCACCCACATGCCCACCGTCACGGCCACCGCCGTGCCGACCGCGGTCGCGGCCTCCTTCCACCGCCTGGTGACCAGGAAGTGCACGACGAACACCCCGGGCGTCAGCTTGACCGCCATGGCGAGGCCCACGAGCACCCCGCGGGGCACCCGTCGGATCAGGCCAGGCCGGGGCTGGCGCAGGTCCATCAGGCAGGCGAGCACCATGAACGCGTTGACCTGACCGAACCGGATGCCGTCGCTCACCGGGTGCAGCCAGAGCATCGGGGCGGTGAGCAGGGCCAGGGTGAGCGGCATCCAGGCGCCGGTGCGGTGGATGAGGCGGTAGCCGGCGTACCAGACGATGGCCGTGGTCGCGATCACCTGCAAGGCGGTCCACAGCCAGCCCGCGACGCCGAACGGCACGAGGGCGAGGGGGATGGCCAGCACCGCGGCGAAGGGTGGGTAGGTGAACGGCAGCAGCTGCGGGGCCTCGGTGAGGGCGGCGTAGATCGGGCGCCCGGTGAGGATGGACACCCCGGCCTCGCGGTAGACCTCGACGTCGACCTGCCACTGGTCGAGCGGCCAGAACACGAGGTACCGCAGCACGACGGGCAGTGAGGCGAGGGCGATGAGGGCCGCGGCGAGCAGCCACCGGTGGCGCGGGACGGTGCCGTTCGCCGGGGTGCTCACGGCACCATTCTGGCGGTCCGCGAGGGCCCGGTGGCACGCGCGGCCCCGCAGCGTCGCCGCACAGGATCCTGCGAGTTGCCTGAGCACTCGCTGATTCGGGCGGCGCACCTACTGACCCGTAGCCTTGCCCCGTGTTACGCAGAGCCCTCGTCGTCGCGGTCGCCCTGGCGACCGTGGTGACCGGACTCCTCACGGCGTCGTCGACCTGGGCCAGCGGGTGCCGAGGCCAGCGAGCCGGCGGGCGCGGTGGTGCTCATCGGCACCGGCGGCATCAGCTGGTCCGACGTCGACGAGCAGACCACCCCGAACCTCTGGCTGCTGCTGCGCGACGGCTCCTCGGCCGCGCTGTCGGTGCGCTCGGTGTACTCCAACACCTGCCCGATCGACGGCTGGCTCGGGGTGTCCGCCGGCTCCCGGGCCGCGGCCTCGCGCACCGGCCCCGCAGGCCAACCCGGCCGACCGGCCCTGCCCGCGCCGCCCCGGTCGTCTCGAACAACACGGTGCTGCAGTGGCCGAGCTACCTCGAGGCAGCCGAGCAGGAACGCTTCGACACCCGGCTCGGGCTGCTCGGTGACACGGCGGCGGCCGGCACCCTGTGCGTCAAGGCGGTGCAGCCGTATGCCGCCGCCGGTGGGGCCCGGCGCGACGGGACGATCGACCAGTACGGCGACTGGTCCGACCAGCAGATGCTCGAGGACCTCAACGGGTGCCCGGTCACCCTCGTCGACGTGGGGTCGCTGCGTGACCCCGACGACGTCGCCGGCGGCGAGCCGGTGAAGGGCACCCGGCGGCAGCAGCTCACCGAGATCGACACCCGCATCGGCGAGGTCATCGCGGGCGGACCGCTGGGCGCCGACTACGTCGTCGCGTCGCTGTCGGATGCCGGCCGCAGTGAGCGGCTGCGCCTCGTCGTCGCCCGCGGGCCGCACTTCGGCCCCGGGGTGCTCGTCTCGCCGTCGACCCAGCAGCGGGGCCTGGCCCAGGCCCCGGACGTCACCGCCACGGTGCTGTCCGCGGTCGGCCTCCCGGTCCCGGATGCCGTGCAGGGCTCGCCGCTCACGAGCGACCCCGCCCCGGACAACTCGGAGCGGCGGGCCCGAGGCCCGGCTGACCTACCTCGCCGACTACGACGAGGCGAGCCACGACGTGCACGACCTCGTCGAGCCGTTCTTCACGGTCTTCGCCTATGGCCAGCTGGCGATCTACCTGCTCGTGCTGCTCGTCTACAAGGGCCGGCTCGGGTCGGAGGCCACCCGGGTCAGGACGCTGTCCCGGGTGCGGGCGATCTCGGTGGCCGCGGCGTCGGTGCCGGTGTCGACCTTCCTGGCCAACCTCCTGCCGTGGTGGCGCTTCCCGGTCGCGATGATCTCGGTCGTCGCCGCGGTCGGCCTGTTCGTGGCGATCATCGCACTGGCCGCCCTGCGCGGGCCGTGGGGGCGGTGGGCGCTGGGGCCGATGGCCTTCGTCTCGGCGACGACCATGGTCGTGCTGGCCGTCGACGTGATGACCGGGTCCCGCCTGCAGCTGTCCTCGCTGATGGGCCTGCAGCCCGTGGTCGGTGGCAGGTACTACGGCATGGGCAACGCCACCTTCGCGCTGTTCGCCACCGCCACGATCCTGCTCTGCACCGCCGTGTCGTCGATGCTCGTGCTCGCCGGCCGGCGCAGGGCGGCCGCGCTCGCCGTCATGCTCATCGGCGGCTTCGCCCTCGTCGTCGACGCCATGCCCTTCTGGGGGGCCGACGGCGGTGGGCCGCCCGCGCTGCTGCCCGGCCTGGCCTACCTGGTGCTCGCCGTGCTCGGCCTGAAGCTGACCTGGAGACGGCTGCTCCTGCTGGCCCTGGCCGTGGTCGCCGTCTTCTTCCTCGTGGCGGGCGCGGACTGGCTGCGGCCGGCATCCTCGCGCACCCACCTGGGCCGGTTCGTGCAGGCGATCATCGACGGCAACGCCCTCGACATCGTGATCCGCAAGGGCCAGCAGAACATCGACATCCTGCTCGGCAACGCCCCCCTGACCCTGCTCGTGCCGGCCGCGCTGCTCTTCGTCATCTACGTGCTGGCGCGCCCCACCTCCTGGGGCTCACGGGCCATGCAGCGCTCCTACGACCAGGCACCGACGCTGCGCGCCGGCCTGGTCGCGCTGCTCATCACCCTGAGCATCGGCTTCCTCATCAACGACTCGGGGGTCGCGATCCCGGCGGTCGGGGCCACCCTCGCGGTGCCGCTCATCGTGTCGGTGTCGGTGTCGTACCTGCTCGACGAGGCCCGAGCCGCCGCCCGGACCCGCTCCGCACGCCGGCGACGATGACCACCGCCCACAGCACGAGCCCCACCCACGGCACGACGCCGCGGCGCACCCCCAGGGTGAGGTCCTCGACGGCGGGGGTCAGGCCGAGCACCCGGCCCGGCACGTAGGCGACGGCCAGCGCGACCAGCCGCACGAGCGCGACGAGGTCGACCAGGCCCGGCAGCACCGCCGGCAGGGCGCACCAGACCAGCAGGTCGTACCAGGGCAGCGAGTACGGCGCGGCGAGCGAGTACGCCAGGGCCAGGCACGCGGTGACCCACAGCGCGACCGCCGCGAAGCGCGTCGGCGAGCCGGCGGCATCCGTACCCGGATCGACCAATAGGTCACTCGGGGTACGCCCTGCCGAGGCACCTTCGACCAATCGGCCGAACTCGTCCCAGCCGGCGGGGCGGCTGGCGCGCAGCAGGCACCAGGCCAGCAGCACTGCGAGCACCGCCGCCGCGACGCTGATGAACAGGCGGGTCGGTGCGTTGCCCCAGGTGTCGCGGCCCCACTCGAGCAGTGGCCGCCACGGCGTCGCGAGCGACACGGCCTGGCGGGAGCGGAGCAGCTGGTCGTAGAGGTGCGGGCCCGCCCACAGGTGCAGGGCCCCGCCCACGACGACGAAGCCGGCCACGAGCGCCCCGACCAGCTTGGCCAGCTCGGCCGAGCGTCGACCGACCACCCACCAGGCGGCGACCACGCCCACGCCGACGACGGCGTAGGTGAACTTCGTCGTGCCGGCCAGCCCCACGCAGGCACCGCTGAGCAGGGCGCCGGACCACCCCGGGCGGCGGGCGGCCACCACGACGGCGGCCAGGGCCAGGGCGGTGGCGACGGTGTCGATGTGCGCTCCGAGCACGCCGATGCCGACGACGAGCGGGTTGAGCGTCCACAGCACGTCGACCCGGCCGTGCAGCTCGGGGTCGAGGCCGGCCCGCAGCAGGGCGCGTATCGCGAGCCAGGACACCACCACGACCACCTGCCAGACCCACACGCCCTGCCGCAGCGAGTCACCCCCGACCAGGGCGGACCCTGCGTGCAGCAGGGTGCCGAACGGGCCGTAGACGCTGGGCTCGGTGGTCCACGGCTCCTCGACCCGGCTGGTCACCGGGTCCCGGCCGCCGGCCCAGCTGATCGGTGCGTCGACCCACGGGTTGCCGCCGCCGACGAGGATGCGGCCGTAGGCGAGGTAGTTGACGTGGTCGGCCGACCCGAACGGCGAGGTCAGCAGGGCGAGCAGGGCGATGGCGCCCGGGACGAGCCAGCCGCGCAGCGCCTCGACCCGGCCGCGCAGCCCGAGGAACACCCCCAGCCCACCGAGGAGGTAGGCGGTCCACAGCACGGCGGTGACCGCCGCCGGCCCCAGCTCGAGGGGCAGCCTGGGCGCGACCACCCAGCCGGGTGGCGCGAGGTCGGGCTGGGCGGCGTTCGGGGCGGACAGTCCGACGAGGAGCAGCAGGCCCAGCGCCACACCGACGCAGAGCCGGTGGGCGCGGGTCAGCCCCGGTGCCACGGCCGCCAGCCGCGCCGCACGAGCGCCAGCCAGACGTCGCGGTACTGCTCGGCCCGGTGCAGCTGACCCCGCCAGTCCGAGCCGCTGACCCGGTGCTGCAGCTCGCACGGCACCTCGAGCACGGTGAGCCCGGCGCGCAGCACGTCGACGGTCAACGCGGTCTCGACGCCCCAGCCCCGGGCGAGCGGGCTGCCGGCGGCGAAGGCGGCCGGGCTCAGGCAGCGCATGCCCGAGAGCGGCTGCACCGCGCGGAAGCCGGTGAGGTGCTCGATGCCGCGGCGAGCCAGTCCCACGACCAGGCCCCGCCCACCGCCGGCGGTGATCTGGGCCGGCAGGGTGGCGATCGTCATGTCGGCGGTGCCGTCGAGCACCGCGGTGGTGAGCACGCCCAGGTTGGTGGCGGTCGCCTGGAGGTCGCCGTCGACGAAGAGCAGCGCGGCGGGCCAGGCAGCGGTCGGGTCGGCGACGGCATCCGCCTGCTCGAGCTCGCGCACCCGGCGCACGCCGGTCTCCAGCGCGGCGGCCTTGCCGCGGTTGCGCTCGTGACGCACGACGTCGGCGCCGGCGGCGCCGGCGGCCGCGGAGGTGCCGTCGGTGCTGCCGTCGTCGACGACGACGACCCGGCCGACCTGCGGCAGGGCAGCCACCGCGGCCACGGTCGCCGCGATGCGCTCGGCCTCGTCCTTGCACGGCACGACCGCGGCGACCCTCGCGGCGAGCGAGCTCATCAGCGGAGGGTGACCTGGCGGCTCAGCAGACCAGACCTGGCACGCCGCTCGTCGGCGTCGAGCGAGGTGTCGTTCGCGAGGGCGGCCGCGTACCGCTCACCCCACGCGGCGAGCTCACCCTCGTAGTCGTCGGCCGCGAGCTCGGGGTCGAGGTCCCACACGGGGACGAGCAGCCCGCAGGCACGGAAGGCGCCGAGCAGCCGGGTGTCGCCGCCCAAGCCGTCGTCACCGGCCGAGTGCAGCCGGGCGAGGGCGTCGGTGGCGCTGTCCTCGTCGTCGGGCAGCACGAGGCGGATGTGCGCGCGCTCACCGATGCGCACCCAGTAGGCCGACGGCAGCGCCGTCATCCGCACGGTTGGCACGACGGTGGCGTTGGCGCGCTCGAGCGAGTCGGCGGCCTCGCCCTCGAGGTCCTGGCCCTCGACCCAGAAGTCGAAGCCCTCGTGCACGGTGACCTCGAAGGCGGTGTCGTCGGCCAGCACGTCCTGCAGACGGGGGCTGTCGGCGGTGACCTGGGGCGTGGTGAGCACCGGGCGCCCGGGCTCGGCGGCGAGGGCCGCGAGCAGCTGTCCGGCGAGGTCGCGCGAGGCGTCACCGCTGGCGTTGCCGGACTGCGTGCCGATGAGCACGGTGCCGTCGTCGCGGTGCAGACCGGGCCAGGCCATCGGCAGCACGGTCGCGACGGTCACCTCGCTCGGCGCACCGTCGGGCACGTGCTCGTCGCGCACGGTGACGACTGCGGTGGCCGCGGGCAGGATCTCGCGCAGGGCGACCCAGTCGGTCTCACCCGCGAGCCCCTCGAAAGGCCGGCGCTCGAACGGCGCCGGCTTCGGTCGGGACTGCCCGGATGCGGTGTCGGTGCCGCGCTGACGACGAGATGCCTTGCCCATGCGTGCACCCTAACGGGATCGGGTCAGGTGGCCCGGCGCCGGCTCGGGCCACCGAGGGTGGCCCACACGACGTTGCCGGTGCGGTCCTCGGTGACGCCCCACTCGTGGGCGATCGAGCGGACGATGCGCAGCCCGCGGCCGGAGGACAGCCACACGGTGCGCGGCGCCGGGCGCGGGATGCTCTCGCCACCACCGTCGGTGACCTCCACCTCGACGACGTCGCCGCGGATCTTCCAGCGCACCCGGATCGTGCCGTCGGACAGCGGCCGGGCGTGGCGCACTGCGTTGGTGAGCAGCTCGGACGCGACCATCTCGGCCTCGTCGACGAGCTGCTCGGGCAGGTCGCGGGTCTGCAGGTCGTTGACCACCTCACGACGCACCCTTCCCACCGAGGCCGGCTCGTGCGGAGCGCGCAGGGTGCAGATGATGCTGTCGACGCCCGGCCCGGGGGTCTCGGTGACGACGAGGCCGCTCTCACCGGTGCGGCCCGTGCCGACGGGGCCCTCGTCCTGGCTGTCGTCGTGGTCGAAGTTCGAGGTCACCCGGCCAAACCTAGCCGGAACGCTCCACGTGGCGAAGCACATGTCCTGGACGGTTGGTGATGATGACGTCGACCCCCAGCTCGAGGCAGCGGTCGACGTCCTCGTGCTTGTCGACGGTCCACACGTACACCTGGTGGCCCCGACGCTGGTAGGCCTTGACCACCTTGGGTCGGCGCAGCATCCGCACGTCGAGCCCGACGGCGCCGATGCCCTTGGGGAGGATGCCGTCCCAGGTGAGCGCCGGCACCGTCGCGTCGACGAGGTAGACCAGCGGCAGGTGGGGGGCGAGCTTGTGGGCGCGCTGCAGGGCGCGGTTGGAGAACGACATCATCCGCACGTGCGGTCGCCCCGGTTGGTCGCCGTCAGCGAGGTCGAAGGCCCGCAGCACCTGCACCAGGGTCTTCTCGACGTCGTTGCCGTGCCGGGTCGGGTGCTTGGTCTCGATGAGGGTGACGACCTCCTGCCCCGTGTCGACGAGCGTGTCGAGCAGGCGGCGCAGGGTCAGCAGGTGAGCGCGCTCGGGGTCGGACTCGGGTGACTCCGTGTCGCCGGGGCGGGGCGCGGTCTTCCACGACGCCCAGTCGAACTCCTCGAGGGTGGCCAGCTCGAGCGCGGAGACCACGCCGGCGCCGTTGGAGGTGCGGTTGACCCGGCGGTCGTGCACGCACACCAGGTGGTGGTCGGCGGTCAGCCGCACGTCGCACTCCACGCCGTCGGCGCCGTGCTGGAACGCCTTCCGGTAGGCGCGCAGGGTGTGCTCGGGCTCCTCGTCGCTGGCTCCGCGGTGGGCGATGACGAGCGGGCGGTCCACCCTCGGGAGGCTGGGCCGGGGCACCCGGTTCTCGACGTCCACCCCCTGATCCTCCCCCGCCCTTCCTGCACATTGTCGCGAAGGGCCGCACAACACGCCGCCAGCGGGGTGATCTGCGGTCTCTGCCGTGCGGCGGCGGCGCCGCGGCTCACAGGGACCGGCGGCTTACCGTTGCATCATCGTGAGCCTTCCGCCCTTCCAGCACCTCGTCGACGAGCACTGGCGCGACGTCGCCCGTCTCGCGCACGCCCTCGCGCCCGGCTCCGGTGACGACGTCGCCCAGCAGGCCTGGACCCAGGCGCTGGCGGCCTATCCCCGGCTCACCCACGCCCGCAACCTGCGCTCGTGGCTGCTCACGATCACCCACCGGTGCGCCATGGACCACCACCGCGCGGCCCGCCGCACCACCCCGCACGAGGACCCGTCCGTACTGGCCGAGGCGCCGACGCTCCCCCCGCCCGAGGCGCCCGACGGCGACCTGTGGGCGCGCGTCGCCGCGTTGCCCCAACGGCAGCGCGATGCCGTCGTGCTCCGTTTCGTCGGCGACCTCGACCACCGCGCGGTCGCGGCCGCGCTCGGCACCTCGCCGGGGATGAGCCGCCGCCTCGTCAGCGACGCCATCGCCACCCTCCGCCTCGACCTCCCGGACCTCAAGGACCTGCCATGACCAACCCCTTCTCGACCTTCGACCCACCGCTGGCCGGCCCGCCGGTGCTCGAGCCCACCGACGTCTCGTACGTGCTCGAGGACACCGAGGTCGGCCGGCTGCTGCTCGCCGTGCGCGACGACGGCGCCGTCGTGACGTGCGCCTATGCCCCTGACCCGGCATCCGAGGACCGCTGGCTGACCCGCATCGCGTCGGGCGTGAGCCCGCGGGTGCTGCGCCACGCGGCTCCGACCGATGCCGTCCGCCGCGCCCTGGCCGCCTACCTCGCCGGTGCGGCCCGGTCGGTCGACGTGCGGGCCGACCTGGCCCTGGCCTCGGCGTTCCAGCGCGAGGTGCTGACCGGGCTCGCGGCGCGGGTCGGCTACGGCGAGCGCACCACGTACGCCGTGCTGGCGTCGGCCGTGGAGCACCCGGGGGCGGCCCGGGCCGTCGGCACCGCGCTCGGGGCGAACCCGCTGTGCATCGTGCTGCCCTGCCACCGGGTGGTCCCCGCGGCCGGTGGGGTCGGCGGGTACGCCGGTGGGCCGGGCGCCAAGGAGCACCTGCTCGCGCTCGAGGCCGCTCACGCCGCCTGACACTGCCGCCCCAGCCTCTCCCGCCCGATGCGGCTCGGCTCAGCGGTAGAAGCCGTGCCGCGCCAGCGGGTGCAGCAGCTCGCGCTCCTCGTAGGCCAGGTGTGACAGCAGGGTGTCGGTGAGCAGGTCGACCACGTGCTGCAGCCGGGCCAACGCCTCCGGCCTCCTCGGCCACCAGCGCCACGAGGGCCCGGTCGACGTCGTCGAGCACGTCGTGGATGACCTCGTGCTCCTCCTCGAGCCGGTCGATCACCGGCACCGCGTCGGGGTCGCTGGCGCGCAGGTGCGGGAAGATCCCGGTGTCCTCGAGGCTGTGGTGCCCGGTCACGATGCGGCAGTACGACTCGCAGTAGGCGCCGAGCGTCCAGTTGTTCTGGCGCATCGTCATCGCGTTGACCGCCGACCGCGCCGCACCCACCCCGAGGTGCCCGCGCACCACCTGCTCGACGACGTCGCGCACCTGGGTCAGCTCGGCGCGCAGGTGGTCGTGCACGTCCTTGAGGTGCTGCGGCACGGCGAGCTGGGCCGGTCCGTAGGCCGCCTGCTCACCCGGGTCCGGACGCACCGGATACGTCGGCCGGCTCCCCTCGTCCCACGGCAGGATGCCGGTCAGCCGGGTCCCGTCGTCGGGCGTCGGCGTGACAACCGGCCGACTTCCTTCCGATCTGCCTGTGACAGTGGCGATTCGCAGGCAGCGTCTCTGCATGCCGCGGCGCCGAAGCCGAGGAAGGAGACGGCACGGCATCCGCGGAGGCGGCCCGACGCCGTCGGGGGCCGCGGAGCGACGCTCGCGTTCCGTGGCCACGAGGTCGCGCACCAGCGGCGCCACCTCCTCGCCGAAGCGGCGCACGTCGTCGGCGTCGTCGGTCGCCAGGATGTAGGTCGCCATGCCCTCGCTCGAGGGTGAGCGCCGCGAGCTGCTCGGCCCAGTCGGTGGGCCGCCCGCGCAGGAACCCGCCCCCCGACCCGAACGACCCCGACACGTTGTAGAGCCGCCGCACGGCCTCCGGGGCACGCCCGGCCGCCGCGGCCGCCTCGTCGATCCGGGCGTTCATCGGCCCGAGGGTGTCCGGGGCCGCGTAGCCCTGGCTCGGCAGCCAGCCGTCCGCGAGCCGCCCGGTGAGCCGCAGCATCCGCGGCTTGAGGGCACCCACCCAGATTCCCACCGGGTGCGCCGGAGCCGGCCCCGAGTGCAGCCCGACCGCCCGGTGGTGCGCCCCGTCGAGCCGAACGCTGCCCTCGCCCGCCCACATCGCGCGGATGACGCCGATGGCCTCCTCGAGCGCCTCGACCGACTCACCCGGGGCGAGGCGCACCCCGCCCGCTGCCTCGATGGCGTCCCAGAAGGCACCCGTCCCGATGCCGAGCTCGACCCGTCCGTTGCTCAGGACGTCGAGCGACGCGACCGACCCGGCGAGCACGACGGGGTTGCGCAGCGGCAGGTTCGCCACGTTGAGCGCAACCCTCACCGTCGAGGTGCGCGCCGCGATCACCGACAGCAGGGTCCAGGCGTCGAGGTGGCGCGACCTGGTACGGGTGGTCCTGCACGGTCACGAGGTCGAGCCCGCTGACCTCCGCGACGGCGGCCAGCTCGAGCACGTGGTGGGCACGTGCCGCATCGGGCGAGGGGAAGAGACCGAACTCGAGCTCGTGCCCGTAGTCGGTCATCCGAGCGCGCCGGGGCGCTCGTCGCGCGGGAGGCGCCCGGTGCCGGCATACCCGCCGAGCAGCTCGGCCATCGCGAGGTGCGGCTTGGCCTCGGGGTGCCGCCCCTGGCGCTGCAGGGTGCGGCCGAGCAGCAGGTTGGCGTAGGCGTCGTCGGGCACGTCGGCGAGGACCGCCCGCGTCACCCGCTCGGCGCGGCCGAGCTGGGCGGAGTGGAAGTAGGAGCGGGCGAGCAGCAGCCGCAGCTCGGTGGTGCCGTGCAGGGGCGGCTCGAGCAGGGTCTCGTCGACGAGGGCGGCGAGCGCCTCGGCCGCGGCCTGGTACTCACCGTGCTCGAACAGCCCGCGGGCACGCTCGTAGCGCTCGGCCATGTCGGTGCCGGGAGTGGTCATGGGCTGCACAACACCACATCCCGGCCGCCGATTCCGGATGCCGGCCGCCTCACTCGGGCGGGTCGCTGATCGCCTTCTCGATGGCCGCGATCTCGGCATCGGGCAGTGCCGGTGGCCCCACGATCTCCGACCAGGCGGTGACGACCGTCTCGTCGTAGACGTGGCCGTGGCCGGCAGGCACGCCGTTCGCGTTGAACTGGTCGACCGTCGCCTGCCACCCGGCGACGACGGGCCAGGCGACCACCCGTGGGCTGACGTCCGGGCCGCGTGGGTCGAGCCATGCGGCGTGGTCCGCCGTCCACGCGACGATCGGGTCCGAGGCGTGGGTGAGGTAGATGATCGGGTTGTCCGTGGTCCAGGTCAGGGTCTGGTCGGTGAGGTCGGGTTTGGTGGTGGCGACCCGCACCAGGGCCCCGTCGCCGTAGATCGGCTTCCAGACCGGTGACCCCGCCACACGGCCCGCCACCACCTTCTGCCAGGTGGCGTCGAAGCTCGGCGGGCCGATGAGCAGTGCGCCGTCGGTGGTCGTGGACATGTCCTCGACGCTGGTGAAGGCGCTGTCGGTGGAGAAGGCACCCAGGCTCTCGCCGTAGACGTAGAGCTCTGGTCGCTGCTCGGCCGGCATCCCGTCGAGCTCGACCCGCAGCGCGGTCAGCAGCTGCTCGGCGTTGGTCGCCGCGCGACTGCGGTCGACGAGGAAGGACAGCCAGCTGGGCAGGTACGAGTACTGGGTCGACACGGTGGCGACATCGCCGTGGGTCACGTACTCGAGCGCGTCGGCCGGCATCGGGTCGATCCAGCCACTGCCGGTGGTGCCCGCGACGGCGATGGCGCCCCGTTGGAACCCGCCGAGACGGCGCAGCTCGTCGACCGCGATCTGGGCTCGTTCGGCCGGGGTCGGTGCCGTCTCGAGCCCCACGAAGGCCCGCACGGGCTCGACGGCCGCCGGGTCGCCCACCACCGCGGCGATCTCGCCAGCCGTGGGGCCCGACGCGACGAACGCCCGGCCCTCGCGGCCGATGCTGTCCCAGCTGACCCCCGAGGTCGGGCCACCCGAACGGGTCGCGACCTGCGGGTTGACCACACCGGGCTTGTCGTCCTTGTTGTTGCTCGCGAAGATCGCGTCTGCAGCCGAGATGGCGTTGCCGATGAGGAGGCCGGAGAACACGAGGTAGGTCACCACGACGGTGACGACGATGGCGATCAGCCACGCCACCCGCACCGGCAGGACCCGTCCGAGCGGTCGGAACACGGTTCGGCCGAGGGCCTTGACCGCCCGGCCGATGCCGAGCAGCAGGGCGGCGACGACCACGCCGACCAACGGCGCGGCCAGCCAGACCAGCGGCACCGAGGAGTCCATGCCGAGCAGCTCGCGCTGGTCGGACTGCCACCGCCAGCCGAGCCAACCGCCCACGAGCAGCACGACCACGGCCACGGCGGCCAGGACCTTCCAGGCGACCGACCGCGCACGGTCGGGCAGGTTCGGCAACCCCAGGGCCCGGTAGGCCCAGCCGACGAACGCACCCAGCCCGTAGCCGGTGACGACGCAGAGCCCGGTGACGAGCGCCTGGAGGAACCAGACCCGTGGCACCAGCGACGGCGTCACGCTCATCGCCCCGAACGTGAGGCCGAGCACGGCGCCGGTGAGCGACAGCCGCCTGGGCCGGCGCTGGCGCCGCGCTTCGACTGCCGCCGTCGCTCCGTCCGACGTCACGCCCTCGAGGGTCGTCGGTGCGGTCATCTCAGGTCCTCCAGGGTCAGGTACCACCGGACAGTCAAGCAGTACGGTTGCTCGGCTCTGCGACACCGCGCGGAGCCGATCGTGCGCGCCTGACAACGGTGGGACCCGTGGCTTCGTGCACCGCGACGCCTCCGAGCCCGACGCGAAGCACGTCTGGGCCTGACCCGCCGGAGCCCCTCTCGCGGGTAGCGCCCCCTTCGGGGGAGGATCGGGGGGTCATGACCGCCGACGAGCGACCCCCGCAGACGGCACCGCAGACCCCGCGGCGCCGGGTGGCCGACGCCGGCCGCAACGTGGGGCGGGGCGTCGGCCGGGGCGGGCGCGCCGGCATCCGGTTGGTCGGGCGCGGTGGCGCGGCGGCGGGCCGACGGTTCCGCAGCTTCACCGACGCCGACGGTGCGGCCGACACCGGTCTGGCGCGGCTCACCGAGCTGCACGCGGTCAACGTCGCCGGGGATGCCGCGCTCACGGTCTCGCTCGCCGGCACCGTCTTCGCGCTGCCCACCGACGAGGCCCGCGGGCGGGTGGCGCTGTTCCTCGTGCTCACCATGGCGCCGTTCGTGCTGCTGGCGCCCCTGATCGGGCCGCTGCTCGACCGGTTCCGCCACGGCCGACGTTGGGCGCTCGGGACCACCCTCGCCACGCGCGCGTTCCTCGCCTGGGTGCTCGCCTCGGCCGTCGTCGAGGACAGCCCGTGGCTCTTCCCGGCGGCGCTGGGCTGCCTCGTCGCGAGCCGTTCGTACGCCGTGGCTCGCGCCGCGGCGGTGCCACGCCTGCTGCCCGACGGCATCAGCCTGGTGACCGCCAACTCCCGGCTGACCATCGCCGGGCTGATCGGGATGGCGATCGGTGGCGGGCTCGCCGGGGGGCTCGCCCAGATCGGCCCGGACTGGTCGCTGCGCCTGGCGTTCGCCGTGTACGTCGCTGCGACGGTGCTGGCGATCCGGCTGCCCGCCCGGGTCGACTCCACCGCGGGCGAGCTCGACCTCGACGGCACGCGCGCCGGGGAGGGCCCGCTGCCGCTGCCGTCGGCCAGCCGCGGTGCCCGTCGGCTGCGCGCCCTGCCGCGCTCGGTGCGCTACGTGCTGTGGCTCACCACGGGGGCGCGCCTGCTGTCCGGCTTCCTCACCCTGTTCCTGGCCTTCCTCATGCGCGAGCACCCGTTGCCCGGTTGGTCCGGACCCGCGGTGCTCGCCCTGGTCGCCGGGGCGGCCGGCGTCGGCAACGCGCTCGGCTCGGTGATCGGCAACCGGCGCCGCAGCCCCGCGCCCGAGCGGCTCGCGACGGTGGTCGCCGGGGTGGCCGTGCTCGCCGCGCTGCTCACCGCCGTCTTCTACTCCCTGCCGACCCTGGTGCTGCTCGGGCTGGCAACCGGGCTGTTCGGCCAGCTCGCCAAGCTCAGCCTCGACGCCCTGATCCAGCGCGACGTCGACGACGCGGTGCGGGCCCGGGTGTTCTCCTGGTCGGAGACCATCCTGCAGGCGTCCTGGGTCGTCGGCGGCGCGATCGGCATCACCCTGCCGCTGCTGCCGGTGCTCGGGTTCGCCATCGTCACGGCCGTCGTGGTGCTCGCCTGCCTCGTGGCCCTGCGCTCGCGGCGGGTGGGGTCGGGCCCGGAGAGGGCCGCCGCCCCTCGCGGCCCGTGACCGCCGTCGGCGCCGCTGTCTAGGCTGGGCCGATGACCACCACCCGGGCGGCCAGGGTCCGCCTGCTGGGGCTGGCCCTGGCCGTGCTCATCGCGGGCGCCCTGGTGTGGCTGCTGCTCGGGGGCGACGTCGACGAGGTGCAGTCGGCGGTGGCGGCCACCGGCGCCTGGGGACCGGTCGTCTACGTGCTGCTGCACGTGGTGCTCACCCTCGTGCCCGTGTCGAAGAACCTGCTGTCGGGGGTCGCGGGTGCGCTCTTCGGGCTGGCGGGCGGCATCGCGATCTCCTGGGTCGCGTCGATGCTCAGCGCGCTCGTGGGGTTCGCGATCGCCCGCCGGCTCGGGCGTGAGGCGGTCGCCGAGCTGACCGGGCCACGCATCGACAGGGCCGAGGAGATCATGCGCCAGCAGGGGGTCGCGGCCGTCATCGTGGCCCGGCTGACACCGGTGCTGCCGTTCACGATCGTCAACTACGGCGCCGGCGTGAGCGCCGTGTCGCTGCGCGACTTCCTCGTCGGCACCGCCATCGGCATCGTGCCGGGCACCGTGGGGTACGCCGCCCTGGGCGCCTCCGCCGGCCGCAGCGCCCAGATCGTCGTCGTCTCCCTGCTGGTCGGTGCCCTGCTGTTCGTCGGGTCGATCGTCGTCGCGCGGCGGATGGCGCGCCGCTCCGCCGGTTGACGGAGCGACCCACCCGACGTCAGGCGATCGGGGTGGTTGGCCATGAACAACCCTCAGGCGTCGCGGTAGCGCCGAGCCCGCAGCGCGGCTGCCGCGACGGCATCGCGGTCGGCCGGGCGGGCGCCCCGACTCCAGTCGGCCGGGTCCTTCGCGTACATCGAGCCGTAGGCGGCGGTGTCGCGCTGCGTGCGCCAGCCCTCGGCGAGCGGGCCGAGGTCGAAGGTGTCGTAGCCGATGGCGTCCAGCGCCTCGCGCACGACCTCCTTGGCGGCGGTGTCGTCGCCGGCGATCGCGAGCGCACTGCGGTCGTCGGCACCGGCCGGCCGGGCCAGGGCCGCGAGGTGCGCGGCGAAGATGTTGTTGAAGCGCCTTGACGACCTTCGCGTCCGGGGCGAGTGCCTGGAGCAGCTCGGAGGTCGTCGTCGACTCGTCCTCGAGCTCGGGCACGACACCGTCCCGCTGCGGGTAGTAGTTCATCGTGTCGATGACGACCTTGCCCGCGAGGGCCGCGTGCGGCAGGTCGCCACGGGCACCGAGCGGCACCGTCACCACCACCACGTCACCGGCCCGGGCCGCCTCCTGCGCGGTCGCGGCGCGGGCGTGCGGTCCGAGCTCGGCGACGAGGTCGGCGAGCGTGTCCGGCCCGCGGCTGTTGCTCAGCACGACGTCGTGGCCGGCACCGACCGCGAGTCGCGCGACCGTGCTGCCGATGTTGCCGCTTCCGATGAGTCCCCAGGTGGTCATGCGGGCGCCAACGCGGTGGCATGCAGGCCGCATTCCCCGACGCCGGCAGCCTCCGTCGCCCGATCCCGGGTTGGGTGCTCAGCTGGCTGCCCCGGCGACCACCTGGGCACCCGACTCCAGGCGATCGTGCGTCAGTGCGCTGACGGGGCCCCGGCGTCCTTGGGGGAACGCACCTTCTTGACCCCGGTCACGACGGCGACCACCAGGCCACCGACGACCAGACCGATGACGGCCGAGGCCAGGGTGTTGACGAGCCACCCGAGCGCACCGCCACCGACGGCCTCCTCGGCGTGGTGCACCCAGTCGTACAGGGTGTGCCAGCCGAGCTCGTCGACGCCGACGAGCAGGATGTGTCCACCGACCCAGAGCATCGCGACGATGCCGATGGTCGACAGCGCCGACAGCAGCTTCGGCATGCCCGCGACCATGCCGCGGCCGACCGTGCGCGCGGTGCCGGAATCCCGACCCGCGAGGTGCAGGCCGATGTCGTCCATCTTCACGATGAGGCCGACCACCCCGTAGACGAGCACGGTGATGCCGATGGCGACGAGCACGAGGATGACCGCTCGCGACACGAACGGCTCGTCCTCGACCTCGTTGAGCGCGATGACCATGATCTCGGCGGACAGGATGAAGTCGGTGCGGATCGCACCGCTCGTCACCGTCTTCTCGTGGTCGGGGTCCCCGACGGCCACGTCCTCCTCGGCGTGCTCGTGGCCCGCGACCTTCTCCCAGATCTTCTCGGCCCCCTCGTAGCAGAGGTAGGTGCCACCGAGCATGAGGATCGGGGTGAGCAGCCACGGCACGAACTGGCTGAGCAGCAACGCGGCCGGGGTGATGATGAGCAGCTTGTTGCGCAGCGAGCCGATCGCGATGCGCCTGATGATCGGCAGCTCGCGGTCGGGGGTCAGGCCCTGCACGTAGCGCGGGGTGACGGCGGTGTCGTCGACGACCACTCCCGCGGCCTTGGCGCTGGCCCGGCCGGCGGCCGCCGCGACGTCGTCGACGGAGGCCGCGGCCAGCTTGGCCATCGCAGCGATGTCGTCGAGCAGGGCGACCAGTCCGCCGGCCATGGGTACGTCTCCTCGTCGTCAGGGAGAGACCAACGGTAGCGGTCGGATGCCGCGCAACCCCTGTCGCGGTCAGGTCAGGGCGTCGCGCCGGGCGGTCAGCAGGGCCTGCTCCGCGGGGTTCGCGGTGAGCCCGATGGCCCGGTCGTACGCGGCCACCGCCTCGGGATGCCGGCCCAGCCGGCGGAGCAGGTCGGCCCGCGTCGCGTGGTAGGCGTGGTACCCGTCGAGGTCGAGGGCGTCGACCGCCACGAGGGCGGCCTCCGGTCCCTCGACCTGCCCGAGCGCCACGGCGCGGTTGAGGGCCACGACGGGTGTGGGGGTCACCGCGTACAGCTGGTCGTAGAGGGCGACCACCTGGCGCCAGTCGGTGTCCCCGGAGGTCATGGCGTCGGTGTGCACCGCGTTGACTGCGGCGAGCAGCTGGTAGTGGCCGGGACGGTTGCGGCGCAAGCACTCTCGCACGAGGGCGTGCCCTTCCGCGATCATGGCGCGGTCCCACAGCCCACGGTCCTGGAGGTCGAGCGTGACGAGCGCGCCCCCGGCATCCAGCCGTGCCGCCCGGCGCGAGTCGGTGAGGAGCATGAGGGCGAGCAGCCCGGCGACCTCCGGCTCGTCGGGCATCAGCTCGCGCAGCACCCGGCCCAGCCGGATGGCTTCGCCGCACAGGTCGTCACGGATGCCGTCGTGCCCCGAGGTGGGCAGGTGGCCTTCGGTGAAGACGAGGTAGACGACCGCCAGTACGCCGCGCAGCCGGGACGGCAGCTCGTGGTCGCGCGGCACCCGGTAGGGGATGTTCGCGGCGGCGATCTTGCGCTTGGCCCGGGTGATCCGCTGAGCCATGGTGCGCTCGGGCACCAGGAAGGCGTTGGCCACCTCGGGCACGGTGAGGCCCCCGAGCAGGCGCAGGGTCAGCGCGACCTGTGCCTCGGGGCCCAGCGCCGGGTGGCAGCAGGTGAACAGCAGGCGCAGGCGCTCGTCGGTCACCGAGGTGACCGGGGCGCCGGGGTCCTCGGGCGCGGTGAGCATCTGGGCCTCCTTGTGGCGGGCCTGACGGGTCGACTCGCGGCGCAGCCGGTCCAGGGCCTTGTTGCGCGCCGTGACGGTGAGCCAGCCGCCGGGGTTGGGCGGCACGCCCTCGGTGGGCCAGCGCCGCACCGCCTCGACGAAGGCCTCCTGGGCCATCTCCTCGGCGAGGTCGAGGTCGCCGAACCGCCCGGTCAGGGACGCCACGACCTTGCCGAACTCGGCGCGGTAGACGTCCTCGACCGGGCTGTCGGCCACGGGTCACTCGCCCTGGAAGGGCCGCACCTCGACCTTGCCGCGGCAGGCCTTCGAGCCGCGCGCGGCCAGCTCGAGCGCGGCGTCGAGGTCGGGGGCCTCGACGACCCAGAAGCCGCCGATCTGCTCCTTGGCCTCGCTGAACGGGCCGTCGGTCACGACCGGCTCGTCGCCCGTGCCGTCGACGACGGTCGCGGTGTTCGGTGTGTGCAGGCCGCCGGCGAAGACCCAGTTGCCACTCGCCTGGATCTCCTCGTTGAACTTCCCGGTGGCGGCGTACGCGGCCTCCCGCTCGGCCGCGTCGGGGTAGATGTCCTCAGGGGTGGCGTCCTTGTCGTGCCACACGGACAGCAGGTACTGGGTCATGGTCGTCTCCTTCGTGATCAGGTGTCCGGACTCGACCGTAATGCCGTGTCCTCACCGTCTCCACGAACGGGACCACCGGAATGCGACAGGTGGGGGTGAGTCAGTTCTGCGAGCTGGGTGCTCGGGTGGCTGTCGGGGCAGCCACCCGAGCACCCGACTCGGGTCCGGTCGCGGGTCAGCCCTTCTCTGCGCCGGCGTTGGCGCCCTGGGCGAAGTAGCGCTGGAAGACGACGAAGACCAACGCGGTCGGGATGGTCATCAACAGCGCCGCGGCCATGGAGATGGGGAACTGGTTGCCTGACCCGAGCCCACCCGACGTCAGCTGGCCGACGCCACGGGTGAGGGTGAAGAGGTCGGGGTCGTCCGCGGCGACGATGAAGTGCGGCAGCTCGTTCCACGAGCCCTGGAACGACAGGATCGTGATGGTGATGAGCGCCGGCCGGGCCATCGGGAGGACGATCGACCAGAAGGTCCGGAAGGTGCCGGCCCCGTCGATCCGCGCGGCCTCCTCGACGGACATCGGGATGGACTCGAAGAACTGCTTCATGATGAACACGCCGGCCGCGTCGATGAGCAGCGGCACGAACAGCGCGGGGTAGGTGTTGTAGATGCCGAGGTAGTTGAGCACGAGGAACTTCGGGATGAGCAGCACGACGCCCGGCACTGCGAGCACCGCGATCACTCCGGTGAAGACGGCGTTGCGGCCCTTGAAGTTGAGCCGCGCGAGCGAGTAGCCGGCGAGGGACACCAGGAAGACCCGCCCCACGGTGACGAGCACCGTGACGAGCACCGAGTTCGCGAACCACAGGGGAAACTGGGTCTGCGCCAGCCGCTCGAACGCCGCCGTCGTGAACGGGTCGGGGATGAGGGCGAGGGGGTTCGCGACGGCATCCCCGTTGGTCTTGAAGGACGTCGAGACCTGGACGATGAACGGGTAGATGTAGATGACGGCGAAGACCACCAGGAGCGCGTAGATCAGGATCTTCTTGCCGCGCCCGCTGCGGTTGACGAGGTTGCCGTCGTCGACGACCTTCGGCGTGGTCGCCTCGGTCGCGGCGACGTCCTCGGTGGCACGCGCGCGGGCGGCCGGGGCGATCGAGTCGCCGGCGGGTGTCTGCGTCATGCCGTCACCCCCTTCCTCCTGGCCGCGCGCTGCTGGCGACGCTGGGCCTTGCGGGTCGCGGCCTCGTCCTTGTCGCGCAGCACGAACCGCTGGAGCGAGGTGAGCACGAAGATGATCAGGAAGAGCAGGAACGCCATCGCCGCACCCTCGCCCCACTGGTTCTGCCGGAACGCCGCCGCGTAGGACAGGAAGGCGGGGGTGAGCGTCGTCTTGGCCGGACCGCCCTGGGTCATGACGTACATCTGGTCGAACACCTGCCAGGTGCCGATGACGCCCAGGGTGATGACGAGGAGGATCGTGGGCCGCAGGTGCGGGACCGTCACGTTGCGGAACCGCTGCCAGCGGTTGGCGCCGTCGACCATCGCCGCCTCCTCGACCTCCGTGGGGAGGTCCTGCAGGCCGGCGAGGAACATGAGCATGAAGGTGCCCGCGGTGGTCCAGATGACCTGCGCCATGATGGCGGTGAGCGCGACCGAGGGACCGGAGAACCACTCCCAGAGCGACAGGCTCATCACCTGGGTGTCGGCCAGCGCCGCCGGTGGGCTGCCGACGGTCCAGAGCCCGAGCCAGTCACCGACCAGGTGGATGAGGCCGCGCGGGTCCGAGAACCAGACGGGGCCCTCGATGCCGAACACCGCCAGGAACTGGTTAATGGCCCCGGTGCTCGTGAAGAGGAAGAGGAAGACGAGCGAGATCGCCACCGACGAGACGACCGACGGGAAGTAGAACGCGGTCCGGAAGAAGGTGCGGCCCCGAAGGAACTTCTGGTTGACGATGACCGCCAGGAGCAAGGCGATGACCGTCTGCAGCGGGACCACGCCGATCACGTAGTAGAAGGTGTTGCGCAGCGAGATCATGAAGTCCTGCCGGGAGAGCCCGGGCTCGGTCAGCAGTGCCGCGTAGTTCTCCGCGCCCACGAGACTCACCTGCGACGAGAACGGGCTGCCGCGGCCGTTCCAATCGGTGAACGAGACCCACAGGGCCATGACGATCGGGATGATGAGGAAGATCCCCAGCCCGAGGAGCGCCGGAGTGATGAAGAGCCACCCGGCGACCGACTGGCGTTGCCCGACGCCCCGACGACGCCGCGGGGCCCGGCCCGTGCCGGGCCCCGACTCCGTGGTGGTGAGCGTGCTCACTGGCCGAGCGCTGCGTTCGCGTTGGTGTCGAAGCCCTCGAGCACCTGCGGGATGTTGGCCCCGCCGAAGTCCTCGAGCTTGCTGTTGAGGTCGGCGACGACCTGCTCCATGCCGGGCGCGTTGATCGGGCCGTGGCCGTACTCGCCGCCGGCGATGAAGGGGGCGTCCTCCGGGAACTTGCTCTTGTACTGGTCGGCGGCGGACTGGCGGCTGGGCATGACGCCGAAGGCGTCGGCGAAGGCCATCTGCTGCTCCACGGTGCTCAGCGCCTTGACAAGGTCCACGGCCTGCGCCTGGGCCTTGGAGTCGGCCGAGATGCCCCAGCACTGCGTGAACTGGAGCGTGCCCTTGCCCTTCGGCCCGGCGGGCAGCTCGACGGTCTTGTACTTCAGGTCGGGGTAGTCGTTCTTGACGGCGCCCTTGATCCAGTTGCCCTCGACGGTCATCGCCGACTTCTTCGTGCCGAAGGCCTCACCGCCCCACCCGGAGTCGAGCTGGTTGGACATCTGGAAGTTGCCGGCCTTGACGTTCTTCTGCACCCACTCCAGGGCCTCGGTCACCTCGGGGGTGTTCCCTGCGGCGCCGGACGCGTCGTCCTTGAGCCACCAGCCGCCGTTCTGGACGACGAAGGCGCCGAGCCGGTCGATGCCCACGCCGATGCCCAGACCCGCCTGATCCTTGGTGGTGAGCTTCTTCGAGACCGCTTCGAGCTCGTCCCAGGTCGTGGGGACGTCAGCGTCGGTGAGCTTGGCCTTGGCCCACGAGTCGGTGTTGATCTGCAGGGCGAGGGTGGAGAAGTCCTTGGGGATGCAGTACTGCTTGCCCTCGTACGTGAAAGCCTGGCGCAGCGACTCGTAGAAGTCGTCGTTGTCCTCGATCTGGTCGGCGTACGGGTAGAGGCTGCCCTGCTTGGCGTAGTTCCCGAACAGGGCCGCGTCCATGTAGACGACGTCCGCGGGCGTGCCGCTGGCGAACCCCTGCGCGAGCTGCTGGGGCATGTCGCTCGCGACGGTGACGGTGACCTTGTTGCCGGTCTTCTGTGCCCAGGCATCAGTGGCGGCCTTGACGGCGTTGGTCTCGGCGTCACCCGAGGAGGCGATGAGCATCTTCATGTCGACGGGCCCGCTGGCGGATGCCGGTGCGCTCGAGCCGCTGTCGTCCTCGAACCCACCTCCTCCGCAGGCCGAGGCGAACAGGGTGCCGCCGAGGACGAGCGCGAGGGCGGCGGTGCGACGGGTGCGGTTCATGAGGACTCCTTTGTCGTCATGGCGGGTCGGTCAGGGCCGGGGTCGGGTGACGGCGGGTCGGGGGCGGGGTACGGCGGCCAGTGCTGCAGTCCTGGGCGACGCGGAGGATCGGCACCCGCAGCGGCGCTTCCCCGAAGTCATCGTCCGTCCTCCCGCACGTGGACCGTTCCACCGCGACCTACCCGTGATGTGAACGACCAAACCGAAAACGAACACGACGCTGCTCCACGCCCAGCGACAGTCGACAGCGCCACCCGGGACCGGAGCGGCCCGCAGCACGGCGACGCGCGACGCCGACCAACCGCCGCTCACCCGGTTCCGCCACGGGGGTTGGCCGAGCTCGAGGTCACCGGTGCTCCGAGGGTCGGCGTGGCGACACCCCCTGCAGGCCCGCTCGAACCGCTCAGCGGGGGCTGGGCTCCCCGGCTGCCGTGGCCGGCCACCGGCGGATCTCGAGGATGCCGGTGTCGACCACCTCGCTCGCGACCTCGGCCAGCTTGCGGTTGGAGTCCTGGCTCGCCACCCGCAGCACCGCGAAGGCCTGCTCGCGGTCGAGCCGGTGGCGGTGCATGAGGATGCCCATCGCGACCCCGATCTCGCGGTTGCTCTCCAGCGCCCTGAGCAGGTTGTCGGCCTTGTCCCGCGCCAGCTGGGCCGTCACCAGCAGGGACCCGTGGGTCGCCAGCACCAGACCGGTGCCCAGGTCGCGGTCGTCGAACGCACCCATGCGGTCGGAGTACACGTTCAAGGCGGCGATGGCGTGGGACTCGTCGAGCAGACCGAGCCGGTAGGCGAGCACGCTGTGCAGCCCGAGCTCGGCGCTCACCTGCTTCCCCCACTGCGCCCAGCGCTCGTCGTGGGCGACGTCCTCGGTGACGTAGACGTTGTCGTCGAGGACGGCGTCGACGCACGGGCCGCTGCCGATCTCGTACTGGAGGAGGTCGGCCCGCAGTGCGACCTCGTCGGTGCTCGCCTCGGTGCGGAAGCGGCCGCCACGCAGGACCGTCACGCTCACCGTGCTGGCCCCGGGGATCTGGTCGCGGGTGGCGACCACGAGCTCCTCGAGCGGGGGGCGCCCGTCGACGCCGCCGGACCGCTGCGCCACCGCACGCAGCGCCTCGGCGATCGCCCGCAGGTCGGTGGAGCCGTCACGGGTCACCGGTGGGGTGGGCATCAGGGAACCGTCGTCGTGCACGCGAACCTCCTCGGCTGCCGGGTGCGGGGATGCACAGTGTGCGGCAAGTATGCGCCGACACGGTCAACGACCGGGCGGCGGTGGCGTCCCGGCTGTGCCAGAGCAGGCGGGAGGGCTCATGCGGCGCGACGAGCAGGGCGAGGATGTCGTGGGAAGGGCTGTCGCGCCGAGACCACGTGCCCGGGCAGCACACCCGGCCAGGCGCGATCCCGGTGCCGGGCCGGGGCCGCGCGGCATCCGAACAGGTCCCGCTTCCCGGCCGTGGACGGTACCGTCCGCCCATGCGCCTTGCTCGCCGCATCGTCGCGGTGCTCCTCGTCGTGGTCGTGGCCGTCGCCGTGGCCGGGTACTTCTACGCTCGTCCGCTGCTGCGCACCGGCACGGGGTACGCCGCCCACAACTCGTGCGCAGTGACCCTGGTCGCGGGTCGGGACGACCCGGACGCCGACCTGCCCGACAACCCGCTGGTGCCCTTCCTCACCGGCTACGTCAACGAGGCGGGCGGCTCGAGCACCTCGCAGATCCTCTTCACCCTGTCGACCCAGAAGGCGTGGTTCACCCGCGGGTTCGGCTGCACCCTGGCCCAGGACCGGCCCAGCCTCGGCGAGGCCACCAAGGTGGTCGCGGACACCAACCCGCTGACCGATGCCCCCGCCCCCGAGCCGAACGCCGAGGTCGACGCTGCCATCGCGAAGGCCTTCGGGGACGACCTGCCCGGAACGCGCGCCGACGCCCTCGGCACCCGGGGCGTGGTGGTGCTCCGCGACGGACAGCTGGTCGGCGAGCGCTATGCCGAGGGGTTCGACGCGTCGACCCCGCAGCTCGGCTGGTCGATGGCCAAGAGCGTGACCAGCCTGGTCCTGGGCCGGATGGTGCTCCAGCAGCGGGTCGCGGTGGAGGACAAGGGGCTGCGGCCCGACTGGACCGATGGTCGCGAGAACATCACCGTCGACCAGCTGCTGCGGATGACGAGCGGGCTGACGTGGGACGAGACCTACGCGCTCGGGACGCCGATCACCCAGATGCTCTACGACGAGCCCGACATGGCCGGCTTCGCGGCGAGCCAGCCCCTGGCGCACCAGCCGGGCGGCTACCAGCAGTACTCCAGCGGCTCGACCAACATCCTCTGCGGGGTGCTCACCGACCTGGCCGACGCCCCCGACGCCGACCTGCCCCGTGAGCAGCTCTTCGCCCCGTTGGGGCTGACCTCGGCCACCTGGGAGGTCGACGCGACCGGCACGCCCGTGTGCAGCTCGTACCTCTGGGCCACGCCGCGCGACTGGGTCACCATCGGTGAGTTCGCCCTGCGCGACGGCGTGTGGGCCGGCGAGCGGCTGCTGCCCGAGGGCTGGATCCAGCAGACCACGACGGCCACGCCGGTCACCGAGACCGAGGAGAAGGGGTACGCCGGTGGGTGGTGGGTCAACCGCCAGGCCGACGGCACGCTGGTCGACGACACCCTCCCCGAGGACGCCTACTGGGCCAGCGGACACGACGGGCAGCGGCTCTACGTGGTGCCGTCGGCCGGGCTCGTCGTCGCCCGGCTGGGCTTCAGCCCCGAGGTCGACGCGAAGGACCTGCGCACCGCGGGGCTCGTGGCCGACCTGGTGGCCCTGACGCCGCAGAAGTAGGCCGGCGCCTCAGAGCGTGGCGGTGACCGTGACCTCGGAGGCGTCCGCGACCTCGCCGAAGAACGGCACGCACGAGACGTCGACGGTTCCGCCGGACCCCGACTGCGCGGTGCACACGGTCTCGACCTTGTTGCCGTCGGAGTCGGGGACCGCCATGGTGAACAGCACCGGGAACCCGTCGCCCGACGAGATCTCGGCCTTCATCCCGACCACGTTCACGACCGGGATGCCGCCGCCCTGGGCCTCCAGCGACCACCCCGGCGCGATGGTCGCGCGCGGCAGCTCGAAGCCGTCGCCGATCGAGAGCTGGATGGGTTCACCCAGCCCCTCGGTGGGCACGTCCGTCGGGAGGTCGGTCGGCAGGTCGGTGGGGAAGCCCGAGGGGAAGGTCTCGCTGATCGTGTCGGCTGCCCGGTTGAACACGAAGATCGCCCCGACGATGCCGGCGCCGATGACCAGCACCCCGATCAGCGCCGCGATGAGGCAGCCCTTGGCCAGGGCGTTGCTCTGCCGCGGCGGCGGGGCGTAGCCCTGGCCGGTGGGGGTGCCGTAGCCGGTCTGCGGGTAGCCGGTCTGCGGGTAGCCGGTCTGCGGGTAGCCGGTCTGCGGGTAGCCGGACGAGGGTAGGGATGCGGGTAGCCCGCGGGCGCACCGGCGGCGGGCTGGGAGTAGTCCTGCTGGCCCGTGGCCGGCGGGTACGCCGGCTGGTCGGTGTACCCCGGGGGCGCCTGGTATCCCGGCTCCTCGGGAGCGACCGGCGCGGGGATCGCCTGGGTGCCGGTGACGTCGAGCGCCTGGGTCTCGTCGACCGACGCCGCCCACGAGGGCGGCGGGGGCGGGGCCGTCGGGTCACTGGGCAGGGGGGCACGGAACTGGTCGGTCCAGGCGGTACCGTCCCAGTAGCGCTCCTGCCCGTCCGGCTGCAGGTGCCAACCCGCTGGTGCCGACATCTGGCCCTCCTGTGCTCGTTGCGGTGGTGGCAGCGTAGCCCCCGGCAGCAGCCCCCACGTCAGGGGTTCGAGCAGCGCGCGCTCCAGATCTGTCGTCTGCGAACGGATGATGACCAGTGGCCCGGAGGGCGCACTGGCAGGCGTTCCTGGCGGCGCACTCGGGGCTGCCCGGCCCGCGCGGCAACATCGAGCTCGGCCGGGCCGTGGCCGAGGAGTCCGACGCCCCCACCGTCGACGTCCTCCTCGCCACCGGCGACGAGTACCTGGTGTTCTGCGGTGTGGTCGGGCTGGGCCGGCTGCTCGCGGAGGCCGGCGCCGGGGCTGCCGCGCTTCCTCGGTCTGTCGACCTCGTCCGACCCGGACGTCGCCTGGATCATGCACGACAACCGGGGCAAGGCGCGGCTCGCCAAGCTCCTCTGACCCGCGCCCCGCGGTCAGCGCAGGCCGCGGTGCTGCGACCAGAGCGTGCCGGCGCGGTCGGCGGCCTCGGCCACCAGCGCGGCCAGCTCGGGGTCGTCCGGTACGGGGAAGGAGACGTACGCCCCGCGTCCACCGGCCACCGGGCGCCCGTAGGCCTTCACGGCGAGGTGGCCGTCGGGCAGCATGCGGACGTTGAGGGTCATCAGCCGGTACTCCTCACCGCGCCGGGTGTCGTTCCACCGACGCGCCTCCGGGAGGGTCACGTTGATGGCCAGCGCGCTGACGTCGACCGGCTCGTCGCTGCTCACCGAGGCCTCACTCGACGTCGAGGCAGAGGCAGAACGGGTGGCCGGCCGGGTCGACGAGCACCCGCACGTTCTCCTGCGGCTGGTGCGTCGAGAGCGTGGCCCCGAGCGACACCGCCTCCGCGACGGCGGAGTCGAGGTCGCCGACCTGGAAGTCGAAGTGCATCATCGGCCGCTGCTGGCCCTCCTCCGGCGGCCAGACCGGCGAGAGGTAGCCGTCGGCCTGCTGGAAGACGACGTTGACCGAGCCGTCGCGGGCGGTGGCGAGCACCGTGGTGCCGGGCTCCTCGTGCACGATCGGCCAGCCGACCAGCTCGGAGTAGAAACGGGCCAGGGCGGCGGGGTCGGGTGCCTCGATGGCGGGACCCCACCACATCCCCTCAGTTCGTGAGCGCATGTCCCCAAGCCTCTCCCACGCGTCCGACGGTGTAAACGGATGCCGTCTGCCCCGCGTCAGGCGCCGAGCTCGCCCTCCAGCGGGACGCCCGGCCGACCCGCCCGACGCGCGCGACGGCATCCGGGTGCTGCCGCGGTGCAGCCGGCTCAGGCCAGGCGCTCGGTGAGCACGACCGTCACCCGGTCGCCGGCCTGCTTGCCGATGCTGCGGCGCACCTCGTCCTTGACCGGCAGCTTGTGGCGACCGTCGCCGAGCGCCATGAACGACGTGCGCACCGGCACGCCGTCGATCGTCGCGGTGACCTTGACCAGCCCCCGGGTGCCGAAGAACTCGGCCGACCCCGGCCAGACCAGGTAGGTCCACCCGCCCTCGGCCGGGCTCTGCTCGAGCTCGGCCTCGAACCTGACGTCGAGGGGTCCCACGGCTGCGCCGACCATCACCACAGGATGCCGGGTGCGTGGCGCCCTGTCACGCGCGCCGACCGGGCGGTGGGTCCCGGGGTCACCGGTTGCCGAGCACGGCGCCGATCTGCTCGGCCCGGGCGTCGGACCAGTTGGGCGGCTCGGTGACCGCGGCCCAGCCCGCGAGGTTCGCCCGGGCCGAGTACATGTGGCCGTACCCGCTGGGCACGTTGCCGGCGCCCGGCATGTCGAGCAGCACCTGCCACATCGTCACGAGGGGTACCCACCCCATGGTGGGTGAGACGTCGGGACCGCGCTGTCCGTCGGCCAGCCACGCGGGCCGGTCGAAGGCCAGGTCGCTGGAGAAGAACACGACCGGGTCGGAGGCGTGCTGCAGGTAGGCGACCCGCGTCGGCCCCCACGCCCCGGTCACCGGCTCGAGACCCCGTTGCTCGTCGGAGAAGCGCACCGTGCGCCCGGACTCGTACACCGGAAGGGAGGCCGGGGAACCGGGGTCGCGGTCGCGCTCGAGCCGGCTGTGCATCTCGTTGACGAAGGGCGGCCCCACCATGAACGCGCCGTCGACCGGCTCGTTGACGATGTTGACCGAGCTGAGCACGCTCTCGACGCCCATCGAGCCCAGCGAGAGGCCGTAGAGGTACAGCTCGGGCCGCTCGCTCATGGGCAGCGTGGCCCAGTACTTGCTGACGGTCTGGAAGACCGTGCGCGAGGTGTCGACGACGGCTTCCTGGTCGGCGAGCACCGAGATCCAGCTCGGCAGGTAGGAGTACTGCACACCGGCGATGGCGGTGTCGCCGTTCCACAGGTACTCGAGCGGGTCGGTGCCCCGGCTGTCGAGGAAGCCCATGCCCGTCGTCGTCGCGACGACGAGCACCTTGCGGTCGAAGGCGCCGGTGCGCTTGAGCTCGGCGAGCACGAGGTCGGCGCGGCCCTGCACGGTGGGGGCGCTCTGCAGGCCCGCGTAGACGCGGATCGGCAGCGTGGCGCCCGGACCGTTGACGGACTCGAGCTGCGCCACGGTGGGGCCGCCGCGCACGAAGCTGCGCCCGTAGTAGCCCAGGTCCTCCCACCTCGCGAGGGACTGCGGTGAGCCGGAGCGTTCCACGGCGTTCGTCCGCACCGTGCTGTGCGAGCCGGTGGTGTCCTGGGGGGCGAAGATGGCGTTCGCGCCGGCGAAGAAGCCGTTGACGATGACGCCGGTCCACAGGCCCCAGAAGAGCAGCGCGACCAGGCCGGTGCCGAGCACGATCGACAGGCGGTGCGGCAGGCGGCGGCCGAGCCAGGAGACGGCGGTCTGCGCGAGGAGCCGCGTGCCGCGGCCGGCGACGAGGAGCAGGGTCGCGACGGCGAAGGTCACGGCGACCACCACGGGCCAGATCAGGGGTGAGGTGGGCGGCATCCCGAACATGGCGCGGATCTCGTTCTGCCAGCCCACGAGGCGCCAGCCGTTCCACACCGCACCCCACGCGCCGACGCCCACGAGCGCCCAGAGGGCGACGGTGCGGGCGCGCCCGCGCAGGCCGGAGATGCCGAGGTAGCGCCACAGCGCCGCCGCGCCGGCGCCGAGCCCGTAGCCCACCGCCACGGTCACCCCGGAGACCACGCCCTGCAGCCACGCGGCGCGGGGCAGGAGGGAGGGGACCAGGGAGGCGGCGAAGAACCACGTGGCGGTGGTGAGCCCGACGCCCGACAGCACGCGGTCGAGCACCCGCTCCGGGCGCCCCAGCGCGGGCACCAGAGGGCTCTGCCGCACACGGAGTGCTGCAGTCTCGACGAGCGCGACGGTCACGACGCTCCTTGGGTGGTGCGGATGGTGCCTCCCACAGGGTAGGCGGCGGCGGCAGCCACCCACAGGGCGTTTCGTGGATGCCACGGCAGGTTGGGGGTCGCGTCAGGGGTTCCCCGGATGCCGGGACGCACCTACCGTGTTCGGGTGCCGGTCGGGGATGGAGCAGGGTCGACGCCCGGGTCCGTGCGTCCGTCGGGTTCCGGCGACCGCGTGCGTGCCCTGGGATCGGAGCTGCGACGGCTGCACGACCGGATCCGCAACGTGCTCGACGACGCCCGGGAGGGGCTCGACCCGGTGGCGGGCGCGGCATCGCTGGGCGACGACCTCGTGCTGCGCTGCCGAGCCGTCTGCACGACCCTCGGTCCCCACCACCGCGACGAGGATGCCGTGCTGTTCCCCTGGCTGCGGCGCGAGCACCCGAGGCTGGACCCGGTGGTCGACCGGTTGGAGCAGGACCACGCGATGATCGGCACGCTGCTGGCCGACCTCGAGCGCGTGGTGCGGGAGGGATCGGAGGCGTCCGTCGTGCTGCGGCACGTCGAGGGGGTCGACGCGATCATGGAGAGCCACTTCCGCTACGAGGAGCGCGAGCTCGTCGGGCTGCTCGACGCCCTTGAGGGCCACGGCCCGGACCTGCCCGAGCGGTTCTGGCGCGGCGGATGAGAGGCTGGCGACAGGAGGTGGTTCCGTGAGCGACGTGAGCGAGCAGGTCGTCGTGACCCGCAACGAGGACGAGCACCGGTGGGAGGCCCGTATCGGCGACGAGCTCGCCGGGTTCGCGGCCTACCAGCTGACCGACGAGCTGGTCGTCTTCACCCACACCGAGGTCGAGCCGGCCTTCGAGGGACGTGGGGTCGGTGGCGCACTGGCCCGGCACGCCTTGGACGAGGTCGCGGAGGAGGGCACCCGCAAGGTGATGCCGTTGTGCCCGTTCATCAAGGCGTGGATCGCCCGGCACCCCGACTACCGGCCGCTGGTCTACGGCGTCTCGACGGGGACCGACGACCGCTGAGCGCGGGTGCGCGGGTGCTCCGCGGGCGTCGGGCGTCGGGTGGCCGCGCGGGCTATCCGCAGGCGATGGGCCCGGCAACTCGCTGGCGTGGGGCGGGTTCGGCAGATTCGTCGTGGCGGTGGCTGGGTCCGGGGAGCGACGTGCCGGCAACCGGATCGGCGCGTTGCCGTTCATGGGTCAGATCACCGAGTCACGGTGTGATGCAGTTGAATACAGCGCGGGTGGCTGGTTTGGTACGGAGGCCTGTCGGTGGCTCTCACGACGATCGAGGTACCGGCAGCGAAGGGGTGACGGTGGCGGCAGTGCAGCGGGCGGATCGGCAGATCGGCGGATCGGCGAATCGGCGGCAACGGCGTCAGCGGCGCACGGCGGCGACGGCACCGATCACTGTTGTGAGTTCCCTTGCGGTGCAACACAATGCCGCGTTTCAGCCCAGGATCCGTCCGGGCGCCTGTCGAGTGGTCGTCGATGGATTGTCGGTGCACCGGAGCCGCGGGGTGAGGTGATGGCGGTGCGACGAGAAGGCGTGCGGCCGCTGTCCAGCTCTCGTGAGTTCCCTTGCGGTTCAGCCGAACACGTCGCCGGGGCTCTGGTCGGGTTCGGGTGGTCTGTCAGTGGTCACCGGTAGCGTTTGGGGTACCGGAAGGCGAAAGGGGGTGAAGGTTCATGGGTACCGGTCCAGCCGAGGTGGCGGCGGTGTGTGAGTCGGTGCTCGGTGAGCTCGCCGGTGCCTTCCCCAGCACGCAGGTGTCCGGGTCGCTGGCGGCGTGGGCCGCGGTGCTGGGCTCGCTGCAGGAGGTGATCGACACCGCCAGCGCGGCCCAGGACGCCGCGATCGTGCACCTGGCCGCGATCGAGCCCGCCGTCCTCGAGGACGGCACCATCATCGAGACCCACCGGGGCCTGGGGCACGCCGCACTGGACACCCCGGCCATCGTCTCCGGGGCGCTGAACGTCTCCGCGGTACACGCCGAGTCCCGGGTGCGGGCCGCGCTACGGATGGCCGCGGACGGCCCCGCCGGCACCAGCACCGCGACCGGGCTGGGTGGGCTGCACCAGGCGATGGCCACCGGCCACCTGGACAGCTACCGGGCCTCGGTCGTCGCCGAGGAGCTGGCCGAGGCCCCGGCACAGGTCGCCGCCACCGTCGTGGCCGCCCTGGAACGGCTCTTCGGGTCCGAGGACGCCGCGCACCTGCGCCGCCGCTGCCGGCGGGTGCTGGCCCGGATCAGCCCCGACCTGCTGGTCCACCGCGCCCGCCGCGCCCGCGAACAGTGCGGGCTGCGCCGCTGGGCCGACGAACCCGGCGTGGACAAGTGGGTGGGCACCTTCCCCTCCGAAGAAGCCGCCCACGCCTGGGCCGCGATCGACGCCCTGGCCCAGCAGTACCTGAACCAGGGGGCCTGCCCGAACATCGAACGAGCCCGCGCCAAAGCGCTCACCGACCTGGTCGCCGGGCACGCCACCATCGACACCATCCTCACCCTCACCGTCCCCGCCACCGTCCTGCCCGACGTGGTGGTGCCCGCCGATGCCGGCCCCGGCGAGGGCGGCAGCCCGGCCCTGCCCAGCGCCGCCGGGGAGGGCGACCTGGTCGAGGTCACCGGCCCCAACGGCAACCAACCCGTCTACCTCGCCCGCAGCTGGCTGACCACCACCGCCGAACAGGCCAACACCACCGGCAAGAGCGCGGTGCAGGTGGCCACCTGCCACCCGGTCACCGGCGCCCTGCTCGAGGACACCACCCCGAACCACCTCTCGGGTAGCGGCACCCGCGGTACCGCAGCCACCGGTCCCAGCAAGACCCGCGACCTGGACGACCTGCCCTCGGTCGACCACCGCGACAGCGACGCCGCCCGACGCGACTGACGTCAAGTGACGTCACTGACGGTCACGACACTGAGGTCACGGCGTCCTGAGGCTGAGGTCGCCACGTCGCCGCGACGGCACCCAGGTCCGCGAACGGTCGGCCTCAGCGGTCAGCGCGGCCCCGGCCGGGCCGTACCGGCCCTCGAAGCCGATGGCCACCCGGATCAAGACCCGCGACCGGCGCTGCCGCTTCCCCGGCTGCACCGTCGCCGCCGTCTTCTGCGACCTCGACCACGTCAGACCCTGGCCGCACGGACCCACCACAGACACCAACCTGCTCTGCCTGTGCCGGCGCCACCACCGGATCAAACAACGACTCGGCTGGACCCTCGCCCTGACCCCCGACGCCGTCGCGACCTGGACCGACCCCACCGGCCGGGTCCGCACCACCCACCCCGCCAACGCCCTACACACCAGCGTCCTACCCGACGTCACCCGCGCACCCGCGGCCCCCACCGCCCAGGCCGCAGGCGCAGGCGCAGAGGCGCCAGCAGTGCGGGCGGAGCGCCGCGCACCGCGCGCCCCAGTCCGGTAGGCCCGGCCCGAGCGCCGAGCCCAGCAGGCCCGCACCGTCCTGCCCGACGGACCGCACAGCGAGCTCGAGTACCACCTCGAACACCACACCGCACCCCCACCAGGCCACCAGCCCCGGCCCTCGACCATCTGGCGCGACCACCGCGGCCCACACCGCGCCGAGATCCTGCCCATCCAAGGCGTCACCCTCCTCGACCCCGACGACGTCGAGCCCGACGACATCGACCCCACCAAACACTGGCCCTGCCGCACCCACCACGCCCGACACCACCCACGCCCCAACGACCACGACCCGCCACCGTTCTGACGAACGCCCAGATGGGAGCGCTGACCGGGGCGCCGATCGGGGCCAGGGTCTTGCCCGGGTCCGCGATCGGGCGCCGATCGGGCGCCAGGGACTGGCCCAGGTCCTCGAGCGTGCGCTGTACTCAGGCCTTGGAGGCCGTGGCCGGTGGACACCCTCAAGCCACCCGGGCCCAAACCGCCCGAGAAGTCCCCCACGGCAGGGTGGCGATCCGAGGCCACGTCGATCGTCATCACGATGACCGCCGCCGAAACCGGGCGACGTTCGTTCGTAGCATCGACACCACGAACCGAAGGAGACCGCGATGCGATACCTGCTGCTCATGAACTACGCCGAGCCGGAGCCGGGCACCATTCCCGAGGAGGCGATCCAGGAGACCCAGGAGGCGTTCGGCGCCTACGGCCGGGCCCTGCAGGAGGCGGGCGTGCTCGTCGCCGCCGAGGTGCTCACCTCACAGGCGTCGACCACGACCCTCACCCTGCGCCGCGGTTCGCTCGAGGTGCAGGACGGCCCGTTCGCCGAGACCAAAGAGGCGCTGGCCGGCGTCTTCGTCGTCGACGTGCCCGATCTCGACGCCGCTCTGGGCTGGGCCGAGAAGTGCCCCGGCGCGCAGTTCGGCGTCATCGAGGTACGCGCCACCTCCACGTCGTTCATCGACGGCACCTGGACGGCGAGCTGCCCGCTGTGACCGAGCCGCTCGAGGCGGCACCCCATGGCCGCGCTGCGCTGGTGCGGGCCGAGCTCGCGGCCCGCACCAGCTACGGCCGGCTGCTCGCCCTCCTCGCGGCGGGCACCCACGACATCGCCGGCGCCGAGGATGCCCTGGCTGACGCCTTCGAACGCGCCCTGCGCACCTGGCCGGTCGACGGCATCCCCGACCGCCCGGACGCCTGGCTGCTCACCGTCGCTCGCAACCGGCAACGCGACCGCTGGCGCTCGGCGGAGGCGACCCGCACCACAGCGCTGGACCCCGACGCCCACGCGCCGGTCCACCTCGACGAGGTCGACCCCGATGCCGTGCCCGACCGACGGCTCGAGCTGATGCTGGTCTGCGCCCACCCAGCCATCGCGGCCGGCGACCGCACGCCGCTCATGCTCAACACCGTGCTCGGCTTCACCGCAGAGCAGGTCGGGCGCAGCTACGCCGTGCCCACCCGCACGATGGCGACCCGGCTGGTGCGCGCCAAGCGCCGCATCCGCGACAACCAGATCCCGTTCCGGCTCCCCGACCGCTCGCACCTGCCCGAGCGGATGGATGCCGTGCTCGCCGCCGTGTACGCGGCCTACGTCATCGAGTGGTCGACCGGGCCTGGCGAGCGCGACCTCCCGCCCGAGGCGCTGCACCTGGCCGAGGTGCTCGCCGAGCTGGTGCCCGACGATCCGGAGGTGCACGGCCTGGCCGCCCTCGTCGAGCTGTCGGCCGCCCGTCGAGCGGCCCGGCTGGGCGCGGACGGCCGGTTCGTCCCCCTCGCCTCGCAGGACACCACGCTCTGGGACGACGGCCTCATCGTCCGGGCCCACGAGCACCTTCGGGCTGCGCACCCGGCCCGGGTCGTCGGCCGCTACCAGCTCGAGGCGGCGGTGCAGGCGGTGCACTGCGCGCGGCGCGAGACCGGGCGCACCGACTGGCCGACCCTGCTCGAGCTGCACCGGTCGCTGGCCGTCGTCGCCCCCAGCCTGGGCAGCACCACGGCGCTGGCGGCCGTCACCGCCGAGGTGGAGGGTCCGGCCTCCGGGCTGGCACTGCTCGACGCGGATGCCGGTCGCACCGTGCGGTTCCAGCCCGCCTGGGCGACCCGCGCCGAGCTGCTCTCTCGGCTCGGCCGCGACGCCGAGGCGGCCCTGGCCTACGAGCGCGCCCTCGCCCTGACCCACGAGACGCCCGAGCGCCGGTACCTCGAGGCTCGTCGAGCGGCGCTGCACCTCTGACGGCTCGCCGGTCCGGGAAGCATCTCCGACCACGGTCGACACCACGCGTCTCAGGGCCCGTAGGTTGACCGCATGCCGGCGCCCACCTTCACGTTCGCCCTCGCCGCGAGCCGCTTCACCCGGCTCACCACCGCCCGGCGCACCGTGGGGTGACCACGGTGGGCGGAGGGGTCATGGGGGCGGCGGGCGACGGCATCCGGACGCTGTTGATGTCGGACACGCACCTGCCGCTGCGCGCCAAGGACCTCCCTGCCGCCCTGTGGGAGGAGGTCGACCGCGCCGATCTCGTGGTGCACGCCGGCGACTGGGTCGACCTCGCCACGCTCGACCGGCTCGAGGCCCGCAGTCGCCGGTTGCTGGCCTGCTGGGGCAACAACGACGGCGCCGACCTGCGCGCCCGGCTGCCGGAGGTCGCGCGCGCGACCGTCGGCGGGGTGCGGGTGGCCGTGGTGCACGAGACCGGGGGGAAGGAACGCCGCGGGGAGCGGATGCGCGCCACCTACCCCGACACGGATCTGCTCGTCTTCGGGCACAGCCACATCCCCTGGGACACAACCTGTTCCGGTCTGAGGCTCCTCAACCCGGGATCACCCACCGACCGCCGTCAGCAGCCGAGCTGCACCTGGATGACGTGCGTCCTGAGCGAGGGTGCGGTGCACGACGTCGTCGTGCACCGCCTCCCGCGACCTCAGGCCGGAGCGTCGGCGAAACGCAGGTAGGGCGTGACCTCGTCGACGTTCTTGAAGCGCTGCTGCGCGTCGGCGGTGGAGATGGTCGGCGCGACGATGACGCGCTCGCCGGGCGTCCACTCGGCCGGGGTGGAGATGGGGGCGCCGTCCGTCGCCTGCAGGGCGTCCAGCGCGCGCAGGATCTCGGCGAAGTTGCGCCCCACCGACTTCGGGTACGTGATGGTGAGGCGCACCTTGTTGTTCGGGTCGACGAGGAAGACCGACCGCACCGTCGAGGTGTCACCCTCGCCCGGGTGGATCATGTCGTAGGCCTGCGCGACGGCGCGGTCCTGGTCGGCGATGATCGGGAAGTCGACCGGCACCCCGGCGACCTCGGCGATGTCCGGGATCCAGCGGTGGTGGTCCTCGACCGAGTCGACCGAGATCGCGATCGGCTTGGCGTTGCGGGCCGCGAACTCGCCGGACAGCGCCGCGGTGCGCCCCAGCTCGGTGGTGCAGACCGGCGTGAAGTCGGCGGGGTGGCTGAACAGCACCGCCCAGGAGCCCTGCTTCCAGTCGTGGAAGGAGAGCAGGCCGGCGGTGGTCTCTGCGGTGAAGTCGGGCGCGGTGTCACCGAGGCGGATGGACATTAATCACTCCTGGTTTGGATAACGGTTAGTGGACGTTATCCATAGTGGATGCCGTGCGTCCTGCCCTGCCCGCATCGTGGGCACCGCCGGGAATGCTGGGGGATGAAGCGGGTGGTCGAGGCGCGCGCGTCGGCACCGCGGGCCAGACTCGCTCGGCAGCAGTCAGGAACCGAGAAGCGCGTCGTGGGTGGTCCCGCCTAGTCTGGGCGGGCCGCGGATGCCGGCGGAGGCCGCACGACGGCATCCGCCCGACAACAGGGAGAGACGCGATGGCCCCGAAGAGCACGTCGACGCCCCAGCCGGCGGTCGCCGACACCCACGACCTGATCCGCGTGCAGGGCGCGCGGGAGAACAACCTCAAGGACATCACCGTCGAGCTGCCCAAGCGCCGGCTGACGGTGTTCACCGGGGTGTCCGGGTCGGGCAAGAGCTCGCTGGTCTTCGCGACGATCGCGGCCGAGTCGCAGCGGATGATCAACGAGACCTACAGCGCGTTCGTGCAGGGCTTCATGCCCAGCCTGGCCCGCCCCGACGTCGACCACCTCGAGGGCCTGACGACCGCGATCATCGTCGACCAGGAGCGGATGGGGTCCAACCCGCGCTCCACCGTCGGCACCGCCACCGACGCCAACGCGATGCTGCGCATCCTGTTCAGCCGGCTCGGCACGCCGCACGCGGGCCCGCCCACCGCGTACTCGTTCAACGTCCCCACCCGCAAGGCGAGCGGGGTGATGTCCACCGACAAGGGCGGCCGGGTCGAGAAGGCCGTCGTCAAGGACGCCGTCTACCTCGGCGGGATGTGTCCGCGCTGCGAGGGCATGGGACAGGTGAGCGACATCGACCGCACGGCGCTCTACGACGACTCGAAGTCGCTGCGCGAGGGTGCCCTGACGGTGCCGGGCTACTCGATGGACGGCTGGTACGGCCGACTGTTCGAGGGGATGGGCCTGCCCATGGACAAGCCCATCGCGAGCTTCACCGCCAAGCAGCTCGACACGATGCTCTTCGCCCCCCCGACCAAGATCAAGGTCGAGGGGGTCAACCTCACCTTCGAGGGCATCATCCCCAGGATCCAGAAGTCGATGCTGTCCAAGGACCCCGAGGCGATGCAGCCACACGTGCGGCGCTTCGTGGAGCTGGCGGTCACCTTCCAGACCTGCCCGGAGTGCGCCGGCACCCGGCTCACCTCCGAGGTGCTGGCCTCGAAGGTCAACGGCAGGAACATCGCCGAGCTGTGCGCCATGCAGATCAGCGACCTGGCGCTGTGGGTCCGCGAGCTCGACGAGCCGTCGGTGGCACCCCTGCTCAAGGGGTTGCGGCACCTGCTCGACTCGTTCGACGAGATCGGGCTCGGCTACCTCTCCCTCGACCGGCCGGCCGGCACGCTCTCGGGCGGCGAGGCCCAGCGCACCAAGATGATCCGGCACCTCGGCTCCTCGCTCACCGACGTCACCTACGTGTTCGACGAACCGACGATCGGTCTGCACCCCCACGACATCGCCCGGATGAACCAGCTGCTGCTCCAGCTGCGCGACAAGGGCAACACCGTCCTCGTCGTCGAGCACAAGCCCGAGACGATCGCCATCGCCGACCACGTCGTCGACCTCGGCCCGGGCGCGGGAGCCGGGGGCGGCACGGTCTGCTTCGAGGGCACCGTCGACGGGCTGCGTACGAGCGACACGACCACCGGTCACCACCTCGACGACCGGGCGACGATCAAGGAAGCCGTGCGCCCGGCATCCGGGGTGATGGAGGTGCGCAAGGCGTCGACGCACAACCTGAAGAAGGTCGACGTCGACATCCCCCTGGGAATGCTGTGCGTGGTCACCGGGGTCGCCGGGTCGGGCAAGTCGTCGCTCATCCACGGCTCGGTCGCCAAGCGCGAGGGTGTCGTGGTCATCGACCAGGGCGCGATCAAGGGCTCGCGGCGCAGCAACCCCGCCACGTACACCGGTCTGCTGGAACCGATCCGCAAGGCGTTCGCCAAGGCCAACGGCGTCAAGCCCGCCCTGTTCAGCTCCAACTCCGAGGGCGCCTGCCCCACCTGCAACGGCGCCGGGGTGATCTTCACCGACCTCGGCATCATGGCCACCGTCGAGTCGACGTGCGAGGAGTGCGAGGGGAGGCGGTTCCAGGCCGCCGTGCTCGAGTACACCCTCGGGGGCAGGAACATCGCCGAGGTGCTCGCGATGTCGGTGGTGGAGGCGGAGGCGTTCTTCGGCGACGGTGAGGCCCACACGCCGGCCGCCCACAAGGTGCTCGACCGGCTCGCCGACGTGGGGCTGGGCTACCTCAGCCTCGGCCAGCCGCTCACGACGCTCTCCGGTGGCGAGCGCCAGCGGCTGAAGCTGGCCACGCAGATGGCCGAGAAGGGCGACGTCTACGTGCTCGACGAACCGACCACCGGCCTGCACCTGGCCGACGTCGAGAACCTGCTCGGGTTGCTCGACCGGCTCGTCGACGCGGGTCGGTCGGTCATCGTCATCGAGCACCACCAGGCCGTGATGGCACACGCCGACTGGATCATCGACCTCGGCCCAGGGGCCGGCCACGACGGCGGCCGGGTCGTCTTCGAGGGCACGCCGGCCGACCTCGTGGCAACGCGCTCGACGCTCACCGGTGAGCACCTCGCGGCCTACGTCGGCTCCTGACACAGGTCCAGCCCACGTGTGCGGGCCAGGTGCCCGGCAACCAGCAACGACGTGGGTGCGGGCCGGTGCGACCCGAGTCGGGTGCTGGAACGGCTGCCCCCACAACCACCTGAGCACCCGACTCCGGGTGCCGGACCGGGAGCGGGGGGTGAGCGCCGCACGACGAAGGAGGAGAGCGACCGCTCTCCCCCTCTGCCTCCAAGGTATAGCCGACTGGGGGGCTTGCGGCAAGGCCCCCCTCGTGGCGAAGAATCGCGGGCCGAGGCCGGGCCCGACGGGGGGACCGGGCTCGACGACCCAGGATCGGAGCCCGACGTGAACCCCTCCACCACGAGTGCGTTCGACCTTCCCGAGCACCTGGCCCCCAAGGCCGACCCGATGCTGCTCGCCGGGGACGAGCGGCACTTCGCCGCGATCGAGCACTGCCTGCGGTCGTCGGTCGCCGACCTGTCCGACCGCCTCGACGCGGCCCGGCGGACTCCCGCCGGCACCGGGCAGGCTGCCCTCGACCGTGACCTCGAGGTGCACCGGCTGACCGCGCGCCTGCGCACGCTGCGTCGCTACGGGCTCGACCTCTGCCTCGGACACGTCGTGCACGCCGACGACCCCGAGCCGGTGTACGTCGGACGCCTCGGGCTCCGGGACCGCGACGGCAGGCCGCTGCTCGTCGACTGGCGCTCACCCGCGGCCGAGCCGTTCTTCGGTGCGACCCATGCCAACCCGATGGGCCTGGTGAGCCGCCGGCGCTACCGCTGGGCCGGCGGTCGGGTCAGCGACTACTGGGACGAGGTGTTCACACCCGACGCGTTCACCGGGCACGCGGCCGCGCTCGACGACCAGTCCGCCTTCATCGCCAGCCTCGGCAGCAGCAGATCACCCCGGATGCGCGACGTGCTCGCCACGATCCAGGCCGACCAGGACGCGATCATCCGGGCCGGGTCGAGGGGGGCGCTCGTGGTCGAGGGCGGGCCCGGCACGGGCAAGACCGTCGTGGCCCTGCACCGCACCGCCTACCTGCTGTACTCCGACCCGCGCCTCGGGCACCGGATGGGCGGCGTGCTCTTCGTCGGCCCGCACCAGCCCTACCTCGCCTACGTCTCCGACGTGCTGCCCAGCCTCGGCGAGGAGGGCGTGCAGACCTGCACCCTGCGCGACCTCGTGCCGGAGGGTGCCACCGCTGCCGACGAACCCGACCCGGAGGTGGCCCGGCTCAAGGCCGACGCACGCCTGGTCGACGCCGTCGAGCCGGCCGTGGGCCTCTACGAGGAGCCACCGGAGCAGGGCATGGAGGTCGAGACGCCCTGGGGTGACGTATGGCTCGGCCCCACCGACTGGGCTGAGGCCTTCGACAGCCCGGAGCCCGGCGCCGCGCACAACGAGAGCCGTGACACCGTCTGGGAGGCGCTGCTCGGCATCCTCGTGGACAAGCTGCGGGACGAGACGGGCGAAGCCGAGGGCGAGGAGGTGGGCCCCGGGTGGGGCGCAGACGGTGCCGGCGACGACTTCGACGCCTACGGCCTGACCGCGCCGGACCCCGACGAGCGCTTCCGCCGTGCGCTCGTCGCGAACGAGGACCTGGCGGACGCCTTCGGCCGGGCGTGGCCCCTGCTCGAGCCGACCGACCTCGTCGGCGACCTGTGGTCGGTGCCGGCCTACCTGCGACGGTGCGCGCCCTGGCTCGAGCGCGAGGAGGTGCTGGCGCTGCAGCGCGAGGACGCGAGCGCCTGGACCGTGTCGGACCTGCCGCTGCTCGACGCGGCGCGGCGCCGCCTGGGCGACCCCGCGGCGTCGCGTCGCCGGGCCCGGCGGCAGGCCGCCGACGCTGCCGACCGCGAACGGATGGCCGACGTCGTCGCCGACCTCATCGCGACCGACGACTCCGAGATGCGGGTGATGTCGATGCTGCGCGGCCAGGACCTGACGGCGGCGCTGGTCGACGAGGATGCCGTGCCGGGCACCGACGCCGACCGGCTCGCCGGGCCGTTCGCGCACGTCGTCGTCGACGAGGCGCAGGAGCTGACCGACGCCGAGTGGCGGATGCTGCTGGCCCGATGCCCGTCGCGCAGCCTGACGATCGTCGGGGACCGGGCCCAGGCCAGGCACGGGTTCACCGAGACCTGGCAGGAGCGCCTCGCGCGGGTCGGGCTCGACCGGCTCGCGCTGGCCACGCTCGACGTCAACTACCGCACGCCGGAGGCGGTCATGCTCGAGGCCGAGCCCGTGATCCGCGCGGTGCTGCCGGACGCGAACGTGCCGACCTCGATCCGGCGCACCGCCGAGGTGGTGCACCACGGCGCGGTCTCCGAGCGCGACGCCGTCCTCGACGACTGGCTGGCGGCGCACCCGGAGGGCATCGCGTGCGTCATCGGTGACCCGAGCCTCCGGGCGACCGAGCGGGTCAGCTCTCTGCCCCCGGCGTTCGCCAAGGGGCTCGAGTTCGACCTCGTCGTGCTCGTCGACCCGCAGGAGTTCGGCGACGGCATCACCGGGGCCGTCGACCGCTACGTGGCGATGACGCGCGCCACCCAGCGGCTCGTCGTCCTCACGAGTGGGTGATGCCGGCGGCCCGCCCCGGCGCGGTCAGTCGACGGACCTGATCCGGGTGACGAGGACCGAGCCGAGCACGCTCGCACCGGCGGCCAGCAGGTACAGGCCCGGGTAGCCCAGTCCCAGCCCGAGCACCGCGGCGGCGAGCACCGGCGCGAGCACCTGCGGCAGCGCGTTGGCGATGTTGATGACGCCGAGGTCCTTGGCGCGGTCCGCCGCACCCGGCAGCACCTGGGTGATCAGGGCGAAGTCGACGGCCGTGTACGCACCGAAGCCGATGCCGAGCACGACCGCCCCGACGTAGGCGGCCGCCATCGTGTGGACGAACGCGAAGGTCATCAGCGCCGCCGCGGCGATCAGGCCCGACCAGATGACGAGCGGCTTGCGCCGGCCGAGCCGGTCGGACCACCAGCCGCCGACCAGCGCGGTGACGACGGTGACCAGGCCGTACACGGCGGTGAGCGTGAACACCGCGTCCTCGGCGGCGGCGTCGGAGAGGTTGACCTCGTCCTTGAGGTAGTAGAGCAGGTAGAGGATGAGGATCGCGTTGCCGAGGTTCATGAGGAAGCGGGTGATCCAGGCCCAGCCGAAGTCCGGGTACTGGCGCGGAGACACCCAGAAGCTGCGCACGAACGCCCCCCACCGGAGCTCCGGACGCAGCTCGACCGGCAGCGGGATGTCGCGCGAGCTCAGGGCGTACGGCAGCGTCGTGACGAGCAGCACCACCGCGATGGTGAGGTAGCCGGCGGCGATGCTGCCGGTCACCGCCGCGATCCCCGACCCGACGATGACCCCCGCGGTCTGGGCGATGGCGAGCACACCGCCCACGACGCCGCGCTCGCCCACCGGCACCTGGTCGGGCACGGTGGCGGTGATGGCGGCGAGCATCGCGTTGAGCGAGGCCTGGGCCAGGGCCCACGCGAGCACGAGCCGCCAGACCGAGTCGGCCCCCGAGAGCAGCAGCATGGCCACCGCCCCGCCCGCGGCGCCGCCGAGCACCCACGGCAGGCGACGCCCCGCCCGCAGCGTGGTGCGGTCGGAGAAGGCGCCCCACACCGGGTTGAGCACCGTCGAGACGAGAGCACCGACGCCGGTGACGAGGGAGAGGACCGCCGCCTTGTGGTCGGGCGAGATGGCCTCGGACTGCTGGGCGAGCAGCACCTGGATGGGGCCGAAGAAGCCCGACCACAGCCCGATGCTGGCCAGCACCAGCCAGCTCACCCACAGCCGGGAGACCTTCTCCGTCGGCTCCGCCAGCGCGCGAGCCGCCGGCGGCACGGGCATGGTCACGCCAGGCCTGCGCGGTGGGCCCGGATGACGTCGGCGTACCAGTCGAAGGAGCGCTTGGGCGTGCGCACCTGGGTCTCGAAGTCGACGTGCACGAGCCCGAACCGCTGGGTGAACCCGTGGGCCCACTCGAAGTTGTCCATCAGCGACCAGCAGTAGTAACCACGCACGTCGACCCCCTGGCCGACGGCGTCGCCGACGGCGCGCAGGTGGGACTCGAGGTAGTCGACCCGTGGCTGGTCGTCGACCACCCCGTTCTCGTCCGGCCCCATGCCGTAGGAGCAGCCGTTCTCGGTGATGATGATCGGCGGGATGCCCGGGTAGCGCGCCTTGCAGCCCGACCAGCAGGTCGGTCATCGACGCGGGGACGACCGGCCAGCCGAAGTCGGTGGTGGGGTAACCGGTGATCTCGGTGTACTCGAAGGGCAGGGCGCCGTCCTCCTCCGCCGCCTGCACCCCGATCGGGTTGTAGTAGTTGACGCCGTAGAAGTCGAGCGGCGCTGCGATCAGCCGCAGGTCCTCCTCCAGCGGACCGGGCATGGCGTCGCCGAACGGCTCCGGGTAGCGGCCCAGCAGGATCGGGTCGGCGAAGAGGCGGTTCCACAGGGTGTCGACCAGGCCGGCCGCGGCCTGGTCGGCGGCGCTGTTGGTGGCCGGCCACACGGTGATGTGGTTCGTGGCGGTCCCGACCTGGCCACTCACGCTCGACCGCAGCGCCTGGACGGCAAGGCCGTGGCCGAGCAGCAGGTGGTGGGCCACGGGCAACGCACCGAACAGCAGTCCCCGCGCCGGCGCCAGCTCCTCCTGGCCGTAGCCGAGCAGGGTCGTGACGTTCGGCTCGTTGACCGGGCACCAGTGGGTGACGCGGTCGCCCAGCCGGTCGGCGACGATCGCCGCGTACTCCCCGAAGCGCAGGGCGGTGTCCCGCTCCAGCCAGCCCCCGGCATCCTCCAGCGGCTGCGGCAGGTCCCAGTGGTAGAGGGTCACCATCGGCGCGATGCCCGCCTCGAGCAGGGCGTCGACGAGGCGGTCGTAGAAGGCGAGCCCCGGCTCGTTCACCGGGCCGCTGCCCGAGGGCTGCACCCGTGGCCAGGCCACCGAGAACCGGTAGCCGTCGGCACCCAGGCGGGTCATCAGCGCGAGGTCCTGCGGCCAGCGGTGGTAGTGGTCGCAGGCGACGTCGCCGGTGCTGCCGTCGACGACCCGACCCGGCTGAGCCGTGAACGTGTCCCAGATGCTGGGGCCCCTGCCGTCCTCGGTCACGGCCCCCTCGATCTGGTACGACGCCGTGCTCGTCCCGAAGAGGAAGCCCGGCGGCAGCCCCAGGTCGGGTCGTGGCCCGCTGCTGCTGCTCACCGATCGGCTCCTGTCCCGGCGTCCTACCCGTGGACGCCGTCGTCCGTGGCCGGACACCGTCCAACCGGGCGAATCATCGCTCACCGAGGCCGTACCGCGCGGAGGTTGCGACGAAATCAGGCGTGCTCGCGCAGGTAGCGGCCGAAGTGCGGCACGGTGAACGCGATCCGACCGCGCTCACCGGAGTAGATCAGCCCCTTCTTGAGCAGGGCGTCACGCGCCGGGGACAGCGACTGCGGCTTGCGCGCGAGGTGGGCCGCGACGTCAGCGGTGGGCACGGCATCCGTCTCGTCGCCCAGCCTCGACCGCGACGTCGGCCATCGCGCGCAGGTACTCGCGCTCCCCGGCGTGGCCCGCTCGAAGCGCGAGCCGAAGAAGCCCGACGGCCAGCTCGGACTCCGCCTCCGGCGCCGCCACGGCCACGTCGTCGGCGGTCATGGGGGATGCCGGGGCCAGGTCCCAGACCACCTTGCCGTACGCCTGGATGAAGTAGGGGTAGCCGCCGGTGGCCGCGTACATCGCGTCGAGCGCGGCGCGGGCGAAGTCCGCGCCCTCGTCCCCGGCGGGCACGGCGAGCGCGACATCGGCGGCCGCGCGGTCGAGCCGGTCGATGCGGGAGTACCGAAACAGCCGCTCCGAGTACGACTTCGACGCCGAGAGCACGGCCGGCAGGTGAGGCAGCCCGGCACCGACGACGATGATCGGCAGCCCCGACTGCGAGATCTCGTGGCAGGCGGCGCACAGCGCGGACACGTCGTCGGGCACGAGATCCTGCATCTCGTCGATGAACATGGCGACGCCACGACCGGCGTCGGCCGCAGCGCCACCGAGGTCGGAGAGCAGCTCGACGAGATCGATCTCGATGTCGCCGGAGTCCGCCCGACCGGTCATGGCCGGCACGTTGATCCCCGGGTTCCAGCGGTCGCGCAGCTTGCGGACCTCGGCCGGCACCTGCCGGCGCGCAGCGCGAACGCCTTGACCATGCCGAGCACGGAGTCGCCCGCACCGCCGGCCGGCCCGAGCTCGCGCACCGCGTTGTGCAGGCCGCAGCGAGCGGCCGGCGCAGCGACTGGTCGGGCCGGGCCTCGAGCTTGCCGGTGCCCCAGCCGGCGCGCACCGCCGCCGACCGCAGCGCGTTGAGCAGCACGGTCTTGCCGACGCCGCGCAGCCCCGTCAGCACGATCGAGCGCTCGGGCCTGCCGCGGGCCACCCGCTCCAGCACGACGTCGAACGCGTCCAGCTGGTCGTCGCGGCCGGCGAGCTCGGGCGGGCGCTGGCCCGCGCCCGGGGCGTAGGGGTTCCGGATCGGGTCCACGATCGGAGGCTATACGGCCTCTCTAGCGTTCACGGCATACATGCGGATACAGCAGTAGGCCGTGTCGTGCCCGGGATGCCGCGCCAGTAGGTTTGGGCCGTGCTCGAGGCCGCGTGGTGGGGGTTCGTCGGTGGTGGCGCCCTGCTCGTCGGCGCCCTCCTGGGGCCGGCTGGTCGGCCTGCTCACCGTGTTCGGCTTCGCGGTGGCGTTCTTCCTCAGCGCCGCCTGACGCGCAGGGTCACGGCACCTGGGGAGGCGGCCCCGCCGGCAGCCTCCATCGGCTTGCCGGCCGCGTGCCAGGCCCGCATCCCGCCGGTCATGTTCGCCACCTCGTAGCCCTGCTGGGCCAGCCACGGCATGACCCGCTGCACGCGCCCGCCGGAGCGGCAGGTGATGACCAGGGGCTCGTCCGCGTCGAGGAAGGGGGCCAGCTCGTCGACCCGCACGGGCAGCTCGGACATCGGGATGTGGACCGCCGTCGGGGAGTGCCCGCGGTCCCACTCGTCCTGCTCGCGGATGTCGAGCACGACGGCGTCGTCGGGCAGCGCGGACACGGGCACGTCAGGGAAGTCGGGGTAGGCACTCATCCCGCAAGCATGCCAAAGGTCCGTCCCGCCGCTCGGCAGGGACGTGGGTGAGATCGACGACCCCATGACCGTCCACACCACGTTCGGGTTGAGAGCCGCTACTTCAGGAACTTGCTCGTCCTGCGGTCGGCGAGCGGCTTGCCGCCGGTCTGGCAGGTGGCGCAGTACTGCAGCGACGAGTCGGCGAACGACACCTCGCGCACCACGTCTCCGCACTCGGGACACGTCTCGCCGGTGCGTCCGTGCACGCGCATGCCGGCGCGCTTGGCGTCCTTGAGCTCCTTGGCCGGCTTCCCGGATGCCGCGGTGACCGCAGCGGCCAACGTGCCCCGCAGCGCGACGTAGAGCCGCTCGACCTCGGCGTCGCCCAGCTTGGCGGCGATCGCGAACGGCGACAGCTTGGCCACGTGCAGCACCTCGTCGGAGTAGGCGTTGCCGACGCCGGCGATGATCGACTGGTCGCGCAGCATCCCCTTGACCTGCATCCGGTGCGAGGCCGCGATCGCCGCGAACACCTCGAGGGTGAACTCGTCGGCCATCGGGTCGGGCCCCAGCGAGGCGATGCCGGGCACGGTCGACGGGTCGTTGACGACGTACGCCGCGAGCCGCTTCTTGGTGCCGGCCTCGGTGAGGTCGAAGCCCGACGCGTCGTCGAAGCGCACCCGCAACGCGATGGGCGACTTGCCCGGGCGCAGCACGGTGGCCGGCATCGCGTCGGACCACCGCAGCCAGCCCGCGCGCGCCAGGTGGAACACCAGGTGCGTTCCGCCGCAGTCGATGTCGATGAACTTGCCGTACCGCGAAACGCCGTCGACCGGCGCGCCGACCAAGGCCTGCGGCGGCGGCGTGAAGGTCTTGAGCACCGAGATCGAGCCGAGCTCGACACCGGTGACGACGAGCCCGTCGGTACGCTCGCCGAGGAAGTGGACGAGGGCCTGCACCTCGGGCAGCTCGGGCATGGGCCGACGCTACCGCTCGTGGGGGTCCGGCAGGAGGTATGCCGGTGGGTGCTCCAGCGGCGGTACCGTCCCCGCGGCGCGCGCCGCGAGCGTGCGGCTGGGCACGTCGGCGTCCCACACCATCCGCACCTGGCGGAGCAAGCCGTAGCCGTCGCTGGCCCGCACGACCGGCACCTCGAGCTCCTCGGTCGGTGCCGGCGCCAGGTCGTCGTTCGCGACCGGGATGACGTGCGAGAGCACCTGCTCGCTCGGGGAGAGCTCACGGATCGCGATGCCGCGCACGTTGTCCGGGCGACGGCCGGTGAACTCGGTGTAGATCTTCGGGTCGTGCTGCCCGTCGTCGCCGACGAGCAGCCACTTCACGTGCGGCAGCTCGCGGGCCAGCCGGTGCAGCTGCGCGCGCTTGTGGTCCTGCCCCGACCGGAACCAACCGGTGTTGGTCGGACCCCAGTCGGTCATCAGCATCGGCCCGGCCGGATAACCGTTGCGGCGCAGGAACCTCGTGAGCTGTGGCGCGGTGTTCCAGGCGCCGGTCGAGAGGTAGATGACCGGGGCGTCGGGGTGCTCGGCGAGCAGCTCGCGGTACATCGTGGCCATGCCCGGCACCGGCTTGCGGGCACCCTCCGAGCGCATGAAGGTGTTCCACGCGGCGATCATCGGGCGAGGCAGCGACGTGGACAGCACCGTGTCGTCGATGTCGGAGATGATGCCGTGCGTGACCGTGGTGCCGACGACGAGCACCGGCACGTCGATCGTCTCGGCGCCGGGTGAGCCGACGTAGATCTGGTGCCACCCGGGGGCGAGCCCGTGGCCGCGCACGGTGAGGTCGATGTAGCCGCCGCGGTCGGTGCGCGTGGTGACGATGCGCTCGTTGACCCGCACGGTGACCGGCTCGTCGACCGCCGGAGTCGCGAAGAAGGCTCGCCAGCCACGGGTCTCGAGCTCGACCGCCCGCAGCCGCGCGGCGTACGTGGGCTCGTCGGGCTCGTCCTCCGGCCGACCGCGGGTCATGATGACGCGACCGAACACGCGCAGCTGGCTGACGCTGCCGTAGCCGGTGAGGGGGACGACGCGGGTGGTCCACCCGCGAGACCGCAGCACCTTGCCCTTGCGCCCGTTGTAGGCGTCTTCGAGCACTGCTGCGGCATGGGGTCGCGGCATGGCTCCGATCGTAGGGCAGCGCTCAGGCGCGCCCCGGCTCCTGCCGCACGACGACGCCGCTGACGATCTGGTGGGCGAGCTCGCGCACCTTGACGTTGCGGTCCTGGGAGGACTTGCGCAGTACCTCGAACGCCTCGTGCTCGGGCACCCCGCGCATCGCCATGATGACGCCCTTGGCCTGCTCGATGACGGCCCGGCTGGCCATCGCCTGCTCGAGCTGCCCGGCGAGCCGCCGCACGCCGTCGAGCGTCGAGACGGCGACGATCGCGTCGGCACAGCGCGAGGCCGCGACCCGCACGAGCGAAGCGTCGAAGGAGTCGAACGTGTGGGGGGCCCAGCCGTAGAGGTTGATCGCGCCGACGCACTCCCCGCCACTGATCAGCGGCAGGGCGAGCAGGCTGCGCAGGCCGTCCGCGCGGCACTCCCGGGCGAACTCGGGCCAGCGACCGTCGTCGACGACGAGGTCGTCGACCCGGTTCTCGCGACGGCGCCGGGCGGCGTCGAGGCACGGGCCGTCGTCGAGGGCGTACTGCACCGCGTCGATCTCGAGGGTCTGCACGGTCGTGTACGCGGCGGTGTGCGGCCGCCCGCCGCTGAACACCGTGACCCCCACCTCGTCGCAGCCGGTGACGTGCCGACGCACCGCGTGCACGACCCGCTCGAGGTAGTCGGAGACCTCCTCCATCGACTCCAGGACGCCGCCGATGTCGGTGGTGAGGCCCTCGAGGGCGGCCGGGGGTGGGAACGCGCCGTGGGGCACGGCAGTGGCGTGCTGTTCGGTCATCGGTCCTCCCCGGCGATCTGGTGCCTGCTCAGTATCCATGCCGCGCGGCTTCTGCGGGGCCGGCCTGCGACGATGGGCGGATGCCGGCCCGTCACCGCAAGCAGTCGGCGGCCGCTCCGCCGGGCTACTTCGCCTGGGAGGCGGCCGGCCTGCGCTGGCTCGCCTCGGCGGAGGGGGAGGCCGGCGGTGCCGCCGTGGTCAGGGTGCTGGACGCGGGTGCAGACCACCTCGACCTCACCCTGCTCGCACCGGCGCCTGCGACGCCCGAGGCGGCCGAGCGGCTGGGTCGCGGACTGGCCGCGACCCACGCGGCCGGGGCCACCGCCTTCGGCTCCGGGCCGCCGGGCTGGCCGGGCGACGGCTGGCTCGGCCCGCTCAGCGAACCGCTGCCGTTGGTGCTGGGGTCCTGGGACACCTGGGGGACCTTCTACGCGCAGGCCCGCATCGCACCGCTCCTGGTGGAGGCCGCACGGCGTGGGGTGCTCGACGCGTCGGGCGTCACGGTGCTCGGACGCCTCGCCGAGCGCGCCGCCGACGGAGCCTTCGACACCCCGGAACCACCCGCCCGGCTGCACGGTGACCTCTGGTCGGGCAACGTGCTGTGGACCGCACAGGACGCCGTGCTCATCGACCCGGCTGCCCACGGGGGCCACCGCGAGGCCGACCTCGCGATGCTTGCGCTGTTCGGGGCCCCTCACCTCGACCGGGTGCTCGCCGCCTACGACGAGGCGGCACCGCTGGCGGACGGGTGGCGCGAGCGCGTGCCGCTGCACCAGGTGCACCCGTTGTTGCTTCACGCCGTGCTGTTCGGCGGGTCGTATGCCGCGCAGGCGCTGCGGGCGGCGCGGCGCTACGTCTGAGCGAGGGGTTGGGGGCTCGGCTCGAGCGGAGGTCCGGGTTCGTCGACGACCGGTGCCGTGACCCCGGAGGCCAGCCGCCGACGCACCAGGATGGCCACCGCCACCGCGGGCGACGACAGCGCCGCCCCGAGCATGCCGGCGATCGCGGCACCGACGATCGTCGCGCCGAGCACGACGATGGGGTGCAGGCTCAGCGCCGTGCCCGCGAGCTTGACGAGCACGATCGTCTGCACGATGTTCTGCACCACGAGAATGACGAAGAGCATGATCAGGGCGGCATCGATACCGTTGGAGCCCAACGCGATCAACGTCGCGAAGGCCCCTGACACGATGGCGCCGAGGTAGGGGACGTACGAGGTGACCAGCGTGACGACCGCGATCGTGAAGGCGAGCGGTACCCCCAGCGCCCACGCGGTGCCGCCGATGAGCACGGCGGTGACGACGGCCGACAGGGTCAGGGCCCAGAAGTAGCGACGCACCGCCAGGGCCGCGTCACCCACGACCTCGGTGCCGGTCTCGGGGTCGAGCCCCACGTGGGCCCCCACGAAGCGGGTCAGCCCGTCCCAGTCGACGATGACGTAGTAGACGAGGAACGCGCCGATCGCGGCGCCGATGCCCAGCGACACCACGCTGGAGAAGGTGCCCGACACCGCCGCGGCGAGACCGCCCAGGGCCGCGCCGGTGGCGGACCCGAGCTCGTCGGCGGCCGAGGCGCCGCTGCCGACGTCGACCCCCTGCGAGGCGAACCAGGAGCTCAGGGTGTCCAGGCCCTTGGTGACCGCCGAGGCGATCTGGGGCGCCTGGGCGACCACCCCCGCCACCACGAGCCAGATCGAGCCGACCACGACCGCGGTCAGGCCGAGGAGCACGATGAGCGCGCCGGCGGACCGTGGCACCCCGCGGGACGCAAGTCGCTCGACGAGCGGGGCGAACAGGGCCCCGAGCACGCCCGCGATGACCAGGGGGACGACCAGCCCCGACACCTGCGACAGGAGCCACACCACGGCGCCGGCGAACCCGAGGACCCCGAGGAGCAACCACGACTTCAGCCCCCACCGCACGAGGCCGGGGGAGCCGACGACAGACCAGCTCGTGGCCCGTGCTGCCGGCATGGCGTGGCACCTCCTTCTCGGCGTCCGTCCGGACACCGTTGACGTGGCGCCATCGTAGGGCCCGTGAGACGGACGGCCCGAAGGTGGAGCGGTGCCGCGGGTGGGACGGCAGACTGGCCGCGTGCCGGTGATCAACGCGTTCGGAGCGAGGTGCACGTGACGTCGCGGTCGCCACGGGCGCGGCGGTGCCCTACGCGGTGTGACCTCGACGACGTCCGCGCCTCAGGGACACCCACACGGCATCGACGCACACCGCGGGCACCCTGCGGCGTACCGCTGCACGGCCTCGGTGAGGTCGACGTCGACCTGGTTGGCCAGCGACGCGACCCACGCCAGCACGTCGGCGAACTCGTGCTCGCGCTGGGCGTGGTCACCCTTGCGCACCGCCTGGGCGAGCTCACCGACCTCCTCGGCCAGCCACGCGACGGTGCTCGGCACGCCGCGCTCCCGGTCGCGCGCCCCGTAGGTGCGCTCGATGACGTCCTGCAGGTGGGCGAGGTCCATGCGCGGCAACCTACCCCCGCCTCAGTTGAGCGAGGCACCCCCCGGGTCGGGCGGGGTCGGCAGGGCACCGAACCGGCCGACGATCGCCGTCTCGCGCCGCAGCAGGGCCAGCACGGTGCGCAGGCGGGTGGCGGGATCGGACCCCTCGAGCACGCGCTGCCGGTCGGCGGGGTCGAGCACCATCCGCTCGGCGATCCGGTAGGCGACGCCCGACAACGGCGCCTCCACCGGGTCGGCCTCGACGCCGAGGGCGACCAGGTAGTCCGTGTGCTCCCGCAGCGCCCGTACCGCGAGGTCGGCGACGGTCGGGTCGTCGGTGACCGGGGGCTCGGGCAGCCAGGTGACCAGTGCGGTGGTGAACGGCGTGCCGGCCGCGTCGTCGATGCCGTCGAGGCGGAAGCGCCGCACCCCGGTGGCGACGAGGTGCACCACCGTGCCCGCCTGTCCCTCGGCGAGCGCCATGGCGTCGACCCGGGCCTCGCAGCCGATGGCGTGCAGGTCCTGCACCGAGTCGGACCCGACCTCGTGACCCTTGCGGATGAGGGTCACCCCGAAGCGCCGGTCGTCCTCCTCGAGCGCGGCGAGGGATCGCGCCAGCACCAGGTAGCGGGGCTCGAACAGCTGCAGCGGAAGCCGGGCGCCGGGGAGCAGGGCGGTGCCCAGCGGGAACAGCGGCAGCGACGGCATACGTCACTGTAGGCGCGACCGCCCCGACCGCGCCCCGACCCTCGACGGCCGGCCGGAAGCCCCTGTCGCACTTGGGTGCTCAGGTGGTCGCGCCGTGAGCCACGCCAGCACCCACCTCGACCGGGGTGGTCGCGATGCGGGGGTTGACAGCGGTGTCGCGTAGGCTGGACGGCAGTGGCCCGCCTTCTGCCTCGGGCTGCGACTTCTTTGATGTCGATGCCTTCGCGTCGGGACACCTCCCGTCACGCGGCGCCGCGGCCCAGAGCCCCGCCCGGCAGAACATCCAGAGTCGACGCCGACCACGACGGTCGCGACGACCCCGTGAACCATGAAGGAAATCTCCTTGTCCACCCAGAACTTCGGCACGCTCGGCGTGCCCGCCTCCCTCGTCGAGGTCCTCGCCGCCCGCGGGATCACGACCCCCACCCCCATCCAGGCCGCGACGCTGCCCGACTCCCTCGCGGGTCGCGACGTCCTCGGCCGGGGCCGCACCGGCTCCGGCAAGACGATCGCCTTCGTGCTGCCGCTGCTCACCCGCCTCGCGGCCAGCCAGAAGCGCCCGCAGGCGCGCCGGCCCCGCGCGCTCATCCTCGCCCCGACCCGTGAGCTGGTCGCCCAGATCGAGGAGGCGATGACCCCCCTCGCCCAGCGCCTCGGCCTGACCTCGCGCACCGTCTTCGGTGGCGTCGGCCAGGGCCCGCAGGTCTCCGCCATCCGCCGCGGCGTCGACGTCGTCGTCGCCTGCCCCGGCCGGCTCGAGGACCTCATCGGCCAGGGCCACGTGTCGCTCGACGCCGTCGAGGTCACCGTCATCGACGAGGCCGACCACATGGCCGACCTGGGATTCCTCCCCCAGGTGCGCCGCCTGCTCGACGCCACCCCTCAGTCCGGCCAGCGGATGCTGTTCTCCGCGACGCTCGACGGCGGCATCAGCGTCATCGCCAAGCGCTACCTGCACCACCCCGTGACGCACGAGGCCGACTCGGCCCAGTCACCGATCTCGACCATGTCGCACCACGTGCTGCACGTGACCGCCGACGGTCACCTGCCGGTGCTCCTCGACCTGGTGGCCGCCCCCGGTCGCACGGTCGTGTTCACCCGCACCAAGCACCGCGCCAAGAAGATCGCGCGTCAGCTCAACGGCTCGGGCGTGCCCGCGGTCGAGCTGCACGGCAACCTCAGCCAGAACGCGCGCACCCGCACCATGGACGCCTTCCACTCCGGTGCCGCCCGCACGCTGGTCGCCACCGACATCGCGGCCCGCGGCATCCACGTCGACGACATCGCCCTCGTCATCCACGCCGACCCGCCGGTCGAGCACAAGGCCTACACGCACCGCTCGGGCCGCACCGCCCGCGCCGGCGCCTCGGGCACGGTCATCACGCTGATGACCGACGACCAGGTGCGCGACGTGCGCGACCTCACCCGCAGGGCCGGCGTCAACCCCACCACCACCCGCGTCACCTCGACCCACCCGCTGCTGCAGGAGCTCGCCCCCGGTGAGCGATCCTTCGAGGGCGGCATCATCGTGCCGGTGTCGACCGCCCCCGCCCGCCAGGGTGGTGGCTCCGGTGGACGCAGTCGCAACGGCGGCCAGGGCGGCGGCCAGCGCGGCGGTCAGGGCGGTGGCTCCGGCCAGCGTCGTCGCGGCACCGGCGGGCCTGCTGCCTCGACCGGCAGCTCCAGCCGCGGCCCGGGTCAGGGTCAGCACCGATCGGGCGGCGCCAACGGCGCCAACGGCAACGGCGGCTCGGCCTCGCGCCCGGCCTCGTTCGCGCCCGGCCTCTTCGCGCCCGGCCCGCTCCGCCGCCAGCTTCTCCGAGGGCGCGAGCCGCCGGTCCCGCTGACCGCCACCTACAGCGCCTCGGGCTACGGTCACCTCCGTCATGAACTGGTTCGAGCAGGTCTGGTCGCGGGCGGTGCCGGAGCAGGGTGTCGCCCTGTCCGGCTACCCCGTGCTCCTCGTGCTCGTGGTCGCGCTCGTGGCCGTGGCCGTCGACCCGCTCTGGCGGGTGCTGCGGCTCGGCGTCACCCTGGTGCACGAGCTCGGCCACGCCGGGGTCGGCATGCTCTCAGGGCGCCGGTTCACCGGCTTCGTGCTGCGCGGTGACATGTCCGGCCATGCCGTCACGGTCGGCCCGGCGCGCGGGTTCGGCCGGGTCGTCACCACCTGGGCGGGGTACCCCGCACCCGCCGTGGTGGGCGCGCTCGTCATCTGGCTCGCCGTGCGAGGCTGGTCCGCCCCGGTGCTCACCGGCATCCTCGCGGTTCTCGTCGCGGCCGCGCTCCGGGTGCGCTCGTGGCTCACCGCCTTGGTGGTCGGCGTGGCCCTGGTCGCGGCCGGCGCGCTGTGGTGGTCCGGCCCGCCCCAGCTGCAGGCGCAGGCGGTCGTCGCCGTGGGTCTCGTGCTCATCGTCGGCGCCTGGCGTCACCTCGGTGCGGTCATCGCCGCCCACGACCCCGCGGTGAGCGACCCTGGCGTGCTGGCCCGGCTGACCCGGGTGCCCCGGGCCGTGTGGAACACGACCTTCGTGGTCGTCCTGGCCGTCGCCTCCTGGCTCGCCGGCGGCACGCTGCTCGACGCCTCCGGGGTGCTGGGCTGAGCCCCGCCGCGGAGCGGCTCCCGGCCCCGCGACGGGCGTAGGCTCCCGGCACCACGACCTGCTCGCCCGGAAGGTGCCGCCCGTGCCCGATCGCCTGACGTACACGTCCGACGACGTCGAGGACTGTCGCGCCCACGCCGACTCGCTGCTCGCGGCGTGGGGGGCCAACGACGTCGAGGACACCACCCTCGAGAGCCTCGTGTTCAGCCAGGCGGTCGTCGTTCTCGACGCCTGGTTCATCCACCGCTCGCGCGACCTGGAGGGCGCTGACGGCAACCCGATGAACGAGGTGCGCGTCGTCGCCGACTCGGTCGTCTCCAACGAGTCCATCGTGCGGGTCGAGGGGCCGATCAGCTGGGACCCGCGGCGCACGGTGCTCGGCCTCGCGGTGGGCGACGAGGTCGAGGTGACCGCCGACGGCTACGAGCGTCTCGCCGCCGCCTACCTCGCCGCGATCGAGGCGACCTACGGCGAGCGCGCCGGCTGACCCTTCGCCCCGGCTACTGTGGGTCCATGGCACTCCAGTACAAGGTCGTCGAGATCCGCGAGAAGCTCCTGGGCGGGAAGCTGTCGGGGGACAAGCTCGAGAAGATCCTCAACGACCACGCGCAGCAGGGCTGGCACCTCAAGGCGATCACGTCGGCCGACATCAAGGGCCGGATCGGCCCCGGTGGCGTCGAGGGCCTCCTCGTCACCTTCGAGCGTCAGGTCTGAGGCTCGGGTCCCACCTCGACGTGCGGCCGGCGCTGCCAGAGCGCCCAGTCGTCGCTCACCTCGGCCGCCGTGCGCTGCAGCATCGGGAGCAGCTCGTCGAGCAGCCGTTCGGTGCTCGTCTCCGCGGCGTGCACCGTGACGTTCATGGCCGCCCGGACCGCGCCCGTGCGGTCGCGCACCGGGACCGCGACCGACCGCACCCCGGGAGCCAGCTCCTCGTCGGCCAGCGCCCAGCCGCGGGCTCGCACCCGCGCCAGCTCGTCCTCGAGCGCCTCGCGCTCACGTACGACCCGGGGCACCAGGCCCGAGCGGCTCGGGGTCGCGAGCACGGCATCCAGGGATGCCGGGTCGAGACCCGCGAGCAGTACCTTGCCCTGTGAGGTGGGTGGCGCCGGGAACCGGGTGCCGACCTCGACCCGCAGGGCGATGATCTTCGGCACCGAGACCCGGGCGACGTAGACGATGTCCGACCCGTCCAGCTGCGCCATCGAGGAGGACTCACCGGTGCGCCCGACCAGCGCCTCGAGGCGCGGTCGGGCGATCTCCCACAGGCCGAGCGAGGACACGTAGGCCATCCCCAGCCCGAGCACCCTCGGGGTCAGTGCGAAGACGCCGTCGCGCGAGCGCACGTAGCCCAGCTCGTCGAGCGTCAGCAGCAGGCGTCGTGCCGTGGGCCGGGCCAGGCCGGTCGCCTGTGCGACGTCGCTGAGCGACAGCTCGGGTCGCTCACGGTCGAAGCAGGCGATGACGTCGAGCCCGCGCGCCAGGGCCTCGACGAAGTCGGGCCCCTCACCACGACCGGCCATCACGTCTCCCTGGGTCGTCGGGGTCTCAGTCGTCCTCGCCGGCCCCCGGCTCGCCGAAGACCGTACCCCGCGCGCGGGTGGTGTCGGTGCGGAACTCCGTGTACTGGTACGGGTTGTCGAGCACCTTGTCGTCGTCGTCGGGCAGGGCGGGGTTCATGCCGGCAGTCCAGGCGTCGGCACCCATCGCGTCGACCAGGTGCTCGACGGTCGACTCCGCGCGACGGCGCAGGTCGGCGATGTCGCACCCCACGAGGGCACCCTCGTGCTTGACCACCCGGCCGTCGACGAGCACGGTGTGCACGTCGCCGCGCTGGGCCTGGAAGGCGACGTGGCCGTAGGGGTTGAGCAACGGGAAGGACACCGGTGAGCGGTCGTTCCTCAGTAGCACGACGTCGGCCTTGGCGCCGGGCACGAGCCGGCCGATCTCGTCGTGACCCAGCGCCCGGGCGCCGCCGCGGGTGGCCCACTCGACGACCTGCTCGGCCCGCAGGTGCACGTTGGTGACCGTGTCACCCGCCGCGTGTGCCTCGAGGTGCTCGCGCGAGCGGTCGGCGCCCAGCGTGGTGCGCATCGCCGAAAACAGGTCGCTGCTCCACCACACACTGGTGTCCATCGACAGCGACACCGGGATGCCGTGCTTGCGCAGCTGCCAGGTGGGCGGGTAGCCCTGCCCGGCACTCTGCTCGGACTCCGTCGACACCGAGGCCGACCCGCCGGTGGCCGCGATGCGGTGGTAGGAGTCCGTCGACAGCGTCGCGGCGTGCACGAAGACGCTGGACTCGTTCATGAAGCCGTTCTCGTGCATGAGACGGATGCCGTCGTCGTTCGTCGCGCCCCAGACCCCCGCGTGCGTCGTGACCGGCAGGTCGAGCTCGCGCGCCACCTCGAAGGCCGGGCGCTCCGGAAAGGCCGGGTCACCCGTGACGTCGAAGGCGAGCTGCCAGCCGTACAGGTCGCCGCGGCGGCGCTCGAGGAACGAGCGGACCGCGGGGTCGGCCGTCCACTCCCACGGGCCGGCCTGGATGTTGCCGTAGGCGAGCACGAACCGTCCGGGCACTGACTGGAGCGCGTCGACGGCGGCCTCGGCGTGGTCGACCGACTGCAGGCCGTGTGACCAGTCGACGGTCGTGGTGACCCCGGCCTCGAGGGCGTCCCAGGCCGAGAGCAGGTTGCCGGTGTGCACGTCCTCGGGTCGGAACTGCTTGCCGTGCTCGAGGTAGTACCAGACGAAGTACTGGGTCAGGGTCCAGTCGGCGCCGTAGCCGCGCATCGCCGTCTGCCACATGTGCCGGTGGGTGTCGACCATGCCGGGCATGACGATGCCGCCCGCGGCGTCGATCTCGAGCGCCCCGTCGGGGGCGCTGAGCCCGTGCCCGACCTCGGCCACGCGGTCACCGACGACGAGCACGTCGCCCCCGGTGAGCACGCTGTGGGTGTCGTCCATCGTGAGCACCGTGGCGTTCCGGAACAGCACCGGACGACCGTCGGCCACCTCGTCGTGAGCCATGACCTCTCCCGTTCACCTCGCACCGAATGGCGGGCGGACACTTGTCCGCATGACGGCACTCGAGTGCCGCAGACCCACTGTCCGCGCGCCGGACCGTGGGTGTCAAGACCCTCGACGGCGGGCGATCGTGTGCTCTTGACACGCTTTGGTCGCAGCATGAGACTCGGACGACCAGCCCTGCGGACACCTGTCCGTTGCGGCGGTACGGCGAGGAAGGAGTGGTCCTATGGCCGAGCGCACCGGGCCCTTGGCCGGCCTGCTCGTCGCCGACTTCTCCAGGATCCTCGCCGGGCCCTACGCCACGATGCTGCTCGCCGACCTCGGCGCCGAGGTGGTCAAGGTCGAGTCGCCCGCCGGCGACGACACCCGCACCTGGAGCCCGCCCCTGCGCGACGGCATCTCGACCTACTACCTCGGGGTCAACCGCAACAAGCGCTCGGTGGCCCTCGACCTCAAGGACGACGGCGACCTGGCCGCCGCCCGCGAGCTGGCCCGCCGAGCCGACGTGCTCGTCGAGAACTTCAAGCCGGGCGGCCTGGCCCGCTTCGGCCTGGACTACGAGAGCGTGAGCTCCGGCAACCCGCGGGTGGTCTACGCCTCGATCAGCGGTTTCGGCAGCGGCCCCGGCGGGCGTGACCTGCCCGGCTACGACCTCATGGTCCAGGCCATCTCGGGGCTGATGAGCCTGACCGGCGACCCCGACGGCCCGGCCTACCGCGCCGGCATCTCGGTCTTCGACGTGATGGCCGGTCTGCACGCGACGATCGGCGTGCTCGCCGCGCTCGACGCCCGCCACGACTCCGGTCGCGGCCAGCACGTCGAGGTCAACCTGCTGTCGTCCGCGTTGTCCGGGCTGGTCAACCAGGCGAGCGCGTTCGTCGCGGGCGGGGTCGTCCCCACCCGGATGGGCAACAGCCACCCCAGCCTGTTCCCCTACGAGCCCCTCCCGTGCTCCGACGGCGACCTGATCATCACCGCCGGCAACAACGGGCAGTTCCGGCGGCTGGTCGAGGTGCTCGGCGTGCGCGAGCTCGCCGACGACCCCCGCTTCCGCGGCAACGAGGACCGCACAGCGCACCGTCACGAGCTGCGGCCGCTGCTGGTCGAGCGCCTCGCCACCCGCACCACCATGGAGTGGTTCGAGATCATCACCGCGGCCGGCGTGCCGTGCGGCCCGATCAACACCATCGACGGCGGGGTCGCCTTCGCCGAATCGGTCGGCCTCGACCCCGTCGTCCTCGTCGGTGAGGGCGACACCGCGGTGCCCTCGGTGCGCAACCCGATCCGGTTCTCCGACACGCCTGCCGACTACCTGTGGCCGCCTCCCGGGCTCGACGAGCACGGTGATGAGATCCGGCGCTGGCTCGGTCAGCCGGTCAGCCGCACGACGGAGCGTGACGCGTGACGACCTACCCCACCTCGCTCGGTACCTCGAGCGCCGACGAGATCCGGCTGCTCGGCCAGGACCTCACCGCCGACCTGATGGGAAAGGTGGGCTTCGGCGAGCTGGCCTTCTGGCTGGTCGCGATGCGCCGCCCGAGCCCCTCGGAGACGCGGGTGTTCGAGGCCGTGCTCGTGGCGCTGGCCGACCACGGGTTCACGCCGACCGCCATCGCGGCGCGGCTCACCTACCTCTCCGCGCCCGACTCCCTCCAGGGCGCACTGGCCGCCGGCCTACTCGGCGGCGGGTCGCGCTTCCTCGGGGTCACCGAGGACTGCGGCGCATTCCTCGACGCCGTGGTCGTCGACCTCGGTGACGACCTGCCCCAGACCGACGAGCAGTGGGATGCCGTCGCGCTCGCCGCCGTGCGCCGCACCAAGGAGGCGGGTCGCTACGTCCCTGGCCTCGGCCACCCGGTGCACAAGGACGGCGATCCCCGCACCCCAGTGCTCCTCGGCATCGCGGACGAGGAGGGGCTGCGCGGCCCCCACCTGCGGCTCTTCGAGGCCGTCGGCCGGGTCCACGAGCAGGTGCTGGGCCGGCGCCTGCCGCTCAACGGTGCCGGGGTGTGCGGGGCGGCCCTGGCCGACCTCGGGCTCCCGGTCGAGATGCTGCGCGGGTTCGCGCTGCTCGCCCGGGCGGCCGGCCTGCTCGGCCAGCTCGCGGAGGAGCGCCGCCGCCCGATCGGCATGGATGTCTACCTCGCCGTCGACCGCAACGCGCAGTACGTCGACCCGCAGTCCTGACCCCGAAAGGAGACCCTGACATGGCGCAGGTCGTCGCCGTCATCGCCTCGACGCACCACCCCTTCTACTACCGCGCGAGCACCGCGGCCGGTGAGGAGCGCCCACCGTTCGCCGACGAGTGGGTGGCCAAGATCGAGCGCTTCCGCGAGACGCTCACCAGGGCCCGACCCGACGTGCTCGTCATGGTCGGCAGCGACCACTTCCACCAGCTGTGGCTCGACAACATGCCGCAGTTCCTCGTGGGCAAGGCGCCTGTCTACGACGCCAACTGGTACAACGAGGAGCGCGAGTTCGGCCTCCCGCGGTTCCGGCTCGACGGCCACGAGGAGCTCTCGTCACACATCCTGCGCGGGGGCCTGGACTCCGGCTTCGACCTCGCCTTCAGCAACGAGCTGCGGATCGACCACTCGATCACCTGCCCGATCATCACGCTGCGGCCGGAGGCCGACCTGCCGATCGTGCCGATCTACACCAACATCTTCGCGCCGCCGCTGCCCCAGCCGAAGCGTTTCGTCGAGCTGGGCCGCACCATCCGCGAGCTCGTCGAGTCGTGGCCGAGCGAGCAGCGGGTGGCGATCATCGGTACCGGCCACCTCTCCCTCGAGCTCGGCGGTCCGCGCCAGTTCGGCCCGCACGGACCCGACCCCGAGTTCGACCAGCGGGCCGTGCAGTGGATCGCGAACGGCGACCTCGACGGCTGCCTGCGCGAGGTGAGCCTGGACAGCCTGCACCTGCCCGGCAACGCCACCCACGGCTTCATGGACTTCATGCTGATGATGGGTGTGGCCGGGGAGAACGCGAAGGCCGACCACGTGGACAGCCTCGACCTGTTCCACACGATGGAGGCCTACTTCACCTGGTACCCGAACGGAGCGCCGGCATGAGCAAGTACCTGCTCAACAAGTTCCTGTTCACCGTCGACCGCGACCCCGACCTCGTCGAGCGCTACCGCGAGGACCCCTCCGGGTTCGTCGTGTGGTGGGAGGAGACCCAGGCCAACCGCATCCTCAACGTCATCGACGCCGAGGCGAGCACCTGGCTCGCCTTCACCGAGGAGGAGCGCGCCGCCCTCGTCGACCACGACCACGTGGCGCTGTTCGGGATGGGCGCGCACCCGTTCCTGACCCTGACCCTCTTCATCGCGCTGTTCGAGCGCGACCACCCCGAGCCGCTCTCTTACCAGAAGGGCTACGGCGCCGCCCTGGCCCACCTGTCGCTGCCCTACCCCGACATCGCCACCTGAGGTCCCGGTGCGCGCCGCGACGATCAGCAGCCACGGGCGGCGCCCGGAGGTCCTCGACCACGCCGACCCCGTGCCGGGCTCGGGCCAGCTGCTCGTCGCTGTCACCGCCGTACCGATCACGCCACTGGACCTGCTCTGCGCGTCAGGCACCTCCTACTTCGGGCCGCCCGCGCTGCCGTACGTGCCGGGGGTGCAGGCCGTGGGAGTGGTGCGACGCGGCCCGGCCGAGCTGGTCGGTCGCCGGGTCTGGTTCCCGACGACGGCGGGCATGGCGACGGGCGACGGGGGCCTGGCCGAGCTCGCGCTGGCGAGCGCCGCCGAGGCGGTGGTCGTCGAGGCCGACCTGCCCGACGCCTCGGTCGCCGCGCTCGGCTTGTCGGCCGTCGCCGCGTGGCAGGTGCTCGAGGGCGGTGCCGCCCTCCGGCGGGGCGAGACGGTGCTCGTGCTCGGGGCCGGCGGCGTGGTGGGACAGGTCGCCGTGCAGGCCGCCCGCCTGCTCGGTGCGGCCCGCGTCGTCGCGGCGGCCCGTTCCACCGCCGCTCGGGAGCGGGCCTCCGCCTGCGGCGCGGATGCCGTGGTCGACCTTCGCCCCGACGAGGATGCCGCCGCGCTCGCCGTCCGGCTGAGGGACGCCTGTGGCGGCTCGGCCGATGTCGTCGTCGACCCGCTCGCCGGTGTCCCCGGCACCGCGTCCATCTCGGTGCTGGCGGACGGGGGGCGCCTCGTCAACCTCGGGAGCAGCGCCGGTCCCGCGCTCGCCGTCGACTCGGCCACGCTCCGCAGCAGGTCGGCATCCGTCATCGGTCACACGAACAACGCGCTCACGGACGAGCGACGGCGCGCGGTGTTCGCCACCGTGCTCGGGCACGCTGCCGCCGGTCGCCTCGTGGTGAGCCACGACATCGTTCAGCTCGACGACGCCCCGGCGGCCTGGGCCGACGCCGCCGCCGGACGGGCACCACACCGCGTCGTCGTCACCCCCTGACCCTCGGGTTGCCAGGAGAACGGGGCGGGCCCGAAGGCCCGCCCCGTCACGGCTCTGCCGCCCTCACGGGCGTCGGCTCACGGCCGTAGTCGGAAGGTACCTGTGGCGGACTGCCCGTTGGCGGGGGCGAGGACGGTCACGCGGTACGTCGCGTCCGGATCCGGCAGGTCCGCGGTCCGGAGCAGGTACTGCCAGTAGCCGTCCACGTAGCTCATCTCCGCCGTCAGGACCACCTCGCCGGCCAGGCGCACCTGCACCACCGGTGCGACGTCGGTCGGGGTCGAGCCGTCCTCCGTGGCGTAGGTGACCTCCACCGGGAGGGTCGAGCCGACCTTCACCGAGCGACCGTCGTTGTCCAGCGGCCCCTCGAGCGCGGGCGTCCGGTAGATGGACGGTGCCGGCGTGAGCCCGATGAGCACCGGGTCGTGGTCGGACACGCGGTACTCGTCCGGCTCGTAGAGGCTCTCGATCTGCGGCGCCGACTTGAAGTCGGTGTTGTAGTCGAGCACGGACGGCTCATCGGCGTTGATGTGGTAGTCGGCGACCCCTGTGACCTGCTTGGTCATCGAGAGCGAGCCCAGCGCATGGTCGAGGTAGCCCCACTGCCCGTCGAAGGCGTAGGAGTACGCGTCCGCGCCCAGGTACTTCTCCACGAGGTTGGTGAAGCCGCCGGCCTCGAGCGTGGTGATCGGCGTCTCCTTGGCGTAGGAGTTGTAGTCCCCGACGAGCAGGACGTCGCTGTCGTTCGTCCTCGTCGGGTCGCTCGCCAGCCAGTCGAGGAGCAGCTTCGCCGAGCGGGTCCGCACCTTGGCGCAGTTGGCCTGGCCGTCACCGGTGTCGGGAGCGTCGCACTCGGAGCCCTTGGACTTCAGGTGGTTGACGTCGGTGACGAACACGCCGCCGGTCGCCGAGCTCTGCCAGCCCTGGGCCAGCGAAGGCCGGTTGCGCGGCGCGGAGTCGCCACCGTTGACGAACTCGACGGAGTTGAGCACCGCGGTCTGCCCGACCGGCGTGACCGCCGCCGGCTTGTAGAGGAAGCCGACCTTGATCGCGTCGTCGCCGAGCGCGTCGACCTGACCGGTCGCCTCGTCGGGGTCGACGAAGGCGTACGTTCCCGTCGCCGACAGCGGCGTTGACCGCGTCGACGAGGTCGGCGATCGCGCTGTCCGGGCCGTAACCGTCGTTCTCGATCTCGTTGATGCCGATGACGTCCGCGTCGAGCTTCACGATGGCCGCGACGGTCTTGGCCGTCTGCCGCTCGAACTCGAGCGCTGATCCCGGCTCCTCGGCAGTCCGTCGGTCGGCCCGACACCCCGCCGAAGCACCCCGAGAAGGTGTTGAAGTAGTTGAGCAGGTTCATCCCGGCCACCTGGACCGCACCACCGACGTCAGGTGCGGACGTCGGGCGAGGGTTGACGGCCGCGAAGGAGATGCCCTCACCGCTCTGGTCGACCGGGCGCAGCCGGTACGCGTTTCCGCTGGCCGAGTTGCCCGCCCAGGTGTAGGTCATCACACCGGTCGCGTCGGTCGTCGTGTCGCCGCCACGCAAGGTGTTCGACGCGCTGAGCGGCTGACCGCCGCGACCGCAGATGATCGGGTCGGGGTTCTGGCCGTTGAGGGTGTCGTCGATGATCAGCTGGTTGAGGTCGTTCTGCGCCTGGAGTGCGATCGCCTCGGCACCGGGCGCGACGACGTTGGTGGGCTGCTGCAGGCGGCCGCCGGAGGACACCGTCACCTGGCCGAAGCGGCCGAGCTGGAAGTGCTCGGTGACGTAGAGCGTCTGCGGCATCGTCACCGACATGCCCTCGTACCTCTCGAAGGTGTCGGCGTCGGCCATCGGCAGCGTCACCTCGGTGGGCGCGACCGTGCCGGTACCGCAGGTGGCCACGGTCGCCTGCGGAGATCTGGGTCTGGTCCTCGTACTCACCGGCGGTGCCTGACACCACGACGACGTCACCGACCGAGACCGAGTTGTTGCTGCCGTTGAAGACGAAGATGCCGTCGGAGGTCGCCGGGTTCGCGTCCCCGCGTGGCGTCCTGGAGATAGAAGCCGCGCAGGTTGGGGCTGGCGCCCTCGTAGTCGCCCACGACGACACCTCGTGTCGTGACCGGCCCGGTGATCGCCGCCGTGAGCCCGGAGCCCTGGATGGCGTAGATGGGGGCCGTCACCGTGGCCGTGCAGAGGTCGGCGACGGTGAAGGACGAGGTGTAGGTCGCCGCAAGTGTGTCCGGCGGGTCGTTGCTGTCGACGTCGCTGACGCCGGTGTCGGTGATGGTGAGGGTGCACTCGTCACCGTCGACGAGGTTCGCCGTGGGGTCGAGGGCGTACTGCGTGCCGCTCCCGCTGAGCTGGAAGCCGATCACGCCGCTCACCGAGCAGGTGAGCGAGAAGGCCGAGGCGCTCGTCGTGACGGCCTCGCTGAAGGTCACGTCGGGCCGACCGAGGCCGACACCGTCGCGTCGTCCGCAGGGTTCACCGACGACGACTGTCGGTGCGGTGTCGACCGGTTTGCCGGGGTACGCACCGAGGTAGTCGACGGCGTCCGTCGCGAAACCGTCCCACTCGACCGAGGGGACGAAGGCGTCGTGCAGCGATTGGTGTCACCCGCGCACGATGGTGGCCTTGCGGCGCAGCGTGTTGTCCTTGCCGTGCTCGACAGGTCGGTACCCCACTCGGTGCCGGGGTCGAAGCCGACCTGGCCGATGGAGTCGAGGACGGATCCGAGCGCCGCCCTTGCGCAGAACGATGGCATCGTCGCCGTTGAACCAGTGCCGGAGCCGTTGGTCTGGTCGGCCTGCGCGAGGACCGCAGCGTTCGCGGCGCTCTGGGCGATCACCCAGACGTCGCCCGTGCGCGACCGATCCGCTGAGGTCGATCGTAGCTCGACGGTCACGGCACCGTTGAAGTACATCGCCACGCTGTAGTCGCCCGCGAAGAGGTCGACGGCGGACCCGTGCCGTTGTAGATCTCGAGGGCCTTGTTGTTGCTCGACCCCTCGACGTACTCCGAGATGAAGAGCTCGGTGGGGGGCCGCGGCCGACGCCACCGGGGGCACAGCACGACGGGGACGGCCACGGCGAGGGCGCCGACGGCGACCCTCCCCACGAACCGGCGGAACGACGAAGCCATGGGGTCCTCCAGGGTCCAGCGGGGGGGCCCAGTCGCCTTTCGCGGCGCCTCGCCCGCACGAGATGCGGCGTGAACGTAACACCTCTGCGGGGCGCCCCGCGACTCGGTAGAAGCAGGCGCGTCGACGAGCGGCGGGTGAATCTCAACGCCGCTCCCTGGCGGGCCTCACCCACCAGCGTGTCCTGCGACGACGCGCGGTTCGGATGCCGCGCACCGCCGCGGTCGGCACGGCATCCGGCTAGCGTCGTACCGGGCAAGGCACTGCCGACGGAAGGAGCTGGCCATGGGCTACTCGACGGGCGACGAGGTCACCTGGAACACCTCACAGGGCGAGACCCACGGGACCGTGAAGGAGAAGCGCACCAGCGACTTCACCTTCGAGGGGCAGCAGTTCCGGCCCACCGACGACGACCCCTACTACCTCGTCGAGTCTGCGACGACCGGAGCGCGGGCGGCCCACATGGAGTCCGCCCTGACACCACCACGGAGCAGGAGCTGACGACATGCAGCAGCGCGCCCTCGCAGATCTCACGGTCGGCGCGATCGGGCTCGGCGGGATGCCGATGTCGATCGAGGGCCGCCCTGAGCGGTCCCGCTCAGTGGCGACCATCCACGCCGCCCTCGACGCCGGGGTCACCCTCATCGACACCGCCGACGCATACCACCTGTACGCCGACGAGGTCGGCCACAACGAGGAGCTCATCGCCGGCGCCCTCCGTTCGTGGGGCGGCGACGCCACGTCGGTGCTCGTCGCGACCAAGGGCGGGCACCTGCGCCCGGGAGACGGCTCGTGGACGCCAACGGTGACCCGGCCTACCTCAGACAGGCGGCCAAGGCGTCGGCGCGACGGCTCGGGGTCGACGCGATCGGGCTCTACCAGTTCCACCGACCCGACCCGAAGGTGCCGTACGCCGAGTCGGTCGGCGCCCTGGTCGAGCTGCTCGACGAGGGCGTCATCGTGCGCGCCGGTATCTCCAACGCCACCGTCGCCCAGATCGACGAGGCCGACGAGGTGCTCGGCGGCCGGCTCGCGTCGGTGCAGAACCAGTTCTCACCGGCCTTCCGCTCGAGCCGGCGAGCTCGAGCACTGCGCCGCGCTCGGCATCGCGTTCCTGCCGTGGAGCCCGCTCGGCGGCATCTCGAAGGCGGCCGACCTCGGCAGCAGCCACGCGGCATTCGCCGAGGTGGCGAAGGCGCACGGCGTGAGCCCGCAGCAGGTCGCCCTCGCGTGGGAGCTCTCACTGGCCGAGGTCGTCATCCCGATCCCCGGGGCGTCGCGGCCGGCATCGATCGAGGACTCGGTGCTGGCCGCCGATCTCGAGCTCAACGACGACGAGCTGGCCCGCCTGAGCGCAAACTGACCGGAGTCGGGTGCTCAGGTGGTTGCCGGAGCGACCGCTTCAGCACCCAACTCGGTCCCGGGCGGGGTGACCCGGTGGTGCGCCCGTGCCACATTGGGCGCATGAGCACCTTCACCGGCATCCCGGCCGATGCGCTCGACTTCTACGACGAGCTGGGCGCCGCAAACACCCGCGCCTGGTGGCAAGCCAACAAGGAGCGCTACACCGCGTCGGTGCGCGAGCCGCTCGAGGGCCTGCTCGACGCCCTCGAGGACGAGTTCGGGCCCGCGCACCTCTACCGGCCCAACCGTGACGTGCGTTTCAGCAAGGACAAGTCGCCCTACAAGGACCACCAGGGCGCGCTCGCGACGACCGTGCCGGGGATGGGCTTCTACGTGCACGTCAACGGCGACGGGCTGATGACCGGCGGCGGCTTCTACCCGACCGGCCCCGACCAGCTCCCGCGGCTGCGCGCGGCGATCGACGCGCCGCGATCCGGCCACGACCTGCGGGCGTCGTCGACCGCCTCACCGCGGCCCGGTTCGAGCTGGGTGGCGACCGGGTCGCCACCCGTCCCCGCGGCGTGCCGGCCGACCACCCGCGCCTGGAACTGATGCGGTTCAGGAACCTCATCGCGAAGCGCGAGCACGGTGCACCGCCGTGGCTGTCGACCCCGGAGGTCGTCGACCACGTGCGCAGTGACTGGCGAGCCGTGCGCCCCCTCGTCGACTGGCTCACCGAGCACGTCGGCGCGACCACCGCGCCCCGTACCCGCTGACCCGACGCCCCCGGCACGTGCGGGGCTGTTGCTGTCAGGTCGGCGAGGTGACCGCGATAACCCCGCACGTGCGGGGCTCGGCGCTCAGGCCAGCGGCATCACCAGGCGGGTGCGCAGCGCCGAAGGGTCGCCGGTGGGCTCGGTGAGGTACTCCTCCCAGAAGTCGTCGCGACCCTGCCAGCCCCGGGCCACCACCGCCGAGGCGAGCTCGGCCCAGGCACCGCCCAGGCCGTCGTACGACCCCGCGTGCTCCGTCACCAGGGCGCGCCCGCCCGGGCGCTCCACGCACGTGCACGCCACCGTCGGGCACGTGCACGTCGCCGGCCACGACGAAGCCGGCGGAGACGTCGACGGTCTCGCCCGGCATCCCGTGGTACCAGGCGAAGGGTGCGCCGGTGACCCGGCCACCGGCGGCGGGAACCGCACCCGCTACCCGCCCGTAGGCCTCACCGAAGAAGGCGGCCAACCCGTCCATGGCCACCACGCTGCGCACCACGGCCACCGTCTCGGACGGCAGCTCGACGATCTCGGGCTCCACCATCGTCATCATCTCCTCGTCCCCAGCCTCGCAGCCCGAACCCGGCGCCGCCAGAGCCCGCTGCTGTCTGCCCTGCCACTTCCCCGCGTGAGCGGACGCCCCTACCGTGGAGGGCCACGACGGACCGGGAGGCAACCATGGCCGAGGGCAGCACCGACCGGATCACCCAGCCCACGGATGCCGACGTCACGGCCTACCTCGACGGTGTCACCGACGTGCGGCGCCGCGACGACGCCCGCGCCGTGGTCGACCTCATCCGTGAGGTCACCGGGGCGTCGCCGCGGATGTGGGGGACCACCACCATCGGGTTCGGTCGCCAGCCCTACCGCACCGCCGACGGCAAGGAACGCGAGTGGTTCGCGGTCGGCCTGGCCCCGCGCAAGGCGGCGCTGACGCTCTACGGCCTGACGTACTACGGCACCAACACCGACCTGCTCGAGCGGCTCGGGCCGCACACGACCGGCAAGGGCTGCGTCTACGTCAAGCGGCTCGACGACGTCGACCGCGAGGTGCTCGCCGAGCTGGTCCGCCGGTCCTGGGAGACCAACAACGAGCAACCCTGCTGAGCCGCCGGGCCCGTCGCGGCGCGACCGTGGCGCTGCGGTGGGGGAGAATCGAGCACGATGACCCTCACCGACCGCCTGTCCGGAGCCTCCGCCACCGGCGCGGATGCCGCGTTCGACGTCTTCCTCGACTGGGCCGGTGAGCGGGGCTTCTCCCTGTACACGGCGCAGGAGGAGGCGGTGCTGGCCCTGGCCGGTGGCGCCCACGTGGTGCTCGCCACGCCCACCGGGTCGGGCAAGTCGCTCGTGGCGGTCGCTGCGCACGCTCAGGCGCTCGCCGAGGACCGGCGCAGCTGGTACACCGCCCCGATCAAGGCCTTGGTGAGCGAGAAGTTCTTCGCGCTCGTCGAGATCTTCGGGGCCGAGCAGGTGGGGATGCTGACCGGCGACGCGGCCGTCAACCCGGGGGCCCCGATCATCTGCGCGACGGCCGAGGTGCTGGCCAACCACGCGCTACGCGACCGCGAGCTCGCCGACATCGGCCTGGTCGTCATGGACGAGTTCCACTTCTACACCGAGCCCGACCGGGGCTGGGCCTGGCAGGTGCCGCTGCTGCTCATGCCCGACACCCAGTTCCTGCTGATGTCGGCCACCCTGGGGGAGACGGCGTTCTTCGAGGAGGACCTCACCCGCCGTACGGGTCGTGAGGTGGTGGCCATCACCGGCACGGAGCGGCCGGTGCCGCTGGAGTTCTCGTGGGCCCTCACCGCGGTGCACGAGACCATCGAGCTGCTGCTGCGCGACGACCGCGGCCCGATCTACGTCGTGTCGTTCACCCAGGCGTCGGCGGTGGAGCAGGCCCAGGCGCTGACCAGCGTCGAGCTGGTGTCGAGCGCGCGCAAGGCGGCCATCAGGGACGCTGTCGGTGGCTTCCGCTTCGGCAAGGGCTTCGGTGCCACCCTGCGCCGCCTCGTGCTGCACGGCGTGGGCGTCCACCACGCGGGGATGCTGCCGAAGTACCGGCGGCTCGTCGAGACCCTCGCGCAGGCCGGGCTGCTGGCCGTCATCTGCGGCACCGACACCCTCGGCGTCGGCATCAACGTGCCGATCCGCACCGTGCTGCTCACCTCGCTGACCAAGTTCGACGGGCGCAAGCAGCGGGTGCTGCGGGCGCGCGAGTTCCACCAGATCGCCGGGCGGGCCGGGCGGGCGGGCTTCGACACCGTCGGCTACGTGGTGGTGCAGGCTCCCGAGCACGTCGTCCTCAACGCCAAGGCCCTCGCCAAGGCGGGGGAGGACCCGAAGAAGCGGCGCAAGGTGGTGCACAAGAAGCCCCAGGAGGGCACCCTCACCTACACCGAGGCGACCTACGACCGGCTCGTCGCGGCGGCCCCCGAGCCCCTGACCTCGAAGATGCGGGTCAACCACGCGATGGTGCTCAACGTGCTCGACCAGTGGGAGGGGCAGCAGGCCGCGCTCAACACCCTCCTCCTGGACAACCACGAGGAGCCGGCCCGGCGCGAGGCCCTCGTCGAGCGGGCCGTGCAGGTGCTCGCCTCGCTGCTGCGGGCCAAGGTGGTCGAGCCCGACGACGGCTCCACCGTCCAGGAGTGGCTGCCCGACGACCTCCCGGATGCCGTCGCGTCGCCTTCCTCCGACGCTGACCCCGACGCTCCGGCCGGCGACGACGGGGCCGAGGCGGACGGCATCCCCGAGCACGTCGACGCCGAGGACCTCGGTCCGATCGGCGAGCTGCTCGCCGCTGCGGGTCACCGGTCTGCGCAGTCACCGGCGGCAAGCCCGGACGAAGCGGAACCGGCACCCGTGCCCGAGCACCGGGTCGTCGGGGCCCTGGAGCACTTCGTGCGCGGCGACGAGCGGCGTTGCGCCGAGGGCCCGTTCCAGGTGGCGCTCGACCTCGGTGACGGGTTCGCGCTCAACCAGCCGCTGTCGGCCTTCGCCCTCGCGGTGCTCGAGATGCTCGACCCCGAGGCGCCCGGCTACGCCCTCGACGTCGTCAGCGTCATCGAGGCCACCCTCGACGACCCGAGGCCGGTGCTCATGGCCCAGCGCTTCGAGGCCCGGGGCGAGGCGGTCGGCGCGATGAAGGCCGACGGCATGGACTACGAGGACCGGATGGACGCCCTCGACGACGTCACGTGGCCGCGCCCCCTGGCCGAGGAGCTCGAGGCCGCCCTGCGGGTCTACCGGCAGACCCACCCGTGGGTCGACCCGCGCGGCCTGTCGCCGAAGTCGGTCGTGCGCGAGATGTTCGAGCGGGCGATGACCTTCGGGGAGTTCGTCGCCCACCACAAGCTGTTCCGCGCGGAGGGTGTGGTGCTGCGCTACCTCACCGACGCCTACCGGGCGCTGCGCTCGACGGTGCCGACGTCGGCGCGCACCGAGGAGCTCGACGACCTCGTCGAGTGGCTCGGTGAGGTGGTGCGCCACACCGACTCCAGCCTGCTCGACGAGTGGGAGGCGCTGGCCAACCCGAGCGACGAGGCGCTCACCGAGGTGCGCACCCCGAGCGAGAACCGGGCGCTGTCGGCGAACCCGCGGGCCCTTCGAGTCATGGTGCGGCAGAGCATGTTCCGCCGCATCGAGCTGGTCTCGCTCGGGCGGTATGCCGCGCTGGCCGCGCTCGACGGTGGCCTCACGCAGGACGACTGGGCGGCCGCGGCCGCCGGGTACCGCACCGAGTACGACGACCTGGGTACCGGCCCGCAGGCGCGTGGGCCGGGGCTGTTCCGCGTCGTCGAGGAGGACGACCACTGGGTCGTGGCCCAGATCCTCGACGACCCCGACGGCGACCACGACTGGCGGATCACCGCCGAGCTCGACCTCGCCGCCACCGACGAGGCCGGCGAGCTCGTGCTCGTCACGACCGGTTTCGGCCCGACCTGATCCGCTCACCCGTCGCCGGCCCCGGCCACCCGCACGGCCAGCCGCCCGAGCCCACCACTCACCATGGCGCCGTAGGCGTCGTCGCCCAGGGCGTCGGCGGCCTCCAGCCCGGCCTCGAGCTGGACCCGCGCCTCCTCGACGCGCCCCTGGCGCAGGTAGCCGTCGCCGAGGTTGAGGTGCAGGCTCGGCGCCATCCCGCGCGCCGACGGGATGCCGATCGACGCCAGGGCGTCGTCGGCGAGGTACCCGTGCTCGCGCAGGGCGAGCTCGTCCCACGCCACCTCGTCGGCGAGCTCGGGCTCGCGGTCGGCGAGGTAGTGCGCGAGCACGCACCGGCGCGCGTGGTCGTCGTCCGGGGTCGCCACCCACTGCTCCAGCAGCGCCTCCTGGCCTCCGTCGAGCCCCTGCTGGGCCCGCCCGATCGCCGCGATGACCCCGCCCCAGTCGCTCATGGGGGAACGTTACGACCCTGTCCCGACAGCCGCGCGCCCGCGACCGCCGCTAGCGTGGGCCCGGTGACGACGATGCGGCCCGGCACGCTGCACGACCTCGCCGGGGTCTACCGGGTCTGCCTGCTCACCGGTGACGCCGGTGACGACGCCAGCCCCCTGCACGACGACCCCGACCTGCTCGGCCACGTGTGGGCGGGGCCCTACCTCACCTTTCCCGATGCCGTCACGCGCGTGCTGCACGACGACAGCGGCGTGGCCGGCTACTGCCTCGCCGTCCCCGACACCGTGGCCTTCGAGCGGTGGGTCGACGAGGTCTGGCTCCCGCCCCTGCGCGAGCGCCACCCGCTCGGCAGCGGCACCACGCCGGCCGATGCCGCCCTGGTCGAGCGGCTGCACCACCCCACCCGCACGGATGCCGGGCTGCTCGCCGCCCACCCGGCTCACCTCCACGTCGACCTCCTACCGCGGCTGCAGGGCCAGGGCTGGGGACGGCGGGTCGTCGAGGCGGTGCTCGAGGGGGTGGCGGCGGCCGGTGCGACCGGCGTGCACCTCGGCGTCGACGAGTCCAACGCGGGCGCGCAGGCGTTCTACGAGCGGCTGGGCTTCGGCGAGCTGCCCGGCCCACCGGGAGCGCGCATCTACGCGATGGCGCTCAGCCCCGCGAACCGCTGAGCAAGGGCCCCGGCTCAGGGTGCGGAGGTGTCCATCTGCTGCGCCAGGTACTGGGGCAGGCCGACGCGCATCATCGCCTCGACCTGGCTCTCGAACCAGTCGGCGTGCTTCTCCTCGTCGAGCGCCATCGCCTCGAACAGCGAGGCGGTGGCGTGGTCACCGAGGTCGTGGCACTCCTGGGCGGAGGCGTTGAACTGCGCCACGGCGGCGAGCTCGCCCTCGAGCGCCAGGCGGAGCATCTCCTCGGAGTCCTCACCGACCCGGATGGCGTGCAGCCGCTGGATGTTCGGGTGGCCCTCGAAGAACAGCACGCGGGTGATGAGGGAGTCGGCGTCGCGCATCTCGTCGATCGACAGGTCGTAGAACACCTTGCCGAGCTTGGGGAAGCCCCAGTTGTCGAGCATCCGGGCGTTGAGGAAGTACTTGTTGACGACGCTCAGCTCGAGGGTCAACGCGTCGTTGAGGAGCTCGACGATCCTGGGGTCAACTGGCCGCATGGCACGCCTCCGCGCTCTCGGGGACCTGGAGTGCCACATGCTCGCACACCAGTCGTCGCACCGAGAAGACGCAGGCGCCACAGTCCCGACCCGCACCGGTGGAGCGGCAGACCTCGGAGAGGGTGCGCGCGCCGGCGTCGACCGCCGCAGCGACGGCCGCGTCGTTGACGACGTGGCAGTGACAGACGATCACGGCATCCCTTTCTGATGTCGGCGGTCCCCGGAGCCCGGAGTCGAGTAGGTGAGGCTTACCTAACCAGATTGTCCACCATCGGCTCAACTCCACCCAGCCGTCTTCCGCAGGGCGGAACGGCGGCTGTGGCCAACGACACACGCTCGTCCGCCGCGGCGAAGGTTCGACAGGCGGCCCGGCATCGCACCGAACGGATGCCGGGCACGGGCGTGGGGTCGTGGACACTGGCTGGATGCGCGTCGCCGGAGCACACGTCCTCCTCACCGGCGCCACGGGCGACATCGGCCGCCGGCTGGCCGTGCGTCTCGCGGAGGCCGGGGCCGACGTCACGGTCGTGGCGCGAGGTCGTGACGCCCTCGACGACCTCGCCCGCGAGGTGGGCGGGCGTGCCGTCCCGGGCGACCTCACCGAGCAGGCGGCCCTGCGCTCCCTCGTGGCCCGGGTCGAGCGCGGGCACCGGCCCGTCGACGTCCTGGTCAACAACGCCGCCATCGAGATCGCGGGCCACCTGGCCGACCTCGGCGCCGACGACCTCGAGCAGGTGGTGCGGCTCAACCTCCTCGCCCCGGCCGAGCTGTGCCGCCAGGTGCTGCCCGGCATGCTCGAGCGCCGGCACGGCCACCTCGTCAACATCTCCTCGCTCGCCGGGGTCGCGACCTTCCCCGGCCTGGCCGCCTACGGGGCCACCAAGGCCGGCCTGACCCACCTGACCTCCGGGCTGCGCGCCGACCTGCGCGGCGGGCCGGTGGGCACCCTCGCGGTCGAGCTGGGGCCGGTCAGCTCCGAGATGATGGGCCGCATCTCCGGGCACCGCCCCGCGGCGGCTGCCTTCGACCGGATGCTGCGGGCACGCCTCCTCACGATGCTCGCCCCCGACGACGTGGCCCGTCGGGTGGTCGGCGCCATCGAGGGCGGCCGCCACCACCTGCGGCTGCCCCGTCGAGCCGCTCCCGTCGCAGCGGTCACCCACGCACCGCGCGCCGTCGTGCGCACCGTGCTGACCGGCATCCCCGGCCATCGCGCGAGCAGGACGGCGGCCGCGTCCGAGGACGTGCCCACGGACACCCCGGCCGCGATCCCCACGAGGACGCCGTGAACCGTCGCCGCACTCCGGTGCGCCGGCAGATCGCCGTCGCCACCTGGCGACCGTCGCGCGACGGTCGGATCTACGCGCGGATGGAGGTCGACGTCAGCGTCGCGCTCGACTACCTCGAGCGGGTGCGGGCCCAGTCGGGGGAGCGGGTGACGCTGACCCACGTCGTCGGGGCGGCGCTGGGGCGCGCGCTGCGCGACGTGCCCGAGATCCGGGCGCGGGTCGTGTTCGGCCGGCTCGTGCCGCTCGAGACCTGTGACATCGGCTTCGCCGTCGACATCGGCAAGGGCTCCGACCTCGCGCCGGTCAAGGTGGCGGGGGTCGACCGGCTCAGCCCGCTCGAGGTGGCCCGGGCCGTCGACGCAGGCGCCGCGCGGCTGCGCCGGGGCCACGACCATGCCTACCGGCGCACCTCCCGCCTCGTGCAGCTGGTGCCGGCCTGGACCATGCGCCCCGTGATGGCGGCCTCGAGCCTGGTGTCCGGCGGCCTCGGGCGCGGTCTCGTCGGTCAGCCCGGCTTTCCCCTCGGCACGGCCTTCGTGTCCAACGTCGGCACCCTCGGCCTCGACGAGGCGTTCCTCGCCCCCCTGCCGTTCGCCCGCACCCCGGTCTACCTCGCCGTCGGCGCCGTTCAGGAACGCGCCGTGGTGGTCGAGGGCCAGGTCGTGGCGCGCCCGGTGCTCGTGCTCGTCGCCACCGCGGACCACCGCGTCGTCGACGGCGTGCACGCGGGCCGGATGGCGCGGGTCGTGCGCGAGTACGTGACCCACCCCGAGCGACTCGACCACCCCGCGACCCGTTGACGGCCCGTCTCCTCGACGTGACCGGTGGGCCACGCCCGGGCCGAGGACTCAGGCCCCGCGCGAGCCGACCGGGTCCGGACCCAGCCGGTGCGCGGTGAACCCCTGCGTCGACCGCGCGGCCACGCCCGAGCGGAACACCAGGCTCAGCATCGTCTCGAGCGGCACCCGGCCGAGCCGGCCCGGGATCTTCGCGCTGCTGCTGCGGGCCCCGGCCTTGACGATGGCTTCGACCCGGTCGCGCCGCGCGCGCTCGTAGGCCGCCAACCCCTCGGCTCCGTGCGCCGCGACCGACCGCGCCAGCACCACGGCGTCCTCGAGCGCCAGGGCCGCACCCTGGCCGCTGCTCGGCGACGGCGCGTGGGCGGCATCCCCGACGAGCACGGTGCGCCCCCGCCACCAGGTGGGCACGTGGGGAAGGTCGAACGTGCTGTCGCCCGAGAGCTCGAGCCGGCCCGCGGCCACGAGCGCGGATGCCGGGCCGGCGTCGTCCGCGACCAGGCCCGCCAGCCAGGTCCAGCCACTGCTCCTCGGAGGTCGCAGCCCGCTCCTGCGGCCCGATCTCGGGGCGCGGCACGTTCGCGAACCACACGACGTCGCCGGTCGGCAGCGGGTGGGCGCCGAAGAACGAGCGCCGGCCGAAGACGAAGTGCCAGGCCTGCGGGGTGAGGTCGTCGCCGAGCCGGCTGCCGCGGGTGATGCCGCCGAAGTTGGTCAGCCCGACGTAGCGGGCGTCGGGGGCGGCCGGGTCGATGGCTCGCCGCACCCTCGAGCGCACCCCGTCGGCGGCGACGAGCAGGTCTCCCTCGACGGTCGACCCGTCGGCGAGCACGGCCCGCACCCCCTCGGCGTCGTCGTGCACGGACACGACCTCGGCACCGAGCCGCACGTCTGAACCCTGGCGGCGGGCGGCATCCGCCAGCAGGACGGCGAGCGCCGAGCGCTTCAGGGTGAGGCCGACGCTGCCGTCGTCGAGCGGCATCCCGAGCGTGACGTCGCCGAGGTGCCGGCCAGTGGCCCCGAACATCCGGTTGAGCCGGCTCGGGTGGCCGATCATGCGGGCGTCGCCGAGCACGCCGAGCACGTCGAGCGCGTCGAGGCCGTTGGGCGCCACGGTCACCCAGGAGCCCTCGTCGGGGTCGGCCACGGCGCGACGTTCCAGCACCGTCGCGTCGAGCCCGAGCCGGGTGGCCGCGAGCGCGACAGCCGGGCCGGCCACGCCTCCGCCGACGACGAGTAGTCTCATGTCCGGTCCTTCTGTACGAGGTTCGTATATTTCGATTATCGAAGGGTAGGCGCGATGGTGACGACGTCGTCAACTCGTCGCCGAGCTCGGCACGGCCATGCAGCGCTACCAGCGCAGCGTGCAGGCCTACGACGACGCCGTCGGGCGGGCACTCTCCCTCGGCCCCGCCGACCTGCGCTGCCTCGACTGGCTCGTCGACGGCCCGAAGACCGCCGGGGACATCGCGACCGCGACCGGGCTGCGACCCGCGGCGACGACCGCCCTGGTCGACCGGCTCGAGGCCAAGGGGCTCGTCGAGCGGTTCCGCGACGAGGCCGACCGGCGCCGGGTGCTCGTGCGGATGACCGAGGAGGGCATGCGCTCGACCTACGCGATGTACGCGCCGCTCGTCGAGGAGGGCCAGGGGCTGTTCGCGCACCACACCGTGGCCGAGCTGTCGGCGATGCGCGACCTGCTCGAGGCGATGCGCGAGCTCACCGACCGGCACCGTGACGGGATCGCCGGCCGCCGGGCGTAGCGTGGTGACCGTGCCCACCGGCCCCCGCGCGCGTCGTGGTGCCCGGTCGTACCGGACCACTGCGGCGCTCGGAAGTCAGGAGCACTCCGCGGGCTCAGGGATCGTTCGTCGAGTCAGGATCGAGTACGGCCCTGACCCGGCGAACTGCTCCTGACTTCGCGGGAAATCGCGGAACGGCCCCCGGGACACCGGGGGCCGTTCCTCACTTCTGTGCGCAAGGGGGGATTTGAACCCCCACGCCCTTTCGGACACTGGCACCTGAAGCCAGCGCGTCTGCCGTTCCGCCACTTGCGCGTGACGCTCACGTGAGCCGTCCCAGTGTGCCCGATGCACCCGGCATCCGACAAAATGACCCTCGGAAGGCCCCACTGTTCGGCAGGCCCGCAGCCCTCGATTCTCAGGACAGCGCCGGGGCCTCCGCGCCGCCCGCGAAGCCGCTTCCCCCGGGTTCCGCCCGGGCGCCCCGGTTCCCTCGTGGGCGCAGCCGAACGCCCGGCAGTGCGGGTGCCGGGATCCGGGCGACCGGCCCCACGTAGCCGGGGACCGTCCCGAAGCGCTCCGGCCCGGCCTCCCACGCCTCCCGGGCGGCCACGACGTCGTCGTGCGAGCGGCCGATGAAGTTCCACCACATGACGACCTCCTCGGCGAACGGCTCCCCGCCGAGCACGAGCACCCGGGCCCCCTCCGCGCCCGCCGTCACCGCAACCCCGTCCGGATGCCGTCCCGCGCCCACCACGGCCAGCTCACCCCGGGCGACCGGCAGGTCACCGACCGCCACCGAGCCGGTGTCGACGAGCACCGCGACCTCGAAGCCGTCCGGCACCGGCAGCACCACGCACGCCCCGGCGGCGAGCACCACCTCGGCGCCCACGAGCGGTGTCTCGACCCGCACCGGCGACCTCGACCCCCACAGGGCCCCCACGAACACCTGCCCCCGGACCCCCTCGGCCACCTCGACGACCTCGGGCACGTGGTGCTCGAACCGCGGCTGGGCGTCCGCGACCGCCGACGGCAGCACCAGCCACAGCTGTGCCCCGTGCAGCACGGTCGTCGCGGGCGTCGACACCTCCGAGTGCGAGATCCCCCTCCCGGCCGTCATCAGGTTGACCTCGCCCGGCCGCACCATCGCGACCGTCCCCAGCGAGTCCCGGTGCTCGACCTCGCCGCTGAACAGCCACGAGACGGTGGCCAGCCCGCAGTGCGGGTGCGGTGCCACGTCCATGCCGCCCGTCGCCGACACGTCGTCGGGCCCGTAGTGGTCGACGAAGCACCAGGCCCCGACGAACGAGCGCTCCCGGGCCGGCAGGGTGCGCCGCACCGTCATGGACCGCGGCCCCCCGAGCGGCACCTCCCGGGGCACGATGAGCTGGACACCGTCGTTCATCCGTCCACGGTACGGGCCGCGCCGTTCAGGGCACACCCAGCGCCGACGGATAGTCTTGCGAGACCGCTGCCGACCCGAGTCCGCGTGGAGGAGGTGCACCGATGGGTCTGTTCGACCGCCTCGAGGCGGGGCTCGAGCGCGCCGTCCAGGGCACGTTCGCCAAGCACCTGCGCTCCGCCGTGCACCCCGTCGAGATCGCCAGCCACATCCGGCGGGCCATGGACGACCGCGCGGTGACCGGTTCGGGCCGCGCGATCGTGCCCAACGTCTTCACCATCGAGCTCTCGCCCGGCGACTACGACCGGCTCCACCCCGACCTGCACAGCGTCGAGATGGACCTCGTCGCCGCGGCCGAGGAGCACTGCGACGGCCAGCGCTACCAGCCCGCCGGTCCCATCGACATCATCTTCGAGGAGCACGACGACCTCGAGACCGGCGTCTTCCGCATCCGCCCCTCCAAGGCGTCGCGCCCGCGCGCGACCGGCCACACCGGCGCCGAGCGCGCCCTCCCACCGCACCAGCAGGCGGATGCCGGCGACGACGGTGGTCTCGCACCCCCCGATCCCGGTGTCGTCCGGTCCGGCGCCGCGGGGGCCGCGGTCGGCGGCGCGGCCGCTGCGTCCGACGCGCCAGACCGGGCCGGCCGGCCACCGGTGCGGGACGAGCCCGACGCGACGGCACGGCATCCGGCACCGCCCGCGCCGGTGCGGCCCAAGCGGGTCAACCCGGCCGACCGGCCCTGGCTCGACGTCGACGGCGAGCGCTACCCGCTCATGGGAGCCATCACGATCCTCGGCCGCGACGACAGCGCCGACATCATCCTCGACGACCCGGGGATCTCCCGGCGGCACAGCGAGCTGCGGGTGACGACCGACGGACCGCACTTCGTCACGACGATTCGTGACCTCGGCTCCACCAACGGCACCTACGTCAACGGCGATCGGATCACCAGCGAGCACCTCGAGGACGGCGACCGGGTCACCGTCGGGCGCACCTCGATCACCTTCCGCGGGGGCCGGAGGTGACCCCGGCGTGCTGAGCGAGCTCACCCTGACCGTCATGCGGCTCGGGTTGCTGGTGCTGATGTGGTTCTTCGTCTTCGCGGTGGTCGGTGTGCTGCGCGGCGACCTCTACGGCACCCGGGTCAAGCGCCGCAGCGCGAGCACGGGCAAGGCGGCCGCGCGAGGCGTCTCGCCCGCCCCGCACGGTGCCGCGCGCCCGGAGAAGAAGAAGGGCCACCGGGGCCGCAAGGGTCCGACCCGGCTCACCGTCACGGCCGGGCCGCTCTCGGGCACCACCCTGCCGCTGCGGCCGGCCGGAACCCTGATCGGGCGCAGCCCGGAGTGCGCACTCGTGCTCGACGACGACTACGCGTCCGGGCGGCACGCCCGCATCTTCCAGGACGACGACGGCAGCTGGAAGGTCGAGGACCTGCGCTCCACCAACGGCACCTACCTCGGGGCGACGCGCCTCACCGAGCCCCGCGAGGTCGCGGTCGGCAGCGTGCTGCGGATCGGCCAGACCGTCGTCGAGCTGCAGAGGTAACGGATGCCGTTCGCGTTCCACTACGCCGCCCGCTCCGACGTGGGCATGGTCCGCTCCAACAACGAGGACTCCGGGTACGCCGGCCCGCACCTGCTGGCCATGGCCGACGGTATGGGCGGCCACGCCGGCGGTGACGTCGCCAGCTCGACGGTCATCGGCACGTTGGTGCGCCTCGACGACGAGGCGCTGGGCGGCCGCGACGTCAGCCACGCCCTGCTCGACCGCATCCACGCCGCCAACACCGAGATCGGCGACCAGGTGCACGCCGACCCGCGGCTGGACGGCATGGGCACCACGCTGATCGCGCTGCTGCGCGCCGGCGACAAGATCGTGCTCGCCCACATCGGCGACTCCCGGGCGTTCATGGTGCGCGACGGCGCGGTCACCCAGATCACCAAGGACCACTCCTTCGTCCAGAACCTCGTCGACGAGGGGCGGATCACCTCCGACGAGGCGCAGACCCACCCACAGCGGTCGCTGGTCACCCGGGTGCTCACCGGCGCGCCCGACGACGAGCCCGACCTCGTCGTGCGCCAGGGTCGGATCGGCGACCGCTACGTCATCGCCTCCGACGGCCTCACCGACTACGTCGCGCGCGACACCATCCACGAGGTGCTCACCACCACGGCCGACCCCGGCGCGACGGCCGACCGGCTCGTCGCCCTGGCGCTGCGCGCCGGCGCGCCCGACAACGTGACCGTCGTGGTCGGTGACCTCGTCGACATCTCCCACCAGCCGGCCCCACCGACCCAGCCCCAGGTGGTCGGGGCCGCCGCGGCTCGCCAGACCGGGACCCGCCCGATCCCGACGACGCCGGCCGCCAAGGCCGCCGCGCTCACCCAGCAGGCCACCCGCGGGGCCGGTGACGCCGACGACGACGGCGTGACCCTCGCCGAGGAGGGCCCCCGGTCGCGCGGTGGCACCGTGCTGCGGCTGGCCGCGCTGCTCGTCGTGCTCGCCGTGGTGGTGGCGGGCGGCTCGTACGCGCTGTACGCGTGGTCCCAGCAGCAGTACTACCTCTCCGAGCAGGACGGCGTGGTCACCGTCTTCCGCGGGGTCGACCAGACCCTCGGCCCGATCTCGCTGTCCAGCCCCGAGTACTCCACGACCATCGCGGTCGAGGACCTGCCGGCCTCCTACCAGGACAGCCTGCGCCAGGGCATCGAGGTCGACGACCGGGCGGCCGCGGACGCCCGGGTCGAGGACCTGCGCCTGCAGGCCGAGGCCTGCCGGTGGGCGCAGCTCAACGGCGAGGTGTGCCGCACCGTGCCGTCGACCTGGACCACGCCCACGCCCACGCCCACGCCCACGCCGAGCGTGTCGACGAGCGTCGTCCCCAGCCCTTCGCCGACGAGCTCGCCGGTGACCTCATGAGCGTCGTCTCGTCGTACACCCCCCGCCGGGGCCGCAACGTCGAGCTGGCGCTCGTCATCGGCGCCGTGGCGATCGTGCTGCTGGCCTACCTCAACGTCGAGCTCGCCACGACCGGCGCGATCCCGCCCGGCACCCTGACCCTGGTCGGTGGCTACCTCGCCCTGGCCATCGGGTTCCACCTCGTGCTGCGCTGGCGCGCCTCGTACGCCGACCCGCTGATGCTGCCGATCATCACCCTGCTCAACGGGCTGGGCCTGGTGATGATCCACCGCATCGACATCGCGAACGGCAAGTCGATCGCCGACGGCGTGGCCCTGCGCCAGCTGATGTGGACCGCCGTCGCCATGGTGATCGCCGCCGTCGTGCTCGTCGTGCTGCGCGACCACCGGGTGCTGCGCCGCTACACCTACCTCGCGGGAGCGATCGGTTTCGGCCTGCTCCTGCTACCGCTGCTGCCGGTCATCGGCACCTCGATCTACGGGTCGCGGATCTGGATCCAGATCGGCCCGTTCTCGTTCCAGCCCGGTGAGGTCGCCAAGATCGCGCTGGCCATCTTCTTCGCCGGCTACCTGGTGCAGACCCGCGACGCCCTGTCGGTCGCCGGTCGCAAGGTGCTCGGCCTGACCCTGCCCCGGGCCCGCGACCTCGGCCCGATCCTCGTCGCGTGGCTGGCGAGCCTCGCGGTGCTCATCTTCGAGCGCGACCTCGGCTCGTCGCTGCTCTTCTTCGGCCTGTTCGTCGCGATGCTCTACGTCGCCACCGAGCGGGTCTCCTGGATCGCCATCGGCCTGACCCTGTTCTGCCTGGGCGCCTACATCGCCTACCTGGTCTTCGGCCACGTGCAGACCCGGGTGCTGCTCTGGCTCGACACCTTCAGCCCCGAGGCCCTGCAGGCGTCCGACCAGCTCGCCAAGGGCCTGATGGGCATGGCGGCCGGTGGCATGTTCGGCACCGGCCTGGGCCGCGGCCGGCCCGACCTCACCTACTTCGCGGAGTCCGACTTCATCATCCCGAGCTTCGGCGAGGAGATCGGGATGATCGGCCTGTTCGCCATCCTGATGCTCTACGCGCTGCTCGTGCAGCGCGGCCTGCGCACCTCGCTGGGCACCCGTGACGGCTTCGGCAAGCTGCTCGCCGCCGGCCTGTCCTTCTCCGTGGCGCTGCAGTGCTTCGTGGTCGTCGGCGGCGTCACCCGGGTGATCCCCCTGACCGGCCTGACGATGCCGTTCCTGTCCTCCGGCGGCTCCTCGCTGCTCGCGAACTGGACCCTGGTCGCCATCCTGCTGCGCATCTCCGACCATGCCCGGCGCCCGCTGCCCGAGCCGAGCGGCCCCAGCGCCGTCGCGCAGGCCCGCACCGAGGTGGTGAAGGTGCGATGAACGCCCCCGTGCGCCGGCTCTCCCTCGTGGTGGCCGCCCTGTTCGCCTCGCTCCTGGTCTCGACCACGCTCATCCAGTACGTCTTCGCCGCCGACCTCAACGCGCGCCCCGACAACCGCCGCACCCTGCTGTCGACGTTCGCCCGGGAGCGCGGCGAGATCCTCGTCGGCCAGACACCGGTAGCGAAGTCGGTGCCGGTCGACGACGAGTTCAAGTTCCAGCGGGTCTACGACGAGGCAGAGCTCTACTCGCACGTCACCGGGTCCTACTCGTTCTTCGGGGCGCTCGGTGGCCTCGAGCAGGCCGAGAACGCGTTCCTGTCCGGGTCGAGCGACAAGCTCTTCTACCGGCGGGTGTCCGACCTGTTCACCGGCCGGCGGGCACAGGGGGCGAACATCGAGACCACGCTCGACCCCGAGGTGCAGGCCGCGGCGGCCGACGGGCTCGAGGGCATCACGGGTGCCGCGGTGGCGCTCGACCCGAGGAGCGGCGCCATCCTGGCGATGGTCAGCCACCCGACGTACGACCCCAACGACCTGGCCACGCACGACCTGTTGGCGCTCGACAAGAACTACACGGCCCTGAACAAGGACCCCGCCAAGCCGCTGGTCAACCGCACGATCAACGGCGACCTCTACCCGCCGGGCTCGGTGTTCAAGGTGGTCACCGCGGCGGCGGCGCTGTCGACCGGCGAGTACACCGAGGACTCCGAGCTGCCCGGCCCAGCCGTGCTCGACCTGCCCGAGACCACCGCCGACCTGCCCAACCACGACGACCGCGCCTGCTCCTCCAGCGAAGAGGTCACGATGACCGAGGCACTGGCCGTGTCGTGCAACACCGCCTTCGCCTACCTCGGGATGGAGATCGGCGCCGAGGCCCTGCAGTCCCAGGCCGCCAAGTTCGGCTTCGGCGACGCGCTGTCGGTGCCGATGCGGGTGACCCCCAGCACGCGTGCCCGCCGAGATGAACACGCCGCAGCTCGCGCAGTCGTCGATCGGCCAGTACGACGTGCGTGTGACACCGCTGCAGATGGCCATGGTCGCCGCCGGGGTCGCCAACCGCGGTGTCGTGATGAAGCCCTACCTCGTGCAGTCGGTCATCGGCTCCGACCTGTCGGTCATCGAGTCGGCCGACCCGCAGGAGCTCTCGCAGGCCGTGACGCCCGAGGTGGCCGCGCAGCTCACCCGGATGATGGAGTCCGTCGTCGAGGACGGCACCGGACGCCGCGCCCAGATCGAGGGCGTCAGCGTCGCCGGCAAGACCGGCACCGCCCAGCACGGCGAGGGCCGCAAGGCGCACGCCTGGTTCATCTCGTTCGCACCTGCCAACGACCCACAGATCGCGGTCGCGGTCATCGCCGAGGACGGCGGTGTCGCGGGCAGCGAGGCGGGGGGCGGCACCGTCGCCGCACCGATCGCCAAGCAGATGATGGAAGCACGGTTGAAGCAATGAGGAGAGCACAGCATGCCTGAGGTCCCGAAGCTGCTCGGGGGACGCTACGAGGTCGGTGAGCTCCTCGGACGCGGTGGCATGGCGGAGGTCCACCGCGGCCACGACTCCCGACTGGGCCGGCAGGTCGCGATCAAGATGCTTCGCAGCGAGCTCGCCCGCGACCAGACCTTCCTCACCCGGTTCCGGCGCGAGGCGCAGTCCGCGGCAGGGCTCAACCACGCCTCGATCGTCGCGGTCTACGACCACGGCGAGGACCTGCTCACCGAGACGGGGGGCGCTCAGGTCAAGGTGCCCTACATCGTCATGGAGTTCGTCGACGGCAAGACCCTGCGCCAGGTCCTCACCGAGCGGGGCACCCTGCCGCCGACCGAGGCCCTGCGGATCACCGAGGGCGTGCTCGACGCCCTGGGCTACAGCCACCGCAACGGCATCGTGCACCGCGACATCAAGCCCGCGAACGTCATGGTCGCCGCCGACGGCTCGATCAAGGTGATGGACTTCGGGATCGCGCGCGCCCTGGCCGACGCCAACGCAACGATGACCCAGACCTCGGCCGTCATCGGCACCGCCCAGTACCTCTCCCCGGAGCAGGCCCAGGGCCAGTCGGTCGACGAGCGCTCCGACCTGTACTCCACCGGGTGCCTGCTCTTCGAGCTGCTCACGGGTCGCCCGCCGTTCCTCGGCGAGAGCCCGGTCTCGATCGCCTACCAGCACGTCGGTGAGCCTCCCGTACCGCCGTCGCGAGTCGTCGAGGGCATCTCCGAAGACCTCGATGCCGTCGTGCTGCACTCGCTGGCCAAGCCCCGCGACGCGCGCTACCAGACCGCCGGCGAGTTCCGGTACGACCTGCAGGCCGTACGCCTCGGGCGCCCGATCAGTGACGCGGCCCACGGGTCGGCGGCAGCCCTCGCCGGCGCCGCCGCAGCGGGTGCGGTCGCCGGCGCCGGCGCCGGTGCCACCCAGGTGGTGCCCGTCGTCGGCGCCGACGAGACCCAGGCGTACGCCGGTGGGCCCCTTCCCGTCGACGGTCCCGGCACCGAGACCTTCCCCGGCCTGGAGGAGGAGCCGAAGAAGCGCAGCGCCGGCGCCTGGATCGTGCTCGCGCTCGTCGCCATCGCGGCACTGGCCGCGCTCGCCTACGGCCTGTCGACCTACTTCGGCACCGAGGAGGTCCCCAAGGTCGCCGTGCCGCGAGTGGTCGGCGACCCGTACCAGACAGCCACCGCGAAGCTCGTGCAGGCGAAGCTGGTCGCCGAGGTCGTGCGCCAGCCCAGTGACACCGTGCCCGAGGACGAGGTCATCAGCCAGAACCCGACCGCGGGCACCGAGGTGAGCGAGAACAGCACGGTGCGGTTGTTCGTGTCGGCCGGTCCGACGGCGGTGACCGTGCCGGACCTCAAGGGCCTGACCGTGCAGGAGGCCCAGAGCCAGCTGAGCGACCAGGGGCTCGAGGTGGGCACCGTCGAGGAGGTCGACGACCCCGACACGGAGCAGGGCAAGATCATCGACTCCAACCCCGGAGCGGGCACGTCGGTGGCGCCGAGGACCAAGATCAACGTGCGCGTCGGCACCGGCAAGGTCGCCGTCCCCAACGTCGTCGGCAAGTCGCGGAACGAGGCCGAGAGCATCGTCTCGGCAGCGAACCTCCAGGTCGAGACCAGCTTCAAGCAGACCAACGACGTGCCCGAGGGCCAGGTCATCTCGCAGAGCCCCAAGGACGGCACCATCGACATCGGTGGCACCGTGAAGATCACCGTCGCGCAGAAGCCCGCACCCACCGTGACCCCGACGACGGTGACCCCCACGCCGACCCCGACCCCGACCCCGACCCGACGGAGAGCTCGACCCCGACGCCGCCACCGCCCCCGTCGCCCTGACCCCTCACCCTTCACCCTGCGTACCGGCATCGACCAATAGGTCACTCGGGGTACCGGCCCGCGTACCTGGAGCGACCAATAGGTCACTCGGGGTACCGGCCCGCGTACCTGGAGCGACCAATTGGTCGACTCCGGTACGGGGGTCTGGGGCAACGTCGACCTGTGGGTCGATTCAGGTGCGTGGGTTCCGGGGCCACGTCCCACTGCTCGCTGTTGCCCCGGATGGTGCCCGGATGCCGGTCAGCCGGCGGCGACCATCCGGGCGACGCCGGCGGCGTCGTGCACGAGCGGACTCAGGCCCGCCGAGCGGGCGACGGCATCCGGCATCCCGCACAGCTGCAGCCAGTTGGCGAGCATCCGGTGGCCGCCGTGGGTCAGCACCGACTCGGGGTGGAACTGCACGCCGTGCAGCGGAAGGGTCGCGTGCCGCACGGCCATGATGATGCCGCTCTCGGTGCGGCCGTTGGCGAGCAGCTCGTCGGGCAGCGTGGCGGGCTCGATGGTCAGCGAGTGGTAGCGCGTGGCGGTGAACGGGTCGGGGGCGCCCTCCAGCACCCCGGTGCCGTCGTGGTGCACCTGGGAGGTCTTGCCGTGCAGCAGCTCGGGCGCCCGGCCGACGGTGGCGCCCAGTACCACTGCGAGGGCCTGGTGCCCCAGGCAGACACCGAGCATCGGCTGCTCCCGCTCGCCGCAGGCCTCGATCATCGCCATCGAGACACCGGCCTCCTCGGGCGTACCCGGGCCGGGCGAGACCAGCACGCCGTCGAAGTCGGCCCCGTCGGCCGGGGCGAGCGCGTCGTTGCGCACGACCTCGCACTCGGCGCCGAGCTGCTCGAGGTAACCGACGATCGTGAAGACGAAGCTGTCGTAGTTGTCGACGACGAGGATGCGGGTCATGGCGTCAATGGTGCACCGTCGCGCTCAGGGACCGACGGTCGAGTCCGTGAACGGCAGCAGCGGGCTGACCGCCGGGAACACCCAGGTGAAGCAGACGCCGACGACGAGCACCCCCAGCACGAGGCACTGCACGGCCTTGGCCCACCGGGGGCCGGGCAGGGAGCGCCACAGGGCGGCATACACGGGATCAGCCCTCCGTCGCGGTGGTCAGCCAGTCGGACGGCACCCACTGCGCGCGCGGGATCGACTCCACGAGCCGGCCGTGCACGACGAAGCGCTCGGTGGCGCTGTACTTCGGGTGGCACGAGGTCATCGTGAGGAGGGCCTCGGTGGGCGTGCCCTGCGGGTCCCCGGGCACCGGCCCGATGACCCCGACGTCGCCCGGTCGCACGACCTCGCGCGAGGTCACCTCGTAGACGTACACGTCACCGGCGGTCTCGACGACCACCCGGTCGCCGTCGACGAGCTGGTCGACGTCGTGGAACGGGCGGCCGTAGGTCGTGCGGTGCCCGGCGACCGCGAAGTTGCCCACCTGCCCAGGGCCCGCCGTGCCGACGTAGTGGCCCACCCCCAGGGCCAGCACCGGCCGGCCGGTGCCCTCGATGACCGGTCGCGCGTAGTCGTCCCCGAAGCGCGGGATCCGCACCACCGCGAACGCACCGTCGGTACCGATCGCCGCCGGGATGCCGTTCGCGCCCACCGGCGCCGCCTCACCGTGGGCGAAGCCGTCCTCGAGGGTCTGCACGATCCGGGCCTGCGCCCGGTCGGCGACCACGTCGGTCCACCACAGCTGCCAGGCGGCGAAGAGCAGGAGCAGCACCCCGAGCGTGATGAGCAGCTCTCCGGCCCCGCCGACGAGGCGGCGCGCTCTCACGGGGCGGGGACCTGGGCGTGCTGCGGGGCGATCGAGCCGCTGTAGGAGGGGAAGGTCTGCTGCCCGACGCTCTTCACGTCGTACCCGAGTCCGACGGCGATCGACCACTCGCGCAGGTTGGCGACCTCGGGGTCGCTGTCGAGGGCGTCCCGCATCGCCCCGCGGTCGCCGATGGCGGTGATGACGTAGGGCGGCGAGTAGACCCGGCCCTGCAGGATGAGCGTGTTGCCGACGCAGCGCACGGCGCTGGTCGAGATCACCCGCTGGTCCTGCAGCATCATCGCCTCGGCCCCGCCCCTCCACAGCGCGTTGACCACGGACTGCACGTCCTGCTGGTGGATGACGTAGTCGTCGGGGTCGGCACCGGCCGGCACCTCACCGCCGGCCAGCTTCACGTCGTCGAGGGTGACCCGCAGCGCCGGCCCCCGCACGTCGGTGCGACCGGCGGCGGTGGCGATCTCGTTGGCCGCGCGCTCGAGCTTCTGGGTCTGCAGGTCGCCGGGGGCGAGCGCCGCGGTGGCCTCGTCGATCCGGCCCTGCAGCTCGTCGAGCTCGGCGGAGCGGTCGCCGTTCGTGCGGTTCTGGGCGCGGATCAGGTCGGGCAGCTGGGCCTGGTCGGTGCGCAGGTCCTGGCCCTGCGAGGCGCGCACGCTGGAGGCGAACAGGGTGCCGGCGACCAGTGCCGCGACGGGCACCAGCCAGGGCCACGGCGAGGGACGGTTCACCTGTCCCGCGTGCGTACCGACCACCGTGGCCACCTCCTTTTCGCTGAACACCCTCTACGCTAGGCCAACACCATCAACGCCACGAGGAGACCGTTCGTGCCCGAGTCCAAGGGTCGCTCCAAGCCCGCATACATCCCGCCGCGCACGGCGCAGAAGGACCAGACGCCCAACCCGCGGTGGTTCGTGCCCGTCATGCTCGGTCTCATGGTGCTCGGCCTGCTCTGGGTCGTCACCTACTACATCTCCGGCGTGCACCAGTACCCGATCCCGGCGCTCGGCCGCTGGAACCTCGGCGTCGGCTTCGGCCTGATGCTCTCCGGCTTCCTGATGACCACCCGCTGGCGCTGACCTGCACAGACCAGAGTTGTCCACAGGGGTTGTCCCCACTGGGGACGAATGACACCCGTGTAGTCCACAGGCCCCCGGGTCAGCCCACCAGGGCGTACTTGCCGATCGTGAGCAGCACGAGCACGAACAGGATGCCGCCCATCGAGAACCAGTGCACCCGCCCGCTGGGTGGGGGGTCGAACGGCCCCCGGTTGCGGCCGGAGTAGGCGATGGTCGCGGCCACGGCCGCTCCGGTGAGCAGACCGCCGAGGTGGGCCTGCCAGGCGATCCCGGGGATCACGAACCCGATGACGGCGTTGATGCCGATGATCACGTACATGCCGGCCGACGAGCGGCCGAGCCGGCGCTGGAGCACGAGGAACGCCCCGAACAGGCCGAACACCGCGCCCGAGGCACCTACCGCGCCGGTCCACCACATCCCGTAGTCGCCCGTCGCGGTCTCCGCGGCGGTCGGCGGCGTGGACAGCAGCAGGTACATGACCGAGCCACCGAGGGCGCTGAGCAGGTAGATCGCGACGAACCGGGCCCGGCCGAGCATCGGCTCGAGGTAGGTGCCCATCACCCACAGCGCATACATGTTGAAGGCGATGTGCGTGATGCCGCCGTGGGCGAAGGCCGAGGTGAGGAACCGCCACGGCTCGCTCTGGGCCAGAGCCGGCACGAACGAGATCCGGTTGTCGAGCCCGGGCACGGTCAGCTGCGCGACGAAGACCACGAGGCAGATCCCGATGAGCGTCATCGTCGCGACCGGACGGCCGTCGGTGACGGCACCGCCGAAGACGGTGCGCCCCTGGCGCACCGTCCTGCGGCCCTCGGCCACGCAGTCGACGCACTGGATGCCGACCGCCGCCGGCCGCTGGCACTCCGGGCACGTCGGCCGCATGCACCGCTGGCAGCGCACGTACGACTCGCGGTCGGGGTGCCGCGGGCACACCGGAACCTGCTGCACGGCATCCGGGAGGGCCGGTTGCTCACCCACGTCGTCCACCCGTTCCGGTACCGGCGACCCGCGCGAGCGGGGTCAGCCCTCGATCTCGACGCGCTCGATGACGACGTCGTCGATCGGCTTGTCCATCGAGCCGGTCGGCACGGCGGCGAGCTTGTCGACGACCTCGCGGCTGGGGCCGTCGGCCACCTCACCGAAGATGGTGTGCTTCCCGTTGAGCCACGGGGTGGCGCCGACGGTGATGAAGAACTGCGAGCCGTTGGTGCCCTTGCCCATGCGCTTGCCGGCGTTGGCCATGGCGAGCAGGTAGGGGCGGTCGAACTGCTTGTCGGGGTGGATCTCGTCGTCGAAGGCGTAGCCCGGTCCGCCGATGCCCTGACCGCGCGGGCAGCCGCCCTGGATCATGAAGCCGGGGATGATCCGGTGGAAGACGAGCCCGTCGTAGAACTTGGTCGGGTTGGTACGGCCCGTGTCGTCCTTGTACTCCTTCTCGCCGGTGGCGAGACCGGTGAAGTTGGCGACGGTCTTGGGGGCCTCGTTCGGGAAGAGCTCGACGACGATGGGCCCGTGGTTGGTGTGCAGAGTTGCCTTCATGTGCTCGATCCTCTCATGTGGCCGGCGAGCACCGACTCGTGATCCCGCAGACGCCGGAGCGCGTGGAAGCCTGCAAACAGGGCAGGATGGGGTCAAGACCAACGTCCAACACGAGGAGGACACGTGTTCCGCACACCGAGCAAGACCGACCAGGCCAAGGACGCCGCCGCGGCCGGCGCCGAGAAGGTCAGCGACGGCGCCAGGTCGCTGCCGACAAGGCCGCAGAGCTCAAGGTGAAGGCCGGCGAGGCCGCGGCAGCCACGGCCGCCGGTGCCGCCGCCACCAAGGAGAAGGCGGCCGACGCCGCCGACGTCGCGCGCGAGAAGGCCGAGGCCGTCCGGGAGAAGGCCCACGAGGCGGCCGAGACCCTCGCCCCCAAGGTCGAGCACGCCCGCGAGACCTTCGTCGAGGACGTCCTGCCCAAGCTCGCGAGCGCCATCGCGGCGATCGCCGCCGGTGCCGCCGCCGCGAAGGAGTCGGCCGCCGAGGCCGCCGACCGCGCCCCCGACGCCTACGCCGTGCTCAAGGGCGACGCCGTCGCGAAGAAGGGCGGCAAGGGCAAGTGGATCCTGCTCCTCGGCGCGCTCGCGGCCGGTGCCGCCGTCATGGCCTGGCGCAAGAGCAACGAGCGCCCCGACCCGTGGGCGACCGCGGGCTCCTACACCCCGCCGAAGCCGGTCTCCGAGAAGGTCAGCGACCTCGCCGGTGCGGCCAAGGAGAAGGCCGTCGAGGTCAAGGACGCCGCCGTCGTGAAGGCCGGCGAGCTCAAGGACAAGGCCACCGACGCCAAGGACAAGGCCGCTGACAAAGCCGCCGACACCAAGGACAAGGCCGCTGCCAAGGCCGCCGACGCCAAGGACAAGGCGGCCGACACGGCCGCCGAGGCCAAGGACACGGCCGCTGACAAAGCCACTGACGCCAAGGACGCCGTGAGCGACGCCGTCGACGGGGCCGCCGAGGCCGACGACACGGCGATCCCCGCGGTCTCGCAGACCTCAGAGGGCGCCGACCTGTCGACCCCGAACCTCGACAGCGGTTCGACCGACGGCAGCGGCAGTGGCGGCAGCAGCGCAGCAGCAAGGCCTGACGCGCCCGACCCGTCACCAGCACGACGCCGGCTGCCCCCACGGGGCGGCCGGCGTCGGCGTCTGTGGCGGCTCCCCGCGAAGTCAGGAGCAGCTCGTCGAGTCAGGATCGGGTCCGGCCCTGATCCCGCGAAGTGCTCCTGACTTCGCGAGAGGGTCGGTCACAGGACCAGTCCGTCGCCGAAGCGGAAGAGCGGGTCGTCGTAGCCCGGCACGTCCTCGCCGTGCGCCCGCACCTGGTCCATCGAGCGGGGCAGGTCGAACGGCAGCCGCCCGCGCGGCGGGATCCGCCCGGTGAGCGCCTCGAGCAGGGCGTCGTCGCTGGTGCCGTAGCTGGCGACGACGGCGTCGGCCACCCCGACGATCGGGGTCAGCACCGCCGGCCGGTCGAGCACCACGTCGACGACCAGGCGGCACTGCGCCGCGATCCGTCGCAGCCGCACCACCAGGCCCGGGGGGAAGTCCAGCGAGCCCTGGTGGAACCACGACTCGAGGAACAGGTCCGAGCGCGGTTCGTAGGGCGCCATCAACCGCACGATGGCCAGGTCGGCGTCCTCGGGCCGGTCCACCGGGATGCCGTGTCGCGCCACCACCTCGCGGGTCAGGTTCTCGGCGTAGATCCGCAGGCCGGGGGACAGCGGCAGGGCGCGGCCGGCATCCGAGCCGTTGGTGAGCACGGTGACCGAGCGGGCCTGGGCCTCGTAGCCGGCGGCGCGGAAGTCCTCGCGCCCGACGGTGCTGGCGGCGGCGTCCTCGTCGACGAACGGGTCGTCGAAGAGCCCGAGCCGGAACTTGACCGCGAGCAGGCGCCGCGCCGAGGCGTCGATGCGTGACTCGGTGACCCGGCCCTCGGCCACGAGGTCGAGCAGCACGTCGACGCACTCCTCACCTCCGAACTGGTCGGCGCCGGCTGCGAGGATGCGCTCCATCCGGGCGTGCGGGTCGAGGTGCTCGACCCCCCACGCGCGCGCAGGCAGCACCTGGTCGCCGACGTGGTTGTCGTTGACCAGCTCCCAGTCGGTGACGACGACCCCGTCGAAGCCGAGCTGTTCGCGCAGCAGCCCGGTCACGACCTGCGCGTTGAAGCCGAAGCCGACCTCCTCGATCGGCACGCCGTCGACCTCGAGTCCGACCGGCATCCCGTAGTAGGGCATGATCGCGGCCGTCCCGGCCTCGATGACCGGGGGGAACGGCTTGAGGTGGTCGGCGAAACGGCCACCGGGGTAGACCTGTTCGCGCCCGTAGGGGAAGTGGGCGTCCTCGCCGTCCTTCTGCGGGCCTCCGCCGGGGAAGTGCTTCGAGGTGCACGCGACGCTCTCGGCGCCGAGGGACTCGCCCTGGAACCCCTGAAGGTAGGCCACCCCCAGCTCGGTGACGAGGTCAGGGTCCTGGCCGAAGGTTCCGGCCTGCCGTCCCCATCGCGGCTCGGTCGCGAGGTCCAGCGTCGGGTGCAGGGCGGCCCGGATGCCGACGGCGACGTACTCCTGCCGGGCGATGTCGGCGAACTCGCGCACGGCAGCGGTGTCGCGCAGCGCGGCGAGGCCGAGCGGTTCGGGCCACTGCGAGAACGCCTTGGCCGAGAAGGAGACACCGGCGTTCTCCATGAACGAGTGCCTCGGGTCGGACGAGATCGTGACCGGGATGCCGTGCGGCGTGCCCTCCGCGAGCGCCTGGAGCGCGTTGCTCCACCGGGCCGCCATCCGCGGGTCCTCCAGGCCGTGGACGTTGAAGTGCGACAGGTGGTTCGCCAGCACGACCACGCTCGTCGGCGACTTGCTGATCTCTCCGGCCTCCTCGATGAGCGAGCCGTCGACACCCGCCTCGATGACGGTCTGGAACATCAGGCCCACCTTCTCGGCGAGGGACAGCCGGCCGAGGAGGTCCTCAGCCCGGACCTGAGGGTCGAGGCGCGGGTCCTCGTAGGGGTCCATCACGCCGTTGCCGTTGAGGTCACGGAACTCCACGCCATCGGGGCTGGCCAGCATCCGTGAGCGGTTCGGCGTGCGCGCGGTCATCGCAGGTCCCTTCCTTGCGACGTCGTCGGTCGCGAGTCTCGTGCTCGTGGGCTGGGTCGTCGGGTCGTCTACGGCAGGAGCACCTCGAGCTCGTCACCGTCAGGTCGCAGGGCGGCCTCGAGGTGGGCGAGGTCGAGGACGAGACCTCCGGGTCGGTAGGGGTTCGCGGGCCCCGTGGTCGCCGCCAGGTCGCGTCCGCCGAGACGGACGACGGACGGTCCGTGGCCACGGTCGCCGACGCGGTAGCGCACCCGCAACAGTCCCCCGGCGAGGGGCACGGTGGCCGTGAGCCCGTCCAGCCGGGACGGCAGGACGGGGTCGATCTCGACGGTCCCGGCGCGGCGGCGGACCCCGAGCACCGAGTGCACGACGATCCGCAGCAGAACGCCCGGGCCGGAGGAGTAGATCCGCCAGCCGCCCTCGAGGCCCGTCGCGCCGGTGAGCACCTCGGCGTACCGTGCGGCGAAGTCCTCCCGGTCCAGGCAGGCCGCGTCCGAGCTCGACGGGTACGTGTTCGCCTGGCGCGCTCGGGCCCCGGGCACGACGTCGACCGTCGCGGGCGGCAGCGACTGCATGATCCCCAGCCACAGGGCGTCGGCGTCGCCCCAGCGCGCCATCGCCTCGCACCACCGCAGGTGCGCGTGGACGTACATGAGCCCGATCTCCCGACCGACGAACGTCGCCGTCTCCGCACGCTGGAAGTGGTGCATGAGCCCACCCGAGTAGGGCGGGGGGCGGTCGAACAGCCGCACGCCGTCGACACCCATGAGGTGCTCGCGGACCAGCGCGACGTGGTGGGCGGCCTCGTCGCGGGAGAAGAGGTCGTCGCCGAGGGCGTGGATCATCTGCAGCGAGCCGTGCCGCAGACCGGTCTCCTCGTCCCTGGGGTGGACCAGCAGCCGGCGCACCCCGACCCCGCCGTCCCGGTCCGGGGGGTCGAGCTGTGCGTACCCCGCGAGCTCACCGTCCACGAGCAGGTACCGCCGCAGGTCGTCGGCGGTGGCCGAGGCCTCGGTACGCAGGGCATCGACGAGCACGTCCTCGCCACCCACGGACTCCAGCCCGTCGGCGAGCGTCCGCAGGGACTGGTGGTGCAGCGTCACCGTCCACGCGCTCGTCATCGTCGCCGCCATGGTCGGGTCGGCGGGCTGGAGGGAGTCGTTCCAGTCGCCATGGCCGTAGGCGACCAGGGTCGTCCCCGGGAGGAAGTGCGCCCTGGCGGCTCCGAGCGCGCGCTCGACGTGGGAGCGCATGGTCGAGGCGGGTACCGGCGCCCCGTCGGCCGGGGTGTACCAGGGCACGCTCTCGTCGAGCAGGGTGGCGTCGCCGGACGCCAGGAGGTACCGGCCGACGGCGAGGACGGGCCAGTGCACGACGTCGCCGTGCGACGGCTCCATCCGGAAGTGCTCGTCCCCCGGGAGGAAGCCGAAGGCCTGGGGCCAGGTCCCGTCTGCACTCTGTGCCGCGAAGATGCGCAGGAGCAGGGCGCGCGCGTCGGACTGCCGGTCCAGCGCGAGCAACAGCTCGAGCGGACCCTGCGTCACGTCGCGCGTCCCCCAGGCTCCACCCGTGAACTGCTCGAGGCCGCGCGGTGAGAGGAAGTGCACGAGGGCGTCCCGGACCAGCCAGGGCAGGCTCACCGCCAGCGGCTCGGCCTGCGGGACGGAGCCCACGCGCAGGGCGGTGACCTCCGACCACCAGTCGCCGGCCAGGTCCGGCTGCCGCCTGCGTCCTTCCCTCGGGGCGAGCGCTCGGTGAGCTCGCCTCGTCTGGGTCGACCTCGGGGTCGACGGTGAGCTCGACGTCGAGCCCCTGGCCGCGGCTCGGTGCGCAGCGTCACCGTGCAGGTGCCGCGGCCGAGGCCGTCGTCGAACAGGGGGCCGTCGTCTCCCAGGGTGAGGGCGGTGGCGCTGCGAAGCGCCAGGGTCGCGGCCGGCATGGCCACGACGACGCCGTCGGGCCGCTCGCGGACCGTGACCGCCCCGGGAGGAGCCGGGAGCGGGTCCTCGCCGGTCGCGCAGTGCAGGGCGAGCATCACGCGCCGTTCCCGACCGGACGTGACCTGTACCGACAGGCGGAGGACGTGTTCGGTGGGCGGGGCGGTCGTCCGGACCTCCACGACGCCACCGGCATCCGGCCCATCAGGGTCGACGAAGTACATCCAGCGGGCGCCGTCCGGTGTGTTCGAGAACGCGGACGGCAGGTCCAGCAGCCGCCACCGGTCCGCCACCTCCACGAGCACGCGGACTCCGTACTCGCGGTGCAGACCCAGGTAGCCGCGCACGGTCGTGAGCAGGCGTCGGTTCGAGGCGTGGCCACGGGTCAGGTACGACAGCGGCGACCCCGTCATCCAGCTCGTCACGGTGAGCGAGCCGGGGTCGGGAAGCGCCGTCGCACCTGTTCGCAGGATCGTGCCGTGGGGTCGCAGGGTGCCGACCTCCTTGGCCCGGGTCACCACGTGCTCGTCGCCCGAGGTGAAGAACGACAGCAGCGAGCCACCCTCCCCGCGCTCCACCGCGCGCCACGGAGGGGGCCAGGTCCGCTCGAGCTCGGCGTCGGTCGCCGGCCGGGCGGCCAAGGTGCGGCCGGGGTCGTACACGCCGGTCGGCGCGGGGACCCACTCCGGGGTCGCGTCCAGCTGCCGCGGAGGCCGCGGGGAGGGTCGACGCCGCGGCGCGGGCGAGGTCCAGTGCCTCGTGGACGAGCCGCACGTCGCCGTCCGACGTGGCGGCGGGGTGGTCGCCGACGAGGAGGCCCGCGAAGGACGTCGCCAGGCGCGCACCGGCCTCGAGCCGCGAGTGCGCCGTCTGCAGGGTGGCGAGGGTGTGCTCGTGCTGCCGTCGTCGGGACGGCAGGTCACCACCGAGGCCCGCGGGAGGCAGTCCGGCGCGCGCCGCCCAGCCGTGGACGTCGAGTGCGTCGGTCGCCCAGGCGACCACGGGGGTCGTGCAGGCGAGCACGCACCACGGCGTCAACCCTGCCTGGGCGAGGTTCTGCCGCACCGCGAGAGCCGTGCCGAAGCCGTCGCCGTGCAGAGGCGAGATGTCGAGGTACTGGCTCACGTACAGCTCGTTGGTGCGCAGCATCCCGGGCGCCGCGAGCGCGACGTCGTGTGCGTGCACGACGTCCACGTCACGCGTCGCCGGTCCGTCGTTGTGCACCTCCACGTGCCAGGACCAGGCGGTGCGGGCGGCGTCGAGGCGCAGGGTCACGCGCCACCCGAGGCCGGCGTCGGCCTGACCCGTGACGACGAGGTCACCGTCGTCGACCCGGGCGGAGGAACCAGACCCGGCGCCGAGCATGGGCCAGGGCTGCCCGGTCGCGCGGTCTCGGAGCCACAGCTGCAGCAGTGCGGGGGCGAAGGCCGATGCCGCGTGCTGGACCAGCTCGATCCGGTCCGTGGAGAGGGAGGCCGGCGCACCGCCGTCCACGATGACAGCACGCAGGCCACCGGTCGACGTGAGAACCCAGGGCGGGCCGCCTGAGGGGCTCATACGCGGTGCCCGTCGGGCGTTGCGTCGCGGCTCGTCTGCCTCACCGCTTCCATG
>CAVVUD010000009.1:0-194352 GCA_963751385.1 uncultured Actinomycetota bacterium | reverse complement strand
CAGGTTACCCAGCAATACGTTCTGGTACTGTCGTCTACTCGTTCAGTTGCGTATTGCTACCGTGATCGCGACGACAGCGCCGTCAGGGAGCCCCAGTGCGCGGTCGGACCCGGTCACCGGGTCCCCTGGGCGGGTTGGCCGGTCCGCCTGCACGATCCCGTGGACGAGAACCTCGGCGTTCCTGCCGCGAAGCCGTCACCACATCGACCGCCGCACCTCGTCGGACACGGCCCAACGCCGCTCGTCGAGACCGGCGGTGACCGCGTTGAGCATCCGCGTCGGCGGTGAGAAGTTGGCCCACACGTTGTGCTCCGTCGACACGGTCACCGGTCGACGTCCGGCCGGGATGGTTCGCGCGGCCACCCGGGCGACTCCGGCCACCAGAGGGGAGTGGGCGTGCACCACGTCGAACCCGGCGATGAGGCGGCGCAGACGCCATGGCCACCACAGCTGGCCCCACCGCCCGCCGCCGAGCAGGGTCGCCGGCACCCCCGATGCTGCGAGCTGCGGGACGAGCTGGTCCTTGTCCGGCCGGACGTAGGCCGCGTGGTACGTGAAGCGGGAGTGGTCGGCGACGCGCGCGGACGACACGAGCAGCTGTTCGGCGCCACCGGGGCCCAGGCCCTTGACGAGCCACAGGACCCGGACGGGCCCGGAAGGGGAGGGTCCGGGCGCCGACATGTGACGATTGTGCCGCAGGCGCACGCCGTATACTCGGCGCCCGGCCCGGGTGCGGGTCTCCCGGTGACGCGAGGGGAAGTCCATGTGCGGTGTGGTGGGCCTGATCGCCCCCGGTCGGCCGTGGCCTCGTCGATGAGCTCGACCGCATGTCCTCCGCCGTCGCGCACCGCGGACCCGACGACCACGGGCGCTGGGTCGACGAGGACGCCGGAGTGGCTCTGGGGCACCGCCGCCTGTCGATCGTCGACCTCTCGGCTGCCGGCCACCAGCCGATGACCTCGGCCGATGGCCGTTGGGTGCTGGTCCTCAACGGCGAGATCTACGACCACCCCGACCACCGCCGTCGGCTGGAGGCGCGAGGGATGTCGCCCTGCGCGGGCACTCCGACACCGAGGTCCTCCTCGAGCTGATCGCCCGGACCGGCCCCGAGGCCGCCGTCGCCGCCGTCGACGGGATGTTCGCCCTGGCCGTGTGGGACCGCCGTGACCGCGTCCTCGTCCTGGCGCGAGACCGGCTGGGCGAGAAGCCGCTGTACTACGGCCGGATCGGCGACGGCGTTCGCCTTCGCCTCCGAGCTCGGCGCCATCCGTCGGCTACCGATCGGTGGGCACCACCCCGGATCCGCGGGCCCTTGCCGAGTACCTGCGTCACGGCTTCGTGCCCGTCCCCGCGCTCGATCCTCCCCGGCATCGACAAGCTGCCACCCGGCTGCACCGTGCGGGTCAGCGCGTCGGGGGCGGTCTCCGAACCCACGCCGTACTGGTCACTGGCGGAGGTGGCGGCCTCGGGTCTGGCGGACCCCCTTCAGTCCGGGGACGAGGAGCTCGTCCAGCTCGCTGACCTTGCCCTTGCGGGAGTCCGTGGGGCGACGGCTCGAGGCGGACGTCCCGGTCGGCACCTTCCTGTCGGGGGGCCTCGACTCCTCCACGATCGTCGCGCTGGCGCAGGCCGTGAGCACCCGGCCCGTGCGGACCTTCACCGTCGCGGTGGGCGGTGCGGCGGACGAGTCCGTGGCGGCCGCCGCCGTGGCCCGTCACCTCGGTACCGAACACACCACGCTGCCCCTGGAGGACCTCGAGCCCATCGACCTGGCGACACGGGCGGCAGCCTTGTACGACGAGCCGTTCGCCGACCCCTCGGGCGTCCCGACCGCCCTGCTGTGCTCGGCGGCACGGCAGCACGTGACCGTCTGCCTGAGCGGGGACGGCGCCGACGAGCTCCTCGGTGGGTACAACCGATACCGGGTGGCGCACGGCGGGGTGTCCCGCCTGCTCGCACTGCCGCAGCCCCTGCGACGCGGAACCGCCCGAGCGCTCACGGCGACGAGCCCAGCGGCCTGGGACCGGCTGGCCCGCGTCGTGCCCGGTCGGCCTCCCTCTGTCGGGACGAAGGTTCACAAGCTGGCGGGGCTGCTGTCGGCGGACGACCCGATGGGTGCCTACACCGTCCTCGCCAGCCAGTGGGACCCCGAGACCGTCATGACCCACCCGCCGCCACCCGTGGGACGCCGAGAACACGACGTCGCCGGGGCCACCCCGCTGTCCGGCATGTTGCTGGCGGACCAGCAGCGGACCCTTCCCGACGACATGCTGGTCAAGGTGGACCGCGCGAGCATGGCTGTCGCCCTCGAGGTGCGCGTGCCGTTCCTCGACCACCGGTTCGTCGAGCTGTCGTGGCGGATGCCGGAGCGCGCCAAGGTGCGGGACGGGAAGGGGAAGTGGCTGGTGCGCCAGATCCTCGGCCAGTACGTGCCGCAAGCGCTCTGGGACAGACCCAAGACCGGCTTCGACCCGCCCCTGGCCGACTGGCTCCGCGGACCCCTGCGCGAGTGGTCCCACGACCTGCTCGCGCCCGACCGACTGCGACGGCAGGGGCTGCTCCGGCCCGAGCCCGTTGCCGAGGCGCTCGCGGCGCACGACTCAGGACGCCGAAACCACGACTACGCGCTGTGGACGGTGCTCATGCTGCAGTCCTGGCTGGACGGAGCGACACCGTGACAACACCGACCCCCCGGAATCCGGCGGAGCTGGAGTACCGCGGGGCCCAGCCCGAGGACGAGCGGTCCGTCCTCAGTCTCTTCCGAAGCTCTCTCGGGTGGCGGGCCGAGGACCCCAACGAGGAGTTCTTTCGCTGGAAGCACCGGGACAACGCGTTCGGCGAGTCGCCCGCCTGGGTCGCGCTCCATCGAAGGACGGGTCGTCGGCTACCGGACGTTCCTGCGGTGGGAGTTCGTCGACCTTGAGGGGCGCGTCGTCAGGGCCGTGCGCGCGGTCGACACCGCGACCGACCCTGCCTACCAGGGGAGGGGGATCTTCCGGACGCTCACCCTGCGCGGCGTCGCGGAGCTGACCCTGGCCGGCGACGCGCTGGTCTTCAACACGCCGAACGACCAGAGCCGCCCGGGATACCTCAAGATGGGCTGGAGCCTGGCCCGACGGCTGCCGGTGGGCGTCCTCCCCGCCGGACCCCGGTCGGTGGGACCGATGCTCACCTCGCGCGTGCCGGCGGAGCTGTGGTCGCAGGCCACGACCGCCGGCTTGGACGCCGGGGAGGCCCTCGCCGACGCCGCGGTGGCTGCCGCCCTCCTTGAGCACGCCCCACGGAAGGGCTTCCGCACGCATCGCACACCGCAGTACCTCGCGTGGAGGACGTCGTTCGCCCCCCTCCACTACCGGCTCCTCCTCGCCTCGGACCACGACCCTGCGGAGGGAGGCGTCGTCTTCCGGCTCCGCCGGCGGGGGGATGCCGTCGAGGCCGCGGTGGTCGAGCAGCTGGTGCCCGACCGGCGGACGGGGGTCACGCTCGTACGGCGGATGCTCAAGGAGACCGGCGCCGACTACGCGATCGGGTTGCGCACAGGCCCATCCGCGGGGCTCCTTCCCCTCCCCACGCAGGGGCCCCTGCTCACGACGCGGCCGCTCGCCGCGTCCCCGCCGTCACCGAAGGCCTGGAGGCTCACCCTCGGAGACGTCGAGCTCTTCTGAACGGGTCGCCCCTGCCCATCCGACGGCCAGACCGGCCGCGATGACGATCGGCGCGAACTCGAGGAGGTGGTCCGTGAACGAGTGCACGACGAGCGCGATCCACGCCACAACCCCCACCACGGCATCGGGCGCCGCACCTCGAGTCGCCCACAGCAGACCGGCCACGAGGAACAAGGCGAAGAGGACGACGCCGATCGAGCCCGTCTCGGCGCCGACCTGGAGGATCGAGGAGTGCGCGGATGCCGTGTCGGTGTCGCCCCCCAGCCTGCTGTACTCGACGAACGCCCCGGGGCCTCCGCCGGTCAGGGGATGCGCGGACCACAACGAGAGGGCGTCGCTCCACAAGACCTGGCGCGCGGGGTCCAGGGCGGTGACGACCGGCTGGCGGCCAGTGCTCACGGGCTGCCAGGTGCACGACGCCCACGCCCGCGACGCCATCGTCGCCGCCGCCGTGAGGACGACCCACCCGGCCCGGCGAGCGGGTCGCCAGGCCTGCAGGGCGACGACGGCCAACGAGCGGCACGGCCACCAGCGAACGCCGCCTTCGACGCGTTGGCGGCGATGACCCCGACCGCAGCCGCCGTGGTGGCCCACAGGAGGAGCCGTCGTGGCCGGTCCGCCCTCAGCATGGCCAACCCGCACAGGCCGATGACCTGGACGGCCAGCGCCGCGTTCGCGTTCGCGTAGCCGGTCGGCCGTTTGGCAGGGCCGTCCGTCAGATGACTCCCAGGAGCAGCACCGTCGTGACGATCACGAGACCGGCCACCACGACGTCGAAGCGGCAGGTGCGTCGCGACGAGCCGGCCGAGCACCACGGCCACGACGAGCAGCAGGGGCGACACGACGTACGGCGAGGTGGGGGACAGTGGCCGGTCGGCGAGCAGGGCAACGAACCACACCCATGTGACCCAGAGCACCAGGAGCGCTGACGAGGGCACCCTCCCGCCACGTCAGCCGGCTGAGGAGCGGACGCACGTGTTACGCCGGGTAGTCGGGCAGCGTCCGGAACCAGTCGACCGTCGCCTGCAGCCCCTGGCGCAGGGGGAACGGCTCGACGTCGGGGAAGTGCCGACGCAGGCGCTGCGTTGTCCGCCTGGGAGTCGCGCACGTCACCCGCGCGCGGCTCCACGTGCGTCACGTCGGGGCGGCGCCCGAGGATGTCGCCGAGGTCGTCGACCACCGCGTTCAGTGAGGTCCGGCTACCGAACGCGAGGTTCACCGGCTCCAGGTCGGTGACCTGACGCAGCACCGCGTCGCTGAGCACGCGGGTGACCGTCCCGACGTAGGTGAAGTCACGCGTCTGTTCGCCGTCGCCATGGATGGTCAGCGGCTCTCCGCGCAGGGCGGCGTCGACGAAGGCCGGGACCACCGCGGCGTACGCGTGCCCCGCCGGCTGGAGCGGTCCGTACACGTTGAAGAACCGGAAGGCGAGCACGGGCAGGCCGTAGGTGTGACCGAAGGACAGCGCGTAGGCCTCCGTCGCCTGCTTGCTCACGGCATACGGCGAGATCGGGGCCGTCCGCATGCTCTCGCGCTTCGGGAGCTCGCGGTTCGCGCCGTACACGGACGACGACGACGCCACCACGACGTGCAGGTCACCGGCGCGGCGGGCCGCCTGGAGGACCTGGAGAGTACCCGTCGCGTTCGCGTGGTGGGATGCGACAGGGTCGATGACCGAGCGCGGCACGGAGGGGAGCGCGGCGAGGTGCACGACGGCATCCGCGCCGTCACAGGCCGAGTCGAGCGCGTCCGGATCCAGGATGCTGCCCTCCAGCAGTCGGATGCCGGTGCCGTCGAGGTTGCCGCGCGAACCCGTGGAGAGGTCGTCCAGGGCCACGACCTCGTCGACCTCGGGCCTGCGCAGGAGCTCGCGTCCGAGGTTCGACCCGATGAAGCCGGCTCCCCCGGTGACGACGACCTTCACGGCATGCTCCCAGAGGGGCGGGATCGCCCTCCCGGGCCGGACGCCCGCACGGTACCACCGGATCGCGACCCCTTCGCTAGGCTCGACGCGTGACCACGGTGATGCCAACAGCAGTCGGCATCCGTTTCGCGCATGCCTCTCTCCAGGTGCTCGCCGACGACCATGGCATCGACATCCTCCACATCAAGGGACCCGCGGTCGACGAGAGCCTCCTCGACACAGCGATCACCGACGAAGAGGGCGTGCTCGACCCCGTCCGCGCAACGGTGCCGAGGATGAGCGTCGATGCCGACATCCTCGTCAGGCCGAGCCACGTCCCGGCACTGTTCGACGTCATGCACCGTCACGGCTGGTCGATGAAGTACCGGTTCGAGGACGGCTCCGCGTTCGAGCACGCAGCGACCATGGAGCACCCCTTCCTCGCACCGGTCGACGTGCACCGCCGCTTTCCGGGCGTTGGCCTCGCACCGGAGGCGGCGTTCGACCGGATGTGGGCCGATCGCCATGTCACTCCCCTCGCCGGCTACCCCTGCCAAGTTCCATCCGTCGATGCCCAGCGGCTCATCCTCATCCTCCATGCTGCCCGCGGGAGAGTGATTGACCACACCGACATCCGACGTTGTTGGGTCGAGGCCACGCCCAAGCAGCGCGACGAGGTCGACGCGCTCGCCGCGGAGCTCCGTGCGGAGGTCGGCCTGGCGGCCGGCACCGGCCGGCTCGAGTCGTTCAGGACGTCGCCCGACTACGAGCTATGGCGCGCACTGTCGACCGGTGAGACGTCACTGCTCAAGGTGTGGGCCGCCCGAGTTCGTGCTGCGCCCAGCGTGCGCGAAGCCGTCAGGACCGGCGTGCGGTTGGTCGTCCCGAACCCCCACCGGCTGGAGGTGTCGCTCGGGCGGCCCCCGACGCGGCGAGAGCTGGCCGCCGCCTATGTCCATCGCGGTCGGTGGGGTCTGCGGGAGGTCGGTCGGGCCGTTCGCGGGGCCGGGAAGGGAGTTACTCCGTGACGTACCGCATCCCGTCACGCCTGGGTCACGTCGTGGTGGACGACACGCAGAGCGACCCGGTCTCGATCTTCCTCATGGACCTTCCCGACGGTCCCCCGCTCGTCCTGCGTGACTCGGCAGCCTTGATCTGGATGGTTGCGGCAGAAGGAACTTCGGATGTTCCCGGCCAGGTGGCGGAAGCGGTGGGACGCCCGGTCGAGGAGATCGTGGGAGAAGTGGGTGGATACCTCGAAGAGCTGGTCGAACGTGGCCTCCTCCAGCGTTCCGATGCAGCGCCGACAGCGCCGTCCCGAGGGTGGGACCCACCCACCTGAAAGGATGCTGGAAAGGGTCTACCGTCGTCGCCGCCCGGTGCTATGGTTGGCCCGTTCTCATCAGCACTCACGGGGAGTAGCCATGACCGAGCAGGGCCAACCGACGCGCGTCTCGCGCCGTACCATCGCCAAGGGCGCCGCGTGGGCGGTTCCCATCGTTCCATTGGTGGTCGCCACGCCGGCGTACGCCGCGACCGGTGCTGCACCATCCTCGGTCTCGCTCCTGGCAAGTTCCGCTGGGCCAGTCGGACCAGAACGATTCCGTGGGGCTACAGCTCGTCAGATCTGCAACAATGCGGCGTCGACGTCAGATCACCGACGTGAGAAAGAACAACGGCGTCTGTTCACGGGCCAACGCCGGGAGCACGACGTCGTACGAGGCGGACTTCCTTGTGGCCGGAGACCGCGCCTGATCACCACTCTATCGGCCAATCAGCGCCGAACTTCCTCGAGATCGACTACATCGTTGCCGGCACTACGTGACGGTCACCGTCGACAGATCAGCCACCGCCGAGCGACGCACCGTTCCCGACCCCCTCGACGCACCCACGAGGGCTTGTTCGGCACCGCAACCAGGCGGCACACCCTCGGTGTGCTGTCCTGGTTGCCTTGATGCGTCAGGGCGACTGTTCGAGAACGCCGGCTGCGACCATGCTCCGCTACGGCCGTCGTCGTGGCTTCCAGCACAGTGACCCTCACGGGTTCACCGAACTCGGCGCTCGAGCACCCCCGCGACAGCCTCCACGTCTCGACGGTGTCGCACACAGCCCGTAGATCACTGAACTGATTCTGCTCAGGCGGACGACGAGCCTCGTCCACGAGCACTGCGGTCTCACCATCCCGCCGCAACATATCGTCAGCACGCCGCTGGGAGAACTTCACGCCGTACCTCCGATGAGCGCCGCCAGCTCGTCCTCGGCATCTCCAGCCTCGGCGTACCGGATGCGCAGCACTGGACCGACACGGTCGATGAGCGCGCCCAGTCGGTGGAGGGGCGGTCGAGATCCGGCAGAGAGGAGTCTGCGGGACGAGGGCGAACAAGGCGTCCATGAAGGACATCTGCTCCAGCTCGACACCAGCGCCCTCCGAAGGCTGCTGGCGGTCGAGTAGCACGATTCGCGTCACGTGCGCCGATGCCGGCGCGCGCAGCAGCCCAGCTGCTCCGGGTGAGACCTCGTCCTTTCCGGGACCGTTAGGCCGCCGGATCGAGAGCGGTTTCGGATATGGCCGAATCCGGCCAGCCGTGTCCATGCCGACGGTCTCGTCGGTGAGGTAGCCCAGACGGCTTCCCAGTCTCCGGGTGAGCGTCGTCTTCCCCGTGCCACCCGGGGCAACGTAGACGAGGCTTTCGCCCGTGAGGGGGTTGCTGACCGCGCCAGCATGGAACATCAACAGTCTTCCGATCTGCGCGGTGATCAGGGAGCGCGTGATCTCCTGTGTCGTGACCATGAGCTGGGGTGCCAAGTCGCCGTCGACGTCGAAGCGAATTTCGAGTGGAGTTGCCGGCACGGCGGGAATGGCACTATGCGCGCCTTCGGAGACGGTGTCGTCGAGGCAGCGGGACCACGCATCGCGCATGGCCGATGCCAGAACGGCGGACCGCTGACCGACGCATCGCACCTCGACCTCCGCCCCGAGACCGCGGATACGCAGCAGTTCCGACATGAGGGTTCGACGTCTCCAAAGCAGGTGATGGTATCGGACCGGAACCTCCTGGTCGTTCCGGCACTTTACCGAACCGCTGCCTGCCACGAGTCACGGTTAGCCTGTGGTGGTGCTAGCCGATCGGCCCGACCCCGAGCCGCCGTCTGCGGGTGCTCTTCGTCTGCACGGCGAACATCTCCCGGTCCCCTTACGCAGAGCGCCGCGCCGGGCGGCTCCTCGCCGAGGTGGGCGGGGACCCGGTCGCGGTGGCGAGCGCCGGCATCCCGGGTGTTCCCGGGCCGGGGGATGGACCCCGCAGATGGCCGCCCAGCTTGGGCGCGCGGTGTCGAGCCGGACGGACACGTCAGCCGCAGCGTCACCCGTGAGCTGCTGGTCGACACCGAGCTCGTGCTGACCTTCGAGTTCGCTCATCGAGTCCGCCTCTCCGACGCGTGGCCCGACCAGGCGATCAAGGTCTTCGGTCTGCGCCAGTTCGCCGAGGCGCTCGGCCGGGTCCGCTCGCCGGGCCGCGGCCTCGAGCTGCTCGACCAGGTGTACGCGCAGAACCGCCCGGACGGCCTGAACGCCGACTTCCCCGATCCCTACCGTCGCGGAACAGCGGCGGCGCGTGCGTGCGCGGCCGACATCGACGCGGTCCTGGCGCAGATCATCCCCGCCCTCGCGGGCCGCGGCCGGCCCTGGTAGGGCCGACAGGGCAGCCGCTCGAGGTCGAGCCGGTCCCCACAAGGAGAACGACTCGGGATCACACCTCACCGGCTCGAGCAGGGACATCTTCTTCCCGTGGGCTCGGTCACCGATTGCGGACAACAGCCATGCCGAGGGGGGCTGGCGACGTACCGGGCAGTGTTGCACGCCCGTTCGATCGGTCCGGCTCGGGCCGCCGCCGTACGCCGCGTGCGGCTGAGGCGCGGGAGTCTCTCCCAGCCTGATGCCCATCCGACCGGGGCTTCCGATCGGATGGGCACCATGGGGACGGTCAGCGCCGGAAGTGGGCGCCGAGCCGCTCTCCGCTCGCCACAGCCGCGCGCTCGGACGCCTTGCCGGTCCCGTTGACCGAGCTCGTCGACATCGCGTAGAGCAGCACCGAGTGGGCCACCGCGTCCGACATCTCCTCGAGGGCCTTCGTGTTGATGTTGGTGATGGTGCCGCCGTACTCGAGCGCCCCGTCGTAGGCCTTGTTCAAGGCCACGTACAGGTCCGCGTCCGCACCGTCGGCGATGGGGGTGAGGCTGTCGCACGCCTGGTGGTAGCACGGGTCGTACGACACCGGGTCGCCCTCGAAGGTGGCCAGGCCGCCGTAGTCCTCCACCTGGTCCGCGGTCTTGGCGTCCTCGGCTCCGGTGAACAGACCACCAGCGGGGATGCCGCCGTGATGAAGGCGTCGTAGTCGGAGCGCCCGTCGAACGCGGTGGGCTCCGACACCAGTCCCTGGGAAGCGAAGTAGTCCTCGAAGACGTGCTCGATCGACGAGCTGCCGCTCGGGCCCTTGATGCCGAATGCCGAGCCGTCGCCGTCGTAGACGAAGCGCGCGTAGTTGGGCGAGCCGATCATGTCGAAGTTGAGGTACAGCTCGATGTTCTTCGCCTCGGACTTCGACGAGGCTGTCGACGTAGTACTGCGACCCGACGAGCCCGGCCTCCTCGGCGCCCCACCACGCGAAGCGGATGCTGTTGCGAGGGGCGATGTCGAGCTCACTGAGCTGCAGTGCCGTCTCGAGCAGCGTTGCCGACCCCGTGCCGTTGTCCTCGATGCCAGGCCCTTCGGGCACGGAGTCCAGGTGGGCGCCCGCCATGACGACGCGGTCGTCGCGACCCGTCGGCGTCTGGGCGATGAGGTTCTCGGTGGGGACGTCGAGCTCGATGAGCGTGTCCGTCGCGAGGTGGATGACGACGTCGCCGTCGTCCAGCAGAGCAGCCAGCTCGTTGCCGATCTCGAACGACGTCCCGATGACCGGGAGGTCGTCGGAGAAGGTGTCCCCGAGGGTCGCCGACAGGGTCTCGGTGCGCCCCTCCTGACCCTCGTTGAAGATGATGACGCCGACGGCCCCGGCCTCGAAGGCGTTGTGCGCCTTGACCGAGAAGTCACACGTGCCCCGCTGGACCAGGGCGATGTTGCCGGCCACGAAGTCGGCGAAGTCCTCCGCCTCGCACCCGCTGCTCGACGAACTGGCATCCGGCCCCGGGGGCAGCACGAGGTCGACGGCCTGGAGCTCGGCCGTGACGTCGCCACTACCGGAGTACTCCGCGGTGAAGAAGTCCTCTCCCGGCACGTAGGTCACCGCGATCGGGGGAGACCTGCTCGAAGACGGGGTCGGAGAGCTCCCGGAAGCTGTTGAAGAGGAAGGGCTGGCGCGACACCTCGTACCCGGCGCCCTCCAGCAGCTCCTCGACGTAGGCCAGCGATGTCGGTGTAGCCCTTGGTGCCGCTGGCTCGAGTGTCTCCGTTGTTGTCGGCGATCTTCTGCAGCTGCGCCAGATGGTCCATGATCGCGTCCGACGTCACCGCTTCGCGGAGTGCGCTGGTGTCGGTCGGCACGGCTGCGCTCGCCGTTCCCACCGAGGCCATGACCACCGTGGTCACCGCCGCGGCGGCCAGACCTGCTCGTGTCTTTCGGGACATCGTTGTCTCCTCGGGCTCACGACGGCGTGCGAGTGTCTGCACCGTCGACGGACGTTCCAGGACTGTCCGGCAACGCTAGTTCACGACGACCGACGAGTGGGGGTTCCGTGTCTGGCCATCCCTTCAGCGTGGCCCGCGTCAGTCGCGAAGCATCGGCGGAAGCGGTGTGGCGTGCACGACGGTCAGCTCCGACACCGCGCGGGTGAGCACCACGTAGAGCCGGCGGAGCCCGGTGCGCCGGTCGGGCTCCGCCTCGACGATCGCCCGCCGGCTCCACGACGACGACGCGGTCGAACTCCAGACCCTTGGCGATGGTGGCCGGCACGAGCTCCACCTGGCGGTCCTCGTCGTCGCCGTGGTCGGCATCGAGCCGACCGTGGGCCACCCCGTTCGCGGTGAGGGCGGCGCTCAGCCCGGCCACGTCGGCATCAGGAGCGATCACCCCGACCGACCCCGGTTCCGCGACGGCGCTGCGCACGGCCGCGACGACGGATGCCGTGCGCTCGCCGGCCGTGGTGGCCACCATCGTGAGGCGGCCGGGGTTGTCACGCACCGACCGTGGCGCCCCGAGCCCCGGCGCCATGTGCGGGAGCAGGCGAGCCGCGAAGTCGATGACGAGCCCGGGCACGCGGAACCCGCGGTCGAGGACCACGAGGTCGTGCTCGGGACGCCCGAGGTGGCCCATCGCGTCCTGCCAGGACTCGGTGGCCCACGACGTCGTGCCCTGGGCGATGTCACCGAGCACCGTGAGCGACCCGGTGGACGCGCGCCGGCCGACGGCGCGCAGCTGCATGGGGGAGAGGTCCTGCGCCTCGTCGAGCACGACGTGGCCCAGGCTGGGTGTGCGCTCGAGGAGGTCGGCGAGCTCGTCGAGGAGCGCCAGGTCGGCGCGGGTCCATCGCGCGGCGGCCTTGCTGCGGGGAGCCCGGTGCCACAGCAGCGTCCGCTGCTCCTCGGCGGTGAGGATGCCGTCCGCGGCGTCGGCGAGCCTTCCGGCATCCGAGTACAGGCGGTGGAGCACGCCTGCGGGGTCGATGGCCGGCCACACGCCACGGACGTACGCCGTGACCGGTGCCGAGCGGGCGACGGCGTCCTGGACTCGGTCGTCCGGGGCGTCACCGGACCGTTCCATGCGGAGCAGCACCCGGTGGGCCAGCCGCTGGGAGAGCATCGTGCGGGCGGCCGAGTACCGCACCCCGCGGGAGGCGAGTGCGTCCAGCTCCTCCTGCACCTCGTCCGCGGGCACCCGCCAGCGCCGGGACCCCCGGGGGACGACGAGCGCCTCCTGCGCCGTCCCCACGTGCGCCCAGACGGCGCGGCGCAGGACCTCCGCGAGGCGTGCGTCGCCCTTGAGGACGGCGACGTCCGTGGGGTCGTCGGCGCGGACGGTGCCGTGCTCGAGGAGGGTGTCGATCGTCGCGTGCTTGACGCGCACCTCGCCGAGGGACGGGAGCACCGCACCGATGTGGTCGAGGAAGGCCCGGTTGGGGCCGACGACGAGCACACCGGACCGCTCGAGCTGGGAGCGGAACGAGTAGAGCAGCCACGCGGCCCGGTGCAGGCCGACGGCGGTCTTGCCGGTGCCGGGTGCACCCTGCACGCAGATGCTGGTGCGCGATGTCGCTGCGCACGATCTCGTCCTGCTCTGGCTGGATCGTCGACACGATGTCGCGCATCGGGCCGGAGCGTGGTCGTTCGATCTCGGCGGCGAGGATGCCGCTGTGCCCGGTGGCATCGCCCGCCGTGAGGCGTTCGTCCTCGTAGGCCGTGAGCCGGCCACGGTCGACCCCGAACCTCCGGCGCAGCTCGACTCCCATCGGCTCGGCGGGGGAGGCCCGGTAGAAGGCGGTGGAGACGGGAGCGCGCCAGTCGACGACGACCGGGTCGCCGCGGTCGTCGGAGACGTGGCGGCGCCCGACGTGGAAGGTCTCGGCGACCGTGGTCGGTGACGGTGTCGATGCGCCCGAAGAACAGCGTGGTCCGCGGGTCGTCCTGGAGGGACGCGACGCGGCGGGCGAGCACCCGCCCGAGCAGCTCGCTGGTCCACGCGTCGGTCGCCGTGGCGGCGTCGAGCCGGTCGGTGGACTCCCGCATGCGGCGCAGCTGGTCGCGGGCGTGGTCGAGGTGGGCCTGCTCGCGGGCGAGGACGTCGGTCGCAGGGGCGTCGGTGGACGGCGCGGGCACGGCGGGTCCACCTCTCGGGTCGTGGTCGGTTCGCATACTGGCGAACCGAGGATCGTACACCCGGGAGGGCACCTCGCGGAAACCGGTCGGCGCGGGTCGGCCGGCCTGTCGGTGCCCGGCGGGAGACTGGGGGGATGGACCGATCGACAGCTCCCATCCAAGTGGTGTTCGACGCCGCCGACCCGGCGGCCCTCAGTGCCTTCTGGGCGTCCGCGCTCGCCGACCGTGGCTACGCGGTCCCGGCGCCGCCCGGCGACTTCGCCGACTGGCCGGCCTTCCTCACGGCCAACGGGGTGCCGGAGGAGCGGTGGAATGACGCCTCGGCCATCGAGGCCGAGGGCCACCCGCGGATCTTCTTCCAGAAGGTGCCCGAGCCCAAGGCGGGCAAGAACCGCGTGCACGTCGACCTCCTCGCCGGCGGCGGCCCGTCGGTCCCGCTCGACGAGCAGCGCCGGCGGGTGGCGGCCGAGGTGGCGCGGCTCGAGGGCCTCGGAGCGACGCGCGTCGAGGACCACGCCGACCTCGGGGTGCACTGGGCCGTGATGCGCGACCCCGAGGGCAACGAGTTCTGCGTCTGAGGTGAGCCGCCGCGATCCGCGCTAGGCTGCGGCGCGCGGAGGTGATGGGGCATGGGGACCTCGGGGAACGACATCCGGACCGACGGGTCGCGGGCGACCGCCACGACCGCCGTCCTGCTGGCGGGGGCGGTGGTCCTCGGGGCGCTGGCCGTCCTGGGAGCGCTCGTGGCGCTGGTCGTCCTCGACGACGGCTGGACGAGGGTCATCTGGGCGGGCGTGGCGGCGCTCCTCGTCTGGCAGCTCCTGCCGCGACCGGCTGGGCCGAGCCCGAGGGCCGTGCCCATCTCGGCGCAGGACGCCCCGGCGGTGCACCGGCTCGTCGACGAGGTGGCGGGGGCCGTGGGCGCCCGACGCCCGGATGCCGTCGTCGTCGACACGGTCTACGCCACCTCCCTGCTCCGGCACGGCTACCTCGGGCGGGCGACGCTCGTCCTCGGCCTTCCGCAGTGGACCGTCCTGGACGGCGACGAGCGGGTCGCGACCCTGGCCCACGAGCTGGTCTGCGGACAGCGCGGGCGCGGCCCGGCGGGCGTGCTCGTCCGGCTCGCCGACGACCTGCTCACCCGGCTGGTGCTGCTCCTGTCGCCGACGGGTGTCGTCCAGCCGCACGAGACGGCGCGCGAGCAGTACGACAGCGGGCTGGGCGTCCTCGGAGCCGGTGACGACCTGGCCGGCGACCGGATGCGTCGGGAGGTCGCCACGTCGGTGGGTGCGGCGGGCCTGACGGTCGTCGCGGCGCCGGCGAGGGCCCTGCAGCGCCTCCTCCACCAGGCCGTGCGCCCCGTCCTCACGCAGGACTGCCTCGCGGCGGACCGGGCCGCGGCCGCGCTCGTCGGGGCGCCGGCGGTGGTGCAGCTGCTGCTCAGCACGCTCGACGTGCCCCGCGGGTCGGTGACCGCCGAGGTCGCGGCGCGCCGGCGGCTCGACCCCTTCGCGGCCCTCGCCGTGGCCGAGCGCCCCGCGGCGGACGAGCTGGCACGACGCCTGGCGGTCGCGTCGACCAGCGGGGTGACCTGTGGACCGGGCCATGCGCCGACCGCCAGCCGGGTCGAGGCCCTCCAGCGCGCAGACGTCGTCGTCACCCGAGGGGTGGGCCCGGCCACCGTGCGGGCGGCGGACCAGGAGCTCGACGGCCACCGTGGGCGCCTCGCCGGGCGGTACGCCGAGGAGCTGGTCCACGGCCGCCCGTGAGCCGCCTACCCGGTCTCGACCGTGCTCTTCAGCGCGTCGAGCATGCTCTGCCAGTTCGCGCCGAACTGCTCGGCCTGCTCCGCCGACTCGTTGCCGTCCTGACTCAGCCGCACCACGGTGCCGTCGCCCTCCGGGGCCAGGTCGTAGGTCACCGTGTGGTAGTTCTCCGGCTCGTCGGCCTGCCCCATGAGCGGGCTGTAGTGGGTCATCGACAACCGCGTGGGCTCGTCCACGACCAGGAGCTCGCCCCTGTCCTCGTACGACCGGCCGTCCATCTCCCCGCGCCAGGTGATGGGGCTGCCGACCCGCCAGTCCGATGACACCTCGGTGCCGACCATCCAGCGGGAGACCTGGTCCGGGTCGGTCAGGGCCCGCCAGACGGTCTGCGGGTCGGCGTCGACGTTCACTCGTGCTCGTGCCACGTGGTCTGTCATCCGTCCATGGAACACCCGACGCCGCGCCGGTGGTGGGATCGCGCCCGGCCGGTCGTCAGGCGTGCTGCGGGTGGGCCGCGAGGAAGCCGTCGATCTGGTTGATGGCGCTGGTGGCGCCCTCGATCATGCCCATCTCGAGCACCGTCTGCAGGTCCTCGGCGGTGGCGTTGATGCTCGTGTACGTCGCTCGGGTGCCTCCCTCGACCGCCTCGAAGACGAAGACGTTCTCGCCGACGGGCAGCTCGAGGTTGGGCGTGAGGTCCTCGTGGGCGAAGCCGTCGTGGAAGGTGAGCCGGTGCGGCGCCTCGACGGCGGTGATGTCCCAGTAGCCCGCGAACCTCTCGCCCTCGGGCGAGGTCATGTAGTACGTCGAGCGGGCGCCGGGGCGCAGCTCGTGGTCGACGAAGGTCGCGGGGTACTCGGGCGGGCCCCACACCTTCTCGAGCTGGCGGGCGTCCTCGTAGATACCCCAGACGCGCTCGACCGGGGCCGCGAACTCGGCGGTGATGACGATGGTGCGGTTCTCGATGTCCTTGGTGATGTCGGTGACGGGCATGTCAGCTCTCCTGGGTGAGTAGTAGTTCGTCGATGCGGGCGACCCGGCCCCGCCACACGCTCTCGAGCTCGTCGAGCATCGAGGCGACGGACCGGACCGCGTCCACGTCACCGCTGGCCAGCTGCTCGCGGCCGGAACGCCGCTTCGTCAGCAGGCCGGCCCTCTCGAGGACGGCGACGTGCTTCTGGACCGCGGCGAAGCTCATGTCGTACCGCGCCGCGAGGGTCGAGACCGAGTGCTCCCCGGCCAGGACGCGACGCAGGATGTCCCGCCGGGTCCGGTCCGAGAGCGCGGAGAACAGGGCGTCCGCCCGGTCCTCGCTGGTCTGATCCACCATCACAACCTACAACCAAACGGTTGTAGGTTGTCAAGGGGTCGGGTCAGGTCTTTCCGGGCGCGGGTCCCGCGGACTCCCACCCGAAGCGCCACACCAGCACCAGGGCCCCGGCCACGGTCCAGGCCAGGAGCACGGCCAGGTGCCCCAGGGCCAGGCCCGAGCCCTCGAGCTCGGGGGCCAGGGCCACGGTCATCGCTGCTGACGCGTGCCGCAGGGGGAAGAACCACGACACCGCCTCGAGCACGGGCGGGAAGCTGGCCCCGATGACGAAGATGTCGGAGATGAAGGCGAGGGGGAGCAGGGTGCCCAGCGTGACGCCGGTGAGAGCCTGCGCGGAGTGCACGAAGGTCATGACGGCGAGCCCGACCACGGCGAAGCAGACGGCGGCGACCACGAGCACCACGGCAGCGGCCGGCAGACCCGGCGGCCGCACGGGGCGGAAGGCGGCCGCCGCGAGCGCGACGATGGCGGCGCCGGTGAGGAGGGCGACACCGAGCGCGCCCACGACGCGGCCCACCACCAGGGCGCCGGCGGGCAAGGGCGTGCCACCCGTGCGCTTGAGCACCCCGCGGTCGCGGGCCTCGGCGACACCCTGCGGCATGTTGACGTAGGCGGTGACGGCGGCGCCGTAGATCGCCATCGCCCCGGCGTAGAAGACCCCGAGCGTCTGCCCGTCCTCCATGAGCTGGTCGCCGCCACCGTTGACCGCGGGGATGATCGCGACGAGCAGCACGGGGAACGCGACCGCGAAGAACACGGCCGACGCGTTGCGCCACAGCACCGACTGCGCGTGGCGCACCTGCTCCGTGACGAGCGTCCCGGTCGACGGGGCGCTGGTCCGGCGCGGGGAGGTGTCGGCGAGCCGCCGGCGGGCACGCGCCCGGCTGGTCCGCTGGTCGCTGGAGCGGGAGGCGTCGCGGTCGCGGTCCCGGCCCAGCTGCACGGTCGCCACCACCACCCCGGCCAGCCCCCAGAGGGCGAGGACGGCGAGGTGGTCGAGCTCGAAGCCGGATCCCGACAGGTAGGGGTTGAGGGCGTCACCGAAGACGGCCGTCAGGTGCTTGAGGGGGAACAGCCAGCCGATCGTCGCGAGCCAGTCCGGCATCCGCCCGCTCATCATGAACATGTCGGAGATGAAGGCGAGCGGGATGACGATGCCGTTGCTCACGGCCACGGTCAGCTGCATCGACGGCAGGGCCATGGCCAGCGCCAGCCCGAGCGCGCTGAAGCAGGCCGAGGCGATCAGGAGGGTGACCACGATCGCGAGGATCGACCGGCTCGGCACCAGCAGGTCGTAGAACGCGACCCCGGCACCGAGCACGAGGCCGGTCGAGACCAGTCCGAGCAGGAGGGCGGCACCCACCCGGCCGCCGATGAGCAGCCAGCGCGGCACCGGTGTCCCCGACTGGCGCTTGACCACCCCGGTCGCGCGCGCCTCCGCCAGCCCCACGGCGAGGAACGTGAAGGTCGCCATGACGACCCCGAACGAGGCCATGCCCGGCGCGAGGAACTGCACCAGCCGCACGCCGCCCTCGTCGACGCGCTGGTTGCCGAAGAGCGCGGACAGCAGCACGAAGAAGAGCAGCGGCAGGCCGATGCTGAGGATCAGGGTGATCGGCGTGCGCCGCAGCGCGGTGAGCTCGTGGCGGGTCTGGCGCCACAGCATCGTCGGCTCCGAGGGCCGGGCCGGGGCGGCCGGATGCCGTGCGCCCGCGAGCGTGGTCATCGCACGCTCGCCTCGGTGTCGGTCTCGAGGTCCTGCTCGCCGACGAGGTCGAGGTAGACGTCCTCGAGGCTGGGCCGGGCCAGGGTGAGCGCGTCGAGCTCCACCCCCCGCGCGATCGCCCAGGTCGCGATGGTGGCGACGTCCGCCGTCGGTGTCTCGGTGCGCACCTCGACGACGCTGCCGGCGATGCGGCGGTCGAGGCCGAGCGTGGGCAGGTCCGCGCCGTCGAGACCGGTCGGCATCCGGAAGGAGATCACGGTCGCCGCTCCGGCGGTGGCGGCGAGCTCCTCGGGGGTGCCGTGGGCGACGACCCGGCCGTGGTCGATGACGACGACCCGGTCGGCGAGGTGCTCGGCCTCGTCGAGGTAGTGCGTCGTCAGCAGGATGGTGGCCCCGAGGGCGCGCAGGCTCTCGACGAGGTCCCAGGCGCGCCGCCGGGCGGACGGGTCGAAGCCGGTCGTCGGCTCGTCGAGGAAGAGCAGGTCGGGGTCGCCGACGATGCCGAGCGCGAGGTCGAGGCGGCGCTTCTGCCCACCGGAGAGGCTGCCCACCCGGGCGTCGGCCTTCTCGTCCAGGCCGGTCAGGGTGAGGACCTCGGCCACCGGCCGGGGGCTCGGGTAGTAGCCGGCGTGCAGCCGGACCAGCTCGCGAGGGGTGAAGTCGTCCTCGAAACCGGCCTCCTGCAGCACGATGCCGATGCGCTCGCGGAAGGACCGGCCGCCGACCTGCGGGTCGTGTCCGAGCACCGACACGGTCCCGGCGTCGCGGGCGCGGTACCCCTCCAGGATCTCGACCGTGGTGGTCTTCCCCGCGCCGTTGGGGCCGAGGAGGGCGACCACCTCGCCCTCCTCGACGGTGAGGTCGAGACCGTCGACCGCCGGAACGTCCCCGTAGACCTTCCGCAGACCGGTGACCTCGATGGCCGCCATGCTCGTACCTCCACCACGCGGCCTGCCGCCCGGCGCGACAGCGCCCACGACCAGTGAACCGCTCCGGCCTCCGGTGGGCGCCCCCGTGTGAGCGATGCCTCGTCCGGGCGTCAGCCGCCCGCGAGCTGCTCGTCGACACCGAGCTCGTGCTGACCTTCGAGTTCGCCCATCGAGTCCGTCTGTCGGAGGCGTGGCCCGACCAGGCGATCAAGGTCTTCGGTCTTCGCCAGTTCGCCGACGCGCTCGACCGGGTTCGCTCGCCGGGACGCGGCCTGGAGCTGCTCGACCAGGCCTACGCAGCGAGCCGCCCCGACGGGCTGAACGCCGACTTCCTCGACCCCTACCGGCGTGGTCCCGCCGCGGCACGAGCAGGCGGCGGCGGAGATCGACGCGGTCCTGACGCGGATCATCCCGGCACTCGCGGGACGAGGCAGCTCCAGGTAGGCCGACCGACGACGGAGCGCGTGAACCCGCGGTGCGTGCGTCGCGGCTCAGCCGCCGGAGGGCTCCCTGACCTCGGCGCGGTCGACGTCGCCGTCGACGAGGTCCTCGGCGGCGCGCACGAGCAGCGGGTGCAGGCTCGTGTCACCCCAGCGGACGCGGGCCAGCAGCTCCTGGCGCATCCGCGGCTCCCAGAACTTGCGGATGTGGGTGGCGATCTCGACCGCGGCCTTCTCGGGCGGCAGGGCCTCGAAGTTGCGCACGAGGTCGTGGCCGAGCCGCACGACCGGCGGCACCCCGTGCACCGACCCGCTCGGTGGCCCGGTCACCGCCGCCGCGCCATCGCCTCGGTGGCGGCGACCAGCACCTCGTCGAGCACGTGCTCGCCCGCACCCGCCTCGGCCCGGGCCGCCTGCGTGACCACCTCGACCTGCACCGCCGTCACCTTGTACTCCGGGCAGTTCGTCGCCCAGTCGGAGTTCTCGGTCGTGACGACGTTGGCGCCGGTCACCGGGTGGTGGAAGGTCGTGTAGACGACGCCGGCCGGCATCCGCTCCGACACCAGCGCGGTGAGCCGGGTCGTGCCCACCCGCGACGACAGCTCGACGACGTCACCGGAGGTGATCCCCCGCAGCTCGGCGTCGGACGGGTGGATCTCGAGGACGTCCTCGGGGTGCCACGTCGAGTTCGGCGTCCGCCGGGTCTGCGCGCCGACGTTGTACTGCGACAGGATGCGCCCGGTCGTCAGCACCAGCGGGTAGCGCCGGTTGGCCCGCTCGGTCGTCGGCACGTAGACCGTCGCGGTGAGCTGGCCGAGCCCGCGCACGAACGACCCGACGTGCATCGTCGGCGTGCCGTGCGGTGCGGCCTCGGTGACCGGCCACTGCATCGAGCCCTCGGCGTCGAGCCGGTCGAACGACACCCCGGCGAACGTCGGTGTGGTGGCGGCGATCTCGTCCATGATCTGCGACGGCGCCTCGTACGACATCGGGTAGCCCATCGCCGTGGCGATCTCGCAGACGACCTGCCACTCGTCCTTGCCGACCCGCGACGGCATGACCGGCCGCACCCGGTTGACCCGCCGCTCGGCGTTGGTGAACGTGCCGTCCTTCTCGAGGAACGACGCGCCCGGCAGGAAGACGTGCGCGAACCGCGCGGTCTCGTTGAGGAACAGGTCGTGCACGACGACGAGCTCCATGGACCGCAGCGCCGCCTCGACGTGCTGGGTGTTGGGGTCGCTCTGCGCGATGTCCTCGCCCTGCACGTACAGCCCCTTGAACGACCCGCCGATCGCCGCGTCGAACATGTTCGGGATGCGCAGCCCCGGCTCGGCCTGGATCGTCACGCCCCACAGCGACTCGTAGATCTCGCGCACCTCGGGCCGCGACACGTGCCGGTACCCGGGCAGCTCGTGCGGGAACGACCCCATGTCGCACGACCCCTGCACGTTGTTCTGCCCGCGCAGCGGGTTCACCCCGACGCCCTCGCGCCCGAGGTTGCCGGTGAGCATCGCGAGGTTGGCCATCCCCATGACCATCGTCGAGCCCTGGCTGTGCTCGGTGACCCCGAGGCCGTAGTAGATCGCCGAGTTCGGCCCCGCCGCGTACAGCCGTGCGGCAGAACGCAGGTCGGATGCCGGGATGCCGGTCTCGCTCTCCGTCGCCTCGGGCGAGTGCTCGGGCCCGGCGATGAACTCGAGGTAGGTGTCGGCGTCCTCGCAGCGGGAGCGGACGAACTCCTCGTCCCACAGCCCCTCGGTGACGATGACGTGGCACATCGCGTTGACGAACGCGACGTTGGTGCCGGGCCGCACCGGCAGGTGGAACGCCGCCTCGACGTGCGGCGAGCGCACGAGGTCGATCCGCCGCGGGTCGGCGACGATGACCTGCGCCCCCTCCCGCATCCGCCGCTTCATCCGCGACGCGAACACCGGGTGGGCGTCGGTGGGGTTGGCGCCGATGACGAGCATGACGTCGGCCGCGTCGACCGACGCGAAGTCCTGGGTGCCGGCCGAGGTGCCGAACGCGTGGTTCAGCCCGTAGCCGGTGGGGGAGTGGCAGACCCGCGCGCAGGTGTCGATGTTGTTGTTGCCGAACGCCGCCCGCACCATCTTCTGGACGACGTAGACCTCCTCGTTGGTGCACCGCGACGACGAGATGCCGCCGATCGCCCCGACGCCGTACTTCTCGCGCAGCCCGAGGAACCCGGCGGCGACCCGCGCGATGGCCTCCTCCCACGACACGACCTGCCACTCGTCGTCGATCGAGTCGCGCACCATCGGCGCCATCTGGCGGTCGCGGTGCGAGGCGTAGCCGTAGGCGAACCGGCCCTTGACGCACGAGTGCCCCTCGTTGGCGCCGCCGTCCTTCCACGGCACCATCCGCACGACCCGGGTCGCGTCACCCGAGCCCTGCACCTCGGCCTTGAACGAGCAGCCGACCCCGCAGTAGGCGCACGTCGTGACCACCGAGCGCGTCGGCATCCCGAGCGAGACGACCGACTTCTCGGTGAGGGCGTCGGTCGGGCAGGCCTGCACGCAGGCGCCGCACGAGACGCACTCCGAGCTGAGGAAGTCGGTGCCGCCGGGGGTGATCCGCGAGTCGAAGCCGCGCCCCGACACGGTGAGCGCGAAGGTGCCCTGGGTCTCGGAGCAGGCCCGCACGCACCGCGAGCAGACGATGCAGGCGGCCGGGTCGTAGGCGAAGTAGGGGTTCGACTCGTCGGGCGTCTCGGCCAGGTGCGACGCGCCACCCAGCCCGTAGCGCACCTCGGCCAGCCCGACGTCGTGGGCGAGCCGCTGCATCTCGCACGACCCGCGCTCGCACCCGGCGCAGTCGATGGGGTGGTCGGAGAGGTAGAGCTCCATCACCCCGCGGCGCAGCTGCTGCACCTGCTCGGTGCGGGTCGACACGACCATGCCGTCGGTGCACGGGGTGGTGCACGACGCCGGCGTGCCCTTCATCCCCTCGACCTCGACGAGGCAGAGCCGGCACGACCCGAACGCCTTGAGCGAGTCGGTGGCGCACAGCTTGGGCACGGTGACGCCGGCCAGCGACGCGGCGCGCATCACCGAGGTGCCGACCGGCACCATCACCGCGATGCCGTCGACCGTCACGTGCGCGGTCGCCTCCCCGAACACCGCCGGTGTACCGCGGTCCGGGGTCTCGAGAGCGGGTTCGTCGATCATCGTCATGGCCGGGCTCCTTCCGTCGTCACCGTCGCCGACCCGGGGATGCCGTGCGCGACCTCGCGGCCGTCGTCGCGCGCCACCCCGAAGTCCTCGGGGAAGTGCTCGAGCGCGCTGCGCACCGGCATCGGCGTCAGCCCGCCCATCGCGCACAGCGACCCCTTGGTCATCGTCGTGCAGAGGTCCTCGAGCAGCACGAGCTGGGTGCGCCGCACGCCGTCGTCGGGGGCCGAGCGGATCCGGTCGATGACCTCGACCCCGCGGATCGACCCGATGCGGCACGGCGTGCACTTGCCGCACGACTCCTTCGCGCAGAACTCCATCGCGAACCGGGCCATCACCGAGGCGTCCATCGTGTCGTCCCACACGACGACGCCGCCGTGGCCGACCATCGCGCCGGCATCCGCGAACGCCTCGTAGTCCATCGGCAGGTCGAAGCGCGCCGGCGGCAGGTAGGCGCCCAGCGGGCCGCCCACCTGCACGGCCTTCACCGGCCGCCCGGATGCCGTGCCGCCCCCGAAGTCGTCGACCAGCGTGCCGAGCGACACCCCGAAGTCGGCCTCGACGATGCCGCCCCGCGCGACGTTGCCGGCGAGCTGGAAGACCTGGGTCCCGCGCGAGCGCCCGGTGCCCAGCGCGGCGTACGCCTCGCCGCCGTCGGCGAGCACCATCGGCACCGCGCCCAGGGTCAGCACGTTGTTGACGACGGTCGGCCGGCCGAACAGCCCCTCGAGCGCGGGGATCGGCGGCTTGGCGCGCACCTCGCCCCGCCTGCCCTCGAGCGACTCGAGCATCGAGGTCTCCTCGCCGCAGATGTAGGCGCCCGGCGCCGACCCGCACGTCGAGGTCGAACCGCCGCCCGCTGCCGAGCACCGACTCGCCGAGCACCCCGTGGGCGTAGGCGATGTCGATGGCCCGCCGCAGCGTGCGGACGGCGTGGGGGTACTCGCTGCGCAGGTAGACGTAGCCCTCGGTCGCGCCGACCGCGAGCGCCGCGATCGTCATCCCCTCGACGAGCGTGAACGGGTCGCCCTCGATGAGCATCCGGTCGGCGAAGGTGCCGCTGTCGCCCTCGTCGGCGTTGCAGCAGACGAACTTCACGTCGGCGGCGGCGGTGCGCACCGTCTCCCACTTGATGCCGGCGGGGAAGCCGGCGCCGCCGCGACCGCGCAGCCCGGACGCCGTCACCTCGGCGACGACCTCCTCGGGGGAGAGCGCCAGCGCCCGTTCCAGCCCGCGCAGCCCGCCGTGCTCGCGGTAGGCGGCGAGGTCGGTCGGCTCGATGACGCCGACCCGGGCGAACGAGACGCGGTGCTGACGGGCCAGCCAGTCGTGCTCGTCGACGACCCCGATGCAGCGCTCGGTGTCGTCGAGCGCGCCGTCGAGGAGCGGCCCGACCTCGGCCTCGGTGAGGTTGCCGTACCCGACCCGGCCGCGCTCGGTCTCGACCTCGACGAGCGGCTCGAGCCACAGCATCCCTCGCGAGCCGTTGCGGCGCACCGTGACCCCGGCGGCCGCGATGGCGTCGGCGACGGCATCCGCACCGAGGGCGACGGCGGCGGCGTCGCAGGGCACCCAGGCGGTCGTCATCGCCACCACCCGCCGGTCAGGGCGTCGAGCCGCTCGGGCGACAGCGCGGCGTGCAGGGCGCCGTCGACGGTGCCCGACGGGCCGACGGCGCACAGCCCGAGGCAGAACACCTCGCCCACCTCGACGTCGGCGGAGCCCGACCCAGCGGTCGGTCGCGACGGCGTACAGGCCCTCGGCGCCACGCGCCTGGCAGGCCTCGCCGCGGCACAGCGCGACCCGGTGCGCGGCCGGGGGAGTGCGGCGGAGGTCGTGGTAGAAGGTCACGACGCCGTGCACGTCGGCGCGCGAGAGGTTGAGCACCTCGGCGACCACCAGCACGTCGTCGTCGGTGACGTACCCGTGGGTGGCGACGACCTCGTGCAGCACCGGCAGCAGCGGCCCGCGCAGCGCGCTCAGCTGCTCGGCGATGGCCCGCACGGACGCCGCCCGCTCGGGGTCCGCCGGGGCGGGTGCCGGTGCCGGGCCGGGGCCTCGCTGACGCACGTTCGTCGACTCCTCTGCGCTGAGTGTGACCTGGCTCGCAACTCTACGCGCGCGCGGTGTCGCCAGCGGCCGCGGACTCCGGCGGCCGACCGCGTCGCCACACGGTGCAGCGGCGGCCCGTCGACCTCGAGGCGCGTGGACGCGGCCCGACGTCGAGGCCACCGGCGCGATCTCCCCGTCTCGGCAGTCGCGCCTGCGGATGGCGCGGCCCAGCGCGGACGTGCACCGTCGTCGTCGGTCCACGTCCTCTGGGCTCGTGCGTCGGCCGTCCCAGCTCCGCGCGGTCGACGCGTGCCGAGGACGGTCGACGGCATCCTCGCGCGCGCAGTATCGGCGGTCGTCGAGCCCGCGCTCGGCCTCGTCGACTGGCGTCTGCGGCGCGCGGCCGGCGTGGGCGCGGCGACCTGCAGATGCCGACGGCTGCACCGCGGACCAGGCACTCGCGGCGATCCCTGCTGTGACCTCGAGCGGGTCCCATCCGCGCATGCGTGCCCGACGACTCCGGGCGCGCAAGCGGACCACCGCCGAGGTCGCAGGACGCTCGGACGTCGCTCGGCGGTCACGCGCCACCGGGACTCGGTGGGCCGACGCACGTCGACGCGCCGGACCAGGGGCCGCCACCGTCGTTCCAGCGGCTCGCGAGCTGCTCGACCACTACGGCTATGCCGCACGACCTCGCCGCGGCACGCGCCTGGCCGGGCCGCCGGCACGCCGACACTCGTCGGGCGAGGCCCATCAGGCGGCACCTGGCGCTGGGGAGCGACGACGAACCGGTCGCCGCGGAGCGCGTCGCCCCGGATGCCGGAAGGCGTGCGGCACCCCGAGGCGTGCAGGTAGAGGAACGAGCCCTCGGTGACGACTCGAAGGTCTCGTCCCTGGCCGCGGTACTGCGACTCAGCCTGTCGACGCGTACGAAGAGCGCCTGCGCGCCGTGCCACGAGCATGCGTGCCGGTGGACACGAGCGTGGCGATGCCGGGGGTGGCTGCGTCACCGACGACATCCGACGAGGAGCGCCGCCGGCCTGCTGTGGACCATCGAACAGCCGCTGCGCTTCTACCGGCTCGCCACCAGCGGAGGTCGGGGACCCGGCCGACTACGCTGCGATGGTGCTCGACCTCTGGACGCGCACGCTCCTCGCGTGAGGCGACCACCCGGCATCCGGTCGATTAGGGGGGTGCTCGCGCCGCTGGTAACCTTGACCACTGCCGTGAGAATCGGCCGCGGATCCATAGAGCCCCGGTGAACCAGCCCGGGAGCGCCGCGCAGCGAAACCACAGGAAGAGAGTCGTCGCCCCATGCCTCTGAGCACTGACGTCAAGAAGCAGATCATGACCGAGTACGCCACCACCGAGGGCGACACCGGCTCCCCCGAGGTGCAGGTCGCGCTGCTCACCCAGCGCATCAAGGACCTCACCGAGCACTCGCGCCAGCACAAGCACGACCACCACAGCCGGCGCGGCCTGCTGCTGCTGGTCGGCCAGCGCCGCCGCCTCCTGCGCTACCTGGAGAGCGTCGACGTCGAGCGCTACCGCTCGCTGATCAAGCGCCTCGGCCTGCGCCGATAAGGACTTCCGCGAGGGGCGGTCCTCACGTTGACCGTGAGGGCCGCCCTTTCGCGTGAGAGGCGGATGCCGTCCGCGGCACCCCCGCCTGTTGGACAAGCCCGTGCACAACGACGATGCACGAGGGCTTTCGTACAAGAGAAAAGGAGGACCCATGGAGGGTCCTGAGATCACTGTCGCCGAAGCCGTCATCGACAACGGCAAGTTCGGCACCCGCACCGTCCGGTTCGAGACCGGCCGGCTCGCGAAGCAGGCCGGCGGCTCCGTCGCCGCCTACCTGGACGAGGACACGATGCTCCTCTCCACCACCACCGCCGGGAAGTCCCCGCGCGAGGGTTTCGACTTCTTCCCCCTGACCGTCGACGTCGAGGAGCGGATGTACGCCGCGGGCAAGATCCCCGGCTCGTTCTTCCGCCGTGAGGGCCGCCCCTCCACCGACGCGATCCTCACCTGCCGCCTGATCGACCGCCCGCTGCGCCCGACCTTCACCAAGGGCCTGCGCAACGAGGTCCAGGTCGTCATCACGGTGCTCGCGCTCAACCCCGACCACCAGTACGACGTGCTCGCCATCAACGCGGCCAGCGCCTCGACCCAGATCTCCGGCCTGCCGTTCTCCGGCCCGATCGGTGGCGTGCGGGTCAGCCTGATCGACGACCAGTGGGTCGCGTTCCCGAACTTCAGCGACATCGAGCGCTCGACCTTCGACATGGTCGTCGCGGGTCGCATCGCCGGTGACGACGTCGCGATCATGATGGTCGAGGCCGAGTCCACCGAGCAGACCTGGGACCTGGTCAAGACCGAGGGCAAGACCGCTCCCACCGAGGAGATCGTCGCCCAGGGCCTCGAGGCCTCCAAGACCTTCATCAAGGCCCTGTGCGAGGCGCAGTCCGCGCTCGCGGCCACGGCCGCCAAGCCGGTGCAGGAGTTCCCGATCTTCCTCGACTACGAGGACGACGTGTACGCCGCGGTCGAGGCCGAGACGGCTTCGGACCTGGCTGCCGCCCTGCAGATCGCGGGCAAGACCGAGCGCGAGGACCGCATCGACGAGATCAAGTCGGCGCTGCACCTGAAGCTGGTCGGCGACGCCGACGGCATCCACGAGGGTGGTGAGAAGGGTGCGTTCTTCGGCCGCCAGAAGGAGGTCTCCGCCGCCTACCGCGCGGTGCAGAAGAAGCTCATCCGTCAGCGCATCCTCAAGGACAAGGTGCGCATCGACGGCCGTGGCCTCGCGGACATCCGCGCGCTCTCGGCCGAGGTCGAGGTGCTCCCGCGGGTGCACGGCTCGGCGATCTTCGAGCGTGGCGAGACCCAGATCATGGGGGTGACGACGCTGAACATGCTCCGCATGGAGCAGCAGCTCGACACCCTGTCGCCGGTCACCCGCAAGCGCTACATGCACAACTACAACTTCCCGCCCTACTCGACCGGTGAGACCGGCCGCGTGGGTTCGCCGAAGCGTCGCGAGATCGGCCACGGTGCGCTCGCCGAGCGGGCCCTGATGCCGGTGCTCCCGACCCGCGAGGAGTTCCCCTACGCGATCCGCCAGGTGTCCGAGGCGCTCGGCTCCAACGGCTCGACGTCGATGGGCTCGGTCTGTGCGTCCACCCTGTCGATGCTGAACGCCGGTGTGCCGCTGCGCGCCCCGGTCGCCGGCATCGCGATGGGCCTGGTCTCGGCCGAGGTCGACGGGACGACCGAGTACGCGGCGCTGACCGACATCCTCGGTGCCGAGGACGCGTTCGGTGACATGGACTTCAAGGTCGCCGGTACCCGTGAGTTCGTCACGGCCATCCAGCTCGACACCAAGCTCGACGGCATCCCCGCCGACGTGCTGGCCGGCGCGCTGACCCAGGCCCGCGACGCGCGCCTGCACATCCTCGACGTCATGAACGAGGCCATCGACGCGCCCGACGAGATGAGCCCCTACGCTCCTCGCGTCATCGCGGTGACGGTCCCGGTCGACAAGATCGGCGAGGTCATCGGCCCGAAGGGCAAGATGATCAACCAGATCCAGGACGAGACCGGCGCCCAGATCTCGATCGAGGACGACGGCACCGTCTACATCGGTGCGACCGACGGCCCGTCGGCCGAGGCGGCCCGCGCGATGGTCAACGCCATCGCCAACCCGCAGATGCCGGAGATCGGCGAGCGCTTCCTCGGGACCGTCGTGAAGACGACGACCTTCGGTGCGTTCATCTCGCTCCTGCCGGGCAAGGACGGCCTGCTGCACATCTCCGAGGTGCGCAAGCTCGTCGGTGGCAAGCGGATCGACAACGTCGACGACGTGCTCGCCGTCGGCCAGAAGGTCCAGGTCGAGCTCAAGGAGATCGACCCGCGCGGCAAGCTGAGCCTCGCCGCGGTGCTCGCCGAGGGCGAGACCGGTGACGAGCAGGCCCCCGCGGCCGACTCGGCCCCGGCCGCTGGCCCCGGCTGCGGAGGTCGACACCGACACCGACGAGGGCGACGCCCCCGCCGGTGACGGTGAGCGCGAGGAGCGCGGCGAGCGTCGCCCGCGCAACCGCCGTCGTGGTGGCAACCGCGGTCGCGGTGAGCGCTCGGAGTCCGAGGGCGCGTCCACCGACGCCTGAGTGACACCCGGCTGATCGCCGAGGGCCCGCACCCCCCAGGGGGTGCGGGCCCTCGGCGGGTCCGGGCCGCGCGCAACGGGTCCGCCGCGCGGCCACCGATCGGGAGGGGGCGCTCCACGGCATACTGCCTTCGATGGAGGAGGTGCGATGGACGTCCAGAGGGTGAAGCGCGTCATGCTGGGCCGCGGCGGAGCGCCGCTTCGGCTCGCGTACCGGGCCGCCACCGCCGGAGCGCTCGTGGCTGTCCGCGGCATCGACCGGCTGACGGCTCCTGCCCCTGACCGGGCCGCGCGGGCCGAGACGGCGCGGACGGTGACCATGACGGTCAAGACGTTCCAGCGCCCCGACGTCGCCCGGCGCCTCGTCCGGTCGGCCCGCACGGTGTTCGACGGGCGGATCGTCGTCGCCGACGACTCACCCACACCCATGACCTTCGACGACGCCCCGCTGGTCGACGTGATCCCGATGCCGTTCAACTCGGGGGTCTCGGTGGGACGCAACGCGGCACTCGACGCGGTCGGGACCGAGTTCGTGCTCGTGACCGACGACGACATCGTCTTCACCCGGGCGACCGACGTGGACGCCGCGCGCCGCCGGCTACAGGCCTGCCCCGAGATCGACGTGGTCGGGTTCCTGCGGGTCGAGCTGCCGCGGTGGTTCGCCGTCGACTTCGGGCCGGAGGCGCTCTTCCACGGGCACCGCGAGCCGCTTCGGCCGTGGGGTGAGCTCGTCGGTGGGCTGCCGGTGCGCTACAAGATCGAGCAGGTCTACCTCGCGCGGACCGAGGCGATCCAGCGGGTGCGGTGGGACCCCGCGGTGCGGATGGTCGACCACGCGGACTTCTTCAGCCGGGCGGCCGGCGAGATCGTCGTCGTCCTCGACACCGCCATCCGGGCCTACCACGCGCAGACCCCGTTCGACGCGAACTACGCCCGCTACCGGCAGGACACCGCCGCTGACCTGCGCTACCTCGCCGACGCCTGGAGGTCGCGGGCCAGGGCCCGACGCGAGGAGCAGCCGCCCACGTAGGGGTTGGGCTCAGTCGGACCGGCGTGCCACCGGGGATGGGGCGCTCCAGCGCATCTCCAGGCGCACGCGACCGTCGACGGTGGTGACGGGCACCCAGCGCAGGGCCAGCCCGCTGGGGGTCGTTGCGGGGGACTGCTTCTTCATCGCGGCCCCTCCTCTCGTGATGTCTGTCTGCTCCGGCACAAGGGTAACCGGAAGGTGGACGAAAGATGAACAGAAGGTGAACGACACGGCATCCGGGATGCCGGGCCCGCACCGCGCGGGGAGTCCTCCCCATGGTGCGCACCCCCGTCCGCGCACAGACTGGGCGGCATCCGGACGGGGAGGAGCACGACGTGGACGCACAGCAGGAGCGGCTCTACGAGGCACGTGAAGGCATCGACCGCACGCTGCAGCGGCTCGAGACGATCGAGCCGCGCACCCAGGAGGTGCAGGGCGCCGACGCGCAGCGGGTCGTCACGGTGCGGGTGACCCCCGACGGCACGGTGCGCTCGATCGCCGTCGACCACCGCTGGCAGGACCACGTGGCGCCCGAGGCGCTCGGCGCCGCGATCGCGCAGGCCTACGTGGCCGCCGGGGCCGAGCGCCTCGAGCAGTGGACGAGCGACGTCGACGAGGCGATGGCGCTGCCCGAGCCCTCGAACCGGCCGTTCCCGGCCGCGGTCGCCGAGCACCTGGGCGCCCTGCCGAGCGGCCGGCCGGTCACCGAGGACTCCGTGCTGCGGGAGCTGGCCGAGGTGTGGGCCGAGCTGGAGGCCGAGCTCGACGCGGCCATCGGCGGGCTCACCGAACGGGTCGAGCGCACCCACCGCGTCGCGGGACAGGGCGGTGACGTGTCCGTCGAGGTGTCGGCCGCCGGCGGGCTCCTCTCGGTCGACCTGCGCCCCCAGTGGCTGGCCCGCACCCATGCCGCGAACATCGGCCGGACCGTGCTCGCGACGATCGAGCAGGCGCAGGCGGCGGCGCTCACCGACTTCGCGGGCGTCAGGGCGGATGCCGCGCGCAGCACCGAGGCGCTCACCCGCCTGGGTGACCCCACCCGCATCGGCCGGCGCCTCGGCCTGGACGTCTGAGGAGACCACGATGAGCTACGAGGTACAGCTCGAGGCACTCGGCCACGACGCCAGGATCTGGGACGAGACGAGCGATGTGCTGGGCGCGGCGAGCTCGTCCGCCTCCGGGATCACGGTCACCACGATCTCGAGCTCGGTGGTGGCCGACGCCACCGGCTTCAACGGCGCCTACTCCGAGCTGCAGACCTTCGTCTCCGGCCTGCTCGCCGAGGGCTCGACGGCGACCGGGACCATGGCGTCGACCCTGCGCGACGTCCGCAAGCAGTACGAGGCCGACGACGCGGCCGCCATGACGAGGATCGGCGCCGAGTGGGCGCCGGTCGAGTGAGGGGACAGCCATGACACCCGAGGAGATCCTCGAGAAGCTCCGCCAGAAGTGGGACGACCTGATGGCCAAGGCCCAGCAGCTGCTGGAGGCGTTCAACAACACCCTCGACAAGATCGGCCGCTTCGCAGGCTGGATCGCGGAGAAGGCGGTGAACTTCTGGAACGACCACGTCGTGCCGAAGTGGCAGGAGGCCGTCGACTGGATGAGCGAGCACTGGAACGTGTTCGGTGCGCCCTGGTTGTGCTTCGGGTCGGCCGGCGACTGGCGCACGCTCGTCGGCCAGCCGGTCTCCGAGCGCGCCGGGCTCGCCACCAAGGGCCAGCTCGAGGTCGACTCGACGTGGAAGGGCTCCGCCGCCCAGCGCTACAACGACCGGTTGGGCCAGCAGGAGGGGGCGATCAAGGGCGTGTCCGAGCAGTTCGCCGAGTCGATCGCCTCGGCCCTGACCAAGGTCGGCGCCGGCATCATCGTCTGGTGGCTCGGCATCATCGCCGGTGTCGGTGTGCTGTTCATCTGCCTCAGCCTCGCTGTGGGCGAGGCCGTGTCGATCCTCGGCCTGCCGGCCGTGCCGCCGACCGTGCTCACCGGCTGGGCCGCGTTCATCAGCGGCCTGGTCATCGGCACCGGTGCGCTCACCGCGCTCTGCCTGAACGCCAAGGGCGACCTCCAGGGGGTGCGGTCCAAGCTTTCCGGCTACCCCGAGGGGGCGTGGCCGTCGTTCGGATGAGAGCCTGCTGACCATGGCCACCTCTTCGACGATGGACGAGCACACCGCCAGGGATGCCGCGCGCCTGCGGGCGCGTGCCAGCACCGGTGCCGCGGTGCTGAGCGTCGTGCTCGGGGTGCTGGCCGGGGTGTTCGCCGCCGGCGCGCCCGACGACGCCCAGGCCCTGCTCATCGGTGCGTGCGTCCTGGGCCTGGTCGGCGCGCTCGGCTGTCTCGGCGTGATCGTGGCCAACCGGGCGCTGGCCACGGAACCGGCCGAGCGGTGGCCGCGGGTGATCGCCGGAGGCGCCGCGGCCGGGGTGCTGCTCGCGTGGCTGGTCACCGTCGTGGTGGTCGCCATCGCGCTGCAGTCGCTGGCGTGGCTGGTCGGCGGGCTCGGCCTCGTGGTGATCGTCATGCCGGCCGTCGTCGTGGCCGGCCTGACCGTGCGTGGGCCGCACCCGGTCTGAGCCCGGGCGCGGCCCGGTCTGAGCCCGGCCGCGGCGCGTGCCATGGCTACAGTGCCTGCATGAGCGCGACGAAGGTGGCCGTCATCGGTGCGGGTGGCCGGATGGGCGGCACCGTGTGCGCCGCCGTCGAGGCGGCCGACGACCTCGAGCTGGTGGGCCGCTTCGACGTCGGTGACGACCTCGGTGACCTCGGGGGTGCCGACGTCGTCGTGGAGTTCTCGGTGCCCGACGCCTCGCCGGCCAACGTCGCGCACTGCGTCGCGCAGGGCGTGCACGTCGTCGTCGGCACGACCGGCTGGTCCGAGGAGCGGCTCGCGAGCCTGCGCGGCCAGGTCGGCGAGCACCCCGGCGTCGGGGTGCTCATCGCCCCGAACTTCGCGCTCGGCGCGGTGCTGATGATGGCGTTCGCCGCCAGGGCCGCCCGGTTCTACGAGTCGGTCGAGGTGGTCGAGCTGCACCACCCCGACAAGGTCGACGCGCCCTCGGGCACGGCCGCCCGCACCGCCGAGCTCGTCGGCGCCGCCCGCGAGGGCGCCGGGCTGGCCCCCGTCCCCGACGCGACCACCCACGACCCCGACGGCGCCCGCGGCGCGCGCGTGCACGGCATCCCGGTGCACTCGGTGCGGCTGCGCGGCCTGGTGGCGCACCAGGAGGTGCTGCTCGGCAACCCGGGGGAGATGCTCACGATCCGGCACGACTCCTTCGACCGGGTGTCGTTCATGCCGGGGGTGCTCGCCGCCGTGCGCGAGGTCGCCGACCACCCCGGCGTCACGGTGGGGCTCGAGCACTACCTCGGCCTGGGCTGAGCCGCAGGTCAGGAGCCCGTGTAACGCGGGTGTTTCCGAACCCTCACGCCGGGCCACCCCCGCGGGGTGCGGACAACGTTGCGGACCATTCACACGCGCCGCAGGCCACCGAAACACCCCGTCCATAGCGTTCTTCTCGTCCGACAACGAGGTGGGCGTCCTCGATGTCGCCCCCCCGGATCTGTCTTCGGGAAGGGCACCAATGACCACCACGACCACCCCCTCCACCGCGGCCCCGGCCCGCCCGGACCCCGGTCTCGGCCTGGTCGGGCCCGGCCGCTGGATCGAGCGCTGGAACGTCGACGACGACTCGTTCTGGGACTCGCGCGGCCGCGGCATCGCCCGCCGCAACCTCGGCTTCTCGGTGTTCGCCGAGCACATCGGCTTCTCGGTGTGGCTGCTCTGGTCCATCGTCGTCGTGTCGATGTCGGGCACCTTCGCGGCGGACGGCACCCTGGTCTCCGCCGGCGCCAACGGCTGGGCGCTCACCGCCGGCCAGGCGCTCACCGTGATCGCGGTCGCCTCCGGCGTCGGTGCGGTGCTGCGCATCCCCTACACCTTCGCGGTGCCGGTCTTCGGCGGTCGCAACTGGACGGTCGCCTCGGCGCTGCTCCTCCTCGTGCCGACGCTCGGGCTGGCCTGGGTGGTGCAGCACCCCGAGGTGCCGTTCTGGGTGCTGCTGCTCGTGGCGGGCACCGCGGGCTTCGGTGGGGGCAACTTCGCGTCGTCGATGTCGAACATCACCTACTTCTTCCCCGACAAGGAGAAGGGCTGGGCGCTCGGGCTCAACGCCGCGGGCGGCAACATCGGGGTCGCGATCGCCCAGAAGCTGGTGCCGCTGGTGATCGGGCTGGGCGGTGTCGCCGCGGGCCTGTCGAACGCCGGCTTGCTGTACGTGCCCTTCGCGATCGTCTCGGCGGTGCTGGCGTACCGGTACATGGACAACCTGCGCGAGGCCAAGGCCGACCCCGGCCCGACGGCCCGGGCGACCGGCCACGTGCACACCTGGCTGATGGCCGCTGCTCTACATCGGCACCTTCGGCTCGTTCATCGGCTACTCGGCAGCCTTCCCCACCCTGCTCAAGGTCGTCTTCGAGCGCCCCGACATCGCGTTGACCTGGGGCTTCCTCGGTGCCCTCGTCGGCTCGCTGTCCCGTCCCGTGGGCGGCCGGCTGTCCGACCGGATGGGCGGGGCCGTCGTGACCATCGCGAGCTTCGGCGTGATGGCCGCGGCCGGGGTCGTGGCAGTCGTCGGGGTGCAGACCAAGAGCCTGCCGATCTTCTTCGCGAGCTTCATGGCGCTCTTCGTGGCGACGGGCGTGGGCAACGGCTCGACCTACCGGATGATCCCGGCCATCTTCACCCGCCTCGCGGCGCGCGACGCTCGGGAGGGCAACGCCCTCGAGTTCCGGCGCCGGGCGGCCGGTGCCGTCGGCATCATCTCGGCGGTCGGGGCGCTGGGCGGGTTCGTCATCCCCTTCGTCTACAAGTTCGCCAAGGAGGAGTACGGCTCGATCGTGCCGGCGCTGCAGGCCTACGTCCTGGTCTTCCTGGCCCTGTCGGTGCTCACCTGGGCCGTCTACGTGCGCCGCGGCGCCACGATGTCGAGGGTGTGACCGCTGCCATGACCCCGGTCCCGACCCACTGCCCGTACTGCGCCCTCCAGTGCGCGCAGTCGCTGCGGGTCGTCGCGGATGCCGTGCCACCGGTCGAGGTCGCGGCGCGCGACTTCCCGACGAACCGTGGCGGCATGTGCCAGAAGGGCTGGACCTCCGCCGAGGTGCTCACGGCGGCCGACCGGCTGACCACGCCGCTCGTGCGGACGGTCGGCTCGAACGGGCGCCGCGGACCCCTCGAGCCGGCCACCTGGGACGAGGCCCTCGACCTCGTGCACACCCGGCTGACCCGGATCCAGCAGGAGCACGGCCACGACGCCGTCGCGGTGTTCGGCGGGGGCGGGCTCACGAACGAGAAGGCCTACACGCTGGGCAAGCTCGCCCGGGTCGTGCTGCGCACGCCGTTCATCGACTACAACGGCCGGTTCTGCATGTCCTCGGCGGCGGCCGGCGCCAACCGCACCCTCGGGGTCGACCGCGGCCTCCCCTTCCCGCTGGCCGACCTCGGGGGTGCGGACGCCGTGCTCGTGGTCGGCTCGAACCCGGCGGCGACGATGCCGCCCCTGGTCCAGCACCTGGCCGGGGCACGTTCGCGCGGTGGGCTGCTCGTCGTCGACCCGCGCACCTCGGCCACGGCCCGGCTCACCGACGACGGCGCCGGCATCCACCTCGCCCCCGTGCCGGGCACCGACCTCGTCGTGCTCCTCGCCCTGACCCACGTGCTCGTCGACGAGGGGCTGGTCGACGAGCAGTACGTCGCCGCCCGCACCACCGGCTGGGACGCCGTGCGCGCCTCGGTGAGCCGGTGGTGGCCCGAGCGGGCCGAGGCCGTGTGCGGGGTCCCCGCCGGGACGCTGCGCGCCACCGCCCGGCGTCTTGCCGCTGCTGCGCCCGTGCACGGCGGGCGCGGTGCCTACGTGCTCACCGGCCGGGGTGTGGAGCAGTCGACCCAGGGCACCGACGGGGTCTCGGCGGCCATCAACCTCGCCATCGCGCTCGGCCTGCCCGGTCGGGTCGGCTCCGGCTACGGCCCGCTCACCGGCCAGGGCAACGGGCAGGGCGCGCGGGAGCACGGCCTGAAGAGCGACCAGCTACCCGGCTACCGGATGATCGCCGACCCGGCGGCCCGGGCCCACGTGGCCGCGGTGTGGGGCGTCGACCCGGAGACGCTGCCCGGTCCGGGCGTGCCCGCCGTCGAGCTGCTGGCCCGGCTCGGCACCCCCGGTGGGCCGCGGGCGCTGCTCGTGCACGGTGCCAACCCCGCCGTGTCCGCACCGAACGTGTCCGCCGTGCGCGAGGCCCTGGGCCGCCTCGACCTGCTCGTCGTCGGCGACTTCGTTCCCTCCGAGACCGCGCAGCTCGCCGACGTCGTGCTGCCGGTGACCCAGTGGGCCGAGGAGGAGGGCACGATGACGACGCTCGAGGGCCGGGTCGTGCGCCGCCGCCGCGCCGTCGACCCGCCCGGTGAGGCGCGGTCCGAGCTGTGGGCCTGGGCCCGGCTCGCACGTCGCTTCGGCCACCACCTCAGCGATGACGCCGGCGAGGTCTTCGACGAGCTCGCCCGGGCCTCCGCAGGGGGCCGCGCCGACTACTCGGCGATCACGTACGACCGGCTCGACGCGGGGGAGGCGCTCTTCTGGCCCTGCTCGACGGCCAGGCTCCCGCAGGGCACGCCGCGCCTGTTCCTCGACCGCTTCGCGACCGACGACGGCCGTGCCCACCTCGTGGCCGTCGACCACCACGGCCCGGCCGACGACGTCAGCGCCACGATGCCGGTGCACCTCGTCACCGGTCGGCTGCTGCACCACTACCAGTCGGGGGCGCAGACCCGCCGGGTCGCCGAGCTCGTCGAGGCCGCCCCGGCCCTCCGGCTCGAGCTGCACCCCCTGCTCGCCGACACCCACGGCATCACCGAGGGGGATGCCGTGCGCGTCACGTCCACCCGCGGCGCGCTCGTCGCGACGGCCGCGGTCACCGGCGCGATCCGCCCGGACACCGTCTTCCTGCCGTTCCACTGGGCGGGCGAGCTCAGCGCGAACCTGCTGACCAACGACGCCACCGACCCGGTCTCCGGGATGCCGGAGTTCAAGGTCTGTGCGGTCCGGCTCGAGCGGGTCACCCAGGTCGAGGAGGCCGTCGCATGAGGCGCGTCGTCGTCGTGGGCCACGGGATGGTCGGCTCCCGGTTCGCCGAGGAGCTCGTCGCCGCCGACCCCTCGGTCGAGGTGACCGTGCTCGGGAAGGAGCCGCTCCCGGCGTACAACCGGGTGCTGCTGTCGAGCGTCGTCGCGGGGTCCAAGCGCCCCGAGGTGCTCGGCATCGCCGGGCCCCCCACCCGCGGGTCGAGGTGCTGACCGGGGTCGCGGCGGTCGACATCGACCGCACCGTCGGGGTCGTGCTCGACGACCGGGGAGCCAGGCACGCGTACGACGAGCTGGTGCTCGCGACCGGGTCGGCGGCCCGGGTGCCCCCGATCCAGGGGGTCGCCTACGACGAGGGGCTCGTCGAGGGCGTGTTCGTGCTCAAGGACATGGCCGACGCGACCGGCATCGTGGCGGCAGCCGGCTCGGGGCAGCGCGCCGTCGTGCTCGGCGCGGGCGTGCTGGGCGTCGAGGTCGCCACCGGGCTTGGCCCGGCGGGGTCTCGCGGTGCGCGTCGTGCACCTCGCCGACCGGCTGATGGAGCGCCAGCTCGGCTGGGAGGCCTCCCAGGTGGCGGTCGCAGGCTGCGACGGCTCGGCATCACCACCCACGTCGGCGCCTCGGTCGTCGGTGTCACCACCCGGCGCGGCCGGCTCGAGAGCGTGCGCTTCGGCGACGGGCTGGAGGCGTCGGCCGACCTGTTCGTCATGTGCACCGGCACCGTGCCCGAGACCGTGCTGGCCCGCCGGCGCCGGGCTCACCTGCGACCGCGGGATCGTCGTCGACGACGACCTGCGCAGCCCGGACGACCCGCACGTGCACGCCATCGGTGACTGCGCCCAGCCGCCGTCCGGCGCCAGTGGCCTGGTCGCCCAGGGCTGGCAGCAGGCGACCCGGCTCGTGGCCCGGCTGACCGACCAGGGCGTCACCACGGCGACCGACACCACCCACGACGTGGTGCGGGTCAAGGCGTCCGGCATGTCGATGGTCAGCATGGGTGTCTGCGGTGACTTCGACCGCGACGACCCGCGCTACCGGGTGCTGTCGCTCAAGGACCCGGTGAGCGGGCGCTACGCCGAGGTCGTCGTCGCCGCCGGGCACCTCGTCGGCGCCACCTGCATCGGCGACGCCGACGTCGCCGCCACCCTCTCGGCCCTCTACACGCGCTCGCTGCCGGTGCCCGACGACCCGGCCCTGCTGCTGGTGCGGGCGCTCGCCGGCGGCGGCACGGCATCCGCGGCGAAGCGTCCCGAGGAGCTGGCCGACGACGACCGGGTGTGCACGTGCAACTCGGTGTCGGCGGGTCGCATCCGCGATGCCGTGCACGGCGGCTGCGCGTCGGTCGCCGAGGTGGCGGCCGCGACCCGGGCGAGTACGGGCTGCGGTGACTGCGCTGGCGTCGTCGGCGCCCTGGTCGCCGCCCCACCACCCCGGAGCCACAGGACAGAACCCTGGTGAGGAGCACGTCATGAGTGAGCACGTCGTCGTCGTCGGTGGGGGCATGGTCGCCCACCGGTTCGTCGAGGCCCTGCGGTCCCGGGACACCGGGTCGGCCTTCTCCGTCACGGTCCTCGCCGAGGAGGACCGGGCGCCCTACGACCGGGTCGGCCTGAGCGCGTTCTTCTCCGGGTCGACCCCCGAGCAGCTCGCCCTGGGCACCCCGAGCTCTGGGACGACCCCCTGGTGACCCTGCGCACCGGAGCCCGCGCGGTGGCGGTCGACCGTGCGGCGCGGTCGGTCACGACTGCCGACGGTGGCGCGGTCGACTTCGACCACCTCGTCCTGGCCACCGGGTCCTACGCCTGGGTGCCCCCGGTACCCGGCGCCGACCTCGCGGGCGTGTTCGTCTACCGCACGGTCGACGACGTCGTCGCCCTGCGCGAGTGGGTGCGTCGCCGTGAGGCCGAGCTCGGCCGCCCGGTGCGTGGGGCCGTGGTCGGCGGTGGCCTCCTCGGCCTCGAGGCGGCCGGGGCGCTCGTCGGCCTCGGCACCGACTGCACCGTCGTGGAGTTCGCCCCGCGGCTGATGGCGCTGCAGGTCGACGAGGGCGGTGGTGAGGCGCTGCGCCGGACCATCGAGGGGATGGGCGTCGACGTGCGGCTCGGCGCGGCCTCGGAGTCGATCGACGCCGATGCGGACGGCCGGGTCGCCGGCCTGCGACTGGCGGGCGAGACGGATGCCGTGCCGGTCGACGTCGTCGTGTTCGCCACCGGGGTACGACCGCGCGACGAGCTCGCCGCGCCGGCCGGCCTGGCGACCGGCCCGCGCGGAGGGGTGGCCGTCGACGAGGGCTGCCGCACCGAGGACGCCCGGATCTGGGCGGTCGGTGAGGTCGCGTCGATCGAGGGCCGCTGCCTGGGGCTGGTCGCGCCGGGCTACGCGATGGCGGAGGTCGTCGTCGACCGGCTGCTCGGGGGTGACGCGACCTTCCCGGGCGCCGACCTGTCGACCAAGCTCAAGCTGCTCGGCGTCGACGTCGCGTCGTTCGGCGACGCCTTCGCGACCACGCCCGGAGCGCTCGAGCTCGTCTACTCCGACCCGGTCGCGGGGGTCTACACGAAGATCGTCGTCACCGACGACGCCCGCACGCTGCTCGGCGGGGTGCTCGTCGGCGACGCGTCGGCCTACGCCTCGCTGCGGCCGATGGTCGGTGCCGAGCTCGGCGGCGACCCGGCGCTCTGGCTGCTCCCCGAGAACGCGGGCGCCGAGCGCCCGCAGACCGAGCTGCCGGCCCAGGCGGCGGTCTGCTCGTGCAACAACGTGACGGCCGGTGCCATCCGCGACGCGGTGACCGAGCACGCCTGCCACGACGTGGCCGCGGTGAAGGGCTGCACGCGGGCCGGCACCTCGTGCGGGTCGTGCATCCCCCTCGTGAAGAAGGTGATGGGCGCCGAGATGGCCAAGGCGGGTGTCACCCTGTCGAGCGCGATGTGCGAGCACGTGGCGCTGTCGCGGGCCGAGCTGTTCGCCGCCGTGCAGGTCAGCGACCTGCGCACCTTCAGCGAGATCATCGGGCGCTTCGGTACGGGGCGCGGCTGCGACATCTGCAAGCCGGTCATCGCGTCGGTCCTCGCCTCGCTCTACGACGAGCACGTGCTCGCCGCCGACCGGGCGGCCCTGCAGGACACCAACGACCGGGTCATGGCCAACCTGCAGAAGGACGGCACCTACTCGGTCGTGCCGCGGGTTCCCGGCGGCGAGATCCTGCCCGAGCAGCTCGTGCTCATCGGCCAGGTCGCGCAGGACTACGGGCTCTACACGAAGATCACCGGCGGCCAGCGGATCGACCTGTTCGGCGCGCGGCTCGAGCAGCTGCCGGCGATCTGGGCCCGGCTCGTCGCCGGCGGGATGGAGTCGGGGCACGCCTACGGCAAGGCGCTGCGCACGGTGAAGTCGTGCGTCGGGTCGTCGTGGTGCCGCTACGGGGTCCAGGACTCGGCCGGCATGGCGGTGCTGCTCGAGCTGCGCTACCGCGGCCTGCGCAGCCCGCACAAGCTCAAGCTGGGGGTCTCCGGCTGTGCCCGTGAGTGCGCCGAGGCCCGTGGCAAGGACGTCGGCCTGGTCGCGACCGAGCAGGGCTGGAACATCTACGTCGGCGGCAACGGCGGCTTCACCCCGCGGCACGCCGAGCTGCTCGTCGAGGACGTCGACGACGAGACCGCGATCGCGCTCATCGACCGCTACCTCGTCTACTACGTGCGCACGGCCGACCGGCTCCAGCGCACCGCGCCCTGGCAGCAGGAGCACGAGGGTGGTCTCGACCGGATCCGCGAGATCGTCGTCGACGACGCCCTCGGCATCGCGGCCGACCTCGAGGCGTACATGGCCCGGCACGTCGACGACTACGAGGACGAGTGGGCCGCGGTGCTGCGCGACCCCGAGCGGCTGCGGCAGTTCTCGTCCTTCGTCAACGCCCCGGACGTCGCCGACCCCACCCTCGCGTACGTCAGCGAGCGGGGACAGCGCCGCCCCGCGACGCAGGCCGAGCGCGCCGCCGGCGGCACGGCATCCGGACCCGTCCTCATCGCCCCGACCACCCTGGAGGTTCGCTCATGACCGCCGTCGCCGACCGCCTCACCCGCGTCGACATCTGCTCCCTCGACCAGCTGACCGCCGAGCTCGGCGTCGCCGCCCTCGTGGGGGCCGAGCAGGTCGCCGTGTTCCGGCTGGCCGACGACCGGGTCTTCGCGGTGTCGAACCTGTGCCCGTTCTCCGGGGCGGCCGTGATCTCCCGCGGCATCACCGGGTCGCGCGGTGAGGTGCCGACCATCGCGTCGCCCGTCTACAAGCAGGTCTTCTCCCTCGTCGACGGGCGCTGCCTGGATGCCGGGGACAAGGTTCCGCTGCCCGGTCGTGGACCGGACTTGGCGGTGTACGCCGTGAGCGTCGACGATGGTCGGGTGACCATCGACCTCACGGCTCCTGCGTGACGACCCTCGTCGGGCTGGACCTCACCGGCCGGCGCGTCCTCGTCGTGGGCGCCGGCGCCGTCGGCACGCGCCGGGCCCGACGCCTGGTCGAGGACGGCGCGCAGGTGGTGCTCCTCGACCCGCGGCCGTCCGACGACGCGCTGCGGATGGCCAGCCACGGTGACGTCTCGGTGATCGAGCGCGGTGTGGTCGAGGCCGACGTCGACGGCGCCTGGCTCGTCGTGGCGGCCACTGCCGACCCGGTGCTCAACGCGCAGGTCGCCGCCTGGTGCGAGCAGCGCCGCGTCTGGTGCGTCAACGCCTCCGACGGTCGCGACGGCACCGCGCGGGTGGCCGCGACGAGCAGGCACGGTGACCTCGCACTCGGGGTCGTCTCCGTCGGCGAGCCCGACCCGCGCCGGGCGGCGGCGGTGCGCGACGCGCTGGCCCGTCACGTGGAGTCCGGCGAGGTCGACCTGCGGCGTCGCCGCAAGCGCCGCGGCCGGGTGGTGCTCGTCGGCAGCGGCCCGGGCGACCCGGGCCTGGTGCCGGTCGCCGGGCTCGAGGCCCTCGCCACCGCCGACGTGGTCGTCACCGACCGGCTCGGTGCCACCGGGCTGCTCGACCGGCTGCCGGCCGACGTCGAGATCGTCAACGTCGGCAAGAGCCCCACCAACCACCCCGTGCCGCAGGGCGAGATCAACCGGATCCTCGTCGACCGCGCGCTGCAGGGGCTCACCGTCGTGCGCTTCAAGGGCGGCGACCCGTACGTCTTCGGTCGGGGTGGGGAAGAGGTGCACGCGTGCCGCGAGGCCGGGCGTCGAGGTGTCGGTGGTGCCCGGCATCACCTCCGCGTTCAGCGTGCCCGCGCTGGCCGGCATCCCCGTGACGCAGCGGGGCGTGGCGACCTCGGTGCACGTCTCCTCCGGGCACGTCGGGCCCGATGCCGCGTCGATGGCCGCGCTCGCGGCCGGGGCCACCGTGGTCTACCTCATGGCGGTGTCGGCGCTGCCCGACATCTGCGCGGCGGCGCTCGACGCCGGGGTGGCCCCTGACCTGCCGGTCGCGATGGTCGAGCAGGGGTCGACGGCGCGGGAGCGGGTCACCCACGCGACCGTGGCGACGGCGGGTGAGGTGGCCGCGCGCGAGGGTGTGCGCCCGCCGGCCATCGTGGTGATGGGTCTGGTGGCCGCCGCGGGCTTCCTCGACGACCCGGTGTGCGCGACGTCGGAGGTGATGGTGGGTGACTGAGCAGCCGAGGGGACCGGTGCTCGCGGGCTGCGTCATCGCGGTGACCGCCGACCGGCGGTTCAAGGAGCTCGCGGCCGCGCTCGAGCGCCGTGGGGCAACCGTCGAGCACGCGCCGGCCCTGGAGGTCGTGCCGCACCTCGACGACGAGAGCCTGGTCGACCGCACCCGCGAGATCCTCGCGAACCCGCCGGACGTCGTGGTGGCCACGACTGGAATCGGCTTCCGCGGGTGGGTCGAGGCGGCGGATGCCGTGGGCCTGGCCGAGGACCTGCTCGACGTGCTCGCGGCGGCCCGGCTCATCGCCCGGGGGCCCAAGGCGCGGGGGGCGATCGAGGCGGCCGGGCTGACCGCCGACTGGGTCGCGACCTCCGAGACCGCCGCGGAGATCCAGCAGTTCCTCCTGGCCGAGGGGGTGTCGGGGCTGCGCATCGCGGTGCAGCACCACGGCAGCGGGGCCGACGGTCTGGACGAGGCGTTCGCGGAGGCGGGCGCCGACGTGGCGAGCGTCGTGGTCTACAGCTGGGGGGCGTCGGACCCGGCCGTGCTCGCCGACTCGGTGCGGCGGACGGCCGCCGGGCTGCTCGACGCCGTGGTCTTCACCTCGGCGCCCGGGGTGCACGCCTGGCTCGGCGCGGCATCCGAGGACGACCTGGTCGCGATCCGTCGGCTCAACCTCGCGGGCCGGCTCGTGCTGGCGACCGTCGGGCCGGTGACGGCGGCGCCGCTGGAGGGCGTGGGACTGGAACCGCTCGTGCCGGGCCGGTGGCGGCTGGGCGCGGTCGTGCGCGAGCTGGTGGCGCACTACGCCGAGCAGCCGCCGATCGAGACCGTCGCGGGGCCGTTGTCGGTTCGGGCTCGCGGCGCGGTGCTCGACGGCGTCCCGGTCGTGCTGACGCCCGCCGGCGCCGTCATCCTCGGCGAGCTGGCGGCGGCCCGGGGGGCCGTGGTGCCGCGCGAGCGCATCCAGGCCCTGTTGCCCGGCACGTCGACCGACGGCCACGCGGTCGAGACCGCCATCGCCCGGCTGCGCGACTCGTGCGGGTCCAAGGACATCGTGCGCACCGTGGTCAAGCGCGGGTACGCCCTGGGCCTGGCGTCGGCGTCGTGACCGCGGCGCTGGTCCTGTGTGCCCATGGCACGCGCGACCCGCTCGGGCGGGCGACCGTTCGTGAGGTGGTGCACGCGGTGGCCGAGCGGCTGCCCGGGGTGGCCGTGCTGGAGGCGTACGTCGACGTGCACGGCCCCGACGTCGCCGAGGTCGTCGCGGGGGTGCGGCGGGCGGGACCGCCCGAGGTGTCGGGGGTGGTGGTGCCGCTGCTGCTCGCGTCCGGCTACCACGTGCACGTCGACATCGCGCAGGCCGTCGCGGAGCGGCCCGACGTGCGGGCCACCGGTGCGCTCGGCCCCGACGACCTGCTCGTCGACGTGCTCGTCGAGCGGCTGGAGACCGCGGGCGCGGTACGCGGCGAACCGGTCGTGCTGGCCCCGGCCGGGTCGAGCGACGCCCGGGCGCAGGCGGACAGCGCCGACATGGCGCAACGGCTGGCGGAGCGCTGGGGCGCCACGGTGCGCCTCGGGTACGCCGCGGGCCCGGCCCCCACGGTCGCCGACTCCGTGGCGGCGGCGCGTCAGGCGGCCGGCGGCGCCCGCGTCGCGGTGGCCTCCTACCTGCTCGCGCCGGGGTTCTTCCAGCAGCGCCTCGAGGGCTCGGGGGCCGACGTCGTGACCGGGCCGCTGGCACCGGACCCGCGGATCATCGAGATCGTGCTGGCCCGCTACCAGGGGGCACTGGAGGCGTAGCGCCGGCCTAGCCCCAGCCCACCGCGCGCAGGAGCGCCGCGGTCGCGCCGGCCGCGAGCACGATGACGAGGAAGTTCGCCCGGAGCAGGAGCAGCACGACGGCGACGCCGACGGCGACGATCCGGGCGTCGAGCACGAGCGACCCGCCGGGGCCCACGACCGTCTGCACGACGACGAGCGCCGCGAGCAGGGCCACCGGCAGCAACGTGGTGACGCGCGACGTGCGCTCGCCGGCGAGCAGGCTCTCGGGCACGAGGTATCCCGCGAGCTTGATGAGCAGCGACGCCACCGAGGCGACGACGACGGCGACCCAGAGCGTCATGGCGTCGGGTCCGATCCGGGGAGGTTGCCGTCGGCGCCCTCGAGCGGGCCCTCGTGGCGGCCGGGGTGGCGCAGGCCGACGACGAGCGCCGCGGCGGCGGCGAGGATGACGGGCACCCCGGCCGGTAGCAGCGGCGAGGTGATCAGGGCGATGACGATGGCGAGCACGGCGGTGGCGGTCGCGTCGCGGCTGCGCAGTCGCGGCCAGAGCAGCGCGACGAAGGCGGCGGCAGCGGCGGCATCCAGACCCAACGTGCGCGGGTCGCCGAAGGCGTTGCCGATGAGGGCGCCTGCCAGGGTCGAGAGGTTCCACAGCACGAACACGGCGATCCCGGTCTGCCAGAACCCGAGTCGCTGGGCGTCCGCGCTCCGGCTGTCCGATGCCGACCGCGGTCGACTCGTCGATCGTCAGGTGTGCGGCGGCAACCCGGCGCAGCCCGGTGACGCCGAGGAAGCGGGAGGTCTGCAGGCCGTAGAGCCCGTTGCGGATGCCGAGCATCGACGACGTCGCGATCGCTGCGGGGGCCGCGGCCAGGCCGCCGGTGCCGATGATGCTGACGAAGGCGAACTGCGAGCCGCCGGTGAACATCAGCACCGAGAGCAGCTGCGACTGCCAGATGTCGAGGCCCGCCGCCACGGCGAGCGCGCCGAAGCTGATGCCGTAGGTGCCGCTGGCGATGCCGACGCTCCACGCCTGCCGGACGACCTCACGGCGGCGGGTGCGGGGCAGCGCCGGCTCGCTCCTCCCCTCGCTCCCCGCCTCGCGCCTGCCCTCGCTCCCCGCCTCGCGCCCTGCCTCGCTCACTCGGCCGGGTCCTCCCCGATCTCAGCCGTGAGGCGCACCTCGCGCAGGGTGTCGCCGTCGGGGGAGACGACCCGGTCACGAAAGGCGCCGTCGGGGCCGAACCCGGAGGCGGTGAGGAAGGCCCGGGTGGGCTCGTCGTCGGTGAGCAGCCAGAGGCTGACCGACTCGGCGCCCGCCTCGGCGAGCAGGTCGACGCTCGCGTTGAGCAGGCGCGAGCCGTGGCCCTGCCGACGTGCGTCGGGGTGCACGCCCAGCACGGTGACCTCGCCGGCCGCAGGGCCGGCATCGGGGTCCTGGGACGGTCCGATCGCGGCGAGCCCGACGACCTGGTCACCGGCGCAGGCGACGAGCAGCCGGTGCACCCCCTCGGGCGGGGCCGTGAGGCTCTCGCGCCAGGTGCGGGCGAAGGCGTCGGGCTCGAAGAGGGAGACGACGTCCTCGGGCACGCGGCCGGCATACGCCTCGCGGAACACGGTCGCCTGCACCAGCCCCACGGCGGGGGCGTCGTTGGCGCGGGCGCGGCGCACGCTGGCGTCGGCCAACGGGCCGGGCTCGTGGGCGTGGTCGTGGGGGACGCCGTGGCCGTGGTCGCGTGGAACGCCGTGGTCGTGGGCGGGGTCATGGTCGTGCGGGGCGCCGTGGTCGTGGCCGTGGTCGGTCACCTCAGCGCCCCTGGAAGACCGGCTGGCGCCGCTCGGCGAAGGCGCGGCGGCCCTCCGCGAGGTCCTCGCTGGCCCAGGCCCGGGCGAACGCCGCCTGGTAGCGGGCCACCTCGGGGGAGTTGTCGTGGTGCGCGTCGAAGCCGACCTTCGACCCGGTCTGGCTCAGCGGGGCCAGGGCAGCGGCTCGCGCCGCGAGGGCCTGCGCGTCGGCCAGGTCACCGCGCTGCTGGGCGAACCCCAGCCGCCAGGCGTCGTCGGCGTCGAGCACGGTGGCCGTGAGCACCATGAGCCGGGCGGCGCCCTCGCCCCAGGTGCGCGCGACCCGGTCGAGGGTCCAGTGGTCGACCATCAGGCCGAGCTTCGCGACGGGCACGGCGAACTTGGCCTCCGGCCCGACGACGCGCACGTCGCAGGCGACGGCGAGCTGCATCCCGAGGCCCATGCAGGAGCCCTCGATCGCGGCGACGGTGGTCACCGGTGCGGCGGCGAGGTGTTCGAGGACCTCGGCGAGGCGGGAGGTGAACGACACGTCCTCGAGCTCGGTGAGGTCGGCGCCGGAGCAGAAGTGCCCCTCGGCGCCGGTGAGCACGATGGCGCGGGCGTCGTCGTGCAGGGCCGACTCGACGGCCCGGTGCAGGTCCTCGAGGGCCTCGAGGTTCAGCGCGTTGCGGCGGTGGGTGCGGTCGATGGTGACGGTGGCGACCCGGTCGGTGGTCTCGAGGTGGATGGGCACCCCTCGACAGTACCGAGCACGACCGCGGATGCCGGGCGCGGTCCGCAGCGCTCCCGGCATCCGGTCTTCGCCATGGGCACCCGCTTGTCACGAATGCCCGAGGCGACAAGGCTGGGAGGCAGACTCGACCCACGACCCCCGACACGAGGAGAACAACTGATGGCGACCACCCGCACCGCTTCGGCCCACTGGGAGGGCTCACTCATGGAGGGCGCCGGCCAGGTGTCCCTCGAGTCGAGCGGCATCGGCACCTACGACGTGTCGTGGCCGGCGCGCGCCGAGGCGGCGAACGGCAAGACCAGCCCCGAGGAGCTCATCGCGGCCGCCCACTCGACGTGCTTCTCGATGGCCCTCTCGCACGGGCTCGCCCAGGCCGGCACCCCGCCGACCACGATCGACACCACCGCCGACGTCACCTTCCAGCCCGGCACCGGCATCACCGGCATCGTGCTCAAGGTCGTCGGCTCGGTGCCCGGCATCACCGCCGAGCAGTTCGAGGAGGCCGCCCAGGCCGCCAAGACCGGCTGCCCGGTCAGCCAGGCGCTCAAGGCCGTGCCGATCACGCTCGAGGCCACCTTCCGGGATGCCTCGTGACGACGAGGACCGACTTCACCGAGGACGAGTGGACCCGCGTGCGCCGCGCGCCGCTGGTGGCCGGCCTGGCCATCTCGCTGGCCGACCCGGGCGGCCCGATCGAGACCGCAAAGGAGTCGATGGCGACCCTGAAGAACGCCACCAACCCGCCTTCGCGTGAGCAGCTGCTCAGCGAGGTCGCTCTCGACATCCAGAACATGGCCCAGTCGCGCGAGAACCCGCTCAAGGGCTTCAAGCCCGAGGGTCCCACCCCGGGCGAGGGCGTGCTCGAGGAGCTGCGCGGTGTGGTGGCGATCGTGGGCGCGAAGGCGTCGGCCGAGGAGGCCGCAGCCTTCGGCACCTGGCTCGTGACCGCTGCCCAGGCTGCCGCGGATGCCGCCAAGGACGGTGGTTTCATGGGGTTCCACGCCGTTCAGGTCAGCGAGCGCGAGCAGGCCATGATCGACAAGGTCAAGGCCGCCGTCACGGCCTGATCGGCGAATCACGTCAGCTTCCAGGGATGCCAACGGCGCAGCAGGCCGCGCCGTTGGCATCCCTGGAAACACCTGGGTTCCTCCTGCCACCCCTACGGTGAGGCCATGCCACTGCCGCTGACCGTCGTCCCGATCCCCGGCCCCGGCGCCGAGGACGTGCTGGTCGCCCCCGACGGCCGGGTCTGGACCGGCACCGCCGACGGCGCGATCCACGTGCACGACCCGGCCACCCACGAGACGACCACCGTCACCGCCACCGGCGGCCGTCCCCTGGGCCTCGAGAACCTGCCCGACGGCCGCATCCTGGTCTGCGACGCCCACCGCGGCCTGCTCGCCCTCGACCCCGACACCGGCGACCTCGAGACCCTGCTCACCGAGGTCGACGGCGAGCGACTCCTGTTCTGCAACAACGCCGCCGTCACCGCCGACGGCACGATCTGGTTCAGCGACTCCAGCCGGGTCTGGCCGGTCGAGGAGTGGAAGAACGACCTCATCGAGCACACCTGCACGGGCCGGCTGTTCCGTCGCGCCCCCGACGGCCAGGTCACCACCGTCATCGACCGGCTGTGCTTCGCCAACGGCGTCGCGCTCACGGCCGAGGCGGATGCCGTGCTGGTCGCCGAGACCGGTACCCGCACCATCCGCCGGGTGCACCTCGCGGGCGACGGCACCCCGGGCGCCACGACGACGTGGGTCGACGACCTGCCCGGGCACCCCGACAACATCGCCCTCGGCAGCGACGGGCTGGTCTGGGTCACGGTGGCCTCGCCGACCGACCCGGCGCTCTCGGTCCTGCAGCGGAGCCCGCAGGCCGTGCGCGGCCTGGTGCGACGGCTTCCCGAGCGGCTCAAGCCGAGGCCGAGGAGGACGGCACGGGTCCTCGCCCTCGACTCCACCGGCCGCACCGTGCACGACCTCGACTTCGACGCCACGCGCTGGCACCTCGCCACCGGGGTGCGCGAGCACGACGGGAAGGTCTGGCTCGGCAGCCTCATGCAGCCCGCGATCGCGGTCGGCGACGTCCCGAGCACCTGACCCGACCGGGGAGCTGGGTGCTCAGGTGGTCGCCAGGGCAACCACTTCAGCACCCAGCTCGGGGTGGTCCTAGCCGCGGATCCGCTCGTAGACCACCCGCGACCAGCCGTCGTGCACCTCGCGGGTCTCCTCGACCCACTGGTCGCGCGGCCACTCGGGGAACCAGGTGTCACCCTCCGGCTCGGCGTCGACCTCGGTGATGAGCAGCCGGTGGGCGTAGGGGAGGGCCTCGGCGTAGATCTGGGCACCGCCGGCGACGAACACCTCGTCGGCCGGCCCGGCCAGCGACACGGCATCCGGGAACGAGTGCGCGCACTCCACGTCGGCGTGCTGCCACTGCCGGTCGCGGGTGACCACGATGGTGCGCCGGCCGGGCAGCGCGCGGCCGATCGACTCGAAGGTGCGGCGCCCCATGATGAGCGCGTGGCCCATGGTCGTCGCCTTGAAGTGGGCGAGCTCGTCGGGCAGGTGCCACGGCATCCCGCCGTCGAGGCCGATGACGCCGTTGCGAGCCACCGCGGCGATGAGCGTGATGCGGGTCAACGTGGGACTCCTCAGACCGCGATCGGTGCCTTGATGGCCGGGTGCGACTCGTAGCCCACGAGCTCGAAGTCCTCGAGGTCGTAGTCGTCGATGCCGGCCTGCGGCGTGATCCGCATCGTCGGCAGCGGGTACGGCTCCCGGGTCAGCTGCAGGGCCGCCTGCTCCATGTGGTTGGAGTAGAGGTGCGCGTCGCCGAGGGTGTGCACGAAGTGGCCCGGGCGCAGGTCGGTCAGCTGCGCGACCATCATCGTGAGCAGGGCGTACGAGGCGATGTTGAACGGCACCCCGAGGAAGATGTCGGCCGAGCGCTGGTAGAGCTGGCAGTCGAGGAACGCGGCACCACCGTCGGAAGCCGGCCGCACGTAGAACTGGAACATCGTGTGGCAGGGCGGCAACGCCATGTCGTCGACGTCGGCGACGTTCCAGGCCGAGACGATGTGCCGGCGCGAGTCGGGGTTGGTGCGGATCGCCTCGATGACCTTGGCGATCTGGTCGACCTCGCGCCCGTCGGGCGTCGGCCACGACCGCCACTGGTGGCCGTAGACGGGACCGAGGTCGCCGAGGTCGTCGGCCCACTCGTCCCAGATCGAGATGCCGCGCTCCTGCAGCCAGCGCACGTTGGTGTCACCGCGCAGGAACCACAGCAGCTCGCCGATGATCGAGCGCAGGTGCAGCCGCTTGGTCGTGACGACGGGGAAGCCCTCGGCGAGGTCGAAGCGCATCTGGTAGCCGAACACGCTGCGCGTTCCGGTACCGGTGCGGTCGGACTTGTCGACCCCGTGGGTCATGACGTGGTCGAGCAGATCGAGGTACTGGCGCACGCCCGGAGCCTACTCGGGCACGACCCGACCCGACCGTTCACGCGCGGTGCGTGCCGCGACGGTGCGCGCCGCGACGGTGCGCGCCGCGACGGTGCCTGCCGTCACGGCACTACCCTTGCGGCATGACGAGCTCACCCTTCGGCCGTGTCCTCACCGCGATGGTGACCCCGATGTCCCGCGGTGGCGAGGTCGACGACAAGGGCACCGACTCCCTCGTCGACCACCTCCTGGCCACCGGCCACGACGGCATCGTCGTCAACGGCACCACCGGCGAGTCCTCCACGCTGAGCGACGACGAGAGCATCGAGCTGGTGCGCCGCGTCAGGCAGCGTGCCGGCGACCGGGCCAAGGTCGTGGCGGGCGTCGGGTCCAACGACACCCGCCACGCCGTCGCGATGGCGCGCCGGGCCGCCGATGCCGGGGCCGACGCGCTCCTCCTCGTGAGCCCCTACTACAACAAGCCGACCCAGCCGGGCCTCATCGCGCACTGCCACGCCGTCGCCGACACCACCGACCTCCCGGTGATGCTCTACGACATCCCGGCACGCACCGGCATCCCGTTCGCGACCGACACGCTCATCGCCCTCGCGGACCACCCGAACATCGTGGCGGTCAAGGACGCCAAGGGCGACCTGTGGGCCTCGACCCACGTCAAGGCCGCCACCGACCTGCTGTGGTTCAGCGGCGAGGACGCCCTCAACCTGCCGCTCCTCGCGCTCGGCGCGACCGGTGTGGTCTCCGTCGTCGGCCACGTCGCGGGCGAGCAGTACGCCGCGATGGTCGCCGCCGTCGACCGTGGCGACCTGGCGCAGGCCCGCACCATCCACGCCTCGCTCATCCCGGTCGTCGACGCGATCATGAGCACCTCGCAGGGGGCGATCATGGCCAAGGCCGCGCTCGTCGAGCTCGGGGTCATCGAGTCGGCGACCGTGCGGCTGCCACTGGTCGAGTCACCGCCAGAGCACCTCGAGCTGTTGCGGTCCGCCCTCGCGACGCTCCCCACCCGATGAGCCACCCGCACCCCGAGCTCGAGCTACCCGGCCCCCTCGTCGACGGGGGCGTGCGCGTCGTCCCGCTGGGCGGCCTCGGCGAGATCGGCCGCAACATGACGGTCGTCGAGCACCGCGGCCAGCTGCTGGTCATCGACTGCGGCGTGCTCTTCCCCGACGACCACCACCCCGGCATCGACCTGATCCTGCCCGACTTCGACTACATCAAGGACCGGCTCGACGACGTGCAGGCGGTGATCCTCACCCACGGCCACGAGGACCACATCGGTGCCGTGCCCTACCTGCTGCGCCTGCGGCCCGACCTGCCGCTCGTCGGCTCGACGCTGACCCTGGCGCTGGTCGAGGCCAAGCTCAAGGAGCACCGGATCACGCCGTACACCCTCGGCGTGCGCGAGGGCGACCGCGAGAAGCTCGGGGTGTTCGACTGCGAGTTCGTCGCGGTCAACCACTCCATCCCCGACGCGCTCGCCGTGGCCGTGCGCACCTCGGGCGGCACCCTGCTGCACACCGGCGACTTCAAGATGGACCAGCTGCCGCTCGACGGCCGGCTCACCGACCTGCGAGCGTTCGCCCGGCTGGGGGAGGAGGGCATCGACCTCTTCCTCACCGACTCGACCAACGCCGAGGTGCCCGGGTTCACCACGCCCGAGCGCGACATCTCGCCCGCGATCGACAAGGTCTTCCGGCACGCCGAGCGGCGGATCATCGTCGCCTGCTTCTCCTCCCACGTGCACCGCGTGCAGCAGGTGCTCGATGCCGCCGAGAAGGCCGGCCGCAAGGTCGCCATGGTCGGTCGCTCGATGGTGCGCAACATGGGCATCGCCGCCGACCTCGGCTACCTCCACGTGCCCGACGGCGTGCTCGTCGACGTCAAGAAGCTCGACGACCTCCCCGACGACAAGATCGTCCTGGTCTGCACCGGCAGCCAGGGCGAGCCGATGGCCGCCCTGTCGCGGATGGCCAACCGCGACCACCGCATCGACGTCGGACCCGGCGACACCGTGCTGCTCGCGAGCTCCCTGATCCCCGGCAACGAGAACGCCGTCTACCGGGTCATCAACGGGCTGATGCGCCTGGGCGCCAACGTCGTGCACAAGGGCAACGCGAAGGTGCACGTCTCCGGCCACGCCAGCGCCGGCGAGCTCATCTACTGCTACAACATCGTCAAGCCGAGGAACGTCATGCCGGTGCACGGCGAGTGGCGCCACCTCGTCGCCAACGCCGAGCTGGCGGTCCTCACCGGCGTCCCGCGCGACCGGGTGGTCGTCGTCGAGGACGGCGTGGTCGTCGACCTCGTCGACGGCAGGGCCAGGGTCGCCGGTGCCGTGCCGTGCGGGTACGTCTACGTCGACGGCTCCTCGGTGGGCGCGGCCGACGAGACGTTGCTCAAGGACCGCCGGATCCTTCGTGACGAGGGCTTCATCTCGGTGATCGTCGTCGTCGACTCGATGACCGGCAAGGTGATCGCCGGCCCGGAGATCACCGCGCGCGGTTTCGTCGAGGACGACGTGGTCTTCGACGACGTGATGCCGCAGCTGGTCCAGGCGCTCGACGAGGCCACCGCGGGCGGGGTCACCGACACCTACGCGCTGCAGCAGGTCATCCGCCGCGCGGTGGGTGGCTGGGTGGGTCGCAAGATCCGCCGCCGCCCGATGATCATCCCCATGGTGGTCGAGGCCTGAGCCGCGGCTTCGGTTCCCGTCGGGCCCGTGTCACACCCGAAGGGTGTCGGGTTCTCCGCCCCGGCCCACCGCGATTGTCACCGCCGTGCCGCGTGTGACACGTGAGTCCCGTGTGACTCTCGCGTAGCCTGCGACCATGGCGACTCGCACGTCCTCCTCGGCGCGCGGCCGGACCTCCACGACCCGGCCCGCGACCCGGCGGCCTGCCGCGCGCTCGCGCAAGGGATCCACCAAGGCACGCTCCGGAGGTCTGCCGCTGCCGCTGCGCGCCGTGCAGAGCACCTGGATGGGGCTGGCCCACGCCACCGGCGCCGTCGCGCGCAAGGTGGGCGACACCGGTCGAGACCTCGAGCCGGAGCACCGCCGCGACGGCGTCGGCCTGCTGCTCATCGCGCTCGCCGTCGTCGTCGCCGCCCGTGAGTGGTGGGGGATGCCCGGCGCCGTGGGCACCGTCGTGCACGCCGTCGTCGCCGGCACCTTCGGCAAGATCGGCTACGCCGTACCACTCGTGCTCCTCGCCTTCGGCATCTGGATGCTGCGCGCCCCCCAGGAGGACGCCGCCACCTCCCGCGCCGCCGTCGGCACGACGGCCCTGGCCTTCGCCGCCTGCGGGCTCGCCCACGTCGCCGCCGACATCCCGACCCCGCCCGAGGGCGCGGAGGGCATGCGCGCCGCCGGCGGCATCATCGGCTTCCTCGCCTCGAGCCCGCTCGAGGCGGCCGTCTCGGTCTACGGCACCGTGCCGCTGCTGCTCCTGCTCGGCCTGTTCGGCCTCCTCGTCATCACCGCCACGCCGCTGCGCCAGGTGCCCGACCGGCTGCGTGCCACCGTCGACCGGCTCACCGGCCACTCACCCGAACCGGCCGCCGACGCGACCCAGGAGCCCACCGCCACCCGCCGGCGCGGCCGCCGTGGCACGGCATCCGACGTCGACGGTCCCCGGGTCGGCGACGAGGCGTTCGAGCAGGCCGCCGTGGTCGACCCGGTCACGGGCAAGCGGCTGCGCCCCGGCCAGAAGCGACCCACCGCTCCCGCGGCGGGCGCTGCCGACAGCCACCCTCGCGACGGCCGCCACCCGCGGACCGGTCGCGGACAAGGCGCCGCTCGAGGCGCCCCCGACCCACGCCATCCCGCAGCGCGTCGAGCAGCTGTCCCTGGCCGGCGACATCACCTACACCCTCCCGGATGCCGCGATCCTCGAGCCCGGCAGCCCGCACCGCGCCCGCAGCGCCGCCAACGACCGGGTCGTCGAGTCGCTCACCACCGTGCTCGACCAGTTCGAGATCGACGCCCAGGTCACCGGCTTCAGCCGCGGCCCCACCGTCACCCGCTACGAGGTCGAGCTCGGCCCCGGCATCAAGGTCGAGCGGGTCACCGCGCTGTCCAAGAACATCGCGTACGCCGTCGCGTCGGCCGACGTGCGCATCCTCAGCCCCATCCCCGGCAAGTCGGCGATCGGCATCGAGATCCCCAACACCGACCGCGAGAAGGTCAGCCTCGGCGACGTGCTGCGCAGCCAGGTCGCCCGCGGCAACGACCACCCCATGGTCATGGGCGTCGGCAAGGACGTCGAGGGCGGCTACGTCATCGCCAACCTCGCCAAGATGCCGCACCTGCTCGTCGCCGGCGCCACCGGCGCCGGCAAGTCGAGCTTCGTCAACTCGATGATCACCTCGATCCTGATGCGCTCCACCCCCGACGAGGTGCGCCTGGTGCTCGTGGACCCCAAGCGGGTCGAGCTGACCGCCTACGAGGGCATCCCGCACCTCATCACCCCGATCATCACCAACCCCAAGAAGGCCGCCGAGGCGCTGCAGTGGGTCGTGCGCGAGATGGACACCCGCTACGACGACCTCGCCGCCTTCGGCTTCAAGCACGTCGACGAGTTCAACAAGGCGGTCCGGGCCGGCAAGGTCAAGCCGCCGCCCGGCTCCGAGCGGGTCATCACGCCCTACCCGTACCTGCTCGTCGTCGTCGACGAGCTCGCCGACCTGATGATGGTCGCCCCGCGCGACGTCGAGGAGTCGATCGTCCGGATCACCCAGCTCGCGCGCGCGGCCGGCATCCACCTCGTGCTCGCGACCCAGCGGCCCAGCGTCGACGTCGTCACCGGCCTGATCAAGGCCAACGTGCCCTCCCGGATGGCGTTCGCGACCTCGAGCGTCACCGACTCCCGCGTGGTGCTCGACCAGCCGGGTGCCGAGAAGCTGATCGGCCAGGGCGACGCGCTCTTCCTGCCGATGGGTGCCAGCAAGCCGATGCGCGTGCAGGGCGCCTGGGTCACCGAGTCCGAGATCCACGCCGTCGTCAAGCACGTCACCGACCAGCTCAAGCCGCGCTACCGCGACGACGTGACGGTCACCGCGCCGAAGAAGACGGTCGAGGACGACATCGGCGACGACCTCGACCTGCTGCTGCAGGCCACCGAGCTCGTCGTGACCACCCAGTTCGGCTCGACCTCCATGCTCCAGCGCAAGCTGCGCGTCGGGTTCGCCAAGGCCGGGCGCCTGATGGACCTGCTCGAGTCGCGCGGTGTCGTCGGCCCGTCCGAGGGGTCCAAGGCGCGCGACGTGCTCGTCAAGCCCGACGACCTGGCGACGACGCTCGCGCTGCTGCGGGGCGACGACGTGCCCGACGCCACTGCCCAGCCGTTCGACGACCAGGCGTACGCCGGTGTGCGCCAAGGGGCGCCGGTCACCGACGACTCCACCGACGACACGTCCGAGGTGCCGGTGATCGTGTACGGCGGCGACGCGGTCGCCGACGACCTCGACGCCTACCCGGTCGCCGTCGAGCACGGCGACGAGGACGGCGGCGAGGACGCCTGGGAGCTCACCGGGCGTCGGTGACCTCGGCCATCTCGTCGGCCGCGGTCGGCTCGCCTGCGTCGGCCACGTCGGCTGCGATGTCCCCGTCCTCCCCGTGACCCCTGCCTCGCGAGCTGCTCCGCGACCTCTTCGACGAAGTCCACCACGTCGCGTGCCCCGGTGCACGGGGCCGCCGGCGAGCAGCCCGTCGGTGCCGAGCGAGCACGGCCCCGGGGGTCCCGGGACCCAGCTGGCGGCGCGCGGTCGAGTAGGGGTCGAACCACGCGTGGCCCTCGCAGCGTGGCGAGGTGGTCCTCCTCGAGCACGGCGGGGTCCGCGACGAGCACTGCCCTGACCTGTGACCGGGGCGAGCCGGGCCGCCCACTCGGCGATTCGCGGGGCCGATGTCGCTGGCACGCGCCGCACCCGGGTGAGAGGAAGACGAGGAGGTGCGCCGCCCGCGTGCACCGAGCGCTCGAGCGAGAGCAGGCTCGCCCGTCCTCGTCGAGGACGGTCAGCGGGCGGGATGTCTCTGGCGCACGTACTCGCCGTCGTCGGCGTGGCCACGGCACCCACCGCCGGCTCGCCATGTCCGGCGTGGGCAGCGGAGCCCGGCGCCGCGGTAGGCCACGAGGACCGCGACCGCGGCCGTCAGCGAGGCGGCCGCGAGCCACGCCAGGGTGCCCTCCGTCGACGAGGGCGCCGATGAGGCCCTCGCCCTGAACGCCCGCCACGACCGCGAGCAGCGGCCGAGAGCACGAGCATGGCGTTGCGCCACACCGTCACCGTCGTGACCTCGGAGTCGCCGAGCGCGCCGAAGCACCCGCAGTCGACCGGCTCGGGGCGGCGCACGGCCCGCACGACGAGCACGAGGTAGGCGACGAAGAGCAGCAGGGTCAGCACGGCGACGACGACCAGCGCCGGGCCGGTGGCGAGGAGCAGCCACGCGCCCAGGGCCACCTCGACCCACGGCACGAGCCGGCGCACCAGCGGCGGTGTCGAGGCGCCGGGGCACCTCGAGCGAGGTGAAGGCGGCGTCGACCGTGGCGGGTGCCCGCAGCTTCGCGACGCCGCTGACGAGCAGGACGGCGGCACAGGTGAGGACGGGCAGCAGCAGGGCACTCGGCATACCGGCATTGTCACCCACCCGCGCCTAAAGTGTGGCCATGACGACGATCTGGGAGGACCTGCGCGACCCCCCGTCGCGGGCGGCCCGCTGGCGCGCCACCCTGCGCAAGCAGCCGTCGGCGTTCCTGCTCGCCGTGCAGATCCTCGTGATCCTGCTGCTGCCGGCGCTCGAGGAGTCCGACTGGGGCCGGGCGGTCATCTCGCTGCTCAGCCTCTCGGCCGTGGTCACCGCGGTCTTCACGGTGCGCAGCACGCCGGCCCTGACCTGGCTGTCGGCGACCCTGCGCTGCCGGCCGCGGTGTTCGAGATCTGGAGCCTGTTCGACGACCGGTCGACCATCCTCGTGGCCGCCCACTGCGCGCTCGCGGTCTTCTACTTCTACACGGCCTACGCCCTCATCTCGTACATGTTCGAGGACTACTGGGTCACCAAGGACGAGCTGTTCGCCGTCGGCGCCTGCTTCACCGTGCTCGTCTTCGCCTTCGCCTATGTGTTCCTCGCGATGCAGGAGATCTGGCCCGGCTCGTTCATCGCCTATCCAGGGCCCGGGGCAGCGCACGCTTCCTCGAGCTGATCTACCTCTCGGCCGCCCAGCTCACCAGTGTCGGGCTGTCCGACGTCGTGCCGATCCTGCCCGAGGCGCGCGCGGTGAGCACCGTCGAGCAGCTGGCCGGCGTCATGTACGTCGCCATGGTCATCTCCCGCCTCGTCGCGCTCACGGTGATGCGCTCGCGGCAGTGACGCCGGCGTCACGGCGGCCGGCGCCCCGTCGAGGTCCTCGATGCGGGCCAGGCTCGGCCCCCGGGTCAGCGCGATCTCGCGCGCGCACCGCTCGGCCTCACCGAGCACGCGCAGCACGTTTCCACCGGTCAGCGCCGCGAGGTCGGCGTCGCTCCAGCCTCGGTCGGCCAGCGCGGCGAGCAGGCGGGGGTAGCCGCTGACGTCCTCGAGCCCCACCGGCAGCACGTCGACGCCGTCGTAGTCGCCGCCGAGGCCGATGTGCTCGCGGCCCGGCGACCTCGCGCACGTGCTCGCAGTGCGCCACGACGTCGTCGAGGCTCGCCGTCGGCGGCGGGTGGCTCGAGTCGTCGCTCGTCGACGAAGGCGTCGTACGCCGGTGTCGTCGTCGACGTCGACCCCGGCCACCTCCGCGGCGTCGCGGGTCTCGAGGTCCCACTCGCGCACGGCGGGTGAGACGAACTGGGGCACGAACGTGACCATGCAGACCCCGCCGTTGCCGGCCAGCCGCGCCAGCACGTCGTCGGGCACGTTGCGCGGGTGGTCGCACACCGCCCGCGCCGAGGAGTGCGAGAAGATCACCGGGGCCTCGGTCGACCTCGAGGGCGTCGCGCATGGTGTCGGCCGACACGTGCGAGAGGTCGACGAGCATCCCGAGCCGGTTCATCTCGCGGACCACCTCGCGGCCGAACGGCGAGAGCCCGCCCAGCACCGGCACGTCGGTCGCCGAGTCGGCCCACGGCACGTTGTCGTTGTGGGTGAGGGTCAGGTAGCGCACGCCGAGGGCGTGCAGCATCCGCAGCGTGCCGAGCGACGAGTCGATGCTGTGGCCGCCCTCGGCGCCGATCAGCGAGGCGATCTGGCCGTGCGACCAGGCGCGCTCCACGTCGGCGCGGGTGGTCGCGAGGGCGAGGTCGCCGGCATACCGGGCGGTCATCGCGTGCACGGCGTCGACCTGCTCGAGGGTGGCGGTCACGGCGGCGTCGCCCTGCAGCGACGCGGGGACGAAGACCGACCAGAACTGCGCCCCGACCCCGCCGGCCCGCAGGCGGGGGAGGTCGGTGTGGGTGGGGCTGCCCGGGGTGCGAGATGTCGAGCCGGTCCCAGTCGTAGCCGACCCGCTCCCGGGCCTCCCACGGCAGGTCGTTGTGCCCGTCGACGACGGGGTGCTCGGCGAGCAGGTCGCGGATCCGGGCCGAGGTGTCCGAAGGCATGCGCAGGACCCTACTCGGGGTGCACGGACCGGCCCGTCGCGCAACTAGAGTGGCGGCATGGCCCCCACCTCGAGCCGCGGCAGCGTCGCGCTGGTCACCCTCGGGTGCACCCGCAACGAGGTCGACTCCGAGGAGCTCGCCGGCCGGCTCGCCGCCGAGGGCTGGACCCTCGTCGACGACGCCGCCGACGCCGACGTCGCACTGGTCAACACCTGCGGCTTCGTCGAGCAGGCCAAGAAGGACTCCATCGACACCCTGCTCGAGGCGGCCGACCTCAAGCAGACCGGGCGCACCAAGGCCGTCGTGGCCGTGGGCTGCCTCGCCGAGCGCTACGGCCAGACCCTCGCCGACGAGCTGCCCGATGCCGACGCCGTGCTCGGTTTCGACTCCTACCGCGACATGTCGAGCCACCTGACCGCCATCCTCGGTGGTGCGCGGCCGGCATCCCACGTTCCCTCGGACCGTCGCATGCTGCTGCCGCTGTCGCCGGTCGACCGCTCGGGTGCGGCTGCCGGCGTGGCGCTGCCCGGGCACGGCGACGGCGAGGACTTCGTGCGCTCCCGGCTCGACGCCCGCCCGTGGGCGCCGCTGAAGATCGCCAGCGGCTGCGACCGGCGTTGCTCGTTCTGCGCCATCCCGATGTTCCGCGGCTCGTTCGTCTCGCGGCGGCCCACCGACGTCATCGCCGAGGCGCGCTGGCTGGGGGAGCAGGGCGTGCGGGAGCTGTTCCTCGTCAGCGAGAACTCGACCTCCTACGGCAAGGACCTCGGCGACCTCGCGCTGCTCGAGAAGCTGCTTCCCGAGCTGACCGCGGTCGAGGGCGTCGACCGGGTTCGGGTGTCCTACCTGCAGCCCGCCGAGGTGCGCCCGGGCCTGCTCGAGGCGATGGCCGACCGTGCCCGGGGTCATGCCGTGGTACGACCTGTCCTTCCAGCACGCGTCACCGACCGTGCTGCGCCGGATGCGCCGGTTCGGGGGCACCGAGCCGTTCCTCGAGCTGATCGAGCGGGTGCGGGCGCGCGAGCCGCTCGCCGGGGTGCGCAGCAACGTCATCGTCGGCTTCCCGGGCGAGACCGAGGCCGACGTCGACGAGCTCGAGCGGTTCCTCGTGCGCGCCCGGCTCGACGTCGTCGGCGTCTTCGGCTACTCCGACGAGGACGGCACCGAGGCCGAGGAGCTCGACGGCAAGCTGCCCGACGACGTCGTCGCCGAGCGGGTCGAGCGGATGACCGCGCTGGTCGAGGAGCTCACCGCGCAGCGGGCCATGGAGCGGGTCGGGGAGCAGCGTCGTCGTGCTCGTCGAGGAGCACGACGACGAGGACCCGACCGTCGCCGTCGGCCGCGCCGAGCACCAGGGCCCCGACGTCGACGGCGTGTGCCTCGTGCGGGCCGGTGCCGGCGGCGTGCTGCCGGTGGTGGGCTCGTTCGTCGCCGGGGTCGTCGTCGACGCCGTGGGGGTCGACCTGGTCGTGGAGACCCGATGAGCGAGAAGCCGCTCCGCCCGGTGCGCCCCGGCCCGCTCGCCGAGGGCCGCGCCACCGACCCCTACCGCGTGGGCGTCGACCCGGCGAGCCCGGTCGTGCCCACCACCGGCCCGAGCGCCTGGAACATCGCCAACTACCTCACCATCTTCCGGCTGTTCCTCGTGCCGGTGTTCGGCTGGCTGCTGCTCGTCGACGACGGCCAGAACGCCGCCTACCGCTGGGCGTCGTTCGGCGTGTTCAGCGTCGCGATGATCACCGACCGGATCGACGGCGACCTGGCCCGCAGCCGCGGACTCGTGACGAACTTCGGCAAGGTCGTCGACCCGATCGCCGACAAGGCGCTCGTGACGATGGCCCTGGTCGGCCTGTCGATCATCGGCGAGGTCTGGTGGTGGGTCACCGTCGTCGTGCTGGTGCGCGAGTGGGGCATCACGGCGGTGCGCTTCTGGGTGATCCGGCACGGCGTCATGGCGGCGGGGCGCGGCGGCAAGGTCAAGACCCTGCTGCAGACCTTCGGCATCGGCTTCTTCCTCATCCCGCGCTGGACGCTGCCGTTCCCCGACCTGTGGGAGTGGGTCGCGTCGATCACGCTCGGCGCCGCGGTGGTCGTCACGGTGGTCACCGGCTTCGACTACCTCCACCAGGCGCTGCGGCTGCGCCAGACCAGCGAGCGGGCGATCCGCAAGCGCGCGGAGCGGGCCGAGCGCGCCGCAGCGCGCCAGCGACCTCCCGGGCCGTGAGCGACGCCCGCACCGCGGCGGCTTCGGTCGTGGCCCGGCTGCGCGAGCTCGACCTGTCGGTCGGCACGGCCGAGTCGCTGACCGGCGGGCTGGTCTGCGCCGCCCTGACGAGCGTGCCGGGTGCCTCGACCGTCGTGCGCGGCGGTGTGGTCGCCTACGCGAGCGAGGTCAAGGCCGACGTGCTCGGGGTCGACCGCGGCCTGCTGGCCCGTGAGGGGGCGGTGTGCGAGCCGGTCGCCGCCGCGCTGGCGGACGGCATCCGGCGGGTGCTGGGCTGCGCGGTGGGCCTGTCGACCACCGGGGTCGCCGGCCCCGACCCCGCCGACGGCACGCCGGTCGGCACCGTGTTCGTGGGCGCCAGCGGCCCGTGGGGAATCCTCGTCGACGAGCTGGCGTTGACCGGCGACCGGGAGCAGATCAGGGCGGCCAGCGTGCTGGCCGTGCTCGAGCTCCTCACGCGGGCTCTGGAGAACCTCCGAGACGGCGTGGGCCCATCGGGGTACCGTTGACCCTGCGGGCCGGTCGAACGGTCCGCACTGACGAGCGAGAGGAGGCACCGTGATCCTGCTTCGACGCGAGCTCGGCGAGGTCCTGCGCGAGATCCGCCAGGACCAGGGCCGCACGCTGCGCGACGTCGCGTCGACCTCCGCCGTCTCCCTGGGCTACCTCAGCGAGCTCGAGCGCGGCACCAAGGAGGCCTCCTCCGAGCTGCTCGCCTCCGTGTGCGGTGGCCTCGGCCTGAGCCTGTCCGAGGTGCTCGAGCTGGTCCGCGAGCGCGTCGAGCGCGTCGAGACCCTCTCCGCGCCGGTCTCGCTGCCCGTCGGGCACGCGATGTCCGACACGGTCTCGGCCTCCGCGGCCTAGCGTCGCCTGCCGCTGCCCAGCGGCCGCTGCGGCCTGCCGTCGTCGGTGGGTGCCAGCCCGCCCTGGCAGGTCGGGCACGAGAACAGGGTGCGCTGGCGGGGCGCCACCCCGGTCATGGCGACCCGCACCGTGTCGCCGCACCGCCGGCACGGCCGCCCGGACCGCGCGTGCACGTAGGCCTCCTCCCCGGAGCGCTGGATGCCGGTGCTCGCCTGCCAGCCCGTGCGGCGGGCGGCGTCCATCAGCCGGTGCAGGCGCTCCAGCATCCGCTGCGCCCGCGCCGGGTCGAGGTCGCGCGCCGGGGTCCAGGGGAGCAGCCGCTCGATGAACAGGATCTCGCTGCCCCAGAAGGTGCCGACCCCCGCGAGCACCCGCTGGTCGAGCAGGGCGTCACCGACGAACCCCTGCGATGCCGTGAGCCGCGCCGCTGCGACCGCCGGGTCCCAGTCGGGGCCGAGCACGTCGGGACCGAGGTGGCCGACGAGGTCGGACTCGCGCGTCGTGGGCACCAGGTCGAGCATCCCGAGGCGCAGGCCGAGCGCCGACCAGCGTGCGGTGAGGATCGCGGCCCTGACGTCCTGGCGCCGGAGGGCTCGCTCGGTCGGGGCCCCGGGGTGCTCGACGCGCCACTGGCCCTCCATCCGCAGGTGGGTGTGCAGGGTGGCCCCGGTGTCGAAGCGGTGCAGCAGGTGCTTGCCGCGGGCGACGACCTCGAGGGTGCGTGACCCCGCGAGGTCGACGTCGGGCACCGAGGGCCAGCGCAGCTCGGCGCGCTCGACGAGTACGCCGCGCAACGCCGCGTCGAGGCGCTCGGCCGTGCGGTGGACGGTGTCACCCTCGGGCACGGGGCGCCCCGGTGTCGTCGACGGCCGCCAGGACCGCGAGGGACTCGCGGGCCCAGTCGAGCCGGGCCTGCGCCAGGTGCTCGCCGTGGGAGCGGGCGCTCGTCGTCACCGACGCATCCGCAGACCGCGCGGCGTGAGGTGGAAGCCGGCCTCCTCGAGGGCGGCCACGACCGGGTGACCTGAGCCGAGCAGCTGCCCGCCGTCGGCCTTCTCGACGGTGATCCGGCCCAGGCTGCCGCGGCGCACGGCATCCGCCAGGGCGGTGGCGGCGGCCCGCAGGAGGCCGGGGTCGTCGGCGTAGGTCAGCAGCGTCTTGCCGCCCCGCTCGACGTAGAGCACCAGGTCGCCGTCGACGAGCACGACGACGGCACCGGCCTTGCGGCCCGGCTGGTGCCGGCGGCGCGTGTCGGTGGGCGCGTCGTCGCCGCTCGCGCCCACCTCGACGGCAGCGGGGTCGACCGCGCGGTCGGGCCAGGGCAGCGCCGCGCCGTACGGGTTCGCCGGGTCGCTCGTGGCGAGCACCAGGGCCACGGGTGCCTCGCGACCGCGGCCGCCGCTCGCGGCCCCCACACCACCGGTGCCGCTGCGGAGCCGGTCGACGGCACCGGTCGTGCCGAACTGCGAGGCCCCGAGCCCTTCGACGAAGTAGCCGCGGCGCACCCGCCCGGCCTCCTCGGCCTTGCCGAGCACCCGGTAGATGGCGGCGAAGCCGCCGGGCACGCCCTCGGCAGCCGTCGCCCCGCGGGTGAGGATGCCGTGCCGGTCGAGCAGGAGCTCGGCGGTGGCGTAGGCCCGCAGCGTCGGGTCGAGGTCGACCGGGGGAAGCAGCGACCAGCGACCGGTGACCTGGGGCGGTCCGGTGCGGGCCGGCAGCGCCGGCCGGGCCGGGGCGGAGCCGAGCCCCCCGAGCGGACCGCGGCGACCGGCGTAGCGGGTGCGGCGTGGTCCGGCTGGGGTACGCCGGTGGGCGGTGCGGCCGCCGGACAGCAGGGCGCGCACCGGGGCGAACGTGTCGCCGGTGACCCGGCCCGACCACACGAGGTCCCACAGCGTGGTGGCCAGGGCCTGGTCGTCGGTGGAGCCCACCTGGTCGGACAGGGTGCGGAAGAAGTGCGCGCCACCCCCGGCCAGGGCGTCGAGCACCGCCAGGCCGTCGGGCGACGGCACACGGTCGGGGTCGGGGCCGGGGAGGGTGACGTGGGCCGAGTCGGCGAGGTGCAGCGAGAGCCAGCCGTCGTCGCCCGGCAGCGACCCGTGACCGCACCAGAGCACCTCGCCGGTGGCCATCAGCTCGTCGAGCAGGGCCGGGGTGTAGTCGGCGACCCGTGCCGGCAGCACGAGTGACTCCAGGGCGCTGGCCGGGAGCACGGCACCGCTGAGCTGCTCGACCACCCGGACCAGCCCGTCGCGCCCGCGCAGCCGACCCCCGACGCCCTGCCAGCCCTGGAGGAAGCGGGCCAGCTCGACCGGGGTGACCGGCTCGACCTCGGCCCGCAGCGCCGCCAGCGAGCGGCGGCGCAGCAGGCGCAGCACCTCGGCGTCGCAGAACTCGGTGCCGCCACCACCGGTGGGCAGCAGCTCGCCCTCGACGACCCGCCCGGACGAGACCAGCCGGGCCAGGGCGGCGGTCGCCACCGCGGGGCCCAGCCCGTAGGCGCGCGCGACCTCGATGGCGTGGAACGGCACGTGGGTGCGGGCGTAGCGGGCCACGAGGTCGCCGAGCGGGTCGGCCACCGGCTCGAGGAAGGTCTGGGGCACGCCCGGGGGCAGGGAGGCCCCGAGCGCGTCGCGCAGCCGGGAGGCGTCGTCGATCGCCGCCCAGCGGTCCTCTCCCGCCACCCGCACCGGGATCACCTGGCGGGCGCCGTCGAGCCCCGCCAGCCACGCCTCGACGTCATCGCCAGTGGTGCCCTCACGGCATCGCGCGAGGATGCCGTCGACCGGCAGCGGGCCGAGCGAGCGCAGCAGGTCGAGCACGTCGTCGGCGTCGCGGGCCGCCCGCCCGGGGGTGAGCCGCTGCAGCTCGGCCTCGGTGCGCGCGATCTGCTCGGCGTCGAGCAGGTCGCGCAGCGCCAGCCCCTCGCTGGTGCCGAGCAGCTCGGCCAGCAGGCTGGGGTCGAGGGCCAGGGCGGCCGCCCGGCGCTCGGCCAGCGGGGAGTCGCCCTCGTAGAGGAACTGCGCGACGTAGCCGAACAGCAGCGACTTGGCGAACGGCGAGGGAGTGCTGCTCTCGACGTCGACGACGGTGACCCTGCGCGAGCCGATGTCGCGCATCAGGTCGACCAGGCCCGGCACGTCGAAGACGTCCTGGACGCACTCGCGCACGGCCTCGAGCACGATCGGGAAGGTCGGGTACTGGCTGGCGACCTCGAGCAGCTGCGAGGCCCGCTGGCGCTGCTGCCACAGCGGCTGGCGCCGGTCGGGGCGGCGGCGGGGAAGCAGCAGCGCGCGGGCCGCGCACTCGCGGAAGCGCGCGGCGAACAGCGCCGAGCCGCCGATCTCCTCGGTGACCAGGCCGCGCACGTCGTCGGGGTCGAGGGTGACCAGGTCGAGCAGCTCGCGCCCCACTCCGCGCTCGCGCACGCCCTCGAGGTCGTCGAGCTCGATGTCGGGCAGGCGCAGCACGATGCCGTCGTCGCCGTGCATCGCCTGCACGTCGACCCCGAACCGGTCGCGCATCCGGGCACTCACGGCCAGCGCCCACGGGGCGTGCACCTGGGCGCCGAACGGCGACAGGATGGCGACCCGCCAGTCGCCGAGCTCGTCGCGGAACCGCTCGACGACGATGGCCCGGTCGTCGGGCACGTGGCCGGTCGCCTCGCGCTGCTCGCGCAGGTAGCCCAGCAGGTTGTCGGCGGCCCAGTCGTCGAGCCCGGCCGCCATGACCCGCTCGCGGGCGGCACCGGGGGTGCAGCGCCTCGACCTCGCGGACGAACGCGCCGACGGCCCGGCCCAGCTCGGCCGGGCGGCCCAGCGAGTCGCCCTTCCAGAACGGCAGCCGGCCCGGGAGCCCCGGCGCCGGCGTGACGAGCACCCGGTCGTGGGTGATGTCCTCGATGCGCCAGGTGCTGGTGCCCAGGGTGAACAGGTCGCCGACCCGCGACTCGTAGACCATCTCCTCGTCGAGCTCGCCGACCCGCCGGCCGGGGCCCTCGCCGGTGGCGAGGAACACGGCGTACAGCCCGCGGTCGGGGATGGTCCCGCCCGAGGTGACGGCGAGCCGTTGCGCGCCGCGGCGTCCGGTGAGGGTGTCGGACAACCGGTCCCAGGTGATGCGGGCGCGCAGCTCGGCGAACTCGTCGCTGGGGTAGCGGCCGGCCAGCATGTCGAGCACCGACTCGAGCACCGGCCGGGTGAGGGTGGAGTAGGAGGCCGAGCGGCGGGCCAGGGCGAGCACGTCGTCGACGGTCCACTCGTCGAGCGCGCACATCGCCACGACCTGCTGGGCGAGCACGTCGAGCGGGGTGTTGGGCAGGTGCAGCGCCTCGATCTGGCCGGCGAGCATGCGCTCGACGACCACCGCCGTCTGCACCAGGTCGCCGCGGAACTTCGGGAAGAGCACGCCGCGGCTCACCGCACCGACCTGGTGGCCGGCGCGCCCCACCCGCTGCAGCCCGGACGCGACCGACGGCGGCGACTCGACCTGCACGACGAGGTCGACCGCGCCCATGTCGATGCCGAGCTCGAGGCTGCTCGTGGCGACGACGGCCGGGAGGCGTCCCGACTTGAGGTCCTCCTCGATGGTGGCCCGCTGCTCCTTGCTCACCGACCCGTGGTGGGCGCGGGCGAGCACGGCGGGGGCTCCGCGCGCGGCACCGGACTGCGCCATGACCTGTGCGGGGCTGCGCGAGAGCACGGCCGGCGCGCGGCACGGCATCCGGCGCGGTGACGGTGTCGGCACCCTCCGCCGCTTCGACGCGTTCCTCCCAGATCTCGTTGAGCCGGGTGGTGAGCCGCTCCGCGAGGCGACGGCTGTTGGAGAAGACGAGGGTCGAGGTGTGCTCGGCGACGAGGTCGACGATGCGCTCCTCGACGTGCGGCCAGATCGAGGCGCGCTGCTCCGGCCCGGCCGCCGCGCCGGACAGGTCACCGGTGGGCTGGCCGAGCTCGGCCATGTCGGGCACCGGGACGACGACCTTGAGGTCCCACTCCTTGGTCGACGGCGGCTGCACGACCTCGACGGGGCGGCCGCCGGCGAGGTAGCGCGCGACCTCTTCGACCGGTCGGACGGTGGCGGACAACCCGATCCGCTGCGCCGGGCGCTCGAGGTGGGCGTCGAGGCGCTCGAGGGACAACGCCAGGTGTGCTCCGCGCTTGGTGCCGGCGAGGGCGTGCACCTCGTCGACGATGACCGTCTCGACCCCGGCGAGCGCCTCGCGCGCGGCCGAGGTGAGGATGAGGAACAGCGACTCGGGCGTGGTGATGAGCACGTCGGTGGGGGTGCGGGCGAACGCCCGCCGCTCGTCGGCCGGGGTGTCGCCCGAGCGCACCGACACGGTGATGTCGGGCTCGGGCACCCCGAGGCGGGTGGCCGCGTGCCGGATGCCGACGAGCGGGCTGCGCAGGTTGCGCTCGACGTCGACGGCGAGCGCCTTCATCGGCGAGACGTAGAGCACCCGGCAGCGCTCCTTGCGCGCCTCGGGTACCGGCCTGGGAGGCGAGCCGGTCGAGCGCCCACAGGAAGGCCGACAGCGTCTTGCCGGAGCCGGTGGGCGCGACGACCAGCGCGTGGTGCCCGCTGCTGATCGCCTCCCAGGCGCCCACCTGAGCGGTGGTGGGCGCGCTGAAGCTGCCCCGGAACCACGCGGCGGTGGCGGGGGAGAAGCGGTCGAGGACGTCGGCGGACATGTGGGTGCCAGCCTCTCACCCAGGACCGACACCGGTGCCACGGCCGAGCGGGTGCCACGGACCTGACGGACCCGCTGCGACGCCGTTTCGCGTTCCTGCTGGTCAGGACGGTCGGCTTGCCAGGTAGGCGACGACCGCGCGGACCCGCCGGTTGTCCGACGAGGATGCCGGCAGGTCGAGCTTGGCGAAGATGTGCTGGACGTGGGTGTAAACCGTGCTGAGCCCCACCGTGAGGGCGTCGGCGATGCCTTTGTCGGACAGCCCTTCGGCCATGAGGCGGAGCACCTCGCGCTCCCGGTCGCTGAGCACGTCGAGCGTGGTGTCCGACCGGACGAGAAGGTCGACGAGCTCGGGATCGACGAAGGTGCCTCCGGCGGCGACCCGTTCGATCGCCCCTTCGAGCACCTCGGCCCGCAGCACGTTGTCCTTGAGCAGGTAGCCGATCCGCTCGGGCGAGCGAGACAGGAGCTCGGTCGCGTAGGAAGCGACGAGGTACTGGGAGAGCACGAGGACGCCGACCGCCGGGTGGTGGTGGCGGATCGAGACCGCCAGTCGCAGCCCTTCGTCGGTGTGCGTCGGGGGCATCCGGATGTCGAGGAGCACGACGTCCGGTGCGTGGGTGCGCACCAGTGCCGGAACGGTGTCCGGGCCCGAGGCGACGGCCACGACGTCGTGACCCCGCCCCCCGAGCAGTGTCACCAGCCCGGCTCTCACGAGGAGGTTGTCGTCGACGGCGATCAGTCGCACGGGATCTCCATCATCAGGCGCGGTTCCCCGCCCGGCGGCCGACGTGATCCGCAGCGAGCCGTCCACCGACGCGAGTCTGTCGCGGACCCCGAGCAGGCCGGTGCCGTTCGGAGTCGGCGCCTCCGTCCCCGTCGTCTCTCCACCTGGACGCAGAGCACGTCACCGCGGTCCTCCAGGGTCACGATGACCCGCCTCGGCGACGCGTGCTTCAGGGCGTTCGTGACGGCCTCGGCGGCGGCGAAGTACGCCGCGGCCTCCACCGGTGCGTCGAAACGGCGCACGGCACCCCCCGGGCATCCGCAGCACGACGCCCCGGCCCAGCCGCCGCGCCAGGGCGTCGAGCGCCGGACCCAGCCCGCGGTCGGTGAGCACCGCGGGGTGGATGCCGGAGGCGAGGTCGCGCATCTCGGTGAGCGCGCTCGTGAGCTCCTCCTCGGCGGCGTCGAGGAGCGCGGGATCGCCGGGCTGCTGGCGGAGCAGCTGGAGCGCGATGCCGATGGCCAGCAGCCGCTGCTGGGCGCCGTCATGGAGGTCCCGCTCGAGCCGGGCACGGGCCTCGTTGGTGGCGGCGACGATGCGGGCGCGGGAGGCGCGCACCTCGAGCAGCTGCGCCCGCACCTCGGCCTGGAGCCGGGCGTTCTCCAGGATGAGCCGGGTCGCCGACCCCGCCGCGGTCAGCAGGGCCGGCTCATCGCTCAGAGAGCGGTCGTGACGGATCAGGGCCAGCGGGGCACCGGGCTCCCCGACCGCGGTGACGGCCGTCGCGGTCGTCGGGTTCCGGAGCCGGGCGTGGGGTGGCCCTGAGCCGTCGACGAAGGTGTCGCCGACCGGGAACACGACCCGCAGGTCCGGGTCGCCCAGGGCCACGGCGAGGGCGTGCTCGAGGTCGGCCTCGTCGTCACCGGCCAGCGACACGACGAGGTCGCCGATCCGCCGGTAGGAGAGTCGCTCGTGCAGCAGCGCCGATGAGAAAGCACAGTGGTACCGCGACGGTCCCCACGACCTGAAGCAGGATCGAGGGTCTCCATCGAGACCGCCCAGGCGGACGTGCCGGCGCCCGCACCGACGAGGCTGAGGAGACCGAAGAGGGCTGCCACGACCAGGACGATGGAGCCATACGGCAGGCAGCAGGAGGCGGCGTTGCCGGTGCCCGGCCCGCCGGAACCGCTGGACGAGCAGGACGATCAGCCCGACCGCGAACCCCGCCCAGATCAGCGAGATCGTCGACGTGACAACGTGGTTCGTGGCGGCGCGGCACCGCGACGAGGCTGTAGGACTCGGCGCAGGTCGTCGCACGCCGAGATCGAGGCGTGGGTAGAACCCCACCACAGGCTCTCCACCACTCCCAGCGTCGTAGCCGGCGGCCACGAGCCGACGGGCTCCCGCGACCCGCGAGGCCCCCGTGGGGTAGGCGAGCAGGACGTGCCCGGCCACCGGGGTCTGCAGCGGCACGAGGAACGCGGTGAGGGTCACCCATCACTCGGGGCAGCACGTCGTCGCTGTCAGCCCGAAGGCACCGACCATGTTGGCAGCCAGGACGAGCGACAGCGCCAGGATCAGCCGGGCCAGCGCGGGGCGCTCCAACCCGTACGGCGACGCAGCCGACGCACGAGCCAGGTCGAGGCGAAGAAGAACTCGCGCACCACCGAGGTCGTGGGGGCGCGGTACTCCACGGTGAGCACCACCCAGAGGTCGATGGCGAGCAGCGGCCAGTGCGGCGAGGGCCATCGCGACCGCCACCCGGTCGTACCCGCGTGCGTCCCTCCCGCGCCGGACTCACCCGAACAGCTCCACCAGCCGAGTGACGGTCAGCTCGTCCTTGGGCACGAAGCCCAGCACCGGCACGCTCGCCAACCGCGGCCCGAGTCCACCGTCTCTCATAGCTCGAGGTCGAGCACCACGCCGGGCGGGTGGGGCAGCGCCGCCAGCTGGTCGGCCACGTCGGCGCCGTTGCCGTCGGGCAGCAGCACGTCGAGCAGCACGAGGTCGGGTTCGAGCGCGCGGACCGAGGCCAGGGCCTCAGCCAGCCGTGCCAGCCTCGCCCACCACGTCGTAGCCGCCGCTCTGCAGCAGCAGGCGTGCCATCCGGCGGAAACCGGGATGGTCATCGACCAGGAGCACCGTTCGGGCCACGTCTGATGGTGGCACCGCGCCGGGGTGCCGGGGCGAGGGCCTGGCGGACGAATCAGTGGTTTCAGGGAGGCGCGCGACCCTCGGCCGTCGTCACGGTGGAGAGACACATCCATCTGGCCCGAGGAGGGCGCCATGAGCATTCACGTCCCGCACGCCGAACCATCTACCGCCGCAACCGCCGCTGGCGCTGGCCGCTCGCCACGTGGGCAGCGGCCGGCTCGCCGCGTCCCGGCACTCCGCCGGGGCCACGGGCTGCGGCATCGACCTGCTGCCCTCTCTCGACGTCTCGGGGGCGGACGCGCGGGGGAGAGGTCCTCGCCTTTCGCGTCCGATGGCCTGGCCGTCGGGGCCTCGCGCGACGCTGAGGGGATCCTTCGACCCACCTACTGGGTCGACGGGGTCGCCCACGGGCTGGCCGTCGACCTCGAGGACGGCGGCCTCCTCGACGTCAACGACCATCACGTCGCCGTTGGCGACGGGTACGACCCGTCAACCGACCGCTACCGCGTCGTACGTTGCCGACCTCGACACCGGGGTGGTCACCTGGCTGCCCGGCATCGGGGGCGACTGGGCCGGGGCGCGCCGGATCAACGAGGCGGGGGTGGCCGTCGGTGACGGTTCCGCGGCCAACGGGTTCGCGCACCCGCTGCGGTGGTCGCCTCCCTACACCAAGGCCGAGCGGATGCCGCGCCTCGGTGGCGCGCGCGACGGCTCGAGCGCGTGGGCGGCCGGGATCAACAACCGCGGGGATGCCGTCGGCTCCACCATCCGTGGACGCCTCACCCCGGACCGTCGTGACTACGGCGGGGTTGACGCCCGCGAGCACTGGGGAGACCTGGACGCGGTCGCCTGGACGCCGAGCGTCCTCGCCCTCGAGGAGGCCGGGCCGGGCGCGCACGCCTTCAACGTCAACGACGACCGACGGGCCGTGGGCTTCGCCGACGTCGACGCCATCCAGACGACGGTCGCGGCCTACTGGTCGCTCGACGACAGGAAGCTGCACCGGATGGGCGAGCCCGTCCCCGGGATGTGGTCCTCGGTGGCGCTCGGCGTCTCCGACGGCGGCTGGGCCACCGGTGCCGTCGAGATGCCCAACGAGGGCGAGGACTTCCCGCTGTTCCACGCGTTCGTCTGGACCGGCTCCGGTGACCTGCTGATGTTGCCCACTCTCGAGGACGAGTGGGGCGCGGCGACGTCCATCACGCACGCCGTCGACGACGCCCGTGACGAGGTCGGCGGCACGCTCTGGGTCGGCGACCAGTCCGTCCCCACGATCTGGCGCTGCGCCTCGGTCATCGGCTCGGCGGTGGGCTGAGATGACGACCCACCGTCCCATGGCCGCAGCCCTCGCCGCGACGACCGTGCTGGCTGCCCTCGCCACCGCACCGACCATGAGCAACGCTGCCGACACCATCGTCGTGACGACCACGATCCAGGCGGCCGTCGACGCAGCCGGCCCGGGCGACACGGTCGTCGTTCCCGCCGGCACGTACCGCGAGACGGTCAACGTCACCACTCCCGGCCTCACCATCACCGGACCGCTTGGGGCGGTGCTCGACGGCTCGGGCCTGGGCCTCGCCTACGGCATCCGGGTGCGTTCCCTCGACGGGAGCCGGATCGACGGCTTCACCCTCGACGGCCTGACGATCCGCGGCTACGAGCGCTACGGGTCGCAGGTCAGCGGAGTCGACCACTTCCGGCTGACCGGAACCCGCTACGTCGACAACCCGCTCTACGGGCTGTTCCCGGTGCGGTGCTCGCAGGGGAGGGTCGACCACAACACGGTGAGCGGTTCCCTCGACTCCGGCGTGTACGTGGGCCAGTGCACCGACGTGCTCGTCGACCACAACATCGCCCACGCCAACACGATCGGCCTCGAGGTGGAGCTCTCGCGGCGGGTGGTCGTCGAGGACAACGTCTCCACCGGCAACGCCATCGGCGCCCTCGTGCAGATCTCGCCCATGCGACCGGTGAAGGTCACCGACGACGTGCTCGTGCGGCGCAACGTGCTCTCGGGCAACAACGCCGCCAACACCGTGACCGACGGGCTGCTCGGGCAGCTGCCGGGTGGTGTCGGCGTCGCCAACATCGCAGGCGACCACGTCGACATCGTCGACAACGTCGTGTCCGGGAACCGCAGCGCGGGCATCGGCGTGCTCAGCCTGCCGGACGAGGTCCTGGCCCTGGACACCGCACTCGACCCCACCCCCGACGGAGGTCAGGTGAGGGGCAACGTGGCCCACGGCAACGGGTTCGACCCCGACCCCCGGCTCCCGCTGCCGCCGGCCGACGTCGTGTGGGACCTCACCGGCTCCCCGTGCTTCGAGGTGCTGCCGCGAACGCAGACCTTCCCGGTGCCACTTCCCGGCTGCTCGTAGGCCTGGGACGGCTCGACCCGCGGAGTCACGCGAGTGGCTGGTCGAGGGGTCATGAATTGCCCGCGGGAGTCGACGATCCCGCGCATGTCGTGACCGCTCGTTCTCGCGCAGGCCGGGCGGCCTGGCTCAGACCTTCGGCTGCTGCTGGGTGATGCAGTGGATGCCGCCGCCCCGGGCGAACAGCGGCCGGGCGTCGACGCCGACGACCCGGCGGCCGGGGTACGCCCGCTCGAGCACGGCGAGCGAGTCGGCGTCCTGCGGGTCGTCGAAGGTGCACGCGACGACCCCGTCGTTGACGACGAGGTGGTTGATGTACGACCAGTCGACCGGCCCCTCCTCGTCCTCGAGGGTCTTCGGGGCGGGCACGCGCACCACCTCGAGCGGCTCGCCGCGGGCGTCGCGGGTCGACGCCAGCAGGCCCTCGAGCTCGACCGACACCTCGTGGTCGGGGTGCGCCGGGTCGCCCTGCCAGTGCAGCAGCACCACGCCCGGCGACGCGAAGGTCGCGACGATGTCGACGTGCCCGCGGGTGCCGAACTCGTCGTAGTCGCGGGTGAGCCCGCGCGGCAGCCAGATGCACGTCGTCGCACCGATGGTGCGGGCCATCTCGGCCTCGACGTCGGCGCGGTCCAGCCCGGGGTTGCGGCCGTGGTCGAGCTGCACGGTCTCGGTCAGCAGCACCGTGCCGAGCCCGTCGACGTGGATGCCGCCGCCCTCGTTGACCAGGTCGGACAGGATGCGGGTCGCGCCCGCCCGGGCCGCGACGAACGAGGCGATGCGGGTGTCCTTGTCCCAGGTCGCCCAGTGCTGCGCGCCCCAGCCGTTGAAGACCCAGTCGACCGCCCCGAGGGTGCCGTCGGGGGCGAACACGAAGGTCGGCCCGATGTCGCGCATCCAGGCGTCGTCGAGAGGCGCCGTGACCACCTCGATGCGGTAACCGAGCGACTCACGCGCGATCGCCTCGTCACCGGGCGTGGCCACCACGGTCACCGGCTCGAACCGGGCCACCGCCCGCGCCACCGAGGCCCACGTGCTGCGGGCCTCGTCGGCATCGTCCTCGGTGTCGCCGAGGGTGTAGCCGGCCGAGGGCCAGGCCATCCAGGTGCGCTCGTGCGGAGCCCACTCGGCCGGCATCCGCCAGCCGCCGTCGGCCACCAACGCTCAGCCCTCCCGCAGGTGCTCGGGCCGCACCGGTGCGGTCAGTGAGGCGTAGGAGTCGGGGCGGCGGGTCGACAGGAAGGGGAACAGCTCGATCCAGTCGCGGCCCTGCGCGAGGTCGAGGTCGGCGACGAGCACCGCCGCCTCGTCGCGGGGTGCCTGCACGAGCACCCGGCCGTAGGGGTCGGCGATGAAGGACGACCCGTAGAAGGTGATCAGCCCCTCGGTGCCGTAGCGGTTGGGCACCACGACGAACAGCCCGTTGGCGATGGCGTGCCCGACGATCGTGTGCTGCCACAGCGGCTGGGTGTCGAAGTCGGGGTGGTCGGGCTCGCTCCCGATCGCGGTCGGGTAGACGAGCACCTGCGCGCCGGCGAGCCCGTAGGCGCGCGCGACCTCCGGGAACCACTCGTCCCAGCAGGTCGGCATCCCCAGGCGCAGGGCCGGGTCGTCGAGGTCGTAGACGGGGTAGGCGTCGCTCGGCGGGCCCTGCCGGAAGTACCTGTCCTCGTAGTAGCCCGCGGTCACCGGGATGTGCGTCTTGCGGGTACGCGCCACGACCTCACCGCTCGGTGCGACGAGCACGGCGGTGTTGAAGCCCAGCCCGTCGTCGGTGCCGTCCGGCGCGCGGCGGCGCGCTCGAAGAGCGAGGCGTGCACGAGCACCCCGGATGCCGCGGCCGCCTCCCGCGCGAAGGTCACCGTCGGCCCGTCCTCGAGCGACTCCGCCGTCGCGTCCGGTCGGCCCTCGGGCAGCGCGTCGGCGGGGTAGCGCGACAGGGTGAGCTCGGGGAGGAAGACGATGCGGGCACCCGTGTCGGCCGCCGTGTGGATGCCGTCGAGCAGGGTCGCGCGCAGCCGGTCGGCGTCGCGGTCCCAGGCGTGCTGGACGAGGCCGACCCGGACGGGCGGCGCGGTGGGCTCGTGGACGCGGGCGAGCGAGGCGGGCACCTCAGCGGCGGTGATCAGGCGCATCGGGCCAGTATGCCGGTGGCACGTGCGCGCGGTGTCACGACATACGATCCGCCCATGCGCGTCTCACGGTTCTGGGCCCTCGCCGAGGACGAGTTCGGTGCCGCCTATGCGCACTCGCTCGCCGGCTCCACCCACATGGCCGCGCTCGGTGGCCGCACCGCCCAGGAGGCGCTCGACGCCGGGCTGCCGCCCCGGGACGTCTGGTTCGCCCTGTGCGACGCGATGGACGTGCCCGAGAACCGCCGGCACGGCCTCGACAAGCCGGCCCGCCCCTGACCCAGGTCAATCCCGTGGAGCCGGTCCGTGCCGCTCGACTAGGGTCCGTCCGGTGGGCGACGACATCCTGCTCCGAGCTCGGGGGCTGACCAAGCGGTTCGGTGACTTCACCGCGGTCGACGGCATCGACGTCGAGGTGCGCCGCGGCGAGGCCTTCGGGTTCCTCGGCCCGAACGGCGCCGGCAAGTCGAGCACGATGCGCATGGTCGGCTGCGTCTCGCCGGTCACGGCGGGCGAGCTGAGCATCCTGGGCATGGACCCGGCATCCGACGGGCCGGCGATCCGGGCCCGGCTGGGCGTGTGCCCGCAGCACGACATCCTCGACGAGGACCTCTCCGTCGAGGAGAACCTGTGGGTCTACGGCCGGTTCTTCGGGCTGAGCCGGCACGAGGTGCGCGTGCGGGCCGACGAGCTGCTCGAGTTCGCCCAGCTCACCGAGCGCCGGCGCGACCGGGTCGAGCCGTTGTCGGGCGGGATGAAGCGCCGGCTCACCATCGCGCGCAGCCTGATGAACAACCCCGAGGTACTGCTGCTCGACGAGCCCACCACCGGCCTCGACCCGCAGGCGCGACACGTGTTGTGGGACAGGCTCTTCCGGCTCAAGCGCGAGGGCGTCACCCTCATCGTCACGACGCACTACATGGACGAGGCCGAGCAGCTGTGCGACCGGCTCGTCGTCATGGACCACGGGCGGATCGTCGCCGAGGGCAGCCCGCGCGCCCTCATCACCGAGCACTCGACCCGCGAGGTGCTCGAGCTGCGCTTCGACCCCGACGAGCAGGACGGCCACGTCGACGCGGTGAGCGGGGTGGGGGAGCGGCTCGAGGTGCTGCCCGACCGGCTCCTCGTCTACGCCGACGACGGCGACGCCGCGCTGGCCACCGTGCACGCGCGGGGTGTCGAGCCGCTGTCGTCGCTGGTGCGCCGCTCCACGCTGGAGGACGTCTTCCTCCACCTCACCGGCCGCAGCCTGGTCGACTGATGACGACCGCGACGCCCGAACTGCTGTCCGCCGACACCGCGAGCGGCCGCCTCGCCTTCGGGCCGCGTCGCCCGACATCGACCCCCGAGCGGGTCGCGTCCGTCATGGCCCACCACTTCCTCGTCTACCGCCGCAGCTGGCGGGGCTCGATCATCAGCCGCTTCCTGTCGCCGCTGTTCTTCCTGCTCTCGATGGGGCTGGGTCTCGGGGCCCTCGTCGACTCCAGCGCGGGCGGGGTCGACGGCGTGCCGTACCTGCAGTTCGTCGTGCCCGGCATCCTGGCGATGCAGGCGATGATGACCGCCTTCGGTGAGTCGACCTACGCCGTCATGGGGTACATCAAGTGGAACCAGATGTACGCCGCGATGCTGGCCACCCCGCTGCGCGTGGTCGAGGTGCTCGGCGGGCACCTGGGGGTGGTGGCGTTCCACCTGTTCACCGGGTCGCTCATCTTCGTGCTCGTGGCGGCACCGTTCGGCGCCTTCGCCTCGTGGTGGGTGGTGCTCGCGGTGCCGGTCGCGGTGCTCACCGGGCTCGCGTTCGCCGTGCCGACCTTCGCGCTGGCCGCCAGGCTCGAGAACGACAACGGCTTCAGCATCCTCTTCCGGTTCGTCATGACGCCGCTGATGCTGTTCTCCGGCACCTTCTTCCCCATCGACCAGCTGCCCGGGTGGATGCAGCCGCTCGCCTGGGCCACGCCGCTCTGGCACGGCGTCGAGCTCTGCCGTGACGCGTCGCTGGGCACTGCACCCGGGCCGCTGGGCGCGGTGCACCTGGCCGTGCTGCTCGCCTACGTCGCGGTCGGGTGGGTGCTCGCGCGGCGCTCCTTCACCCGGAGGCTGGTCTCGTGAGCGCGCTCGCCGGGGCCACCCGCGCGACGCGGTGGCTGCCCGTCCCCGCGGGGCTGGGCCTGGCCCGCCACGTCGTCGGGCGCAACATGACGGCCTTCCGGCGGGCCTGGCTGCTGCTGCTCAGCGGCTTCGTCGAGCCGGTGTTCTACCTCTTCTCGATCGGCGTCGGCCTCGGGGCGCTCGTCGGCGACGTCACGACCGACGGCGGGGAGGCGGTGCCCTACGCCGCCTTCGTGGCGCCGGCGCTGCTCGCGTCGTCGGCGATGAACGGCGCGATCGCCGACAGCACCTACAACGTGTTCTTCAAGCTGAAGTACCAGCGCCTCTACGACGCCATGCTGGCGACTCCGCTCGGCCCGCGCGCCGTCGCCGTCGGTGAGATCACCTGGTCGCTCATGCGCGGGGCGCTGTACTCGGCGATGTTCCTCGTCGTCGCGTTCGTCGCCGGTCTGGTGCAGTCGTGGTGGGCGCTGCTCGCGGTGCCGGCGGCGGTGCTCATCGGCCTGGCGTTCGGGGCGGTCGGCATGTTCGCGACGACGTTCATGACGAGCTGGCAGCACTTCGACTACGTCACGCTGGCGATCCAGCCGATGTTCCTGTTCTCGGCGACCTTCTTCCCGCTGTCGACCTACCCCGAGTCGGTGCAGTGGGTCGTGGCGGCCACGCCGCTGTACCAGGGGGTCGCGCTCGAGCGCGGGCTGATGCTCGGTGAGGTGGGGTGGTCGCTGCTGGGCAACGCCGCGTACCTCCTCGCGCTCGGGGTGCTCGGCATCGTGGGCGCGTCGCGGCGCATCGAGCGCCTCCTGCTCACCTGAGACGACCTCGGCCGCCCCGGAGCACTCGACCCTCGACAGGAGGTCGACGCGTCGACCGCCACGGCGCAGACTGGCCGGATGAGCGCGCGGCGGGCAGACCGGTGGACCCCCGACCCCGAGCTGCCGGGCTACGTCACCGACGGCGGCCTGGAGACCGACCTGATCTTCCACCACGGGGTGGAGCTGCCCGAGTTCGCTGCCTTCCTGCTGCTCGCCGACCCCAAGGGGCGCGACCTGCTCACCGGCTACTACGACGACTATGCCGAGATCGCCTCGGCGGCCGGGGCGGGTCTGCTGCTCGAGACCCCGACGTGGCGGGCCAACCACGACTGGGGTGCCCGGCTGGGGGTGGGGGCCGACGGGCTCGCCGGGGCCAACGCGGCCGCCGTGGGCCTCGTCGGCGAGCTCGCGCGGCAGTACGCCGACAGCGTCCCCGAGGTCGTGGTGGCCGGCATGGTGGGGCCACGTGGTGACGGGTACGTGCCGGGGGAGGCGATGGACCCGTGGCAGGCCCGCGACTACCACCTGCCGCAGGCGCGGGTCTTCGCCGACGAGGGTGCCGACCTCCTCACCGCACTGACCCTGACCACTGCCGACGAGGCGATCGGTGTCGTCCTGGCCGGGCGTGAGTCGGGGCTCCCGGTCTCGGTGGGGTTCACCGTCGAGACCGACGGGCGGCTGCCCGACGGCACCACCCTGCGGGCGGCCGTCGAGGCGGTCGACGACGTGAGCCCGCCCGACTGGTTCGTCGTCAACTGCGCGCATCCCTCCCACGTCGCCGCCGCCCTCGCGGACGCGGGCCCCTGGGTCGAGCGGATCGGCGGCACCCGGGTCAACGCGTCGGCGCGCAGCCACGCGGAGCTCGACGCGGCCGAGGAGCTCGACGAGGGCGACCCGGTGGCGCTGGGCGGCGACCAGGCCGCGCTGGCCGAGCAGCTCCCGGCACTGCGCGTCGTCGGCGGCTGCTGCGGCACCGACGCCCGCCACGTCGCGGCGATGTGGGGCGTCACGACCCCGCAGGCGTGACCGGCGGAGTCGTGGGCGGGGGCGCCGGCGGAGGTGACACCGGGCCGAAGGGGTGCTGACGACCGTGCTCTTCCTCGTGCCACTCGAGGTAGGCGGCGACCGCGGTCGGGAGGGTCGCGTACCACGCCGCGCGCCTGCCAGCTCGCGGCGGAGGCGAGCGAGCGCGTAGGCTGGTGAGGTCGACCTCGACGTTGGCCTGGCGTTGATGAGCAGCCACTCCACCGGGTGCTCGCTCGGTGACGGCGGCCAGCGCGCGGTGGTGGAAGTCCTCGGCGTTGGCGAAGAACAGTGGTGAGTCGTAGCGGTAGACGACGAGCCCCGGCACCTGCTCGGCCTCCGGGAAGTCGTCGACGTCGTGCATGCCCGCCAGCCCGCTCACGTAGCCGAGGATGCCGTCGTGCGGCCGCGCCACGCGCCGCAGCAGGTCGCCGAGCGACAGGGCGACTGCGATCACTGGGGGATGAGGTAGGCGGCCACGCTCACGCCCGCCAGGACGTCCCCCCGCAGCCAGCCGCGCTCGTAGTGCCGCAGCGTGACGAGACCCGGAAAGGTCGTCGCGACGTCGGACGGCGCCGGACGTTGAGGGACCGGTGGTGACCGGCAACGGAGGGCACACGGCGATTCGGCCACATCCACTCGGCGTGTCGGGCGGAATGTCGGACTCCGTCGAACAGGTGTTCGGCTAGGGTCGTCCACAGGTGGCGCCCCCGGCAGCACTCGTCCACAGGCGCTCGGCAGCCCGTGACCGTTGTCGGTGCCGCCACCTAGCGTCTGACCAGACCTCGCGACGAGACCGACGGCGAGAGCTGGTCGCCGGTGGGCGCGCTCGCTGCACGACAGGAAGAACAGGTGCGACATGGCTGGTCCCAACGGCTCCCGCGGGAGCGTCCTCACCCCCAACCCCATCGCCGCCGCCCCCGGCGGTGAGCGTGAGAAGGCCTTGAGCTCGGTCATGGCCCAGATCGAGAAGCAGCACGGCAAGGGTGCCGTCATGCGCCTCGGCGACGACGTGCGGCCCCCCATCGAGGTCATCCCGACCGGCTCGATCGCCCTCGACGTCGCCCTCGGCATCGGTGGGCTGCCCCGCGGCCGGGTCGTCGAGATCTACGGCCCGGAGAGCTCGGGCAAGACCACCGTCGCCCTGCACGCGGTCGCCAACGCGCAGAAGGCCGGCGGCATCGCCGCGTTCATCGACGCCGAGCACGCGCTCGACCCCGAGTACGCCAAGGCGCTCGGCGTCGACACCGACGCGCTCCTGGTCTCCCAGCCCGACACGGGGGAGCAGGCGCTCGAGATCGCCGACATGCTGATCCGCTCCGGCGCGCTCGACATCATCGTCATCGACTCGGTGGCGGCCCTGGTGCCCCGGGCCGAGATCGAGGGCGAGATGGGCGACAGCCACGTCGGCCTGCAGGCCCGGCTGATGTCGCAGGCGCTGCGCAAGATCACCGGTGCGCTCAACACCACCGGCACCACCGCGATCTTCATCAACCAGCTGCGCGAGAAGATCGGCGTCATGTTCGGCTCGCCCGAGACGACCACCGGTGGCAAGGCGCTGAAGTTCTACGCCTCGGTCCGCCTCGACGTGCGACGCATCGAGACCCTCAAGGACGGCACCGACGCGGTCGGCAACCGCACCCGCTGCAAGGTCGTCAAGAACAAGGTGAGCCCGCCGTTCAAGCAGGCCGAGTTCGACATCCTCTACGGCCACGGCATCTCCCGCGAGGGTGGCCTGATCGACATGGGCGTCGAGCAGGGCTTCGTCCGCAAGGCCGGCGCCTGGTACACGATGGACGGCGACCAGCTGGGGCAGGGCAAGGAGAACGCCCGCACCTTCCTCATCGACAACCCCGAGCTCGCCGACGACCTCGAGAAGAAGATCAAGGAGAAGCTCGGCATCGGGGTGCCGCGGCCCGAGATCGCGGCCGTGCCCGAGATCTCGGTCGAGTTCTGAGCCCACCCGGGCTGATCGCGATGCCGTTCTCCGACCCGACGACTCCACCGCCCGCCTGGGCGGTGGAGTCGTCAGGCATGGGGTCGTCCGGCAGTGGGGGGTCGTCAGGCGTGGGGTCGTCGGCGCTGCAGTCGACGGCGGTGGGGCCGGTCTGGCCGGACCGTGAGCAGCGGGCGCCGCGGTCCCCGCGGCGCCGCGGGCGGCGGGGCGTCCCGCCGACGGACCCCGAGTCCGACCCGCGCACCCGGGGCAGCGAGCCCGACCCGCACGACTGGGCCCGCCAGATCGTGCTGCGCCAGCTCACCGCGGCCCCACGCAGCCGCTCCCAGCTCGAGCAGGTGCTGCGTCGCAAGGACTGCCCCGACGACGTCGCCGCCGTGGTGCTCGACCGGATGGAGGAGGTCGGCCTCGTCGATGACGTCGCCTATGCCGGGATGCTCGTGCGCTCGCAGCAGGCCGGCCGGGGGCTGGCCCGCCGGGCCCTGGCCCAGGAGCTGCGGCGCAAGGGCGTCGACGACGAGACCGCGCAGGCGGCGCTCGACGAGGTCGACCCGCACGCCGAGGAGGACCGGGCCCGCGAGCTGGTCGCGAAGAGGATGCGCTCGATGAGCGGGCTCGACCCGATGGTGCAGACCCGGCGGCTCGCCGGGATGCTGGCCCGCAAGGGCTACCCCTCGGAGATGTCCATGCGCGTGGTGCGTGAGGCGGTGCGCGAGGCGCCGGAGCACCAGCGCGACTGAGCGGCCGGCGCGGGCCGGGTCAGAGCGAGTGCAGCGGGCGCTCGCCGGGGGGCAGCTCTTCGGTGCGCACGATCTGCTTGCCATAGGGCACCAGTGAGATCGGCACCATCTTCAGGTTGGCGATGGCCAGCGGGATGCCGATGATCGTGATCGCCTGGGCGACCGCGGTGATCACGTGCACCAGGGCCAGCCACCAGCCGGCCAGCAGGATCCAGACGACGTTGAGCACCACGGCTCCCGCACCGGCGCCCTCCTTGGGTACCACGGCCCGCCCGAACGGCCACAGGGCGTAGCGCGCCATCCGGAACGACGCGACGCCGAGCGGGATGGTGATGATGAGGATGCAGAAGAGCACTCCGGCCAAGGCGTAGCCCAGCGCCAGCCAGAGGCCGCCGAACACGAACCAGATGATGTTGAGCAGCGTGCGCACTGCGGGTCCTCTCGGGGTGCGGATGGCGTGGGCACCAGCCTGTCACGCCACGTCGAGCGCCCCGCCGTCAGGTCGGGCGGCGCCGGGCGACGACCTCGTCGTCGTCGACCTCACCGGTCTCGACGAAGCCCAGGCTCGCGTAGAGCGCCTTCGCCACCTCGTTCTCGGGGTGGTACGAGAGCGCGAAGCCCGTGTCGTCGGCCTTCGGGCGCAGGGTCCGCAGCGCCTCGACGACGGCCGCGCGCCCCACGCCCCGACCTTGGTGTGCCCGGTCGACGAGCACGCCCCCGAGCCAGCAGCTGCCGTCCTCGTCGTCGATGCCCCACATGAGGAACCCGACGACCTCGTCGTCGGCGCCGTGCACCGACATCGGCTGCCACACGTCGCCGTAGGCGCACAGGGCGAGGTAGTAGGTCGGCGCGGCGACGAAGCGCTCCTGGCCCGGCGCCACGGTGAGGGCCGCGACGTCACGCCAGCTCCCGGCATCCACGGGGCGCAGCGTCACCGCGGGCGTTCGCTCGTCCACGCGGCCATGGTAGGCGTCCACCACGCGGACAGCCGAGCCCGCGAAACCTGCCGGTGACACGGGCGTGATGACAGGTTCACGCGCCTGGCCATAGGTTCGTCACGTGAGCGAGCCGACCGAACCCGACGCCCCGGGCAGCCTGTTCGGCCACTACGCGCTCGGGGTGGCCTGGGACGAGATGCTCGCCGAGCCGGGCGCACCGCGCACCGCGTACAAGCCGGTCTTCCACACCCTGCGGGCGATGAACGCCGCCACGCTCAAGGAGCGCGCCGACACCCTCGCCCGGTCCTACCTCGACCAGGGCGTCACCTTCGACTACGCGGGCGAGGAGCGGCCCTTCCCGCTCGACGCCGTGCCGCGGGTCATCTCGGCCCACGAGTGGCAGGTCATCGAGTCCGGTGTCGTCCAGCGGGTCACGGCGCTGGAGTCGTTCCTCGACGACATCTACTCGCGCGAGGGCGAGATCCCGCGCGCGGTGCACGAGGGCATCATCCCGTGGCGGCTGATCGCCAGCTCGAAGCACTACCACCGCGCGGTCATGGGCGTCCGGCCCACCAACGGGGTGCGCGTGCACGTCGCAGGCGTCGACCTGATCCGTGACGAGGAGGGCACCTTCCGGGTGCTCGAGGACAACGTGCGGGTGCCCAGCGGCGTCAGCTATGTCATCGCCAACCGCCGGGCGATGGCCAACGTCTTCCCCGAGGCCTTCGCCACGATGCGGATCCGCCCGGTGCACGACTACCCGCGGATGCTGCTGGCCGCCCTGCGGGCCGCGGCCCCCGACGGTGCGAGCGACCCCACCGTCGTCGTCCTCACCCCCGGGGTGTTCAACTCGGCCTACTTCGAGCACGCCCTGCTGGCCCGGATGATGGGCGTCGAGCTCGTCGAGGGCCGCGACCTGGTCTGCGTCGGCGGCCAGGTGAGGATGCGCACGACCACCGGTGACAAGCCGGTCGACGTCATCTACCGCCGGGTCGACGACGAGTTCCTCGACCCGGTGCACTTCCGCGGCGACTCGGTGCTCGGCGTCGCCGGGCTGGTCTCGGCGATGCGCAGCGGCCGGGTCACCGTCGCCAACGCCGTCGGCAACGGCGTGGCCGACGACAAGCTGATCTACTCCTACCTGCCCGAGCTGATCCGCTTCTACCTCGACGAGGACCCGATCCTGGGCAACGTCGACACCTTCCGGTGCGACGAGCCGGACGCCCTGCGGCACGTGCTCGACCACCTCGACGAGATGGTCGTCAAGCCGGTCGACGGCTCCGGGGGCAAGGGCCTGGTGGTCTGCAACCGGGCCGACGGCCCCACCCTCGACAAGGTGCGCAAGCAGCTCAAGGCCGACCCGCGCGGCTGGATCGCCCAACCGGTGGTGCAGCTCTCGACCGTGCCGACCTTCATCGACGGCACGCTGGCTCCCCGCCACGTCGACCTGCGCCCGTTCGCGGTCAACGACGGCGAGCGGGTTCGGGTGCTTCCGGGCGGCCTGACCCGGGTGGCCCTGCCCGAGGGCGAGCTGGTGGTGAACTCCAGCCAGGGCGGCGGGTCCAAGGACACCTGGGTGCTCTCCGACCGGCGCCCGGCCGGCAACGCCCCGAGCCGCCTCCCCGACAACCGCGAGGTGGTCGTGATGAGCGCGCCCACGGCATCGCACGAGGACAGCATGCGCGAGCAGCAGCAACAGCAGCAGCAGACCTCGGGCGCGCGCGGCGGGGGATCGAGCCGTGCTGAGCCGGATCGCCGAGTCGCTGTTCTGGATCGGGCGCTACACCGAGCGAGCCGACGGCACTGCCCGCATCGTCGACGTGCTGCGGCTGCAGCTGCTCGAGGACCCCGGCGCCGACGAGACCATCGCCGCGCGCACGGTGCTCTCGGTGATCATGGGGATGCCGTTCGAGGGCGACGTCGGGTTCGCCGAGGTCAGCGAGGCGCTCGTCTTCGACCGCTCCAACGCCAGCTCGATCACCGGCGCCTGGTTCGCCGCCCGCGAGAACGCCCGCCGGGCCCGCGAGACCCTCTCGACCGAGCTGTGGGAGGGCATCAACACCACGTGGCACCGGTGGCACGGCTTCGGCCGCGGGATCGCCACCGAGCGGCACCTGTCGTGGGTGCGCGAGCGCGCCGCCCTGGTGAGCGGCATCGCCGACTCGACGATGTCGCACGACGAGGCCTGGGACTTCCTGGTGCTCGGCCGCAGCCTCGAGCGGGCCGACATGACCGCGCGGCTCGTCGCCACCGGTGGCCTGCCCCGCGGTGGGGCCCCGTGGTCGGTCGTGCTGTCGAGCTGCGGTGCGCAACAGGCGTTCATGCGCAGCCAGCGCGGCCTGCTCAGCGACGACCGGGCCGCCGCCTTCCTCGTGCTCGACCGCGAGTTCCCCCGCTCGGTCTTCTTCGCCCTGTCCGAGGCCGAGCGCCGGCTCGACGCCCTCGCCCCCCAGCAGGACCGGATCGGCGTCCCCGACGAGGCCCGTCGCCAGCTCGGTCGCATCCGCACCTCGCTGGAGTTCCGCGCGACCTCCGACGTCATCGCCGACCTGCCCGCCCAGATGCAGCGCGTGCAGGGCGCCGTCATGGACAGCTCGCAGGCCATCGCCAAGCGCTACTTCCAGTCCGGGCCGCTGCAGACCTGGACCAAGGACGGGGTGTTCTGACGTGCGGCGCTGGCGCATCGTGCACACGACCTCCCTGGCCTACGACGGCCCGGTGCGAGCCGCCCACAACGAGCTGCGGATGACGCCGGTGAACGAGGCCGGCCAGACCACGCTCGAGAACCGCATCCGGATCCGGCCGATGACCTGGAGCCACGTCTACCGCGACCACTGGGGCACCCACGTCATGGCGATGGAGAGCCTGGCCGAGCACCAGCGGCTCGACATCGAGGCGATCTCGACGGTGGAGCGCACCGAGGTCGAGCGGCACGAGCCGTCCCTGGACTGGACGGCCGTGCGCGGCCCCGCCGTGCAGGACCGCAGCTACGAGTGGCTGATGCTCTCGGCCCGGACCCGGCCCGGGCGTGGCATCGCCGAGCTCGCGGATGCCGTGCGCGGCCTGCCGACGCCGCGCGCCGCCGCCGAGGAGCTGAGCGCCCTGGTGCGCGCCGAGATGAAGTACCAGCCCGGGGCGACCGGGGTGCACAGCCGCGGCGAGGACGCCTGGTCGGAGCGGTCCGGCGTCTGCCAGGACTTCGCGCACATCACCGTCGGGGCGCTGCGCAGCCTCGGGGTGCCGGCCCGCTACGTCTCCGGCTACCTCGTGCCCAAGAAGGACTCCGCCGTCGGCGAGACGAGCAAGGGCGAGAGCCACGCCTGGGTCGAGTTCTGGGACGACGGCTGGGTCGCCTGCGACCCCACCAACGGCACCGAGGTCGGCCGACGACCACGTGGTCGTCGCCCGCGGGCCGGACTACGAGGACGTGCCCCCGTTCAAGGGCATCTACTCGGGCCGGGCCAAGGCCTCGCTCGAGGTCGTCGTCGCGATCACCCGCCTGGCCTGACCTCCACCGCGTGGTGGTCGTCGCGGGCGACGTGCCGGCGCGCGTGCGCGATCGCGTCGGGGGTGTGCTCGAAGACGTGGTGCAGACCGGTGAGGTGCTGCTGGATGCCGGTCGCGGCCAGCCGCGGCACGAACCGCTCGGGCAGCCCCGACAGCAGCACGGTGACGCCGCGCGACTCCAGGGACCGGACCGTGTCGGCCAGCACCGCCGCCCCCGTGGCGTCGAGCGTGGTCACGTGCGACATCCGCAGGATCGCCACACGGACGTCGCTCAGCTCGGTGAGCTCGAGCAGGGCGGTGTGGGCCCCACCGAAGAACAGCGGGCCCTCCAGGCGGTAGGCGACGATGCGCTCGTCGAGCAGGGCGCGCTCCTCGAGGCCGTGGTCGTCCTCGTCGTCGCGCCCGGGTGACCCGTCGACCTCGGCCAGCGGCTCCTCGCGCAGCGCGGTGGTGTTCGCGAGCTGGCGCAGGGCCAGGGCACCGGCGGTCACGATGCCGAGCACGACCGCGGTCGCGAGGTCGAGCACGACGGTCGCGAGGAAGGTCAGGATGAGCACGAAGGCGTCGCTGCGCGAGACCCGCACCAGCGCCCGCAGGCTCGACACCTCGACCATGCGCACGGCGGTGGCGATGAGCACCCCGGCCAGGGCCGCCAGGGGGATCCAGCCGACGACGGGGGCGAGGGCGAGCACCACCACCAGCAGCACGAGCGAGTGCACGACCGCCGCCAGCCGCGACCGCGCCCCGGACCGGACGTTGACGGCCGTCCGGGCGATCGCGGCCGTCGCCGGGATGCCGCCCACCAGCGGTGAGGCGAGGTTGGCCAGGCCCTGGCCGAACAGCTCGCGGTCGGGGTCGTGGCGGGTCGACACGCTCATCGCGTCGGCGACGGTGGCCGACAGCAGGCTCTCCAGCGCGGCCAGCGCCGCCACGGCCACCGCCGGCGCGACGAGCACCCGCAGGTCGCTCCAGGCGACCGCCGGCACGGTGAGGGTGAACAGCTGAGAGGGCAGCGCCCCGATCGTCGCGACGTCCAGCTGGGCCAGCCGCGACACCACCGTGGCCCCCACCACGGCCAGCAGGGCGACGGGCACCGCGGGGCGCAGTCGGGAGCCCAGCAGGATCAGCACGGCCACCCCGGCGCTGAGGGCGAGGGCGGCGAGGTCCGGTGTCGAGAACCAGTCCACCACCGCCGCGACGGCCGACACGACGACGTGCTCGTGCTGGCCGGTGGTGCCCAGCGCGGCGGGTACCTGCTGCAGGGCGATCAGCGCGGCGATGCCGAGCGTGAACCCCTCGATGACCGGCAGCGGGATGAAGCGCACGTAGCGTCCCGCCCCCGCCAGCCCCATCGCCACGAGGAAGCCACCCGCCATCAGCGCCACCACGGCCACACCACTGGGCCGTGTTCGGCCACGATGGGCACGAGGACCACCGTCATCGCACCGGTCGGGCCGGAGACCTGCACGTGGCTGCCCCCGAAGATCGCGGCCACGGTTCCGGCGACGACGGCCGTGACCAGGCCGGCGGTGGCCCCGAGGCCCGACGCGATGCCGAACGCCAGGGCCAGGGGCAGGGCCACCACCCCGACCGTGACGCCGGCGACGACGTCGCCGCGGGGGGTGTGCAGCATCGCGCGCAGGTCCCGGCTGCGCGGCCGCACGGCATCCAGCCGGGTCCGCAGCACGTGCAGCACCTCGGTGCCGGTAGGAGTGGTGCTCACCGCGGCGCGACCACCGGGGTGAGGTCGTCGACGAGGCCACCCTGGTCGGCGTTCTTGGTCTCGAGGATGGCGCGCGCGCTCGCCAGCAGGTCGCGCACGGCCGGAAGAGCGAGGGAGTAGATGACCTCGCCACCGACCCGCCGCTGCGTCACCAGGCCGGTGCGGCGCAGCACGGCGAGCTGGTGCGAGAGGTTGGGCGCCTCGACCTGGATCGCCGCCCGCATCTCGTGCACGGGCCGGTCGCGCTCGGCGAGCAGCTCGAGCACCCGGATTCGCGCGGGGTGACCGAGGGTGCGGAAGAACTCCGCCTTCGCCTGGTAGAGCGGGACGGGCACGCTGGGCTCCTCGCCTGGTTGCGGACTTGCATAACTCTGCAAGTATGCCTCACCGCGTGACCGGCCACGACTCCCGGCGGGTCCCGCCTCGGGCGTGAGCAGCGTTCGTGGGAGTTCGGGATGAAGCGCCGCGCCGTTACCCTTGTGCAGCCATGAGTGAACCGAAGACCTACGACGTGCGCACCCACGGGTGCCAGATGAACGTGCACGACTCCGAGCGCCTCGCCGGGCTGCTCGAGACCGCCGGCTACGTCGACCTCGCGAGCGTCCCCGCCGCGCAGCGCCCGGTCGTCGCCGACGTCGTCGTCTTCAACACCTGCGCCGTGCGCGAGAACGCCGACAACAAGCTCTACGGCAACCTCGGCCAGCTGCGCCCGGCCAAGACCGCCAACCCCGACCTGCAGATCGCGGTCGGCGGCTGCCTGGCCCAGAAGGACCGCGCGACCATCGTCGAGCGCGCCCCCTGGGTCGACGTCGTCTTCGGCACCCACAACATCGGCAGCCTCCCCGCGCTGCTCGACCGGGCCCGGCACAACAAGCGCGCCGAGGTCGAGATCCTCGAGTCGCTCGAGACCTTCCCGTCGACCCTGCCGACCCGCCGCGACTCGGCGTTCGCCGGCTGGGTGTCGATCTCGGTGGGCTGCAACAACACCTGCACCTTCTGCATCGTGCCGAGCCTGCGCGGCAAGGAGCAGGACCGCCGGCCGGGCGAGATCCTCGCGGAGGTCGAGGCGCTCGTGTCCCAGGGCGTCGTCGAGATCACCCTGCTCGGCCAGAACGTCAACACCTACGGCGTGGAGTTCGGCGACCGGCTCGCGTTCGGCAAGCTGCTGCGGGCCTGCGGCGAGGTGGAGGGCCTGGAGCGGGTGCGCTTCACCAGCCCGCACCCGGCCGCCTTCACCGACGACGTCATCGCAGCGATGGCCGAGACCCCGAACGTGATGCCGAGCCTGCACATGCCCCTGCAGTCGGGCTCCGACCGGGTGCTCAGGGCGATGCGCCGCTCGTACCGCAGCGAGAAGTTCCTCGGCATCATCGACAAGGTGCGTGCCGCCATCCCCGATGCCGCGATCACCACCGACCTGATCGTCGGCTTCCCGGGTGAGACCGAGGCCGACTTCGCCGAGACGCTGCGGGTCGTCGAGGCGTCGCGGTTCTCGAGCGCCTTCACCTTCCAGTACTCGATCCGCGCCGGAACGCCGGCCGCGACGATGGCCGACCAGGTGCCCAAGGCCGTGGTCCAGGAGCGCTTCGACCGGCTCATCGAGCTGCAGGAGCGGGTGTCGCTGGGCCGAGAACCGCACCCTCGAGGGCCGTGACGTCGAGGTGCTCGTCTCACCGGGAGAGGGCCGCAAGGACGGCGCCACCGCGCGCCTGTCGGGTCGGGCCCGCGACAACCGGCTCGTGCACTTCGCGGTACCGGACGGCGCCGAGCGCCCGCGTCCGGGCGATGTCGTCACCGTCGGTGTCACCTACGGGGCACCGCACCACCTGGTGGCCGACAGCGGGGTGAGCGGTGGCGCCTATGCCGTGCGACGCACCCCGGGTGGGGACGCGTGGGCGGCGTTGCAGGATGCCGCGGTGCCGGGGAAACCGGCCGTGTCGCTCGGCATGCCGTCGATCGGTCGGCCGGTGCAGGTCGAGACCGCGGCCCCCGCCTGCTCGGCCTGACTCAGGTCAGGACGACCGCGGCGCCGCGCGGCGAGCGCGACCAGGACCGTGACGACGACCCCGGTGATGCAGGGGGCGACGGGTCCCCTTGGGGGTCGGCTGGTGCTTGTCGCGACGCGGGGAGCGGGCCGCGGCGTACAGCGGGGTGGGGTCGAACGGCTCGAGGTTGAGCGGTGGGAGTCCGGAGCGTGCGTGGGACACGGGTCTTCACTTTCGGCAGGGCGAGAGATGCCTCAAACCTAAGGAACCCCGGTGCCCCCGTTCAGCCGAACCGGACAACGCTGGCCGAACGGCCGAGACCCCCGACCGAACGGTCGGGGGTCTCGGTCGCGTCGTCGGAGGCTCAGGGCTCGCCGATGGCCCCGTCGGCCTTCACCTGTGCCTGGTCGACGTGCTCGGCGTACCTGCCACCGGTTGCGCTGTCGGCGGCGTCGCCGCCACGCTCGATGGCCTGGTCGCTGAGCTGCTCGACCTGGTCGGGGTGGTCTTCGGCCAGCTGCCGAAGCTTCTCCTTGGCGCTGTCAAGAAAACTCACGGGGCCTCCTCTCGCTCGGGAACAGGGGGCTCCCCCTGAAGGGGAGTCCCTCCAGTCAGACGTCACGATCGGCCGCAGCGCCACCCCCTTTGCCGTGCGGGTCGTCCTGCTCGTCAGGCCGGGTCGAGCCAGGCGTGCACGAGCGGCACCACGGACGCGCCCTCGCCGCTGGCGGCCGCCACCCGCTTCATCGAGCCGGCCCGGATGTCGCCGGCGGCGAAGACCCCCGGCACGGTGGTCTCGAGGTTGGCCGGCGGCAGGCCGTCGACCCATCGCCGGCGTCGGGATGTCGCGCCCGGTGAGCACGAAGCCGCGCTCGTCGCGCTCCACCGACGGGCGGCAGCCAGTCGCAGTGCGGCTCGGCGCCGAGCAGCAGGAACAGCCCGCGGCACTCGCGGGTCGTCTCCTTGCCGCGTGTTCGTGTCGCGCACCCGGATCCACTCCAGGCGGCCCTCGCCGCCACCGTCGACGACCTCGGAGCAGGGCAGCACGGTGATCCGCGGGTTGTAGGCGATCTCGCCGATGAGGTACGTCGACATCGTCGCCTCGAGCCCCTCGCGCCGAACCAGGATGGTCACCGACCGCGCGAACCGCGACAGGTGGATGGCGGCCTGCCCGGCGGAGTTGCCGCCGCCCACGACGACGACGTCGTAGCCCTCCATCTCGCGGGCGGCGGTCATCGCGCTGCCGTAGAACACGCCGAGGCCGACGAGCGCCTCGACGCGAGTCGACGCCGAGCTTGCGGTAGGTCACCCCGGTCGACGACGACGACCGGCGCGCGCCCGCACGTCGCCACCGTCGGTGCGCAGCACGAACGGCTCGCCGTCGACGCCCGGCTCGAGCGAGGTGACCGACCACCCGGTGAAGAAGCGGGTGCCGAACCGGATCGCCTGGTTGCGGGCACGCTGGGCCAGCCGCATCCCCGAGATGCCGCGGGGGAAGCCGAGGTAGTTGCGGATCATCGACGACGTGCCGGCCTGGCCACCGACCGCCTCCGACTCCAGGACCACGGTGGTGAGGCCCTCCGACGACGCGTAGACCGCGGCGGCGAGACCTGCGGGACCGGCGCCGACGACCGCGACGTCGACGACGTCATCCAGCGTCGATGCCGGTGGGCGTGCCGAAGGCGCGCAGCGCGACGTCGCGCACGCTGGTGGGAGAGAAGATCTCCCGGTCGACCGCCTCGACGAGCGGGAACGTGGGCGTGCCACCCGCGCGGACGATCACGTCTCGGCCCTGCCTCGCTGTCCGGCGCGTAGGTGCGGTTCGGCATCCCCATCCGGTCGAGGAAGTCACGGATCGCCGAGGGTCAGCGCGTCGGGGGACGGGGTGACGATGCGCACCGTGTCGACCTCGGGTGCCGCCACCGTCGACCCCCAGTCGGAGAGCAGCTCGCACGACGGCGGTGTGGAACTCCTCGTCGCGCACCCCGCGCGGCATGAGCAGGAAGGCGTCGTACTTGCCCTTGGCCAGCCCGCCGCGCAGGGCGGGCGCGTCGGCGAGGAAGTGCGACCAGTGCGCGGCGACGAGCCGCCGGGCGGTCGGCACCACCGTGCGCCAGCGGCGCGAACGCCTCGAGCACGTGGTAGCCGGGCAGCTGCGACTCGGAGACGAACATGGCCACCTGGCCGCCGTCGTCGACGACCCGGTGCGCCACGGCCTCGGCCTCCTCGACGGAGGTGGTGGTCGAGCACGTCGTAGTCCCGCACGTAGCGCCCGAACTCGTCGGTGAGGCCGGCGGCGTGCTCGGGGGCGACGAGGACGATGGCGGGGTTCATCGCTACGATCCTAGGAGGCGCCGAGCGCCCGCGCGTCCCCGTCCGGTGCGCGGCCGCCCCTCTGGAAGAATCCTCCGCATGGCCATCCGACCCGTCGTCATCACCGGCGAACCCGTCCTCCACCAGCGCGCCCAGCCCGTCGAGGTCATCGACGACGGCATCCGCGAGCTCGTCGCCGACATGTACGACACCATGGATGCCGCGCGCGGGGTCGGCCTGGCCGCCCCCCAGGTCGGGGTGGGCCTGCGGATCTTCACCTGGCAGCTGACCAACGACGACGGCATCCCGCCGCGCGGAGTGGTCATCAACCCCTACCTCACCTCGGCCAAGCCGGTCGTCGGTGACCCCGACCCGCACGAGGAGGTCGAGGGCTGCCTCTCGGTGCCGGGGGAGTCGTTCCCGCTGCGCCGGGGCGAGGCGGCCACCCTCACCGGGCTGGCACTCGACGGCAGCGAGATCCGCTACGAGGCCACCGGCTGGTTCGCCCGGATGCTGCAGCACGAGTACGACCACCTCAACGGGTTCCTCTACGTCGACCGGCTCACCGCCAAGTGGTCGCGCAAGGCGCGCAAGGCCGTCAAGGCAACGGCTGGGGCGTGCCCGGGCTCACCTGGATGCCGGGTGAGGACCGCGACCCGTTCGGCCACGACGACGAGACCCCCGAGGACGAGCGCAGCGACTGACGTGGACCACGTCGTCGTCGGTGTCGTCGGCCCGACCGCCACCGGAAAGTCCGACCTGGCGATCGCCCTCGCCCTCCGGCTGGGCGGCGAGGTCGTCGGTGCCGACGCCTCCCAGCTCTACCGGGGGATGGACATCGGCACCGCCAAGGTCCCGCTCGAGGAGCGGCACGGCATCGCGCACCACCAGCTCGACGTGCTCGACGTGACCCAGGAGGCCAGTGTCGCCGCGTACCAGCGGCACGCGCGCGACGACATCGAGGCGGTGCTGGGCCGCGGCGCGCTTCCGGTGGTCGCGGGCGGGTCGGGTCTCTACGTGCGCGCGGCGCTCGACCGGCTCGACATCCCGCCGACCGACCCCGAGGTGCGCGCGGGCCTGCAGGCACGCCTCGACCGACGAGGGCGTTGCTGCCCTGCTCGCCGAGCTGCGGGCGGCTCGACCCCGCGGCCGCCGAGGCGATCGAGCCGAACAACGGCCGCCGGGTGGTGCGGGCCCTGGAGGTCATCGCCCTGACCGGCCGGCCGTTCAGCGCGACGATGCCGACCCGCGAGTTCGTGCGGCCGACCCTGCTCATCGGGCTGCGCACCGATCGCGAGGCCCTCGACGACCGGGTCGACCGCCGGGCGCAGCGGATGTTCGACGACGGGCTGGTCGAGGAGACCCGCGGCCTGCTCGACGTGGGGCTGCGCGAGGGACGCACGGCGAGCCGGGCGGTCGGCTACGCCCAGGCGCTCGCCGTCATCGACGGCACGGCCATCGCTCGAGGATGCCGTCGCCGACACGGCCCTGCGCACCCGACGGCTCGTGCGCCGCCAGGAGTCGTGGTTCGGCGCCGACCCGAGGGTCGCCTGGTTCGACCCGTTCGAACGCCCCTGGGACGACCTCGTCGACCGGGTCGGCTCGGGAGCGCACGTCGGACAGCCACAATGGTGCCCATGGCTGAGCGGCTCACCTTCACCAAGGGGCACGGCACCGAGAACGACTTCGTGCTCGTGCCCGACCTCGACGGCGCCCTCGGCCTCACCGCCGCGCAGGCCGCCGCCCTGGCCGACCGGCGGGCCGGCATCGGCGGCGACGGCGTCATCCGGGTCGTGCCGACCGACCTCGCCGACGACGTGGCGGTGCGTGCGCAGGCCGGTGCCGCCCGATGGTTCATGGACTACCGCAACGCCGACGGCAGCCTGTCGGAGATGTGCGGCAACGGCACCCGGGTGTTCGCCGCCTACCTGCGCCGCGAGGGGCTCGAGACGGCCGACGAGTTCGCCATCGCCACCCGGGCGGGCGTGAAGCGGGTGCGGCGCGACGGCGACGGGTTCGCCGTCGACCTCGGCCCGTGGAAGCTCACCGATCCGCGAGACCGCCGAGCGCGACGGCTTCGACGCGCTGGTGCACCTCGAGGACGACGGCGACCCGTGCTCGGCCCTGCGCGTCGACCTCGGCAACCCGCACACGGTCGTCGCCCTGCCGGAGTCCCTCGACCTCGACGGGCTCGACCTGACCCGCGCTCCGGTGGTGCGGCCCGAGCCCGAGCACGGCACCAACGTCGAGCTGGTTCGCCCGATCGGGCCGGGCCACATCGCCATGCGCGTGCACGAGCGCGGCGTGGGGGAGACCCGCTCCTGCGGCACCGGCGCCTGTGCGGCCGCCATCGCCACCAGCTTCTGGGCCGGCGTCGCTCGACACCGGCGCCACCTGGCTGGTCGACGTGCCAGGCGGCCGGCTCACCGTGCGGCTGCTGCCCGACCACGGCGTCGAGCTCGCCGGCCCGGCCGTCCTGGTCGCCGACGGGGTCGTCGACCCCTCCCACCTCCCGGGGTGACCCACAGCACGTCCTGACCCCGCCCTCACGCCTCGAGGGCGGCCCGCACCTCACGCCCGACGAACTCCACGAAGCCGGCGAGGTCGGGCTCGTCCTCGGTCGGCTGGAGCACCACGCTGGTGGCGCCGAGCTCGGAGAGGCGGCGCACGGCATCCGCCACGGTCGTCGCGTCGCCGGCCACGCCACGGCCGCGCGCGCCGTCGGAACGGTCCCAGCGGCGCAGCTCGTCGTCGAGCCGCTGCTCGGCGCCCGGGCCGGTCGCGGCCAGCAGGTGGGTGACGACCGGCATCCGGGGTTCGTCGCCCCGGGCCGCGACCCAGCCGGCCCGGGCGGCCGCCACCGAGTCCGCGAGCTCGGCCTCGGAGGTGACCGAGCCGATCAGGATGCCGTCGCCGAGCCGCCCGGCGAGCTCGAGGGTGCGCGGTCCGGTGCCGCCGACGAGCAGCGGGGTGCCGGGCTCGGGCGGCCAGTCGAGGCGCACCCGGTCGAGGGCGACGTACCGCCCGGAGACGGTGACCTCGTGCCCGTCGAGCAGCCGGCGCAGCGCCTCGGCGTACTCGCGCAGCAGGGTCAGCGGCGAGGCAGGCCCGCGCGCCGACCTGGCGCCATCCAGTCCTGCACCCCGTGCCCGATGCCGGGCAGCAGGCGGCCGGGGAAGAGCCGGTGCAGTGTCGCGAGCTCCATCGCCATGCAGGGCGACGTTGCGCAGCGGCACCGGGGTGAGGCCGATGCCGACCCGCACGTGCTCCGTCCAGCCCAGGGTCGCCCCCGCCGCCGCGATCGACGACTCCTTGAAGCAGTCCTCCCACAGCCACAGCTCGTCGAGGTGCCGGTCGGCCGCGGCGGCCAGCGGCCGCAGCGCCTCCGGCGGCAGGGTCGGCACGAACACGACGCCGAGGGCAGGGATCGCTCGACGCGGTCATGGCTGCCTCACCTCCAGCACCCGGAAGCCCTTGCTCGACGTCGAGCCGGGTGCACGGCATCGCGAGCTCGGTCCGACCCAGCGCTGGAGGCTGTCCGAGCCCGAGGTTGCGCTGCACGACGAGGTGGGCGACGCCGCCGGGGGCCAGGCGAGGCAGCCAGGTGGCCAGCAGGTCGTGCAGCACGGCCTTGCCGACCCGGATCGGCGGGTTCGACCAGACCAGGTCGAACCGCACGTCGTCCGGGATGCCGTCGGCGGTGGTCGCGTGCACGCCGTCGAGCCCCAGCGCGGCGGCGTTGCGCCGGGTCAGGTCGAGCGCTCGCTCGTTGACGTCGAGGGCCCAGACGGTCGCGGCGGGGGAGCGCAGCGCCAGGGTGAGGGCGATGGGCCCCCAGCCGCAGCCGAGGTCGAGGAAGGTGCCCGTGGTCGGCGGCGCGGGCGCCTCGTCGAGCAGCACCGCAGTGCCCTTGTCGAGGCCGCCGGGCGAGAAGATGCCGGGGGCGACCTCGACCTCGGCGTCCTGTCCGGCCAGCCGCACCCGTCATCCGGCGGCGCTCGTCGGCGCTCGCGGGGGCGGCCGTGAAGTAGTGGTCGTGTCTCGCTCATCGCAGGCCACGCTAGCGGCGGGTGGAAGAAAGGGTTCGCTGCGGGGCGTTGACGCGATGAGACCCTAGGGGGAACATGACTGCCAAGAACATCCTCTCCGGGCGGGCCGAAGCGCTCGCCGACGAAACCGACCTTCGACGACTCCGGCTTCGTGCTGGACGACGACGTCTCCTTCGACGGCGACCAGCTCGACCGCGAGGAGCGCGCCTCCCTGCGCCGTGTCGCCGGGCTCTCCACCGAGCTCGAGGACGTCACCGAGGTCGAGTACCGCCAGCTGCGCCTCGAGCGGGTCGTGCTCGCCGCCGTGTGGAGCGAGGGCACCGCCGACGACGCCGAGAACTCGATGCGTGAGCTCGCCGCGCTCGCCGAGACCGCCGGTTCCGAGGTGCTCGCCGGTGTGGTCCAGCGCCGGGCCAACCCCGACCCCGCCACCTACCTGGGCAAGGGCAAGGCTGCCGAGCTGCGCGACATCGTCATCGCCGAGGGCGCCGACACGGTCGTCTGCGACACCGAGCTCGCGCCCAGCCAGCGCCGGGCGCTCGAGGACGTCGTCAAGGTCAAGGTCATCGACCGCACCGCCCTCATCCTCGACATCTTCGCCCAGCACGCGAAGTCGCGAGAGGGCAAGGCGCAGGTCGAGCTGGCCCAGCTGCAGTACCTCCTGCCGCGGCTGCGCGGCTGGGGCGAGTCGATGTCGCGCCAGGCCGGTGGCCAGGCCGCCGGCGGCCAGGGCATGGGCTCGCGCGGACCCGGTGAGACCAAGATCGAGCTCGACCGCCGCCGGATCAACACCCGCATCGCGAAGCTGCGGCGTGAGATCAAGGAGATGAAGACGGTCCGCGACACCAAGCGCGGCAGCCGCCGGGCGAACTGCCGTGCCGAGCGTCGCCATCGCCGGCTACACCAACGCGGGCAAGTCCTCGATCCTCAACCGGCTCACCGGCGCGGGCGTGCTCGTCGAGAACCAGCTCTTCGCCACCCTCGACCCCACCGTGCGCCGGTCCGAGACCCCGGACGGGCGGCTCTACACGCTCGTCGACACGGTCGGGTTCGTGCGCGCGCTGCCGCACCAGCTCGTCGAGGCCTTCCGGTCCACGCTCGAGGAGGTCGCCGAGGCCGACCTGCTGCTGCACGTCGTCGACGGGTCGCACCCCGACCCCGAGGGCCAGATCTCCGCGGTGCGCGCCGTGCTCGCCGACGTCGACGCCACCGACGTGCGCGAGGTCATCGTCATCAACAAGGCCGACCTCGCCGACCCCGAGGTCCTCGACCGGCTGCGCCGCCACGAGAGGCACTCGATCGTGGTGTCGGCCCGCACCGGCGCGGGGCTCGACGAGCTGCGCGCCCTCATCGCCGACGAGCTGCCCCAGCCCGACGTCGACGTCGACGTGCTGGTGCCCTACGACCGCGGCGACCTCGTCAGCCGCATCCACGAGACAGGGCGAGGTCCTCGCCAGTCGAGCACGTCGCCGACGGCACCCGCCGTGCGGCCCGCGTGCACTCCCGACCTCGCCGGCGACCTGGCGGCGTTCGGCGCCTGACCGTTCGGCGGGCCGACCTGCACCGGAGCCCCGTCGCGGCCCACCCCCGCAGGTACCCTCGCGACCGTGCAGGAGGCGCCCCGTGAGCTCACCACGAACCGGCTGACCCTGCGGCCACCCGGCCGGGGGCGACCGGTCCCTGTGGGTGCGGACTGCACCGCGACCCTGCGCTCGTACGAGCACGGGTGTTCGCGATGCCGCGAGAGCGACGACGAGGCGGCGCACTGCGTTCACCGACTGCCTGGACCGTTGGGAGAGCGCGGGCTTCGACTACGGGGTCGTCGAGGAGACCAGCACCCGCTCGGGCATCGGCGTCGGGGGGCTGCGCCGGCGCGGCCGACGAGCACGGCGAGCAGGTGCTCAACCTCTACTACCGGCTCGCCGCGCGCGGTGCACGGCCGCGGGTCTCGCGACCGAGGCGGCCCGGGCCTGGACCGCCCACGCGCTGGAGTGGCTGCCCGACCTGCCGGTCGTCGCCAGGAGCCGTGAGGTCGAACCGTCGCGTCGGTGCGGACCGCGCTCGCCGCCGGCCTCGAGGCGGTGGGCACCGAGCGACGACGGCCGGGAGGCGTCGGCCCCCAGACCCTGCTGCGGGCGCCGCGGGTCGAGGCGCACGACTGGTTCGACGAGGAGACCCGCGAGTCCCTGCTCGACCTGTGGTGCTCGGTCAACGACACCGGGGGAGCGGTCGGGTTCCTGCCCGGCGCGCCCGCGCCACCAGGTCGCCCAGGCCCTCGCCGTGCACGAGGAGGGGATGGCCGACGGCGACACGACCGGTGTCATCCTGCGCGGGCCCGACCGGCCGCGTGGTCGGGGCCGGGTTCTGGGTCGCCGACCGCAACCCGCTGCTCGGGCACAGCCGCACGGCCTACCGGATCATGACCGCACCCCGACCTGCGCGGCCGCAACCTGGGCCGGCTGCTCATGGCGGCGATGCACCGCGTGGCGCGCGAGCAGGGCGTGGAGGTGGCCGTGCTCGACGTGCGCAGCGGCCTGGGCACCACCCGGTTCTACGAGGGCTGCGGCTACGTGGAGGTCGGGCGGGTGCCGGGCGTCATCCGGGTCGCGCCCGGCGACGACCGCGACAGCGTGGTCATGGCCCGACGGCTCGACGGCCACCCGATGGTCGCCGACGGCCGCGCCTGAGCCTCACCTCAGCTCAGGCCGACGACCCGGCCCTCGTCGTCGACGTCGATGTGGTGCGCGGCGGGCACCTTGGGCAGGCCCGGCATCGTCATGATCTCGCCGGTGACGAGCACGACGAACCCGGCGCCGGCGGCGAGGCGGACCTCGCGCACGGCGACGGTGTGGCCCGAGGGGGCGCCGCGCTGGCGAGGGGTCGGTCGAGAACGACGACTGGGTCTTGGCCATGCAGATCGGCAGGTGCCCGTAGCCGGCGGCCTCGATCTGGTCGAGGCGGCGGCGAGCCCTCGGCTCGAACGTCACCCGCGCGGCGCCGTAGACGCGGGTCGCCACCGCCTCGGCCTTCTTCTCGAGCGAGAGGTGGTCGTCGTAGACGAACCGCATGTCGCTCTTGCCCTCGCGCACGGCCTCGACGACGCCGCGCGCCAGCGCCTCGGCGCCGACCCCGCCGTCGCGCACGTGGGTGGCCTCGTAGGCGCGCACCCCCTCGTGCGAGCACATCCGCACCACGAGGTCGACCTCGGCGTCGGTGTCGCTGGGGAAGCGGTTGACGGCGACGACCGGGGTGAGCCCGTAGACGCCGCGGACGTTCTCGAGGTGGCGGCGCAGGTTGGTCATGCCCGCCCCGACGGCGGCGAGGTCCTCGCGGTCGACGTCGGCCACGGCCACCCCGCCGTGGAACTTCAGCGCCCGGATGGTCACGACGACGACCGCGACCTCGGGGCGCAGGCCGCTGGCCCGGCACTTGATGTCGATGAACTTCTCGGCCCCGAGGTCGGCGCCGAAGCCGGCCTCGGTGATGACCCAGTCGCCGAGCTTGAGGGCGGCCCGGGTGGCCATCACCGAGTTGCAGCCGTGGGCGATGTTCGCGAACGGACCGCCGTGGATGAAGGCGGGCGTGTGCTCGAGCGTCTGCACGAGGTTCGGGGCGAGGGCGTCGCGCAGCAGCACGGTCATCGCGCCGTCGGCCTGCAGGTCGCGGGCGGTGACCTGCTCCTTGCCGCGGGTGTAGCCGACGACGATGTCGCCGAGCCGCCGCTTGAGGTCGGGCAGCGAGTCGGCCAGGCAGAGGATCGCCATCACCTCGGACGCCACGACGATGTCGAAGCCGTCCTCGCGGGGCACCCCGTTGGTCACGCCCCCAAGGCCCACGACGATCTGGCGCAGGGCGCGGTCGTTGAGGTCGACGACCCGCTTCCAGGTGACCGTGCGCGGGTCGATGTCGAGGGCGTTGCCCTGGTGCAGGTGGTTGTCGAGCATCGCGGCGAGCAGGTTGTTGGCCGCGGCGATCGCGGCGAAGTCGCCCGGTGAAGGCGAGGTTGATGTCGACCATCGGCACGACCTGGCTGTAGCCGCCGCCGGCCGCGCCGCCCTTGATGCCGAACACCGGGCCCATCGACGGCTCGCGCAGCGCGACGACGCTCTTCTCGCCGAGGCGGCGCAGCGCGTCGGCCAGCCCGACGGACGTCGTCGTCTTGCCCTCGCCGGCGGGGGTGGGGCTCATCGCCGTGACGAGCACGAGGTGCCCGTCGGGTCGGTCCTGCAGGGAACGCAGGTAGCCCAGCGAGACCTTGGCCTTGGTGTGGCCGTACGGGACGAGGGCCTCGGCCGGGATGCCGAGCTCGTCGCGTGCCAGGTCGACGACGGGCGTGATGTCGGCGGCCTCGGCGATCTCGATGTCGGACGGGAACGGGGTGGGTGCGTCGACGTCGATGCTCACACCCCCCATCGTGGCACCACGAGCCGTCGGCGACCGGCGATTTGCGGTACGCGGCGCGCCTGTGGAGGGCGGACGGCGGGCGGTGCGGCGACGGCATACCCTGCTCTGGTGCCAACCCTCGACGAGCTCCTCCACGCCGCGGTCGGCGGGGTCGGCGGCACCGAGCGGCCCGGGCAGGTCGAGATGGCGCACGCCGTCGCCGACGCCATCGACGGCAAGGGACACCTGCTCGTGCAGGCCGGCACGGGCACCGGCAAGTCGCTGGCCTACCTCGTGCCCGCGGTGCAGCACGCCATGGACTCGGGCACGCCGACCGTCGTCGCCACCGCGACGCTGGCGCTGCAGGCCCAGATCGTCGACCGCGACATGCCCCGGCTGGCCGAGTCGCTCGCGCCGCTGCTCGGCCGCCGCCCCACCTACGCCCTGGTCAAGGGGCGGCGCAACTACCTCTGCGCCCACAAGCTCGAGGGCGGCTTCCCCGACGACGACGTCGACACCCTGATGTCGGTCGGCGCCGTCGACCAGCAGGCGTCCCGCCTGGGCGCCGAGGTGGTGCGGCTGCGCGACTGGGCCGAGGTCACCGAGTCCGGCGACCGTGACGAGCTGGTTCCCGGCGTGTCCGAGCGGGCCTGGCGCCAGGTGTCGGTCAGCGCCGAGGAGTGCCTGGGCGGCCGCTGCCCGATGGTGTCGGAGTGCTTCGTCGAGCGCTCCCGCGAGGCCGCCCGCGACGTCGACGTCATCGTCACCAACCACTCGTTCATGGCCATCGACGCCTTCGAGGGCCGCCAGATGCTGCCCGAGCACGACGTGCTCGTCGTCGACGAGGGCCACGAGCTCGTCGACCGGGTCACCTCCACGATCACCGACGAGGTCACGCCCGGCATGGTGCGCGCCGCGGCCAAGCGGGCCGGGCGGCAGGCCGACTCGGGCTCGACCATGGACGAGGCCGCCGACCTGCTCGAGTCGGTGCTCGAGCCCGCCCCCGAGGGGCGGCTGACCGGCATCCCCGACTCGCTGGCGATGGCGCTGGGCAGGGTGCGCGACACCGCCCGCGCCGTGCAGAGCGAGCTCAAGCCGCAGCCGGGCGAGGAGCCCGACGGTGGACGCCAGGTGGCGCGCGCCGCCGTCGACGAGGTCTTCGAGAACGCCTCGCGCATCCTCGAGGAGCGCGAGCTCGACGTCGTGTGGCTCAACCGCGACCCGCGCCGCGGGCCCGTCCTGCGCGTGGCGCCGATGAGCGTGGCGATGCTCGTGCGCGACAAGGTCTTCGCCGAGCGCACCGTCGTGCTCACCTCGGCCACCCTCGAGCTCGGCGGGTCGTTCGACGCCGTCGCGGGCACGATCGGCCTGCGCGGCGAGGGCGCCCCGCAGTGGCGCGGCCTCGACGTCGGCAGCCCGTTCGCCTACCCGGAGCAGGGCATCGCCTACGTGGCCCGGCACCTGCCGCCGCCCGGTCGCGACGGCCTGGCCACCGAGACCCTCGACGAGATCGAGGCGCTGGTGCGGGCAGCGGGTGGCCGCACGCTGGGCCTGTTCTCGTCGATGCGCGCCGCCAAGGAGGCCACCGAGGCGATGCGCGAGCGGTTCGCCGACCTGGAGGGCGACATCGCGTTCCTCTGCCAGGGCGAGGACCAGATCAGCACCCTGGTGCGGCAGTTCGCCCGCGACCCGCGCACCTGCCTGTTCGGCACGCTCTCGCTGTGGCAGGGCGTCGACGTGCCCGGCTCGTCGTGCCAGCTCGTCATCATCGACCGCATCCCGTTCCCGCGCCCCGACGACCCGCTCGCCTCGGCGCGCTCGCAGGCCATCGCCCGGATGGGCGGCAACGGCTTCATGGCGGTCTCGGCCACCCACGCGGCGCTGCGGCTCGCGCAGGGCGCCGGCCGCCTGATCCGCCGGGCCGACGACCGCGGCGTCGTCGCGTTCCTCGACAACCGGATGATGACCGCCCGCTACGCCGGGTTCCTCCAGCGCTCGCTGCCGCCGTTCTGGCCCACCGCCGACCGGGCCATGGTGCTCGCGGCCCTCAAGCGCCTCGACGAGACGGCCGAGCCGCCGCAGCCGGTGGCCGAGCCGGCCCTGCGCGGGTTGACCGGCGCGGTCGCCGCTCCCGTGGGCGACATCGACCGCGGTGTGGATGCCGTGTCGCCGGTTCCCGTCGAGCGCCCGGTCGCCGAGGACCCGCCCCCGCCGGAGTCGTCGCGCACCGCGGTCACCCACGGCCACGCGTGGACCGAGCAGGAGGACGAGGAGCTGCGCGACGGCATCGAGCTGGGCCTCACCCTCGACGAGCTCGCCGAGTCGATGGAGCTGCCCGTCGAGGCCGTCTCGGCGCGGCTGGCCGGGCCTCGGGCTCGAGGCGGGCACCGGCCCGACGCTCACCTTCGACTAGCTGGTTTCCAGGGTGCGCAGCCACGCGTCGACCTCACGTGGTGAGGTGAAGCGCACGACGAGGCGGTCCACCGGCATCCGGCGCCCACGCCGCGATGGTCGCACGCTTGCTCCGGAACGAGCGGAAGTGCCACGCGACGATCGAGTCGCTCGAGAGGGCGCGGCGCCACGACTCGGTGTTGCCACCGCAGAACCGCTCGCCGGTGACGCAGGCGGCGCAGGGTTCGTCGCACCAGGCGGGTCAGGCTCACCCGGCGAGGGAAGTCGAGCGCGACGAGCAGGTCGGCGCGGGGTCTTGCACGCATAGACGAATCCGTGGTGGGACCTAGCGAGACCGTGGTCCAGGCCACCGGCCTGCGCGGGCGGCGGCGGATCGACCGCGAGCTGCTCCTCGCCGAACAGTGCACGCGCAGCCGGGACGCCGACATCGGGTCGGTCCACTGACATCGTGGGGAGTCGCCGGTGAGTCATGCGAGGCCGCGACGCCGGCGTCGACTCGCCCGAGCCGGTCACGGCGTGGAGCGCCACGCGGGGATGGTCGCGCAGGTGCGCGGGAGCGTCGACGAGCACCGGGCGAGCCTAGGCCGACGGCCTGTCCGCGGCCCGTGGCAGAGTGACGCCCATGTCGGACGAGGTCGCGGTGCACCACCGGGTGCCGCCCTTCGTGCTCGTCGCCGGGCCCGAGTCGCTGCTCGCCGAGCGGGCTGTCGCCCAGACCCTCGACGACCTCAAGGTCACCGAGCCCGAGCTCGAGACGATCCGGCTCTACGCCGCGGCCTACACCGCCGGTGAGCTGACCCTGCACGCCAGCCCGTCGCTGTTCGGCGGGGCGAAGTGCATCGTCGTGCACGACCTCGACGAGGCCGACGACGAGCTGCAGGCCGACCTCCTCGCCGCCCTCGGCGGCCGAGCCCGAGCCCGACCTCACCCTCGTCGTGCTGCACAAGGGCGGGTCGCGCGGCAAGAAGGTGCTCGACACCCTCAAGGGCTCCGGCGCCCGGGTCATCGACGCCCCGGCGATCAAGACCGACCGCGACAAGGCCGACTTCGCCGCCCACGAGTTCCGCCGGGCCCGGCGCAAGGCCACCGGCGAGGCGGTGCACGCCCTCGTCGAGGCCGTCGGCAAGGACGTGCGCGAGCTCGCGGCCGCCTGCCAGCAGCTCATCGACGACACCACGGGCGTCATCGACGAGCAGGTCGTGCTGACCTACCACGGGGGCAAGGTCGAGGCGACCGGCTTCCGGGTGGCCGACGCCGCGATGGCCGGCGACACGGGCGAGGCGCTGCGGCTGCTGCGGCACGCCATCGCCGTCGGGGTCGACCCGGTGCCGATCGTCGCCGTGCTCGCCCAGCAGGCGCGCCAGCTGATCAAGGTCGGCTCCGCCGGTCGGGGCCGCTCCGCCGACCTCGCCCGCGACGTCGGCATGGCGCCCTGGCAGGTCGACAAGGCCCGCCGGGCCCTCGGCGGGTGGACCGCCGACGCGCTCGCCACCTGCGTCACCGCCATCGCCGCCGCCGACTTCGAGGTCAAGGGCGGCGGCCGCGACCCGGTCTACGCCGTCGAGCGGTGCGTGCTCACCATCACCGGCCAGCACGCCCGCAACCGTGCCTGAGCGCGAGGCCTGGCGCGCGGCATCCGACGTTTTGGTGGGGCGGGCGCCCCGCTGGTAACTTTGGTCCTTGCGTGCGCGCTTGAGGTCGTGCGCGCACCGCAGCACCACCCAGCGCCCGTCAACCACGGATGTCCCCACGTCCGGTCCCGACGAGCGACTGCCGCCCTCTAACGGCATACCGACCCCAGAGAAAGCATTCACACGTGGCAAACATCAAGTCCCAGCTCAAGCGGATCAAGACGAACCGCCTGGCGACCGAGCGCAACAAGGCGATCAAGTCCGAGTTCAAGACGGCGATCCGCAAGTTCCGCGAGGCCGCCGACGCCGGTGACGCCGACGAGCGACCAGGCTGCCCTGGCCAACGCCTCGACCAAGCTCGACAAGGCCGTGAGCAAGGGCGTCATCCACAAGAACCAGGCCGCGAACAAGAAGTCCGCGATGGCCAAGAAGGCCGCCGCTCTCTGAGCGAGCGCGACCCCGACGGGGCCCGTCACCGTTTCCGGTGACGGGCCCCGTCGCCGTCGCGGCGCCGGTCGCGCGCCGGCTCAGCGGTGCAGGTCGGCGACCGCCCGCGCGACGGCGTCGAACCGCGCGGCGCGGGAGCACCGCCCCCTCGCGCCGCACCGCCGCGGGGTCGACCCGCACCACCCGGTCGACCCGCACCTCGCTCGGCCGGCCCTGCCGGTCCCAGTCGCCCGGCTCCGATGTCGACCCAGCGGCGTCGGCCGCCGTCGTGACGCCGGTGGCCGTCGTGGTCCTTGCTCGTCAGCTGCAGCGCCGAGCAGCCACCGTCCGTCGCGGCCGACGAGCAGCACCGGCCGGTCCTTGCCCTGGGCGTGGTCCTCCTCGTACGGCACCCAGGTCCAGACGATCTCGCCCGGGTCGGGGCGGCCGTCGGCGTGCGGGTCGTAGGCCGGCACCAGGCGACCGGTGAAGTCGCCGGGGTACCCGGCGGGCACCGCGTGGTACGGGCCGTCGAGCGGCCGACGAGCCACCGACGCAGCGTCGAGGCGGCGCTGCGCAGGAGGCCGGGCGGCGAGGGGGCGAGGGGTCAGGAGCCACCCGGGGAGCCTAGTGGGGCCGTGACGGCCGCCGGCTCCGCGTCGTCGAGCGGATGGGCCAGCTCGTCCTGGGGCAACCGGGCCCACAGCGTGGCCACCACCGCCACGACGATCGGCACGATGCCGGCCACCGCGAACGTCGCCTGCAGCCCGATCAGGTCGGCCACCGGGCCGGCCAGGGCCATCGACACCGGCATCAGCGACACCGACACGAAGAAGTCGAGCGAGGCCACCCGGCCGAGCAGCGCCGGGGGCACCCGGCGCTGGAGCAGCGTGCCCCAGATGACCATGGGGGCCGAGAAGGCCGCGCCCATGACGAAGGCGCAGGCCACCACGACCCAGATCTGGGTGGTCACCCCGATCACGAGGAACGGCAGGCAGGCCGCACCCCAGCCGAGGTTCATCAGCGTGAGGTAGCGGCGCGGCATCCGCACCGACGCCATGAAGAGCGACCCGACCGCGCCGCCGATGCCGAACCCGGCCAGCACGTACGCGTGGTCGCGTGGGGCCGCCGCCGAGCTCGTCCTTGACGAGGAACGGGATCAGCACCTCGAGCGGGCCCATCATGACCAGCACCATGAGCGAGGCGAACAACAGCGTCGCGAGCAGCCACGGCGTGCGCACCATGTAGACGAAGCCCTCGCGCATGTCGTGCAGCGCCGAGCGCACGGGGTGCGTCGAGTGCTCGTCGTCGAGGGTGCGCCGGATCGGCGTCTGCGGCACCTTGAGCAGCGCCAGCACGGTGACCACCGAGCTGCCGGCCGCCACGGCGAACGCCGTCGACGGGCTGGCCGCCGCCACGACCGCGCCGGCGACGGCCGGCCCGACCGCCTGGCCGATCGTGGGCCGCACCATGCCCTCGAACCCGTTGACCGCCTGCAGCTGCGACTCGGGCACCAGCGCCGGCAGCCACGCGGAGTAGGCGGGGTAGTAGAACGCCATACCCATGCCGGTCGTGAAGGCGACCCCCGCGAGCAGCCACAGGCTGCCCAGGCCCATCGACGACAGCAGGGCGACCAGGCCCATGCCCACGCACCTCGACGAGCGCCACGGCCACGAGGATCCGGCGCTGCGGCACGCGGTCGGCCACGACCCCGGCCACGAGGGCGGGCAGCAGCACGCCGACGGCGCTGGCCGTGGTGACGAACGACAGCTCGGCCGGGCCGCCCCCGAGCCCGATGACCTCCCAGACCAGCGCGACGACCCACACGCCGGCGGCGAACGAGCTCGCGGTCAGCGACACGGCGAGCCAGCGGTAGGCCGGGGTGCGGAAGGGCGTGAGGGCCCGGGGCAGCCGCCGGCCGACCTCCTGGTCGCCGACCGTGTCGCGCAGCGCGTCGGAGATCGGGTCGGTCATCGCTCCAGCATGTGAGGCGGCACCGACATCCGCCACCGGGTTTTCCCGGCCGGGCGGCTCAGCCCCGGGTGGTCGACCGGTAGAGCGCCGACCAGCACCGAGTGCAGCGGGTCGGACGCGCCGCCCCTCCGGCAGGTCGGCGACGAGCCGGTCGAGGTGCGCGCCCAGGGCCGCGGCCTGCGGGCGGGGTCATCCGCAGCCGCCGGAGGTGCAGCAGCGGGTCGCCGGGAGCCGCGTCGACCTCCTCGGCGACGGTCTGCGAGCATCGCGGCCGTGTGTCCGGATGCCGCGCCGCCGGGCGTGCGGATGCGGCGCGCCACCCGCTCGAAGTACTGCTCGGTGCCCCCGCGCACCGTCCGGGTGCGCCCGCGCCGCACCAGCCCCGCCTTCTCGAGCACCGCGAGGTGGTGGGCGACGTTGCCCTTGTTGGTGCCGAGCCGGGTGGCCAGCTGGCTCACCGTGGCGCCGTCGGCGCCCACCGACAGCAGCAGCCGCATCCGCGCCGGGTGGCCCAGCGCGCGCAGCTGGTCGGTGTCGCTCACGTCGAGGAGCTCGGTGTCCATGGATCAAGCGTCAAGGACAGTTGACGCTCTGTCAAGCCCCGTCCAGACTCGTCAGCATGGAGACCAGCGACCCCACCCGGCCCGCCGCGAACACCACCGGACACCCCGGACACCGCCGACGTCGTCGCCCGCTGCGCCGACCTCGTCGCCGAGCGCTTCGTGCTCCCCGAGGTGGGCGAGCGCGCCGCCGCCCGGCTGCGCGAACGGGACGCCGCGGGCGCCTACGACGACCTCGACCCCGCATCCCTCGCCGCGGCCCTGAGCGCCGACCTGCAGGACGTCGCGCACGACCTGCACCTGCGGGTCATCCACCACCCCGACGGCGTGCCGCCCACCGAGGACCCCGCGCGCCTACGAGGCCTACTGGCGCGAGATGGCGCGCACCACCGCCGGTGGGATGCGCCGTGTCGAGCGGCTGGAGGGAAACGTCGCCCACGTGGTCGTCGGACCGGTGCTCGCCCCGGCGCCGCGTCCTGGGATGCCGTGACCGCCGCGATGGCGCTGGTCGCCGACGCCGACGCCCTGGTGCTCGACGTGCGCGAGTGTCGCGGCGGCGACCCGGACACGGTGCAGCTGGTGCTCAGCCACGTCGTCGGCGACGAGCCCGGTGCGCCTGGTCGACATCGAGTCGCGCACGGAGGGCGTGCACCAGCGCTGGACCCACCCGGTGGCGGCCCGGCGGTTCGGCCAGGACCGGCCGTTGGTCGTGCTCACCTCGGCCGCGACATTCTCCGGTGGCGAGGAGCTGGCATTCGACGTGCAGCTGCTGGGCCGGGGGACGGTCGTGGGGGAGCGCACCCGTGGCGGGGCGAACCCCCGTGAGGGCATCGCCGTGCACCCCCAGCTCGAGCTGGCCGTGCCGGTGGCCCGGGCGCTGAGCCCGCTCGACGGCAGCTCCTGGGAGGGCGTCGGCGTACGGCCCGACGTCGAGTGCCCGGCGGACGAGGCCCTCGACAGAGCGCTCGCGCTGCTGCGGGGTGCGTGAACGGCATCCGCGAATCGTGGGAGACTTGGGCACAGTGCCCTGACCCCTCCCACGCAAGGAACCCACCCGCTCGTGTCCCCCCGCGCCCGCATCGCGCTGCAGCCGCACGCCACGCCGCCGGAGGCGATCCGCAACTTCTGCATCATCGCCCACATCGACCACGGCAAGTCGACGCTGGCCGACCGGATGCTGCAGATCACCGGCGTCGTCGACGACCGGGCGATGCGCGCCCAGTACCTCGACCGGATGGACATCGAGCGCGAGCGTGGCATCACGATCAAGAGCCAGGCCGTGCGGATGCCGTGGGACCTCGACGGCGCGCACCACGTGCTCAACATGATCGACACCCCCGGGCACGTCGACTTCACCTACGAGGTGAGCCGCAGCCTCGCCGCGTGCGAGGGTGCCGTGCTGCTCGTCGACGCGGCCCAGGGCATCGAGGCGCAGACCCTCGCGAACCTCTACCTGGCGATGGAGAACGAGCTCACGATCATCCCGGTGCTCAACAAGATCGACCTGCCCGCGGCCCAGCCGGAGAAGTACGCCGAGGAGCTCGCCAAGCTGATCGGCTGCGAGCCCGAGGACTGCTTCCACGTGTCCGGCAAGACCGGCGTCGGCGTCGAGCCGCTGCTCGACGAGATCGTCCGGCAGGTGCCGCCACCCTCGGGTGACGCGAACGCCCCGGCCCGCGCGATGATCTTCGACTCGGTCTACGACACCTACCGCGGCGTCGTCACCTACGTGCGCGTCATCGACGGCAACCTCAACCCGCGCGAGCGGATCATCATGATGTCGACCCGGGCCACCCACGAGCTGCTCGAGATCGGCGTCATCAGCCCCGAGCCGGTGCCCGGCAAGGGCCTGGGCGTCGGCGAGGTCGGCTACCTCATCACCGGTGTCAAGGACGTGCGGCAGAGCCGGGTCGGCGACACCGTCACCAACCTCGACAAGCCCGCGTCCACCGCGCTCGGCGGCTACCGCGACCCCAAGCCGATGGTCTTCTCCGGGCTGTTCCCGCTCGACGGCTCCGACTACCCCGACCTGCGCGAGGCCCTCGACAAGCTCAAGCTCAACGACGCCGCGCTCGTCTACGAGCCCGAGACCTCGGTGGCGCTCGGCTTCGGCTTCCGGTGCGGCTTCCTCGGCCTGCTGCACCTCGAGATCGTGCGCGAGCGCCTCGAGCGCGAGTTCGACCTCGAGCTGATCTCGACCCAGCCGAACGTCGTCTACGAGGTCTCGATGGACGACGGCACGTCGATCACGGTGACCAACCCCAGCGAGTTCCCCGGCGGCAAGATCGCCGAGGTGCGTGAGCCGAAGGTGCGCGCCACGATCCTCGCGCCGAGCGAGTTCATCGGCGCGATCATGGAGCTCTGCCAGGGCAAGCGCGGCACGCTGCTGGGCATGGACTACATCTCGGCCGAGCGGGTCGAGATGCGCTACACGCTGCCGCTCGCCGAGGTCGTCTTCGACTTCTTCGACCAGCTCAAGTCGCGCACCCGCGGGTACGCCAGCCTCGACTACGAGCCCGACGGCGACCAGGCCGCCGACCTGGTCAAGGTCGACATCCTGCTGCAGGGCGAGACCGTCGACGCGTTCTCGGCGATCGTGCACAAGGACAAGGCCTACGGCTACGGCATCATGATGGCCGGCAAGCTCAAGGAGCTCATCCCGCGCCAGCAGTTCGAGGTGCCGATCCAGGCCGCCGTCGGCGCCCGGGTGATCGCCCGCGAGAACATCCGCGCCATCCGCAAGGACGTCCTGGCCAAGTGCTACGGCGGCGACATCTCGCGCAAGCGCAAGCTGCTCGAGAAGCAGAAGGCGGGCAAGAAGCGGATGAAGAACATCGGGTCGGTCGAGGTACCGCCGGAGGCCTTCATCGCCGCGCTCACCTCCGACGGCGCCGGCGCCCAGGCCACCAAGAAGTAGGCGGGCTCAGCCCGTCCGGTCAGCGATGTCGCGCAGCCTGGCCACGTAGGCCTCCCACCACGCCTCGTCGACGTCGGGCAGGTTGGTCATGCCGTCACGCAGCCCGCGCGCCCCGTCGAGCTGCTCGCGCACGATGTCGAGCTGGCCGGCGTGCCGGGCGGTCTCGACGGCCATGTGCACCAGCAGGGTGTGCAGGTCGGTCTCGGGGGTGCGCCACCACGGCACGGATGCCGGCGCGTCGAGCGGCAGCGGCTCGATGGTCTCGTCGGCGAAGGCCGTGACCCGCCGGTAGAGGTCGAGCACCTGCGCCGGGGACTCGTCCGCCGTCGCCCACATGTCGGCGTTCGGCTCGGCGTCGTCGGCCCAGAAGGCCATGGGCTCGGGCCACGGGCGGCCCAGGCACGCGCCGAAGTACTCCGCCTCGACCCCGGCCAGGTGCTTGACCACCCCCAGGAGGTTGGTGCCGGTGGGGGTCATCGGCATCCGCTGGTCACGCTCGGGGAGCCCTTCGACCTTCCAGAGCACCGCCTCGCGCAGGCCCTGCAGGTACCGCCACGCCGTCTGCTTCGCATCCATCCGGGCAGCATGCCAGCGCGGGCCGACAGCGGGTCCGGACGCTGTTCACCGCATCGACCACGCGTATCCTGACGTGTCATCGGGAGAGCCCACACCCAAGGAGCCCGTGATGAAGCGACCCGTCTCCTCCTCGCGTCCGCAGCAGCCCTCGTCGTCTCGGTGGTGGCGGGGCCCCGTCGTCCACGGCCGACGACGGCGGTCGGCCCTTCAGCGTGTCCCTGACCGGCAGCGCCGAGGTCCCCGGGCCCGGCGACCCGAACGGCAGCGGCGCCGCCGAGCTCCGCCTCAACCCCGGTCAGGGCGAGGTCTGCTTCAGCATCGAGGTGGATGACATCGCCCTGCCCGCGACCGGGGCACACATCCATGTCGGCACCGCGGACGTCGCAGGCCCCGTCGTGGTGGCGCTGGTGCCACCGGGCTCCACTGGGACCTCCTCGGCGTGCGTCGCAGCCGACCGTGAGCTCGTGCGGGCGATCCTGCGCGACCCGGACGGCTACTACGTCAACGTCCACACGTCCGAGTACCCCGCGGGGGCGGTGCGAGGCCAGCTCGGCTGAGCTGCATCCACGCTCGCGCCTGCGAGCGCATCGCAGTCACGCGGGAACCGACGACTCCTCGACCGGCTCGGCCTGCACCGGTCCGTCGCTCCACTCGTGCGGCCGCTGCACCAGGTCGAGCACGGCCAGCACGTCGCGCGGCCACACGTCGTCGTCGGTGGTGGCCAGGTCGGACAGCGCCCACCAGCGGATGTCGGCCACGGTCAGCTGCTCCTCCTCGGTGTGCGCCGTGGTGTCGACCTCGAAGGCCGACACCCGCACGACGTAGAACACCTCGACCTGGTCGACGACCTTGTCGCTGTAGCCGTGCACGACGGTGCGGGTCAGCAGCGGTCCGACGAGGTCACCGGCCGTGACGACCAGGCCGGTCTCCTCCCACAGCTCGCGCACCCCCGCCTCGAGGTCGCTCTCGCCGGGGTCGACCCCACCGCCGGGCGTGACCCACCAGTGCGTCACCGGGTCGAGCCCGAGGTCGGAGTCCATGAAGAGCAGCATCCGGTCGGCCTCGTCGACCACGAGCACCCGCACGGCTCGGCGCTCGAACCGCGGCCGGTTCTCGGGGGCGGGCACGACGAACCCGGGCTGGCCCGGCAGGGGCGGGGTGGGGATCGACACACGCCAACCCTGCCCGACGTACCGGCGGGTAACCTCGGCGGGTGCCCGACACCTACGCTCTCTACCGGTCGATGTCCGCCAAGCCGCTCGGCAAGCGCGCGTTCTCGCTGCTGTTCGCGAACAAGGCGCCCTACTTCCGCACCGTTCGCCCACAGGTGCGCGACGTGCGCCCGCACCACGCCGAGCTGACCATCCGCAAGCGTCGCGCCGTGCAGAACCACATCGGCACCCTGCACGCCATCGCGGTGTGCAACGGGCTGGAGGCCGCGATGGGTCTGCTCGCCGAGGCGACGACGCCCGAGGACCGGCGCTGGATCCCCAAGGGGATGCAGGTGGCCTACCTCGCGAAGTCGACGACCGACCTGCTCTGCGTCGCCGAGACCGACCCGGCCGACTGGGCCGAGGCCGGCGACGTGCCGGTGCGGGTCAGGGCGGTGCGCACCGACGGCGTGGTCGTCGTCGAGGGAGTGATCACGATCTACGTCAGCGAGAAGCCGGCTCGGTGAGCCGCCGGCGCAGCCGCTCGACGTCCGCCTCGCTCCAGCCCTGGGCGCGCAACCACCCGGCGGCGCCGCCCCAGCCCTCGTCGACGGCGGCGAGGATGGCGCGGATCGACTCGGCCCGGGGCAGCTGGTCCGCGAGCTCCTGCTTGGCCAGCGCCGGCCCGTAGGCCTCGCGCGGCATGAGTCGGCCGACGATCTGCTCGAGGCGCTCGCCGGTGAGCACGTAGTCGGCCACGATCTCGTCGTGCGGCACGCCGGCCACGTCCAGGGCCATCGCGACCACGGTGCCGGTGCGGTCCTTGCCGGCGGCGCAGTGCACCACCACGGCGCCCTCGGCCATCGCGACCACCTCGAGGGCGGCGGCGACCGAGTCGGGGCGCCGGGCGAGGTAGCCGAGGTAGTGCTCGGCCCAGAACGACGCGTCACGCACCGGGTCGTCGCTCCCGCCAGGGCAGCGCCCGGCGCACCGACTGCCTCGGCCGACTCGTCCGGTGCGCGCTCCGCGATCAGCGAGTGGTGGTGGTGGGTCAGCGACTCGACCCGCCGCAGCGGGCCCGGCCCCTCCAGGTGCAGCTCGGTGCCGGTGCGCAGGTCGACGACGTCGGTCACCCCGAGCTCCTCGACGAGCCGCTGAACGTCCGACTCCGACAGGTCCTGGAGGTTGTCGGACCGGATCAACCGCCCGGATGCCGTGCGCCCGCCGTCGCGGGTCGGCAACCCACCGAGGTCGCGCATGTTGACGATGCCGTCGAGCTCGATCCACCGGTCCGTCACCGTGTCATCGTAGGTCGGGGCGTCGGGGGAGAATGGCGCGGTGCCCCGACTGCCCGACGGCGACCCCGCGCCGGAGACCGGCGAGCTGCCGCCCGAGGCGCTCGCCACCCTCGCGGCCTCGCGGCTCGGCATGTACGTGCACGTGCCGTTCTGCGCGGTGCGCTGCGGCTACTGCGACTTCAACACCTACACGCTGACCGAGCTCGGCCCCGGCGCGTCGACGTCGACCTTCGTCGACTCCGCCCTGGCCGAGCTCGACGTCGCCGCCGGGGTGCTGGGCGCAGGTGCCGGTCCGGTCGACACCGTGTTCGTCGGTGGAGGCACACCCACCCTCCTGCCGGCGGCCGACCTCGTGCGGTGCGTCGACGGCATCCGGGAGCGGTTCGGGCTCGCGGCCGGTGCCGAGGTGACGACCGAGGCGAACCCCGACTCGGTGACCGCCGCCGACCTCGAGGTGCTCGCTGCCGGTGGGTTCACCCGGGTCTCGATCGGCATGCAGTCGGTGGTCCCGCACGTGCTGGCCACGCTCGAGCGCACCCACGACCCGGCGCGGGTGGCGACGGCGGTGGCGTCGGCGAAGGCAGCCGGGCTGGCGACCAGCCTCGACCTCATCTACGGCACGCCGGGCGAGAGCCTCGACGACTGGCGCGCGAGCCTGGACGCCGCCGTGGCCCTCGGGCCCGACCACGTGTCCGCCTACGCGCTCGTCGTCGAGGAGGGCACCAAGCTGGCCGCCCAGGTGCGCCGCGGCGAGGTGGCCCTGCCCGAGGGCGACGACGAGGCCGACAAGTACGAGCTCGCGGACAGCGTTCTGGCACAGGCGGGTTACGGGTGGTACGAGGTCAGCAACTGGTCGCGCGACGTCAGCGGTCGGTGCCGGCACAACGAGGGCTACTGGCGCGGGGACGCCTGGTGGGGGGTCGGGCCCGGGGGCCCACAGCCACGTGGGCGGGGTGCGCTGGTGGAACGTCAAGCACCCGCGCACCTACGCCGCGCGGCTCGCCGATGGCCGCTCACCGGCGGCGGGGCGCGAGACGCTGACGGTCGAGCAGCGGCACGACGAGGCGGTGCTGCTCGGGGTGCGCCTGCGCGAGGGGCTGCCGGTCGACGTACTCGACGCCGTGGGGCGCACGGCGGTGGCCGGCCTCGTGGCCGACGGCCTGGTCGACGGCCGGTCCGCCGTCGCCGACCGCCGGGTGGTGCTCACCCTGCGCGGGCGACTGCTGGCCGACACGGTCGTGCGGCACCTGCTCGGGGTCTGAGCGACGGCGCGGCCGCCCGTCCGGGTGGACGGGCGGCCGCGGACGGCTCAGCTCACTTGACGAAATGGGGCGTCATCGGGGGGTTCCACCACTCGCCGCTGTTGGCCTTGACGGCGCCGATGATGTGCGCGACCAGCACGTACAGGCCACCCAGGACGATCATCGGGATGCCGATGATGGCGCCGATGACGGTGACGGTGAGGATGATGCCGCCGACCACCAGGATGGCGCCGAGGATCTGCACGTTGAGCGCGTTGGCGGTGTGGTGCCGCACGAAGGGTCCGCGGTCCTTGTTGACCAGGTAGAGGACCAGCGCAGCAGATGAAGCCGAGCGTGCCGCCCGACAGCACCGTGGCGGCCAGCGTGCCGGCGTGGGCGACCATGCCCCAGGTGCGCTCGTCGGCCGGCGACATCGCGTTCGGGCCGGCGACGGCGGTGCCGGGGGCAGCCCCGTGGACGGGCGGCGGAGGCAGCTGCGGCTGGGCGTAGCCGGGCTGGGCGTACTGCGGCGGCTGGGGGGCGTACTGCGGCGGCTGGGGGGCGGCCTGGGCGTACGCGGGCTGGGGCGCCGGGGGACCATGGGCGGGGCGGGCTGCTCGGGCATCGGCTCGGGGGCGGCCACCTCCTCCGCGGCCGGCACGGCATCCGCGGTCGCGGGCACGACCTCGGTCACCTCGACGTCCGCGGGCTGCGCGGGAGCAGTGGGGTCGCCCGGCGTCTCGTCGGGTCGGGGGGTGGTGTCGCTCATCGGAACTCCTCCATCGGTGGGTCTTCACCCATCAAACACCCGCGGAGCCGCCGCGGCGCCCGGATCCGGGGTGTGGCCGGGGTCGCGCTCAGGGTCGGGTCAGGGCCGACCCCGAGCGAAGTGACCACACGCGGCGGTGGCGAGCGCCACACTGGCGCCATGGAGCTCCTCGACCGGGTCCGCGCCGAGCTGCCCGCCGCCGTCGAGAAGCGGATGTTCGGGGGCACCGGGTTCATGGTCGACGGCGCGCTCGCCTGCTCGGTCAGCGCGCGCGGGCTGCTGGTGCGGGTGGGGGCCGAGCACCAGGGCGACCTCCTCGCCACGAGGGGGTCGAGCCGATGGTCAAGGGCGGTCGCACGAGCCGCGGCTGGGTGCACGTCGACGAGCGCACGTCGTCGCTGACGAGGCGTCCCTGCGCGAGTGGCTCGACCGCGGGCGTCGCCGCCGCGCGGGCCTCGCTCAGCCCGGAGCCGTGACGAAGTCGATGAGCTCCTCGACCCGGCCGAGCAGCTCGGGCTCGAGGTCGGCATAGGTGTCGACCGACGCCAGGATCCGTCGCCACGCCAGGGCGAGGTCGGCCTGGGTCGCGTGCGGCCAGCCGAGGTGCTCGGCGATGCCGACCTTCCACGACGTGCCGCGAGGGATGACCGGCCAGGTGCTCATCCCGAGCCGCTGGGGCTTCACCGACTGCCAGACGTCGACGTAGGGGTGGCCGACCACCAGCACGTGCGCGGCGTACGGGCTGCACGCGCCCGCGCCTCCTCGACGACCCGCCACTCCTTGGTGCCGGGCACGAGGTGGTCGACGAGCACCCCCATCCGGCGGCCGGGCCCCGGCGCGAACGTCGCGGATCGCCCCGGCCAGGTCGTCGACGCCGTCGAGCATCTCGACGACCACCCCCTCGACCCGCAGGTCGGCGCCCCACACCTTCTCGACGAGCTCGGCGTCGTGCTTGCCCTCGACGAAGATCCGCGACCCGCTGGCGACCCTGGCGCGCTGCCCGGTGACGGCTCGCGAGCCGCTCGCGGTGCGTGCGGATGCCGCGCGCGCCCGTGCCAGCGCGGCGTCCGCGCTCGCGCGTGGGGGAGTGAGGGTCACCGGCGCGCCGTCGACGAGGAACCCGGGGCCCGAGTCGGAACCCCTTGGTGCGCCCGTGGCGGTCCTCGAGGTGCACCACGTGCACCCCGCCGGCCTTCTCGACGCGCACGACGGCGCCCGACCCAGCCGGTCTCGACGTCCTCGACGACCGTGCCCCGCTCCGCCGCGACCTTCGACCGAACGACCTCGCGGGGGCCGTCGCCAGTCGCCCCCGAGCACGTCGCCGCCGTACCTGTCCGTCACGGCGGCGAGGCTACGCGAGGTCTCCCGTCGTCGAGGGGTCGCCGGCATTCGCGCGCGTCCGACCCAGCCCGTAGAATTGGCACTCCGAGCGCGAGAGTGCCAGCACCCGCGCGACGCCGTCCGTTCCAGACGTCCCGGAGGTGACCACGAGATGAGCGAGGACCGCCGGCTGCGCGTGCTGCGCGCCATCGTCCAGGACTACGTCCAGACCTCCGAGCCGGTCGGCTCCAAGGCGCTGCTCGAACGCCACCACCTGGGCGTGTCGGCCGCCACCGTGCGCAACGACATGGCCGCGCTCGAGGAGGAGGGGCTGATCGCCGCCCCGCACACCAGCGCCGGGCGGGTGCCCACCGATGCCGGCTACCGCCTGTTCGTCGACCGGCTCTCGGCCGTGAAGCCGATGAGCGCCGCCGAGCAGCGCGCCATCGCGCAGTTCCTCGAGGGCGCTGTCGACCTCGACGACGTCGTCGACCGCACCGTGCGCCTGCTGGCGTCGCTGACCCGGCAGGTCGCCGTCGTGCAGTACCCGTCGCTGGCGCGCTCGTCGGTGCGCCACGTCGAGCTCGTGCCGATCGGTGGCGAGCGGCTGCTCGTCGTGCTCATCACGACCACCGGGCGGGTCGAGCAGCGCGTCATCGACGTCGGCACCGACCTGCTCACCGACGACGGCGAGAGCACCCTGGCGCACGCTGCGCACCGAGCTCAACCGCGCCACGAGCGGTCGCACCCTCGCCGAGGCGGCCCGCGAGCTGTCGGCGGTCCCCGAGCGGCTCGAGCCGGCCCTGCGCGACCTCGTGCGCGCCATCAGCACGGCCCTCGACGACTCCCTCGTCGAGGAGCGCGAGGAGCGGGTCGTGCTCGCCGGCACCGCCAACCTCGCGCGGGTCGGGCCCGACTTCACCACCAGCCTCGGCCCGGTGCTCGAGGCCCTCGAGGAGCACGTGGTGCTGCTCAAGCTGCTCGGCACCGTCGCCGAGCAGGGCGGCACCATCGCCGTGCGGATCGGCCACGAGAACCCGTACGCGGGGCTGCACACCACCTCGATGGTCACCACCGGCTACGGCGCCGGCTCCGACCTGGTCGCCGGCCTCGGGGTCGTCGGCCCGACCCGCATGGACTACCCCACGACGATGGCGTCGGTGCGCGCCGTCGCGACCTACGTCTCGCGGATCCTCGCCGAGTAGGCCCGCCACCAGCGCCCGCCGCGACCCGCACCCGCCGACCGACACCGCCTCGAAGGACCTGCCACCTGTGAACGACTACTACGCCGACCTCGGGGTCGCCCGCGACGCCACCGCGGAGGACATCAAGCGCGCCTACCGCAAGTCCGCTCGGCGCTACCACCCCGACGTCAACCCCGGCCCGGAGGCCGAGGAGCAGTTCAAGAAGCTCTCCCAGGCCTACGACGTGCTCTCCGACCCGGACAAGAAGCAGGCCTACGACCTCGGGCTCCGACCCCTACGGCTCGGGCGCCGCCGGCTTCGGCCAGGGCTTCTCGTTCAGCGACATCATGGACGCCTTCTTCGGCGGGCAGGCCGGCAGCGCCGGGCGCGGCCCGCGCTCGCGGACCACCCGCGGCCAGGACGCCCTGGTGCGGCTCGACATCGACCTCGGCGACGCCGTGTTCGGCGCCCAGAAGGACCTCACCATCGACACCGCCGTCGCCTGCTGCACGTGCCACGGCGCCGGGAAGCAGCCCGGCACCTCCACCCGCACCTGTGACGTCTGCGCGTGGCCGCGGCGAGATCCAGCAGGTGCAGCGCAGCTTCCTCGGCCAGGTCATGACCACCCGCCCGTGCATGACCTGCCAGGGTTTCGGCCAGATCATCACCGACCCCTGCTACGAGTGCTCGGGCGACGGCCGGGTGCGCACCCGCCGCACGCTCACCCTCAAGGTGCCCGCCGGGGTCGACACCGGCACCCGCATCCAGCTCGCCGGCGAGGGCGAGGTCGGCCACGGCGCCGGCCCCGCCGGCGACCTCTACGTCGAGGTCGCCGTCAACCGGCACCCCGTCTTCCAGCGCCGCGGCGACGACCTGCACGCGACCATCGAGGTGCCGATGACGGCGGCGGCGCTCGGCGCCACCCTCGCGATGGACACCTTCGACGGCCCCCGCGACCTCGACGTCAGGCGAGGCACCCAGTCCGGCGACTCGATCACCCTGCGCGGGCTCGGCGTCACCCACCTGCGCGGCACCGGCCGTGGCGACGTCGTCGTGCACGCGATGGTGCAGACCCCCACCCGGCTCGACGCCGCGCAGGAGGACCTGCTCCGCCAGTTCGCCACGGCGCGCGGCGAGGAGCGCCCCGAGGGACGCGTCGCCAACCCGGCCGAGGGCTCGATCTTCGGCAAGCTCCGCGACGCGTTCAAGGCGAAGTGACCCTCCCGCTGCACCTCCTGGCCCCCGAGGCCCTGGCCGGCCGGGGTGTCGGCGACGTGGTCCGTGCTCGACGGCCCCGAGGGCCGGCACGCCGCCACGGTGCGGCGCACCCGGGTGGGCGAGCACCTGCTGCTCGCCGACGGCGCCGGGCTGCGCGTCGAGGGCGAGGTCGTCGCGGTGGGGTCGGGCACCCTCGACCTGCGCGTCGTCTCGGTGGCGAGCGACCCCGCCCCGAGCCCGAGGTTCGTGCTCGTGCAGGCGCTGGCCAAGAACGACCGAGACGACCAGGCCGTCGAGGCGGCGACCGAGTGCGGGGTCGACGAGGTGGTGCCGTGGCAGGCCTCGCGCAGCGTCGTGCAGTGGCGTGGCGAGCGCGGCGAGAAGGCCCGGCGAAGTGGGATGCCGTGCTCGTGGCCGCCACGAAGCAGTCGCGTCGCACCCGGCGCCCGGTGCTCGCGCCCACGGCCGCGCACCGCCGACGTGGTCGGCGCGCGTGCGTGACGCCGCCGCGGCCTTCGTGCTGCACGAGGACGCCGCACTGCCGCTGGCCGGGGTCACCCTGCCGGGCGCCGGCGACGTGCGTGCTCGTCGTCGGCCCCGAGGGTGGCGTCTCGCCCGAGGAGCTCGAGGCGCTCACGGATGCCGGGGCGGTGGCCGTGCGGCTGGGCACCGACCGTGCTGCGGTCGTCGAGCGCCGGCCCGGCCGCGCTCGCGGTGCTCAGCGCCGCGGCTCGCTGGCGCTGAGCCGCTGCGCGCTGACCGCGGGCCCTCGAGACCGGCCAGGTCGCGCTGCGCGAACCGCAGGTGGTCGGCGTGCTCGCGCACCACGACGGTCAGGCACTCCAGCACCGGGAACGACTCCTCGCCCCAGTCCGGCGCGAGCACCGCGGTGCGCACCCGGGGCAGGTCGGCGTCCTCGACCCGGACGAGCAGGGTCGGTGAACCGGCCTCGGCGCTCGCCGGTGCAGGGCCGTGACCTCCGCGAACGACGGCCGGGCGGCGAGGGTCAGGCCCATCTCGGCGGCGCCGGCATCCGTGGTGTCGGTCGGCGGCACCCCGAGCGGGTGGAACGGCCCCGGCTCGTCGCTCAGCATCCGGCCGACCCAGATGTCGTCGGCGAAGACCAGGTGGCGCATCGTCTCGACGAACGACCACTCGCCGTTCACCCGCTCGTTCAGCAGGGCTTCGGGCACCGTCATGGCGTGCGCGACCGCGTCGTCCCACATCGCGTCCACCACCGCCCAGGCGGCCCGCACGTCGTCGACCGAGCGCATCTCGCGCACGAGCACCCGCTCGGGGTGGCGGCGGTCGAGCTCGGTCCTCACGTACTGCGACACGTCGACGTCGTCGACGACCACCCGGCCCACCCCCTCGTGACCGGACAGGTGGACCTCGTCGACCATCGACGCGACGATGCGCAGGCCCCGGACGTCGGAGTCGCGCACCGTGGCCCCGGAGAGGTCGACCTCGCGGAACGACGCCCCGGACAGGTCGACCCGCCGGAAGGTGGCGCCGCGGAAGGCATCGGTGTCCGTGGTGCGGGGGTCGGCGTGGTCCTCGGTGGTCATCCGGGCATCGTGGCAGACGACCACCGACCGTCAGCGCACCGTGAAGGGCATCGTGGTCTCGGCGGACACCCGCTTCCCGTCCTCGGCGCTCAGCTCGTAGACCCGCACGGAGTAGGACCCGGGCGCCAGGGTGCCGAGACGGATCTCGTAGGTGCCGCGGTCGGGGGCGCCGACCGAGGCCGTGACGAACCCGTCGTCGACGACGGCCCCGTCGCGGAGCAGCTGCCACGACACCGTCGCCTCGAAGACGCAGGCCTCGCCCCTGACGGTGACCGGGCCGCCGGCGAGCTCCTGCCCGCGGGTGGGAGAGGTCACCCAGATCGGCGCGAGGTCCTCGTGGTAGGCCTCGCGCGACGCGGGGCGGTTGTACGTCCGGTCGACACGTTGGGTGCCGAAGATCGCGTCGGAGCCGTCGGCGAGGACGAAGCGGACGGGGATCGTGCCCCTGCCGACCGCCGCCTGCGCGGTCCACACCAGCTGCTGGACGCTGACCCGCTCGGTGTCCTCGGGGAAGCCCGTCCCGCCCGGGCCGGACAGGGTGAGGGTGATCCGAGCATCCGTCACGGAGACGTCCAGGAGGTCCACCCCGTCCCACGAGCGCAGGTACCCGTCGGTCCCCGGTGGAACCGCGGTCATCGCGAGCCCGACGGCGGTGCGGGCTCGGAGCCGGTCGTCGGCATCCCGGGTGACCCCGGGGACGGTGAGCCACTCCCGGTAGAGCCGAGCCCGGCGCGCGTCGTCCCCGATGGGTGCGACGTAGTAGACCGGGAGGGCCGCCGGCGCCCCGGCCGCCGGGCAACGGGGTGGAGGCGCCGGTCGTGGGCGTGGGTGAGGCGCTCGCCGTGGGGCCGTCGGACGGGCCCACGGTCGCCGTGGGCTCGTCGGACGGGCTCGCCGACGGGCTCCCGACGGGCTCGCCGAGGTCAGGGGACGGTCGCTGCCGCCGGGGACGGGAACGGATCGGTCCGGCAGGCCGAGCCACACGCCGGCAACGACGGCCACCACCGCGGCGGCGGCGGCGAGCGGCATCCACCAGCGGGACGACTCCCGCACGCGCCGGCGCCGGGCTTCGCTCGAGGATCTCATCGAGCCGGTCTCCCGGCTCGATCTGCGCGGCGCGCTCGTCAAGTGCCGCCCGCAGGGTCTGGACGGTGCGCTCGTCGTCGTTCATGTCCGCTCCATCTGACTGCGCAGGGCCGCGATGCCCCGGCTCGCGTGGGTCTTGACCGAGCCCGGCGAGATCTCCAGGGCATCGGCGATCTGGGCCTCACCGAGGTCGAGGTAGTAGCGCAGGACGAGCACCTCGCGCTGTCGCGCAGGGAGCCGCCCGAGCGCGGCGAGGACCGACTCGCGGGAGATGTCGGCGACCGCCACCTCCTCGGCACTGACGCCGGTCCGGGTCCCGGGGTCGTCCGGACCGCCGCGCACCGAGGCGGCCCAGCGCTCCTCGACCCCTCGGTGCCGCAGCGCGGAACGCGCCCGGTTGACCACGGCCCGGCGCAGGTAGGCCGCTGCGGCTGCCGGGTCGCGCAGGCCCGACCAGTGGGCGTGCAGCGCCACGAACGCGTCCTGGACGACCTCCTCGGCCTCACCGGCGTCGTGCAGGAGGAGCCATGCCAGCCGGACCAGCGACCGCCAGTGCGTGGCGTACAGCTCCGTCACCGCGTCGTCGGCCGAGCGCTGCGCGCCGCGGTGCTCGCCCATGGCGGTCATTGTCATGTGTGTGTGACGCCCAGCGCGCCACTTCGGTTGACCGTCGTCATAGATTCGGGGCATGAGCGCCACCGCCAGCGAGAGACTGCCTCTTCTGCCGCATCGTCGCCGGGGAGGTCCCCGCCGACGTCGTCGCCGAGACCGAGCACTCCCTCGCCTTCCGCGACATCGAGCCGACCGCGCCCACTCACGTGCTCGTCGTGCCCCGCCGCCACGTGCCCGACCTCGCCGGTCTCGCCACGGCCTCCGCGCGACGAGCTCGCGGATGCCGTGCAGCTCGCCGCGCAGGTGGCCTCCGCCGAGGGGTGCCCGGCTACCGCCTCGTCGCCAACACCGGGGAGGCCGCCCAGCAGAGCGTCTTCCACGCCCACCTGCACGTGATCGGCGGCCGCACGATGAGCTGGCCGCCCGGGTGAACGACGCGATCTCGTGTGCCCGGGGTCGGTGCGGCCTCGTAGACTCGTCCCACGATGACTGACGCCCATACCGACCAGCCCGGGGCCGCCGACGCGGACTCCGGGCAGACCCATCCCCACGTCCGCCAGCACACCGTCGTCATCCCCGACGACCTCGAGATGGTGACTCTGCTCGGTCCGCGCGACGAGCTGCTGCGCACCATGGAGCGCCAGTTCCCGCGGGTGGAGATCCACGTGCGCGGCAACGAGTTCAACGTCTCCGGCCCCAGCGCCGAGGTCGCGCTCGTCGAGCGGCTGATCGACGAGCTGCTCGACGTCATCGAGGGCGGCCAGCCGCTCAACCGCGACGCCGTCGAGCGCTCGATCCAGATGCTGCGCGCCCAGACCGTCGAGCGGCCCGCCGACGTGCTGACCATGAACATCGTCAGCAACCGCGGGCGCACGATCCGGCCCAAGACGCTCGGCCAGAAGCGCTACGTCGACGCGATCGACGAGAACACCATCGTCTTCGGCATCGGCCCCGCCGGTACGGGCAAGACCTACCTCGCGATGGCCAAGGCCGTCGCGGCGCTGCAGGCCAAGCAGGTCAACCGGATCATCCTCACCCGGCCGGCGGTCGAGGCGGGCGAGCGGCTCGGGTTCCTGCCCGGCACCCTCAACGACAAGATCGACCCCTACCTGCGCCCGCTCTACGACGCGCTGCACGACATGGTCGACCCCGAGTCGATCCCGCGGCTGCTCGCCGCCGGCACCATCGAGGTCGCGCCCCTGGCCTACATGCGGGGCCGCACGTTGAACGGCGCGTTCATCATCCTCGACGAGGCCCAGAACACCACGCCCGAGCAGATGAAGATGTTCCTCACCCGGCTCGGCTTCGGCTCGAAGATGGTCGTCACCGGCGACGTCACCCAGATCGACCTGCCGGGTGGCACGAGCGGCCTGCGGCCTCGGTGTGCGCGACATCCTCACCGACCTCGACGACGTGCACTTCGCCGAGCTCACCGCCGTCGACGTCGTGCGGCACCGGCTGGTCGGCGCGATCGTCGACGCCTACGGCCGCTGGGACGACAAGCAGCCGAAGGGGCCGCGCCGGTGAGCATCGACGTCCTCAACGAGACCGAGTTCCCGCTCGACGAGCTCGAGCTGGTCGCCTGCGCCCGGTACGTCATGGCGCAGATGAAGGTGCACCCGAAGGCCGACCTGTGCCTTCGCCTGGTCGACGAGCCGGCGATGGAGACCCTGCACGTGCAGTGGATGGACCTGCCCGGGCCCACCGACGTCATGAGCTTCCCGATGGACGAGCTGCGCCCCGGCCGCGAGGGGTCCGAGCCCCAGGAGGGCGTGCTCGGCGACATCGTGCTCTGCCCGAGCGTCGCCGAGCGGCAGGCCCGCGAGGCCGGCCACGCGACCGAGGAGGAGCTGCTGCTGCTCACGACGCACGGCATCCTGCACCTGCTCGGCTACGACCACGCGGAGGCCGACGAGGAGAAGGAGATGTTCGAGCTGCAGCGCCAGCTGCTGCTCACCTTCCTCGCCACGCGCGGCCGTCCGAGCGCCTGACCGGCCGGGCACCTCATGACCGGACTCGTCACCGCGGCGGTGCTCGCCACCCTCGTCGCCTTCCTCATCTCCACGGCCGAGGCCGCCTTCTCGCGGATGTCGCGAACCCGCGCCCACGAGCTGCTCGACGAGGGCCGACCCGGCGCGAAGGCGCTGGTGAAGGTCGTCGGCGACACCGCGGCCTACCTGTCGGTGCTCTCGTTCCTGCGGGTCATCGCCGAGTCGACCGTGGCCGTGATGATCACCCTCGCGGTCGTCGACCGGGTCGAGGGCACCTGGCAGCCCTTCCTCGTCGCCATCGCGATCATGGCGCTCATCTCGTTCGCGGTCGTCGGCGTCTCGCCCGGAACGCTCGGGGCGCAGCACAGCGCCCGCGTCGCGCTGGCCGCCGCGCCGACGACCGTCTGGCTGCGGCGCGTCCTCGGCCCGTTCTCACGACTGCTCATCGCGCTGACCAACGCCGTCACGCCCGGCAAGGGCTTTCGCGACGGCCCGTTCGAGAGCGAGAGCGAGCTGCGCGACCTGGTCGACATGGCCCGCGACTCGGCCCTGATCGAGGCGGGGGAGCGCGAGATGATCCACTCCGTCTTCGAGCTCGGCGACACCCTCGCCCGCGAGGTGATGGTGCCGCGCACCGACATGGTCTCGATCGACGACGACCGCGTCTGCCGGCAGGCGATGACCCTGTTCCTGCGTTCGGGCTTCTCCCGGATGCCGGTGCTCGGCAAGGACGTCGACGACGTCGTGGGCCTGCTCTACCTCAAGGACGTCGTCCGCCGGCTCAACGCCGACCCGGAGGCCGGCTCGGTGCCGGTGAGCGAGCTGATGCGGCCGATGCCGTTCGTGCCCGAGAGCAAACCGGTCGACGACCTGCTGCGCGAGATGCAGCGCGACCAGACCCACTTCGCCGTCGTCGTCGACGAGTACGGCGGCACGGCGGGCCTGGTCACCATCGAGGACATCCTCGAGGAGATCGTCGGCGAGATCACCGACGAGTACGACCGCGAGGCCCCAGAGGTCGAGGACCTCGGTGACGGCCGGATGCGCGTCGCCGCCACCTTGCACGTCGACGACCTGGCCGAGCTGTTCGACGTCGCGCTCGAGGAGGACGAGGTCGACACCGTCGGCGGGCTGATCGGCAAGACCATCGGCCGGGTGCCGATCCTCGGTTCCACCTGCGAGGTGGCAGGGTTGCGGCTGACCGCCGAGCGGATGTCGGGTCGCCGGCACCGCATCGCGACCGTCGTCGTCGAGCGGGTCGAGTCGGCGCAGGGTGCGGCGGAGATGGAGGAGCGAACCGGATGAGCGAGCACGGGCAGGGTTATCTCGCGGGCTTCGCGTGCCTCATCGGGCGGCCGAACGCCGGCAAGTCGACGCTGACCAACGCTCTGGTGGGCAGCAAGGTCGCCATCACGTCGAGCAAGCCGCAGACGACCCGGCACACCATCCGCGGCATCGTCACGACCGAGCGCAGCCAGCTGATCCTCGTCGACACCCCGGGGCTGCACAAGCCGCGCACGCTGCTGGGGCAGCGGCTCAACGACCTGGTCCGCGAGACCCTCCTCGAGGTCGACGTCATCGGCTTCTGCCTGCCGGCCGACCAGCGGATCGGGCCGGGCGACCAGTACATCGCGGCCGAGCTGGCCGAGCTCAAGCGCGGCAAGAGCACCCCGGTGGTCGCCCTGGCGACGAAGTCCGACAAGGTCGACCGGCAGCGCCTGGCCGAGCACCTCATCGCCATCGACCAGCTCGGTGACTGGGCGGCGATCGTGCCCTGCTCGGCCACCCGCGGCGACCAGGTCGAGGAGGTCGCGTCGGTGCTCTCCGAGCTGCTGCCGCCCTCGCCGGGGCCGCTCTACCCCGACGGCCAGCTCACCGACGAGCCCGAGCTCGTCATGATCGCCGAGCTGGTCCGCGAGGCGGCCCTGGAGGGCGTGCGTGACGAGCTGCCGCACAGCCTCGCGGTGATGGTCGAGGAGATCGTGCCTCGTGAGGGTCGCAGCGAGGGCAAGCCTTTGCTCGACGTGCGGGTCAACGTGTTCGTCGAGCGCGACTCGCAGAAGGCCATCGTCATCGGTCGCGGTGGGTCACGCCTGCGCGAGGTGGGCACCAACGCCCGCGCCGGCATCGAGGAGCTGCTCGGCCAGCGGGTGCACCTCGACCTGCACGTGAAGGTGGCCAAGGACTGGCAGCGCGACCCCAAGCAGCTCGGCCGGCTCGGGTTCTGACCTGCCTCGCTGGTCGGGCGGCGCTGGTGCTCCGGGCGGCGCTCACGATCGGGATGCCGAGGCCCGGAAGGTGCCTCCGCCGTCGGGGTGGCGCTGGCGGCTGCGGCGCACGTTCTGTGGGGCGTTACGTCCGTCATCCGCGCTCGCGCCCATGATGGTCGGGTGAGAGCGCAACGTCCCGGTCGCAGCGGCCGGCTGCTCACGGCATCCGCGCTGGTGGTCGTGCTGGTCGGGGTGGTGCTCGCGGGGTGCACGGCGGACGACGGCGCTGGCGGCCCCGCAGGTCGGCGCTGGACTCGGCGCTGCGCGACGCGGCGTGGGCGAACGACGTGGAAACCGCTCGTGGGTTGGTGGCGCGCGGTGCCGACGTCGACGCGGCCGACGAGACGCAGCAGTCGGCCTACCTCGTCGCGACGAGCGAGGGGTACCTCGACCTGCTCGAGCTCACCCTGGCTGCGGGCGCGGACGTCGACGCCAAGGACTCGTGGAACGGGACGGGGCTGATCCGCGCGGCCGAGCGTGGGCACCACCTCGTGGTGGGGCGGCTGCTCCGGGCCGGCATCGACAAGGACCACGTCAACCGGATCGGCTACCAGGCGGTGCACGAGGCCGTGTGGTTCGGGGCGGACGCGGCCCCTGAGGTCGCGACCGTGCAGGTGCTGGTGGCCGGTGGGGTCGAGCTCGGGAGGCCTTCGGTGACCGAGGGGCTGACACCGTTGGAGATGGCACGCGAACGTGGGTACCGCACACTGGAACGCGTGCTGAGCGCTGCTGACGGCCATCGCCCGTCCTCGGACCCGGATGCTGCCCTGTTGGCGGCGGCCGGGTCCGGTGATGCTGATGCCGTGGCGCTCGCTGTGCGCGACGGGGCGCGGCTGGAGGTGCGCGACCGGTCGGGGCGCACGCCGTTGTTGCTGGCGTCTGCCGGGGACCACGTCGAGGCGGCGCGGGTGTTGGTGGCTCTCGGGGCCGATCCCGACGCGCTGGACGACCAGCACGACAGTGCGTGGCTGGTCACCGGGGTGACGGGGAGCGTGGAGATGCTGGAGGCGTTGTTGCCGGCGTCGCCCGACCTCGCTCTCGTGAACCGTTTCGGTGGGGTGTCGGTGATCCCGGCGAGCGAGCGGGGGCACGTGGAGTACGTGCGGCGGGTGGCGTCGACCGGGATCGACGTGAACCACGTCAACTCGTTGGGGTGGACCGCGTTGCTCGAGGCGGTGATCCTCGGCGACGGGGGAGCGCGGCACCAGGAGATCGTGCGGATCCTGCTCGACGCGGGTGCGGACGCCTCCATCGCCGATCGCGACGGGGTCACGGCGCGGGAGCACGCGGAGCGGTTGGGACACTCGGAGATCGCGGCGATCCTGCTGGCGGGGGGCTGATCATCGCTCGGGCCTCGGGCCTCGGGCCTCGGGCCTGGGCCTGAGGTCTCGGGCTGGGGGCTGGGTCGGATTCGGTTGTCCACAGGCCTGCTTCGGGGTCGGCGTTGTCCACAGGCGGCCGTGCGGCCGGCGGTGCCCTGTCGATCGGACATGCGTACGATTAACGCATGGACGGGGGCGTGGTGGTGGGGCGGGTCGTGGACCCGGGTTCGGGTGTGCCGGTGGGCTTTTCGGATGCCGTGAGGGTGGTCTCGGGTGGTGCGCCGGTGGGGGTGGTGGACGGGTTCCGGGGCGTGGTTGGCCACGGTGGACGTGGGCTCGCTCTCGGATCGGGAGCGGGTGGACCTGGTCGCGAGTTTGGAGCGGGTGAAGGGGGCGGCGTCGGCGGCTCAGGCGCGGGCCACGGATGCGGTGGCGTGTTCGCAGCGGGTGGTGGCGCGCGCAGGACGTGGCGCCGGTCGGTGGGTGCCCAGGTGGCGTTGGCCCGGCGGGAGTCACCGTCCTTGGGGGACCGGTTCGTGGGGTTGAGCCGGGCGTTGGTGCACGAGATGCCGCAGACGATGGCTGCCCTGTCGGCGGGGTGGTGCAGCGAGCGGGTGGCGGTCGCGGTCGTCGCCGCCACGGCCACCTTGTCGGTGGAGGACCGCGGCGTGGTGGATGCCCGGGTGGGTCCGCTGCTGGGCCGGCTCGGGGTCAAGGCCGCCGGTGGGGCGGCGGCCCGGGTGGCCGCGGAGCTGGACGCGGCGTCGGTGGTGGCCCGGATGGCGGCGGCGGTGCGCAGCCGGCGGGTGACGGTGCGGCCGGCTCCGGACGGGATGGCGTACCTGAGCGTGTTGGGTCCGCTCAAGGACGTGGTCGGGGCGTATGCGGCGTTGCAGGCCCGGTCCAAGGCGGTGGTGTCGGGTCAGTGCCCGGGTGAGGGGCCGCAGGGTCGGGGGGTGGGTGCGGTCGCGGCGGACACCGCGTTGGCGTTGTTGTCCGGGCGGGAGGCCGGTCAGCTGCAGCCGGTGGAGGTGCACCTGGTGATCACCGACCGGGCCCTGCTGGGCAGTGGTGACCTGGACCGGTCGGTGTTCGAACCGGCCCGGGTCCCCGGTCACGGCAGTGTCCCGGCCCCGGTGGCCCGGGCCTGGCTGCGTGAAGGCCTGCACGGCCCACGGAAGGCCGGCCGAGCACCACGCCCGGCGAGAGCGAGCGCCGGCTCGGGTGTGGGTGCGGCGGTTGTACACCAGCCCGGACGGGCGGGACCTGGTCGCGATGGACTCCCGACGGCGCCTGTTCGGCGGGTTGCTGCGCCGGATGCTGGTGCTGCGCGATGACGTGTGCACCACCCCCTGGTGCCAGGCACCGATCGTGCACGCCGACCACACCACCCCCGTCCGCGAAGGCGGCCGCGACCACGCTTCGAGGAGGGCGCCGGCAAGTGCGCCCGCTGCAACCAGGGCAAGGAAGCCCCCGGCTGGCACCACCGGGTGACCGTGAGGCAACAGCACGACGTGGGCGAGCAGCACGTGGACGGCGAGCGGAGCCGTCAGCACAGTCGGCGCCGAGGCGACGACGGTGAGCTGAGCCGGCGCCGAGACGACCCTGAGTTCGGCCGGCGGGTCGTGCAGGTGAGCACCCCGCTCGGCCACCACTACGACTCCGAACCGCCACCCCTGCTCGGCTGGGGCAGCCGAACCCTTCCCATCGCGGCGACAGTTCGAACTTGCCGCGCGACGGCACCAAGCGCGCCCGCCGAGCCGATACCTGGGTCGAGGCCCGATCCGAACCCGGAGCCGAAGCGGCGAAGGTCGGTCGGCCGTGGTCGCGAGCCCCGGCCGGCGCACGAGCGCAAGCGGCCCCTCGGGCGGCGCATGAAGGTACGCCCTCCGGCTTCGCGTCGCCCACGCCTGACCAGCCACCTCGAGCGCGAGCTGTGCCGCTACCTGACCTGACGGACGATCCGGTGCGCCCGCATCGTGAGCCGTGGGACCGGCATCCGGACGGCTCTCTAGAATGGATCCCATGCGAATCGGAGTCTTCGGCGCGACCGGCCAGGTCGGCAACGTCATGCGCACCCTTCTCTTCGAGCGGAACTTTCCGGTCGACGAGATCCGCTACTTCGCGTCGGCGCGCTCGGCGGGCACCACCCTGCCGTGGGGCGACACCGAGATCACCGTGGAGGACACCGCCACCGCCGACTTCTCCGGGCTCGACGTCGCGCTGTTCTCCAACGGTGGCTCGACCTCGAAGATCTGGGCGCCGCGGGTGGCCGAGGCCGGGGCGGTCGTCGTCGACAACTCCAGCGCCTGGCGCAAGGACCCCGAGGTCCCGCTCGTCGTGTCCGAGGTCAACCCCGAGGACCTCGACGACATCCCCAAGGGCATCGTCGCCAACCCGAACTGCACGACGATGGCCGCGATGCCGGTGCTCAAGCCGCTGCACGACCTCGCCGGACTCGTGCGCCTGCACGTCAGCAGCTACCAGGCCGTGTCCGGCTCCGGGGGTGTCGGCCTCGTCGAGCTCGACAGCCAGCTGCGCGGTGGCTATGCCGCCGGCGACCCCAAGGACCTCGCGCTCGACGGCTCCGCCCTCACCCTGCCCCACCCGCAGATCTACGCCGTGCCGGTCGGCTTCAACGTCGTGCCGCTGGCCGGGTCCCTCGTCGACGACGGGTCGCTCGAGACCGACGAGGAGCAGAAGCTGCGCAACGAGTCGCGCAAGATCCTGCACGTCCCCGGCCTACGGGTGTCGGGCACCTGCGTGCGCGTGCCGGTCTTCTCCGGCCACAGCCTCGCCATCCACGCCGAGTTCGAGGGCGACATCACCCCCGCCGAGGCCCTCGCTGCGCTCGGCCGGGCCCCGGGCGTCATCGTCACCGACGTGCCGAACCCGCTTCAGGCCACCGGCCGCGACGAGGTCTTCGTCGGCCGCGTCCGCGCCGACCAGGCCGCCCCCGACGGCAAGGGCCTGAACCTCTTCGTCGTCGGCGACAACCTGCGCAAGGGCGCCGCCCTCAACGCCGTCCAGATCGCCGAGGAGCTGCTCAAGCGCCGCTGAGCCCGCCCGTCAGCGCACCGGTCGCCACTGCGACTCCTCCGCGCTCGGCCCGGGCTTCCACCGTGCGATCCACGGTCCGGTGCCCTCGCTGGGGTCGAGGACTCCCTCCTCGAGCCAGGTGAGGTCTCCGGCGAGCACCGAGGCAGCCAGCTTGCGGTCGGTCTCGTCGGAGTTCGTCCACAGCTCGTCGAAGAGCACCTCGACCCGCATCCGAGCCTGCCCGCAGAAGGCGTCCGCGAGCCGCTGCGCCGACCGACCCCGCTCGGGGTCGTCGGCCACCAGCATCTCGGCCCGCACGCAGGCCGCCGCCATCGCGAACAGCTCGGCCCCGATGTCGACGACGCGGCCGAGGAAGCGCTGGTGGTGCTCCATCTTCGCCTGCCACCGCGACATCCCGTAGAAGGTCTGCCGCGCCAGCCGCCGGGACGACCGCTCGACGAAGCGCAGGTGCCGGGCCAGCGGCCCGAACTCGGCGTACGACGTCGGCACCGCCCCCGGCCCGGTCATCAGCTGCGGCAGCCACTTCGCGTAGAAGCCGCTCGCGCCGGCGGCGGCCCTCGCCTTGGTGGCCAGGTCGGCGTCCGGGGACGCGAGGTCACCGGCGGCCTTGAGGTGCTCGTCGACCGCCTCTCGGGCGATGAGCAGGTGCATGATCTCGCTCGAGCCCTCGAAGATCCGGTTGATCCGCACGTCACGCAGCTGCTGCTCCGCGGGCACCGCGCGCTCCCCGCGCGCGGCAAGTGACTCCGCCGTCTCGAACCCGCGGCCGCCCCGGATCTGCACCAGCTCGTCGGCGATGAGCCACGCCATCTCACTGGCCCAGAGCTTCGCCAGCGCCGCCTCGATCCGGATGTCGGTGTCGCCCGCGTCGGCCAGCGCGCAGGACAGCTCGACGACCGACTCCATCGCGTACGCGGAGGCCGCGATGAACGCGATCTTGCCCCCCACGGCCTCGTGCTTCCCGACCGGCCGTCCCCACTGCACCCGCTCTGTCGACCACTCCCGGGCAATCTTCAGCGACCATTTGGCCGTGGCCGAGCACAGGGCCGGGATCGACAGCCGCCCGGCGTTGAGAGTGGTCAGCGCGATCTTCAGGCCCTCGCCCTCCTTGCCGAGCCGGTCCTCGACCGGGACCCGCACCTGGTGCAGCCGGGTCAGGCCGTTCTCGATGCCGCGCAGCCCCATGAAGGCGTTGCGCCGCTCCACCGTGATGCCGGGCGCGTTCCCCTCGACGACGAAGGCGGAGATGCCACCGCGCCCTCCCGCGTGCGCGGGCACCCGGGCCATGACGACCAGCAGCTCGGCGATCACCCCGTTGGTGGTCCAGAGCTTCACCCCGTCGAGCAGGTAGGCCGAGCCGTCATCGGTGAGCGTCGCGGTGCTCTCCATCCGCGCCGGGTCCGAGCCGACGTCGGGCTCGGTGAGCAGGAACGCCGAGATCGCACCCGCGGCGCACCGGGGCAGGTACCGCTGCTTCTGCTCCGGCGTGCCCACGAGCTTGACCGGCTCCGGCACCCCGATCGACTGGTGTGCCGACAGCAACGCGCCGAACGAGGGGTGCGCCGACCCGACCAGCAGCAGTGCCCGTGCGTAGGACCGCATGGTCAGGCCGAGTCCGCCGTACTCGGTCGGGATCTTCATCCCGAAGGCGCCGATGTCGGCCAGCGCCTTGATGTCCTCGTCGGGGATCCTCGACTCCCGCTCGATCCGCGCCCCGTCGATGCCGGCGCACACCTCGCGCAGGCGGGCGAGGAACGCCTCGCCGCGGGCCTCGTCGTCGGGCTCCGGCCGCGGGTGGGGTGCACGAGGCCGAGGTCGAACCGCCCCAGGTAGAGCTCCTTGGCGAAGCTCGGCTTGGTCCACCCGCTCTCGCGCGCCGCCTCGGCGACCTCGCGCGCCTCCTGCTCCGACACGCGAGGAGCTTCGCGTCCTTCGCCACCCCTCGCCCTTCCGGCCCTTGCGGCCCCTCTGGTCCGTCACCCGTGGGCTCGGTGTGGGTCGTCCCCGTGCTCGCGCTCATCGTGGCTCCTTCGCCGTCGGTGCACCCAGTGTGTCCCGTCGCCACCCTCGACGGCGAGATCGGCGTGGCTAGAGTGGCGCCATGGCCACCGAGGACGAGTTCCACGCCGCCGCAGAGGACGTCAAGGCACTCCCGAGCGACCCGGGCAACGACACCAAGCTGCAGCTGTACGCGCTCTACAAGCAGGCGACCGAGGGCGACGTCCAGGGCAAGCGCCCCGGATTCACCAACCCGGTGGGCCGCGCCAAGTACGACGCGTGGGCGGCCGTGCAGGGCACCGGCCCCCGACGACGCTCGCGACCAGTACGTCGCGCTCGTGCGCAGCCTGGGCGCCTGACGGGCCAGGCGGTCAACGAGGTAGCTCGGTCACCAGGTGCGTCCACACCTGGGTGACCTCCATGCCGACCTTGAGGTAGAGGTCGAGCGCCCCGGTGCGTGAGTCGGTCGACAGCTCGCTGCGGGTCGCACCCCGTTCGCGGGCCCGGCCGAACGCGTCGGCGAGCAGCGCCTGGGCCAGCCCCTTCCCACGGTGCGTGCGCTCGACCGCCAGCTGGTGCACGAACCCCGATCCCTGGCTGTCCAGGATCGTGAACGAGGCCCCCACGACGCCCCCGTCGTGCTCGACGACGCGCAGCTGCCACGGCTGGGCACCGGGACGGCGCACGGTCGTCGCGGCCCAGTCCTCGAACGACTCGCGCACCCGCCCCTCCCACTCGTCGAACGCGTCCTGGATCACGACGTAGGCCGCCTCCTCCCGCGCAGCGCTGTCCCCGGTGGCGAGCGTGTAGCCGGGCGGGAGCGGCCGCTGCGGCACCTCGCGGCCCTCGGGCAGCTCGAGCACCCACGACGTGTGGCCCAGCGTGTAGCCACGACCGATCAGCAGGCGCTGCGGGAGCGACCCGTCCGGTGTCACCTGACCGACCCGCGAGGACCCCAGGGACGTCGCCCGTCGCTCGGTCCACGCCGCGAGCCACGACCCGATGCCGCGCCCCCGCTCGCCCGGCCGCACCGCCCCCTCGGCCCGCAGCCCACCCCGGGTCACCTCGGCCGCCCCGACGAGCCGGTCTCCGTCGAACACCCCGATGCTGTCCGCGGCGAGGTCGAAGCTGGGCCGCGCCCAGTCGCCCGCGATGTCCTCGGGTTCGAGGGCCAGGCGGCCGGAGTCCTCGAGCTCGGCGGCGGAGTACACGGCGAAGGCAGCGTCGAGGTCGTCGAGGGTGAACGGGCGGGCGGTCAGGCCGGGCGGCAGTTCGGTCGTCACGGGACACAAGACTGGACCACGGACGCCCCTCACCGCATCCGGGTTGTCGGTGGTAGAACCAGCAGCATGCGTCTGCACGACCTCCCCCGGCACCAGCTCACCTTCGGCCCCAGCCCGCTGCAGCACCTGCGGCGGCTGAGCGACCACCTCGGCGGTGCCCAGGTGTGGGCCAAGCGTGAGGACGTCAACAGTGGCCTCGCGTTCGGCGGCAACAAGATCCGCAAGCTCGAGTACATCGTCCCCGACGTGCTCGCCAGCGGCGCCGACACCCTCGTCTCCATCGGCGGGTACCAGTCGAACCACACCCGCCAGGTTGCTGCCGTCGCTGCCCACCTGGGCCTGAAGTGCCGTCTCGTGCAGGAGAAGTGGGTGCCGTGGGACGACCCGGTCAACGACAAGGTCGGCAACATCCTGCTCTCGCGGATGATGGGCGCCGACTCGCGCCTCGACCCCCACGGCTTCGACATCGGCATCCGTGACTCGTGGAAGGACGCCCTGCGCGAGGTCGAGGAGAACGGTGGCACGCCGTACCCGATCCCGGCCGGGGCGAGCGAGCACCCCCTCGGCGGTGTCGGGTTCGCCAACTACGCCTTCGAGCTGGCCGAGCAGGAGAAGGCCCTCGGCGTGCACTTCGACACGATCGTGGTCTGCACCGTCACCTGCTCGACCCACGCCGGCATGGTCGCCGGGTTCGCGGCGCTGGAGGACCTCACCGGGGTGAAGCGACGGGTCATCGGCATCGACGCGTCCGCCACCCTCGACACGACCCGCGCCCAGCTCGAGCGCATCGCCCGGAACACCGCCGAGGTCATCGAGCTCGGCCGCGAGCTGCGCGACGACGAGTTCACCCTGCTGCCCGACTGGGCCGGCGAGCTCTACGGCGTGCCCGTCGACTCCACGATGGAGGCCATGCGCCTGGGCGCCGAGCTCGAGGCGATGATCACCGACCCCGTCTACGAGGGGAAGTCGCTCGCCGGACTCATCGACCTGGTGCGCGACGGAGACATCCCCAAGGACTCGACCGTGCTCTACGCCCACCTCGGTGGCCAGCCGGCGCTCAACGCCTACCACTCGCTGTGGCCGGCCTCGTGAGCAGCCCGGATGCCGTGACGCCGCCCGTCGCGCTCGTCCGCCGGCCCGGCCCGCGCCTGGCCGAGGGCATCGTCACCCACCTCGACCGCAGCCCGGTCGACCTCGACCTGGCCCGGGAGCAGTGGCAGGCCTACGTCGACGCCCTGGGCCGCAACGGCTGGCAGGTCGTCGAGGTCGAGCCCGCCGACGACCACCCCGACGCGGTCTTCGTCGAGGACCCGGTCGTCGTGCACGCTGACCTCGCCGTCATCGCCCGCTCCGGCGCCCCCGAGCGTCGCGGAGAGGCGGCCGGCGTCGAGCGAGCCGTGCGCGACCTCGGCCTGCGGGTCGCCCGCATCGAGGCGCCCGGCACCCTCGACGGTGGCGACGTGCTGCGCGCCGGCGGCACGGCCTATGTCGGGCTCGGCGGCCGCACCAACGGCGTCGGCATCCAACAGCTCGCGAACCACTTGCGAGAGTTCGGTGTCCGCGTGCAGGCCGTGCCAGTCGAGCGGGCGCTGCACCTGAAGTCGGCCTGCACCGCACTGCCCGACGGCACGGTCGTCGGCTGGGGACCCGTCGTGGACGACAAGGAGGCCTTCCCGGTCTACGAGGACGTGCCCGAGGAGGGTGGCGCCCACGTGGTGCACCTGTCCGCCGAGCACCTGCTCATGGCGACCAGCGCGCCGCGCACGGCCGCGTCGTACCGGGAGCGGGGCTACACCGTCACCGAGGTCGACGTGTCGGAGTTCGAGAAGCTCGAGGGCTGCGTCACCTGCCTGTCGGTGCGGATCAGGGGCTGAGCCGGTGGCTGCGGCATCCGACGACCACGTGCTCGACGACATGGCCTGGCACGCCCTCACCGGCCCGCAGGCCGACCTCGCCGTGACGGCCGGCGACGGAGCCGCCCGTCGCTACCGCGACGACATCGCCCCCTTCTGCGGCGTGCGGCACCTCGACGAGCGTGGCTGGGCCGCCCTCGTGGAGCTGGTGGGCCCCCACGGGACCGCCGTGTTCCTGCGCGGCGAGGTCGAGCCCGCGCCGCGCGGCTGGCAGGAGCTGCTCCGCGAGCCCGCCACCCAGTACGTCGCGGGCGACCTCAGCGAGCCACCGACGCAGGCGAGCCGCGAGGTCGTCGAGCTCACGGCATCCGACTCGCCGGACATGGTGGCGCTGGCCGCCGCGACCGAACCCGGGCCGTTCGGGCCGAACAGCCACCTCACCGGGCGCTGGTTCGGCATCCGGCGGGAGGGGCGGCTCGTCGCGATGGCGGGGGAGCGGCTGCGCGTCGAGGGGTACGGCGAGGTGTCCGGCGTCTGCGTCGACCCGGCCGTGCGGGGCGAGGGCCTGGGTGCCGTCGTCACGCTCGCCGCGGCACGCGGCATCCAGGAACGAGGTGACGCCGCGATGCTGCACGTGCGCGACGGCAACGACGGGGCGCACCGGCTCTACCGCCGGATCGGGTTCGAGGTGCGCCGACCGGTGACGGTGGCCGTGCTGCGTCCCGAATGGTGACCCGGCGCGACCCCGGGGTTGGCGCACTGCCGGGTCCGTGGGACGCTGTTCGGGTGCGTACTGGACGCCTCCTCCTTCGCTGCCGCGGCGGGGCCTGAATCGGCCGCCCCTCGTCGCGGAGCTTCTGCTGCACCGGCTGAACCCCGACGACGTGTGAAGGAAGCAGACCAGTGATCCACCCCCAGCAGCCCTCGGGCATGCCGACGCAGAAGTACGTGCCCTTCCAGGAGCAGCTCGAGGTCCACGTGCCCGACCGCACCTGGCCCGACCAGGTGATGACCCAGGCCCCGCGCTGGTGCGCGGTCGACCTGCGCGACGGCAACCAGGCCCTCATCGACCCGATGGACGCCGAACGCAAGATGCGCATGTTCAAGCTGCTCGTGAAGATGGGCTACAAGGAGATCGAGGTCGGCTTCCCGAGCGCCAGCCAGACCGACTTCGACTTCTGCCGCGAGCTCATCGACGGCGGGCACGTCCCGGACGACGTGACCATCCAGGTGCTCACCCAGTGCCGCGACCACCTCATCGAGCGCACCTTCGACGCGATCCGCGGCTCGAAGCAGGCGATCGTGCACTTCTACAACTCGACCTCGGTGCTGCAGCGCCGCGTCGTGTTCGGGATGAGCGAGGAGGGCATCATCGACATCGCCCTCCAGGGCGCCCGGCTGTGCCGGAAGCTCGAGGAGACGGTCCCCGAGACGGCGGTCTACTACGAGTACTCGCCCGAGTCCTACACCGGCACCGAGCTCGAGTTCGCGGTGCGCATCTGCAACGAGGTCATCGCGGTCATCGACCCGACGCCCGACCACAAGATGATCGTCAACCTCCCGGCGACCGTGGAGATGGCGACCCCCAACGTCTACGCCGACTCCATCGAGTGGATGGTGCGCCACCTCGACCGCCGCGAGTCGGTCGTCGTGAGCCTGCACCCGCACAACGACCGCGGCGAGGGCGTCGCGGCGGCCGAGCTCGGCTTCCTCGCCGGTGCCGACCGCATCGAGGGCTGCCTCTTCGGCAACGGTGAGCGCACCGGCAACGTCTGCCTGGTCACCCTCGGCATGAACCTGTTCAGCCAGGGCATCGACCCGCAGATCGACTTCTCCGACATGGCCGAGATCCGGCGCACCGTCGAGTACTGCAACCAGCTGCCGGTGCACGAGCGGCACCCGTGGGGCGGCGACCTCGTCTACACGGCCTTCTCCGGCTCCCACCAGGACGCCATCAAGAAGGGCCTGGAGGACATGGACCGGCGCACCACGGCCGCCGGGGTCGACATCGACCACATCGACTGGGGCGTGCCCTACCTGCCGATCGACCCGCACGACATCGGCCGCTCCTACGAGGCCGTCGTCCGGGTCAACAGCCAGAGCGGCAAGGGCGGGGTGTCGTACCTGCTCAAGGCCGAGCACGGCCTCGACCTGCCCCGCCGCCTCCAGGTGGAGTTCAGCCACGTCGTGCAGCGCCGCACCGACTCCGAGGGCGGCGAGCTGTCGGCGGCGGAGATCTGGCAGATGTTCGCCGACGAGTACCTGCACGCCGACGACCCCGCCGAGCGCTGGGGCCGCTTCGCCCCGGTGCGCTCCACGCTGACCGGCGCCGACGACGGCATGGACCACATCGAGTCGGTCATCACCGACGCCGGCAAGGAGGTCGCGATCTCGGGCACCGGCAACGGCCCGATCGCCGCCTTCCTCGCCGCCCTCGCGCCGCTCGGTGTCGACGTGCGCGTGCTCGACTACCACGAGCACGCCCTGTCGGCCGGTGGCGACGCCCGTGCAGCCGCCTACGTCGAGTGCGCCGTGGGTGAGCGGGTGCTGTGGGGTGTCGGCCTGCACGAGTCGATCGTCAAGGCATCGCTGCGCGCGATCATGTCGGCCGTGAACCGGGCCGAGCGCGACGGCACGCGCGTCGACTGACCCGGATGTCGGTCCTCGCGTGCGGCCTGGCCACGGTCGACGTCGTACAGGTGGTGGGGCACGTCCCCGCCGCCGACGAGAAGGTGGTGGCGTACGCCACCCGGGTGGAGTCCGGCGGTCCAGCGCTCAACGCGGCGCTCACCTCGGCACTGCTCGGGATGCCGTGCCGGCTCGTCACCGCCGTCGGCCGCGCACCGCTGGCCGCCGTCGTGCGGGCCGACTGCGCGGAGCACGACGTCGACCTCGTTGACCTCGCCGGCGACGGGTACGAGCTCCCCGTGGCGACGGTGCTGCTGACCCGCGCGACGGGTGAGCGTGCCGTGGCGTCCACCGGTGGCCTCGGCGTCCAGCTGCGGACGGTGCAGGCCCCGAGCGAGGTCGACGCGCTCCTCGACGGGGTCCGCGCCGTGCTCGTCGACGGGCACCACCTGCCCGTGGCGGTGCCGCTGGCAGCGGCGGCCCGGGTGCGCGGCATCCCGGTGCTCGCGGACGGCGGTTCGTGGAAACCGGGCCTGGACGCCTTGCTGGCGCACGTCGACGTGCTCGTGGCCTCGGCCGACTTCCGCTCGCCGACGGGTGACGGCGTGCACGAGCTGCTCACGCTCGGCCCGGCGTGGGTGGCCCGCAGCGCGGGCGCGGAGTCGGTGGTCTGGTGCGCCGCGAACGGGGTCGGGGGACAGGTGAACCCGCCCGCGGTCGAGGTCGTCGACACCCTCGGTGCCGGCGACGTGCTGCACGGTGCGCTTCTGGCGGAGGTGGGGCGGCACGGCATCGACGACCTGCCCGGCGCCCTCGCGAGCGCCGTCGCCACGGCGTCGCGCTCGGTGCAGGCTCCGGGCGCACGTGGCTGGGCCCGCGCGGCTCAGTGAGGATCAGCGCACCCCGCGGACCCTGAACTGGATCGAGATGCGCGGACCCACCGGCTTGCTGGTCTTGGGCACGCAGTGGTCCCAGGTGCGCTGGCAGGAGCCGCCCATGACGACCAGGTCACCGTGCCCGGCCGGCACCCGGATGGAGGAGCCGCCCGCGCGCGGGCGCAGCATCAGGTCGCGCGGGGCGCCGACCGACAGGATCGCCACCAGGGTGTCGCGGTCGCGGGAGCGGCCGATGCGGTCACCGTGCCAGGCCACCGAGTCGTGGCCGTCGCGGTAGAGGCACAGGCCCGCGGTCGTGAACGGCTCGCCGAGCTCGGCGGCGTAGTGGGTGCTCAGCGCGTCTCGAGCGGTCTCGAGGGCCGGGTGGGGGAGCGCGTCGTCGTCGCCGTAGAAGCACAGCAGGCGGGGCACGTCGACGACGGAGTCGTACATCTGGCGGCGCTCGGCCCGCCACGGCACGTCGTGGCGCAGCGAGGTGTAGAGCAGGTCGGCGCCACCGACGAAGCCGGTCATGACGTCGACCCACGCGCCGTGGGCGAGCTGGGTGCGGCGCACCCCACCCAGCGGGTGGACGACCACGTCGTCGGCCAGGTCGAGCAGCGACCCCTGGAGTCCGGTCACCGTTCGAGCGTAGATCGCAATCGAACATCTGTCCAGCATGTCGTAGGCATGCGATGTGATGGGCGGGTGACTCGGGCCCTCGTCGACCTGCCCGCGCTGCGCGCCTTCCTGGTGGCACACGCGGTGCCGGGTCTCGACGAGGTCACCACGACCTCCACGGGCGGCACCGTGCATCGCCGCTTCGTCCGCGGCCCCGACGGCACCAGCGCGAGGCTCACGGTCACGCTGCCGCCCGGCGCGATCGGCAGCCCCGGGATCGACGCCGACGGCGACCCGGATGCCGTCGCCGCGGCCGCCGCTGCGGGTCACCGATGGCTGGGGCTCGACGTCGACCCGGCGCCAGGCGTCGCGGCGCTCGCGGACGACCCGGTGCTCGCTCCGCTCGTCCGCACCCGCCCGCACCTGCGGGTGCCCGGCAGCACCGACCCGTTCGAGACCGCGGTGCTCGTCGTGCTCGGCCAGCACGTGTCGCTCGCCGCCGGTCGCGTGTTCGCCGCCCGGCTCGTCGCGGCCCATGGCCCCGTCCCCGGAGTCGGGTGCCCAGACGGTGCCCCGAGCAACCACCTGAGCACCCGACGCGAGGGACTGCGGTCGTTCCCGTCGCCCGAGGTGCTCGGGGCCCTGGACCCGGTGGACCTCCAGCGCACGGTCGGCGTCACTGGTGCCCGGGCCCGCACCGTCGTCAGCATCGCCCAGGCCGTCGCCGACGGCACCCTCGGGCTCCGCCCACCCCGACCACGCGGAGTCAGGAGCAGTTCGCGGAGTCAGGACCGAGCACGGCCCTGACCCGCGAAGTGCTCCTGACTTCGCGGAGCTCGGGCGCGCTGATGGCGCTGCCGGGGGTCGGGCCGTGGACCGCCGACCTGGTCGCCCTGCGAGCCCTGCGCGACCCCGACGTGTTCCTGCCCGGCGACCTCGTGCTGCGCAAGGCCCTCGGCGGGGTCACCGCCAAGGAGGCCGCCGCGCTGGCGCAGGCCTGGCGTCCGCACCGCTCCCTCGCCGTGCTCCACCTGTGGACCCACCACGCGATCGACCCGCCCCGCTGACCGGCGCCGGCAACGGCACCGGGCGGCACGGCATCCCGCCGATCCCTCCGCAAGCACCGACAATGGTGCGGTGCCCCTCTACCGCGACGAGGCGATCGTCCTGCGCACCCAGAAGCTGGGTGAGGCCGACCGCATCGTCACCCTCCTCACCCGACGCCTGGGCAAGGTGCGCGCCGTCGGCAAGGGGGTGCGCCGCACCAAGTCGCGGTTCGGCAGCCGGCTCGAGCCGGCGATGCACGTCGACATCCAGTGCTACGAGGGCCGCAGCCTCGACACGGTGACCCAGGTCGAGACGCTCGACCCGTGGGGCGACGCCATCGCCCGCGACTACCCCTCGTACACCGACGGCGACGGCCGTGCTCGAGACCTGCGACCGGCTCACCGAGGAGCGCGAGCCCGCCCTGCAGCAGTACCTCCTGCTCGCCGGGGCGCTGCGGTCGCTGGCCGGGAAGGAGCACGACCCCAACCTCGTGCTCGACGCCTACCTGCTGCGTGCGCTCGCGGTCGCCGGCTGGGCCCCGAGCTTCCACGACTGCGCCAAGTGCGGTGCGCCCGGCCCGCACCGCGCCTTCCACGTCGTCGCCGGTGGCGCGGTCTGCTCGGCGTGCCGCCCGCCGGGCTCTGCCGCGCCCGCGCCCGAGACCCTGGTGCTCCTCAGCGCGCTGCTCGCCGGCGACTGGACGATCGCCGACGGCTCCGACCCGCAGCACCGCCGCGAGGGCAGCGGCCTGACCGCGGCCTTCCTCCAGTGGCACCTCGAACGCGGCATCCGCAGCCTCCGTATGGTGGAGCGGTGAGCGCGCCGAGCCCCTACCCGCCGCCGTTCCCGCACCCCAGCGGCGCCCGGCCGCCGGCGATCCCGCTCGACCGGATGCCGCGCCACGTCGCCGTCGTCATGGACGGCAACGGCCGCTGGGCCAACCAGCGCGGCCTGCCGCGCACCAAGGGCCACGAGGCGGGGGAGGCCGCCCTGCTCGACGTCGTCGCCGGCGCCATCGAGGTCGGGGTCACCCACCTGTCGGCCTACGCGTTCTCCACCGAGAACTGGAAGCGCAGCCCCGACGAGGTGCAGCTTCCTCATGGGCTTCAACCGCGACGTCATCCGTCGCCGCCGCGACCAGCTGCACGAGTGGGGCGTGCGGATGCGCTGGGTCGGGCGCCGCCCGCGGCTGTGGGGCTCGGTCATCAAGGAGCTCGAGGTCGCCCAGGAGCTGACCCGCCACAACACCGGGCTGACCCTCTACTTCTGCGTCAACTACGGCGGCCGGGCCGAGATCGGGGATGCCGTGCAGCGGCTCGCCGAGGACGTCGCCCGCGGCCGGCTCAAGCCGCGCAGCGTCGACGAGAACACCGTCGCCCGCTACCTGCCCGAGCCGGACATGCCCGACGTCGACCTGTTCGTGCGGTCGCTCGGGGGAGCAGCGCACGAGCAACTTCCTGCTCTGGCAGAGCGCCTACGCCGAGATGGTCTTCCAGGACCGGCTCTGGCCCGACTACGACCGGCGCGACCTGTGGGCCGCCATCCAGTCCTACGTCGACCGCGAGCGTCGGTACGGCGGCGCGGTCGACGCCCCGACGGCGTAGCCCGCCACGGCCCGCTAGCGTCGGCGCCATGGCTGAGCGAGTCGTCGAGCTGTTCCCCGAGGTGGCGCGCGTGGCGGCCGACCTCATCCGCCACCCGGAGGTCGCCCGGCGCTGGGACGACGAGAGCGCGTGCGCCGGGATGTCCGTCGGAGGGCTCGCGAACCACCTCGCCGGGCAGGCGGCGAACGTGGTGCTGCTGCTGGCCGCCCCTCCGCACGACGCCGACCCGATTGCTGCCCTCGAGCACTACCGTCGTGCCGCCTGGGTGCACACCGGCCTCGACGACGAGGCGAACGTCGAGGTGCGCACCTCCGCCGACGCCTACGCCGCCTCCGGCCCGGACGACCTCCTCGATCGCGTCGACCACGACCTGGACGTCCTCCCCGGCGTCCTCGCCCCGGTGCTCGACGGCAGCCGCACGCCCGACTCGGTGCTCGTCCCCTGGCAGGGCTGGGCGCTGTCGAGCGCCGGCTTCGTGCTGACCCGCACCATGGAGGTGCTCGTGCACTCCGACGACCTCGCCGCCAGCATCGGTGTCGACACCCCGCGCTTTCCCGACGAGGCGGCGGATGCCGTGCTCGGCCTGCTCGCCTCGGTCGCCGCCGAGCGGCACGGCCAGGTCGCGGTGCTGCGGGCGCTCAGCCGACCGCAGCGCTCGACCGGCCCGGTCTCGGCCTTCTGAGGCGCGCCGCGTTCTGACTCAGCCGCTCGTCGCCGAGCACTGCGGGCACAGGCCGTCCATCTCGACGGTGTGCCGCACCTGGGTGAACCCGTGCGCTGCGGCGACCGCCTCGGCCCAGCGCTCGACGGCGTCGCCCGTCACCTCGACGGCCAGGCCGCACGACCGGCACACGACGTGGTGGTGGTGGTCGGTCGAGCACGAGCGGTAGACCGCCTCGCCGTCGGGCGTACGGATGACGTCGACCTCCCCGTCCGTGGCCATCGCCTGCAGGTTGCGGTAGACCGTGGCGAGCCCGACCCGGGTGCCCGACCCGGCGAGGTCGGCGTGGATCTCCTGGGCGGAGCGGAACTCCGCCGACCCGGCGAGGGCCTGGGCGATCGCGGCCCGCTGCCGGGTCGGGCGCCGCTCGGTCTGGAACTGGTCGGTCATCGTGGTTCCACCTCCGCGTGCTGGACCGTGCTCGTCGTAGTGCCCCTCGTGCGCGGCGTGCCGGTGACCGTCGTGCAGGTAGTCGACGTGGTCACCGTGCTCGATGGCGGGGTGCCCGCAGTCCGGGCCGTGCTCGTGGTCGTGCCGCTCCGACCGCGCGTGGGCGGCCCGTCGGGCCCGGGCCACCAGGGCCGCGCCGACGCTCGCCACGAGGAAGGCCCCCACCGCGAGCAGCACGATGGTGCCGCCCGACGGGGTCTCGGCGTAGTACGACACGACGACACCTCCGACGCTGCAGCCCACCCCGATCGCGACGGCCCACCACAGGGCGGCCCGGAAGCTGCGGGCGAACAGCTGCGAGGTGGCGTTCGGCAGGATCATCAGCGCGCTGATGAGCAGCAGGCCGACGATCCGCATCGAGACGACCACCGTCACGGCGGTGAGCACGGCGAGCACGAGGTTGTAGCCGAGCACCGGCATCCCCTGGGCCCGCGCGTACTCCTCGTCGTTGGCGACGGCGAAGAAGCGCGGGCGCAGCACGAGCGTCGTCGCGAGCACCACGGCCGCCAGCACCGCGAAGACCACGATGTCGCCGGTGGTCGTCGTGAGGATCGCGCCGAAGAGGTAGCTGGTCAGGGTCGCCGGCGTACCGGCGCTGGACCGCGCGATGAGGACGACGCCGAGGGCGATGCCGCCGTAGAACATCACGGCCAGCGCGGTGTCGCCGCTGGTGCGCCCGGAGGCCCGGATCAGCTCGATGGCGACCGCGGCCAGCACCGCGGCGACGAGGGCGGTGAGCACCGGAGCCTGGTCGGTGAGCACGCCGACCGCCACGCCGGCGAGGGCCACGTGCCCCATGCCGTCACCGATGAGCGACATCCTTCGCTGGACGAGGAAGACCCCGACCAGCGGTGCGGCGAAGCCGGCGAGCAGGGCGGCCAGCAGCGCCTGGCGCATGAAGTCGAGGGCGAGCAGGTCGTTCACGATGACACCCCCCGCGGGCCGGGGTCGAGCGGTGCGGCACCGATGACGTGGCCGGCCGGGGCCCGCCGGTCGTCGGGGTGGTGGTGGCCCGACCCGGCGGAGTGCGCGGCGAGGTGGGCCGCGTACGCGGCCGGGTCGCCGTCGAAGTCGACGTGCCCGCAGTCGAGGCAGACGATGCGGCTGACGACCGCCTCGAGCGCGGCCAGCTCGTGCGTGACGATGAGCATCGAGGTGCCCCGGTCGGCGAGCCGGTGCAGCACGGCCGCGAGCGCCTCCTGGCTGGCGTGGTCGACGCCTGCGGTCGGCTCGTCCATGACGAGCAGCTCGGGACGGCCCGCGAGCGCCCGCGCGATGAGCACTCGGCGCTGCTGACCACCCGACAGCGACGCCACCTCCTCGTGGGCGCGGTCGGCCAACCCCACGTCGGCGATCGCCTCGCGGACGAGCGCACGGTCCTCGCGGGAGGCCGGTCTCCACCACGGCCGGTGCGGGAGCCGGCCCACCTCGACGATCTCGGTCACGGTCGCGCGCACCGAGGCCGACAGCGAGTGCCGCTGGGGCACGTAGCCGATGCGGGTGTGCTCGGTGAAGCGGTCGCGGGGGGTGCCGAAGAGCTCGACGTCGCCTCCCTGCTGCGCCGTCAGGCCGAGGATGCCGCGCACGAGTGTGGACTTGCCCGACCCGTTGGGACCGAGCAGGGCCACGACCTCGCGCGGGTGCAGCTCGAGGTCGACACCGCTGACCACGGGCCGGTCGGTGTAGCCGAACGAGGCGCCGTGCAGGCGCACGAGGGGCGGCTGGTCGGTCATGAGCACTCCTGCCCGGCCCGCAGGGTGGCCAGGTTGGTCCGCATGACCTCGAGGTAGTCGCGGCCACGCGAGGCGTCGGTGATGCCTTCGAGCGGGTCGAGCACGGCCACCCGGGCGCCCGACTCCCGGGCGACGGTCTCGGCGAGGGCGGGGGAGACCAGGCTCTCGGAGTAGACGGTGCTCACGCCGGCGTCGCGCACGTGGGCGCTGAGGTCGCGCAGGGTCGCGGCGTCGGGTTCGATGTCGGGGCTCACCCCGGCGACGCCCTCCTGGTGCAGGTCGTAGCGCTCGGCGAGATAGCCGAAGGCCGCGTGGCCGGTGACGAGGTCGCGGGTGCGGCACTGCGCCAGGCCGGTGCGCAGCTCGGCGTCGAGGGCGTCGAGGTCGCCCACCAGGGCGGCGGCGTTGGCGCGGTAGTCGGCAGCGTTCGCCGGGTCGCGTCGGGCGAAGTCCTCCCCCAGGGCCGTCGCCACGTCCGCCAGGCGGGTCGGGTCGAGCCAGAAGTGTGGGTCGGCGGAGCCCTCGTGGTCGTCGTGGTCCGCGTGCTCCTGCACGCTCTCGCCGGCGTGCCCACCACCCGCAGGCAGGGTGAGGCGGGCCGCCGGGCTGACGTCGACGGCGGCCTCCGGGGCCTGGCTGCGCACGGCCTCGTCGACGGCCGGCTGGAAGCCCACGAGGTAGACGACGGCCTTCGACGATGCCATCGACCCCACCGCCTTGGGGGTCAGCTCGAGGTCGTGCGGCTCCACGCCCGGCTTCGTCAACGAGGTGACGCGCACGTGGTCGCCGCCGACCCGCGCAGCGACGAACTGGAGGGGGTAGAAGCCGGCCGTGACCGGCATCCGGCCGTCGTCACCGGCGTCGGCCGACGAGCAGCCGCCCAGCGAGCAGCGCCGCCGCGACCGACGAGGAGGACGAACGACTTCATGACAACGATTCTCATTCATGATGAGAATCATTGTCAACTGCGGGGCTGCTCAGCCGCGCGGTGCCACCTGGGTGACGAGCACGGCGACCATGATCGCGACGACGGCCAGACGCATCAGCCGCTCGGCACCGGACAGCCGGGGCCAGGCCAGCGCCAGGATCCAGGCGAGCACGAGGATGACGACGACGAGGAGCAGCCAGGCCGGCGCCGGCAGCAGCACGCCCGCCAGGGTCAGGACGAGGATGCCGAGGAACGGCACGAACCGCGGCAGACCGTTGAGGAAGGTCAGGGCCGGCAGGCTGGCGCGCTCGAAGGACTCACGGAGGGTGGACACGTGCAGGGAGTCTAGGTGGTCTCCACCAGGTCGAGGCAGAACCGGGAGATCGCCGCTCGCTCGCGGGCGTCGCGGGCCAGTGCGTCCGCTCCTGGAGTCGACGGGTCCGTCAGCGGGGCGGACAGCCCGCTGAAGACGAGCAGGTGCAGGGCGTGCGCGCGCGCCACCGTGGCGGCGTCGACCACGACCCCCTCGGCGCGCAGCCCCTCGACGTAGGCCGGCAGGCAGGCCGCCTCGGTCTCGAGCAGGGTCGACGCGTCGCGCCGGCCGATCTGCACGTCGCCGACGAGCAGCTGGCCCAGGTCGAACCCGACGCACTGCCGGCTGAAGAACCCGTAGTCGATGAGGGTGATCTGGTCCGAGCCGGTGGTGCGCAGGAGGTTGTTCGGGCAGGCGTCGCCGTGGGCGGTCCCGGCGGGCCCGGCTTCGAGCTCGTCGACGAACGACGGCACGGCGTCGAGGGCGGCCAGCAGCCGTGCGCGCAGGTCGGCGTCGAAGGCGCCGGCCTGCCAGGGCGCCTGCCAGAGCTCCTCCGAGCGCAGGGCCGGGGCCACCTGTGCGGCCAGTCGCCCGTCGGCGTACGTGCGCACCGTGCGGGGCCCGCCGTCGGCGTCGCCGAGCTCGGCGAGCTCGGCCACCGCGGGGCTGCCGGCGAGCCGACCGAGCAGGTGCGCGGCACGGGCGAAGTCGGCGGTGTCCCAGTGGTGGTCGACGACGTCCAGCGCGGGGAGCCAGATCGCCGCCGAGGTGTCGTCGAGGAACTCCACGTGCAGGGCGACCGGCATGGTGAGCCCCGGCGGCAGGCGGCGGTGCAGGTCGGACCCGTAGACGAGGGGCTCGGTGCGCCACGGGACGCTCGTGGCGGCCATGGCCCGCAGCTCCTCCGGCACGAGCTGGAAGAAGGGGGACCGGCTCCAGGACTGCACGTGCTTGACGAACAGCCGCGCCGACCGTTCGCCCTCGGGGGTCGCGGCCCGAGCCGTGACCCAGTAGCGGCCGGCCGTGGTGATCGCGTCGAGGGAGTAGGGGACGACGCTCGCCGCCGACTCCAGCACGGTGACACCGTGCGGCTGCTCGCCGAGCGCCCGGGCGACGATGCCGGTGAAGGTCGCGTCGTCGACGTCGGCCGGGCCGAGCAGGCTCCGCTCGCCCATGTGGTCCCTCCCGTGCTCGCGATGGCGTTCCCAAAAGGTAAAGTTGCTTTATGTTCTCTGTCAACCCTCCCGGTGGGACGCACGTCGCGATGCTCCTTGGCGAGCTGTTGGGCACGGTCCGGGCCACGTTCTTCGAGCACGAGTGGGGCGGGCTGCGCCCGTCGCACGTCCGGGTGCTCTCGTCGGTACCCGAGGGCGGGTGCACCGTGACCGAGCTGGCCGGCCTGGTCGGGATGACCAAGCAGGGGTGCGGCCAGTTCGTCACCACGCTCGTCGAGAGCGGGCACCTGACCGACACCCGCAGCGCCACGGACCGCCGGGTGCGGCACGTGACGCGAACCCCGGAGGGCGACCGGACCCTCATCCGGTTCGCCGCCGTCATGGACACCGTCGAGCAGCGTTGGCGGGATGCCGTGGGGGAGCGGCGGTACACCGTCTTCCGCGAGGTCATGGGCGAGCTGTCCGCGGGCGCGGCCGGTTCGGTCGCGGGGTCACCGCCCGGATAGCCTTGCCGACATGGCCGCCCCCACCTCCGTCGTCGACACCGTCGTCTCCCTCTGCAAGCGCCGGGGTTTCGTCTTCCCGTGCGGTGAGATCTACGGCGGCACCCGCTCGGCGTGGGACTACGGCCCGCTCGGGGTCGAGCTCAAGGAGAACATCAAGCGCCAGTGGTGGCGCTCGATGGTGACGGCTCGCGAGGACGTCGTCGGGCTGGACTCCTCCATCATCCTGCCGCGCCAGACCTGGGTCGCCTCGGGTCACGTCGGTGAGTTCACCGACCCCCTCACCGAGTGCCAGAGCTGCCACAAGCGGTTCCGCCTGGACCACCTGCAGGAGGCCCTGGCCGAGAAGGAGGCCAAGAAGGGCAAGGAGGTCGACCCCGACTCGATCGCGCTGGCCGACATCGCCTGCCCCAACTGCGGCACCCGCGGCCAGTGGACCGAGCCGCGCGACTTCAACATGATGCTCAAGACCTACCTCGGGGTCATCGAGGACGAGTCGGGCCTGCACTACCTGCGCCCCGAGACCGCCCAGGGCATCTTCATCAACTTCCTCAACGTCATGCAGGCCTCGCGCAAGCAAGCCGCCCTTCGGCATCGCCCAGACCGGCAAGAGCTTCCGCAACGAGATCACGCCCGGCAACTTCATCTTCCGCACCCGCGAGTTCGAGCAGATGGAGATGGAGTACTTCGTCAAGCCCGGTGAGGACGAGGACTGGCACCAGTACTGGATCGACGAGCGCACCCGCTGGTACACCGACCTCGGCATCGACGCCGACAACCTGCGGCACTACGAGCACCCCGCCGAGAAGCTGTCGCACTACTCCAAGCGCACCGTCGACATCGAGTACCGCTTCAACTTCACCGGCAGCGAGTGGGGCGAGCTCGAGGGCATCGCGAACCGCACCGACTTCGACCTCACGACGCACAGCACGCACTCCGGCACCGACCTGGTCTACTTCGACCAGGCCAGCGGCGAGAAGTACACGCCCTACGTCATCGAGCCCGCGGCGGGGCTCTCGCGCAGCCTGATGACCTTCCTCGTCGACGCCTACACCGAGGACGAGGCACCCAACACCAAGGGCGGCGTCGACAAGCGCGTCGTGCTCAAGCTCGACCCGCGCCTCGCGCCGGTCAAGGCCGCCGTGCTGCCGCTGTCGCGCAACGCCGACCTCTCGCCCAAGGCCCGCGACCTCGCGGCCACCCTGCGCCGCAACTGGAACGTCGAGTTCGACGACGCCGGTGCGATCGGCCGGCGCTACCGTCGCCAGGACGAGATCGGCACGCCGTTCTGCATCACGGTCGACTTCGACACCCTCGACGACCAGGCGGTGACGATCCGCGAGCGCGACACCATGGCGCAGGAGCGGGTGGCGCTCGACCAGGTCGAGGGCTGGATGGCGCAGCGCCTCGTCGGCGCCTGACAAGCTGCCCCCGGTCAGGCGTCCGGGCCGTAACGGCTCCAGACCTCCTCGGCCTCGTCGCCGCGACCGGCCCGGTCCAGCGCTCGGGCGAGTGCGCCCGCGGCGTCGACCCGGGTCGGCACCAGCGCGGCGGCGTGCAGCTCGGTCAGCGAGGAGCGCAGCCGCGGCTCCGCCGCCTCGAGCCGGTCGTCGTCGGCGAGCATGATGGCGGCCTCGGCGCGCAGCACGAGCTCGAGCTCGTGGCCGACCAGGGCCTCGGCGCGGGCGAGCCGCTCGACGGCCGCGTCGACCTGACCCTGCCGCGCGAGCAGGTGGGCGCCCTGGCGCAGCACGTGCGGCTCGAGCACCTCGCCGTCGAACTCGTCCTCGCCGACCCCGGTCTCGCGCCGCCAGCCGTTCCCCGGCCGCGACCGCCGAGTCGAGCTCGGCGAGCCCGCCGGCGAGGTCGCCGGTGTCGGCCCGCAGCGCGCCCCGCGACCGCAGCGCCTCGACGTACAGCCCGACCGCGCCCGAGGCGCGCGCCTTGTCGACGGCGTCGTCGAAGTGGCTGGCCGCCGCGTCGGCTCACCGGCCTCCCAGGCGGCGTTCCCGGCGCGCCACTGGGCGTGGCCGGCCTCCAGGATCCGCTCGCGTGCCTCGAACGCCCCGGACGCGGTGGCGAACGCGGTGCGGGCCCCGGCCCACTGGCCCAACGAGGCCAGGGCGTTGCCGAGCGCCCAGCCGACCGGCCCGACCACCGCGGGCTCGTGCTCCCGCAGCACGGGCAGCGCGGCCTCGAGCAGCTCCGCGGCCTCGACGGGCCGGCCGGTCTCGACGTAGGCCAGCCCGAGGAACCGCTGGCCCAAGGCGAGCAGCACGGGGTCGCGGTCGCGGGTCGCGGCGGCCACGAGGTCGGCCGCCGGCTCCTCGAGCTCGCCCCAGGCCTCCTGGTCCACCCGCACGTCGCACAGCTCCGCGAGCTCGGCCAGCCGGGCGCGCCGCGGCACGCCACGCACCGCGCGGGCCCGCTGCAGCAGCAGACCGCCTCGTCGAGGTCCCCGGTGCCACGCGCGATGCCGGGCGCGCCCGTCGAGGGCCATCGAGGCCAGGAGCGGGTGGGGCGACCGTCAGGCTCGAGGCCTCGAGGGCAGTGGCGGCCCGGGCCGGGTCCGCGGCGCGCGCTCGCCATCGCCTGCTCGATACCGCACAGCAGCCGGCGCTCCTCGTACCCGGCACGCCCGTAGGCCGCGGCGGCTCGGGCCACGTCGGCGGCGGGGTCCTCGCTGTCGCCGAACCAGGCGATCCGGCGCCACAGGCCGGCCGCCTCGACGTCGTCGCCGCTCGCCTCGAGCTGCTCGGCTCGGCTGCGCGCCCGCCCGCGGGCGGACGTACCGGCCTCGTCGCTGGTCGCCTCGCCGACGTCGAGCAGGTCGAGCTCGCCCTCGCAGCGGGTCACCCCGACGTCGTCACCGGCTTGCTTCGCCGCGGCCAGGGCGCCCTCGAGCACCAACCGTTGCGCCACGGGGTCGCCGGCGTGCTGCGCGCTGACCCGGTCGAGGAAGGACACCGCCGCCCATTCCTGCGCGGTCGAGACCGGCAGGAGGCCGCCCCGGTCGCGCAGCCAGGCCAGGCAGTGCTGCTGCAGCTCGACGTCGAGGGACCGCAGGCCCTCGCGCACCACCTGCGCCCGCTCGAGCACGCCGGCCGACGGGTCGGGGCCGGGCAGGTCTGCCACTGCCGCACTCCGGGCCCGGTGCCGGCAGCCGGGTCGGCGGCAGCGTCGGCTCGCTGGGCACCCGGGCCGGGTCGTGCGCAGCCGCCAGGGTCGCCGAGGTGACGGTCGAGCCGTAGCGCGCGTCGAACGCCGCGGCGATGTCGACCGCCAGCCGCCCCAGCTCGTCGGCGACCTCGCGCACCGGCCGGCCGTCGACGGTCTCGGGGGCCAGGCCCACGGCCTCCGCGCGGTCGAGTACGTGGGCGGCGGTGGCGGCGAACCACATCCGGTCGCGGGGCGTCAGCAGGTCGTCGAGCCACCCCAACCGGGGCAGCAGCAGGTCGACGGCGCGGTCGGCGTTCCCCAGGCGCAGGAACACCCGCAGGCAGGCGCCCACCGTGTCGGCGGCGTTCGGGTCGTCCTTCGCCAGGTGCCACGCGCGCCGCAGCGACGTCACGGCGCCGTCGACGTCGCCCCGGTCGAGCCGCAGCTCGGCGTCGATGGACAGGCACGTGCGCGGCTCCTCTCCGCAGGTGTGCTCGCCCGCGACGACGGGCGCGACGAGCGCCAGCGCCCGGTCCGGGTCGTCGAGCAGCACGAGCCGCGCCTGCTCGCGCAGCTCGCACGCCTGGCAGTCGCTCGCAGGTCACGAGGGGCAGCGAGCCACGCGGCGAGCTCGCGCCGGGCGGTGGTGGGGTCGCCGACGCTCCTGCGCCAGGCGGGCGCGGGCCGCGTGCACCGGGCGCAGCTCGTAGCCGTCGAGCCGGAAGACCTCCTCCACGTCGTCGATCGCGGCGACGAGCGCGTCCAGGCCGACCTCGGGGGTGTCCTCGATGAGGTCGACGGCCCACTTCAGGCGCCACAGCACGGCATCCCGGTCGGTCCGGTCCAGAGCACGGTCGGAGTCGAGGGTGCCGCGCAGCCAGGCGAAGTGCACGAGGTTGCGCGGGTCGTTGGGCACCCGGTAGAGCGCCTGGGTGAGGTCGACGCGTGCCACGAACTCCTCGGCGAACGAGCCGTGCGACTGGGCCAGCCGCAGCGCCCCCTCGTGGGCGCGCACGCGCTCCGCACCCAGCGGCGCCTCGTCGGCGGCGAGCGACACCCGCGCGAACTCCTCGGACACCTGGTCCCACTGCCTCATGCCGGGCCCCCGTCGATGGCCCGGTCGATGAGTGCCGGCAGGGCGCGGGCCACGAGCGCACTGTCGAACGGCGTGAGCGGATGCCGGCCCGCGAGCAGGGCGTGGCTGTACAGGGCCTCGACGGCCACCCGCTGGAGGGCGGCGTCACCGACGTCGGCAAGGCGCCTCACCCCGGGGTTGTCGGCGTTGAGCACGAAGCGGGGCACGGCATCGGGCTCGGCCAGGCTCTCGAGCGCGTCCCCCAGGGGCCGGTGGCGGACTCGGCGACGTCGAGCCGGTCACGTTCGTGGTCGGCGTCGCGCCCGACGAGCAGCACGGCGTGCAGCGACGGCGGACGGAAGGACCGCACCACCGGCACCGCCCGGGCGCGGCCCAGCACCGAGCGCGCGACGTCGAGCAGGGGGGCGAAGGCGGCCTCCTCCTGCGGGGTCGGCGGGGTGAACCGGTCGGCGAGGTGCTCGGGCTCCATCCGGCGCGCCTCGAGCCCCGGCGTGCGCCGCACCCAGCGGTCGAGGAGGAGCCGGTCGTAGGCGTAGCCGGCGTTGAGCACCGCGATGTCCTCGGCCCGGGCGATCGCGGCGACCTGCTGGTAGTCCTCGACCCGGTCCACGTAGGCCACCACCCGGTCGACGGCGGAGAACTCGGCCAGCGTCATGGTGCCGAGGGTGGTCTCCCACGGCAGCAGCTCGGCGACGACGTCGAGCATGTCGTCGTCGGTGGTGGCCGCGGCCTTGGCGGCGAGGTGGTGCACCCGGAAGAAGTCGTCGGCGCGGGCTCGGTCGGTGCGTGCCATCCGCAGCAGCCAGCGCTTGAGCTGCTCGCCGAGCGTGGCGCGCGTCTCGTGCAGGGCCTCGTCGTCGTGCAGGGACTCGCGGGACGCGGTGAGACCCAGCCCGTCGGTGTCGAGCACGGCCCGCACGAAGAAGGCCCACTCCGGCAGCACGTCGGGTACCGACTCGCTGACCAGCATCCGCTTGGCGTACAGCCGGTGGGTGCCGCGCGAGGCCGAGGAGTGGGGAAGCACGAAGGCCTGGCCGCGCACGCCCGCGGCGGGGTCGGAGAGCTCGACGACGTCGAGCGGGGTGAAGCCGAGCGTGCGCTCGCACCAGCGCATGGCGGCGGCCCGCCGGGCAGCCCCCTCGCGCTCCTCCCACGGGAAGGTCCGCCCGGCCACGGACACCGGGCCGGTCGCCGTCTCGACGACGAGGTCGAGACGCAGGTACCCGGCGTACGTGCCGGCCAGGCGCTCGACGACCTCGGCGACCGAGCAGGTCGGCCGCGCTGCCACGGGGTCGCAGGGCCACGTCGGTGCCGGGCTCGGCGCGCGGCTCGGCGGCCGGTGAGACCGTGTAGGTGCCGTCGTCGCGGCCCACCCAGAGCCAGGTCTCGTCGCTGCCGACCCGGCGGGTGGTCACCCGGATCTCGTCGGTGACGAGGAAGCACGAGAGCAGGCCGATGCCGAACTGGCCGAGGAAGCTCTCGCGGGCCAGGCCGAGCGCGTCGCGCTTCGTCGACGCGCCGATCGTGGCCAGCACCCCGCGGATGCCGTCCTCGTCCAGCCCGATGCCGGTGTCGACCACGTGCAGGCAACCGTCGGGGGAGACGTCGGCGGGGACGATCCGCACCCGGCGCGGTGGGTCGTCCTCCTCCAGGGCACGCGCGGTGATCGCGTCGACGGCGTTCTGGAGCAGCTCGCGCAGGTAGACGCGAGGGCTGGAGTAGAGGTGGTGCGACAGCAGGTCGACCACCCCGCGGAGGTCGACGTGGAAGGTGGATCCGGCCCCCGTCATGCGCTGATCCAAACAGACGCCGCCGCCGTGGTCGACCTCTGGGTCCGCCGGATCGTGACCGGGCCGATCTTCCGCCCTGCCGCCCGCGTTGAGACAGTGGGGGTGACGTCGGCGGGCACGAGGAGGTGGGCCGGATGGACGACGCGCGGGTGTCGCTGCCACCGTGGCCCGACGACGAGTTCGTCGACTACGCCCAGGCCCGTCAGCACGTGCTGCTGCGGGCTGCCTACCTCGTGTGCGGTGACCTGCGGATCGCGCGCGAGCTGCTGGGCGACGCCTTCGTGCAGCTCGCCCGCCAGTGGGACCGGGTGCGCGAGGAGCAGCCCGACCTGTTCGTGCGCCGCATCCTCTACCGCGACGCCATCGCCTCGTGGCGCAAGCGGCCGCACGAGGGGGTCGTGGCGACCCCGGCCACCTCGGCCCGGGACGAGCCCGACGAGCGATGGGACGACGACGAGGCCGAGCGCCGCCTCGAGGTGCTGCGCGCCCTGGACGCCCTCACCCCGACGCAGCGTGCAGTGGTCGTGCTGACCTGGTTCGAGGAGCGTGGGGTGGGCGAGGTCGCCGAGGTGCTGGGCTGCTCCATCAGCACCGTCCGGGCACAGGCCGACGAGGCCCTGACCCGGCTGCGCACGGCCCTGCCACGGGTCGACCTCAGCACCGGGGGCGCGCGATGACGGCCGACCTGCGTGAGCTGCTCGAGCTGGCCAGCGACGACGTTCCCGACCTCGACCTGGCCTCAGAGGCCTGGGAGGAGGCCGGGCGGCGGCACCGGGCCGTGGTGCGGCGCACCGTGATCGGAGCCGGAGGCATCGCAGCGCTGGGTGGGCTGTTCGTGGTGCTGCGCGACCGGGCGCCGGCCCCGGCCCCGACACCGACGGCCGCACCGGCCACCGTCGGTACGGACGGGCGCCTGCCCACGGCGAAGGTCGGGGACGTCACGCTCCACCTCGCGCCGGACCCGTCGGCCGAGGCCCTCCTGCCGCGCTACCCACGCGCCGCCGAGCTGGCGATCCCGCGGCACCTCGGCCCGGCGGACCCGGCGATCCGGGCCCAGCTCGGGGCCGGTGGGCTCTCCGGGGTCGCCGAGCCGCTGCGTGCCGTGTTCCTCGTCGTGGCGGAGGGCGGCGGGTACCACCCGGTCCTCTTCGCGCCGAACGCCCCGTTCCAGGTCGAGGTACCCGGGGTGCGGGTCCACCAGTGGCCAGGGGTTCAGTCGGCACTCGGCCCCAGGTCGATCTCGGACGACCGGCACCGCGTCGTCATCCCCCAGCCCGGCCGGGTGGTCGTGCTCGACGCCCGCGACGGGGCGGTGCTCGACATCGAGGTGCCCGACCCGACCCTCTCGCTCGCGGGGTGGGCCCGTGACCGCACCACGGTCGTCACCCGCGGGCGTGACTACGGGTGGCTCGTCGACGTGCCGACCGGCACGGTCCGTCGGGGGACCCGCAAGGTGAACCCCGACTGGGCCGAGCTGGCCCAGGGGGAGGCTGGCGCGGAGCTGCGCTCGTTCGGGGGATCGGGCGAGCTGACCGGCACCACCCCGCTGCTCGGGCCCCCCGTCGTCGCCAACACGGCCTCGGTGTCGAACACCGAGGGCTGGGTGGCCGGCGGGGTGTTCCTCCCGCGGGAGTACCAGGACGCGGTCGACCGGTCGCAGGGGCTGGTCGCGGTGCACTCCGACCTCCCGCCACGGCCGCTTGTGCTCGCGGCCACGCAGGGACCGCTGGTGCCCAAGGCCGCCTACCGGGTGCTCGCCTGGGGTCCGCAGGACGTCGTGCTCTTCGAGTCACGTTCCGAGAGAGCCGGTTTCCAGGGTCTCGTGCGGCGCGTGCTCGCGTGGGACGTCAACGAGGGCCGGCTCTACCAGGTGGCCGACGTCGACCGGGCCGCGAGCCAGCCCGGGGAGTTCTCGGGCACCTACGCGCTCTAGACCCTCAGGGTGCCGCGCCGGTCGCCACCGGGCGCGCGGGGTCCTCGATCCACTCGCTCCACGACCCGACATAGGGGATCGCGTCGATGCCCGCGGTGTGCAGGGCCAGGGCGAGCTGGGCCGCCGTGACTCCCGAGCCGCACGACGTCCCCACCGGGGTGTCGCGGTGCACCCCGAGGGCGGCGGCCCGTCGCCGAACCTCGTCCGGGGGCAGGAAGCGGCCGTCCGGGTCCAGCAGGTCGGTCATCGGCAGGTTGACCGAGCCCGGCACGTGGCCCGCCACCCGGTCGATCGGCTCGGCCTCGCCGCGGTAGCGCTCCGGGGCGCGGGCGTCGAGCAGCACCCCGTGCCGCGCCATGTCCACCGCTCCGCCGGCGTCGAGCACCGGCACCGAGCCGGGGCGCACGGTGATGTTCCCGGGAGGAGGGGTGGGCACCCGGTCCGTGACCGGCATCCCGGCGCGCCGCCAGGCGGCCAGGCCGCCGTCGAGCACGCGCACCTGCGGGTGGCCGGCCCAGCGCAGCACCCACCAGGCGCGACCCGAGGCGAGTGAGGTGGCCTGGTCGTAGACCACCACCTCGTCGTCGTCACCGATGCCGGCCGCGCGCAGGGCCTGTTCCAGGACCGGCGGGTCGGGCAGCGGATGCCGGCCGCGCACCCCGGGCGGACCGGCGAGGGCCGCGTCGAGGTCGAGGTGCGGTGCCCCGGGGAGGTGCGCCGCGGCATAGAGGTCGGAACCCGGCGCGCCGCGCAGGTTGTACTGCACGTCGACGACCCGCACCTCGCCGTGCTCGAGGAGGGCGGCGAGCTCGTCGGCGGTGACCAGGGCGCTCATCCGGCCATCCAACCACCGCGCCACCAGGGCGCTGCGGGAGGATGGCGGCCGTGGCAGCACCGGTTCGTCTCGTCCTCCTCCACGGTTCGCAGCTCAGTGGCGCGCAGTGGGCCCGTTACGGCGCGCTGCTCGGCCCCGACGTCGAGCTCGTCGTGCCCGACCTGCCCGCCCACGGCTCGCGGCGCACCGAGGCGTTCACCTGGGAGCGCGCCCTCGAGGTCGTCACCGAGGCGGTCGAGGGCGGGGACGCCGGAGTGCCGGTCGTGCTCGCGGGCCACAGCCTGGGCGGCTACCTCGCGATGGCGTGGGCGTCGGAGCACCCGCGGCGACTGGCCGGGCTGGCGCTGCTCGGGGCGTCGGCGGTGCCGGCCGGGCCGGGGGCGGCGCTCTACCGGGCGATAGCGCGGGTCGAGGGCCGCCTCGGCGTCGACCGGATGTCGCGGGCACTGGACCGTCAGTTCGACGTCCTGCTGCCCACCGAGCTGGCGGGCGTGATCAAGGAGGCGGGGTACGGCTTCGACGGCATCCCGGCCGCGTGGGCGGGGGTCATGGGGACGTGCCGGCCCGAGATGCTGGCCGAGGTCACCGCCCCAGTGCTGCTGCTCAACGGCCAGCTCGACCAGCTGCGGGTCGACGCCCGGCGGTTCGCTCGGGCCGCGCGGTCGGCGCGCTGGGTGCACGTCATCACGGTGCGGGGCGGGCTGCACGTGTTCCCCCTGACCCACCCCAACGAGACGGCAGCGGCGTTGTGGGAGCTGCTCACCGCAGCGAGGCACGCTCGGGCAGCACCGTGACCGCGCCGCCCACGGGTGGCACGAGGGCGATGGCGTCGGTCCAGTCAGGGAGCACCTCGACGAACCGCTCCCCGGGGTCGGTGGTCCAGGCCAGGCGCGAGGTGGGCCAGCCGGACGGGTGCAGCGTGCCGTAGTGGATCGGCACGACGTGCCGCGCCCCGGAGCGGGCGGCCGCGTCGGCCGCCTCGGTCGGGCCCATGTGCCCCGCGGACAGGCGAGGCCCCCAGCCTCCGACGGGCAGCAGGGCGAGGTCGAGCGAGCCTCCGGCCAGCTCGGGCAGCCGGTCCATCTCGGGGTGGAGCGACGTGTCGCCGGCGAACCAGACGACCACACCACCGCCGCGCACCAGCATCCCGGTGGCGCCGTTGGGCCGGTGCGGCATCGGGCGGGCCTCGTGGTCGGCGCGCACGAGGAGCACCTCGACGCCCGGGGCCAGCGGGTGCCACTCGTCGCGCGCCGCGTCGCCGGGTTCGAGCCGGTGCTTGCCGAGCCACGGCAGGTTGGCCGGGTCGGTGACGACCGGAACGTGGCCGACCCGCCGCAGTGAGGGCAGGTCGGCGTGGTCGTGGTGGAGGTGGCTGAGCAGCACGACGTCGACGTCCTCGACGTGCTGGTGCACGGGCAGGTCGCTGCGCCGGCGCAGGGGTCCGAGGCGGCGGCGGAGCAGGGGGTCGGTGAGGATGCGCAGGCCACCCATCTCCAGCAGCACCGTGGAGTGCCCGACCCAGGTCGCGCGCACGCCGTCACGCGGTGAGGGGCCGGGAGCCGGCTGTGGTGCCACCCCACCACGCTACTCGGGGGAGAATGGGTCACCATGTCCGCCCTCACCGCCCCCGCTCCCGTGCTGCCGCCCCTGCAGATCGGGCGTCACGTCGTCGAGTCGCCGGTCGTGCTGGCGCCGATGGCGGGCATCACCAACCGCGCGTTCCGGCGGCTGTGCCGCGAGTACGGCACGGCCGGTCTGGAGGCCGGCGGTGCCTCCGGGGCGACGCAGCCTGTACGTCTCCGAGATGGTCACCACCCGGGCCCTGGTGGAGCGCACGCCGGAGACGATGCGGCTCATCTCGCACGACCCCGACGAGAACCCCCGCTCGGTGCAGCTGTACTCCGTCGACCCGGTGACCGCCGGCCTGGCCGCGCGGATCCTGGTCACCGAGGACCGCGCCGACCACATCGACCTCAACTTCGGCTGCCCGGTGCCCAAGGTCACCCGCAAGGGTGGGGGCGCCGCCCTGCCCTGGAAGACCGACCTGTTCCGCGGCATCGTCGCGGCGGTGGTGCGTGAGGCGTCGCCGTACGGCGTGCCGGTGACCGTGAAGATGCGCGTCGGCATCGACGCCGACCACGTCACCTACCTCGATGCCGGCCGCATCGCCGAGGGCGAGGGCGTGGCGGCGGTGGCGCTGCACGGTCGCACCGCGGCGCAGGCCTACTCGGGCCAGGCCGACTGGTCGGCGATCGCCCGGCTCAAGGAGGCGGTGACCTCGATCCCGGTGCTCGGCAACGGCGACATCTGGTCGGCGGAGGACGCCCTGGAGATGGTGCGCCGGACCGGGTGCGACGGCGTGGTCGTGGGCCGCGGCTGCCTGGGCCGGCCGTGGCTCTTCACCGACCTCGCGGCGGCCTTCGCCGGGTCACCGGCACGCGTGCAGCCCGGGCTGCGCGAGGTCACGGCCACCCTGCGCCGTCATGCGGCCTACCTCGTCGACTTCTACGACGGTGACGAGGGCCGGGCCTGCCGCGACATCCGCAAGCACGTCGCCTGGTACCTCAAGGGCTTTCCGGCCGGGTCGACCGTGCGCAACCAGCTGGCGCTGGTCGACGGCCTGCAGGCGCTCGACGACCTGATCGGCACGATGGACCTCGACGCGCCGTGGCCGGGCGACGCGGCCGAGGGCCAGCGGGGCCGGGCCGGCTCGCCGCGGGTCGTGGCCCTGCCCGAGAACTGGCTGCGCTCGCGCGAGCTCGACGAGGCCCAGCGGGCCCAGGTCGCCCAGGCCGAGCTCAGCGTCTCCGGCGGCTGAACCTGGGCCCGCCGGGCATCAAGGGTCGGAGGAATCGGGGCCATGGCACCGATCTCTCCGAGCCTTGTCTCGCCGGCTCGGGGCTGTGGATGACCGAGGGCTCCGTCCGGCCTGTTCCGGCACTCTCGGGGGATGGACCTCGACGCCCTGATCCGCTCGCAGCACGGCGTGTGCTCGACTGCGCAGGCGCTCGAGGGGGGTATGACCGGCGACGGGCTGCGGTGGCGGGTGAGCTCGGGCCGGTGGTCCCGGATCGGCCAAGGGCTCTACCGCGCCCAGACCGGTGAGCTCGACTGGACGGGTCGGGCCCACGCGGCCGTGCTCCGAGGACGTGACGGCTGTGCCCTGAGCCTGAAGGCCGCCGAGCACCTCCACGGCGTCGCGCCCACTCCGCCCCCGGTCATCACCGTGGCCGTGCCGGTGGGGAGGTCGGTGACCCGGCTCCCGGGAACCCGGTTCCGAGCCCACGTCGGGCTCGAGGTGGTGCATCGCAAGGGGCTGCCGGTGACCTCGGCCGAGCAGACCGTGCTCGACCTGGCCGACGCCCGCGGTACCGAGTGGCGCGAGGCGGTGGCCATCGCCGCCCGGTGGGTGCAGAAGCGTCGCACCACCGCCGAGTCGCTCGCAGCGGCACTCGAAGGGCGAGCGCGACACCGGCACCGGCACATCCTGACGGTTGCACTGGGAGTTGTTGCCGAGGGCGCCGAGAGCCTGATGGAGGTGTCCTACGTACGGCGGGTCGAGCAGGCGCACGGCCTGCCGAGGGCGTCGATGCAGGTGCGGGATGGCACTGTTCGGCGTGACTTCGTGTACGAGGAGTGGCTCGTCGTGCTGGAGGTCGACGGTGTGCTGGGGCACGAGGGGGAGTTCGTGGCGAAGGACCGCACTCGGGACCGTCGAGCCGCCGGTACCGGGCAGGTGACCCTCCGTGCCGGGTGGGTCGACGTCGAGGGAGGGCCCTGCGACCTGGCGGTCGACGTGCACGCAGCCCTGCGAGCCCGGGGTTACCGCGGGCCGATCCGGGCGTGCGGGCCACGTTGCGCTGCTCGCCGGGTCGCCGCTGCCTGAGGCCAGGGACGAGGGTCGGAGGAATCGGGGCCATGGCACCGGTTTCTCCAGGGTCTGGCCCAGGTCGCCGTTCGGCGAGGGTCCGTCGGCGAGGGCGCTGTCGGAGGGCCGCGCTAGAACTGGGGCATGGCCGAGCAGACCGTCTCCCTGGGCTCCGTCGCCCTCCTGCGCCCCGACGACCTGAAGTTCGCACCGGGGCAGTCCCCGCCGAGGCGCCTGCGCTGCCGCCTGGTCGCGGTCGACCTGCGGCGCACCCAGCAGGGGCAGTCCTGGGCCTGGCTCGACCTGTCGTGGCGGGGTCGCACCATCCGCGGTGCCGTCTTCCCACGCCACTGGCGCGCCCTGCGCACCGTCCCCGACCTCGAGGTCGGGCAGGACTACGTGGTGACCGGGTCGATCGCCTTCAGCGAGGGCACGCCGATGCTCAACGTCCTCGACATCCGCGAGCAGGTGCTGCGGCTCGTGCCGGGCGACTGAGCCACCGCAGCTCGACGCACCCCCGCGGTGTCGGGGGTGGCCGCTAGCGTGGCGGCATGGCACGGCGGATCGGCACACCCGGAGGCACCCCAGAGCGCCCCGCGATCTTCTTCAGCGATGCCGCGGAGTTCGGCCGGTGGCTCGGCGGCCCACCACGACACCGAGACCGAGCTGTGGATGGGCTTCTACCGCAAGGGGCACCCGCAGGCCGGGCTGACCTGGGCGGACGCCGTGCGCGAGGCCCTGTGCTGGGGCTGGATCGACAGCATGGCCCAGGGCATCGACGAGCACACCCGTCGCCAGCGCTGGACCCCGCGCAAGCCGGGCAGCAACTGGTCGACGATCAACATCAACGCCGTCGCCGAGCTCACCGCCCAGGGCCGGATGCAGCCCAGCGGCCTCGCCGCGTTCGAGCGGCGCCGCGAGGACCGCTCGGGCGTCTACGCCTACGAGAACCGCGAGCGCGAGCTGCCCCCGCGCTACGCCGCACAGCTCGCCGCCGACCCCGCCGCGACGGCCTTCTGGGAGGTCGCGACCCCGAGCTACCGCAAGCTGGCCGTCAACTGGGTGGTCACCGCCAAGCAGGAGAAGACCCGCGACGCCCGGATGACCCAGCTCGTCGACGACTGCGCGGCCGGCCGGATCATCCCGAGCCAGCGCTACGGCATCCAGCCGAAGTGGGTCGAGCGCGCGGCGGCGGCGGCGGAGGCGGCCCGCCTAGGGTGAGGCCGTGACGTACACCGAGCGCGACCGGCAGCGCTGGGTCGCCGAGGACCCGGCGCACAAGCGGGCCGACCGCGACGACTTCGCGCGCGACCGCGCCCGCCTGGTGCACTCCGCGAGCCTGCGCCGCCTGTCGGCCAAGACCCAGGTCGTGCAGCCGGGCAGCGACGACTTCGTGCGCAACCGGCTCACCCACTCCCTCGAGGTCGCGCAGATCGGCCGCGAGTTCGGCGCGGCGCTGGGCTGCAGCGCCGACGTCGTCGACACCGCGTGCCTGGCCCACGACCTCGGCCACCCGCCGTTCGGGCACAACGGCGAGACGGCGCTCGACGCCGTCGCGGCCGGCATCGGCGGCTTCGAGGGCAACGCCCAGACCCTGCGCATCCTGACCCGACTGGAGCCCAAGCGCGCCGCACCCCGACGGCCGCCCGGCCGGTCTCAACCTCACCCGCGCCAGCCTCGATGCCGCCACGAAGTACCCCTGGCGCCGTGGCCGGGCCCCGCACCCCACGGTGAAGTTCGGCGTCTACGACGACGACCTCGACGTCTTCGACCTGGTTCCGCGACCGGCGCCCCCGCCGGCCGCCGGGCGGTCGAGGCCGAGGTCATGGACTGGTCCGACGACGTCGCCTACTCCGTGCACGACGTCGAGGATGCCGTCGCGTCCGGCTGGCTCGACCCGCGCCTGCTGCGTGAGCCCGCCGACGTCGAGGCCGTGCTCGCCGTCGCGGGCGAGGTCTACGAGCCGGGGCTGACCCCCGACGAGCTCGCCGAGGCCCTCGAGCGGCTTGCTCGCCACCGGCGCCGTGCCCGACTCCTACGACGGCTCCAGGCCGTCGCTGGCGGCCCTGAAGGACATGACCTCCCGGCTGATCGGCCGCTTCGTCGTCGCCGTCGAGCAGGCCACCCGCGCCGAGCACGGCCCCGGCCCGCTGACCCGCCACGGCGGCCGGCTCGTCGTGCCCCGCGAGGCCCGCGCCGAGTGCGCCGTGCTCAAGGCGGTGGCCGCCCACTACGTCATGCACGCCGCGGAGCGGGTGGCGCTGCACGCGCGCCAGCGCGAGGTGGTGGCCGAGCTGGTCGCCGCCTTCGCGGCCGACCCCGACCGTCTCGACCCCGACCTGCGCCGCGACTGGGACGACGCCGACGGTGACGCCGCGACGCTGCGCGTGCTCGTCGACCAGGTGGCCTCGCTCACCGACGTGCGGGCGCTGACCCTGCACCGACGGTGGTGCCGCCCGGCGACGACCTAGACTCGCGGACAGTCGAGCGACAGCCGGCAGAGGAGGGTCAGTGGCGGGTCGGATCATGGCCGAGGACATCGCGACGGTCAAGGAGCGCACGTCCATCGAGGACGTCGTGCGCGACCACGTGACCCTGCGCCCGGCCGGGGTGGGCTCGCTCAAGGGCCTGTGCCCCTTCCACGACGAGAAGACCCCGAGCTTCACCGTGCGCCCGGCCGTCGGCAGCTACCACTGCTTCGGCTGCGGCGAGGGCGGCGACGTCATCTCGTTCGTGCAGAAGGTCGAGCACCTCACCTTCACCGAGTCCATCGAGCGGCTCGCCGCCAAGCTCGGCCTCGAGCTGCGCTACGAGGAGGGTGGCGGCCCCCGCGAGGGCGGCATGTCGCTCGGCAAGCGCTCGCGGCTGGTCGAGGCGCACCGGGTGGCCCAGGAGTTCTACGCCTCGCTGCTCCTCGACACCGGGCGGCCCGAGGCCCGGGCCGGGCGCGACTTCCTGCGCGAGCGCGGCTTCGACGGCGCCGCCGCCGAGACAGTTCGGCATCGGCTTCGCGCCCCAGGGCGGCGAGGCGCTGAGCCGGCACCTGCGCGAGCGCGGCTTCACCGAGGACGAGATGGTCACCGGTGGGCTGTCCGGCCGGGGGAGCCGCGGGCTGTACGACCGCTTCCGGGGCCGGCTGGTCTGGCCGATCCGCGACACCACCGGCGACACCGTGGGCTTCGGCGCCCGCCGCCTCTTCGACGACGACCGCATCGCCGCGAAGTACCTCAACACCTCCGAGACCCCGATCTACAAGAAGTCGCAGGTGCTCTACGGCCTCGACGCCGCCAAGAAGGCGATCTCCACCGAGCGCCGGGCGATCGTCGTCGAGGGCTACACCGACGTCATGGCCGCGCACCTGAGCGGCGTCGAGGGTGCGGTCGCCACCTGCGGCACGGCGTTCGGCATCGAGCACATCAAGATCCTGCGGCGCATCATGCGCGACGAGGCAGATCAGAACCCCGCCAAGGTGGTCTTCACCTTCGACGGCGACGCCGCCGGCCAGAAGGCCGCGATGAAGGCGTTCGCCGAGGACCAGCGCTGGGCATCGCAGTCCTACGTGGCCGTCGCCCCCGACGGCATGGACCCCTGCGAGCTCCGCATCGCGAAGGGGGATGCCGCCGTGCGTGCTCTCGTCGACGACGCCGTGCCGATGTTCGAGTTCGCGGTGCGCACGACGATCTCGCAGGTTCGATCTCTCCTCGGCGGAGAACCGGGTCAAGGCCATCCACGCCGTCACGCCGATCATCCAGTCGATCCGCGACGAAGAGCATACGGGTGGAGTACGCCCGGCAGGCCTCGGGGTGGATCGGAGTCGAAGCCGAACAGATGGCGCGAGGTAAGCGAAGCGCGCTCCGAAGGTGCCGCTGCCGTCGACCCAGGACACCAGGCAGTCGCCGGCCGGCACCGACGAGGTGCCCGAGCCCGGGCCCGGCGAGGCGGCCTCCCTGCCGGTGCCCGACCTGCGCGACCCGGTCGTCTTCACCGAGCGCCAGCTGCTGCAGGCGCTGATCCAGTACCCACTGCAGTTCACCGACGCCACGGTCGACGCCCTGAGCCCGGAGGCGTTCGTCGCGCCCGCCCACCGGGCGGTGCTCGACGGCATCCGGATCGCGGCGCCCACCGCGCGACGGGCGTCGACCGCAGCCTGGGTGGCCGCCGTGGGCGAGGCCGCTCCGATGGCGGTGCGCGGCCTGGTCTCCGAGCTGTCGGTGGCGCCGCTCCCGACCCGCTTCGACAGCTCCACCGGCCTGCCGCCGCAGCGCTACCTCGACTCGCTCGTCGTCGGGGTGCGCGACGCCCAGCTCAGCCGGCTCATCGCCGACGCGATGGCCTCGGTACGCCGGGTCCAGAACGACCCCGACGCCGACCCCACCGACCTCCGGGAGCGCACCATGGCCCTGCACCGCCTCGAGCTCGAGCGGGTCGCCCTGCGTGAGGGGGTCTCGTCGTGAAGCTGCAGTGGAGCGGCCTGCGCCACCCCGCCGTGCCCGCCGACGTCGCCGCAGCGATCGACCTCGAGGAGCACGAGAAGCTGCTCGCCTGGGCCGTCGAGGACGGTAGCGGCGTCACCGTCGTGGCGGGCCGCCACCGCCTGTATGCCGTCGCGCCCGGCCCCGACGGTCCGCACCTCGTGCTGTCCCGGCCGTGGCACCTCGTGGACGCCGGCCTGTGGAGCGGCGAGGACGGTTCGCTGCGCGTCACCTGGGTCGACGGCGAGCGCCCGACCGGGTTCGTGCTCACCGACCCGGGGCTGCTACCCGAGACCCTGCGCGAGCGGGTTCAGGCCTCGGTCGTGCTCGCCGAGACCATCGAGCTCGACGGGCGGCGCTCCGCTCGCGTGGTCGTGCGCAAGGACCTGGCGACCGGCGCACTGCTCAGCCAGGCGCTGCTCGGGGCCGGGGTCCGCAGCACCGACCCGGGGGTGTCCGAGCAGGTCCGCGCGGGGCTGGCCCGGGTGCGCGAACAGGTCGGCCTGGACTGACGCCGGTCCCCGAAGGCCCGTTTTCGTGGCGGGGTCGCACCTTTGCTATCGTGGCCGGGCGCTGCCGCGGCGATCCCGTGGCGGCCATTCCCCTGTAGCTCAATTGGCAGAGCAGCCGACTGTTAATCGGCAGGTTGTTGGTTCGAGTCCAACCGGGGGAGCGCGCGCCAAGAGGCCCCTGAACTGCGGAAACGTCGGTTCGGGGGTTTCTTGTCTTGGGTTGCAGCGACTATGCATCGTTCATCGTTGGACTTGGCTCAGGAAGTTGCGGATGGCGTCCTCCAGCTCAGCGTCCGTCATGCCACCACCTTTGTGCCCGGCGCTCGTGAAGCCGTACCCCTCATTCGGACCTGAAGTCCACCGAAAGTCGTAGACGCCCGGCTCGCCGGCCCGCTCGCTGACATTGAACTGCTCACCGTCGACAACCATCCGCTTCACGCGGCGAGGCTATCCACCCGCGGCAGTTCCGGACGTCGAGCAGGTGGGCCCTGTGCCTGTCGTACCGGCGCCCGGACCGGAGCGGGTCGGTGTCAGATCGATCCCGTAGCCGTGAGGAAGAACCACAACGCAACGAGCACCGCAGCCACGGCCACGACCGCTACGACAGCTCTATCGGCCCATGATGCTCGTCGAGCCTGCCCGGCGGGTCCGTCACCAGACACCGGTTCGACCGGCACACCGATGAGAGCACCCACCGCGGCGCTGATGGTGATCATCGGCAAGCCCATGAAGATCAACGGGTCACTGAACTCGTAGAAGTCACCGGCGAGTGCCGCCGGGAGCCACAGCACCACGCCGACGAGCACGACACCGACGATCAGGCCGATGAGCGCCCCCGGACCTGGTCGACCCCGCATGGCCCGAGTGTGGCCACGGCGGTCCACCTTGGCAACCCGCCCGAGCGTGGAAACACCGACCGCGGGAGATACGTCAACGCCTCCGCTGATGTGCCGAAGTTCTGGTGGCGAAGCCGTCGGCCCGGGTTCGGACATCACCCATGATGCCGACCGCGAACCGGGGTCGGGTGGGTGATCCCACCCATCCCGCGGCTTGCCGGGAGCAACTAGCGTCAACGACATGCCTCAAGCCCCCCTGACCTGGTTCACCATGGCCGCCGTAATGGGCACGGCGCACGCCACGGCAAGCATCTACTGGGCACTGGGTGGCGATGCGCTGGCGGACACGGTCGGAGCGTGGGCCGTGGCGTGGCGCACCGGCTCCCCGATGACGGCCGGGCTCACCCTGGCTGCCATCGGGCTGTTCAAGCTCGCCGCCGCGTGGGTGCCGTGGAGAGCTGCCCGCGCCGGCGGGCCCCGTGGGAGGTTGCGGCTGGTGTGCTGGGCCGGGGCGGCCCTGCTGGTGGCCTACGGTCTGGTCAACGCCGCCGCCGCAAACCTCGCGCTCACCGGCATCCTCGGCCCCGTCGTCGACGTCGTGGCCGCGCGCGGCCACGCGTGGCTGTGGGACCCGCTGTTCCTGGCGTGGGGGCTAACGCTCGGGGTCGGCCTGTGGCGGACGCGACGAGCCCCCGCTCCCAAGGAGCGGACCCTCGCGCTGCCCCGGGCGGCGTGAGCTCAGACGAAGTCGACGGCCCGAAGGCACTAACGCGAGCGCGCTGCTCACCCTGGCCCTCGACACTGTCGTCCACCGAGTCGACCTTCATATGGTGTAACGACAGCGGCATTTAGGTTGGTTGTTGCTCCCGGTGGTGGTCTCAACATAAGCGGCTGAGACACCTTGTGATCCCTTGCTTTTGGGTGGCCATTGCCGGGAGTTGCTGCGCCAAGCACATGCACACCGGCGGCAATCCGGCCGCCCGCTGTCACAGTCGAGGAGCCACTCAAGTGGCGTCGCGCTGGGCCCGCCGCTCTCGAGTGGCTGCGATGCCCAGGACGACGAAGGTCGCCGCGATCACGCCCCAGAGCACACCCGCCATGATGAGGACCGCCCGCGCGACGTCGCCGGTGGGCTCCGCGATCAACTCACCCATCCCTCCGACGAAGACCAAAACGCCAGTCAGGAAGGCCAGGCCGATCCCGAGCCACCCGACCCAGTTACCGAAGCGCACCAAGATCGCTATGAGGACGAAGCACATCACAGGGGCCAGCGGGGCGGAGATCGCCGTGCCACGTGATAGCCAGTCCTGACCCGCGTCGGTCCCCACCACACCGCCGAACTGGGAGGGCCAGTTGACCGCTACAGCCAGCGTCGCCGCAAGGACGTTCGCGATCAACACGACAAGGGCGAAGTGGGACAATCGCGTGTTGGCTGGTCGCTCGACCACGTGCGTCTGGCCGGGCAGGGCGAGCTGAGGACGATTGTTCATGGCGATGCCTCCGGGGTGAGGGGTTGGTCAGGAAGACCGTGCCGTCCGCCCATTGCGTCAGCCTTGGGTCAGACTTGTGCGTGCTTGGGGCGTGACGCGGTTCTGGCGTCTCCGGCGAGTGCCGCGCAGCGGCAGGCAGTAGGCCAGGCCCGCTGCTCCACGACTGGGGGGCCGAGCATGCTCCCGGCGCCCGCGCTGAGCACCTGATCTTTCAACACTGCGAGCTGCCTGCCTGCCCCGCCCATCCCCGTAAGACGGTTGCTCCAGGGCGCCCGTCCTGGGCTTGTCGGCGTGGTGTTCGCGCACGGATCTCGACAGGAGAGTCGCGCTAACCGCGGCCGATGAGTGCGTTCCAACCCCCAGGGTGCCGTGATGCCAGTCAGTCACTGGATGGGGAAGTCTTGAACGTAGAAGACCGAGTCGACCAGCATCTTGGCGCACAGGTCCGCCCATGCGCTGTCGTTGGATGAGCCGGTCCGCCCGTGGAACCCGGTGAGCTTCTCGTCCTCGACCATCAACCCGCTGGTGCCATTGGACAAGGTCGAGTAGATCACCGGCCTGGGGGCTTGTTGAGCGTGCTTGAATCCCTCCGCGTTCGGGAAGACCAGGCCGACGTGCTGCTCTTTGTCGCCGCCCTGTGATGTGGTCATGACGGGGCAGCGGCCGTCGGCGAAGGTCACCGTTCCTGTGACGAAGGCAGGGCCGCCGGCGTCGGGCTTCCACTCGTAGGTTGGCACCGGGAAGTAGCCGAGCTCCCTGGCGGTGCTCGGCGCGGTCGGGCCCGGCTGTGCGGGCAGCGGTGGCGAGACCCTTGATGGGGGCGATGCCGGCTCGTCGTTGATGACTGCTCCCTCGCGAACGTCGGTGCCGGGGCACTGGGCCAACCACTGCTTGCCGAGGTCAGACTCGGCACGCACCCCGAAGCCGCCGCCATAGGCGAAGTCCTGGCCTTCGACGGCGAACACGCTGCCATCGGGATCCACGACGGCCCGCACCCCGTTGTCGTAGGTCACGCCGGTGGCATTGGGAAAGAACACCGCCTGAGTGACCCGGTCCGGACCCTCACCGTTGCTCAGGAGAGTGCACCCGTCGGCGGTGAACCACAGCGTGCCGCTGACCAGGGCGTCCATGCCGCTGCCCTTGTCCCAGGTGTACGTGGGCACCTTGAAGGTGCTCACGACCGGCCCGCCGGTCGCGGGCTCGTAATCGCGGGATCCCATCCCACAGCCGGTCAACAGCGAGGCGATCACCGCCACTGAGGCCAGCCAAGCTGACAACCGAACTCGAGGCACCGAGCGTTGGGAAGAGGCGACTTTGCTTCGCCCTGACATGCCACCACCTCCCAAGGTGAAGTGTGTCCCGCCGACTCCTCGTAGGTCATCAGCCGATGGAACCGATGCACAGTCGCAACGCGCCCGGCAAGCGTCCCTTGCCGCGTGCCGACTGGGACGTCGCCCCTATCGCGGCAAATCCGTTCAATCACCTCTCGGAAGTCCGGCTCCAGGTTCCGGGATGGGTTTCTAGGCATCGACCGATCCGCGGCATGAGAGGCGTCTGCAACAGCCTGCACGGCGGCATAGGAAGGCGTTGAGCGTCTTCGGTCTGGCGTGGGGAACGTCCTCCTGATGCGCTTGTTTCGGGCTTGGTGTCCCAAAGTCGCAAGAGGAGGACGTTCATGAGCAACGGTAGTGGTGTGCTCTCGTGGGGATCGGAACCGGAACGCGCGCCTTGCCCGACGAAGGCCCCGAACCGTCACGGTCCGGGGCCTCCTCGTTCCCAAAGCGGCGCGGCCTACTCTAGGCCGACGCACGACCGTCAGGCCCGTGGGTCGAGGTTCTGCACGTTGTCACCGGCGAGGCCCGTGCTCGCCATCGCGCCGGACCCGCCGGGAGCGCCCGGCATGGCGTTGGTGATGGTGCCGCCGGCTGCGCGCCCGCGCCGGTTGATCCGGCGCTCGACCCGCCCGGCGAGCACGGTCAGGCCGTAGTTGATGACGATGAAGATGAGCGCCACCACGACGTAGGCGGGGATCACGGCGGCGTAGGCGGTGCCGGCGTCGCGGCCCTGCTGGAGCAGCTCGGGGTAGGTGATGGCGGTGCCCAGGGCGCTGTCCTTGAGGATGACGACCAGCTGGCCGACCAGGGCCGGCAGCATCGCGGTGAGCGCCTGGGGCAGCTCGATCGAGCGCAGCACCTGGCCGGGCGTCAGGCCCAGCGAGAGGCCTGCCTCCGACTGCCCTCGCGGCAGCTGATGGACGCCGGACCGCACCAGCTCGGCGATGACCGACCCGTTGTAGAGGGTGAGTCCGGTGACCACGCCGTAGAAGGCGTTGAAGTCGACGCCGAAGACGTTGTTGACCGCGTACACGCCGTACGCGAAGTACATCATCAGCAGCACGGGGACGGCCCGGAAGAACTCGACGACGACGCCGCAGAACCACCGCACGGGGGCGGCCCGGGAGAGCCGGCCCATCCCGAAGAGCAGGCCGAACACCAGGGCGAGCACGATCGACAGCGCCGCTGCCTGGAGGGTCTTGATGATCCCCGGGATGAGGTACTGGGTCCACACGTCGCTGGTGAGCACGAACCTCGACCACATCGCCGGCTCGAGCTGGCCGGTCTGGCCGAGCTTCCACAGGACCAGGGCCAGCCCGCCGAGCCCGATGAGGAAACCGACCAGCGTGAGCACCCGGTAGCGCGCCCGCGCCCGGGGGCCGGGGGCGTCGAAGAGCAGCGAGGGGGCGCTCACCGCTTCACCGCCAGGCGACGGGACAGGCTGGTGAAGAGCACCCCGACCGGCAGGGTCAGGATGACGAACCCGACCGCGAAGACCAGGAACACCGTGACGCTCGCCGTCTCGTTCTCGATGATCGTCTTCATCAGGCCCGAGGCCTCGGCGACGCCGATGATCGACGCGACCGTGGTGTTCTTGGTCAGGGCGATGAGGACCGAGCCGAGCGGCGCGATCGCCCCGCGGAAGGCCTGGGGCAGGATCACCTCGCGCATCGACTGGGGAAAGGTGAGGCCGATGGCGCGCGCCGCCTCGGCCTGGCCGCGGTCGACGGTGTTGACTCCCGAGCGCAGCGCCTCGCAGACGAACGCCGCGTGGTAGACGGAGAGCCCGACGATCGCCCAGCGGATCGCGTTGTCCCGCACCGAGGTCGGGGAGTCAGTCGGCGCCAGCGGTATCTGCAGCACGTAGAGGACGCCCAGCACGCAGAAGAGCAGGATGAGGGTCAGCGGGGTGTTGCGCACCGTGTTGACGTAGAACGCCCCGAGGCCGCGCAGCACACCGACCGGTGACACCCGCATCACCGCCAGGACCGTGCCGATGAGCAGGGAGCCGATCGCGGCGAAGAAGGTGAGGTAGATCGTCATCCAGAACGCCGCGAGGACGTCGTACTTCTCGAGGATCTCGACCATCGGTGCGCCTTCCGTTCAGCAGGGACGACGGATGCCGCCCACCCGCATGGGCGGGCGGCATCCGTGGTCGTGGTGGTGCGTCAGGAGCAGGCGGCCGGGGTCGGCGGGTTGCCGGCGCCCGGCTTGTAGCCGGCCGGGCCGAGGTTGGCGTCGATGGCCTTCTGCCACGAGCCGTCCGTGATCATCTTCGTGATCGCCGCGTTGACCTTCTCGCAGGTGGCGGTGTCGCCCTTCTTCAGGCCGATGCCGTACTTCTCCTCGGAGAACGGCTTGCCGACCACCTTGAACTTGCCCGCGTACTCGGGCTGGGCGGCGAAGCCGGCGAGGATCGTGTCGTCGGTGGTCAGGGCGTCGACGCCCTTGTTGGCCAGTGCCGGCAGGCACTCGGAGTACGTGGCGAACTCCTGCAGCTGCACGCCCGGGTAGGTGTCCTTGACCTTCTGGGCCGAGGTCGAGCCGGTGACCGAGCACAGCTTCTTGCCGTCGAGGGTGTCCGGGCCGGTGATGGAGGTGTCGTCGGCGCGCACGAGGAGGTCCTGGCCGGCGACGAAGTACGGGCCGGCGAAGGAGACCTTCTCCTTGCGGGCGTCGGTGATCGAGTAGGTCGCGACGACCAGGTCGACCTGCCCGGTCGAGATCAGGGTCTCGCGCTGGGCGCTGGGCGCCTGGACCCAGGTGATGTCGGCGGCGTCGGTGCCCAGCTCCTTGGCGACGTAGGTCGCGACGTCGACGTCGAAGCCGGTGTACTCGGTGCCCTTCTTCAGGCCGAGGCCGGGCTGGTCGAACTTGATGCCGATCTTCAGGCCGCTGGCACCGGCGCTGGCGGAGTCGCCGCTGTCGGAGCCGCTGTCACCTGCGTCCGAGCCGCAGGCGGCCAGTGCGAGAGCGACTGCCGCGGCGGCTGCCGCGGCTCCCATTCGTCGATTGTGCATCGGTGTGCCTCTCTGGTGGTGCGGCGGATGCCGGGTGCCCCGCCGGCTGCTGTGCTGGTGGTCAGTGGCTGAGGATCTTCCCCAGGAAGTCCTTGGCGCGCTCGCTCGTGGGGTTGGTGAAGAACTGCTCGGGCGTGGCCTCCTCGACGATCTGCCCGTCGGACATGAACACGACGCGGTTGGCGGCTCGGCGGGCGAAGCCCATCTCGTGGGTGACGACGACCATGGTCATGCCGCTGCGGGCCAGCTCGGTCATCACGTCGAGGACCTCGGTGATCATCTCGGGGTCGAGCGCCGAGGTCGGCTCGTCGAAGAGCATCACCTTGGGGTCCATCGCGAGCGAGCGGGCGATGGCGACCCGCTGTTGCTGCCCGCCGGAGAGCTGGGCGGGGTACTTCTCCGCCTGGTGGGCCACGCCGACGCGTTCGAGCAGCTCGAGAGCGCGCTTCTCCGCGGCGGCCTTGCCGACCTTGCGCACCTTGATCGGGCCGAGCGTGACGTTCTGGAGGATCGTCTTGTGCGCGAACAGGTTGAAGGACTGGAAGACCATGCCGACGTCGGCACGCAGCTGGGCGAGCTCCTTGCCCTCCTCGGGCAGCTGCTTGCCGTCGATCGAGATCGTGCCCGACTCGATCGTCTCGAGCCGGTTGATGGCACGGCACAGGGTCGACTTCCCGGACCCGGAGGGGCCGATGACGACGACCACCTCACCGGTGCCGACGGTCAGGTCGATGTCCTGGAGGACGTGCAGGTCACCGAAGTGCTTGTTGACGCCCTTGAGGACGACGAGGGGCTCGGCCATGCAGCGAACCTAGTCACCGACGGCCCGCAACGCACGCATTGAGCACGCCAAATCGGATGGGTGACCGAAACGAGACCTTTCAGGCCACCCAGATCTTCCGTACCCGTTCGGTCACCGTCCACACGGTGCGTTCGCCGGCGGTGAGCCGCACGGCCACGCCGGGGGTGAGGTCGATCCGCTGGCCGTCCTCGAAGGTCACGTGCCCTCGACCGGAGAGGACCACGAAGACCTCGTCGACCTCGGTGTCCCGCGCGGTGCCCTCGGTCATCTCCCACAGGCCCACCTCGGCGCCTCCGACGGTGTCGAGGCCGAGCACCGCGGCCGTGGGGCAACCGTCGACGAGCTCCTCCCGCAGCAGGGGTTCGTGGGTCAGGGATGCGGTGGTGACGTCCGGGCTGAGCAGGCGCATGACGGCATCCTCGCACCCGGCATGATGGGCGCATGACTGCCGACCCCGCAGCCGTGCGCGCCTCGCTCGCCGACGCGACGCCCGACGTGTTCTGGACCGACCGGCCGCAGCGGCCGTCACCGCGGGCGGCGCTCACCGGCTCGGGGCACCGTGCCGACCTCGTCGTCGTGGGCGGTGGGTTCACCGGCCTCTGGGCGGCGATCCAGGCCAAGGAGGACGACCCGTCGCGTGACGTCGTCGTGCTCGAGCGTGGCCGCCTCGGGGTCGCGGCCTCCGGGCGCAACGGCGGGTTCGTCGCGTCGTCGCTGACCCACGGGCTGGCGCAGGGGCTGGCCTGCTGGCCCGACGAGGTCGCCACCCTCGAGCGGCTGGCCGACGAGAACCGTGCCGGGCTCGAGTCGACGCTCACGACCTACGACATCGACGCCGACTACCACGTGCCCGGTGAGATCACGATGGCGCTCACCGAGCACCAGGTGGCGTCGGTGCGCGAGGGCTACGAGCTGCACCGCGACCACGGCGTGCCGGTCACCCACCTCGATGCCGCCGAGGCCCGCGCCCGGGTCGACTCGCCGCGCTACCTGGCCGGGTGGGTCGACCCGACGGTCGGCCTGGTCGACCCCGGCAAGCTGGTCTGGGGCCTGGCCGACGCCGCCGAGCGGCTCGGCGTGCGCCTGCACGAGGACACCACCGTGACGGCGTTCGACCGCGAGGAGGGTGCCGTCGTCGTGCGCACCGAGTGGGGGAGCGTGCGCGCCGACCGCGTGGTGCTCGGCACCGGGGCGTTCCGCGGCCCGCTCAAGCGGCTGGCCCTGTGGACCCTGCCGGTCTACGACCACGTGCTGATGTCCGAGCCGCTGTCGCAGGCCCAGCTGGATGCCGTGGGCTGGCGGGGGCGTGAGGGCCTCACCGACGCCGGCAACCAGTTCCACTACTACCGACGCACCCTCGACGACCGGGTGCTGTTCGGAGGCTACGACGCCAACTACCACTTCCCCGGCAGGATCGACCCGCGCCTGGAGCAGTCGGAGTCGCACGACCTGCTCGCCCGCCACTTCTTCGACATCTTCCCCCAGCTCGAGGGGCTGCGCTTCACCCACCGGTGGGCCGGGGTCGTCGACACCACCTCGCGCTTCACGCCGGTCTTCGGCACCGCGCTCGGTGGTCGCCTGTCGTACGCCGTGGGCTACACCGGGCTCGGGGTCGCCTCGACCCGCTTCGGCGCCCGGGTGGCGCTCGACCTCGTCGACGGTCGCGACACCGAGGTCACCCGGCTGGGCATGGTGCGCCGCAAGCCGATGCCGTTCCCGCCCGAGCCGATCCGCTACGCCGCGGTGCGCGCCACCCGGGCCAGCCTGGCCGCGGAGGACCGCACCGGTCGACGCAACCTGTGGCTGCGCGGGCTGGACGCCGCCGGGGTCGGGTTCGACAGCTGACGGAGCGCTCAGCATCGTCCGTTCGGCCCTGTCTGTCGGCAAATGACCCGTTGAACGGTCAACCTCCGACTACGTTGAGGAAGTTCTCAGGACCACGACAAGGAGACCCCACCTCGTGGCCCAGATCAGGCGCGGTCGATTGACGACCGGGGCCTCATGGACGGTGCCGGTGATCGTCATCGGCGCCGCCGCGCCGACCGCCGCCGCCAGTGGGTGCTCCGAGGTCAGGGTCGTGAGCGCCTGGCGACCAGGGGAGGGGTCACCCTCGAGTTGCAGCTGAGCCCGTTCGTGGCCGGCTACTGCCTGACGTCGTTCACCACGAGCGGCGCCAAGGCAGCTCACCTGGCCGGGCCAGCCTTGTTGTGAAACAAACGAGTCGGTGGCCCTCCGCGGGTTGGGCACGAACTCGGGCAACGACTTCCGCGGCACCTACTCCGCCACTTACGTCCTGGTCGGCCGGGGCGGCAACGTGTGCCCCGCGCAGGTGCTGTCGTTCACTGCTGTCTGACCCACGGCGCCTCACGCGAGGTGTCGCTTCCGTCCCTCGATGTTGCGCGACACCAGGCCCTTGACGCCTGCAGCCGGTCCGCGATGTGGTGACACTCCATTGGCATGGGGGGAGTGCTCGTATGGCGGCGTCGGTGGCATGGGCGCACCCCCCCGGCCAGACTCCGGCGACGAGCCGAACAGAGGGGTGTCCACCTCGTCGTCGAAGGCGTGACGAGCGGTCCGGGGTTAGTGACCAGCGCGGCATCCCGTTGAACCCGACGCCCAGCCTTTCACCGCTTGGGCGTCCTGGCGTCTCCGCTGTCGGCTCTGGCAACCCGGTGGGCGACGGGCGGCCGCACTCGGTGCAGACTCAGCGGGGTGAGGACGTACACGTTGATCGGCCCGGACGGGCTGCCCTACTCGTCGTCCACGCCCGGCACCCTGGGCGGTCACCGGCGGTCGAAGGTCTATGGCCGACTGGACTGCCCGACCGCCCTGCGCTGGATCGCCAAGGGCAAGTACGTGACGCACCGGGTGTTCTTCGCCGACGGGGAGTCGGCCATCGCGGCCGGCTACCGACCCTGTGGCCACTGCCTCCGCCCGGAGTACCGCGCCTGGCTCGCGGCCGACGCCGGCCCGACCGGTGACAGGAGAATGGGGCCGTGACCGTTCCGGTGGCGCGAGCTCGTGCGCAACCCGTTGACCTGAGCCGCTTCGCCTGGCTGTCCATCGCCGCGGCCCTGGTCACCATCGCCCTGAAGACGGTGGCCTGGCAGATCACCGGATCGGTTGGCCTGCTGTCCGATGCCGCCGAGTCCCTGGTCAACCTGGTCGCGGCGATCGTCGCCCTCGTGGCGCTCAAGGTCGCGATCCGGCCGGCCGACGACAGCCACCACTTCGGCCACAGCAAGGCGGAGTACTTCTCGGCCGCGGCCGAGGGGATGATGATCTTCGTCGCCGCCGCCGTCATCCTGTTCAGCTCGATCGAGCGGTTCCTCAACCCCCGCCCGATCGAGAACGTGGGCGCCGGCCTGGCCGTCTCCGTGGTGGCCTCGGTCGTCAACGGGCTGGTCGCCGTCGTCCTCCTGCGCGCCGGGGCGCGTCACCGGTCGATCACGCTGACCGCCGACGGCAAGCACCTGATGACCGACGTGTGGACCTCGGTGGGGGTCGTGGTCGGGGTCCTGCTCGTGGCGGTGACCGGGTGGGAGCGCCTCGACCCGGTCGTGGCCTTCGCGGTGGGGCTGAACATCCTGGTGACCGGCTGGGGGCTGATCCGCAGCGCATCGGCCGGGCTGATGGACGCCAGCCTGTCCGCGGCGGACGACGAGGTCATCCGCACGGTGCTGGGCCGGTTCACCTCCGCCGAGGTCTCGTGGCACCGGCTGCTCACCCGGGAGGCCGGCAACCGCCGGTTCATGCAGTTCGACCTGCTCGTGCCCGGCGAATGGACGGTGCGACGCGGCCACGACCTGATCGAGGAGATCACCGACGCGCTCATGACGGAGTTCCCGGACATCGACGTTCTCTGCCACCTCGAGCCGGTCGAGGACCCGCGCTCGTACGAGGACGCCTAGCCTGAGTGCTCCATGCCGGCGACGAGTACCTGGAGCCAGGAGAGCTGGGAGCCGGCCAGGCCTGCAGCGGTCGCCGCCACCAGGGCCACCAGGGCCAACCGGGGCAGGTGGCTCGCGGGTGGGTTCGGGCGCCTCGTCCAGGTCGACTCGCGGAGGAGTGCGAGCGCGAGGGTGAGGGTGGCCACCTCCAGCAGGCACGCGGCGACGTCGGCGAGCCCGATCGCACGGCTCCGGGCGCAGCGCCTTCGGCACCGTCAGTTCGTCGCGGAAGGGCGACAGGATCAGCGGGCTGGTGGGAAAGGCCTCGATGTAGAACAACGTGTCGGCCAGCTCCGTGGAGGTGGCGCCGAACGCGCCGTCGAGGGTCAGCAGCCCGTTCTGTGAGAGGTAGGGCGCTCCGACGCTCGCCCCAGTGCGGCTCCCACGCCGCCGGCTGCTCCCAGCCGAAAGAGGGTGCGTCGGGACACTCCAGTGCTCTGCTCAATCTCCTCGGCCATGGCCGCGGCCTCCTTCAGGGTCAGTGCTCCTCATCGGCGTACCTGTCGCCGGTCCCTGTCCACCGTCGGGCTGAACGCTCCCGCGCGGCGGACCAGGAAGCCCTGATCCTGACGTCTGCTGGCCAACTGGATTAAGTGGAGCGCACCGACCTTTCAGGAACCTTGGAGGCAGCAGGACCCCTGCGAGACCTGCGGAAATGCACTGGGCGTGTCGGGCTTGAACCGACGACCGACGATGATGAGGGCGAACGGGTCCTTTTGCCGGGGTGGGTCAGGCCCGGCTCGCGCGTGGTTGCTTGCGACTGGCTTCGCGTCCGGCCCAAGTCCTGATCGGGTGTGCCACAATCGCGCCCACAACGGAGGTGCGGCTGACGACGTCGTGTTCTCGGCTCCCGGTGGGGGACCGTTGCGCCTGGGCAACTGGCGTCACCGCGTGTTCGATCCTGCCTGCGCGGCCGCCGGCCTCGTGGGGGTGACGCCGCACGACCTGCGGCACACGGCAGCGTCCCTGGCCATCGCAGCTGGCGCGAACGTCAAGGCGGTGCAGCGGATGCTGGGTCACGCCTCCGCCGCGATGACGCTGGACATCTACGCCGGCCTCTTCGGCGACGACCTCGACGGCGTGGCGGACGCCTTGGACGACTCTTGTGCCACAAACGTGCCACATCGAGCCTGCGGAGGTCTCGTCGTGATCCCGGCGGTGGTCGCCGTGGCAGCGCTGACCTGCGGAAACGTCTGGTGGGGCGTGTCGGGCTTGAACCGACGACCGACGGATTATGAGTCCGCTGCTCTGACCGACTGAGCTAACGCCCCTCGTGCCGGTGCCGTGACCACGGCTCCGGGCGCCGCGAGCCTACCGGGCGGTCCACGGCATCCGGTCGCACCCCAGGGGGGTCAGGGGCGCGGGGTCCACGCCGTCGCACCCGCGTCACCCCGGCCCCGAGGGATTCGTGGGATCGCTGGTGCGGCTGGGGCAGTTGGGGCATGATGGGACCCACAACGGCACTGACACGTGCCCACAGAGCACAGCCGCACGGCATCCGCACCGGGTGAGAGCCCGGCCCGGCAGACCGCACGGCCGCATCGCGCGCAACGGCGTTGGGGAAGACGTCCCTCGCACGCGAAGGAGGCCAGGATGTCTGTCGCGATGCCGCGTACCAACACGCGGGGAGTGGTGTACGTCCACTCGACCCCGAAGGCGCTGTGCCCGCACATCATCTGGGCGGTCGAGGGAGTGCTCGGCACCCGGGTCACGCGTCGACTGGACCGACCAACCCGCCGGCCCCGGGCTGGTGCGCACCGAGCTCAGCTGGGCCGGCGAGGCCGGCACCGGCGCCCGGATCGCCTCCGCGCTGCGGGGGTGGGACAACCTGCGCTACGAGGTGACCGAGGAGCCCAGCGCCGGCAGCGACGGCTCGCGCTGGTCGCACACCCCGCGCCTGGGCATCCACCACACCTGGACCTCCGCCAACGGCGACGCCGTGATCAACGAGGACCGCCTGCGCGAGGTCGTCATGCTCGCCCAGGGCAGCCCCGAGGCGATGCACGAGATGATCGAGGAGCTGCTCGGCACCGACTGGGACGACGAGCTCGAGCCCTTCCGGTACGCCGGTGACGGCGCCCCGGTGCGCTGGCTGCACAAGGTCGGCTGACCCGGCGGCGCGCCACGGCACGCGACGACGCCCCCGGTGAGGAAGCGGGGGCGTCGGCGTTCGCGCGGGTCGCGCGCGGGATCGGGTGGCGTCAGACGCTCTTGACGACCATCGCGACGTTGTGGCCGCCGAACCCGAAGGAGTTGTTGAGCGCCGCGATGTCGCCGTCGGGCAGCGTGCGGTGCTCGCCGCGCACGACGTCGAGGTCGATCTTGGGGTCGAAGTCGTCGATGTTGATCGCGGCCGGGGCGACCCGGTGGTGCACCGACAGCACGGCGAGCAGGCCCTCGAGGGCGCCGGCCGCACCGAGCAGGTGACCCGTCATCGACTTGGTGGCGCTGACGCACATGTCGTCGGCGGCCGCACCGAAGGCGCGGCGGATCGCGTTGGCCTCGGCGACGTCCCCGACGGGGGTCGAGGTCGCGTGGGCGTTGATGTGGACGATGTCCTTGTCGGTGAGCCCGGCCCGCTCCACGGCCTCGCGCATCGCCCGCGACGCACCGGCGCCCTCGGGCTCGGGCGCGGTGATGTGGTGGGCGTCGGCCGACATCCCGATCGAGGCGAACTCGGCGTAGATGCGCGCGCCCCGGGCCACCGCGTGCTCGTACTCCTCGAGCACCATGACGCGCGGCACCCTCGCCCATGACGAAGCCGTCGCGGCCGGTGTCGTAGGGCCGTGACGCGGCGGCGATGTCGTCGTTGCGGGTCGACAGCGCCTGCATCTGCGCGAACCCGGCGAAGGGCAGCGGGTGGATGGCGGCCTCGGTGCCACCGGCGACGACGATGTCGGCGCGGCCGGTCGCGGATCATGTCGTAGCCGGTGCCCATCGACTCCGCGCCCGAGGCGCAGGCCGAGACGGTGGTGTGGGCGCCGGCGCGGGCGCCGAGCTGCAGCGAGACGTTGCCCGCCGAGGTGTTGGGCATCAGCATCGGAACGGCGAGCGGGAAGACCCGTCGCACGCCCTTCTCCTTGAGGATGTCCCACTGGTCGAGCAGGGTCCACACGCCACCGATGCCGGTGCCGATCGCGACGCCGAGGCGCAGCGGGTCGATCTCGGGCGAGCCGGCATCCTCCATCGCCGATCGTGAGGCGATGACGGCGTACTGGGCGCTGGGGTCCATCCGGCGGACCTCGACCTTGGTGAGCACCTCCTCGGGCTTCTGCTCGATGGTGCACGCGAAGTGCACGGGCAGCTCATAGCTCTCGAGCCACTCCTCCGGGAGGGGCTTGGCCCCGGACCGTCCCGCCAGGATGCCGTCCCACGTCTCGGCGATGGTCCCGCCGAGGGGGGTGGTCGCTCCGAGTCCGGTCACGACGACGCGTCGCTCGCTCATGGGTCCTGTTGCTCCTTGTGGGAAGGGACGTGGGGGATGCCGTGCGGTCCAGTGTCCGCCCCCGACCCCCGATCTGTGTAGGGGCAGGGGCGGACCGGCTGGGTCAGGCCTGGTTCTTGGCGATGAAGCTGACGGCGTCGCCGACCGTGGTGAGGTTCTTGACCTCGTCGTCGGGGATGCGCACGCCGAACTTCTCCTCGGCGTTGACGACGATCGTCATCATCGACAGCGAGTCGATGTCGAGGTCGTCGGTGAACGACTTGTCCGACTGGACCTCGGCCGGGTCGAGCCCGGTCTCCTCGTTGACGATCTCGGCCAGTCCGGCGAGGATCTCCTGCTCACTCTGTGCCATTGCGGTGCTCCTTCGATCTCTTCTCGGGTGTGCTGGTGCGGGTGGCCCGGGTGACCCGTGGGCCCACGGGAGCTGTGCGTCAGGGGATGACGACGACCTGCGCGGCGTACGTCAACCCGGCGCCGAAGCCGATCTGCAGGGCCAGTCCGCCGCGGGGCACCTCACCGCGACGCACCATCCGCTCCATCGCCAGCGGCACGGAGGCCGCCGACGTGTTGCCGGTGTACGCGATGTCGCGGGCGACGGCCACGTCGGCGGGGATCTTCAGCTGCTTGGCCATGGCGTCGACGATGCGCACGTTGGCCTGGTGCGGGATGAACGCGTCGAGCTGGTCGACGGTGACTCCGGCGGCGTCGAGCGCCTGCTGGGCGACCGGGGCCATGCCCCACACGGCCCAGCGGAAGACCGTCTGGCCCTGCATGCCGATGTGCGGCCAGCTGAGGCCCTTCTCGTGGACGTCGATCCAGCTGTCGGTCTGCGAGATCGCGTCCCACTTCTCGCCGTCGGAACCCCAGATCGTCGGCCCGATGCCGGGGGTCTCGGAGCGGCTGATCACGGCCGCCCCGGCGCCGTCGCCGAAGATGAACGCGGTGCCGCGGTCGTCGCGGCTGGTGAAGTCGGAGAGCCGCTCGACGCCGATCACGAGGACGTGCTCGGCCGTTCCGCCCCGCACCATGTCGTTGGCGAGCGCGATGCCGTGGCAGTAGCCGGCACAGGCCGCCGAGATGTCGAGGGCCATCGCGGTGCTGCCGAACGCCTTCGCGACCAGCGGCGCCGCGCCCGGGGTCTGGTAGGGCCAGCTGACCGTCGCGACGATGATCGCGTCGAGGTCGGAGCCCTCGATGCCTGCCATCTCCAGGGCCGGCCGGGCGGCGAACAGCGACATGTCGATGACCGACTCGCCATCGCCGGCCCAGCGCCGCTCGATGATGCCGGAGCGCTCACGGATCCACTCGTCGGAGGAGTCGATCCGCTCCACGATCTCGGAGTTCGGCACGATCCGGCGTGGCCGGTAGCCACCGATGCCGGTCATCCGGGCGTGGGGCGTGGGCGTGGCGGAGCGCAGCGCCCCCGCGAAGCCCTTGGAGGTGACGGTCATGCCGAGTGCTCCTTGATCAGGGTACGGGCGGCGTCGAGGTCGTCCGGGGTCTTCAGGGCGAGCAGCTCGACGCCCTTGAGGGCGCGCTTGGCGAGCCCGACGAGGGTGCCGGCCGGCGGCAGCTCGATGATCGCGGTGACGCCGAGGTCGGTGAACCGCTCCATGCACAGGTCCCAGCGCACCGGGTTCGACACCTGGGCGACCAGCCGGTCGAGCACCTCGCGGCCGTCGGCGACCACGGCGCCGTCGCGGTTGGAGACGAGGGTGACGCCGGGGTCGGAGACGTCGTGGTCGGACCAGTCGGCCCGCAGCTCGCCCACGGCCGGCTGCATGAAGTGGGTGTGGAACGCGCCGGCGACCTTGAGCGGGATGACGCGGGCCCGGGCCGGCGGGTCGGCGGCGAAGGCCGCGAGGGCGTCGAGGGCCCCGGCGGCCACGACCTGGCCGGCGCCGTTGACGTTGGCCGGGGTGAGGTCGTGGCGCTCGATCGTGGCGAGCACCTCGTCGGGGTCGCCGCCGAGCACCGCGCTCATCCCGGTGGGGGTGGCGGCGCTGGCCTGCGCCATCGCGCGGCCGCGCTGGGCGACGAAGCGCATCGCGTCGGTCTCGGTGAGCACGCCGGCCGCGGCGGCGGCGGTGATCTCGCCGACCGAGTGGCCGGCGAGGGCGCCGGTGCCGGCCGGTGCCACGGCGTACCCGCCGTCGGCGCCGGTGCCGGACAGCGCGCGCAGGGCGAGCAGGCCGGCGCCGACGAGCAGTGGCTGGGCGACCGCCGTGTCCTTGATGGTCTCCTCGTCGGACGTCGTGCCGTGGGTGACGAGGTCGACCTCGGCGGCGTCGGACAGTGCGGTCAGCTGGTCACGCAGGCCGGGCAGCTCGAGCCACGGGGCGAGGAAGCCCGGGGTCTGGGAGCCCTGGCCGGGGCAGACGATGACGATCACGTGATCCACCCTGTCCTGCCGGGCGTGACCTTCTCGTGACGAACGGGGACGAACCTTCCCGACCCGATCTGTAGGTTTCCTCCAAATCGAGCACGAGCCGGATGCCGGTCAGGGCCGCGGTCGTCGACCGCGACGCCGGCCCGAGCCGGTGGAAGGCGAGCGCCGTGCGCACGGTCTGCGCGTCGTGGGCGTCGGTGAGGTCGTAGCCGACGGCCTTGGTGATGCCGGCCAGCCGGTAGCGCACCGTGTTGGGGTGCACGATCAGGGTGCGCGCGGTGCCCTCGACGCCCAGGCCGCCGTCGAGGAAGGCGGCCGCGGTGTCGAGCAGGGTGCCGCCGGGGCTCTCGGCGAGCGGGCGCACGATCCGCGCGATCAGCGCCCCTCGCGCCGGGAGGTCGCCGAGCAGGGCCCGCTCGGCCAGCAGGTCGTCGGCGTGCACCGGCCGAGGTGCGGCCGGCCACGCCGGGGCGGCGCTGTGCCCGGAGATCGCGGCCCGGGCGCTGCGGCCGGCGGCGAACAGGTGCGGCACGACCGGGCCCACGACGAGCGGGCCGTCACCGAGGTGCGGGTCGAGGGCCGTCGCGAGGGCCATCGGGTCGGTGACGCTGCCGCCGATGCAGATGATCCGCGGGCCCGTGGATCGCGACGAGCAGCTCGACGCCGGTGCGCCGCGCCGCGCGGTGCAGGTCGGTGAGCACCGGGGCCGTCGCTCCGGGCGGGGTCGAGCCGACCACCACCACGACCTGGGTGACCGCGCCCCAGCCGAGTGCGGCCGCCCGCGACTGCATCGACTCGTCGGCCTCGCCGCGGATGACGGCGTCGACGACGAGCGACTCCAGCCGGGCGTCCCACGCGCCGCGGGCCTCCGCGGCCTGGGCGTAGACCTCGGCCGCGGAGAACGCGACCTCCCGGCTGTAGCGCAGCACCGCCTCGCGGGCGAGGTCGCCCTCGCCGGGAGCGGCGAGGTCGGCGATCTCGCGCTCGACGACGTTGATGACGGTGCGGATCAGGTCGAGGGTCTGGGCCAGCGAGATCGACCGGGTCAGCTCGCGCGGAGCCGTGCCGAACACGTCGGCCGTGACGGCGGGCTGGGCCTGGTCGCCGCCGAACCAGTCGAGGAACGAGGTGATGCCGGCCTGCGCGACCAGCCCCACCCACGAGCGGTCCTCGGCCGACAGCGACCGGTACCACTCGTGGTCGGCCTCCATCTGCTGCACCGCGGCGGCACCGAGGTCACCGGCGGCGCGGGCGACCCGGGCGCGCGTGGCGGCCGACGGGGTCGGGCGGGCGGACGGCATACGGCGAGTGTATTTGTATGCCGTTCACAACCCGACCGGATCGAACGCGCAGGTCAGTCGGTGCCGGACTCCATGGCGGCCCGGTCGAGGGCGTCGTCGTCGCCGCCCTGGGCGAGCGGGTTGTCGGTGATCTGGTCGTAGCCGCCCGCGGGCAGCTCGCCGAACAGCGTGCCGTTCTCGACGAGCAGCTGCCCCTGCTCGACCGGCTGGCCGGCGTAGACCTCGAGCTTCGCGCGGCTGTCGGCGATGTCGAGGTTGCGCATGGTCAGCTGGCCGATCCGGTCGAGCGGGCCGAAGGCGGCGTTCTCCACGCGCTCCATCGACAGCTTGTCGGGGTGGTAGCTGAAGTTCTCACCGCGGGTGTCGACGATCGAGTAGTCCTCGCCGCGGCGCAGCCGCAGGGTGACCTGGCCGGTGACCAGCGAGGCGATCCAGCGCTGGATGGCCTCGCGCATCATCAGGCTCTGCGGGTCGAGCCAGCGGCCCTCGTAGAGCAGGCGGCCGAGCCGGCGGCCCTCGGAGTAGTAGTTGGCGAGGGTGTCCTCGTTGTGCACGGCGTTGAGCAGGCGCTCGTAGGCGATGTGCAGCAGGGCCATGCCGGGCGCCTCGTAGATGCCGCGCGACTTGGCCTCGATGATCCGGTTCTCGATCTGGTCGGACATGCCGATGCCGTGCCGGCCCCCGATCGTGTTCGCCTCGTCGACGAGCGCCACGCGGGTCGAGGGTCGCGCCCGTTGACGGCCACGGGCCGGCCCTGCACGAAGGTGATCGTGACGTCCTCGGTGTCGATGGCGACCGAGGGGTCCCAGAACTTCACGCCCATGATCGGCTCGACGACCTCCATCGACTCGTCGAGGTGCTCGAGCGTCTTGGCCTCGTGGGTCGCGCCCCAGATGTTGGCGTCGGTGGAGTAGGCCTTCTCCTGGCTCGACCGGTAGGGCAGGTCGCGCTCGGTGAGCCAGGCGCTCATCTCGTGGCGGCCGCCGAGCTCGGCGACGAAGTCGGCGTCGAGCCACGGCTTGTAGATGCGCAGGTTGGGGTTGGCGAGCAGGCCGTAGCGGTAGAACCGCTCGATGTCGTTGCCCTTGAAGGTCGAGCCGTCGCCCCAGATCTCGACCTGGTCGGCGTGCATCGCACGCACGAGGAGCGTGCCGGTGACGGCGCGGCCCAGCGGAGTGGTGTTGAAGTAGGTCTTGCCGCCGGTGCGGATGTGGAAGGCGCCGCACGCGATGGCGGACAGGCCCTCCTCGACGAGGGCGCTGCGGCAGTCGACCAGCCGGGCCAGCTCGGCGCCGTACTGCCCGGCGCGGTCGGGGACGGTGTCGATCTCGGGCTCGTCGTACTGCCCGAGGTCGGCCGTGTAGGTGCAGGGGACGGCGCCCCTTCTCGCGCATCCACGCGACGGCCACGGAGGTGTCGAGACCCCCGGAGAAGGCGATGCCGACGCGCTCGCCGACGGGCAGGGAGGTGAGGACCTTGGACACGATGCAAGACTATACAGAACTCTGCATATGCACAAATCACGGTGGACGAGTGGCATGGCGAGGTCGGGTGGCGGGTGCCGTCTCATCGCCGCCGAGGAGCTCCTCGACCCGCGCACCTTGTCCTCGAGCATCCCGGTGTGGCCCGGCCGGATGTCGGCCTTGACGACGAGCGACACCCGGGGGTGGTCGGCCGTCATGGTGTCGACGCACTCCTTGAGCACCGCCATCACCTCGTCCCACTCGCCCTCGAGGTTCGTGAACATCGCGTTCGTCTCGTGCGGCAGTCCTGACGCGCGCACGATGCGCACCGCCTCGGCGACGGCCGCGGCGTACGACCCGCGTCGTCCGGGCCGGCGGGGGCGATGCTGAACGCGACGGATCACGCTCGGGAGCTCAGCTGTCGCCGCCCTCGTTGCCCGAGGCGCCGGCCGTGACGTCGGAGAGCCGGTAGCGACGGGCGGCCTCGAGCGGCACCGAGCGGTCGACCTCGCCGCGCTGCGGCGAGCGACTGGAGCGCGCGCACCGCCATCGACGGGCCGTCGATGTGGAAGAAGCGCGCGCGCCGCGGGCCGGGTGTCGGAGAAGCCGAAGCCGTCGGCGCCGAGCGAGGCGAAGTCGCCCGGCACCCACTGGCGGATCTGGTCCTGCACGGCCCGCATGTAGTCGGACACCGCCACGACCGGACCCGGGCGGCCGGACAGCTTCTGGGTCACCCACGGCACCGGCGCCTCGGTCTCCGGGTGGAGGAAGGCCGGCCTCGTCGCAGCGCAGCCCGTCGCGGCGCAGCTCGTTCCACGACGTCACCGACCAGACGTCGGCGACGACGTTCCAGTCGTTGCGCAGCAGCTCCTGCGCCTCGAGCGCCCACGGCATGCCGACACCGGAGGCGAGCAGCTGCACGCGCGGCGCGTCGTCGGGCAGACCCTCGGTGGAGCCCTCGGAGTAGAGGTACAGGCCGCGCAGGATGCCCTCGCGGTCGACGTTCTCCGGCTCGGCCGGCTGGACCATCGGCTCGTTGTAGACGGTGAGGTAGTAGATGACGTTGCGGTCGTCGTCGGTGAGCGAGTCGTCGGTGCCGTACATCCGGTGCAGGCCGTCCTGCATGATGTGCGCGATCTCGAAGGAGAACGCCGGGTCGTAGTGCACGACGGCCGGGTTCGTCGAGGCGAGCAGCGGCGAGTGGCCGTCGGCGTGCTGCAGCCCCTCACCGGTGAGCGTCGTGCGACCGGCCGTGGCCCCGATGAGGAAGCCGCGCGTCATCTGGTCGGCGGCCGCCCAGATCGAGTCACCGGTGCGCTGGAAGCCGAACATCGAGTAGAAGACGTAGATCGGGATCATCGGCTGGCCGTGCGTGGCGTAGCTCGACCCGACCGCGGTGAACGCCGCGACCGACCCGGCCTCGTTGATGCCGAGGTGCAGGATCTGGCCGTCCTTGGCCTCGCGGTAGGCGAGCATCAGCTCGGCGTCGACCGGCGTGTAGTTCTGGCCGTGCGGGTTGTAGATCTTGATCGTCGAGAAGAAGCTGTCCATCCCGAAGGTGCGCGCCTCGTCGGGGATGATCGGCACGATCCGCTGGCCGAACTCCTTGTCGCGCATGAGGTCCTTGAGCAGCCGCACGAACGCCATCGTCGTGGCGACCTGCTGCTTGCCCGACCCCTTCTTGACCTGGGCGTAGGCCGAGTCGTCGGGCAGGTGCACCGGGGCGTGCTTCGCGCGCCGCTGCGGCACACCGCCGCCGAGCTTCGGCCCGGCGCTCGAGGGCGTACTGGATGACGTCGTCGTCGGGGCCGGGGTGGTAGTACGGCGCGTTGTACGGGTCGCGCTCGAGCTACCTCGTCGCTGATCGGCAGCTGCAGGCTGTCGCGGAAGGACTTGAGGTCGTCGAGGGTGAACTTCTTCATCTGGTGCGTCGCGTTGCGCCCGGCGAACGTCTGGCCCAGGCCGTAGCCCTTGATCGTCTTCGCGAGGATGACGGTCGGCTGGCCGGTGTGCTCGAGCGGCGGCCTTGTACGCGGCGTACACCTTGCGGTAGTCGTGGCCGCCGCGCTTGAGCTTCCACCAGATGTCCTCGTCGGACCAGTCCGCGACCATCTTGCGGGTGCGCGGGTCGCGGTCGAAGAAGTTCTCGCGCACGTGCTTGCCGTCGTTGGCGCGGAAGGTCTGGTAGTCGCCGTCGGACGTGGAGTTCATCAGGTGGACGAGGGCGCCGTCGCCGTCGGCGGCGAGCAGCGGGTCCCAGCCCCGGCCCCAGACGACCTTGATGACGTTCCAGCCGGCGCCGCGGAAGAACGCCTCGAGCTCCTGGATGATCTTGCCGTTGCCGCGCACCGGGCCGTCGAGGCGCTGGAGGTTGCAGTTGACGACGAAGGTGAGGTTGTCGAGCTCCTCGCCGGCCGCGAGCTGGAGCAGGCCGCGCGACTCGGGCTCGTCCATCTCGCCGTCGCCGAGGAACGCCCACACGTGCTGGTCGCTGGTGTCCTTGAGGCCGCGGTTGTGGAGGTACTTGTTGAACTGCGCCTGGTAGATCGCGTTCATCGGGCCGATGCCCATCGACACCGTCGGGAACTCCCAGAAGTCGCGGCATCAGGCGCGGGTGCGGGTAGGACGGGCAGGCCAGCGGCGAGCCGTCGACGACGTGCGACTTCTCCTGGCGGAAGCCGTCGAGGCGGTCCTCGGACAGCCGCCCCTCGAGGAACGCGCGGGCGTACATGCCGGGGGAGGCGTGGCCCTGGAAGAAGACCTGGTCGCCACCGCCGGGGTGGTCCTTGCCGCGGAAGAAGTGGTTGTAGCCGACCTCGTAGAGGGTCGCGGCCGAGGCGTAGGTCGAGATGTGGCCGCCGACGCCGATGCCGGGGCGCTGGGCGCGGTGCACGATCATCGCGGCGTTCCAGCGCAGGTAGGCGCGGAAGCGCCGCTCGACCTCCTCGTCGCCGGGGAACCAGGGCTCCTGCTCGGGGCTGATCGTGTTGACGTAGTCGGTCGTCGTCAGCGACGGGACGCCCACCTGCTCGGCCCGGGCGCGCTCGAGCATGCGCAGCATGAGGTAGCGGGCCCGCATCCGGCCGGGGCCGTCGATGACCGCGTCGAGGCTGTCGAGCCACTCCTGCGGTCTCGGCGGGGTCGATGTCCGGCAGGTGCGTCGGGATGCCGTTGAGGATGGGGCCGACGTCTTCGCGGGAGGCCACGCGCTCGTCCTTTCGCCGATGACGGGTCGCGCACGGGAGAGGCGCGCTCCTGCCCATCTTTCACCCGATCGGCGCCGCTCACCCAATCGCGTCGAGGCTACTGGCGGGTATCCGGCGGCCAGCGCCGCTCGGCGAGCAGCCGGTCGGGGCGGCTGTAGACCGACAGCTGCGGCGGCCGGGCGAACGCGACGAGGGTGATGCCGGCCTGCGTCGCGAGCTCGACCGCCAGCGAGCTCGCGGCGCCCCACCGCGACGACCGACCGGGATGCCGGCCACGCTCGCCTTCTGCACGATCTCGAAGCTCGCCCGGGCGCTGACGACGAGCACCGTTCCGCCGAAGGGCAGCTCGCGGTCGCGGGCCACGGCGCCCGACGACCTTGTCGACGGCGTTGTGCCGGCCGACGTCCTCGCGCACGACGAGCAGCTCGCCGTCCGGCGGTGGCCAGCGCCGCGGCGTGCACCCCGCCGGTGCGGTCGAACACCGGCTGCCGGGCGCGCAGGGCATCGGGCAGCCCGGCCAGCACCCGGGGTCGACGACGACGGCGTCGTCGCCGACGGCGTACCGGCTGCTGGTGCGCACCGCCGTCGATGGTGGCCGACCCGCAGACGCCGCAGGCGCTCGACATCGTCTCGGTGCGCTCGCGGGCCGGCCGGTGCAGGGCGGCGCCGGGCGCGAGCGTCACCTCGACGACGTTGAAGGTGGGGGAGCCGTCCTCGTCGAGGTCGGTGCAGTGCATCAGGGTGCCGACCTCGGCGGCCGAGTGGAGCATCGCCTCGGTGAGCAGGTGGCCGATCGCGAGGTCGAAGTCGTCGCCGGGCGTGCGCATCGTCGTGGTCAGCGGCTCGTCGCCGACCCGGATCTCGAGGGGCTCCTCGACCGCGACCGTGTCGGTGCGGTCGACCCGGGCGCCGGTGTCGACGTCGAGCCGCGTGCGGCGCACCCGTGTCGTGACCCGGCCCATGCCGTCATCCAAACACACGGGCGCGCGCGCCGCGGCGGCGGTTGCCGGGGGCCGCCCGACGGCAGGCCGATCGGCCTGGTCGACGACGTCCTGGCTGAGGCACACTGGGGGCATGGCCGACCCCGCACCCGTGCCGCCCGCAGCGCCCGGCGGAGGTCACCCTGCGCGGTGGCGACCTGCCGTGGCGTCCGGTGTCCCCGATGCTGACCCGGGTGCGGCTGATCATCGCTCGCCGTCGTCCTCGCTCCGCTGCTGCTCGCCACCCTGGTCGTCGGGGTGCTCGTCACCCGCTGGGTGCTGCTCGGCACGCTCGCCTGCTGCTCGTCGGCCTGTGGGCCGCCTGGCTCGATCCGCCGGCAGGTCGAGCGCGATCTCGTGGGTCGAGCTCGACGAGGAGATCGTCATCCGCAAGGGCCGGCTGTTCCGCTCGCTCGTCAGCGTCCCCTACGGCCGGCTCCAGTACGTCGACATCCAGTCCGGGCCGCTCGCCCGCGCGCACGGCATCGCCTCGTGCGAGATCCACACCGCCTCGCCCGAGAGCGGCGGCTCCCTGCCCGGGCTGCCCGTCGCCGAGGCCGAGGCCCTGCGCAGCCGGCTCGCGGCGCGCGGCGAGGCCCAGCGGGCCGGCCTGTGAGCGATCCGCGTCCCAGCGAGCCCATCGGGGGAGTGGCAGCGGCTGCACCCCCTGTCGCCGCTGCTGCGGGGTGGCGTCGTGCTCCTCGCGATCCTCGGCTACGCCGCGTCGCAGCTCTTCGACACGCTTCCTGCTCCCTCGGCTTCGGCGCGTCTTCGCTGGCGACCGACGGCTCCCGATCGACGAGCCCGGCGGCGGGGGCGACCCGTTCGAGGCAGGCCGCCGGCCACCCGCTCATCGCCCTGGCCGGGCTCGTCGCTCTTCCTCGGCGCGTCATCGCCGGGCGTCAACTGGGTCGCGCTGGCGCTTCTCGCGCTTCCGCGTCGGCGGCGGGCCAGGTCGAGCTGCGCCAGGGCGTGCTGTTCCGCCAGCACCGGCAGGTGCGCCTCGAGCGCGTCCAGGCCGTCGAGCTCTCGCGCCCGCTGCTCGCCCGGCTGCTCGGGCTGGCCCGGGTGGTCGTCCAGTCGGCCGGGTGGCTCCGACTCCACGCTCACCCTGTCCTTCCTCGACCTCGCCCGCGCCGAGGCGCTGCGCGAGCACCTGCTCGTCCTCGCGGGCCGCACCGACGAGGTCACCCCGGAGCGCGGCCGCGCCGCCGGCCCCGAGCGGCACCGAGCGGCCGCCGCCGGATGCCGGGCCCCGCCCGGCGCCCTCCGCCGGCCCGCCACCGCCGGAGCCGGCCCGTCCTGCTCGAGGTGCCCAACGGCCGGCTCTTCGTCGCGACGATCCTCCACGGGTCGACGCATCGTCCTCGCGCTCGTCGTCGTTCGCGCTGCTCGGGGCCGGGGTCCGCAGCGTCGGCCCGCTGGCGCTGGCCGGCTCCCCGCCCTCGTTCCGGCCGCGCTTCGCCATCGCGATCAACCGGGTCAAGGAGCTGCTCGTCCACGGCAACTTCCGGCTCGCCGACACCGGCACCGGGGTCCGGGTCCAGGAGGGCCTCACCGACCTGCGGACCACGACGATCCCGATCCACCGCGTCCAGGCCGTCGAGCTCGTGCAGCCGCTGTGGTGGCGGCCCTTCGGCTGGTGGCGGATCCGGGTCAACGTCGCCGGCGTCGGGTGGCCGGCGGCGAGGGCGAGGGCCAGCACGAGACCGTCGTGCTGCCCGTGGGCACCTCGAGGACGCCGTGGCCGTGCTCGCCCTGGTCGCCCCGGGTCCCCCGCCGGCTGGTTCGGCGCCGTCTCGGCGACGGCCACGGACACCGGCTGGCACGGTCGGACCCGGCGCCGCCCGGTGGCTCGACCCGCTCTCGTGGCGCCGCAACGCCTGGCGCGAGCGCCTCGGCCGTGCTGCTGCGCTCGGGCCGGTTCGACCCGCCGCGCCGTCGCCGTGCCCCACGCGCGGATCCAGTCGGTCACCCTGCGCCAGGGCTGGCTCGAGCGCCGGCTCGGTCTCGCCTCCGTCCACGTCGTCCCCGCGCGGACCGGTCTCCCCGGTCCTGGCCCACCTCGACGTCGAGGACGCCGAGGCGTTCCTGGCCCAGGTGGGCCGAGCGCGCCCGCTCGCGCGCCGCAGGTCGGAACCCCGCGCGCCCCTCTTGCACCCGACCCTCCGGGGTTGGTGGACTTGTCCCGGCACCCGCGGCCACCCCCGAACGAGAAAGGCCGTGACCACGTGAACACCCCCGCCCCACCGCCGGCCGACCCCGGCTCCAGCGGCTCCGGCGTCGTCCAGCGCCTCGGGTTCGCCCGCGACCAGGTGGTCCAGGAGTTCGGCTACGACACCGACGTCGACGACGACTTCCGCTACGCGGTCGAGGACGTCTGCGGGGCCGAGATCGAGGACGAGGACTACACCGGCGGGGCCGACGCCGTCCTGCTCTGGTGGCGCGAGGGCGACGGCGACCTCGGCGACGCCCTCGTCGACATGGTGGGGGTGCTCGAGGACGGGGGCTTCGTCGTGCTCCTCACCCCCAAGGCGACCGGCGACGAGGTCGACGCGAGCGACATCGACGAGGCCGCGGTCACGGCCGGCCTGCACGCCGCCGGCACCTTCAACGCCTCCGCCGAGTGGCGCGCCCACAAGCTCGTCGCGCCCAGGACCCGGGTCCGCCGCTGAGCCCCGGGGCGGCTGGCAGGATGGTCGCCATGACCTCGTCCACCGTCACCCCCCTCGCCGTCGGCGAGGTCGCGCCCGACTTCACGCTGCGTGACCAGAACGGCGTCGAGGTCTCGCTGGCGGGGCTGACGGCGCACAAGAACGTCGTCGTCGTCTTCTACCCCTTCGCCTTCTCGGGCATCTGCACCGGCGAGCTCGACGAGATCCGCGACCACCTCGAGCGGTTCGTCTCCGACGACCTGCAGGTCGTCTGCGTCTCCATGCGACCCGATGTTCTCGCTGCGCGCCTGGGCCGACATCCAGGGCTACTTCTTCCCGCTGCTGTCCGACCACTGGCCGCACGGCGAGGTCACCCGGGCCTTCGGGGTGCTCAACGACGGCCACCGGCGCCCCGGTGCGCGGCACCTTCCTCCTCGACCGCGACCGCGTCGTCCGCTGGACCCTGGTCAACGGCCCGGGCGAGAAGCGCGACTTCTGCGCGCCTGCCCTCGCAGGTCGCCGCCCTGTCCTGACCGAACGCGTGCTGACCGAACGCGTGCTGACCGAACGCGTGCTGACGACAGCACGCGCACCTGCCACAATGTGCGCGGT
>CAVVUD010000008.1:0-134483 GCA_963751385.1 uncultured Actinomycetota bacterium | reverse complement strand
CGCCGGGTCACGGTCGCCGGCACGCAGGAAGGCGTCGGTCCGCGCATAGACACGAACGGGATGCCGGCCCGCTCGCCCGCGAGTGACGGCATCCGAGACGGCGCGCACGGCATCCGGCAGCGGTTTGAGCTGGTCCTCGAGGTTGGCACCGACGATGCCGACGTCGATGGCGCGGGCGATGGTGGCCGCCCGGGTCGCCGTAGCCGGCCTCGAGGTCGGCGGTCACGGGCAGGTCGACGGCGTCGGCGATGCGACCGACCGCCTCGATCATCAGGTCGCGGGGGATCTGCTCGCCGTCGGGGTAGCCGTAGAACACCGCGGCGACCGAGTGGCTCGCCGTGGCCAGGGCGGTCGTGCCGGGGCTGAGCGGCGACGACCTTGGCGGTGATCGACGTCCCAGACGTTGACGAGCCACCAGCAGCGGTGTCGGCGTGCAGGCGCTGCAGCCCACGGGCCTTGTCGAGGGTGTTCATCCGTCGAAACTACCCCGCTAACGAAAAGCCCTCGCGAGGGCCTGCCCCCGGTGCACCCGGCCGCCAGGGCCGCGACGCAGCGCGCAGGCCGCGCCGCCGGCCATCAGCAGGGCGAACGCCGTCCCTTCCGTCTCCGCGCCCCGCAGTGCCACGACCGCCCCGACCACCGCGGTCGACAGGGCGACCCCCGTCGAGATCGCCAACCCCCTGGGCCGCGCTCACCCGACCCTGCTCCGACCACCGGTGCCAGGGAGAGCAGCCGGGTCGACAGCGTCGGCGACACGATGCCCATGCCGAGCGCGGCGACGGCCCAGGCCCAGCATGCCGGGCACCAGCCCGATGACGTCGAGGGAGAGCAGCACCGGCCCGAGCGACCCGGCGGCGATGAGGCCCGCGCCGATTTCCTGAGCCCGGGTCGGCGCGCTGATGCCGGCCTGCACCCTGTTGGCGCTGTTCGAGCCCCGAGCCGAGCGCCCACAGGCAGCCGGTGACCGACAGCGAGACGCCGGCGACGGCCGTCGACGCGTCGTGGGTCTGCACGAGCATGAGGGGGATCAGCCCGGCCACCGCGGTGAACGCCGCCAACAGAGCATCCGCACCGCGATGACAGTCGGCACGCCACGGACCAGCCGCGCCATGCCGTGGGGGAGTCGCGCACGGCGCCCACCACGACGAGCACCCCGCCGCCGCCGATCACCAGGGCGCCGACGACCCGGGTGTCCGGCTCGGAGAGCAGCGGCGCCGAGAAGGTCGTCACGGCCAGGCCCGCGGCGAGCAACAGCGCGGCGGCGACCCGGCGGCGCTCGGATGTCGTGGCGGTGGCATCCGAGGCCGACGCACCACCCGCGTGGGTTCGGCGCAGCGCCGGGCGGGAGCAGCACGAGCGCCAACGGGACGACGAGCAGGGGCGCCACGAAGAGCAGGCGCCAGCCCCACAGGGCGTCGATGGCGCCGGCAGGGCTTCAGGCCGAGGAGCGAGGGAGGATCCAGGCGGCGGCGAAGGAGGCGAAGATCTTGGCGCGCAGGGCCTCGGGCAGCGCCTGGGCGACGAGCACCATCAGGGCGGTGTCGATGAGCGCCTCGGCGGCGCCTGACGCTGCACGGCCGACGACGAAGACGGACATGGTGGGCGCGAGACCCGAGACGACCTGGGCCATGACGAAGGCGGCCATCCCCCACAGCAGCACCGGGCGCGGGCCGGCGCGGTCGGTCCAGCCGCCCGACCACGCCATCGCGATCGTGAAGGTGACCAGGGTGGCGCCGGTGGATGCCCCGAACAGGGCCCAGCCGTCGAGCTCGCGCACGATGGTGGGGAGGATCGTGCTGACCGCGCGGTTCTCGAAGGCCGCGAGGGTCACCAGCGCGACGACCCCACGACGACCGGCAGGTTCGCCCTTGCGAGTAGCCGTACCGGGCCATCGGGGGCGTTGGGTCGGCGGCAGCGGTGGGCGCGGCGGTCCCCGAGGTCGTCATGATCCCATCCTGAAACCTCTAGTGCACTTGAGGTCAAGTCGACTACCGTCGGCGCGTGGACCGACATGACCTGCTCACCATAGGTGAGGTGGCAGCCCGGTCAGGCGTGTCCGTCGCCACGGTGCGCTTCTACGAGGAGCGCGGCCTGGTGTCGTCGCTGCGCACCCCCGGCAACCAGCGACGGTTCGAGCGGCACGTGCTGCGGCGCATCGCGGTGGTGCGCGCGGGCCAGCGGTTCGGCCTCAGCCTCACCGAGGTGGGGGAGGCGCTGGCGACGCTGCCCGTCGACCACCCGCCGACCAAGCGCGACTGGTCGCGGATGTCGAGCCGGTGGCACGACCTGCTGACCGCCCGGATCGAGGCGATGACGAAGGTGCGCGACGACCTCGCGTCGTGCATCGGCTGCGGCTGCCTGTCGCTGCGTGCCTGCCCGGTCTACAACCACGATGACGAGCTGGCCGAGCAGGGTCCTGGGCCGCAGCGCTGGCCGGCCGCCGCTCGCGGCAACTGAGCCCCCCGCACGTGCGGGCTGGTGGTTGGCCCGGGCGCGAGCCGGCTCGGGCGCGACTGGAAGAATCGGCGGCATGCCCGACGACCCTGGTCCTGCCCGGCTACGCCCACGTCTACTCCGGCAAGGTGCGCGACCTCTACGCGCCGATCGACCCGTCCACCGGGGAGCCGCGGCCGACCGGCTGCTCCTCGTCGCCTCGGACCGCATCTCGGCCTACGACTTCGTGCTCGACACCCCGATCCCCGACAAGGGCGAGGTGCTCACCCGCCTGTCCCTGTGGTGGTTCGCCCAGCTCGAGGACCTCGTGCCCAACCACGTCGTCACCGCTGACGTGCCGGATGCCGTGCGCGGCCGTGCGGTCTCGTCGAGCGTCTCGACATGCTGCCCGTCGAGTGCGTGGCCCGGGCCTACCTGACCGGCGGAGGCCTGGGGGAGTACACCGCGACCGGCGCCGTGAGCGGCATCCCGCTGCCGGCCGGGCTCGTCGACGGCGACCGCCTGCCCGAGCCGATCTTCACGCCGTCGACCAAGGCACCGATGGGCGAGCACGACGAGCCCATCCCCTACTCCGTGGTCGAGGCCCAGCTGGGCGGGGCCTCGCGGCGCGGGTGCGCGACCTCACCGTGGCGATCCTGAAGCGCGGCAACGAGATCGCGGCCGCGCGCGGCATCCTGCTCGCCGACACCAAGGTCGAGTTCGGCCTGCGCGGCGACGAGGTCGTGCTGGCCGACGAGGTGCTCACGCCCGACTCGTCGCGGTTCTGGCCGGCCGACCAGTGGGAGCCCGGTCACGCCCAGCCCAGCTTCGACAAGCAGTACGTGCGCGACTGGCTGACCTCCCCGGCCTCCGGCTGGTCGAAGTCGTCGGGGGAGGCCCCGCCGTCGCTGCCCGACGACGTGGTCGGGCAGACCCGGGCCAAGTACGTCGAGGCCTACGAGCGGCTCACCGGCGAGACCTTCTGAGCGGCGCGGCCCCGGTCGACAGTAGGCAACGCGCAGGGCCGAGGCGGCTCACCATCCGCGTGTTGCCTCATCTCGACCGCCAGCAGCGTCAGCCGCGCACCGCCCGACCACCGGGCGGCGCACCGATGGCGGAGCCGGCCCCGGTACCCTTGGGCACGGCATCCGCCCCGCTCCACTCGACCGGGAGACCGCACCCATGGCCTCGTCGCACGACCTCGTGCTGACCACCGTCCCGGGCGGCAACGCCCTCTCCCCGTTCCGCGCCGCGGCGCTGCTGGCGCGGCTGCGTCGGCTGGTGCCGGGGCTCACCGCCGTCTCGGCCCGGCACGTGCACTGGGTGGCCAGCGAGAAGCCCCTCGACGAGGCGACCACGGCCACCGTCGAGCGGCTGCTCACCTACGGCCCGCCGGATGCCGGCGAGGCACAGGGCGCGCACGTCGCCGTCGTCGTCGTCGCTCCGCGCCTGGGCACCCTGTCGCCCTGGGCGAGCAAGGCCACCGACATCGCGCACAACTGCGGGGTCGACGTGCGGCGCGTCGAGCGGGTGACCGAGTACCACCTGGCCACCGACGAGCCCCTGACCGAGGAGGAGTGGGGGGCCGCCGCCGACCTGCTCCACGACCGGATGACCGAGGCCGCGCTGCCGACCCGGGCCGACGCCGCGGCGCTGTTCGACGAGCGCGAGGCCGAGCCGATGGAGCACGTCGACGTGCTCGGCCGCGGCCGGGTCGCGATCGAGGAGGCCGACACGGCGTACGGGCTGGCGCTGTCCGACGACGAGGTCGACTACCTCGTCGAGGCGTTCACCGGGCTGCGCCGGAACCCGACCGACGTCGAGCTGATGATGTTCGCGCAGGCCAACTCGGAGCACTGCCGGCACAAGATCTTCAACGCCGACTTCGTCGTCGACGGGGTGGTCCAGCCGCGCTCGCTGTTCGGGATGATCCGCTACACCGAGGAGGTCGCCGGCGAGGGCACGGTCATCGCCTACAAGGACAACGCCTCGGTGATGGTCGGCGGCCGGCGGGTGCGCTGGCTGCCCGAGTCGGCCGACGGCCCGAGCCGGTACTCGGGGCGCGAGGCCGAGGTGCACGTCCTGATGAAGGTCGAGACGCACAACCACCCGACGGCGATCTCGCCGTTCCCGGGGGCGGCGACCGGCGCCGGAGGCGAGATCCGCGACGAGGGGGCCACCGGCCGCGGGTCGCAGCCCAAGGCCGGGCTCACCGGCTTCGCCGTGTCGAACCTGCACCTGCCCGGGCTCGACGAGCCCTGGGAGCGCGAGCCGTACGGCGCGCCCGCGCACATCGCGAGCCCGCTCGAGATCATGGTCGAGGGGCCGATCGGGGCGGCCGCGTTCAACAACGAGTTCGGTCGACCGGGGCTGGGCGGCTTCTTCCGGGTCTACGAGCAGACCGTCGACGGGGTGCGTCGCGGCTTCCACAAGCCGATCATGAGCGCCGGCGGGCTGGGCACGATCGGTGCCGACATGACCGAGAAGATCGTCTTCCCCGCGGGGACCCTGCTGGTGCAGATCGGCGGCCCGGGCATGCGGATCGGCATGGGCGGTGGCGCGGCGTCCTCGATGGCGGCCGGGGCCAACGCCGCCGAGCTCGACTTCGACTCGGTGCAGCGCGGCAACCCCGAGATCGAGCGGCGGGCCCAGGAGGTCATCAACCACTGCTGGAGCCTCGGCGAGGGCAACCCGGTGCTCGCGATCCACGACGTGGGCGCGGGCGGGCTGTCGAACGCCTTCCCGGAGCTGGTCGACGGGGCCGGTCTGGGGGCCCGGTTCGACCTGTCGGCCGTGCCGCTCGAGGAGTCGGGGCTGGCGCCGAAGGAGGCGTGGTGCAACGAGTCGCAGGAGCGCTATGTCGTCGCGCTGGCGCCCGAGTCGCTCGCCCTGTTCGCGTCGCTCTGTGACCGGGAGCGCTGCCCCTACGCCGTCGTGGGGGTCGCGCGGGACGACGGCCGGCTGGTGCTCGGCGACGGGCCCGACGACCGCGACGACGAGGACCGTGCCATCGACATGCCGATGGAGGTGCTGCTCGGCAAGCCCCCGCGGATGACGCGCGACGTCACCCGGGTCGACTGGGACGGCGGCTCGATCGACCTGGCCGGGCTCGACCTGCACGCGGCCGCGTATGCCGTGCTGCGCCACCCGACGGTCGCCTCGAAGCGCTTCCTCGTGACCATCGCCGACCGCACGGTCGGCGGGCTGACCCACCGCGACCAGATGGTCGGGCCGTGGCAGGTCCCGGTCGCCGACGTCGCAGTGACCCTGGCCGACCACGTCGGCTTCGCCGGCGAGGCGATGGCCACCGGCGAACGGATGCCGCTCGCCTCGGTGGACGCACCGGCATCCGGCCGGATGGCGGTCGGCGAGGCACTGACCAACCTGCTCGCCGCGCCGATCGCCGGTCTCGCGGGCCTGAAGCTGTCGTGCAACTGGATGGCCGCCTGCGGCGAGGACGGCGAGGACGCCGCGCTCTACGACACCGTCGAGGCCGTGGCGATGCAGCTGCTGCCCGAGCTGGGGGTGTCGGTGCCGGTCGGCAAGGACTCGCTCTCGATGCGCACCCGCTGGACCGACCCGGTCTCCGGCGACGCGCGACAGGTGACCTCGCCGGTGTCCCTGGTGGTGACGGCGTTCGCCGCACTGCCCGACGTCCGTGGCACGTGGACCCCGCAGCTGCACGACGGTTCGGCCCTGCTGCTCGTCGACCTCGGGGCCGGTCGTGACCGCCTCGGCGGCTCGATCCTGGCCCAGGTGGCCGGTGTGTTCGGCGGCGAGGTGCCCGACCTCGACGACCCCCAGCGTCTCGTGTCGCTGGTGGCTGCCCTGGCCGAACTTCGTTCGCGCGGAACCGCGGTGGCGTACCACGACCGCTCGGACGGCGGCCTGTGGGCGGCGGTCTGCGAGATGGCGTTCGCCGGTGCCGTGGGGGTGGAGCTCGACGTTCCCTCCGTGGCCGCCCTGTTCGCCGAGGAGCTCGGCGTGGTGCTCGGCGTCCCGGCCGACGACCTCGCGGCGGTCGAGGAGGTCTTCGCCGCCCACGGGCTGGCCGAGCTGGTCTCGAGGGTCGGCCGCACGGCGATCCGACCGGCGGGTGCACGTGTCGGTGGCAGGGCGAGCAGGTCCTCGACGAGCCGGTGCGCGACCTCGCGCAGGCCTGGGACGAGGTGTCGAGCCGCATCGCCGTGCTGCGCGACAACCCGGCCTGTGCCGAGGAGGAGCACGACGCGTTCGGTGCGGACGACGACCCCGGGCTGGTCGTCGCACCGTCGTTCGACCCGACCGACGACGTCGCGGCGCCCTACCTGTCGCTCGGCGTTCGGCCGAAGGTCGCGATCCTGCGCGAGCAGGGTGTGAACAGCCACGTCGAGACCGCATTCGCCTTCGACAGAGCGGGTTTCGACACCTACGACGTGCACATGACCGACCTGCAGACCGGGCGCTTCGACCTCGCCGACGTCGTCGGGCTGGTGGCCTGCGGCGGGTTCTCCTACGGCGACACGCTCGGCGCGGGCGAGGGCTGGGCGCGCTCGGTGCTCTTCAACGAGCGGCTCACCGAGGGCTTCCACGACTTCTTCCACCGCGACGACACCTTCGGCCTCGGCATCTGCAACGGCTGCCAGATGTTCGCGGCCCTCGCCGACCTCATCCCGGGCGCCGAGGCGTGGCCGCGGTTCACCCGCAACCGGTCCGAGCAGTACGAGGCGCGGCTCACCCTCGTCGAGGTGCTCGAGTCGCCGTCGATCCTGACCGCCGGCATGGCGGGCAGCCGCATCCCGATCGCGGTGGCGCACGGCGAGGGCTTCGCCGACTTCTCGGCCCGTGGCGACTCGGGCCGGGTGGCCCGGGTGGCCCGGTTCGTCGACCACCACGGTGCGCCAGCGACGACCTACCCGTTCAACCCCAACGGTTCTCCCGACGGCCTGACCGCGGTCACGACTCCCGACGGCCGGTTCACCGCGATGATGCCGCACCCCGAGCGGGTCGCCCGCAACGCGCAGATGTCGTGGACGTCCGGCCCGGTGGAGGCCGAGAGCCCCTGGCTGCGGATGTTCCGCAACGCCCGGGTCTGGGTCGACTGAGCTTCGGCTCTCCGCCCGAGTGCGGAAATGGTCGTCCTGGCAGCCACGTCCGCACTCGCGGCGAGGTCGCTGGGATCAGCGGCGGCGCCAGGCGCCTCGCTCGGGCGGCTCCGGCGAGGAGGCCGTGTCGTCCTCGGCCGCGCTGAACGGGCGCGCCCCCGGGCGACGCCGCTCGATCTCCTCCCAGGACAGCACTCCGGTCGGCAGGGCGGCGGATGCCGCGGCGCGCCGCAGCGTCCAGAGGTCGAGCGGGCCGGTCGACCCGACGAGCACGACGTTGCCGAACCGCTTGCCCTTGAGCACCTCGTGCAGGCCGACGAACGCGACGTGCCCCAGGGCCACCCGTGCACCGGCGGCGACCCGCGCGGCGTACCGCATCCCCGGCTCGTCGGCGACGTTGGCCACCAGCAGGCCACCCGGCACCAGCACGCGCCCGACCTCGGCGAACCACTCGACCGTCGACAGCTCCGGCGGCACGCGCCCCGCGGCGTACGCGTCGACGACCACGACGTCGGCGCTCGCGTCGCGCAGCGCGGCCACCCCGGTGAGCCCGTCGACCGGCCGCACCCGGATGCGGTGCCCGCGCGGCAGGGGCAGCTCGCGGCGCACCGCCTCGGTGAGCGCCGCGTCGGGCTCCAGCACCACCTGGGGCGACCGGGGCCGCCGGTGCTGCACCCAGCGGGCCAGGGTGAGCCCGGCCCCGCCGACGTGGGTGACCCGCAGCGGGCCGTCCGGGGCGAGGGTGTCGATGCACAGGGCGAGGTGCTGCACGTACTCGAAGTCGAGCCGCTCCGGGTCGTCGAGGTCGACCGCCGACTGCGGCTGGCCGTCGAGCACGACGGTCACGAGCGACCCGTCGCGCTCGAACTCCGCCTCGCCCATCCCGGCAGGCTACGCGGCGCGGGCCGAGGTCCCCCAGCGTCACCGCGCGTCGGCGTGGACGACCGCGGATGCCGGCCGGTCGTGCGGGACGTCGTCGTCACCACCCCCGCCTACGATGCCGGTATGCCGCCCCGCCGACGCACCGACCCCGATGCCGGGCGCGCGGCCGTGGCCGCCTGGCGGGCCGACCCCGAGGGTGTCGACAGCGCCACCCGTGGCACCGCGGTGCGCTACACGCTCGAGGAGCTCGGCGCGCGAGCCCCCGGCCGCAGCGTCGAGGTGCGGGTGCCGCCGTACGGCGCGGTGCAGTGCCTCGAGGGTCCGCGACACACCCGAGGCACCCCACCCAACGTGGTCGAGTCCGACGCCGAGACCTGGCTGCGCCTCGCCACGGGCGACCAGCGCTGGGCGCAGGCGCTGGCCGACGGGCGACTGCGGGTGAGCGGCACGCGGGCCGACCTCGACGCCCTCCTCCCGCTGACCGAGCCCACCCCCGAGATCGCGAGGTCCGCACCATGACGACGACCGGCATCCGGCACGGCATCGTCGTGGTGCCCGAGCTCCGCTGGCGCGAGGCCGCCCCGCGCTGGTCGGCCGCCGAGGAGATGGGCTTCGACCACGCCTGGACCTACGACCACCTCGTGTGGGGCGGTCTGCCCGACTCGCCCGTCTTCGCCTTCGCGCCGACCCTCGCGCTGGCGTCCACGGTCACCTCCACGATCGGCCTCGGGGTCTTCGTCGCGTCCCCCAACTTCCGGCACCCGTACGTCCTGGCTCGCGACGCCATCACCCTCGACGACGCGAGCGGGGGGCGCTTCGTGCTCGGCATCGGGGCCGGGGGTGACCTCGACAGCCGGATCCTCGGCGAGGACCGCCCGCTCCGGGAGCGGGTCGACCGGTTCCACGAGTTCGCCGGTCTCCTCGACCGCCTGCTGCGCGAGGACCACGTCGACCACGACGGCGAGTTCTACGCGACGCGCGACGCCCGCACCCTCCCCGAGCCCCCGCGCGAGCGCGTGCCCCTGGTGGTCGCCGCCAACGGGCCGCGCTCGGTCGCCCTGGCGGCGCGGGTCGGCGATGCCTGGGCGACGTACGGAGGCAAGGGCGACACCGTCGACGAGTGGTTCGACCCACGTCGCGGGCCTGGCCGCCCGGTTCGACGACGCGTGCGCGCAGCAGGGCCGCGCCCGCCTCGACCGCTACCTCCTCCTCGACTCCTCGCCGCGCTACGCCCTGGAGTCGGTCGACCTCTACACCGAGATGGCCGGGCGCGCCTCCGAGCTGGGCTTCACCGACGTCGTCACCCACTGGCCCCGGCCCGAAAGCCCGTATGCCGGCGACGAGGCGGTCCTCGAGGCCGTCGCCTCCACCGTCGTCCGCCCCTGACCTCTCCACGACCATTGCGGATCGCCCACCCCGAGCGCCCGTTCAGGCCCGCGGGAGGTGGGCGATCCGCAATCAGTCGGCGTGGAGTCGGGTCAGGTCAGGCGAGGGCCAGGACCACCAGGGGGTCGGTCGTCGGCTGCGCCGAGCCACCGGCGGGCTCCATCGTCATCGCCACCTTGGCCGTCGGCGTCGCCTGCCCGGTCAGGAGGGCCTGTCCGCTGCCCTCGGCATCGACCCCGAGCAGCCCGGCCGGGGTGGCCGTGCCAGCGGGCCCGACGTACCAGAGCTGGTAGGTCATGCCGTCCGGTGCGGGCTGCATGCCGGTCACCGAGATCGCCGCCTTGCCGAGCTGCTTGCTGTAGGCGACCTCGGCGGTCGCCCCGTCCTTGGTGGTGCTCACCGTCATCGCATCGTCAGCGGCGGTCACCTGCGCCATCGGGGACTGGCTGCCGGCGTCGTCCGACCACGGGCTCCAGGCCAGCCCGCCGATGGCGATGACCGCGGCGGCCGCGGCGGCGGCGAACCAGGCGGTGCGCCGACGGCGCCGGATCGGCACGACGGTGCCACCGGCATCCGGCGCACCGTCATCCGGCGCACCGTCATCCGGCGCACCGGCATCCTCGGTGAGCGGGGGGAGCGGGCGTACCTGAGCGATGCCGGACAGCACCGAGGCGCGCAGCGACGGGGGCGGTGTCGCCTCGGTGAGCGAGGCGAGGGATCCTGCGGCGGCCGACAGCTCGGCGACCTCGGCGCGGCAGGCGGCGCAGACGGCGAGGTGCTGCTCGAAGGACGTGCGCTCGGCGTCGTCGAGCGCGTCGACCGCGTACGCACCGGAGAGGTGGTGCAGATCGGGGCTCATGCCTGGACTCCCAACGTGTCGCGCAGACGGATCAGGCCGTCGCGGATCCGGGTCTTGGCCGTGCCGAGCGGCAGGTCGAGCAGGCGGGCGACCTCGGTGTGGGTGTACCCCCCGAGGTAGGCCAGCTCGACCGCGCTGCGCTGGGCGTCGGTCAGGGTGGTGAGGGCGCGTCGCACGCGCTGGGCCTCGAGGGAGGCCTGCCCGCGCTCGGCGGTGGTGTCGAACTCGACGTCCTGGTGGGTGGCCGCGTGGGCGTCGTCGCGCCGCCGGGAGGCCTCGCTGGCCCGGACCCGGTCGACCGCCGTGCGGTGCGCGATGGTCATCAGCCAGGAGATGGCGCTGCCGCGCTCCGGGTCGAACCTGGTGCAGTGCCGCCAGACGTCGAGGTAGACCTCCTGGGTCACCTCCTCCGACATCGCGTGGTCACGCACGATGCGCAGCACCAGACCGAAGAGCCGGCGAGACGTGGCGTCGTACAGCGCAGCGAAGGCGGTCTCGTCACCGAGGGCCGAGCGGCGGAGCAGCTCCGCGAGCTCGGCGCCGGTGCGCGAGGGCCCGCGTGGAGGCAGCCGCCTCCCCGGATGCGGGAGCACCCGAGGAGGCGGCTGGCATGTCACCCATCATGGACCGTCGGTCAGCTCGCGGGGAGCAGGACGCCGTCGATGATGTAGACGGTGGCGTTGGCGGTCTGCACGTTGCCGCAGACGACCTTGGCGTCGCCGACGGTGAAGTCCTCGCCCGAGCCCTCGACCGTGATGGTCGTGCCGGCGAGCGTCTTGTGGTCACCGGCGAGCATGTCGGGCGCCAGGCGTCCCTCGACGACGTGGTTGGTGAGCACGGTGGTGAGCAGGCCCTTGGGGTCGGCCATCGCCTTGTCCAGGGTGGCCTTGTCCAGCGCCGCGAAGGCGTCGTTGGTCGGCGCGAAGACGGTGACGTCCTTGGCCGTGTTGAGGGTCTCGCCGAGACCGGCCTCGCCGACCGCGGTGACCAGGGTCGACAGCAGCGGGTTGTTGCTCGCGGCGGTGGCGACCGGGTCGGAGGCCATCCCGGAGAACGAGCCGGCGCCGTCGGTGGGTACGGCGGCGCAGCCCGGGCCGAACGGCATCGACGCGGTGTCGGCCATCATCGACTCCGAGGGGCTCGGGGCGGCGGACGACGCCATCGGTGCGCTCGAGGCGGCGCCGGCGTCGGCGTCCGACGAGCCGCAGGCGGCGAGGGACAGGGGGAGGGCGAGGGCCAGGGCGGCGATCGTCAGGCGGCTGGTGCGCATGGGAACTGCTCCTTGACGTGTGTGGGACTGCTTGCGTACACACGTGGTTCGCCGCGGCATCCGGATCGGATTGGATTGTGGCAGAACTTTTTTCGACGTTTCGTCGAGCGCGCTCAGTCGATGATGACGACGATGCTGTGCCACCCGGTCGCGCCCTTGGGGAAGGGGGTCGTCTCCTGCTCGGGCTGCACGTCGCCGTTGAGGTCGGTCGCGCGGACGGTCAGCTGGTGGCGGCCGGGAAGGGCGTCCCAGGGCAGGTACCACTGGCGCCAGTAGTCGATGCCGCCGTCAGGGCCGAGCCTGGCCTCCTGCCACGCGTTGTCGTCGACGCGCACCTCGACCTTCTCGATGCCGCGCTGCTGCGCCCAGGCGACGCCGCCGATGACGACGCGGCCGGCATCGAGCCGGTTCAGCCCGCGCGGGGTGTCGATGCGTGACTGGGTGAGGATGGGCGCGTCGGTGGCCCACCCGCGGTCGGTCCAGTAGGCGCTCTCGGCCTGGTAGGTCGTGGCCTGGATGCCGGGTCAGCCACTTGGTCGCGCCGACGAAGCCGTAGAGGCCCGGGGTGACCAGTCGGGCGGGGAAGCCGTGCATCGGTCGGGCAGCGGCGCGCCGTTCATCGCGACGGCGACGAGCGCCTCGCGGTCGTCGGTCAGGGCCTGCACCGGGGTGGAGATGGTCATGCCCTCGGTGGAGTGGCTGAAGATCTGGTCGACGCCCGGGCGTGATGCCGGCCCGCTCGAGCAGGTCCTTGGTGCGCACGCCGAGCCAGCGGGCGCCGCCGACGTAGGGGCCGCCGACCTCGTTCGAGACGCAGGTGAGGGTGATGTCGCGCTCGATGAGCGGCATCCTCAGCAGCTCGTCGAAGGTCAGTGAGTAGGGGCGCTCGACGTCTCCGTCGATGGTGAGCTTCCACCCGTCGGCCGAGACGCGCGGGATCACCAGCGCGGTGTCGATCCGGTAGAACTCCGAGTTCGGCGTGCGGAACGACGGAGATGCCGCGCACGGTGCCCTCGAGCCCGCGCGGCAGCGGCGGTCAGCGGCTCGGCCGCGGCCGGGAGCGTCACCGCCTCCGGTGAGGCCCCACGGCCGAGCGCCTGGCCGATGCGTGCCGCCGGCCGCCGCCACGACACCCAGGCCGGCAGCCGCGGCGAGCACGTGCCGGCGGTCGCTGCGCCCGTCCCGCGTAGGCGGTGTTGTCGGTGCCCGCACCGGCGAGCGGGTCACGGTCGGCAGTCGCCGAGCCGGTCGAGCAGGCCGAGGTACCAGCTGGCCAGGAACACGCCGGCCACGGCCGTCACGAAGCCGGGGAGCATGGTCGACCGAGGTGCTCGCCGGCCGCAGCAGCGCGGCGAGCACCGACGTCATGCCGAGCGCGCCGAGCAGGGCCAGGCCGAGGGTGCGGTGGCTGCGTGCCACGAGGCCGATGCCGCCGGCGATGAGCAGGGTGCCGATCGCGACCGACCCGATGAGGATCGGCTTGTCGGCCGTGCCGAACTGCGCGACCGCCCACTCCTTGACCGGCGTCGGGGTGAGGTCGATGACCGTGGAGCCCACCGCCAGCACGGGCGAGGCCTCCGGGGAGACGAAGCCCGCGACGAGGTGCCCCAGCCCGGCGCCGGCGGCCGCGCTGAGCACGGTGCCCAGGGCGTACCACCGTCCGCGCGGGCGTCGCGGGGCAGCGGTCGGCGGGGTGGTCGTCATGCAGCAGGTTCGGAGCGGAGGACCTCGGCGGATGTGGTCACGCCCCCAGTGTGCGCGGACCGGGGCCCGGAGGGCAGCACCCGCTCACGTACCGTAAGAACCGTGAAACCTGCTCGGCGCCCTCGCTTCCTGCCCTTCATCCTCACCGGGGCCGTGCTCGGGTTCGCCGTCGGGTCCGCGCTGGCGCTGTTCGGCTGGTTCGCCGACCCGGACCCCACGGTGGCCTCGAACTACGCGCCCAGTGCGGGCGCCGGCTACCTCGGCATCCTCGGTGCCGTGCTGTTCGGGCTGCTCGCCGCCGTGGTCGCGGTTCTCGTGGATCGGCGCGCGGACCGGTCCTGACCGGCGGGTGTGGGAGAATCGGCGTCGTGCCACGCGGAGACGGACGCCTGACCCACGACCTGCTCCCCGGCGAGAAGGGGCCGCAGGACGCCTGCGGCGTCTTCGGCGTCTGGGCCCCCGGCGAGGACGTCGCCAAGCTGACCTACTACGGGCTCTACGCCCTGCAGCACCGCGGGCAGGAGTCGGCCGGCATCGCCACCTCCGACGGCCAGCGGCTGCTCGTCTACAAGGACATGGGGCTGGTGTCCCAGGTGTTCGACGAGCGCTCCCTCGCGTCGCTGCGCGGCCACCTCGCGGTCGGCCACTGCCGCTACTCCACGACCGGCGGCTCGACCTGGGAGAACGCCCAGCCCACGCTCGGCGGCCACGCCGGCGGCACGGTCGCGCTGGCCCACAACGGCAACCTCACCAACTCCGCCGAGCTGCGCGACCTCGTCGACGGCCGGCGCGGCGACGACGCCCACCGCGGTGAGCTGGCCCGCGGCAACACCACCGACACGGCGCTGGTCACGGCGCTGCTCGCCGACGACCCCGACCGCACCCTCGAGGCCGCGGCCCTCGACGTGCTGCCGCGGCTGCGCGGCGCCTTCTGCTTCGTCTTCATCGACGAGCACACGCTCTACGCGTGCCGCGACCCGCACGGCATCCGCCCGCTCGTCATCGGCCGCCTCGAGCGCGGCTGGGTGGTCGCGTCGGAGACCGCGGCGCTCGACATCGTCGGTGCGTCGTTCGTGCGCGAGGTCGAGCCCGGCGAGCTCGTCGTCATCGACGAGGACGGCCTGCGCTCGCGGCGCTTCGCCGAGCCGACGCCGAAGGGCTGCGTCTTCGAGTACGTCTACCTGGCCCGCCCCGACACCACGATCAGCGGCCGGGTCGTGCACGAGGCCCGGGTCGAGATGGGCCGCGCGCTGGCCCGCGAGCACCCGGTCGACGCCGACCTCGTGATGCCGACGCCCGAGTCGGGCACGCCGGCCGCGATCGGCTACGCCCAGGAGTCCGGCATCCCCTACGGCCAGGGGCTGGTCAAGAACTCCTACGTCGGGCGCACCTTCATCGCGCCGTCGCAGACCATCCGCCAGCTCGGCATCCGGCTCAAGCTCAACCCGCTCAAGGACGTCATCCGGGGCAAGCGGCTGATCGTCGTCGACGACTCGATCGTGCGCGGCAACACCCAGCGGGCGCTGGTGCGGATGCTGCGCGAGGCCGGTGCCGCCGAGGTGCACGTGCGCATCTCGTCGCCGCCGGTGCGCTGGCCGTGCTTCTACGGCATCGACTTCGCCACCCGCGCCGAGCTGATCGCGACCGGCCTCGGTGTCGAGGAGGTCTGCAACTCGATCGGCGCCGACAGCCTCGGGCTACATCTCCGAGGCGGGGATGATCGAGGCCACCAACCAGCCCGCGCGACCGGCTGTGCACGGCGTGCTTCACCGGCACCTACCCGATCGGGCTGCCCGAGGACGGCCGGCTCGGCAAGGGCGTGCTCGAGCTCGAGCTGCCGATCGAGGCGGCAGCGGTCGGGCGAGCGACCGGTGAGCGCCACCCGCAGCGGCACGCACCCGTGGTCGACGTGCCCGCTGATGGACCTGCCGCTCGACGTCGAGGGCGTCTCGACCTCGGCCGGCGGCGGTGCGTCGGAGGCGCTCCTGCGCCCCTGACACCAAGCAGAACGCAGCAGTTCGGGGGGCACGCAGTGATTGCCGCGTGCCCCCGAACTGCTGCGTGCCGACCTCAGGTGCTCGTCATCGACGGCACGGCGTCCTCGTCGGGGTTGGCGTTGCCGGCCAGGCGCGAGCGCCGGTAGCCGTAGGCGAAGTAGACGACGACACCGACCGCCATCCAGGCGAGGAACCGGATCCAGGTCTCCGTCGGCAGCGTGAGCATCAGGTAGAACGCGATCGCCGCGGCGAGGAGCGGCAGGAAGGGGCTCCACGGCACCTTGAACGGGCGCGGCAGGTCGGGGCGCTTGTGCCGGAGGACCGGCACGGCGATCGACACGAGGGTGAACGCGGCCAGCGTGCCGATGTTGACCATGTACTCGAGCTTTCCCACCGGAGTGAGAGCCGCGACGAGGGCCACGCCGATGCCGATCGTGATGGTGATGCGCAGCGGGGTGCCGGTGCGGTGGTTGACCCTGGCGAACTTCGGCGGGAGCAGCCAGTCCCGCGACATCGCGAAGATCACGCGGGTGGCGCCGATGAGCAGGGTCATGACCACGGTCGTCAGGCCGGCCACCGCCCCGGCGGCGATCAGGGTGGCGTACGCCGGTTTCCCCACCGTCTCGAACGCGGTCGCGAGCGCGGCCTCCGTCGAGATGTCCTGGTACGGGATCATCCCCGTGATGACCAGGGCCACGGCGCAGTAGAGCACCGTGCAGATGATGAGCGAACCGATGATGCCGATCGGCAGGTCACGCTGCGGGTTCTTGGCCTCCTCGGCGGTCGTTGCGACGACGTCGAACCCGATGTAGGCGAAGAACACCAGCGAGGCTCCGGCGACGATGCCGAGCACGCCGTACGTCGAGGGGGTGAAGCCGAACAAGGTCTCGATGAGTGGCGACTCGAGGCTGCCCTTGCCCTCGGCCGGCTGCGCCGGCGGGATGAAGGGCGTGTAGTTGTCGCGGTTGATGAAGCCGATGCCCGCCACGATGACGAAGAGGACCACGAAGAGCTTGACCGCGACCAGGACGATGTTGACCCGCATCGACTCCTTGATGCCGATGCTCACGATGACCGTCAGCACGATCGCGAGGAGGAACGCCATCAGGTCGAAGCTCGACCCGTAGCCGATCGACTCCGGCACCTCGACGCCGAGCTGCCCCATGAGCACACCGAAGTACGCCGACCAGCCCTGCGCGACGACGGCCGCGCCCAGCAGCAGCTCGAGCAGCAGGTCCCACCCGATGATCCAGGCGACGAGCTCACCGAGGGTGGCGTACGAGAACGTGAAGGCCGACCCGCTGACCGGCACCGTCGACGCGAACTCCGCGTAGCACAGCGCGGCGAGCCCGCAGCAGATCGCCGCGAGGACGAACGACAGCACGATCGAGGGCCCGGCGACCTCCTTGGCGGCACGCCCGGTGAGCGTGAAGATGCCGGCGCCGATGATGACACCGACCCCGAACACGGTGAGGTCGAGGGCGGTCAGCCGTCTCTTGAGCTGGTACTCCGGCTCATCGCCCTCGCGGATCGACTGCTCGATCGACTTGGTCCGCATGACGCTCATGGGTGCCCGCCTCCTCGGTCGCCTGACCCACATCGATCGCACCGACGCTAGTGGAGGTCGCCGCCGAGCACTACCGGAGGAACGCCGGAGTCGCGGTGCGGTCAGCCCCGTTCGGACCAGTGCGGCGGCGGGTACAGCGGGGCGTCCTCGTCGTCGCTCGGCACTCGCACGACGGGGATCTCGCCGGTGTCGCCCAGGTGCAGCGGCCCGCCAACGTTCGAGCTGCGGTACCACGACTCGGGCGTGGTGATCGGGCTCGGCATGTCGCGCCGGTCGGCGGCGACCAGGCTCGCGGCGCGCGCCCGCGGGGGCCGGCCCACCGGCATCCGGCCCGTCGGTCGGGCCACCGCCACCCCCGCCCGGGCCGTCGTCGTCGGGCGGCGGCTGCGGGGGCGCCCCACCGGGGGCGAAGCGCAGCATCGAACCCGGCCCGAAGAGCTGGGTGCAGATGGCGCGGTAGTGGGTGTCGGCATCGGGCACGTGGTCGATGGTCGACAGGGCCTGGTCCTGGCCGGCCGACTCGAGCATGAACTTGCCGTAGCCGACGACGCGACCGAGCAGTGAGCGGTCATAGGTCATGTCGGTGACCTTGAGCAGCGGCATCATCGCGACCCTTCTCCGGATGAACCCGTAGAAGAGCAGGAAGCGCTTGTCGGTCGCGACGAACCAGTCCCGACGCCAGTTCAGGATGCGCCAGAGGAGCCAGAGGACGGCGCCCCAGAAGAACAGGATGCTGGCGTTGTGGAGCAGCTTGCCGCCGGGGCTCCGTGAGACCTTGACGTCGACCCAGATCGCGAGAACCGTTGCGGCCAGCGCGATCAGGATGTCGCGAGCGAGGTGGAACCAGTGCAGACGGACGGCCACGATGACCGTCTCACCGTCGACCAGGTAGCGCTCGAGCTCGCGGTCCACCCGCGGTCGGCGCGCCATGTCACCCGTTGATCAGCGAGGTGAAGAACGACGCCACGTTGCTCACGGCGTTGATGGTGAAGTCCCAGGCCGCCCGGAACATGTCGGCGGCCTCGCTGGGCGAGGTGAAGATCGCGTACAGCAGGAAGATGACGATCAGCCACATCACGATCTTCTTGATCGGGGGCATGCTCGCGTCCTCCTGCTGTCGGGCCTGCCGGGCGCACGCCTCAGCCATCATGCTGTCAGATGTGACGGGTGTGACCGGTGATACGCCTGGCCGGGCGTGTCGGCCGCGGCTACTGGGCCAGGCCGTAGAGCCGGTCGCCGGCGTCGCCGAGGCCCGGGACGATGTAGCCGACCTCGTTGAGCTTCTCGTCGATGGCGCCGGTGACCAGGGTGATGCTCGGGGCGACGTCGGCCAGTGCCTCCTGCAGGTGGGCGATGCCCTCCGGAGCGCTGAGCAGGGTGACCGCGGTGATGTCGTCGGCGCCGCGCTCGATGAGGAACTTGATCGCGTCGGCCATCGAGCCGCCGGTGGCGAGCATCGGGTCGAGCACGTAGACCTGCCGACCGGACAGGTCGTCGGGCAGCCGGTTCGCGTAGGTGATCGCCTGGAGCGTCTCCTCGTCGCGCTGCATGCCGAGGAAGCCGACCTCGGCGCTGGGGAGCAGGCGCACCATGCCCTCGAGCATGCCGAGCCCGGCCCGCAGGATCGGCACGATCAACGGCTTGGGGTTGCTCAGCTTGATGCCGGTCGTCGGCGCCACCGGGGTCTCGATCTCGAACGGCTCGACGCGCACGTCACGGGTGGCCTCGTAGGCGAGCAGCGTCATCAGCTCCTCGGCGAGCCGCCGGAAGGTGGGGGAGTCGGTCCGCTTGTCCCGGAGGTAGGTCAGCTTGTGTGCGATGAGCCGGTGGTCCGGGTTGATGACGCGCATGGGTGAAACTTAGCGCGTGCACCTTCCGCCCGATCCTCGGTACACCGACGTGGATGAGCCGCGCCCTGACGCTGGCGCAACGGGCCGCGGATGCCGGTGACGTGCCGGTCGGTGCCCTCCTCGTCGACGCCTCCGGTGAGGTGGTCGGCGAGGGGTGGAACCTGCGGGAGGTCGACCAGGACCCGACGGCCCACGCCGAGGTGGTCGCGCTGCGCGCCGCCGCCGCCCGGCTCGGGTCGTGGCGGCTCGAGGGCTGCACCCTGGTCGTGACGATGGAGCCCTGCCCGATGTGCGCCGGGGCGGCGATGCTCGCGCGGGTGGAGCGGGTCGTGCTCGGTGCCTGGGACCCCAAGCTCGGGGCGTGCGGCTCGGTCTGGGACGTCGTACGCGACCGCCGGGCCACCCACCGGGCCGAGGTCGTCGGCGGGGTGCTCGAGCAGGAGTGCGGCGAGGTCGTGCGCCGCTTCTTCGCCACCCACCGCACCGACTGACGTGGGCGGGCGTGCGCTGGGTGAGCGGTGCCGGCATCCGACCGGTTGGGCGCGCTCGGCGAGCGGTCCGGCATCCGGCCCACCGTCCCGCGAAGTCAGGAGCGCTTCGCCCGCTCCGGAGGTTCTCGCCGACTCGGGGCCGAGTACGGCCCTGACGCAGCGAAGTGCTCCTGACTTCGCGGTTTTGTGGAGAGGTGAGGGGGGTAGTTGAGCACGGGTCGCCACGCGGTCCGTGGCCGGAGAAGTCCTCCGTCACGCACGACGAACCTTCGACAAAGGTTCCGGTAGCGTCGCCCGCCGACGGTTCCCCGATCGGGTGAACCGCGAAACTCTACGAAAGGCTCTCCCCCCACATGGGCATCATCGGCTGGATCATCATCGGCGGCCTCGCCGGCTGGGTCGCGAGCAAGATCATGAACACCGACGAGCAGCAGGGCATCATCCTGAACATCGTCGTGGGCATCATCGGTGGCCTCCTCGGTGGCTGGCTCCTCAGCCTGGTCGACATCGACGGCAACAGCGGCCTCATCGTCAGCTTCCTCACGGCGCTGCTCGGTGCCTGCCTCCTCCTCTTCGTCGTCAAGGCCGTCACCAAGCGCGCCTGACGACCCGTCTCGACCGCTCGCGGTCGACCGCCGACAGCACGCCGCCTCCCCACCGGGAGGCGGCGTGTTCGCGTGCCGCGCGATTTCGGGGCGGACCACCGGCTCGGGTAGCCTCTCCGGCGGTGGCGTGTCCGAGCGGCCTAAGGAGCACGCCTCGAAAGCGTGTGAGGGTTTACGCCCTCCGTGGGTTCAAATCCCACCGCCACCGCCAAAGCGAAATGCCCGAGAGCGCCCTCTCGGGCATTTCGCGTTGCGAAGGCTGAGGAATGCCGGGCCTGACGAGAACAGCGGGTACCGACGAAGCACCTTCGCGCCGAGTCAGGTCACCGAGACGGCGTCCGTCGGCAGGCGCAGCGTGAACCGGCAGCCACCGTCGACGTTGGACACCTCGGCGGAGCCACCGTGTGCCTTGGCCACCCCCGCCACGATGGCGAGCCCCAGCCCCGATCCCCGGCCACCCCCGGGGCTGCGCGCCGCCGTTCCCCGGTAGCCCGTCTCGAAGACCCGCCCAAGGACGTCGTCGGGGATGCCTCCGCACTCGTCCTGGACGGTCACCACGACCCGCCCGGTCTCGCGGGCGACGGTGGTCGTCACCTCACCCCCCGGTGGGGTGTGCCGGATGCCGTTCACGACGAGGTTGGCGACGGCGCGCCGCACCTCGCCGGCCGCCACGCCGGCCCTGACGTCGGCGCCGGCCGACCCGGTCAGCCGCACCCCACCCGCATCCGCGAGGGGGAGCAGCGCCGCCACGGTGTCGGACACCAGGTCGCCCACGTCGACCTCGCTCATCGGCAACCCGGGTGCCGCGGCCTGCAGCCGGGACAGGGCCAGGAGGGCGTCGACGAGCTCACCCATCTGTGCCACCGACTCCTGCACCTGGCGCATGGCGAGGGGGACGTCCGGCGCCACCCCGTCCTCCACGGCCTCACTGACGGCCTGGATGCCGGCGAGCGGCGTCCGCAGGTCGTGGGACACCCAGGCGACCAGCTCACGCCGGTCGGCCTCGGCCCTGACCTCCTGCTCACGTGCCATCCGGTCCGCCCGCGCCGACCGGTCGGCAGCGATGACCCGCCTCGCGACGAGGACCCCGAGGACCGCGGCGACGGGCACGGCCGCCAGGAGGCCGAGCAGCACCGTCGTGGAGTCCGCGGGCTGCAGGAACATCGCCCGCGAGCTGGCGTAGACACCCGCCGCGACCGCGAGCACGACGACCACGGGCGCGGCGATCGCCGCCGTCCCCACCGACCGGCGAGCCAGGGCGACGACGAGCGCCACACCGAGCAGTCCCACGACGAGCGTGACGCCGGCTGCCAGCCCCACCGCCGACAGCTGGGTGGGCATCAGGGCGCCTCCGAGGGCTGGGCGTCCCACCGGTAGCCCACCCCGAACACGGTGACCAGTCGGCGTGGGTTCGACGGCTCGACCTCCACCTTCTCCCGCAGCCGGCGGACGTGGACGGTCACCGTGGACTCGTCGCCGAACTCCCAGCCCCACACCGCTCGCATGAGCTCGTCGCGGCGATGCACGACCCCGGGGTGGGTGAGGAACCAGTCGAGGAGGGCGAACTCCCGTGCAGTGAGGGCCAGCTCGTCGCCGTCGCGCGTCACGACGTGGGCCCGCCGGTCGAGCACGAGGTCGCCGTCCGTACTCACGGACTGGGGGCCAGAGTCCACTCCGGGGCCGGCTGTGGCACGCACCCTCCGCCGCGCGGCGGACGACGGCCTGCACGCGCAGCACGAGCTCGCGCGGGCTGAACGGCTTGGTCACGTAGTCGTCGGCGCCGACCTCGAGCCCGAGGATCCGGTCCGACTCCTCGCCCAGGGCGGTCAGCATGACCACGGGGACGCGGGGGTGGTCGCGGCGCAGCCTGCGGCAGACCTCCAGCCCGCCGATCCCCGGGAGCATGAGGTCGAGCACCACGACGTCCGGAGTCGCGGCGGCCGCGAGGGCCAGGGCGGCCGCGCCGTCGGCAGCGCGCCGCACCTCGAAGCCCGCCCGTTCGAGGTACGCGCCCACGACGTCCCCGACCGTCGAGTCGTCGTCGACGACCAGGGCGCTGCTCATGGTCCGAGGATACGGTCACCCGAGACGCCCGACCGGCGGCCTGCAGGCACGTCAGCACCTCGTAAGGAGCCGGTAAGCTGCAGTGTCATGGCCCTCGGGCCCCCGCCTCGGTTGACTCGAACCAGGCCACCACCCGGGTGTGCCTGGAAGCGAGGAAACCGATGAACCGCAAGGCATTCCGCACGATCGCCGTCGTCGCCACGACCACCGGCGCCGCGCTGGGGCTCAGCGCGACGGCACAGGCGGCGGGGGTGTCCGGGCCGGCGATCTACGTCGACCACGTCCTCTACCGCACGGTCGCGACGCCGACCGAGCTCTCGGGCACGGGCGCCCCGGCGCAGAGCTGGGACACGATCTACAACTTCTTCGGAGCCCAGCGCAGTGTGGCCACCGCCGCTCCCGGAGACCGGGGGTACAACGGCGGCCGCTGGGAGGTCCACATGGTCTCCACCCCGGACGGGTACCCCGCGGCGTTGGCCGCCGGCGACCTCGACGGCAACGGCGTACTGGACTCGGCGGCCGAGGTCGACGCGGCGCTGGCCTCGGGAGCGCTCGTCGACGACGGCATCGTCAAGTACTTCGTCTGCACCCTCAACAAGGTGCCCGCCAACGGCTGACCGCCGGGCTGTGCGGCGGGCGGGGCGGGGCCGGCGTCAGCCGACCGCGGCGGCGGCGGCGGCGAGCTGGTGCTCGACCTGCTCGACCGAGAGCACGTGCTGGACCACCATGGTCGCGGCACCGATGACTCCGGCCTGCCCGCCGGTACGGGACGCGACGATCTGTAGCTCGCCGGTGGCCAGCGGGAGCGAGCGTCCGTAGACGACCTCCCGCATGCCGGCCAGCAGGCTCTCGGCCGACTGCGCCAGCAACCCGCCCACCGCGATCACCGAGGGGTTGAACAGGCTCACGCAGGTCGCCAGCACGTGCCCGATCTCGCGACCGGCATCACGCACGGCGGCCGCCGCCGCGAGGTCACCCTGCTTTGCCAGCTGGATCAGCCCGCGGCTGTCGCCGGCGTCGATTCCCCTCTCGCGCAGGGCTCGCACGACGGCCGGGCCACTCGCGACCGCCTCGAGGCAACCGAGGTTGCCGCAGGTGCACGGGGTGTCGCCACCGTGCAGTGCGGCGACGTGGCCGAGGTCGCCCGCGGCCCCCTGGGCGCCACGGTGCAACCGCCCGCCGCTGATGATGCCGGCTCCGATGCCCGTCGCGACCTTGACGAAGATGAGGTGCTGCACGTCGGGGTACACGGTGGCGTGCTCGCCGAGCGCCATCAGGTTGACGTCGTTGTCGACGAGCACCGGCCCGCCGAGGGCGCTGCTGATGTGCCCCGGCACGTCGTAGTGGTCCCAGCCCGGCATGATCGGCGGCAGCACCGGCCGGCCGGTCGAGTGCTCGACCGGCCCGGGCAGGCCGACGCCGACTCCGGCGAGGTCGTCGCGGGTTCGTCCGGCCCCCGACAGCAGGGAGCGTCCGGCGCGAGCGACGCGGTCGAGAACCGGTGCCGGGCCGGAGGCGATGTCCAGGCGCAGCGCCTTCTCCGCCAGGACCCGGCCGCGCAGGTCGGTGAGGGCGACCAGGGCGTGGGTGGCGCCGAGGTCGGCGCCGATGACGACACCGGCGTCGGGGTTGAAGGCCAACCGGGCCGGCGGCCGGCCGCCGGTGCTCGCGGCCTCGCCGGAGGGCGCGAGCAGGCCGGCAGCGAGCAGCGCCTCGACCCGCGCGGCCACGGTGGAACGCGCCAGACCAGTGAGCTTGATGAGCTCGGCGCGGGTCCGCGGCGTGCCGTCGAGCATGAGCTGGAGCAGCTCCCCCGCACCGGACGAGCCGCCCGGGGGTGCGAACGATCCAGCCGTGGTGGTCACGCGTCGTAGTGAAGCACAGCAGACTTCCATTTGTCTCGAAGCCACAACAGCAGACATTGATCGCATCTTTTGCTTGACGTGCCGACAAAAGCTGCTCTACGGTTCCGTGGCATGGCAGGCAATGACGCCTCGACCCTCTTGGGCATGGCTGACATCGTGAAGCGTTTCCCGGGAGTGGTCGCACTCGGCGGGGTGGACCTCGACGTCCGCCCCGGTGAGGTGCACTGCCTCCTCGGCCAGAACGGCGCCGGCAAGTCGACCCTCATCAAGGTCCTTGCCGGGGTCCACCAGCCCGACGAGGGCACCATCACCTGGCAGGGCGAGGACGTGCGCCTCACCCACCCGCAGGCCGCGATGGACCTCGGGATCGCGACGATCTACCAGGAGCTCGACCTCGTCGAGGGCCTCAGCGTCGCCGAGAACATCTACCTCGGCCACGAGAAGTCGCGATTCGGCTTCTCCCAGCGCCGCGCCGCGGCCAAGGCGGCCGCCGGGCTCCTCCAGCGGCTCGGCCACCCCGAGATCAAGCCGTCCGCGGAGGTCGGGAGCCTCTCCGCCGCCGGGCAGCAGATCGTCAGCATGGCGCGGGCGCTGTCCCACGACACGAAGCTCATCATCATGGACGAGCCGTCCGCCGTCCTCGACGCGGGCGAGGTGGAGCGCCTCTTCCACGTCATCACCGACCTCACGGCCGAGGGTGTCGCCGTCGTCTACATCTCCCACCGCCTCGAGGAGATCCGCACGATCGGCGACCGGGTCACGGTCCTCAAGGACGGCAAGACCGTCGCAACCGGCCTGCCGGCCAAGGAGACCCCGACCTCCGAGGTCATCCGCCTGATGACCGGCCGCTCCATCGAGTACGTCTTCCCGCCCCGCGGGACCGTCCCGGAGGCCGAGCCGCTGCTGCGCGTCGAGGGCCTCTCCCGGCGCGGCGAGTTCCACGACGTCAGCTTCACCGTGCGTCCGGGCGAGGTCCTCGGCCTCGCCGGCCTGGTCGGTGCCGGTCGGTCGGAGATCGTGGAGACCGTGTTCGGCGCCCGCAAGAGCGACGCCGGCACCGTCCACGTCGGGGGGAAGCGGCTCCGCCCGGGCTCGGTGCAGTCGGCCGTCGACGCCGGCGTCGGGCTGGCGCCCGAGGAGCGCAAGAGCCAGGCGCTGCTCCTGGGCGACAGCGTGACGTCGAACATCACCATCTCCAGCCTCACCCGCTTCTCCCGCTCCGGCTACCTCGACCGCTCCGGCGAGCGCAAGGCCGCGGTCGCCCAGGTCGAGAGCCTCGACGTGCGCCCCACCGGGGTCGACCGCGAGATGCGCACGCTGTCCGGCGGCAACCAGCAGAAGGTGGTCCTCGCCCGATGGCTGCTGCGCGGCTGCCGCGTGCTCATCCTCGACGAGCCCACCCGCGGCGTCGACGTCGGTGCGCGCTCCGAGATCTACGCCCTCGTCCGGCGCCTCGCTGATGACGGTGTCGCCGTCGTGGTCGTGTCCAGCGAGATCGAGGAGGTGCTCGGCCTGTCCGACCGCGTCCTCGTCGTCGGCGAGAGGGTCTCGTGCTCCACGAGGCGCCGGCCGACCAGCTCGACGAGCACCAGGTGCTCGACATCATCATGAGAGGAGACGCCGCGTGAGCGTCGACGAGACCACGAAGAACCCCGAGCCCGAGGGCGGCCGGCCGTCCTCCGGGGCGGTCACCGACCCCCTGCCGGGCGGCCACCACCAGAGCACCGCTCCCGCGGAGCCGCCGAAGGGCTCCGGCCGCGGCGGGTTGCTCGCCGGTTCGGCGGGTCGCAACCTCGGCCTCGTCATCGCGCTCGTCATCGTCTGCGCCGTCGGCGTCATCACCGCCGGTGACCGCTTCGCGAGCGTCGACAACATGATGACGATCCTGCGGCTCGCCTCCGTCATCGGGGTCGTCAGCGTCGGGATGACCTTCGTCATCGGCGGCGGGGGCATCGACCTGTCCGTCGGCGCCATCGTGGCCCTGTCGAGCGTGTGGGCCACCACCGTCGCGACCCAGGCCATGGCGGCCGACTTCCACTGGGTTCTCATGGTGTTCACGGCCCTCGCCGTGGGAGCCGGCTGTGGTGTCGTCAACGGGGTCCTCATCGCCTACGGACGGATCGCACCGTTCATCGCGACGCTGGCGATGCTCGCGGCCGCCCGCGGCCTTGCGGAGATCATCGCCCAGCGACGCACCCAGATCGTGACCGAGCGCGGCCTCATCGACTTCTTCGGAGGCAGTCTGCTCGGGGTCCCGGTGCTCGTCATCATCTTCGCCCTCGTCTCGGTCTTCGGCTGGATCCTGTTGAACCGCACGACCTTCGGTCGCCGGACCCTCGCGCTCGGTGGCAACCCCGAGGCGGCCCGGCTCGCCGGCATCAAGGTGCAGCGCCAGACGGCCTACCTCTACATCCTGGTCGGCCTCGCCTGCGGCCTGGCCGCGGTGATGCTGATGGCCCGCACCACCACCGGGACGTCGACGCACGGCGGGCTCTACGAGCTCGACGCCATCGCGGCGGTCGTCATCGGTGGCACGCTCCTCAGCGGGGGCCGCGCGACGATCGTCGGCACCGTCCTCGGTGTCCTCATCTTCAACACGCTGACCAACGTCTTCACCCTCAACAACCTCGACACGTCCACCCAGGCCGTCGCGAAGGGCGTCATCATCGTCGCCGCCGTGCTGCTGCAGCAGCGGGTCGCTGCTCGTCGGGGGGCCCCATGACCTCCGGCGACGACCCCCACCAACCCTCGGCCGGCCCCAGGCCGAGCGATCTCCACCCTCATCACCCTCACCACCACACCGCCCCTCGCAAGGAGACCCGCATGTCCCGCACGATCATCACGTCCCGCCCGGTCAGGCTCCTCGCCGCCGCCGGGGTCATCGGCCTGCTGGCCACGGGCTGTACGAGCAACGAGCCCGAGACGAACTCGAGCGCCTCGAGCGCCCCGGCCGGTGCCGTCAGCGACAACGACGCGCCCGGCGAGACGGTCACCATCGGCTTCTCCGGGCCCGCGGCCGACCACGGCTGGCTCGCGGCCGTCAACACCTCCGCCAAGGCGGAGGCCGAGAAGTACTCGGACATCGACTTCAAGACCGCCGAGGGCACGAACGACGCGAGCCTGCAGATCAGCCAGATCGAGACGTTCATCAACGACAAGGTCGACGCCATCGTCCTGCTCCCGACCGACGGTGCCGCGCTCACCGAGGTGGCCACCAAGGCCATGCAGGCCGGCATCATCGTCGTCAACGTCGACCGTGAGTTCTCCTCGCCGTTCGCTGCCCGCACGACCGTGCTCGGTGACAACTACGGGATGGGCGTCAGCGCCGGCACCTACGCCTGCAAGCTCATCAAGGACAAGAGCCTGACCGACCCGGTCATCGCCGAGATCGCCGGCATCGACTCGCTGCCGCTCACCCAGGACCGCACCAGGGGCTACGCCGACGCGCTGAAGGCCTGTGGCCAGACGGTCGACAACCGCGTCGCCGCGGAGTTCACCGTGGAGTCCGGCGAGAAGGCCGCGTCCAACCTGCTCCAGGCCGCGCCGAAGATCGACATCCTCTGGAACCACGACGACGACCAGGGCGTGGGCGTCCAGGCGGCGCTCGACAACGCCAACCGCAAGGAGATGGCGTTCATCGGTGGCGCCGGCTCCGCGAACGCGATGCGGGCGATCAAGGAGGGCAAGATGGAGGCCACGGTGCTCTACCCGCCGACCCAGGCCGCTGACGGCATCCGTCTCGCCCGCCTCCTCGCACAGAGCAAGGGCATGTCCGACCTCGTCCAGCCGAGCGTGCCGCGCCGGGTCGTGCTCGACGCTCCCGTCGTGACCAAGGACAACGTGGACGAGTACATGCCCCTGGGCTTCGAGTCCTGACCCACCCGGACCGTGGTGCTCGCCGGCCGACTCCGGCCGGCGAGCACCACCCCACCGGGCCGGACGGCCCATCGAAAGGTGCCTCATGGCCATCGACACCACCTCTCCCCACGCGGATGCCGCGCCGGCCACCGTGGGCACACCGGGCCGGATCGGCATCGGCATGGTCGGCTACGCGTTCATGGGCGTCGCCCACTCGCAGGGCTGGCGCAACGCCCGCAGCTTCTTCGACCCCGCCCTGGTGCCCGACCTCGTCGCGGTCGGCGGCCGTGACGCCCAGGCCGCCGGAGACATGGCGCGGCGGTTCGACTGGCAGCACGTCGAGACCGACTGGCGCGACCTCATCGCCCGCGACGACGTCGACCTGGTCGACATCTGCACCCCCGGCGACACCCACGCCGAGATCGCCATCGCGGCGCTCGAGGCGGGCAAGCACGTGTTGTGCGAGAAGCCCTTGGCCAACACCGTTGCCGAGGCCCGCGCCATGGCCGACGCCGCCGAGCGCGCCAAGGCCCGCGGCATCCGCTCGATGGTCGGCTTCACCTACCGCCGGGTCCCCGCCATCGCACTGGCGCGCCAGCTCGTGCAGGAGGGTCGCGTCGGAGAGATCCGGCACGTGCGCGCGCAGTACCTGCAGGACTGGCTCGTCGACCCCGAGTCGCCGCTGACCTGGCGGCTCGACAAGGACCGTGCTGGCTCGGGTGCCCTGGGCGACATCGGGGCCCACATCATCGACCTGACTCACTTCATCACCGGAGAGCGGATCACGGGCGTCAGTGCGACGACCGAGACCTTCATCGCGGAGCGTCCGCTCCCCGGGGCGGTGCACGGGTTGTCGGCGGAGGTCGGCACCGGGCGGGGGCGGGTCACCGTCGACGACGCGGCGATCTTCCTCGCGCGCCTCAGCGGCGGTGCGCTCGCCACGTTCGAGGCCACCCGGTTCGCGACCGGGCGCAAGAACGCGATCCGGCTCGAGATCAACGGGTCGCGGGGCAGCATCGCCTTCGACTTCGAGGACATGAACGTCCTCCACGTGCACGATGCCGCGGCACCGGTTCGCGAGTCCGGGTTCACCCGGGTGGTCGTCACCGAGCCGACCCACCCCTACGTCGAGCACTGGTGGCCGGCCGGCCACGGCCTGGGCTACGAACACGGCTTCACCCACCAGGCGGCCGACCTCATCGAGGCGGTCGCCTCCGGGAACGACCCCGAGCCGTCCTTCGCCGACGGCCTCGCCGTGCAGGAGGTGCTCGCCGCCGTCGAGGTCAGCGCTGCCGACCGGTCGTGCTGGACCCCCCTCGACGCCGTTCCCATCGGCGGCGCCACCGGCGGCTGAGGCCGCCACCACCCACCCACCCACGACCCAGGAGCGATGACATGACGCGACCGATCACCCTCTTCACCGGCCAGTGGGCCGACCTGCCGTTCGAGGAGGTGTGCCGCCTCGCCGCCTCCTGGGGGTACGACGGGCTCGAGATCGCCTGCTGGGGTGACCACTTCGAGGTCGACCGCGCCCTCGCCGAGGACGACTACGTCGCGGGCCGCCGCGAGATCCTCGAGCGGCACGGACTCGGCGTCTGGGCCATCTCCAACCACCTCGTGGGTCAGGCCGTGTGCGACGACCCCATCGACCAACGTCACAAGGACATCCTCCCGGCATCCGTCTGGGGCGACGGCGACCCCGAGGGCGTGCGGCAACGGGCAGCCGAGCGGATGGCCGACACGGCCCGCGCCGCGGCGAAGCTCGGCGTCGACGTCGTCATCGGCTTCACCGGCTCGGCGATCTGGAAGTACGTCGCCATGTTCCCGCCGGTCAGCGCCGAGACGATCGAGGCGGGCTACCAGGACTTCGCCGACCGCTGGAACCCGATCCTCGACGTCTACGACGAGGTGGGCGTGAGGTTCGCCCACGAGGTGCACCCGAGCGAGATCGCCTACGACCACTGGACCACCGTGCGCACCCTCGAGGCGATCGACCACCGCCCGGCGTTCGGCCTGAACTGGGACCCCAGCCACATGGTCTGGCAGGACCTCGACCCGGCGGCCTTCATCTGGGACTTCCAGGACCGGATCTACCACGTCGACTGCAAGGACGTGCGCAAGCGGGTGGGCAACGGCCGCAACGGCCGGCTCTCGTCGCACCTGCCGTGGGCCGACCCCCGACGCGGCTGGGACTTCGTCTCGACCGGCCACGGCGACGTGCCGTGGGAGGACTGCTTCCGCACCCTCGGCGCGATCGGCTACGACGGGCCCTTCTCGGTCGAGTGGGAGGACGCCGGCATGGACCGACTCGTCGGGGCCGCCGAGGCCGTGGGCTTCGTGCGCCGGCTCGCGTTCGACCGCCCCGACGCCGCCTTCGACGCCGCCTTCAGCTCAGGAGACTGACATGACCGACTTCACGCCCACCCGCGAGGACCACTTCTCCTTCGGCCTGTGGACCGTCGGCTGGCAGGGCGTCGACGTCTTCGGCGGTGCCGTGCGCGAGCCCCTGGACCCGGCGGATGCCGTCCATCGGCTCAGTGACCTCGGCGCCTGGGGCATCACCTTCCACGACGACGACGTCATGCCGTTCGGCAGCAGCACCGCCGAGCGACAGGCCCGTCTGGCGCCGTTCCGGGCCGCCCTCGACGCGACCGGGCTCACCGTGCCCATGGTCACCACCAACCTGTTCTCGCACCCGGTCTTCCGTGACGGCGGGTTCACCAACAACGACCGCGACGTGCGCCGGTTCGCCCTCGCCAAGACGGCCGAGAACATCGACCTCGCCGTCGAGCTGGGTGCGAAGGTGTTCGTCGCATGGGGTGGCCGGGAGGGGGCCGAGTCCGGCGCGGCCAAGGACGTGCGGGCGGCGCTCGACCGCTACAAGGAGGGCTTCGACCTGCTCGGCGCGTACGTGCTCGAGCAGGGCTACGACCTCCGCTTCGCCATCGAGCCGAAGCCCAACGAGCCGCGCGGCGACATCCTGCTCCCCACCGTCGGGCACGCCCTCGCGTTCATCACCGAGCTCGAGCACCCCGAGCTGGTCGGCGTGAACCCCGAGGTCGGGCACGAGGAGATGGCGAGCCTGAACTACGCCCACGGGCTGGCCCAGGCGCTGTGGCACGGGAAGCTGTTCCACATCGACCTCAACGGCCAGCACGGCCCACGCTACGACCAGGACCTCCGCTTCGGAGCGGGCAACGCCCGGGGCGCCTTCTGGACCGTCGACATCGTCGAGCACGGCGGCTACGACGGGCCACGGCACTTCGACTTCAAGCCACCACGCACCGAGGACATGGACGGCGTCTGGGTGTCCGCGGCGGCCTGCATGCGCAACTACCTGATCCTGCGCGAGAAGTCGCGGGCCTTCCGCGCCGACCCGCGGGTGCAGCAGGCCTTGGGTGACGCCCGCGTCGGCGAGCTCGCCGTTCCGACCCTGGCCGAGGGCGAGACCCTGGCCGACCTGCGGGCCGAGTCGTTCGACCCCGACGAGGCCGGCCGCCGTGGGATGGCGTTCGAGGCGCTCGACCAGCTGGCCCTCGAGCACCTGTACGGCGTCGCCTGACCCAGCTCCTGACGGCGGTGGTGGCACGAGGGAGCGCCACCGCCGTCAGGCCCCACCCGCGGGGCGCGTACCGTCAGCGCCAGAACGGGTCGAGCGCCGCGAGGGTGCGCACCGCTGCGGCGGCCTCCTCCACCAGCCGGTGCTCGTCGACCTCAGGGCCGCAGCGCCGACCGAGCGCAGCAGGCCGTCGGCGGTGGCGTGGTCGTTGACCGCGCCGAGGGCGGTCTGCACCTCCTCGACGTGCCACCCGAACGCGAGTGGCCCGGCCAGCTCGGCCCCGCTGTCGGTGACGACGCGCAACGAGTCGTCGGCGTACACCGACGCGAAGAACTCGCAGCCGTAGCGCAGCTTCTTGGCCTCGATGCGCACCCGGTGCCGCTCCAGCGGTGCCATCGCGGCCAGGCGGTCGGCGTGGCCGACGACCCGGCGCCACCGCTTCTCCAGTGCCGCCGCCGCGAGGTCGCGCAGCGGCGGGTCCGCGACACCCGGCCACGGCGCGAGGAGGACGAGGCCGTCGACCGAGCGCGCGGCATCCGCCCAGTCGGGGGAGCGCAGGATGGCGTGCACCGTGTCGTAGGCCGCCTCGCGGTCGGCCCTCAGCCGGTCGGCCTGCGCGACGTCGAGGTCGTCGACGAGCCGCCCGGTGAGCAGCACGTCGAGGTCGCGCGCGAGGCCGAAGGGCAGGGCCAGCGCGCGCAGGCGGTGGGCGACGAGGAACGCCCCGGGCACGTCGCGCAGCAGCGGCCGGAACAACGAGAACGAGGAGCGCAGCCGGCGGATGCCGACGCGGGTCTGGTGCAGGTGGGGCATGGCGCGTGACTCGAGCACCAGCTGCGCGTTGGTGCGCCAGTGGTCGGTGCACTCGGTCGCGATGGCGACGAACGCCTCGGATGCCGTCCACGCCGGGTCGAGCACGACCGCGCAGGCCTTGCGCGCCTCGGCGTCGGCGCCGAGCGGGACCGGGTCGGTCATGGGCGGCCGGTCAGGACCCGGACGGCGCTGGGCACATGGGCAGCGTGGTCGTGGTGGGCACGGGGGCGAGTGAGGTGTACTTGGGGCCCACGGCCAGGTCGACGACGACCGTCTTGCGCTTGTCCTTGAACAGGGCCGTACCCTTCGGCAGCGCCGTGCGCAGCAGCTTGGCGTGGGCCTCGCCGGTGGGCCCGTAGCGGATCTCGGCCACCGCCGGGGCCTTGCGGTTGGACGGGTCGTTGGCGACCTTGCCGATGACGAAGCCGCGTTCGGCCAGGCTCTTGGCGACGGAACCGGCCAGCCCGTTGCGGCTGGAGGCGTTGTAGACGTTGACCTTGGTGTTCTCGGGGGTCACGGCCTTGGGGTCGTACGGCGCACAGGTCGCGGGTGGCGGGCGAGTGGCCCGAGCGGAGCTGTCGGCCTGGTAGTAGGACCACGCGTACCAGAAGGCGAAGAACAGCCCGAGCAGGACCACGCCGATGACGATGAGCGAGCGACGCCGCCTCTGGCGTGCCTGGACCGACACCTCGGCCTCGGTCGTGTAGTCGCTCACGTGGCCCCCTAGAGCGAGAGCACCCGCGCGTGCAGCGTGGGGCGCTGGTGCAGGGCGGCGCGCAGCGCGCGGTGCAGGCCGTCCTCGAGGTAGAGCGTGCCCTCCCACTCGACGACGTGGGCGAACAGGTCGCCGTAGAAGGTGGAGTCCTCCGAGAGCAACATCTGGAGGTCGAGCTCGCGCTTGGTGGTGACCAGCTCGTCGAGCCGCACCAGACGCGGCGGCACCGTGGACCACTGGCGCGTCGTGTACCCGTGGTCGGGGTACGGACGCGAGTCGCCGACGGCTTTGAAGATCACGGGAGTCACTGTATGCCGGGACGTCGCACACGGCAGGGGCGACGCGAGCGTGCGGGCTAGATTGACCCACGTGAGCGAGAGCCAGAGCACGTCACAGGTCGACGAGATCCGCGCCGGCTACGCCTTCGAGGGCGCCTCACTCGAGTTCGGCGCCGCAGTCGTCGACGGCACGGCCCATCCGGACGCCACGGTGCGCATCCCACTGGCGGCGATGAACCGGCACGGTCTGGTCGCCGGCGCCACGGGCACCGGCAAGACCAAGACGCTGCAGCTCATGGCGGAGCAGCTCGTCGCCCAGGGTGTGCCCGTCTTCCTCGCCGACATCAAGGGCGACCTGTCCGGCATGGCCACGCCGGGGGAGCCGAACGACAAGGTCACCGCCCGCTCGGCCGACGTGGGCCTGACCTGGCAGGCCACGAGCCTACCCGGTCGAGTTCTACGCCCTCGGCGGTCAGGGCACCGGCATCCCGGTGCGCGCCAGCGTCTCGACGTTCGGCCCGACCCTGCTCTCGAAGGTGCTCGGGCTCAACGAGACCCAGGAGTCGAGCCTCGGGCTGGTCTTCCACTACGCCGACACCAAGGGGCTGTGGCTCGACACGATCGCCGACCTGCGCGCCGTCGTGCAGTTCCTCACCAGCGACGAGGGCAAGGCCGACCTGAAGGACCTCGGCGGCCTGTCGTCGGCGACGGCCGGGGTCATCCTGCGCGAGCTCGTGAACTTCTCCGCCCAGGGGGCCGACCTGTTCTTCGGGCTGCCCGAGTTCGAGACCACCGACCTGCTGCGCACCGCCCCGGACGGTCGGGGCATCGCCTCGATGCTCGAGCTGCCGGGCGTTCAGGACCGGCCCCAGCTGTTCTCGACCTTCCTCATGTGGCTGCTCGCCGACCTCTTCCACGACCTGCCGGAGGTCGGCGACCTCGACAAACCCAAGCTCGTCTTCTTCTTCGACGAGGCGCACCTGCTCTTCAACGACGCGAGCAAGGACTTCCTCGACGCCATCCAGCAGACCGTGCGGCTGATCCGCTCCAAGGGGGTCGGCGTCTTCTTCGTGACCCAGTCGCCCAAGGACGTGCCCGCCGACGTGCTGGCCCAGCTCGGCAACCGGGTGCAGCACGCCCTGCGCGCGTTCACCCCGGACGACGCGAAGGCGCTCAAGGCCGCCGTGCGCACCTACCCCAACACGGCCTACGACCTCGAGGAGCTGCTGACCCAGCTCGGCACCGGCGAGGCCGTGATCACCGTGCTGTCCGAGCGGGGCGCGCCGACCCCGGTGGCCTGGACCCGGATGCGCGCGCCCGAGTCGCTGATGGCGCCCTCGGATGCCGCCCTGCTCACCCAGACCGTCGCGGCGTCACCGATCGCGCCGAAGTACGTGACCTATGTCGAGCGCGAGTCGGCATCCGAGATGCTCGGCAGGGCCGAGGTGGCGCGCACCGAGGCCGAGCAGGCGGCGGCCGTCGAGGCCGAGAACGCCAAGGTGCGCGAGGCGGCCGCGGCCGCCTCGGACAAGGCCCGGCTCGAGGCCGAGAAGCAGGCGGCCAAGGATGCCGCCGCCGCCCAGAAGGCGCAGGAGGCGGCCGAGCGCAAGCGCGCGGCCGAGCCGAGCGTCGTCGAGTCGGTGGTCAAGTCGAGCGCGTTCAAGTCGGCGCTGCGCTCGGCGGGCACCGTGCTCGGGCGCGAGATCACCCGCTCGATCTTCGGCACCTCCCGCAAGCGCTGAGAGCCTCCTCCTCGCGTCGTCAGGGACAGGTCGCCGGCCCAGGGCCGGGTACGCGCCTGACTGGTACGTCCGAAGGCGCCTCAGAGCGTCAGCAGCGCCTGTGCGTAGGCGCACTCGAGGTCGGCATCGGTGACGGTGAGCACGTAGCCCGGCCTGACGGCGTAGGTCACCTCCCAGCCCCGCTCGGTGCGTCGCACCACCTCGAGGCGGTCGCCGAGCAGCTCGCGCAGCTGGTCCTCGCGGGGGAGCCACAGCGCCTGGTCGAGGGTCACCGAGTCCAGCGCCCACTCGGTGGTGCCGTTGAACCCGAGCAGCGACTGGTCGCGGTAGGTCTGCACCTCGACGGTGAGCTCGCTGATCCAGAAGACCTCCCCGGTGAGCAGCTCTGCGTCGATGACGAACCGGTCGCCGGCCGAGGGCTCCCAGAGCACGCCGGAGTCGCGCAGGAGGGCGCGGGCGAGCTCGACCGTGATCACCGGGCCATTCTCACCCAGCGATCGGCCGCCGGCAGCAGGAGCGTCAGTAGACCCGACCGGTGAAGGTGTCGACGATGCACTCGGGTGCCGATCCCTTGGACGCACCACCGGGTACGGCGACCTCGAGATCGAGCACGCCTTCACGCAGGTCGCGCCCGACCTCGCCACCCCGGCAGCGGGCTCGTCGGCTGAGCCGGGCACGTGGTGCTCAGCCGAGCAGCCATACCACCAGGGTGATCAGGGGTACCGCGCCCACCGTCGTGACCAGGATCGTGTCGCGCGCCAGCGTCGGGGACCGGTCGTAGCGGGTGGCGTGGACGAAGATGTTCTGCGCCGTCGGCAGGCTGGAGCAGACCACGACGGCGAGCAGCGCGTGCCCGGACAGGCCGAGCGCGAGGTGCGCGACGGCATACGCGACCAGTGGCTGCACCGCGAGCTTGAGCGTGCTCGTCAGTGCCAGCTCGCCCCTCGGGACGTCGCCGCCGAAGCCGGGTCCCAGCCGCAGCGCGATGCCGTACGCGAGCAGCATCCCGGGCACCGCCATCGCGCCGATCAGCTCGACCGGGTCGGCGACGATCGGAGGCAGGGTCCAGCCGGTGACCGACAGCAGCAGCCCGATGAGCGTGCCGATCGTCAACGGGTTGGTGAACGGTCGGATCATCATGTGCCGCAGCGTCGGCCGGTGGCCGCGCACGTCGGCGTCGAGCACGGCCAGGGCCAAAGGCTGCATCACGAGCAGCTGGAGCAGCAGGGTCGGTGCCACGAGGGCGGCATCGCCGAGCACGTAGGCCGCGACCGGGAGGCCGAGGTTGCCCGCGTTGACGTAGGAGCTCGCCAGGGCACCGATGACGCGCTCGCCGACCGAGCGCCGCCAGCGCCACCACGCGACGACGACGTAGGTCACCGCCGGCACCGCGACCCCGACCACCGTCGCGACCAGGCTGCGCGAGAGCACGTCATGGGTGTCGGCCTCGGCCACGGTGGTGAGGAGCAGGGCCGGCGAGGCCACGAAGAAGGCGATGTGGCTGAGCACCTTCTGCGCCGAGAGGTCGACGACCCCGAGGTGCGCGATGAGGGCACCGACGCCGATGACGGCGACGATCGTCGCGAAGCCCAGGACGACACCCTCCACGACGCCATCCTCTCGGGCGGGTGTCGGTGGGTGCGCGCCGGTTCCGCGGACCGGTCCCCACCCCGGATGCCGGGCACACGGCATCCGGACCGGTTCCCACGCCGGATGCCGTGCGCCCGCCGATGTCGGTCCCCGCGCGGTCCCAGCGCGCGTGCCACCTCGATCGAGAGGTCGAGACATGCCCGGGACGATGCCGCGACCCGCGCATGTCATGACCCCTCGACTGGGACCTCAGCCCCAGTTGGCCGCCGAGGTCAGGCAGAACGGGTGGCCGCTCGGGTCGAGGAGCACCCGCCAGGTCTCGCCGGGCTGCTCGGCGGGGAAGGTCGCCCCCAGCTCGACGCATGCGGCCACCCCGGCGTCGAGGTCGTCGACGGCCAGGTCGAGGTGGAACTGCTTGGTGCCGTGCTCGTTGGGCCAGCCCGGCTGCTCGTGGTCGTCGAGCGTGCCGAACCCGAGGGCGAGCCCGCCGGGCCCGGTGAGCATCGCGTACTCGTCCTGCGCGTGCGCGACCTCCCAGCCGAGCACGGCTGACCAGAACGTCGCGTCGCGCCGCGCGTCGGAGCTGTCGAGGGTGAGCATCTTGAGTGCGGCGATTGCCATCGTGGTGCCTCTCGTCGTGGTGGGCCGGGATGTCGTCCACCCTGCCTAGGCTGGGTCGGTGCCCGATAGGACAAAGGCGACAGTGCCGCCCACGGCGTCGACGGCGGGCCTGCTGCGGCCCGACGAGTTCGCGCGCCACGTCGACCTCGTGCGCGAGCCGGTGGGGCCGTCGGCCGCGCGCTGGGTCGAGAACTGCTGGTCGCTGCGGTGGGACCTGCCCCGCGGACGCTGGTACGACAGCGAGGTGCTGCCGCACCCGACCTGTTCCCTCACCGTCGAGCTCGGCAGCCACCCACGATCCGGGATGCCCCCGGGCGAGGCCGTCGCGGTCACCGGCGTGTGCACGCGTCGCTTCGACGTCGAGGTGCGCGGGTGGGGCAGGGTCGTCGGGCTCCGCTTCCGGCCCGGTGGGCTGGCCGCGCTCACCGGGCACCCGGCATCCGCGTGGACCGACCGCTCGGTAGCGGCCGCGGAGGTGCTGCCCGCCGGGCTGGTCGCGACGCTGGCCGACCCCGACCTCGCGGCATCCGCCTCGGCCTGGGCGCACGCGGCGGAACAGGGCCTGGCCGTGCTCGGCGACGAGGGGGCCGACCCCCGCTACGACCTGCTGCTCGAGGTGGTCGCCGACATGCTCGCCGACCGCACCCTGCTCGCGGTGGCCGACGTCGCACAGCGGCACGGCGTCACGGTGCGCAGCCTGCAGCGGCTGTTCACTCACTACGTCGGGGTCGGCCCGAAGTGGGTGCTCGCGCGCTACCGCATGCACGACGCGGTCGCCGACCTCGACGCCGGCTGGGACGGCACCCTCGCCGACCTCGCCGTGCGCTCCGGCTGGTACGACCAGGCCCACTTCACCCGCGACTTCACCGCCCTGGTCGGGGTCACCCCCGGGCAGTACCGCGACCGCGAGCAGGCCACGCAGGCCGACGCCCCGGCACCCGCACCGCGCTGACCTCGGGCGCACGCAGGAGTTCGGATGCCGCGCAGCAGCTGATGCGTGCGAAGCGAGCTCCTGCGTGCGGGGTCAGGCGCCGGGTCGCAGCACCGAGGCCAGGGCGTCGAGCACCGAGACGTCCTCGATGGTGCCGGGCACGGTGGGGGTCTTGCCGTCGGCCATCTCGCGCATCGTCTTGCGCAGGATCTTGCCCGATCGGGTCTTGGGCAGCGCCGCGACGATGTCGACCTGGCGAAGGCTCGCGACCGCGCCGACCTCGTCGCGCACCCGCTGCACCAGCTCCTTGCAGATCCGGATGCCGTCGTCCCCGGTGCCGTTCACCCCGCCCTTGAGCACGACCAGCCCACGGGGAACCTGGCCCTTGAAGTCGTCGGCGACGCCGATGACCGCGCACTCGGCGACGTCGGGGTGACCCGCGAGGGCCGCCTCGATCGAGCCGGTGGAGAGCCGGTGGCCCGCGACGTTGAGCACGTCGTCGGTGCGGCCCATGACGTAGACGTAGCCGTCGTCGTCGATGAGCCCGCCGTCGCCGGTGAGGTAGTAGCCGTCGTAGACCGACAGGTAGCCGGCGATGTACCGCTCGTCGTCCTGCCACAGCGTCGGCAGGGTGCCCGGAGGCAGCGGCAGCCGGATGGCGATGGCACCCTCGACCCCGGGCGCCACGGGCTGCGCCGAGTCGTCGAGCACCTGCACGTCGTAGCCCGGCACCCGCACCGACGGGGAGCCGGCCTTGATCGGCATCGGGTCGAGGCCGCGCAGGTTCGCGGCGATCGGCCAGCCGGTCTCGGTCTGCCACCAGTTGTCGACCACCGGCACACCGAGGAGTGCGCTGGTCCACTCGTAGGTGTCGGGGTCGAGCCGCTCACCGGCGAGGAAGACGCACTTCAGGCTCGACAGGTCGTGGCCGGCCATCATCGCCCCAGTCGGGTCCTCGCGCTTGATCGCGCGGTAGGCGGTCGGCGCGGTGAACATGGCCTTGACGCCGTGGTCACCGATGACCCGCCAGAACGCGCTCGCGTCGGGGGTACCGACCGGTTTGCCCTCGTAGAGGACGGTGGTCGCTCCGGTCAGCAAGGGTGCGTAGACGATGTACGAGTGCCCGACGACCCACCCGACGTCGGACGCCGTGAACCACACGTCGCCCGGCCCGATGTCGTAGACGTTCTCCATCGACCACCGCAGGGCCACGGCGTGGCCGCCGTTGTCGCGGACGATGCCCTTGGGCCGGCCGGTCGTGCCGGACGTGTAGAGGACGTAGAGCGGGTCGGTGGCCTCGACCTCGACGCAGTCGGCGGGCTCGGCGTCGGAGACGAGCTCGTCCCAGTCCATCTCCTCCCAGTCGGTGTCGCGCTCGCCGACCGCGGCCCGCGCCTGGGGGCGCTGGAGCACGATGACCGACTCGGGCTTGTGGCTGCTGCGGTCGAGCGCGGCATCCAGCATCGGCTTGTACTCGACGACCCGGCTCGGCTCGATGCCGCAGCTGGCGGCGACGATGACGGTCGGCTTGGCGTCCTCGATGCGGGCGGCCAGCTCGGCCGGTGCGAACCCGCCGAACACGACCGAGTGGATGGCGCCGAGCCGCGCGCAGGCGAGCATCGCGACGACGGCCTCGGGCACCATCGGCATGTAGACGACGACCCGGTCGCCCTTCTCGACGCCGAGCGAGGCGAGGGCGCCCGCGAACGTGGCGACCTTGTCGAGAAGCTCGGCGTACGTGAAGGTCTGCACGGTGCCGGTGACGGGGCTGTCGTAGATCAGTGCCGCCTGGCCGCCGCGCCCGTCGCGCACGTGGCGGTCGAGCGCGTTGAAGCAGGTGTTGAGCGAGCCACCGCGGAACCAGCGGTAGAACGGCGGGTTGGAGTCGTCGAGCACCGTCGTCGGCTCGGTGATCCACTCGACCGCCTTCGCGGCGTTGCCCCAGAAGGTCGTGGGATCGGAGATCGACTGCTCGTATGCCGCTGCGTAGGCGCCGTTGCTCATGACCCCATCGTGGACCCACCCCCGGGTGGGTCCGCCACCGGTTCGGTCGGCATCGTCCGCGGACGGGCGTAAACCGCGCCGAGCGGAGTGCCGGGCGGAGCGCCGGGCGCCCCGCAGGGGTCAGTGCGTGCCGCTGGCGTTGAGCACGACGACGCCCGCGATGATCAGTCCGATGGCTCCGGCCTTGACCCAGTCCGGGCTCTCGCCGAGGACGAGGTACCCCACCAGTGCGATGCCCGCGGTGCCCATCCCGGCCCACACGGCGTAGGCGACCGACACCGGCATCCGCTCGACGACGACGGTGAGGAGCCCGATCGACGACCCGGCGCTCGCCACGCGCACCCGGGCCGATGCGGGGGAGTCGCCGTCGTAGGGTGCTCGCGAAGGGAGGTGTCATGACCACGTTCGTCCTGGTGCCCGGAGCCGGCGGGGACGCCTGGTACTGGCACCGCGTCGTCCCCCGCCTGCGTGCTCGCGGGCACGAGGCCGTCGCCGTCGACCTGCCCTCGGGCGACGAGGGCGCGCTGCTCGAGGACTACGTGCAGGCCGCGGCCGATGCCGTGCCGCGCGGCGCCGCGTGCGCGTCCGGAGGCGCTGGTCTCGCGGTGGTCGGGCAGTCGCTGGGTGCTCTGGTGGCGCCGCTCGTGGCCGACCGCTGCGCCGCCGACCTGCTCGTGCTCGTGTGCCCGATGGTGCCGCGGCCCGGTGAGACCGGCGGCGAGTGGTGGCAGGTCACCGACCAGGCCGGCGCCGCCCGGCGGTTCGCCGTGGAGCAGGGCCGTGACCCCGAGGACTGGACCGACGAGGCGCTGTACTTCCACGACGTCCCCGACGACGTGACCCGGGAGGCGATGCAGCGACCGATGGAGCAGACCGACGGGCCGTTCCGCGACCCCTGGCCGCTCGACCACTGGCCCGACGTGCCGACCCGGGTCGTCGCGGGTGCCCGCGACCGGCTGTTCCCGCCGGGCTTCGTCGCCGCGCTCGCCCTTGACCGGGTGGGCGTGGAGGCTGACCTCGTCGATGCCGGGCACCTCGCCGCGCTCGCCGACCCGGACGCCCTGGTCGACCTCCTCGACCGCTACGGGCGTGAGGTCAGCCCCGGCCTGACCTGCTTCCACCGCGCCGGCGGCGCTGCCAGACTCGCGCCATGCAGCTGCCGCAGCACTGGGTCACGGCCGACGGGTTCAGCCCGCACCTGGGCCAGGGGGGCGGCATCCTCACCGTGTGGGGGTGGTCGTCGGTCTCCGAGGCGGACGCCCAGCGCGTCGCCGGCGAGCGGCTGGCCCAGGCACTCGAGCGGATCGCGCGGGAGGGCCGCCTGCCGGGAGGCCACGGCTACTACCCGAGGATGCCGCCGCGCGAGCCGGTGCTCGAGGAGGTCGATGCGGCATCGGGAGCCCTGCTCGGGGTGGTGACGCGCAACCGGATGGGCTGTGAGGTGCTGTGCACCGACCTGCTCTTCATCGCCGACGTCGACGTGCCCGAGCTCGAGGAGGCCGCCAAGCGCGCGTCCGCGGGACCGGACCTGTCCGGCATCGTGTCGAGCATCGGCTCCGCGATCGAGTCGGCGCTGAACCCGCGCCCGGGCAGGGGCGCGGCCGGGTTCCTGCGCCGGCTGCTGTCCGGCGACCCCGCGCCCACCCCGATGACTCCGGAGGAACGCGCCGAGACGGCAACTTCGGATGCCGTGCCGGCGGTGCCACGGCCCGGCGACACCAGCGTGGCCGAGAGCCTGGCCTGTGAGCCGGTGTGGGAGTTCGCCCGCCGCCACCCCGACCTCGGGGTGCGGGTGTACCGGACCGCCGCCGGCCTGCGGGTGCTCGTCACGGGTGCTGGGGCGCCGCCCAGCTCGGACCGGGCGCGAGAGCTGCTCACCGAGCTGAGCTCCGACCCGCTCTACGTCGAGCTGTGCGCGACCCACGACAGCTACCGGGCCCGGTTGACCCCCAAGCCCTTCCGGGTGGGTGCGCGGGCGCTGGCGGTGTCGTGGCCGTTCGCGGACGACGCGGCGCTGAAGGCCTACGAAGACTGGCTGTCGGAGTACGACGGACGGGCCTCTGGGCATGCGGTGTGCCGGTTGGTCAGCGCCTCGGGGCCGGTGCCCGGGCCGGACGAGCAGCGCCTCGTGGCTCTGCACGACGCGCGGTGCCGGGTGGGGGAGCGGCTGCCGCTCGCGTGACGGGGGCGCTCGGGTCGCAGCACGTGCCTGCGGGCCCGCAGGCCCGAGCCGTGTCCGGCGAGCGTGAGAACGAGGGCCACCAGGTGCCGCAACGCCGACTGCCCCGTCATCGACGAGCCTCGCCACCGGCGAGGCGTGACCGTCTCGGTCTCCAGTACGTGCGCTGGTGTCGGGCCACCCGAAGAAGCCGGGCGGGCCGGGGTGGTCGCGCTCTGACCTACCCGGGCTCCACGACGACGGCACCGCTCGCGCGGTGCCGTCGTCGTGTGGCGGAGGATGGGGGATTTGAACCCCCGAGGGTTTTATCCCAACACGATTTCCAATCGTGCGCACTAGGCCACTATGCGAATCCTCCGCGGGTGAGGCTACTAGAGGGGGAGCCGCCGCCAGAAATCGTCGCCCGGCGGTACCGCTCGGTGCCATGATCGCCAGGTGGGGAACGACCAGGAGGCTCCGGGCGACGGCGGGCGGGCCGTGCTGGGCACCCCCATGCCGGTGGAGCCGGTCGCCGACTCGCTGTTGGCTCGTACGCGCTCGGCGCTCGCCCGGCTGGCGTGACCGGCGGGTGCTCGGCTGGGTCCTGTTCGTCGGCTGGGCGGTCTGGCTGGTCACCCTCTGGGTCACTCAGCCGCGCCTCGTGCCACAGGAGCTCTTGGCCGACGAGCTGTCACAGGGACGGGCCACGGGCTACCGGGTCGTCACGGTGGACGAGGACGGAGGCGGCAGGCCGTGGGCGCCCTACCGCCTCGACGTCTACCCGGCATCCGACGCCGAGGACGGAGCGCTGGACGGCACCAGCGACGGCCAGCAGGTCACCGTCGCGTACTGGGTCGACGCCCCCGTCGCCCGGCTGAGGGTCCTCGACCCCGACGGTCTGGGGTCCGACGTCCCCGCCGCTCTGGTCTCGCGGTTCCGGGCCGCCGGCGTCCAGGAGGTCGCCGCCAGCAGCCTCTACGCTCACCCACCTGGGCTACGCGTCGACCAGGCCGGTGCCCTGCTGCTGTTCGTCAGCACGCTGGTCGTCGTGCTCGGTCCGCGCCCGCGACGAGGGACCCGCTGGTTCTGGTTCTGGGTGGTCGGCGGGCCGCTCGCGCTCGGGGTGCCGCTCTTCGCAGTCACGGAGCTGCTCCGGCCGAGGTACGAGCCGGCCGGCACCGTCCACCCGCCGGGTGTGGCCGGTCGCTGGAGCGGGCTCACCGGCTTCGCCCTGGGCTTCGTCGCCTCGCTGGTGGGCACCGCAGTGCTCATGGCGTTGGGCGACGTGTCGCCGATCTGGTTCATCCGCGGCTGACGCCCCCGGATTTCACCGGATGCCGCCGGCCCGCCTAGGATCGTGCCCGGCACCCCGCGTGGTGGTACCCCGCTGAACTCCCCCAGGGCAGGAATGCAGCAAGGGCAGGTGGGCTCTTCCAGGTACGCGGGGTGTCCTCGTACCCGGGGGGCCGCAAATCTGGGCACGGTCCGCGTGTCCCGGCGGGTGACCGGCACCCAGCCGCGGCTCAGCGCGCGGCGGTGACGCCCTCCTCGGCCGCGGCCTCGCAGGCTCCGCCGCAGCCATCGGAACCGCAGGCGTGACCGGCATCCTCGGTGGTGTCGGCCTCGGCCGTCGAGCCGCACGCCCCACCGCAGCAGCCGCCGCCGCACCCACCGCCGGTCGCGACCTGCTCGGGCTCGGTGCCCTGCAGGTCCCAGACCTGGCGGATGGCGTTGAGCATGACCTCGACCGGCTGCGCGCCGCTCACGCCGAACTTCTGGTCGAGCACGAAGGTGGGCACCGAGGTGATGCCGATCTGGTTGGCGAGCGCGAGGTCGGTGCGCACGTCGATGCCGTGGTCGTCGCCGGCGAGGAGGGCGCGCACCGCATCCTCCGGGAGGCCGCCCTCGACACCGAGCCGCACGAGCGTCTCGATGTCCCCGATCGACTCGCCCTCGCTGTACCAGGCGCGCATCACGCGTTCGGTGACCTCGTCCTCGCGGCCGAGGGCTCGGGCGAGGTGGATCAGCCGGTGGGCGTCGTAGGAGTTGCCACCGCGCAGCCGCTCCCACTGGAAGTCGAGGCCGACGGCGGCGGCGTCTGCCGCCATCCGCTCGTGCTGGGCGACCATCTGCTCGCGGGGGACGCCGTACTTCTCGGCGACCCGCTCGATCGCCGGGGTGTCGTCGACGGCCGGCGCGGTGCGGTCGAGCTGGAAGCTGTGCCAGACGACCCCGACCTCGTCGCCGTGCTCGAACCGCTCGAGGGCGAGCTCGAGGTGCCGCCGGCCGAGATGGCAGAACGGGCAGAGGATGTCGGACCAGACGTCGATGCGCACGTCACGAGGGTAAGCGGAACAACCCGGCACGGCCGAACTCGGGTCCATTCCCGGTGGCGACCGCCAGCGGAGCGACACGAGGGCGAACAGGGCTGCCGCGAGGATGGTGTGCACCGGCCTCCGTCTCCAGCCGAGGCCGCTCAGCCGTGGCGTGCCGGTGTGGGCAAGCAGGGTCGCCACGTCGAGCACCTTGGACGCCCCGTCGGCCACGACCCGGCGTCCGGAACGGGCTCTGCGGTCATCCTGCGCACCTCCGCGTCGCCCTGTACCGGTCGTCGCGACCCTAGCGCGGCGAGCCGACCTGCCCCGTCCGCCCACGGACCGCGAGACGCCGTCCACAGCGGGATGCGTGGCGTGCCCGGTGTCCGGTATCGCGACTACTGTTCGGACCGTGAGCACCGCCCTGTACCGCCGCTACCGCCCCGAGACGTTCGTCGACGTCATCGGGCAGGAGCACGTCACCGAGCCGCTCATGCAGGCGCTGCGCACCGGGCGGGTCAACCACGCCTACCTGTTCAGCGGCCCCCGCGGCTGCGGCAAGACGACCAGCGCCCGCATCCTGGCCCGTTGCCTGAACTGCGAGTCAGGGCCCCACCCCCGAGCCGTGCGGCGCGTGTGACTCGTGCGTGGCACTGTCCCGGGGCGGCTCCGGGACGGTCGACGTCATCGAGATCGACGCCGCGAGCCACGGTGGTGTCGACGACGCCCGCGACCTGCGCGAACGGGCCTCGTACGGGCCGGCGCAGAGCCGCTACAAGATCTACATCATCGACGAGGCGCACATGGTCACGCCGCAGGGCTTCAACGCCCTGCTGAAGATCGTCGAGGAGCCGCCCGAGCACGTGAAGTTCGTCTTCGCGACCACCGAGCCCGAGAAGGTCATCGGCACCATCCGCTCGCGCACCCACCACTACCCGTTCCGCCTCGTCCCGCCGGCCCGCCTGCAGGCGTACATGGAGGAGCTCTGCGTCAAGGAGGGCGTCGCGGTCGCCCCGGGCGTGCTGTCGTTCGTCGTGCGCGCCGGTGGGGGCTCGGTGCGTGACTCGTTGTCCGTGCTCGACCAGCTCATCGCGGGCTCCGGTCCCGACGGCCTGACCTACGAGTCGGCCGCGGCACTGCTCGGGTTCACCGACGGCGAGCTGCTCGACGCCTCGATCGACGCCTTCGCGGCGGGCGACGCGGCGGCCGTCTTCCGCGCGATCGACAAGGTCGTCGACACCGGCCTCGACCCCCGCCGCTTCGTCGAGGACCTGCTCGAGCGGCTGCGCGACCTCATCGTCGTCGCCGCCCTGCCCGACGGCGCCGGCCAGGTGCTGCGGCACGTGCCCGAGGACCAGCTCGAACGGATGCGACGCCAGGCCGCGGCGTTCGGCCCGGGCGCCCTCTCCCGAGCGGCCGACGTCGTCAACTCCGGCCTCACCGAGATGACCGGCGCCACCGCGCCGCGGCTCCAGCTCGAGCTCATCGCCGCCCGCATCCTGCTCCCAGGTGCCGCCGGCGAGGCGGGCTACGCCGCGCGGCTCGACCGCCTCGAGCGCCGCCTCGACGTCGGCGGGCGTGCCGACCGCAGCCGTCCCGTACGCCGCGCCGTCGCCTCCTGCTGTGGCCGCACCGCCGTCGCCTCCTGCTGTGACCGCGCCGGCGGCGGCTTCCGCAGCGACCGCACCGGCTGCAGCGACCGCTGCCGTGGCTGCGCCGTCGTTCCAGGCGCCCCCGGAGTCGGCCCCCGAGCCGACCCCGGCTGCCCCCTCCCCGGCTGCGCCGGTGTCGGAGCCGCCGGAGCCCCGGAGGACGACGACCCCCGCGAGCCCGAACGAGAGCCGCGAGCGGAACGGGACGAGCCGGCATCCGGTGCGCAGCCGGCGCCCACGGCACGACCCGATGCCGCGCCGATGGCCGTCGCCGAGCCCGAGCCGGTCCCCGTGACGCACCCCAGGGGCCCCGGCGGCCTCGACACCGACGCCCTGCGACGCTCGTGGCCCGACGTGCTCGAGTGGCTCAGCCGGCACAAGCGGGTCACCTGGACCTTCGTGTCGCAGAACGCCCAGGTGCTCGACTACGACGGCCAGCGGGTGCTGCTCGGCATCTCCACCGTGGGCCTGGCCGACACCTTCCGGCGCGGCGCCCACGCCGACTATGTGCGCCAGGCGCTCATCGACGTGCTCGGCGTCGACGCGCGCGTCGACGGCATCCCCTTCGACGACGTCGTCCCGGCCGCCCCCCCAGGGGCGTCGGCCCCGTCCGAGCCGTCCGCCGGCCCCGCGGCGGCTTCGACGGGTGGGATCGCCCCGGCACCCGGTGGGGCGTCGTCCGCACCGTCAGACGCCGGCTCGGGCAGCCCGAACCCCGTCGGCAGCGGCACCAGCGCGGACGCCTCGGCGCTCGGCGCCGCGGCCGCAGCCACGCGAGTCGACGCAGCCACCCGCACCCGTGAGCCGGCCAGCTGGTCCGACGCCCCGCCCCCGCCCGACACCGCTCCGTCGTGGGCCAGCCCGCTGGAGCGGGCCAGGGTCGCGGTCGAGGCCGAGACCGTCAGCGAGCAGCGGGTCGTCGACGACACGGCGATCAGTGACGACGACGAGTCGATCGACGACCTCACCGACGTGGGCGTGCCGGTCGTCGAGCGGATCCTCGGCGGCACGGTCATCGCGCGGGACCCCCAGTGAGTGCACGCTCCTACCGCATCAGCCACGGCGTCGTCGCGCCGTTGTCGAAGGCGATCTGGCGACCGACGATCACCGGCACCGAGAACGTCCCACCCACCGGGGGCGTGCTGATCGCCAGCAACCACCTGTCGTTCATCGACTCCTTCGCGATCCCGATCGCGGCGCCCCGGCCGGTCGCCTTCCTCGCGAAGTCCGACTACTTCACCGGCACGGGAGTGAGCGGCGCCGTCCGGCGGGCCTTCTTCGCGAACTCCAACGCGATCCCCGTCGACCGGCACTCCTCACGGGCCGCACAGGAGTCGCTCGACGCCGCGCTGCGCGTGCTGCAGGAGGGCCGCGGCTTCGGTATCTACCCCGAGGGCACCCGCTCGCGCGACGGCCGGCTCTACAAGGGCCGTACCGGGGTCGCCTGGCTCGCGCTCACCGCGGGCGTACCCGTCGTGCCGGTGGGGTTGGTCGGCACCGACCTGGTGCAGCCGATCGGCGCGAGCTTCCCGAAGCTGGCGAGGGTGCGCGTCTCCTTCGGCCGCCCCATCCACCCGGCGTCCTTCGCCGACCTCCCCGCGGGCAGGGCGCGACGCCTGCTCACCGACGAGGTCATGGACGCCATCGCGGCACTCTCCGGCCAGGAGCGCGCCGATTCCTACAACGAGCTGCCGCCCGAGTCCACCGGTGCGGCGGTCGGCATCTGACGAGAGGACTCCCATGTCGACGACCCAGCGGTTCCAGGCGACCGGGCTCACCTGCGGGCACTGTGCCCGGGCGGTCAGCGACGAGCTGTTGGCCCTCGACGGCGTGCTCGAGGCCGAGGTCGAGGTGGTCAACGGCGGCCAGTCCGTGGTCACCGTCGTCGCCGAGCGCGACCTGACCGACGACGAGGTCACCGCGGCGCTCGTCGAGGCCGGCGACTACGAGCTCGTCCGCGCCTGATCCCTGCTCCTCTCGGAGTCGGGTGCCCGGGTGGCTGCCCCGGCAACCACCTGAGCACCCGACTCGAGAACCGGGGCGCGGGCACGGGCGCGGCATCCGGGCGCGGCGGCGGACGACAGGGTGCTCGCGAGGTCGTAGTCTCGACGTGTGTACGAAGGCGCGGTCCAGGACCTCATCGACGAGCTCGGCAGGCTGCCGGGCGTCGGTCCCAAGAGCGCGCAGCGAATCGCGTTCCACCTGCTGCAGGCCGACCCCGCCGACGTCGACCGGCTCGTGCTGTCGCTGACCGAAGTGAAGGCCCGGGTGCGCTTCTGCGAGCTGTGCTTCAACGTCGCCGAGGCCACCCGCTGCCGGATCTGCCTCGACCCGCGCCGCGACGTGCACGCCATCTGCGTGGTCGAGGAGCCCAAGGACGTCGTCGCGATCGAGCGCACCCGCGAGTTCCGCGGCCGCTACCACGTGCTCGGTGGCGCGATCAGCCCGATCGACGGCATCGGCCCCGACGACCTGCGGGTGCGTGAGCTGCTCGCGCGGCTCGGCGACGGCGTCGTCACCGAGGTGATCATCGCGACCGACCCCAACCTCGAGGGCGAGGCCACCGCCAGCTACCTCTCGCGGATGCTCAAGGTGTTCGGGCTGCGGGTGACCCGGCTCGCGTCGGGGCTGCCGGTCGGCGGCGACCTCGAGTACGCCGACGAGGTCACCCTGGGCCGCGCGTTCGAGGGACGGAGGCTGCTCGATGTCTGACGACTGGACCGTGCTCGCCGAGGAGTCCGCGGCCGACGCCCGCATGTACCTCATCACCGTCCGCGAGATCGCGGCCGGCAACAGCCCCGACGCCACGCTGCCGATGGCGCTGCTGGCGCTGTCCCAGGTGCTCGTCATGGGCGCGCGGCTCGGCGCCATCGAGGACGTCGTGCCCGTCGCGCGCTTCGAGCCCGACCCCGGGCCGGATGCCGAGGTCGACCCCCTGCGCGAGAGCCTCGCCAACGTCTTCGAGGGCCTCGACGAGTACGCCGACGTCGCCGACCCGGTGCTCGACCCGGAGCCCACCGTGGGCTGCCTCAGCAACGACCTCGTCGACATCGCGTCGGCCCTCACCCACGGCCTGAGCCACCACGACGCCGGTCGCCCGGTCGAGGCGCTGTGGTGGTGGCAGTTCAGCTACCTCTCGCACTGGGGTGAGCGCGCGGCATCCGCGCTGCGCGTCGTGCAGGCGCTGCTCGCGCACGTGCGTCTCGACGCCGACCCGGATGCCGTGTCCGAGGCGGAGTTCGACGCCCTCCACCCCTGAGCTCCCGAGCTTCACCTCTCGTGCGTACCTGCTTCGACCGATAGGTCACTCGGGGTACAAGGGGGCCGTACCTCCGGTGACCCACTGGTCGAAGCAGGTACGGTCAGGGGGCTGGGGGGAGGTCGCCCGAAGCGACCGCGGCCCGCAGGTCTTCGGTGGCGTCCCAGTCGTTGGCGTGCATCGCCGCGACGACCCGGCCGTCGCGCAGCCAGAACGCCCGGAAGGCGAGCCCGGCCAGGTCGCCGTGCACCACGACCTCGTCGTCGGCCCCCGCGTTGCCCACGTACTCCATGCCCAGGTCGTACTGGTCGGTGAAGAAGTACGGCATCGCGTCGTAGACCTCGTCGCCGCCGGCGAGGTTGTGCGCAGCGACCTTGGCCTGGTTGATGGCCGTGTCCCAGTGCTCCACGCGGATCCGCCGGCCGAGCACCGGGTGCGCGTGGTTGGCGATGTCGCCGACGGCGAGCACGCTGGGCACGGACGTGCGCAGCCCGGCATCCACGAGCACGCCGTTGTCGACGGCGAGGCCCGCTGCCTCGGCGAGTGCGACCCGAGGGGTCACGCCGATGCCGGCCACCACGAGGTCGGCTCCCGTGAGGTCCTCGGCGGTCACCTGCGTGCCCAGCCGCAGGTCGACCCCGTGGCTGCGGTGCAGGTCGGCGAACGCCTGCGCGACCGTGGGGCCGAGCACCCGCAGCAGCGGCAGCTCGGCCGTCTCGAACACGGTGACGTCGCACCCGGCCGTGCGGGCCGCGGCGGCGGCCTCGAGCCCGATCCAACCCGCCCCGACGACCGCGATCCGGCCGCCCTTCCCGAAGGCCGCCTTGAGCCGGTCGCTGTCCTCGATCGTGCGCAGGTAGGCCGTGGGCACCCCGCTGTCCTCGGCGAGCGTCAGCCGCCGTGGCTCGGCCCCGGTGGCGAGCAGCAGCCGCTCGTAGGTGAGGTCGCCACTGCTCGTGTGCACCACCTGGGCGTCGGTGTCGACGGCCGTGGCCTCGACCCCGAGCCGCAGGTCGACGTCGTGCTCGGCGTACCAGTCGACCGGGTGCACGAAGGCGTCGTCGATCGGGTCGTTGCCCAGCAGGTAGCCCTTCGACAGCGGCGGGCGCTCGTAGGGCGCGTGCTCCTCGGCGCCGACGAGCACGACCGGCCCGGTGTAGCCCTGTTCGCGCAGCTCGGTGGCCGCGGTGCCGCCGGCCAGACCGGCGCCGACGATGACGATCGACATGGGGGACCTCCTCGGGTGGGTGAGCGTGACGCTACGCCGGGCACCGCCCCGTGCCACCCCCCGTCCCCGACTTTGTGCGGATCGGCCACCTGCGGACCCGTCCTGGCGCGCCCGCACGGTGGCTGACCAGCCGAGGAGGAATGGTCGCAGGTGGGGACGGGTGCCGGCTGACCGGCATCCGGGCACCGCGTCCGGTCCGTGGACGTCCGGTTAGAGTGGTCGGCGACCCCACACGCACCACCGTCAACGGAGTAGCACGTGCCCATCGTCGTCCAGAAGTACGGCGGTTCGTCGCTGGCCGACGCCGAGAGCATCAAGCGGGTCGCCCGACGGATCGTGGAGACGAGGAAGTCCGGCCACGACGTCGTCGTCGCGGTGTCGGCCATGGGTGACTCCACCGACGACCTGCTCGACCTGGCGCGCGACGTCAGCCCGGTGCCGCCCCCGCGCGAGCTCGACATGCTGATGACCGCCGGGGAGCGCATCTCGATGGCGCTGGTCGCCATGGCGATCTCCGACCTCGGCTTCAGCGCCCGCTCGTTCACCGGCAGCCAGGCCGGCGTCATCACCGACGGGGTGCACGGCAAGGCCAAGATCATCGACGTCACGCCCGGCCGCATCACCGAGGCCCTGGGCAAGGGACACGTCGTCATCGTGGCCGGGTTCCAGGGCGTCAGCCAGGGCACCAAGGAGATCACCACCCTGGGCCGAGGCGGGACCGACACCACCGCCGTCGCGCTCGCGGCCGCGCTGGGCGCCGAGGTCTGCGAGATCTACACCGACGTCGACGGCGTGTTCACCGCCGACCCGCGCATCGTGCCGACGGCCCGCAAGATCGCCCGCATCTCCAACGAGGAGATGCTCGAGCTCGCGGCCTCCGGCTCGAAGGTGCTGCACCTGCGCAGCGTCGAGTACGCCCGGCGCTTCGACATCCCGATCCACGTGCGCTCGTCGTTCTCCCAGAAGGAGGGCACGATCGTCACGGACCAGCCAGGACCCGAAGGAGACGCCGTGGAAGCACCGATCATCGCCGGGGTCGCCCACGACCGCAGCGAGGCCAAGGTGACCGTCGTCGGCGTGCCCGACCGCCCCGGCATGGCCGCCCAGATCTTCGAGGCGGTGACCCTGGCCCAGATCAACATCGACATGATCGTGCAGAACGTCTCGGCCACCGACACCGGGCTCACCGACATCTCGTTCACGCTGCCCAAGACCGACGGCACCGCGGCCGTCGAGGCGCTGCAGCGCATCCAGGGCGAGGTCGGCTTCTCCTCGATCCAGTACGACGACCAGATCGGCAAGCTCTCGCTGGTCGGGGCCGGGATGCGCTCCAACCCCGGTGTCTCCGCGACCTTCTTCAAGGCGCTCGCCAACGCCGGTGTCAACATCGAGATGATCTCCACCTCCGAGATCCGCATCTCGGTGATCACTCGTGACGACCTGCTCGACGAGGCGGTGCGGGCGGTGCACACGGCGTTCGGCCTCGACTCCTCCGAGGGAGAGGCCGTCGTCTACGGAGGCACCGGCCGCTGACGTGACTGCCACCGGGGAAGGGGCCACGGGGGGCGCGCTGCCGACCCTGGGCATCGTGGGGGTCACGGGAGCCGTCGGCCGCGTGATGCTCGAGGTGCTGCCCACGCGCCACTCGCACTGGGGCCGGGTGCGCCTGTCCGCGGGGGTCGAGGACGTCGGCTCGACGCTGCGGGTCGGGGGTGAGGACGTCGTCATCGAGGCCCTGACCCCCGAGTTCTTCGACGGCATCGACGTCGCCATCTTCGACATCCCGCCCTCGATCGCCCGCGAGTGGGTCGAGCTGGCAGCGGCCCGTGGGGTGGTGGCGATCGACAACAGCACGGTGTTCCGCACCGAGCCCGACGTGCCGCTCGTCGTGCCCGAGGTCAACCCCCGCAAGGTCGCCGACCGGCCGCGCGGCATCATCGCCAACCCCGGCGCCACGGTCATGACGATGATCGACGCGCTCGCCGTGCTGCACGGCGCGTGGGAGCTCACCGGCCTGGTCGTCACGACCTTCCAGGCCGCCTCCGGCCTGGGCCGCACCGGGATGACCCGCCTGCACGACGAGCTCGACGTCGTGCACGGCCACCGCGAGCTCGGCACGCGCCCCGGCGACGTGCGCCGACTGATCGAGGAGGAGCTGGGGAAGTCGCCCTTCCCGGCACCGTTGGCGCTCAACGTCATTCCCTTCGTCGGGCACCACGTGGGGGACGGCTGGACCTCCGAGGAGGTCAAGGTGCGCGAGGAGACCCGCAAGATCCTCGACATCCCGGGCCTGCCGATCTCGGCCACGTGCGTGCGGGTGCCCGTGGTGTCGTCGCACTCGGTGACCATCCACGCGACGTTCGCGCAGCGGGTCAGCGTGAGGGACGCCCGCCAGGCGCTCATCGAGGCCCCCGCGGTGGTCATCCTCGACGACCCCGACGAACCGGAGTTCCCGACGCCCAACGACGTCGTCGGCGCCGACCCCCGCTTCGCCGGACGGCTGCGCCAGGCGCCGGAGTCACCGAACACGCTCGACCTGTTCATCTGCGGTGACAACCTGCGCAAGGGGGCGGCGCTGAACATGGTGCAGACCGCCGAGCTGGTGGCTCGGGAGCTGGGCGCCCGCTGACCGGCATCCCGAGCTGGGTGCTGAGGTGGTTGCCGGGGCAGCCACCTCAGCCCTCGACCCCGGGCTCGAACGACCGGATGGTGTCCGGGTGACCGGCCCGGGCTGCGACGCGCCACAATGGATGCCGTGGGTCGGCCCGGTGCCGCCGCGTCGTCCCCGCCCCGCCACCCTCCGCCACGACCACCGCACCGCAGGAGCGCACCATGACCGTCCGCACCGTCGCCATGCTCACCGCCGGAGGGCTCGCCCCGTGCCTGTCCTCGGCCGTCGGAGGGCTCATCCAGCGCTACACGGAGCTGGCGCCCGACGTGCGGATCATCGCCTACACCAACGGCTACGCGGGGCTGCTCAAGGGAGAGTCCATCGAGATCACCCCCCAGGTACGCGAGCGGGCCCACCTGCTGCACCGCTTCGGCGGGTCGCCGATCGGCAACAGCCGGGTCAAGCTCACCAACGTCGCGGACTGCGTCAGGCGCGGCCTGGTGCAGGAGGGCCAGGACCCGCTGCACGTCGCGGCCGAGCAGCTGACCGCCGACGGCGTCGACGTGCTGCACACGATCGGTGGCGACGACACGAACACCACGGCCGCCGACCTCGCGGCCTACCTGCACGAGAACGAGTACGAGCTCACCGTGGTCGGCCTGCCCAAGACCGTCGACAACGACGTCGTGCCGATCCGCCAGTCGCTCGGTGCGTGGACCGCCGCCGAGCAGGGCTCGGTCTTCGCCCAGAACATCATCGCGGAGCACACCTCGAACCCCCGGATGCTCATCGTCCACGAGGTGATGGGCCGCAACTGCGGGTGGCTGACCGCGGCGACCGCCGAGGCGTACCACAACTGGGTCGCGGAGCAGGACTACGTGCCCGGCATCGGCAACGACCCCCGCCGCTGGGACGTCCACGCGGTCTTCGTGCCCGAGCGCCCGATCGACCTGCACGCCGAGGCCGACCGGCTGCGCGCCGTCATGGACGACCTGGGCTGCGTCAACGTCTTCCTGTCCGAGGGTGCCGGCGTCGCCGAGGTCGTCGCGGAGCTCGAGGCCGCCGGACAGGAGGTGCCCAAGGACCCGTTCGGCCACGTGCAGCTCGACAAGGTCAACCCCGGCGCCTGGTTCGCCAAGCAGTTCGCCGAGCTGCTCGGGGCCGAGAAGACGATGGTGCAGAAGTCGGGCTACTTCGCGCGCTCGGCCGCGGCCAACGACCGCGACCTGGCCCTGATCAAGGAGTGCACCGACCTGGCGGTCGACTGCGCCCTGCGCGGCGAGCCCGGTGTCATCGGCCACGACGAGGAGCGCGGGGACGAGCTGCGGGCGATCGAGTTCCCCCGGATCAAGGGTGGCAAGGCGTTCGACGCGAGCACCCCGTGGTTCACCGACCTGCTCGAGTCCATCGGGCAGGGATGACCGGAGCCGACCGTGGTCGACGCCTGGTGGGTCGCGGTCGGGGTCTACGCCGTCCTGTTCGTGGGGCAGCGACTGTGGCGCGCCCGGTCCTGGGTGCCACCGGAGTGGCCGGAGGCCGACTACGGCTGGAAGGTCACCCATCTGTTCTGGGTGCCCTTCAACGTGCTCGACGTCGTGTTCGGCGTGCCGCTGCTCTTCGCGATCGTCATTGCCTACTTCGCGATCTGACGCGCCCGTTCGCCCGCGCGCTGCTCACGTCGTGCCCGTCCACGGCATACCTGTGGTGGTCCGAGGACAGCGAGCCGGCGTGAACGACGTCATCGGGGGGAATGGCTCCCACGGCGGTGGGTCGCACGCCGTCCGTGCGACCCACCGCCCACGGGGCGATCGGTTCGACCTGGCCCCGGGTGGGCGTGCACCGTCCCCTGCGACGGTCACGGGTCAACTGTGCCTGATGCCTGCGACAGGCGCGCGGGTGTACCCATCCGAACCCATGGTGGTGCCAGCACCACCCATGGCCGGTCCTGACTGTCGGATTGCCACCCGAAGCTACGGAATCAGTGGTCTTCATCGGCGTGACTTTCGTGATGCCGAAGTTCGTGGCTCAGCGGCGCTGCCCGTGCCCGGCGCGAACTGACCTTCGACGGTGGTGCCGCGTCCTGGCGCGGAGATGATCCGCAGCTCGCCCGCCGGCCGCTCGGATGCGGTCGCGCATCCCGGTCAGGCCGTGCGCGGAGCGGACCGAGGCGGAGTCGAAGCCGTGACCGTCGTCGGACACGCTGAACCGCAGGCCCCGGCCCGGGCCTCCGGCGTCGGAGGCCTGCACGGTGATCAGCGAGCCGCCCGAGTGCCGGTCGGCGTTCTGGATCGCCTCGGTGCAGCAGAAGTAGACGGCGGCCTCGACCGAGGGCGAGTGTCGGCCCAGCGAGCGCACGTCGACCGTGCAGGGCAGGATCGTGCGGCGCCCCGCCGCGGGGAGGGCGCCGACCAGGCCCCGCTCGCCGAGCAGCGGCGGGTAGATGCCGTGGGCGAGGTCGCGCAGCTCGCGGATCGCGGCCTCGAGCTGGCCCTGCAGCCCCTCGACGACGGTGCGCGCCTGGGCCGGGTCCGGGTCCCACAGCCGGGTCAGCCGGCCGAGGTCGACGGCGATCGTCGCGAGCCGTTGCTGGGCCCCGTCGTGCAGGTCACGCTCGATCGACCGGCGGGCCTCGACGGCCGCAACGGCCAGGCGGGCCCGGGACTCCTCGAGCTCGCGGGTGCGCTCGCCCAGACGCAGCACGTAGTCGCGCAGGCCGGCGACGAGCACGGTGACAAGCACCGGCACGAAGAGCGCCACGATGAGTACCGTGCGGGTCGTGACCGGGTGGGTCACCTCGTACGCGGGCCAGCGGGACATGCCGACCGCCGTGAGGACGCCCGACAGGACGACCGTCAGCGCCACCGCGGGAGTGCGCAGCCGTGCCGTCAGGTGGTCGGCGACGATGACGAGCGGCAGCAGAAGAGCGAGCAGACCGACCGGGGCGAGGAACGGGCCCACCCAGGTGATCGCGAGCGCCACGAACCAGGTGGCGACGACGATGACACCGGCAGCCCACGAGCTGCGGTCACGCGCGGCCAGCACCTCGGCCGTGAGCAGCAGGATGCCGGCCGCCACCAGGGCGGTGAGGTTGCCCATGATCGTGGGGGAGGGCCGAGGACGACCCGGAGTACGGCGAGGGCGAGGACCGAGGACCAGATGGCCAGCAGGTTGACGCGCAGGTAGGCCCGCAGGCGCGCCTCACGGGTGGCCCTGCGGCCGAAGCGCCGGCGTACCCGGCCCCCGCCCGGGCCACCTCAGACCGCCGGCCCGGCCGCCGGACCGGCGCCGACCGGCGTCGCCCCGCTGTCGCCGAGGTAGAGCAGCACCGCGGCGACGCGCCGGTGGGTACGGTCTCCCGCGGGAAGGTCGAGCTTGGTGAAGATCGAGTTGATGTGCTTCTCGACGGCACGCGAGGTGACGTGCAGCGTGGCGGCGATCGCGGAGTTCGACGCGCCCGTGGCGATCAGGCCGAGCACCTCGCGCTCGCGGCTGGTGAGCCGGGCGACGGGGCTGGCCTCGAAGCGCATCCGATGCCGCATGAGGGCATCCACGACGTGTGGGTCGATGACGCTCTCGCCGCGACGCACCGCCTCGAGGGCCGAGACGAGGTGCTCGACGTCAGCGACGCGCTCCTTGAGCAGGTAGCCGCGACCGGTGCTGCCACCGGCGACCAGAGCCAGCGCCCCCTCTGCGTCGGCGTGCTGGGACAGCACCACGACGCCGAGGTCGGGGTGGGTGCGCCGGAAACGTTCGGCGGCGCGGATGCCCTCGTCGGTGTGCGTGGGCGGCATCCGGATGTCGGCCAGCACGACGTCCGGCTCGTGCTCGTTGACCGCGTGCAGGAGCTCGCCGAGGTCACCGGCCTCGATCACCTCGTCGATCGCCGGGTGCTCGGTCAGGAGCGCGACCAGCCCCTGGCGGAGCAGCACGCAGTCCTCCGCGAGCACCACTCGCATCCCCGCCATGCCTGCATGGTAGGAGCGCGGGTCCCGCTGCCACGGGACTTCGGCCACATCGGTGCGCGGTCTGGTGGGCGCCAACGGGCAGGATGGCCGCGTGCTCACCGACCTCTTCCTCCGTCCCGCCGAGCGGGACAACCCCCACACCGCCATCGACGAGCACCACCCGGACGACGCCGCGTGGAGCGAGGGGAACCGCGTGCGGCCCATCGTCCACGGCCGGCCGTACATGGCGGAGCTGCACGAACGGGTCAGCGCGCTGGGAGAGGGCGACCTCCTCTACTTCGTCGACTGGCGCGGCGACCCGGACCAGCGGCTCACCGACGACCCGGGGTCGACGGTGTCGGCGACGTTCGCGGCCGCGGCCCGCCGCGGTGCCGACGTGCGTGGGCTGCTCTGGCGCTCACACTGGAACAAGCTCGGCTTCCACTCCGAGAAGTCGCGCCTGCTCGGCATCGAGATCGACGAGGCGGGCGGGCAGTGCCTGCGCGACATGCGCGTGCGCACGGGCGGCTCGCACCACCAGAAGTTCGTCGTGCTACGACACCGTGACGACCCCTCGAGGGACATCGCGTTCCTGGGCGGAATCGACCTGTGCCACAGCCGACGTGACGACATCGCACACGAGGGTGACGCCCAGGTGATCCCCATGCCGCAGGTGTTCGGACCGCGGCCGGCCTGGCACGACGTGCACGTGGCCATCGAGGGCCCGGCCGTCTTCGACGTCGAGACCACCTTCCGCGAGCGCTGGCAGGACTCCACGCCGCTGACCCTCAACCCGGGCCGGCTGCTCTCGAGCCTGGCCCAGCGGGAGCCGCTCACCCCACGACCCCTGACCGAGCAGGCTCCCCCGCCTCCCCGGCCGGACGCGGCGACGGAGGCGGTGCAGATCCTGCGCACCTACCCGTCGATCCTGCCCAAGGGCTACGACTTCGCGCCGCAGGGGGAGCGCAGCGTGGCGCACGCCAACGCCAAGGCCGTCGCCCACGCACGTCGGCTGGTCTACCTCGAGGACCAGTACCTGTGGTCGGAGGAGGTCGGCCGGCACTTCGGCAAGGCCCTGCGCGAGAACCCCGAGCTGCGGCTCATCGCGGTCATCCCCCTGGTCCCCGACGAGGACGGTGCGCTCACGCTGCCCCCGCAGCTGTACGGGCGCAAGCTGGCGATGGACCTGCTCCTCGACGCCGGGGGCGACCGGGTCGCCGTCTACGGGCTGACCAGCGAGGCGGGCTTCCCGATCTACGTGCACTCCAAGGTGTGCTGCATCGACGACGTGTGGGCCAGCGTCGGGTCCGACAACTTCAACCGGCGGTCCTGGTCGAGCGACTCCGAGATCGCCTGCGCCGTTCAGGACCTGCGCGTCTCCGACCGCCACCACCCGGCCCCCCGCGACTCGTTCCCACTGCGGGTGCGCCGCGAGCTGGTGGCCGAGCACCTCGGCATCGAGCCCGACGACGTGCCGGATGACCCCGACGCCGTGTGGGACCTGATGGCGGCCGCCGCCGACGCGCTCGACGCGTGGTACGCCGGTGGGCAGGGCCCGCGGGGTCGGCGTCACCTGCCGCGCCCGCGCGCCCCGCTCAAGGGGACCGCCGTGCGCTGGCGGCGCCGCTCCGGCGCGGCCGGCGGGGCCTTGGGGGTCGATCGCCCAGCGGGTCGGCTGCGCCGGCTGTCGCCACCCGAGCTGAGCAGGACGCAGCTGCTCTGGGCGCCGCGGCTCTACGACGTGTTCGACCCGGACGGCACGGTCCTGCGCGACGACCGGATCTGACCCTGCCCCGCCCTCCCCATTCTGACGCTGCCCCGTCATACCCACCTCGACCAAGCCCTCTCCCCACCTCGACCAATGGGTCACTCGGGGTACGCCGATCTGTGCCTGGTGTGACCTATTGGTCGATGTCGGTACAGGTGCCTGACAGGGTGCGGGCCCGCGCGGCCGGATGCCGGAGCGCGTCGCCGCCTGTGGGAACCTTGGGTGAGCCCTGCGGGACGCCCCGCGCCATCCACGACCTCTCGGAGGACCTCGCGTGCCCGACGCCCCGGCCACCGACTTCCGCCCCGTCATCCTCGGCGGCGACATCACGGCATACAGCCTCGTGCGCACCTTCCACGCCGCATACGGGGTGCGCCCGCTCGTCGTCAACATGACCGGTGGCGGCCCGATCGGCCTGAGCACCTTGTGCGACCACGTGTACGTCGAGGGGTTCGAGGAGACCGACGTGTTCGTCGGTGCCCTCGAGAAGGTCGGGCGCGAGCACGCCCGCCCCGGGGTGCCGCTCCTGCTCGTCGCGGCGGGCGACTGGTACGTGCGGATGATCATCGAGCACAAGGACCACCTCGGGCAGTGGTTCACGATCCCGTACATCGACGTCGACCTGCTCGACCGGATCGTGCGCAAGGACGTCTTCTACGGCCTGCTCGACGAGGTGGGCGTGCCCTACCCGAGGACCGTCGTCGTCGACATGTCGCAGGACCTCGGCGAGGAGCACGACCTGCCCTTCGAGTTCCCGGTCGTGATGAAGCCGGCCGACAGCGCCCTGCACCACTACGCGCGCTACCCGGGCAAGAAGAAGGTCTTCATCCACGACACCCGTGAACAGCTGGCCACGGCGCTCGCGGCGGTGCGGGCGTCGAACTACGACGGCAACTTCCTGCTCCAGGAGTTCATCCCGGGTGACGACACCAACATGCGGGTGCTCACCTGCTACTCCGACCAGCACGGCAAGGTGCGCTTCGGCGCGGTCGGCCACGTGCTGCTCGAGGAGCACCACCCGATGGCGATCGGCAACCCGTGCGTCATCATCAACACCGAGATCGACGAGATCATCGAGCAGGCCACCAGGTTCCTCGAGCACGTCGGCTACGTGGGCTTCTCGAACTTCGACCTCAAGTACGACCGCCGCGACGGCACCCTGAAGTTCTTCGAGATCAACGTGCGCCTGGGCCGGTCCAACTTCTACGTGACCGCCGGTGGCAACAACGTGTCCGAGTGGTACGTGCGCGACTGGGTGCGCCACGAGGAGCTGGCCGGCGTCGAGGTCGCGCGCGGTGAGCACCTCTTCGCCTTCGTGCCCAGGTACGTCATCAGGCACTACGTGCTCGACCCCGTGCTGCGCGACAAGGCGCTGGCCCTGGTCAAGGCAGGACGGGCGAGCGACCCCAACTGGTACGACCCCGACCTCACCCTCAAACGGCGTGCCTACAACGTGGCCTACCACGTGAACCAGGTGCGCAAGTTCCGCAAGCACTTCGTCGCCCGATGAGCGTGGCGGCGGGTCGCGACGAACCGGTCGGCGTGCTGGGGGGCCTCGGCCCGGCTGCGACGGTGCACTTCCTGCAGCGCGTGGTCGAGCTCACCGACGCCCACCGCGACCAGGACCACGTCGACCTGATCGTCTGGCAGCACGGCAGCATCCCCGACCGGTCGGCGTTCCTGCTCGGGCACGGTGAGAGCCCCGAGCCGGTGCTCGTCTCGGATGCCGTCGCGCTCGAGCGCGCCGGCGCGCGCTTCATCGCCATCCCGTGCAACACGGCGGTCGTGTGGGTCGAGCAGATGCGCGCGGCCGTGTCGATCGAGGTGCTCGACACGGTGGCCGAGACGGTCGAGGCGGCCCGGCGGGCGGTGCCCGGGCTGCAGCGGCTCGGGGTGCTCGCCACCGACGGCACGCTGCTGGCCGGCACGTATGCCGCTGCCGCAGCCGCCGCCGGCATCGACCTGCTCACGCCTTCGCCCGAGGTGCAGCGCGAGGTCATGTCGATCATCTACGACGGGGTCAAGGCCGGGGAGCCCGTGCCGCGTGAGCGGTTCGACGCCGTGGTCGACCACCTGCGCGACCAGGGCGCCGAGGTGGTGGCACTGGGCTGCACCGAGCTGTCGGTGCTGCACGAGGACCTGGGTGTCGACGACCCCACGGTCATCGACTCGATCCACGCCCTCGCACACCGGGTCGTCGTGCGGGCCGGCGCCCCGTTGCGCCGCTGAACCGTGGTCGGGTGCCACCAGGCACCGGACGACGAGGCCGGGTCGTCGGCGACTGGTCACGGGCCTCAGGGGCCTGCGACCGAGGGCGTCTCCCTGGAACGTGGGTGAAGATCGTCGTCAGGACAACGGTTTTCACCCACGTTCGCGTCGAGCACCGACACCGTGAGCACGACGCACACCGGCGACCCGGCGGCATCCGGCGGCTCCACCCCGGCGACCGTCACCACGAGGGCGTGATCCGCCACGCCGTCGTCGAGGTCCAGACGGGCGGCGAGCTCGGCCTCGGTCACCGCCTCGGGCCCACCCACCCAGGTCGTGCACGGCCCGGTGGCCCCCAGGGCCAGTGAGATCCGCCCGGTGATGGAGTTGGACAGGGTCCACGGGAAGGCGCCCGGCGCGGCCATCGCGAAACCGGTCGTGTGCGCCGCGCGCCAGAAGGCGAGCGCCTCGCGGGACCCGCTGTCGGGCGTGGCCACGTGCAGCGCGACCCGGTCACCGCGGGGCAGTGCGGGCTCCGCCTCGGTGAGGCGCGCCGCGACCCACGCGGCCACGGCCTCGCCGGCCCCGTCGAGGGGATCGCTCGCCCAGCGGTGGCTCGTCACGACGTTCATGCCGCCCTCCCGAGGACCAGGGCGGAGTTCAGCCCACCGAACGCGAACCCGCAGCTGAGCACCCAGTCGAGATCTGGAGCCTCGCGCGCGGCGAGGACCACATCCACGTCGAGCGTCGTGTCGACCTGCGCGACACCGGCATTCGGGGGGAGAGTCCGCTCGACGAGCGCGCGCACGGCGATGACGGCTTCGAGCGCGGTCGCCGCACCGAGCGCGTGGCCGAGCGCGCCCTTGATGCTGGACACCGGCGGCGGTGTGTCGCCGAAGACCGTGTGGAGTGCGAGCGACTCCGCCGCGTCCGAGCGCGGCGTGCCGGTGCCGTGGGCGCTGACCCAACCGACGTCGGCCGGGGACAGGTCGGATGCCGTCAGCGCGGCACGCATCGCGGCCGCCATGCCGCTGCCGTCCTCTCGTGGGGCGGTCGGGTGGTGGGCGTCGCCACTGAGGCCCAGACCCCCCACGGTCGCCCGGGCCGAGGTGCTGTCCGAAGCCCGCTGGAGGACCACGAACCCGGCCCCCTCCCCGAGCGTCATGCCTCGGCGGCCGAGCCCGAACGGCGAGCAACCGTCGGGTGCCATCGCCCGCATCCGGGCGAAGCCGACCATCGCGATCCGCGAGAAGGGCTCGACCCCGCCGGCCAGCGCGATGTCGACCCGGCCCGAGGCCACGGCGCGCGCGGCGGCGCCGATGGCGTAGTTCCCTGCAGCACAGGCCGTCCCGAGCGTCCGCCGGGGCCCCTCGACGCCGAAGTGCGATCCCACCGACTCCGCGAACACCTGGGACCCGCCCTCGGCGAGGTCGAACTCACCGGTCGTCCACGACTCCTCGTACACGCCCGACTCGCCCATCGTCGTGCCGACGAAGACTCCGACCCGGTCGGCGTCGACCGCATCGGTGAGGCGGCCGTGGGGGCCGAGCAGCCCGGCATCCTCGAGCGCCTCGCGGGCGGCCCGCCGAGCCAGGGTGCGGCCGCGCACCCGCGCGTGGGGGACGTCGTCGCCCCAGACGGAGTCGTCGACCCGACAGGCCACGTCGAGGGCATGCCCCTCAGCCGCGAGGTCGGGCCAGTGACGGACCGCGGTGCGCCCTTCCAGGACGCCGCGCCACGTCGCCTCGACGTCCCCGCCGAGCGCGCTGACGGCGCCCGTCCCCGTGACGACGACCGGCACCGACCGGCTCACGGCGTCGCGACCAGGGTGGTCTCGAGGAAGTCGGCAACGGCATCCATCGAGGTCAGGCCGGGCCACGCGTCGTCGGGAACGGCGATGCCGAAGCGGTACTCGAGCCGAGCGACGAACTCGAGCACGGCGAGGGAGTCGACCTCCAGGTCGAGGCCGAAGTGGGCCTCGGTGCCGGCGTCCGCCGGGACGTCGGGGGCCGCGACGGCGAGCTCCTCACGGATGACGGACAGGATCTCCGAGCGGTTCATGATGCCTCCTCGAGGGGATGGGGATGGTGCGCCACCTCGGCTGCGGGTGCGTCGAGGAGGGGGGCGGTGGGGTCGCCGACGAGCCGGTAGGTGGCGGCGTGCGGGTCGTGGGGGGCGACCATCGCGACGAGGTCGCCGATGGTGCGCGCCGATGCCGACGTCGCGGGCGATGCGCAGCGCCCAGCGGGCGTTGCCGGTGTGCACGGTCGAGGTGACCGCGCCGAGCGTGGCGGCGGCGACCCCAAGCAACGGAAGCGCCTCGGCGAACGAGAGCCCGGTGCGTCGGCGGCTGGCCGTCTGGCAGGTGAGCGACACGACGGCGGCCGCGGGCCGGTGGCCCGAGCCGGTCGACGGCCGAGGCGAGGTGGTGGGCGCGGGTCCCGGCGTACCCGACCCAGCCGATGGGGCGGCCGTGCCCGACGTACACGCCGAGGGCGGGTCCGGTCGCGAGCAGGTCGGCGAGGTCGTCGCGGCTCAGCTCGTAGGCCGTGGCGCGACGCACCTGCACGCCGTCGTCCGTCTCGCCGCCGATCCGCACGATCCGTTCGGCGAGCCGGTCGAAGCGCGGGTGGCGCTCGCCGAGCACCACGAGCGTGCGGTGCGGGTCCGCACCGGATGCCGGCTGGCCGGCATCCGCGCTCGCCGTCGCCGCCCGGGCGTGAACGGCCACGGCGGTGCGGGCGAACCGGCCCAGGTCCGCGGCGGAGGTCGCGGGCAGCCACGCCGCCGGCACCACCGTGCCGTCCGGCGCGGTGAGCACCGGGGCCGGGAGCACCGTGCGGGGCGAGCGTTGCCGCGTACCGACGACGAGCACGGCGCTCGCGCCGTCCGCCAGCGCGGCCAGGGCCTGCGGGTCGCCCCCGGCCAGGCTGCCCCAGGGGAGCAGGCGCAGGCCGGGGCCGTGCCGCCAGTGGTCGAGGAGCGGGGCGAGGGCGTCCGCGGATGCCGCGTCGGCGACGACCGTGACCGCGTGCTGTCCCATGCCCCGCTCCCGCATCCCGGTGGTCGCGTCGGTCACGCCGCGCGGACGAGGTCGACGTACGGCTGCCACGGCGCGACGTCGGCGTCGCTCTGGCTCTCGAGCACCTTGCGGACGTACCAGTGCATGATCACCTGCGCCTGCATCTCCGGGTTGAGGCCGGCCCAGGTCGTGGCGGCCGGACCCGCGAGGTCGTCCTGGCCGTCCTCGCCCGTCCAGTCACCCACCGGGCCGGTCTCCTCGGCCCCGGCGAAGTCCTTGGGGATGGTGACCGTGGGGGAGGCCTGCTCCCGGTATCCGTAGTTGTAGCCGCTGTCGCCCACGCCGTCGCCCGTCGCCTGGGCGTAGACGGCGTCGGCGAGGTAGGCCGACCCCTCCTGCTGGTACTGCCAGACGTGGGTCAGCTCGTGGATCATCGTGCGGCGGCTGAGCCCGTCGTCGACGTCGAAGTTGACCAGGCTGTTCGTGACGAACGCCCGCGAGGCGGTCTCGCCCCGGAACCAGTCCTGCAGGCCGAAGATGATGTCGTTGGTGATGTCGTCGACCGCGAAGAAGATGTGGTCGTAGTCGAGGGCGTCCTCGAAGACGAGCCGCGCCTCCGCGACCTCCTGGGGGGTCATCGCCCGGTAGCCGGCCAGCATGCTGCACAGGATGCTGACGGCGGCACCGAGCGCGGCCCCGACGATGTCCCAGGCCGCGCGGAGGATGTCGACGACCAGGCGGCCGATCGCCTTGGCCGAGCGCACGAACGCCTCCCAGGCGACCTCGCCGAGGGTCCACACGTCGTCGGCGATCTGGCCGAGGGTCTTTCCGACGGCGTCGAGCGCCTTGAGCAGGTTGTCGAGGGCGTCGCCGGGGTTGGCGATCGTCGCGGCCACGAGCTGGGCAATGGTCTTGCCGAGGTCGAGCAGCGACTGCACGGTCTGCGTCAGCACCTCGAGCGAGCGGTCGAGGGCCCACGCCATGACGTCGACGAGGGCCATTCCGGCGTCGAGCGCGCCCTTGATGACGTTACCGAGCGCCGGCAGTGCGTCGTTGGCGACGTAGGACAGCACGTACTCGATGCTGTTGCCGACCCGCCGGGTCGCCTCGGCGAGCAGCTCGAGGGCCTGGTCGCCCACGGCCTCGGCCCACTCGATGACGGTGCTGATCGCCTCGCCCGCCGCCTCGACCGACTGCAGGATGGCGTCGAACATCGCCGCGCCCTGGGCCCGCGCCCAGTCGAGGATCTCGGTGACACTGTGCTTGACGAAGCGGATGGCGAGCACAGCCTGGCGCCACAGCTCGCTGGCGAGGGCCTCACCGCGCTCGATGAGCCACTCGAAGATGTCGCCCGACCGGGCCGAGCGCCTGCAGCACGCCGGTGACGAGCTTGCGGAGCACGAAGTAGCCCTTGGCGACGACCGCCTCGAGCAGGTCAGCGACAGCGGCACCGGCCTCGATGGCCGCCTCGATGAGGCGGGCCGCGACGGCATACGTGAACTCGACCATCGCCCCGGCGAACTCGACGATGGTCTTGCCGAGCTCGAAGGCCGCCCGCACGACGTCCTTGAGCACGCTGAAGGCGATCTTCGCGAGGTCGCGCAGCACCGTCACCAGGGCGCGGCCGAGGTCGAAGGCGATCTGCACGAGCGTCTTGAGGGTGTTGAAGCCGGCCGAGGCGATGCTCGTGACGAGGGTGACGAGCGTCTTGCCGGCGTCGAGCAGGCCCTGCACGACCGCACGACCGATGGCGATGGCGGCCTGGGTCGCGTACGAGACGAGGTCGACCACGGCCTCACCGATGCCGGCGGCGGCAGCGGCGACCCGGCGCACGAAGTCGGCGCCCGCGGCCACCGTCGCGTCGAGCACCTGGCCCAGGGTGTTGCCCAGCTCGCGGAAGGAGCGGACGACCTGACCGAGCAGGTCACCGGGGCGGGTGACGAGGGTCAGCATGATCTCGCCCATTGCCTTGCCGATGGCGACGAGGGCGGTGACGATGCCCTTGACCAGCGCGAACCCGAACGCGACGGCCTGGGCGAGGATGTTGCCGATCTCCTTGCCGATGGCGATGAGCGCCTCGACGGCCTTCTGGATGAAGCCGATCGCGAGCCCGGCGATGGTTGAGAGCAGCTGGGCGAGCGTGCGACCGAGGCTGTCGATGGCCCGGAAGACCTCGACGATGACCGACTGTGCGAGCTCGAGGGCGGCCACGACGATGTTGCGCATCGCGATGCCGATCTGCTCGAGGCCGTTGAGCATCGTCTTGAGCACCTGGAAGGTCGCCTCGGCGAGCTTGCCGACGAGCTCGGCGAGGGTCGCGGCCGCGGCGTAGAGCGCGTGTGCGAGATCCTTGACGGCCTCGATGGTCCAGTTGACGACGTCGGCGATGGCGTTGGCGAAGGCCTCACCGACCGCGGTGAGGGCGTCCACGACGGCATTGACGGCGTCGGAGATCGCATCGCCCACGTCCTCGAAGAACTCGACGACGGCGTCGTCGACGTCCGGGCTGGGCAGGCCCATGGCGTGGGCACGCATCACGGCGCCGGCGTCGCGCAGCCAGCTGCCGACCTCCTTGGCGGCCCGCTTGTCGACCTTGCCGTCGGTCTTGAGGACCATTGACTCCATGACGGCGCGACCCTGGGTTCGCGGGAGGAGCGAGATCGCCTGCACCACACCGCGGCCCTGGCCCTCCTCCCGGTAACCCCTGATGAGCGCACGACGGTGGGTGTCGTCGAGTCCGGCCACCGCCTGGAAGAGCTGGCGGTGGTCCTCGTTGGTCTTCAGCGTGGCGGCGTAGCCGCGGGCCAGGGCGACCGCGCGGTTCGGGCTGCGGTCGTAGGCGTCGAGGAAGGCGGGTGCCGCCTCGACCGCACTGAACTCGGTCTTCCTCAGCTGCTTGCGCAGCGCGGAGAGGTCCTTGATGGGGATGTCGGTCGTCGCGGCAGTGATGCGGTTGGGCATGGGATGGCTCCTGCGTCGGTGGGCTCCTTGCTGCTCAGGAGCGACGCCGGTGGGCTGGTGATACCTGCCCCTGACCGACTGACTGCGGATCAGGCATCGGCGCCCGCGGCGAACCGGCCTACGGCGGTGGCTCATCCGCCAGGAGCGGCCGGTGTGGCGCTGTCCGCGGGGCCGGTGACGCGGTGCGTCAGGTGAAGTGACGCCCAACGGCAGGTGAACTCATCACGCCCCCTCTTGTGGGGGCCGTTGGGGTTGGGGACGCTGGTCGTGGTGCGGACGGCAGGCGAGCCGCCCGCAGCCGAGGTGGCCTCCGCCGCTGCGTCCACAACCCGGCGCGGAGGCCACCGTCCAGCCCGTCGGACGGGAGTCTCGTGTTCGATCCCAGTAGCTGAGCCTCTGGAATGCCCGCTTTCGACCTCATCGTGGACGGTCGACGGTCGCGACGTGACGGATGTCGTCGTGCACGACGGGGGCGGCCACCGGCCGGGCCCTGAGCCGCGCCACCGTGCGGTCCTGGGCGAGCCGGCACCCCCGAGAACCGTGTGATCAGGACGTGTTCGCGGGGGCACCTCACCGTCGGGACACTCAGCTTGAATCCAATCGGCTGCCCTTCACACTACCCAGCGGACTCCGGTCAACTCGTGGTTCGCGGGCTCGTTCGCGCCCCTTGCGGAGCCTCCATGACGGCGTTCGGCCGGAAGAGGCGCATACTCGCAGGTGGGCCGTCCTTCCAGCCTTTCGTGCTTGGGACCAGGAGCGACCGCCATGCCGCACCCTTCGGAATCCGTGTCCGCAACGGTGGCGCCCCCCTGGGGCGAGCTCCTCGACCTCGCGGAGGCGATGCGCGACCTCGCCGACCGAGCCACCTCGGCGGAGGGCCAGCCGGCCCTGGACGACCTGGTGAACCTCACCGTCGAGCGGGTTCCCCCGGCGCGGTGGGCCAGCCTGACGGTGCTGCAGGGGAAGAGGTTCCGCACCGAGGCCAGCACGGACGACCGGGCGACGGCGGCCGACGTCCTGCAGTACGACATGGGGTTCGGACCGTGCGTGGACGCCGTGCTCGTCGACTCCGTCTACGTCAGCGGTGACGTGGCCCACGACGAGCGGTGGCTCAAGTGGGGCGCGCGGGTGAACGGCGAGCTCGGGGTGCGCAGCGTGCTGTCGCAGCGCCTGCGCCTCAGTGGCGACGCGGGCGTCATCGCCGGGCTGAACATCTACTCCGACGCCGCCGACGCCTTCGACGAGCACGCGCGGGCCGTCGGACTGGTCCTCGCCACGCACGGCGGCCTGCTGATGAACACGATGCGGGCCAACGACCGCGTGCGGAACCTGAGGCGCGCCCTCGAGAGCAACCGTGAGATCGGGGTGGCGATCGGAGTGCTCATGAACCAGCACCTCCTCAGCCAGTCCCAGGCGTTCGACGTCCTGCGAGCGGCGAGCCAGGACTCCAACCGCAAGCTCGCGGACCTCGCGATGGAGGTGGTCGACACCGGCACGCTGAGCATCCGCGGTTGGCCCGGCAACCCGATCAAGGACCCCAGGCCCGAGGACTCCGAGCACCGGAACGCCTCCAGGCACCGGGAGCCACCCGAGAGCCTGCGCGCGGGGTAGTGCACCAGTACCACCCCAGCCCCGGCCCACCCGTGCAGCACGTCGCCGACATCGCCACGAACGAGGATGCAGCCCCGCGCCGGTGGCGGTCCAGGAGCGTCCAGCCTCGTGACGACGAGGCGCCGCGCGGGGCCGCGCCGAGGATCGGTGCGACCGTGCGAGACCCGGGGCCCGTGCAGGTGGGTATGTTCGTCGGATGTCGACTTCGATCCACGAGCTGGGGCCAGCCCTCGACATCGACGCGCGGCTCACCGAGATCGAGCGCAGGATCGACCTGCTCGTCAACGTCACCCCGCTCAACGCGGCGGAGGCGTGGGCGGACTTCGAGCGAAGTGACTTCGGCGCGGCGCCCACCCTCCGGCTCAGGCCGCTGGAGTTCGACCCGGACCTGACGCGACGCGACCTCTACGACCTCGCGGTCGAGGACGTGGCCGACCCCGCGCTGCACACGCTGTTCCGGGCCAAGCGGGACGAGATCGCGCGGCAGATCACGGCGTTGGAGGACCGCGACACCTCACGGTTCCTGTACGGCTCGCTCCAGCTCTACGGAACCGTCGCCCCGCCGCTCGCGGGCGCGGCCCTGGAGCTGCTCGAGACCATCCCGCCGCAGGCGCCCAGCACGCAGACGGTCACGGCCGGGGCGTTCGCCGAGGCGGCTCGAGCCGAGTTCGAGCGCTACCGCGCCGTGTACCCGGACTTCCCGGTCCGGGTCGAGGTGCGCGACGACATCTCCGAGCTCATGGTGTCGTTCGGCCGCCTGCTCATCCCGGAGTCCGCGGCCTTCCGCGCGGACCGGGTGGACCCCCTGCTGCACCACGAGGTGGGCACCCACGTCGTGACGTTCCAGAACGGTGCCCGGCAGCCCCTGACGCTGCTCACCATCGGTCTGCCGGGGTACGACGAGACCCAGGAGGGGCTCGCCGTGCTCGCGGAGTACCTGACCGGCGGGCTGGACCCGCGTCGCCTTCGCGTGCTCGCGGCCCGAGTGGTGGCGGTCGGCCAGATGCTCGACGGCGCCGGCTTCCTCGACATCTTCGAGTCCCTGCGCACCGACCACCGCATCCCGTCGCGTACGGCCTGGTCCATCGCCATCCGGGTCGTCGTCGGGGGCGGATCGGTGAAGGACGCGATCTACCTGCGCGGAATCACACGCATTCTCGACGCCCTCGCCGAGGGGAGCAGCCTGGAGGTGCTGCTCGTCGGCAAGCTCGCGCTGGACCACATCCCCCTGGTCCAGGACCTGCTCGACCGCGGGGTGCTCCACGCACCGTGGGTCCGGCCACGTTGGCTGGACGTCCCGGGTGCCCAGGAGCGCCTGGAGCGGCTGCGCGCCGGCGTGGCGGTCACCGACCTGTACGAGAGAGAGGCAGCGGCATGAGGCTCGCGTTCGTGGTCACCGAGGTCGAGACCGAGGTGGACGAGTACACGACCACCCGCCTGGCCAGGGCTGCGGCCCGGGGCGGACACGAGACCTGGTACGTCGGGGTGGGGGACCTCGAGCTCGGCAGCGACGGGTCGTTCGCGGCACGGGCGCGCAGCGCGAGGTGGGCGCGGGGCGACACCCTGGAGACGTTCATGGAGCGGATCAAGGCGTGCGACGCCGAGCGGATCGTCATGGACGACGTCGATGCCGTGTTCCTCCGCAACGAGTCGATCGACGACCTCCAGGAGCGTGCTTGGGCCAGCCCGCTCGGGGTGGTGTTCGGCCAGATGCTCAGCGCCCGTGGGGTGACCGTGGTCAACGACCCGACCACCCTGCACCGCGCCACCAGCAAGCTCTACCTCGAGGAGTTCCCGGAGCGGGTCCGGCCCCGCTCGCTCGTCACACGGGACCCCGAGGCGATCGAGCGGTTCGTCGCCGAGGTCGGCCACAGCGTCGTCAAGCCGCTCTACGGCGCAAAAGGCCGCAACGTGTTCATGATCGAGGGCCCGGGAGAGACCAACCTCGCGCAGATGACCGAGGCCGTCCTGCAGGACGGCTACGCGATCGCCCAGGAGTTCATCGACGGGGGAGAGGACGGGGACGCCCGGATCTTCCTGCTCGAGGGCCGCATCCTCGAGCGCGACGGGAAGCTGGCCGCCTTCCGCCGGGTTCCGACCGGGAACGACCCGCGCGCCAACATCAGCGCCGGAGGACGGTCGGTACCGCTGGACGTCGGGGCCGAGGAGCTCGGCATCGTGGAGGCGATGAGCGACAAGCTCGTGGCCGACGGCTTGTTCCTGGTCGGGATCGACGTGATCGGGGGCAAGGTGGTGGAGATCAACGCGGAGAGCCCCGGCGGCATGCAGAGCGTCGAGCGCCTCTACGAGGTCGACGTCGCCGAGACAGTCATCGATGCACTGGAGCGCCGCGCCTGCCCGTGACCGTGTCGCCGGGGTGGACCGGGGCAGGGCTACCTGTTCTCCAGGCCCGCTCCCGGCGAGCGGCGTCGACGAGTCCGTGAGCACTCCGCTCAACCTGGGCCCCCTCCGGGTCCGGCCCGACCGCAGCGCCGGTGCCGGCCCGGCTCGTGAAGGTCAGGCGACCTCCAGCGTGACCTCCACGTTGCCGCGGGTGGCGTTGGAGTAGGGGCAGACCTGGTGAGCCTGCTCGACGAGCTGCTGGGCCACCTCGGGGCTCGCGTTCGGCAGCGCGACCTCGAGCCGGACCGCGAGGGCGAAGGCGCCGTTGTCGTCACGGCCCAGGGAGACGTCGGCGACGACCTCGGAGTCCGTGCTGTCGACCTTCATGGCGCCGGCGACGAGCTTCAGGGCGGAGTGGAAGCACGCGGCGTAGCCGGCGGCGAACAGCTGCTCGGGGTTGGTGGCACCGCCCTCGCCCCCCAGCTCCTTGGGGGTGCGGACGGGGGCGTCGATGGTGCCGTCGAAGGTCTGGACGTGGCCGTTGCGGCCGTCCCCGGTCGCGACGGCAGTGGCGGTGTAGAGAGGAGTCATGTGCACGATTGTATTGTTCACAATCAAGTTGTGCAAGTTGTAACTGGTATCGTCGACGGCATGAGCGCGAGCGAGCCGATGCTGGACCTGGATCGCCAGATCTGCTTCCCCCTCTACGCCGCGACGCGGGCCGTGACCCGCCGCTATGCCGACGTCCTCGCCGATGTCGGCCTGACCTACCCGCAGTACCTGGTCATGCTGGCCCTGTGGACGGACGGCCCTCTCTCGGTCGGGGACCTCGGCCGCAGGCTGCGGCTGGACTCCGGCACGCTCACTCCCCTGGTCAAGCGGCTCGAGGCCGCGGGCCGGGTCGAGCGGCGGCGCGACGCGCACGACGAGCGGCGGGTCGTCGTGACCCCGACCCCGGAAGGGGAGCGGCTGCGTGACGACGTCGCCGGGGTGCCGCGCGAGGTCGCCCGGTCGATCGGCATGACGACCGACGAGTTCGTGCAGCTGCACCACCTGCTCAGTGGTCTGATCGAGAACCTCGACGCGATCGAGCAGCAGGCATGAGCGAGGGCCCGTCGTGGGCCGACACGGCGATCTGGTGGCACGTCTACCCGTTGGGCTTCGTCGGGGCGGACACGACGGCCAACCCCCGTGGTGAGGCCTCCCACGAGCTGTCACGGCTGACCGCCTGGCTCGACGACCTGCTCGCCCTGGGGTGCAACGGTGTGCTCCTGGGGCCGATCTTCGACTCCGAGTCGCACGGCTACGACACCGTCGACCACCGGCGCGTCGACCCACGGCTCGGGGACGACGCCGACGCGGACGCCCTGTTCGCCGCCTGCCGGGAGCGCGGCATCCGAGTCATCCTGGACGGGGTGTTCAACCACGTCGGCCGGTCGCACCCCTGGTGGCGCGAGGCCGTCGCGGCCGGTCCGGGCTCGGCCGCCGCCGCGAGGTTCGCCACCGGCCCCGGCGCCCGCACCGTCGACGGCCTCGAGGTGCAGGTGTTCGAGGGCCACGAGAGCCTGGTCGTGCTCAACCACGACAACCCGGACGTCGCCGCCGCGGTCAGCGAGGTCATGGCGCACTGGCTGCAGCGCGGCGTCGACGGATGGCGGCTCGACGCCGCCTACGCGGTGCCGGCGGCGTTCTGGCGCACCACCATCGGGCCGTTGCGGGAGCGCTACCCCCACGCCTGGTTCGTGGGGGAGGTCATCCACGGCAACTACGTCGAGTACGTCGAGGAGTCCGGCCTGGACTCGCTCACCCAGTACGAGCTGTGGAAGGCGATCCGCAGCTCCATCGAGGAGCGCAACTGGTTCGAGCTCGCCTGGTCCCTCCAGCGGCACGACGAGTTCGCCGCCGCGTTCCTGCCCCTCACCTTCCTCGGCAACCACGACGTGACGCGCGTGGCATCGGCGATCAGCGACCCGCGTCACCTCTCGCACGCAGTCGCCGTCCTGTTCTTCGTCGCTGGCACCCCGGTCGTGTACGCCGGTGACGAGCGCGGGCTGACTGGCACCAAGGAGGACCGGGAGGGCGGGGACGACGCGGTGCGCCCGGAGTTCCCGCGCTCGCCGACCGACTGGCCGCACACCGGCGTCTTCCACCGGTACCAGGAGGTCATCTCGTTCCGGCGCAGGCACCCGTGGCTCGCCCGCGCGAGGGTCACCGCGTCGGAGCTGAGCAACGAGGCGGTGCTGCTGACCGCCACCGGGGCGGGCGGGGAGCACGCCTCGCTGGCGCTCAACCTCTCGGACGAGGCCGCGGCCGTCGGGGGTCTGCAGGTCCCGGCACACTCGTGGGTGCTGTCGCCCTAGGGCGCGGCCGCGCGGCTGCGCGGCCACGGGGAGCCGCCGCAGCGGCCCGCTCCACCGCGCCCGGGGCTGGTCAGCTCGCCGTTGGCTCCGGGCTGGTGGAGACCGACGGGCTGGACGTGGGGGTGGCACCTGCCTCGGCGATGGCCTTCTCGAGCGCCGCGATCGTGGCCGCGTCGACCGTGCCGGTGACCTTCACCCCGAGGTCCTTCTGCAGCTTCTCGAGGGCGTCGGTGAGCTCGTCGGTCCACACGCCGTCGACCGGACCGTCCCAGTAGCCGGCGAGCTTGAGGGTCTGCTGCACCGCCGCGGTGGATGCCGTCTCCTCCTGGGCCGCTGCACCCCCCTTGGCCGCGAGCTCGGAGCGCAGCGCCTTCTCGGTCGCCTTGTCCAGGGTTCCGGTCTGCGGCAGGCCGTTGGCCTTCTGCAGGGCCTCGACCGCCGCCACCGTCTTGGGTCCGTAGACGCCGTCGACCTTCGCGTCGTAGTAGCCGGCGTCGGCGAGGGCCTGCTGCAGGGTCTTCGTGTACGAGCTCACGGCCTTGGCCGCCGTGTCCTGCTGGGTGTCGGTGAGGCACCCGCTGTCCCCGATGAGCTGCAGCCAGGCCATCTCCAGGGCCACGGCAGCGGCGTTGAACTGCTCGGCCGCCTGCGCCAAGGGGGTCTGGTCGGTGAGGCCCGCCTGTGAGGCCGTGAGCTCGGCCTCTGCCTCCTGCACGCGCGTGACGCCGGCCGGCGTCGGCGACGGGCTGGGGCTCGTGCTCGAGGGGGCCGCCGATGGCGTCGTGCCGGATGCCGAGGCCTGCGCCGCCGCGAGCGCGGCCTGCGCGTCTGCGAGCTCCTGCTCCGCCGTGGCGACGCCTTCGCGGGTGTCGGCGACCGCTCCCGCCGCCTTCTGGGCGTCCTCCGCCGGCTGCGCGAGGTCGCTCCCGGCCTCCTTGACGTCACCCACGGTGGGGGCGGTGGCGTTGAGGACGTCGCCGTAGCGGTCGATGGCCGTGACGTAGGTCGTGCTCGCGGTGCAGAACTCGGTCGCGGCTGCCGTCTCGGCGGCCTGCGCCTCGGTCAGGGCCTTCTCCTTGGCCGTCACCTGCGCCTGCGCCGCCTTGAGCGAGGTGTCCTGCGGATCGCCGCTGCACCCGGTCAGGGCCAGGAGCACGATGCCGGTCACCCCCAGCGCGACGGGTCGACGTCCGAAGTGGTGGAGGTGCCGAAGGTTCAGGTGCATGGGATCTTCCTGTCCGGTGTCATGAGCTCGGTGACGAGCGGGTCGCCGACGTGGGGATGGTGTGGGTGTGTGCGGAGGCCGCCGCCGCTGCGTCCTCCAGGGTGCCGCTCGCACTGCGGGCCTGGCGGCCCATGACGACGGCCATCGCGACCCCCGCCAGGCTGAAGACTGTCATCATCCAGGCCGTGGCGGACAGCCCGGCGGTGAGCGCCTCTCCGGTGGGGACGCCGTCTGCGGTCCGCGCTGCGGTGACCGAGCTGTAGATGGTCGCGGCGAGTGCGGTCGCCACCGCGGCGCCCACGTAGCGCGCCATGTTGGACACGCCGGATGCAGACCCCACCTGCTCGACGGGGACGCAGGCGGTCGAGGCCGACGACGCCGGACCGTTGGACATCCCCATCCCCACGGCGATCGCAACCAGAGGGATGACGAAGGCACGGTAGAGCCAGTCCGCGTCGGCGAGCCCGATGACCGCGAACCCGGCCGCAGTGATCGCGAACCCCAGACCCACCACCTGTCGGGCCCCCAGCCGAGACGCGAGCTTCGGAACGAGCGGAGCCACCACGACGAGGCCGACGGTGGCCGGCAGGGTGGCGAGCCCCGCCTGCAGGGGGGTGAACCCGAGCGAGCTCGGGTCCTGGAACCACAGGCTCAGCACGTACATCAGCGCGTTGATCGTGCCGGCACCGATGAGGATCGCGACCGTGGAGCCCACGAGCACCCGGTTTCGCAGCAGGGCCAGGTCGAGGAGCGGAACGGTGACGCGCTTCTCGACCATGACGAACGCGATGGCGGCGAGGACGGCCACGACCAGGCAGCCGATCGTCGCGGCGGAGGCCCAGCCCCAGGCGCTGCCCTTGCTGAGGGCGAGGATGAGCGGGCCCAGGGTCAGGGCGATGAGGAGGCTGCCGGTGTAGTCGATCGAGCGCGACCGGTTCGGGTCCCTCGACTCCTCCACGCTGCGCTTGGTGATGACCATGCAGACCAGCCCGACGACGGCGTCGATCCAGAACAGCCCCTGCCAGCCGGTGAGGTCGACCAGCACCCCACCGATCAGCGGACCGGCCGCGGCGCCGACCGCTGCTGCGGCTCCCCAGAGAGAGACCGCGCGCAGCTGTTCCTCCCCGGAGTTGGCCACGGTCAGCAGGCTGAGCCCGCAGGCCAGGATGGTCGATCCTGCGGCGCCCTGGATGAACCGGCCCGCGATGACGGCACCGCCCGAGCTCGACAGTCCGATGAGGACGCAGGACACGACGAAGAGGGCCAGCCCGAGCTGGAAGACCCGGCGCCGGCCGAAGACGTCGCCGAGCGAGCCCGCGGTCACGATCACCGCGGCCCCGACCAGTGAGTACCCGGTGACCGCCCACTGCAGGGTGTCGACCGACGTCCCCGTGTCGGCGCTGATGGCGGGGAGCAGGATGCTGACCGCCGACGTGTTGGCGTTGACGACGAGCGTGGACAGGCAGGTGGCAGCGAGGACCCCGCCGGCCCTCGCCGTCGCGACCGGCGTGTCGGTCATCGGCCCCCGCCCGTCACCGCGGCTCGGCCAGCAGCTGCAGCAACAGTGCCTGGGCGACGACGAGCTTCTCGATCTCGCTGGGGTCCACGCTCTCGTCGGACGCGTGGATCCGCGCGAGTGCGGTGTCCTCGGGCCCCCAGAGGATGAACTCGGACTTCGGCGAGACCTGCTGCAGCGTTCGCAGCAGGGGGATCGATCCGCCCGAACCCGCCTCTCCCACAGGCCTGCCGAACGCCTGCTCCAGGGCCCTACGGGCTGCGTCGTAGCCCGGCCCCGAGGTCTCGCAGCGGAACGGTGGAGCCTCCTTCGTGCGCTGCACGCTCACCTGCGCACCCCAGGGCGCGTGTGACTCGAGGTGGGCGACGAGGGCGTCCAGCTCTGCCTTCGGGTCGGTGCCGGGGGCGATCCGCATGGAGATCTTGGCCTTGGCCTCGGGGATGAGCACGTTCGAGGACCCCGCGATGCGGGTCATGTCGACGCCGATCGCGCTGATCGAGGGGTGGGCCCACAGCCGGTCGGCGACCGTGCCGGTGCCCACCAGCTCGACGCCCTCGGCCACGTCGGCGCTGGCCCGCAGGTCCTCAGGCGTCATGTCGGCACCGGCCCACTGACCGGTCGTGGCCCCGGCCACGGCGACGTCACCGTTCTCGTCGTGCAGGGTCGCCAGCAGCCTGGCGAGGGCCATCATCGCGTCGGGCACCGGGCCGCCGAAGACGCCGGAGTGCAAGGGGTGCTCCAGGGTGCGCACGGTGACGACGCAGGCCACGTCGCCACGCAGGGCGGTGGTGAGCACCGGCTCGCCGACCGTCAGGTTGCCCATGTCGCACACGATGAAGACGTCGCACTCGAAGAGCTCCGGGTGGGCCTCGACGAAGGCCTCGAGGTTGCTCTCGGTCTCCTCCATCCCCTCGAGCACCAGCTTGACCGTGCACGGCGGAGTGCCGTCGAACACCCGCAGGGTGCCCAGGTGGGCCACCAGCCCGCCCTTGTCGTCGGCGGCGCCCCGCCCGAAGATCCGTCCGTCCTTGTGGGTCGCGACCCACGGGTCCGTGGACCAGCCCTGCTCCGGCGGCGCGGGCTGCACGTCGTAGTGGGCGTAGAGAATGACGACGGGGGAACCTTCCGGCCCCTCGATCTCCCCGTAGATCGGCGGGAACCCGGTGGGCACCTCCATCAGCCGCGCGTTGGTGAACCCGGCTTCCTGGAAGAGCTTGAGGGTCCGCTCGGCCATCCGGTGCACGGGCTCCTCGGGGTAGCCGGGGAAGGCGATCGAGGGGATCGCCACCAGCTCCTCCAGGTCACTGATGATGCCGGGCATGAGAGCGCGGGCCTTCCCGGTGATCTCGTGAACCTGCATGGGTGCGGTCCTTCCTCGTGTCGTGGAGGCGGTTCAGGTGGGCGTCAGAAGAAGAGTCCGCCGATGAGGGCGCCGACCGCGACCGTGGTCACCGAGAGCACGAGCATCGGGACGAAGAAGCTGTGGTCGAGCAGCTTCGTCCCCAGCTTGGTGGTGCCGGTGGCGTCGAAGTTGGCCGCGGCGATCTGGGTGCCGTTGGCCGGGAGCGTGTACACGCCGCCGAGCGCTCCGGCCCACATGCCCGTCACGACGCCGGCCGGGAGGCCCGCGGCCAGGCCGATCGGGACGATGGTCCTGGTTGCCGTCGACTGGCTCGTGGTCAGGGCCGCGACGAGGAACACCGCGAGGGCGAAGATGAACTCCCAGCTGGTGACCCACTCCCCGATGGTGCTGATGATGTACTCCTCGTGCGCGTCGATGAAGGTGGCAGTCAACCACGCGATCCCGAACAGGGCGATCGCCGAGATCATGCCGGCCTTGAAGACCGACTGGTCCGGAACCGTCTGCACGTCGGGGCGGCCGAGGAAGAGGATGATCACGCCGACCACGAACATGAGGAGCACGATGGTGCTGGTCATGTCGACCGACACGGTCTCGCCGTCGACCTCCCACGAGGGCCGCAGGTCGGGAAAGAGCCCGAAGATGACGATCGCGACGACACCCAGCAGGAACGCAAGGGCCGAGTTGCGGCCCCGGGTCGTGTAGGTGAGCTTCGAGGCGGCCGACTCGCCGTCCGCAGCGGCCGCCTCGGGCGGGGCCAGCTCCCCGGAGGCGATCTTCGCCTGCACCTCGGGGTCCTCGTCGAGGTCCTTCCACATCCGGTTGACCACGAGGGAGGTCACGACGATGCCGATGACGCACGCCGGCAGGGTGATCGCGAGGATCTGGCCCAGGCCGAGGTCGTAGGGGGCCACATCGGTGAGCGTGAGCATCGCGGCCATGGCCGCCGAGACGGGGGACGCGGCCAGCGCGATGCCGGACTGGACGACGGTCACCGTCAGGGGCCGCGAGGGCCGGATGCGGTTCTTGTACGACACGTCGTAGATGACCGGCAGCAGGGGATAGATGATGTTGCCGGTCCCTGAGCCGATGCAGAAGAGGAACGCCGTCAGCGGCGCGATGAGGGTGATCTGCTTCGGGCGCTTCTCGATGATCCGCGCGGCCATCGCCACCATCCAGTCGATGCCGCCGGCGGCCTGCATGAGGGCCGCGGTCGTGACGACCGCGAGGATGATCGCGACGGCGGCGGCCGGCGGCTCACCGGGTGCCTCTCCGAAGATGAAGACCAGGACGAACGTGCCGAGCCCACCCCACAGCCCGACACCCACTCCACCGGCCCGGGTGCCCATGACGATGGCGCCGACGACGACGAGGGCCTCGAGGACGAAGCTGACGCTCATGGCGTCTCCTTCCGTGCGGTGGTGGGGTCGTTCATGACGTGCACTGCGTGTCGAGGGCAGCGGCCAGTGGGGCGTACGCCGCACGGAGGTTGTCCTGCGCCTCGGTGATCTTCGGGCCGAGCGTCTCGGCCGCGTCGTAGCGGGCCACGGTGAGCGTCTCCCGCATCTCGTCGACCCTCAGCCGGGCGTTCGCGATGGCCGTGTCGAGACGGCCCTCCGACACGCGCTGGACCTGGTCGAGCGTGTCGCGCACCTTGTCGGCCTGCAGACGCATCGCGTCCACCTGCTTCTGGAGTGCGGCCGCGTCGGTCGTGTCGAGCTCCGGCGCGGCGCGAAGGTCCCCCACAGCCGCCGTCAGGTCGGCGTAGCGCGCGCAGAGGTCCTGGCTGGCCGGGTCGACGCCGCACCCGGCCAGCAGCACGGATGCGATGGCGACCGGCGCGAGCCGGGTCCAGCTCGAACGCCTCATGACTGACTCCTTCTGGTCGCGCGTACTCACACCTTCCAGCCGAGCAGCCATCCGCTCATCACCCTCAGGGAATGAAGTGGTGACCCTGCGCGCGTCGTCGGCCGCGCACTCCGTGGACAGTCATTCCAGGTGGGTGATGCACGTGTTGCGGGAGCGCTCCTAGCGTGAGATGTGCAGGCACGGCAGCGCCCTGAGTCAGTCGAGGGCGGCCGCGCTGCATCCGCCCGGGGCGGCGAAGGGATTGATATGGCTCGCTACGAGATCACCGTTGACAGCGCGGTCGGCCCCTTGGTGGTCCAGGCCCTCGAAGGGTTCGAGATCGCGGAGGTGGCCCGGGGCCGCAGCCGGCTGGTCGGCGACGTCGTCGACCAGGCAGCGCTCCACGGACTGCTCAACCGGGTCCAGGACCTGCACCTCGAGATCGTCGACGTCCATCGGGTCGACGCGCCCGTGGTCGCAGATCCCTGAGCGGTCGACGCCACGCCGATCCGGTCGGGCGGCACAAGTCGGCACTTGTCCCGCCCCGGTGCCATCATGCACAGATGCCGTCTCAGCCGGAGACAACGTCACCCACGCGTCACCAGCTGCCGCGCCGGGTCGTCACCCGTCGTGGCCTCGAGGGCCGCCTGGACGCGATGGCACCGGGTGGGGTGGGACTGCTGGTGGCCTCTGCGGGCTCGGGCAAGTCGGTGCTCGTGCGGCACTGGTACGCCACCCGCCGGAACCTGGGGGTGGCCGCACTCGCGCTCACCAGGCGGCACGACGACCCCGCGGTCTTCGCGGCCGACCTCGTCGAGATGGTTCGCTCGGTCACGCCGCACCACCACCGTGAGCTCGACGACCTCGTGGGAACGCGCGGCACGCAGCCCAGCGAGGCGGTGATCGAGGTCCTGCTGCGCACCCTGGCGACCCTCACCGAGGACGTCGTGCTCGTCTTCGACGACGTCCACGTGCTGACGAGCTCCTCGGTGATCCACGACCTGGGGCGTCTCGTCACCGAGCTCCCGCCCAGCACACGGGCCGTCGTGATGACCCGACGGGACCTGCCCTGGTCGCTGCACGGCCTGCGCCTGGACGACCGGGTCGAGGAGATCCGCGGGGCGGACCTCGCGTTCCGGCTGGACGACGCCCGCGTCCTGGTGGAAGCCGTCGCGCAGCGTGAGCTTGGCGACGAGCTGGTGGCGACCCTCGTCGACCGCACGGACGGGTGGGCGGTCGGGCTGCAGCTGGCCGCCATCTCGCTGCGCACCAGCTCGGATCCGGCACGGTTCGTCGAGTCCTTCGCGGGCAGTGACCACCTCGTCGCCGAGTACCTGCTGGACGAGGTGATCGAGAGGCAAGAACCGGAGGTGCGCCGGTTCCTGCTGCAGACGTCGGTGCTGGACCACCTGTCGGCCGACCTGTGCGACGCGGTCACCGGCATGGCCAACGCGCGCGCCATGCTGGTCGAGCTGTACCGGCGGTCGATGTTCCTCGTCCCACTCGACGAGTCTGGCGAGACGTTCCGCTACCACCACCTCTTCTCCGAGGTGCTGTCCTACCGGCTGAGGCTGGAGGAGCCTGGGTCGGTCGACGAGCTGCACCAGCGGGCAGCGCGCTGGTTGCTCCGGCACCGGCGGGAGGAGGAGGCGGTCGGCCACCTGCTGGATGCCGGTGACGCGCAGGAGGCGTTCCGGGTCATCTCGACCGTGGGGCACCGCCTGTTCGAACGTGGAGAGGCGGCCATCCTGACGCGGTGGCTGTCGGCCATCGGGCCCGACGGACCCGTCAGCGCGGTTGCCGTGGACGTCAGTCTCCTGGCCGCGCAGCTGGCCACGGACGACGCGGCCGCCGCCACCGAGACCTACCGGAGGATCTGCCGGCAGGCCAACGTCACCCTCGGCGAGCGCACCGCCGCGAACGTCCTGTACTCGTTGTTGGTGTTCCGTGACATGCCTCCCCAGACCGTGCTGCGACTCACCGACGAGGTCCGTGAGGCCGTGCCACGGTTGCGACCGGACGACGTGGTGGACTTCCTGGGCATCGGAGGCCTGGACTCGGTCGAGACCATGGGGGAGTACACGGCCGCCCTGGCGCACTTCTTCGCCGGGGACCTCGCACGCGCCGCGGCGGCTTTGGAGCGGGTCCGCACGCTGCCCGGGATGAGCTACCCGGTCTGGCAGGTCTACGTGCTGGGCTCGCTGGCGCTGGTGCGTGCGTACCAGGGCCACGCCGGCGAGGCGGTGGGCCTGGCTCGCTCGGCCCTGGAGGAGGCCCGGTCGTTCGGCGTCGCCCGACACCACGCCTCGACGCACGCCGACCTCGCACTCGCCCTGGTGCACCTGGACCGCGTCGAGCTCGCCGCCGCGGCAAGTTGTCTGGGCGATGCTCGCCGGAGCATGCGCGGGCGGACCGCCACGGGGAGCTCCTTCGACCTGTACGAGGCGCTCGAGGCGCGCCTCCTGGCGGCCACCAAGGGCCCCGTCGAGGCGCTCAACCGACTGCGTTCCCGTGAGGCCGCGGGCGCGGAGGCCCCCGTCCTGCGTGTGACTCGTAGGGCACTGCGCATCCGGTTGTTGATCGGCACCCGCGACCACGCCCGCGCGTCCGCCCTGCTGGTGGATGGGGAGGACGTCCAGCAGCTCGCGCCGGCCCACATCGACCTGGCGGTCGCGAGGGGTGACCTCACGACCGCGAGGCGCGTCCTCGACGCGTGGCAGGTACCGCCGGACGATCTGCGCACCGGCGTGCGACGCCTGCTGCGGGAGTTCACCGTACTGGGAGCCGAGGGTGACGAGCGCGCGGTTGAGGCGTTGACCGAGGCGGTCGCGCTGGCCACCGGGGACCGGTTGCGCTGGCTCTTCCTGGAGGTCCCCGCAGCGCTGCGTGCCGTGCGACGGGGGGTGATCAGCGCGCCCTGGCTGGGCAGTGAGACGCTCTGGAACGTCGCTCGTCGTCTCGAGCCCGAGCTGCGAGGACAACCGACGCTGACCGAGCCGCTGACCGGGCGAGAGCTGGCGGTGCTGGCTCACCTCCCCAGCCGGATGAAGAACCAGGAGATCGCCGCGGAGCTGTTCGTCTCGGTGAACACGGTCAAGACCCAGCTGGGCAGCATCTACCGGAAGCTCGGGGTCACCGAGCGGAACGAGGCGATCTCCCGTGCCGAGCAGCTCGGGTTGCTCTGACCGCCCATCGGCCAGGTCCTCGGGTGGCGGCGTGAGCACGTACCTCGTCGGCCCCGCCACCGACAGGCTGGTCGGGCACCATGCCGACGTCCGGGTACGACGTCGAGATGCGCAGTGACCCCTCCCCTTCCGGGGTTGGGCGGGTGCTACCCGCGACGGGCGCCCGGGCGGGCCGCGAGGTCCGCGCACACCTCGTCGGCGGAGCGGTACAGCCGGTCGCGCGAGAGGCAGCCGGCGCGCCAGAGCAGCCGTGAGGGGGAACGACCGACGACGAGGACGGCGAGGATGTCGTCCTGCCATGCGGGGAAGCTCACTCGCCGCAGAGCGGCGCGCAGGTCGTCGAGGTCATGGTCGAGGCGACTGGTCGCAGTTCCTTCGATGGTCATGAGGATCCCTTCAACCGGGCCACCGCAGTGGTGCGCCGATGAAGTTCTACCCCGGGGCTCGCTCGGCAAACTCGCGCCTGCATGCGTGGTCACCGGCAGGGAGGCGGCGGTCGCTTCGTCGTGCGCCAGTCGCGGCCACCGGGAAACTCCGTCCCTGGCCGGCCGGTCGCGGTGACGGGCCCACCATCGGCGAACGTCTGTCGGCTGATGCTGACAACGCCCCGTCGGCGTCCCGGCGCGGCAGCGAACAACGACTTCTGCCGCCGCGGTGACTCGCGGCCGCTTGACGATTGTTGGCAGGGCCGGTGTCTGGCCGGACTCGGTCCAGGTGTTCGGCGGGAGGCTCTCCCTGCGGCTGCCCACCCGGTGTTGGGTGTTGCTCACCATCCGTGCGTTCACTGCGGTCACCGTGCCGGTGGGTCGCGGTGCCAGACGGCGTCTGTTCGCTCGAGCCGGGCGGCCCGGTCCAGCTCCGTAGGAGATCCTTGAGCGGCGCAGTGGCGCCGAGCAGGACCACGCCTGGACTGCCAGTTGGGGTGCGACGGCTGACTTCGTCCACCGGCTAGCATACGAATGAGAGTCTGGGGCAAACCCGAACCTGTCGGGCAGGGTGCCGGAGCCTGGAACGGCTGGGGTCGACGATCGGTGACAGTCGACCAGGAAGGGAGCGTCCGATGTGAAGGGCGAAGCCGGGAGTGCGTCCAGGCCCAACATCTACGACGTGGCCAAGCAGGCTGGCGTGTCCCACATGACGGTGTCGCGAGTGCTCAATGGCCATCCGAACATTCGCGACTCAACCAGGCAACGCGTGCTTCGTGCGATCGAAGAGATGAACTACACGCGCAGCTCGATCGCGCGAGCCCTCGCCACCAAGCGGGCGATGCGCATCGGCGTCATCGTGGACTCGGCAGTGCAGTACGGACCGAACAGCACCCTGCGGGCGCTCGAGCATGCAGCCCGCGCAGCCGGTTATGCGATCAGCTCCTACTCGATCTCCGACGACGACGACTCCTTCATCGACGGCGGGGTGAGCGACCTCGTCACCCAAGGCATCGATGCACTCTGTGTCATCGCGCCGCGCGCCTCGTCGTTGCGGGTCCTGCGTCAGAAGGTCACCGGTCTACCGACCGTCGCCGTCAAGGCTGAACCCGAGGCCGCCATGCACACGGTGGGGATCGACCAGCACAAGGGTGCCGTCCTGGCCGTCACCCATCTCATCGAGCTGGGGCACAAGTCCATCGTGCACTTGGCAGGTCCTCAGGACTGGTTCGACGCGCACGGGCGGATGGAAGGCTGGCGCGAAGCGGTCGAGAACGCGGGGCTCGCAACGACGCCGCCCCTCCTCGGTGACTGGACGTCGGACTCCGGGTACGAGTTCGGCAGGAGTCACGACTTCGGTCAGGCCACCGCTGTCTTTGCGGCGAACGACCAGATGGCGCTCGGCCTCATCCACGGACTTGCCGAGCGGGGGCTCCGTGTTCCTGACGACCTCAGTGTGGTGGGATTCGACGACCTCCCGGACGCCCGCCATTTCCTGCCGCCGCTGACCACCGTGCGTCAGGACTTCGCTGCGCTCGGAACGTTAGCGGTTTCCCTCCTCATCTCCACCACCGACGAGGTGCAGGTGGCAGAACACGACAGGCTCGCGCCGCTCCTCGTGGTCCGTGAGTCCACGAGCCCACCACGGGGTCAGGCATCGCGCGCCGATCTGACCTAGGGCTGCCCCTGTCCGGGTCCGAGCCAGGTATCGCTGCCCGACACGTCCTGCGAGCCGCGCTTCCGGGACACGAGTGGATTCGCGTGCACCAGCTGGTTCGTCGTTCCTGACCGTCGCGGGCCTTCCCTCCACCGGCACATGGGGATCGTGCGCACGACGGGTAACGAATCCGTAACGGGTGAGGGGCGCAGGCTTGCCGTGGACAATGTTAGCGCGCACACTGGGTCCACGCCCGAGGTATCTGCCCGGGGCGACGCTCTCTTCGACGATCACGCCGAAGGGGTCTCAATGAGGAGATGAAATGGCAACATCCAAGCGTGGCTTCGGCTTGCTCGGCACCGCCGTGGCAACTGTGCTGCTTCTCGGCGTTTCCGCCTGCGGCAGCGGCGACGATCCCGGCGACACGCCCTCCAGCAGTGGCGGCAGCGAGAGCAAGATGGTGGATGTTGGGTTCGTCGCGGTCGGCCCCGAGGGCAACTGGCGCGCCGCCAACGAGAAGAACATTCAAGACACCTTCACGGCCGACGCAGGCTTCAACCTGAAGTACGCGCCCGCAGCGAACCTGGATCAGAAGTCGCAGATCGACGCGTTCACGTCCTTCGTCGACGAGGAGGTCGACGTGATCCTGCTGTCGGCGACGGAGGCCACCGGCTGGGAGGACTCGCTCAAGCGTGCGCAGGAGGCTGAGATCCCCGTCCTGCTGATCGACCGAGGTATCGAGCCGGAGGACCCCAAGCTGTACTCGACGCGGATCGCACCGGACAACGTCCTGGTTGCCGAGTCCGTGGCGAAGTGGGCTGTCTCGGCGCTCCCTGATGGCGGGAACTACTTCATCCTCGAAGGGCCTGCCGGCGTCGGCGTGGTCAACGAGCGCAACAAGGGCTGGGACAACGTCGTCGGTTCAGTCCCGGCCATGAAGAAGGTCGGGGCCCAGACCGCCAACTGGTCCACCGAGGAGGCCAAGAGCGTCTTCGAGACCGTGCTGAAGGCCAACAAGAACGACATCCAGCTCGTCTTCGCCCAGAACGACGAGATGGGCCTGGGTGCGGTGCAGGCTGTCAAGGAGGCCGGCCTGGTTCCGGGCAAGGACGTGAAGATCGCCACGATCGACGGCACGAAGCCTGCTCTCGAGGCGCTGGCCGCGGGCGACCTCAGCTTCGTGGCGGAGTACAACCCACTCTTTGGTGACACGGCGCTGACCGCCGTCAAGAAGGCCCTCGAGGGCGGATCCAACGAGCCGTACATCATCGTTCCGAGCGCGGTGTTCGACTCCCCCGAATCGGCGAAGACGGCCCTGCCCGAGCGACAGTACTGATCGCTCGATGCACGATCCCGGTGCGAGGCGCGGGTACGGCCGCCTCGCACCGGGTGCCGTTCGTCCGCTGAGACTCGAGGAGGTCCAATGAGCGCAACGATGCCTGTCGTCGAGATGAAGCGCATCTCCATCTCCTTCCCGGGCGTCAAGGCCCTGGACGAGGTGGACTTCCGCCTGTTCCCCGGCGAGGTGCACACCTTGATGGGTGAGAACGGCGCAGGAAAGTCGACGCTGATCAAGGCCCTGACCGGGGTCTACAGCATTGACGCCGGCTCGATAACGGTGATGGGCGAGGAGCGAAGGTTCAACGGCACCGCCGATGCCCAACGCGCTGGGATCTCCACGGTCTACCAAGAAGTCAATCTCTGCACCAATCTCAACATCGGCGAGAACCTCATGCTCGGTCACGAGGTGCGGGGCGCCTTCGGCATCAACTGGCGGGCGACACACGCGGCCGCGAACAAGGCGCTTCGGGGCATGGGCCTTGGGCACCTCGACTCACACCAACCGCTGGCGTCGGTGTCGATCGCCATGCAGCAGCTCGTCGCCATCAGCCGGGCGATGGTGATCGACGCCAAGGTCCTCATCCTTGATGAGCCGACGTCGAGCCTGGACACGGCGGAGGTCGAGAACCTCTTCGAGGTGCTGCGCGGCCTTCGCGACAGGGGCGTGGCGATCCTGTTCGTCACCCACTTCCTGGACCAGGTGTATGCCATCAGCGACCGGATCACGGTGCTGCGCAACGGGGCCTACGTGGGCGAGTACCTCACCCGGGAGCTGGATCGGCCGAAGTTGATCTCCCTCATGATCGGCAAGGAGCTCGCCGTGTTCGCCTCGATCAGCCGGGCGGCGACTTCGTTGGAGGCGGCCGGGCAGGCCGAGGTGCTTCTCGAAGCAACGGGCCTCGGGCGCAGGGGGAAGGTGGAGCCCACTGACCTGGTGGTGAACAAGGGCGAGGTACTGGGATTCGCGGGGCTCCTCGGTTCCGGCCGGACCGAGCTTGCGCGACTGCTGTACGGCGCGGACAAGCCCGACACAGGGGACGTGACGCATGCATGGCAGGAAGGTCTCCGTTGCACTCTCCGGTATCGGCACTGAGCAACCGCATCGCCTTCTCCACCGAGAACCGTCGCGACGAAGGCGCCGTCGGAGACCTCACGGTCCGGGAGAACCTCGTGCTGGCCGTGCAGGCGCGCCGGGGCTGGGCGCGGCCCCTCTCCAAGCGCGAGAAGGACGCGATCGTCGACAAGTACATCTCCGAGCTCGGCATCAGACCAGCAGACCCCCACCGCCCGATCAAGGACCTTTCCGGCGGAAACCAGCAGAAGGTTCTCCTCGGGCGCTGGCTCGCCACAGGTCCTGAGCTCCTCATCCTCGACGAGCCGACGCGAGGTATCGACGTCGGGGCGAAGGCGGAGATCCAAGAGGCAGTCGTGCAGCTTGCCGAGGGCGGGACGTCCGTGGTCTTCATCTCCTCCGAGCTCGAGGAAGTGGTCAGGCTGAGCGGCCGCGTCGTCGTCATGAAGGACCACCGCAAGATCGACGAGATCATCGTCGGTCCGGACGTGACCACGCAGACGATCGTCGACATCATCGCCGCTGAGGGTCAGGCCAGCGACCACCAGACGGTCGAGGCACAGGAATGACCACCCCGAACACGGTCGCCGACCGTGTCACCGCGCTGGTGCGGACGTCGTGGTTCTGGCCGCTCGTGGCCATCGTCGTTCTGCTCGGTATCAACGTGATCGCCGACCCGACGTATCTTCGCATCTCGGTCAATGCCCAGAACGGCAATCTGGTCGGCAACCTCATCGACATCCTGCGGGCCAGCGCGCCCATCATCATGATCGCGGTGGGCATGGCGCTCGTGATCGCCACCCGCGGCATCGACCTCTCGGTCGGATCGACCATGGTCGTCTCGGGAGCCGTTTCGATGGAGTTCCTCAAGAACATCGACTCCTCGGGGTCGGCTGGCGCCGCAGCCACCGCAGTCGCGATCGCTCTGGTGGTCAGTACCCTGATCGGCGTCGTCAACGGTCTACTGATCACCGCGCTCGGGCTGCAGCCGTTCATCAGCACCCTGATCATGATGCTGGCCGGGCGAGGCATCGCGAAGGTGATCACCTCGGGCCAGAACACCAATGCGCACAACGAGCCGTTCCAGTGGCTGACCAACGGTTACGTCGTCGGCATCCCGGTCGTCTTCGTCATCGCCCTGGCGATTGTCGGCGTGATCGCGTTCGTCGTGCGGCGATCTGCGTTCGGCCTGATGATCGAGTCCATCGGCGTGAACCCGAAGGCGAGCCGCATGGCGGGGATCAGGCCGGTAGGAATCCTGATGACGGTCTACATGTTGAGCGGTCTGCTCGCCGGCATCGCGGGCATCTTCGCTGTGGGCAGTGTCATGACCGTCGACGTCTCCCGCACCGGCTACCAGATGGAGCTGGATGCAATCCTCGCCGTCGTGATCGGAGGTACCTCCCTCGCTGGCGGCAAGTTCTACATCGGTGGAGCCGTGATGGGGTCGATCCTCATCGCGACCCTGGACAAGACGATCGTCTTCCTCGGGATCCCCGCTTCGGCCACGCCCGCGTTCAAGGCGGTCGTGATCGTCGCGCTGTGTCTCGTCCAGTCTCAGCGGGTTCGTTCACTGTTCGGACGAAGGGGAAGGCCCATCCCGCCGCCTTCGGCAGCCGAACACCCGGTTGCGCAGAAGGAAGGAGCCTCGGCGTGAGCACCATGACTGCACACGGCTCCGAACACGGGCTCCCGACACGCGTGAAGCGATTCTCGAGCTCGCTGCGCGCCAACCCGTCGATGCTGCCGACCCTGGCGGCAGTTGCGCTCTTCGTGGCAATGCTGATCTACGGGGAGCTCGCGTACGGCCGTATCCTGCAGCTCAACACGATGTCGAACCTCGTGATCAACAACGCCCACCTCGTCATCATCGCCGTCGGGATGACCTTCGTGATCCTGACCGGCGGGATCGACCTCTCGGTCGGTGCGGTGATTGCACTGTCGTCCGTGGCCGGTGTCATGCTCGCCAACGCGGGCATCAATGCGTGGATCGCCATCGCCGTGATGATCCTCATCGGCACGGCCATAGGCGCCATATCGGGCGTGCTCATCCAGTACTTCGACGTGCAGCCCTTCATCGCCACACTGGCGATGATGTTCTTGGGGCGGGGTCTCGCGTCGATGCTCAGCACGCAGCCGCAGCGGCTCGCCAACGACTCCCCGATTCGGGTGCTGGGCAAACCCATCAAGGTGATCGACGGGCCGAAGGTGAACGACCTCGTCGTCACCGTCGGAGTGATGATCGCGGTCGTCGTTGTCGTGGCAGCGTTCTTCGCCCTGCATCGCACCCGTACGGGTCGCACCGTGTACGCGATCGGTGGCAGTGAGAGCTCCGCCCGGCTCATGGGTCTTCCGGTGCACCGCACCAAGCTGTTCGTGTACATCGTCAGCGGAACACTCGCCGGGGTCGCCGCGGTGGTCTACACGGCTCGCCTGGGCATCGGTCAGAACATCACCGGGATCGGGTGGGAGCTCGACGCGATCGCTGCGACAGTGATCGGTGGCACCCTCCTCACCGGGGGCGCGGGTTACGTCCTCGGTTCGGTCGTGGGCGCGTTCGTTCTGGGCTTGATGAACGTTCTCGTCACCCGCGATGGAACCATCAAGCCGGAGATGGTCACCATCATCACGGGGGGCATTCTTCTCGTGTTCGTGGTTCTGCAGCGTGCGGTCACCTCCCGGCAGCGGGAGTAGCGATGAGCGCCAACGAGTGGGACACGGAACTGTCCGGCGTCATCGCCACGCTTCGCGAGGACGTCGCGCAGCTGCACCAGGAGCTGGTTCGCTACGGCCTGGTGGTGTGGACGGCCGGCAATGTCTCGGGTCGGGTCCCCGGTGCCGATCTCTTCGTCATCAAGCCGTCGGGGGTGGCCTACGACGACCTGAGGGCAGAGGACCTGATTCTGTGCGACGTGAATGGCACCGTCGTGCCCGGCTCGCCGGGGAGCCACCGGAGCCCTTCCAGTGACACCGCAGCCCATGCCTACGTGTACCGGAACATGCCTGACGTCGGTGGCGTCGTGCACACGCATTCGACGTACGCAGTCGCGTGGGCCGCGCGCGGTGAGGAGATCCCTTGCGTCATCACCGGCATGGCAGATGAGTTCGGTGGGCCGATTCCGGTTGGCCCATTCGCGGTCATCGGTGATGACTCGATCGGACGCGGCATCGTGGACACGTTGCGCACCCACCGCTCGCGTGCAGTGCTCATGCAGAACCATGGGCCGTTCACGATCGGAGTGTCGGCGAAGGATGCGGTGAAGGCGGCCGTCATGTGCGAAGACGCCGCTCGCACAGTCCATCTGGCGAGGGAGGCGGGGCCCTTGATCCCGCTACCGCAGAGCCAGATCGACGCTCTCTACCAGCGCTACCAGGACGTGTACGGGCAGGCCACCGACCCCCGCAGGGAGGCGCGAGGCGACGATGAGCGCTGAGGCGATCGAGGCCGGGCGCACCGCGCTCGGTATCGAGCTGGGGTCTACTCGGATCAAGGCCAGCCTGATCGGGGAGGACGCTGCCGTGCTCGGCGCCGGCTCTCACGACTGGGAGAACCGACTGGAGGGCGGGATGTGGTCGTACTCGCTCGACGACGTGTGGTCGGGCGTGCAGGCTGCCTACGCCGATCTCGTCGATGATGTCGCGCGTCGCCACAGCGTGAAGCTGGAGACGATCGGCGTGATGGGCATCTCGGCCATGATGCACGGGTACCTGGCATTCGATGAAGAGGATGAGCTCCTCGTTCCGTTTCGCACGTGGCGGAACACGACAACAGGGCCGGCGGCATCCGAGCTGTCCGAGCTGTTCCGCATGAACCTTCCCCTACGCTGGTCGATTGCCCACCTGTACCAGGCCGTGCTGGACGACGAGCCGCACGTGCCGCGAGTACGGTTCCTGACGACGCTGGCCGGCTACGTCCACTGGCAGCTGACCGGTTGCCGGGTGATCGGGGTCGGCGATGCGTCGGGCATGTTCCCTGTCGATGCCGCCACGAACGACTATCGTGCAGACCTGCTGCACAGCTTCCACGACCTCGTCGCGGGAGCACGAGCCCGGGATGGACCTGGCCGAGGCACTGCCCAAGGTTCTGGTCGCGGGCAAGCCAGCGGGCGAACTGACGTCGCAGGGTGCCGCCCTTCTCGACCCGAGCGGCATCCTCCGGCCTGGCGTCCCGCTCTGCCCCCCGGAGGGGGACGCCGGTACCGGCATGGTTGCCACGAACGCGGTCGCACCTCGCACCGGCAACCTGAGCGCAGGAACAAGCATCTTCGCGATGGTCGTGTTGGAGCGGCCGTTGACACAGGTACACCACGAGCTGGATCTCGTCGCCACTCCTGCTGGTGATCCGGTGGCAATGGTGCACTGCAACAACGGCGCAAGCGAGCTGGCGGCGTGGGCGGGGATGTTCGGGCGCTTCGCCGCTGCGGCGGGAGCACCGGTCGAACCGGATGCTGTGTTCGACACCCTGCTTCGGGAGGCGCTCGAGGGCGATGCGGATGCCGGAGGGCTACTGGCGTACAACCATCTGGCGGGAGAGCCGATCGCCAGACTGGACGCCGGCCGACCGCTGTTCGTGCGTACCCCCGACAGCCGACTCTCCCTTGCCAACTTCATGCGCGCACAGCTCTACGGCATCTTCGGCACGCTGTGCATCGGCATGCGGGTGCTTCAGGATGAGGGTGTCGAGCTCGACCGGATCTCCGCCCATGGTGGGCTGTTCCGCACGGCCGGCGTGGCGCAACGCTTCCTCGCGGGCGCCCTTCAGACGCCGGTGGCGATCGGTGAGACGGCATCCGAGGGAGGCGCCTGGGGGGCCGCAGTCCTCGCCTCCTACCTGTGGCACGCCGCTGACACCGACCTGGCCGGCTACCTCGACGAGCGAGTCTTCAGGGGAGCAGACACACAGGTGACCCACCCGTGTCCCGACGATGTGGTGGGCTTTGCGGCATATCTCGACCGCTATCAACGCGGCCTCGCCGTGGAGCGGGCTGCTGTCGAGGTGCTCGGGTAGTGCGCGGCACGTCCTTGGTTCCGGGATGGTGGCCGCTTGGCGTCCGAGCACGCGCAGTGACCATGGTTCCGCGGTCCCTCAGTGGCGAGAACAGTTGCGTTCAGGGCCGATTCGACCATGAACGCACCACGTCGGGTGCAGACCGTCGCGCACCAGCGGAATCGCCTGATGCCGCCGCGGCAGGACTCTTCAGCGCGGGAGCGCTGAAGGGTTGACTAGCATGGATAGCGCTAACATGATTTCACCTACGAGAACCAGGAGGGTCGGTCCGTGCAGAAGGCAGGGCTTCAGCGGGTGACGGGAGCTGTCCGACGCGTTGGAGGTGTCGCGTCCTCGCCAAGAGCGCCGTGATGTGAGCGGCCGCCCTCAAGGTGGGCTGGACGGCGCCGACCCGAATCCAGCTCGTTTGATCACCGCCCGGCTCGGCCGCGACCGGGCGTCGGCAATGCCCCGAGCCTGACCCCCTTCCAAGGACACCACATGCCTCCCATCGCTGATCATCCCCTCGAGATCTGGTTCCTCACCGGCAGCCAAACGCTGTACGGCGAGGAGACGCTGCGTCAGGTCGCCGACCAGTCGAGGCAGGTCGCCGAGCGCCTTGAGGCGTCTGCGGTGCTGCCCGCGACGATCGTGTGGAAGCCGGTGCTCGCCGATGGCGCCGCCATCCACGCCCAGGTGCTCGAGGCGAACAGCGACCCGCACTGTGTCGGCGTCATCACGTGGATGCACACGTTCTCGCCGGCAAAGATGTGGATCGCCGGGCTGGACGCACTTCGCAAGCCGATGTTGCACCTGCACACACAGTCCGGCGCGCAGCTGCCGTGGTCCACGATCGACATGGACTTCATGAACCTGAACCAGGCGGCTCATGGTGACCGGGAGTTCGGGTACATCGGCGCCCGGCTCGGGCTGAGCCGCAAGATCGTAGCGGGACACGTGAGTAACCCTGTCGTCATCGAGCGGATCGCGAGCTGGGCACGCGCTGCACGGGGGGCACACGAGTTGCGCACCATGCGCGTGGCCAGGTTCGGCGACAACATGCGTGAGGTCGCCGTCACCGAGGGTGACAAGGTGGAGGCGCAGCTCCGTTTCGGCGTTTCGGTCAACACCTACGGCGTCACCGAGCTGGCCCAGCGGGTTGAAGCCGCCGGCATCTCGGCAGTCGACGACCTGATCACCGAGTACCTCGACACCTATGACGTCGCGCCTGAGCTACGGCCCGGTGGTGAGCGATACGAGTCGCTGCGCTGCGGCGCCGCGATTGAGGTCGGATTGCGAGAGTTCCTCACGGAGGGTGGTTTCACCGCATTCACGACCAACTTCGAGGATCTCGGCGGGCTACGTCAGCTTCCTGGCCTGGCGGTCCAGCGCCTCATGGCGGACGGCTACGGGTTCGGCGGCGAGGGCGACTGGAAGACCTCGGTGCTGTTGCGCGCGACCAAGGTCATGTCCACCGGTTGCACGGGTGGCACGTCGTTCATGGAGGACTACACCTACGACCTGGCGACGCCCGGCTCGGAGAAGATCCTGGGCGCGCACATGCTCGAGGTCTGCCCGACCATCACCAGCACCCGTCCAACGCTCGAGGTCCACCCGCTGGGAATTGGTGGTCGCGAGGACCCTGTTCGACTGCGCTTCACCGCCGACCCAGGAGCTGCCGTCGTGATCGGCATCAACGACATGGGTGACCGGTTCCGCCTCATCCTCAACGAGGTTGCCGTCGTCGAACCTGACGAGCCCCTGCCCAACCTCCCCGTCGCCTGCGCCGTTTGGGAGCCAGCGCCCGACTTCGCTACCTCAGCTGAGGCCTGGATCCTTGCCGGCGGACCACACCACACTGTCCTTACCACCGCCGTGGGTACGCCGGAGTTCCGCGACCTGGCAGCGATTCTGTCCACCGAGCTCGTCGTCATCGACGACTCCACCAGTATCCCTGAGCTGGAGAACGAGTTGCGCTGGAGTGCCGCCTACCACCGGCTCGCGGCGCGCCTGTAGCCCTGGCTACTCAGATGCCGTTCACGCTGGGGACTGCGAAACCCAACCATGCGGCCCCCCGCCGCCTGCGTCACTGCGCCGCATGGCGACTAGGTTGCCCGTGCCCGGCAGCGGCGCGGTGAACCCCAAGCGGGGGGGCGCGTGACGAGGCGGCTGGGGCACGCGTGGGCGGTGCTACTCAGAATGGAGCGCGCCCAAGGTGAATTTGGTGATCGTTGGCCCGTCACGGGCTACCTGGTCGGAACCCGCACGAGGGCGCCGCACTCAGGAGCGGGCCGAGGCGTGGGGGAACTTGGCTGCCTGGTCGTGGTGAGTATCGTTCAAGAGATGGCCCGTCTCCGGCTGAAGGATTCTGCTGCGCGCGTGTCAACCTCGTGAGTGCTGCGGCGACTTCCTTAGGACGACGATCCTGGGAGGCTGACGTGAACGATGGCGAGAACCTCACGACGACACTGCGCCCTGCGTCATGGGGTGACCGCGACACGGTTTTGGAGGGCCTCTTCCGGGACCACTACCCGAGCATGGTGCGGGTGGCGTACTGCCTGATAGGTGACCGGGCCGCGTCGGAGGATGCCGCCCAGGAGGCCTTCGCGTCACTTCACCGCCACTGGGACGGAGTGCGTGACTCCGGTGCGCTGGTCGCGTACCTGCGAAGGGCGACGATCAACCAGTGCCGCACCGGTCAACGCAGGTTGATCAGGGGCAGGGGCGCGCTGGCTCGGATACCTGAACCGGCAAGCGCGCCGAGCTCAGAGGACGCGGCGGTCGCCCGCGACGAGTATCGGAGGTTGGCCGCGGCCATCAGTGAGCTCCCCATGCGGCAACGCGAAGTGCTGGTCTGCCGCTACCTGCTGGAGATGAGCGAAGCAGAGACCTCGCAGGCTCTGGAGATCGGCGTCGGCAGCGTCAAGCAGCACGCCCATCGAGCCCGAGCGACCCTTCACGCAATGATGGGAGAGATCCGATGACCATCGACGACCGCGACATCCAGCGGGCACTGATCACTCTGGCCGATGACGGCTACCCCCTCGACGCCGATGTCCAGCAGGCCTACCAGGAGTTCCAGGCCCGGGCATCACGCGCCCAGCAGCGTAAGCGCGCCACGAACCTCGCGATCGCGGCCGGAGTTGCAGGGATCCTCGGTGTCGGTGGTCTGCTGGCGTACCAGCGGGCTGGTGACACCGCGAACGCGGACCGCCTGCAACCAGCGACACCGACTACGTCGACCACGCAGCTTGCCTCGCAGCAGGACCTGCTCGGGATCTGGGCCGTAGATGCCGACTGGATCAACGGCGGCTTTCCATGGCTGTGGACCTTCAACGCTGACGGATCGGGATCGAGTAGTCCCCACGCGGACACTGCCCAGGATGCCTGGGCCTACACGCTGTCCGGCAACAAGATTGGAGTCCAGGATCGCGTCGGAGGCTGTCATTACTCGTGTACCGTCAAGCAGTTCGACGCGGGGGCCTTGGACCTCGGCGTCGTGGACCACTGCGGCAACACCGGGCCCGGGATCTATCTCACCCGCCTGTCCCCAGCCTCGCCGGCCGGCACGTCACTCGACATGCCCCCGATGACCGACGCGACCCCGCTCCGGGACGTCGCGGACGTAGGCGGGGTCTGGCTCATGCAGGGAAGCGGGATGCTGCTGGCGATCGAGGCCGGCAATCCAGCCCGCGCGACCTACCGGCTGGATGACAAGGGAGCTCTCGCGCGCGATCCCCTCGACCAGGGCACCGTCGAACTGGATGGGCGGGGAGGGCTCACCCTGTCCAGCGACTCCCCGCAACCGGCCGAGGGTTGCACCGATCCCAACGGTCCCGCAGTCACGATGAAGGACGTCGTGATCACAGATCGCGCCATGGAGGCACGGCAAGGCGCGGACCCGGCTTGCATCGACGCAAACCTCACCACCGGTTGGATCAGGGTGACGGGACCGTAAACCCAACGCCATCCGCCCACCGGGAACCTCGGGCCGAGTCGGCCACTGATCGAACCTAATTCGCATTGCGCGTGCTTCAACGTGTGTCAGTCAAGGCACGCGGTATCGCGTCATGCCGCCACAGCGCCACGGTGGCACCAGCCGGTGTCACAACGGACTCGAGCCCAGCCCGACCCGGGCCGCGCCAGACCATCCGAAGGACCGATCATGTTCAACACGCAGCACCGTCTCCCCCGCACCACTACAGCGATCGCCAGCTTCTCCATCCTGACCCTCTGCCTGGCAACCAGCCCCGCATCGGCCCGACAGGATCCCGGACCGACCGCTGGCTTCGACCAGTCCCACCGCGTCTTGGCTCGTTTGGGCACGCAGTATGTCGTGGGTGACGACCTCACCGGCAACGGTGTGCCGGCACCCGCCTGGATCCGTGAGCTCTAGCGCCTTGCCCTGTCCGCGCCTCACCGTGCGTGTCGCCATCCGGTCGGCCATTGTGCCGGAGCGCGAAATCATCGTCGAGAGCTGACAGTCGGTCGGCAGCGTCAACCCCTCAGCTGCGAAGCCCCTCGGCCACCCAGCTACCGACGAAACCGGGAGGCCCCTGAACTGCGGAAACGAGGCACCGGACCTTCTGTTGCCTCTGATTGGGGACCGCCTCACTGTGCCCCAAGGGACCCAAAAGGGGACCCAATATCCGCGGCGGGTGCTTTCGATCGTGGTCGGCGGGGCCGGGAGGGATGGATCTCCGCGCCGGCATGAACACTGCCGGCAGCCAAGGGTTGCAGATCGCTGTTGCACGTATGGTGCACGAAATCGAGCATGAAGAAGGCCCCTGGCCTGCATCTCTGCAGGTCAGGGGCCTAATCCGACTGTCGGGGTGACAGGATTTGAACCTGCGGCCTCGTCGTCCCGAACGACGCGCGCTACCAAGCTGCGCCACACCCCGTGGCCGTGCCGCCGGCCCGAGGGCGCGGCGACACCCGAGGATAGCCGACCCGCCCCGGCCCGCTGAAATCGGTCCGGGCCCGCCTCGGGCGGGTCACCGCGGGCACGGGCGCCCGAGCGTCAGGGGCCGTGGGCCACGAGGGTCAGCAGGGTCGCCTCGGGGCGACACGCGAACCGCACCGGGGCGAACGGCGAGGTGCCGAGCCCGGCGGAGACGTGCAGCCACGCGGCATCCGAGGGGGCCTGCGACGAGGGCGCGGCGCCTCCGCCCCTGCCGGTGTAGCCGGCGCCCGGCCACCAGCGCGAAACCCCCTTGGCGCGGCGCGTGTCGAGGTCGCAGTTGGTCACCAGGGCGCCCCAGACCGGCAGGGCGAGCTGGCCGCCGTGGGTGTGCCCGGCCAGCACCACGGACGCGCCGTCGGCCACCATCGCGTCGAGGACCCGTTGGTAGGGGGCGTGGACCAGCCCCATGGTCAGGGCGACGTCGGTCGCGGCTGGTGCGGACACCGAGTGGTAGCGGTCGTAGCCGACATGGGGGTCGTTGACGCCCACCAGCTCGACGTCGTGGTCACCCATCGTGACGACCGCCCGGGCGTTGTTGAGGTCCTCCCAGCCACCGTCGCGCAGGCCCTCGACGAGGCGCTCGACGGGCAGGTCGGCCCGCGTGGACCTGACCTCGGCGTGCCTCCTGGTGAGGTAGCGCGCCGGGTTCTTCAGCACCGGCGCGAAGTAGTCGTTCGACCCGAGCACGAACGCGCCGGGCCGCTCCAGCAGCGGCTCCATCGCGCGCAGCAGCGGGGGCACGGCATCGACGTGGGCGAGGTTGTCGCCGGAGTTGACCACGAAGTCGGGCTCGAGCTCGGCCAGCGAGCGCACCCATTCGATCTTCTTGTGCTGGCCCGGGGTGAGGTGCAGGTCACTCACCTGCAGGATGCGCACCGGCGCGCTGCCCGGCGGCAGGGCGGGCACGGCGTACCGGCGCAGCGTGAACCAGGTGCGCTCGACGAGCGCGGCATAGGCGACGCCTGCGACACCGGCGCCGACCAGGCCGCCGACGGTGCGCAGCGCGGTGCGGGCGAGGTCGGTCATCGGCACATCCTCGCAAAGCCGGCGGCGTCCGACCGAATCGCGAGCCCGCCCGGATGCCGCGTCGCGCCCGCTGCTGCAACCGCCGCCGCGATCGGCGTCGCCCTGCCCGCTGCCTCGCGAATCCCGTGGACACCGGGTGGGAGACTGGACCCATGACGGACACCACGCTCAAGGAGCAGATCCAGCACGACCTGCACGACGCGATGCGGGCCCGCGACAAGGTTCGCTCCGGCACCCTGCGGATGGTCCTGACCTCGATCACCAACGCCGAGGTGGCCGGCGACGAGGCGCGAGAGCTGAGCGACGACGAGGTGCTCAAGGTCGTGGCCAAGGAGGCCAAGAAGCGCAGGGAGGCTTCCGCGGCCTACACCGACGCCAACCGTCCCGAGCTGGCCGCCGTCGAGGAGGCCGAGCTCGTCGTGCTCGAGGCCTACCTGCCCGCGCAGCTCGACGACGACGAGCTGCACGCCATCGTGACCCGGGCCGTCGAGGCGACCGGTGCCAGTGGCATGCCGCAGTTGGGTCTGGTCATGAAGGCCGCCCAGGCGGAGGTGGCCGGACGCGCCGACGGCGGCCGGGTGGCCGCCGTCGTCAAGCAGGTGCTGTCGGGTCGCTGACCCGCCGGGGCGTGCGGTCACCGACCGCGCCCCAGCTAGCCCTTCTTGGGCGGTGGCGTCTGCTGGGGACCGGGTTTGCCCTTGCCGTCGTTCCCCGGCTGCGGTGGCTGCGGTGCGGGTGCGGGTGCCTGGTAGACGGGCTGGCCGTTGGAGACGTAGAGCCCGACCTCCGACCCGGGGAAGGCCGAGCCGGCGGGGTTGGTGTAGGCGACGGTGCCGGCCGCCATCGAGCTGTCGACGTTACCGGCGACGTAGGCCTTGAACCCGGCCGCCTCCAGGCGTTCGGTCGCCTTCGAGACGCTGGCGCCGATCACCCCGGGGAGCCGCTCGAGGTCACCGCTGCGGATCTTGGAGGACGGGGCCGGGAAGTCCTTGACCGGCATCCCCTTCGACGCGGCGCGCATGATCTTGGACCACACCGGCGCCGAGACCGTGCCACCGAAGACCTGCCTGATGCAGCCGTAGTCCCCGAAGCACTTGCCGTTCAGGGAGTACATGTTCCCCTTCTTGCTCGCCGGCTTCAGGTTGCCGATCCACACCGCCGTGGAGAGCTGCTTGGTGTAGCCGATGAACCAACCCTGGTTGTGGCCCTCGGTGGTACCCGTCTTGCCGGCGGCCGGGCGGGCCTGGTTGTCCCAGTTGCCCGCGGCCGTACCGAAGTCGAGCGTGCCCTTGAGCAGGTGGGTGACGCCGTCGGCCACGTCTGACGAGATGACCTGCTCGCACTGCGGGCCCGGCACCTTGATGGCCTTCTTGTCCGGGGTGGTGATCGAGGTGATCGGGTACGGCTCGCAGTACTTGCCGCTGGCGGCGAGCGTGGCGTAGGCGCTGGCGATGCTCATGGGGTTGGTCGTGCCCGACCCGAGCGTGACGTCGGAGATGTACGGGTCGATCGGCTCGCCGTTGCCCTTGTGCAGGCCCATCTTGGTCATCGTCTCGCGCACGTCGCAGGGGCCGACGTTGATGACGAGCTGGGCCGCCCAGGTGTTGATCGACTTCGCGAGGCCCTCACCGAGGGTCATCATCTTGCCGCCGCTGGGGTAGTCGTTCTTGACCGACCACGGCTCGTTGGCGCCGCACTTCTCGGTGAGCAGCTTCTTGTCCTTGAAGAGGTAGCCCTTGCTGCCGGTGGCGAACGGGACCTTGATGGTGCCGGTGAGCGGCATCCCCTTCTCGAGAGCCGTCACGACCGCGAACGTCTTGGCCGTCGACCCGAACTGGTAGCCGAGCTCACCGCCGCCGTACTTCTGGTCGACGTTGACGTTGGTCTGGAACTTCGCGAAGTCGGTGGCCTGGGCCATCGCGAGGACCTTGCCGCTGCCCGGCTCGACGATGGTTGCGGCCGCGCCGAGGTTCTGCTTGTTGCCGACCTTGACGGCCTTGGTGATCTCCTTCTGCGCTGCCTTCTGCATGGTCGGCTTCAGGGTGGTGCGGATCGTCAGGCCACCCTGGTTGATCGTCTTGAGGCGCTCGGCGGGGGTCTTGCCCAGGACCGCCATCTGCGGCGCCTTCTGGAGGTACTCGAGCACGTAGGCGCAGAAGTAGGGCTGCGCGGAGCGGTGGCAGACGCCCTTGACGGGCTTCTTCTTGATCATCGACTTCACGTCGACCTTCTTGGCCGCGGCGACGTCCTTGGCGGACGCGAGGCCGAGGGTCTTCATCCGGTCCAGGACCACGTTGCGCCGGGTCTGGGCCTCCTTGGGGTTCAGGACCGGGTTGAACGCCGTCGGCTGCTGCACGACGCCGGCCATCAGGGCGGCCTGGCTGAGGTTGAGCTTGCTGGCGCTCACCCCGAAGTAGTTGAGCGCGGCCGCCTCGACGCCGTAGGCCTGGTCGCCGTAGTAGACGAGGTTGAGGTAGCCCTCGAGGATCTGGTCCTTGGTGAAGTTCTCCTCGACGTTCAGGGCGTACTTCAGCTCCTGGAGCTTGCGCGAGTAAGTCTTGGTGGTGGCGGCCTTGGCCGCCTCCTTGTCGCCGCGCTTGAGCGCGTTCTCCTGGAGCGTGATCTTGACGAACTGCTGGGTGAGCGTGGAAGCGCCCTGCACGTCGCCGCCCTGCAGGTTGGAGATCATCGCCCGGCTGAAGCCGCGCACGTCGAGGCCACCGTGCTCGTAGAAACGCGAGTCCTCGATGGCGATCTGCGCGTTCTGCATGTTCGTGGAGATCTTCTTCAGCGGCACGATGATGCGGTTCTCGTCGTACGGGTTCGCGATCAGCTTGCCGTCGGCATCGAGAATGCGGGACTGCTGCGCGAGCGGCGAGACCGTGAACTCGCTCGGCAGGTCGTTGAAGAAGTCGACCCCGCCCTTGGCCACCTGACCGGTCGCACCGACCGCCGGGATGGCGAGCCCAGCCATCAGCAGCCCGGCCACCGTGCTGAGCACGACGAAACCGAGCAGGAGCCGAAGCACGGCTGAGACATTGTGGGCGCGACCGTCCATGGGCTCCAGAGTAACCCGCGCATGCCGCGCAGCCGGTCACTGAGCGGGTCGCGGACGCCCGACCCGCCCAAAAGGAGTCCCATGGGGCGGACGAGCGGTCATCCAGGAGTCAACCGTTCGGCTGATGCCTCGACCGTTTCGGACGATACCCGCCCCACCCCGTGCTGCATAGCGTTTGTGGAGGTCGCCAGCCACGACGGTGCTGGTGCGGACCCGACGGTCACATTGTCAGAACTGAGGTGGACATGAGCATCGCACCCCCTGCTGCGGTCGCCCCCACGGATGGTCAGTGGGTGTCCGACTGGCCCGCTCTCGGTCGCTGCGCCGGCGCCGACCCCGACGCACTCTTCGTCCAGGGCAAGGCCCAACGTGCTGCCAAAGCGGTCTGCAAGGGCTGCCCGGTGGTCGCCGAGTGCCTGGCCGACGCCCTCGACAACCGCACCGAGTTCGGTGTCTGGGGTGGGATGACCGAGCGCGAGCGCCGTGCGCTGCTGCGCCGACGCCCCGACGTGCGCTCCTGGACCGAGCTCCTCACCCACGCCAAGATCGGCACCGGCCAGGGCGCCATCGCCTGACCTGACCCCCCACCGCCGGGAGCCAGGCGCCCCGGACCCCGGAGGGGCCGACTACCCCTTCGGTCTCGCGTGGCCAACCCCTGCAGCCACGCGTGACGGGCCGGCCCCGGGATCTTCCCGTGTCCGGGCCGCGGTGGTGCGCTCAGCCGGCGGCCAGCGCGCACCCGACCGTGCGCAGCCCCTCGAGGTCGTGGATGTCGGTGGCGCTGGCCGGCACGGTCGAGACCGGCACCCCGGGGTGGCCCGCGACGAACCGCCGCACGTGCCCCTCGTGACGGGCCGCCGCCTCGGCCAGGTCGGCGTGCAGGCGCAGCAGCGCCGGGGTGAGGCCGGCGAGGTCGTCGCCGGTCGCCGCCTCGCCACGGTCCTCGAGCTGCTCCGCCGCGGCGGCGGCGCGGCTGCCGCTCAGTGCCGGCGCGGCGAGGGTCTGCATCCGGTTCACGACGACGCCGGCGAGCGGCATCCCCTCGCTCTCGAGGCGGTCGACGAAGTAGGCCGCCTCGCGCAGGGCGTCACGTTCGGGGGCCGCGACCACGACGAACGCGGTGGCGGGCTCCTTGAGCAGGGCGTAGGTGACGTCGGCGCGCTCGCGGAAGCCGCCGAACATGGTGTCCAGGGCCGCGACGAAGGTCTGCACGTCGGCGAGCAGCTGCCCGCCGAGCACCTTCGAGATGGTGGCCGCGGTGATCGTGGCGCCGACCGAGAAGACCTTGAGGTAGGCGCGGCCACCCGCCCGTGCCGGGGCGGTCAGCAGCCGGATGAAGCGGCCGTCGAGGAACGAACCGAGCCGCTTGGGAGCGTCGAGGAAGTCCAGCGCCGACCGGGACGGCGGGGTGTCGACGACGATGAGGTCCCAGGTGCCCTCGCGCTCGGCCTCGGCGCGCAGCTGGCCGAGCTTCTCCATCGCCATGTACTCCTGGGTGCCCGCGAACGAGCTGGAGACCGACTGGTAGAACGGGTTGGCCAGGATCTGGGCCGCCTTCTCGGGGGTGGAGTGCGCCTCGACGACCTCGTCGAAGGTGCGCTTCATGTCGAGCATCATCGCGTGCAGCGAGCCACCGACCTCGGTGCCGACGCCGGCCACCGGCCGGGGCGTGTTGTCGAGCTCGGTGAGGCCGAGGGACTGGGCCAGCCGGCGGGCCGGGTCGATGGTCAGCACGACCACGCGACGCCCCGACTCGGCCGCGCGCAGCCCGAGGGCGGCCGCCGTGGTGGTCTTGCCGACGCCACCGGAGCCGCAGCACACGATGATGCCGGTGGCGGGGTCGGCCAGCAGGGCGTCGATGTCGAGCGGATCGGGCAGGGCTCGGGGGCTGCGAACGGCCATCAGCGCACTCCCTGGCGGAGCAGCTCGTCGGCCAGGGCGGCGATGCCGCCGTCCTCGACGCCGCTCGCGAGGACGGGCAGGGTGAGGGTGGGCAGCCCCTGCGCGGCGACCTCCTCGCTGAGCGCACCCTCGAGCTCGACCCGCTCGGCGTGGTCGTGCGCCTCGCGCAGCAGCCCGCTCACGGTGCGGGCGGCCGCGCGCACCCCTGCTGCGGCGAGGTCGCCGCGCACGCGCGCGGCGACCCGGTCCGGCTCGGCGGCGGCGATGTCGAGCAGGGCCTCGTCGACGAGCGGCTCGCGCACCTGGTTGACGACGACGGCGCCGAGGCCGAAGCCGGCATCCGACAGCTCGCCGATCGCGTCGACGGTCTCCTGCACCGGCATCTCCTCGAGCAGGGTCACCACGTGCACCACGCTGCGCCGGTCGCGCAGCATCCGAGTGATCGACTCGGCCTGCGAGTGGATCGGCCCCATCCTGGCGAGGTCGGCCACCTGAACGTTGACGTTGAGGAAGCGGGTGATCCGGCCGGTGGGCGGGGCGTCGAGCACCACGGCGTCCCAGGTCTTGGGCCCCTGGTGGCGACGGGTGCCGGTAGTGCGGCCGACGGCCTCGTAGACCTTGCCGATGAGCAGCACGTCGCGCACGCCCGGGGCGATGGTCGTCGCGAAGTCGATGACACCCATCCGCTCCAGCGCCCCGCCGGCGCGGCCGAGCTTGTAGAAGATCTGCAGGTACTCCAGCAGCGCGGCCTTCGCGTCGACGGAGATGCCCCACACCTCGCCGCCGCCGGCGTGGCCGACGAGGCGCACCTCCTCGATGCCGAGCGGTGGGACGTCGAAGGTCTGGCTGATGCCCTGGCGGCCCTCGACCTCGGCGAGCAGCACCCGCTTGCCCTTGCGGGAGAGCGCGAGGGCCAGGGCGGCAGCCACGGTCGTCTTGCCGACGCCGCCCTTGCCGGTGACCACGTGCAGGCGGACACCGTCCATCGCGCGCGAGAGGGGAGGGGTGGCCACGACATCCACCCTAGATGGGGTCGTCGCAGGGCCCGGATGCCGCCCGCCCGACCTTCGACGGCCGCCGGCTCAGTGCGTGGTGAGCGTGAGCTCCTCGATCTCGGCGAGCACGAGGAGGTAGGCGTCGGTGGCGGGGTCGATGACGTCGAAGTGGTCGGCCCGCCGGGCCACCGCGGTGCGCAACGGCTCGCCCGTGGCGCGCGAGGCGAGGTAGGCCTCGGTGACCCCGGCCGGAACGACGTCGTCGAACTCGCTCGTGACGATGACCGCCGGCACGGTGAGGTGCTGGCGCGCGGGGTCGGCGTCGGCCCAGGCGTCGGGGACCTCGTCCGGGGTGCCGCCGAGCAGCGCCCGGGCGGCGTCGTCGCTCAGGCCGAGCCGGTCGACCTCGCCGAGGTCGGCGGCCGGGGCGAGGGCGACGACCCCGGTGAGCCAGGGGGCGTGGTCGCTCGAGGCGAGCCAGAGCGCCAGGTGCCCGCCGGCGGAGTGCCCCACGACGACGACGCGGTCGGGCAGGTGGGTGTCGGCGTGCGCGGACTCGAGCCGGGCCAGCACGGAGGTGCCGGTACCCGGCCAGCCCCCGCCCGGCATCCCGGCGCGGGGGTACTCGAGGTTCGCGACGTGGAAGCCGTCGCGGGCCAGCGCCTCGGCGAGCACGGCGAGATGAGTGCGGTCGTACTCCTCGCGCCAGAAGCCACCGTGCACCAGCGCCACGGTGATGCCGCGGGCCCGCCCGGGAGCCGGCTCCCAGACGTCGTACACATCGGTCTGCCGGGGGCCGGTGACCTCCGTGCGGTCCGGCGGCCGGGCCCTGCGGAACAGGATGCTGGTGTCGTCGTCGCTCACCCTCGCCACGGTAGCCGTCGGGGGCGGCGGCGCTAGGGTGGCCGGCATGACGAAGTACGAGTACTCCACCGTCCCGCTGATCGTGCACGCGACCAAGCAGATCCTCGACCAGTGGGGTGAGGACGGCTGGGAGCTCGTCCAGGTCCTCGCCATGCCCGAGGGCAACCTCGTCGCCTACCTCAAGCGCCCGAAGGCCTGAGCGGTGGGAGAGGTCGAGCAGCGGCTCGCGGAGCTCGGGCTGCGGGTGCCGGAGGTGGCGCCGCCGGTGGCGGCCTACGTTCCCGCCGTGCTCGACGGCTCGCGGGTCTACGTGTCGGGGCAGGTGCCGGTGGTCGAGGGGGTGCTCGCCGAGCGCGGGCACGTCGGCGAGGGCGAGGGGTTCGTGTCGCCCGAGCGGGCCAAGGAGCTCGCGGCGATCTGTGCGCTGAACGCCATCGCGGCCGTCAAGCTGGTCATCGGTGACCTCGACCGGGTCGAGCAGGTCGTCAAGGTCGTCGGCTTCGTGGCCTCCGACCCCTCCTTCACCGGGCAGCCCGGTGTCGTGAACGGCGCCTCGGAGCTGTTCGCCGCGGCGTTCGGCTCGGCCGGGGTGCACGCGCGCTCGGCCGTGGGGGTGGCGGCGCTGCCGCTCGGGGCGCCGGTCGAGGTCGAGGTCATCGTCCACGTCCGGGACTGACCCGGTGGTCGCCGGCGAGCCGTCCGCGGATGCCGGTGGGTCCCGTCGCGTCGTCGACCACCCCATCTCGCGCGACCCGGGTCTCGGGGACCGGGCCGCGAACTGGCTCGCCTCACCGGAGCGCGTGGCCGTCGAGCCCCGGGCTGCCGCGACGGTGATGCTCGTGCGCGACGGCGCCGGCTCGTCGGGGCCGGAGGTCTACGTGCAGCGCCGGGTCGCGACGATGGCGTTCGCGCCGTCGACGGTGGTGTTCCCGGGTGGTGGGGTCGACCCCGCCGACCATGCCCTGCCGGTCTCGACGCCCGGCCTGGCCGAGCTGGCCACGGCCATGGGGGTCACGCCGGAGGTGGCCGCCCCCTACGCCGCGGCCGCCGTGCGCGAGGTCGAGGAGGAGTGCGGTGTGCGGCTGTCGGTGGCCGACCTGCGGGGTCGGGCCCACTGGGTCACCCCGGAGTTCGAGCCGCGGCGCTACGACACCTGGATCCTCGCCGCCGGGATGCCGGCCGGCCAGCGGGCCACCGGCACCACCACCGAGTCCGACCACAGTGCCTGGGTGCGGCCACGCGACCTGCTGGCCCGGCACGCGGCCGGTGACGTGCGGATGCTGCCGCCCACCGTGGTCTCGCTGGAGCAGCTGGCCCAGTTCGGGTCGGCCGCAGCCTTCCTCGCCGACCGGCCGGTCGTGGCCAAGGTGGTGCCGGTGCTGGTCGTCGGCGCGGACGGTGAACCCGTGCTGCGCACCGAGATGCCCTGACCCCCCGGGGTTCGCCGGCCGCAGGACTGCGCCGCCCAACAGGCAGTGACCCCTGAACCCCGGTCCGCGGAGCACGCGCAACCGCACCTCAGGAGGCGACTGCCTGTTGACGGGGACGCAAGGGCGGGTCGGTCGGCGTCCGCCCCTCGCGGACGTCACGCCACGATCGAAGGGCCCAGCGCACCCAGAGCGCGACGGGGCGCCACGGCATACTCGGGCGGGTGACCGCAACGCCGCCGCCGTCGGTGACCGACCCGTGGGCCGGCGGCGACGTCACGCCCCGGGCGCACTGTGTGCTCGCCCCCAACCCCGGGCCGATGACCCTCGACGGTACGAACACCTGGGTGCTGCTCGAGCCCGGCTCCACGCAGGCCGTGGTCATCGACCCCGGGCCGCTCGACGAGGGCCACCTCGCCGCCGTCCTGCGCGACGTCGAGCAGCGTGGCGCCCGGGTGGCCCTGACCGTGCTGACCCACGGGCACCACGACCACGCCGAGGGCGCCCCGCGGTTCGCTGAGCTGACCGCCGCGCGGGTACGTGCCGTCGGCCGCGGCCACGACGACCTCGGCGACGGTGACGTCCTCACCGTGGGGGGCCTCGAGCTGAGGGTCGTCTCGACGCCGGGGCACACCTCCGACTCGATCTCGTTCGCACTGCCCGCCGACCACGCGCTGCTCACCGGCGACACCGTGCTCGGCCGCGGGACCACGGTGGTGGCGCACCCCGACGGGGAGCTCGCCGCCTACCTCGCCTCGCTCGAGCGACTTCGTGGGCTCACCGGCGACGGCACGGTCGTGCGCATCCTCCCCGGCCACGGCCCCGTGGTGCCGGATGCCGCGGCGATGGTCGCGTTCTACCGCCTCCACCGCGCGGAGCGGCTCGACCAGGTGCGTCAGGCGCTGGCCGACGGCGCGGCATCCGAGGACGACCCGGTGGAGGGGGTGCTGCGGCGGGTCTACGCCGAGGTGCCGCCAGAGGTGTGGCCGGCGGCGCGCCTGTCGATCCGCGCGCAGCTGCAGTACCTGGCTCGCTGAGGCGGGATGCCTGGCTGCTGGGGTCAGCGGGCGCGGCGTCGGAGCCGCTCGACGTCCATGAGGAGGACGGCCCGCGCCTCGAGGCGCAGCCAGCCGCGCGAAGCGAAGTCGGCCAGTGCCTTGTTGACGGTCTCGCGCGAGGCGCCGACCAGCTGGGCGAGCTCCTCCTGGGTGAGGTCGTGCGCGACGAGCAGGCCCTCGTCGACCGGGCGGCCGAAGCGGGCGGCGAGGTCGAGCAGGGCCTTGGCGACCCGGCCGGGCACGTCGGTGAAGACCAGGTCGGCGAGCACCTCGTTGGTGCGGCGCAGCCGCCGGGCCAGCGCGGCGAGCAGCGTCGAGGCCACGCCGGGTCGGGTCGCGAGGAACTCCTTGAGCTGCTCGTGGCCCATCGAGACCACCTGGGTCTCGGCGACCGCGGTGGCGGTGGCGGTGCGCGGGCCCGGGTCGAACAGCGACAGCTCACCGAACATCTCGCCGGGGCCGAGGATCGCCAGGAGGTTCTCGCGGCCGTCGCTGCTGGTGCGGCCGAGCTTGATCTTGCCCTCGCCGATGACGTAGAGCCGGTCCCCCTGGTCGCCCTCGTGGAACAGGATGTCGCCGCGCTCGAGGCGTGACGGGCTCATCGTCGAGATGAGTGACTCGGCGCTCTGGTCGTCCAGGGCGGCGAACAGGGGCGCTCTGCGCACGACGTCGTGATCCACGCGGGACAGTGTGCCAGAGAACACAGTCGGGGCGCGGAGGGTGGGACCACGCGGGTCCGCCTGTCGGATGCGGCCCGAACACGACGGACCTGCACGTGGGCAGGGCCGCCGGGGTGCGTCGGACCCGCGCCGTAGGCTGGCGCCGTGCCCGTGACGACCCCCAGCGCCGCACGGCGCGCCGCCCGCTTCGCCGACGAGTCACCGGTCGCCCTGACTCGTCGTGCGCGTCGAATCCACCGCTCACTTCTCGAGCGTTACCCCTACGCGCACTGCGAGCTCGACTTCGAGACGCCGCTGCAGCTGCTCGTGGCCACGGTGCTCTCCGCGCAGACCACCGACGTCATGGTCAACACCGTCACGCCCACGTTGTTCTCCCGCTGGCCCACCGCCGAGGCGCTCGCCGGCGCCGACCGCGAGCAGATGGAGGCCGTGCTGCGGCCCACCGGCTTCTTCCGGGCCAAGACGAACTCGGTCATCAACCTCAGCGCCGCGATCGTCGAGCGCTTCGACGGCGAGGTCCCCGGTCGGCTCGCCGACCTCGTCACGCTGCCCGGCGTGGGGCGCAAGACCGCCAACGTCGTGCTGGGCAACGCGTTCGGCGTCCCCGGTATCACGGTCGACACCCACTTCGGCCGTCTCGTGCGCCGGTTCGGCTGGACCGCCGAGACCGACCCGGTCAAGGTCGAGCACGCGGTGGGTGCCCTCTTCCCCAGGCGTGACTGGACGATGCTCAGCCACGTGCTGATCTTCCACGGCCGCCGCACCTGCCACGCCCGCAGGCCCGCCTGTGGCGCCTGCCCGGTCGCACAGTGGTGCCCGTCGTACGGTGAGGGCGAGACCGACCCGGGCAAGGCCAGGAAGCTGCTCGCCTACGAGCTCGCACCCGGCGCGCTGCTGCCCGACCCGCCCCCCGGGCCGCTCCCCGACGACCCAGCCGCGGCGCCGGCACCCTAGACCGCCCGGCGCCCTCAGCCCGGCTGCATACCATGTCGCCCATGACGACGGCCCCCGCGCGGCCCGCCGGCCGGGAGCGGTCGGCGTGAGCGCCCCGAAGCCCGGCTGGCTCACCGCCCTCGCGGCCCGCCCCGACGTCGCCGAGCACGAGTGGTTCTCGGCGTACGCGGCCCCCGAGGGCGAGGGACGCCGCTCGGCCGTGCTCATGCTCTTCGGCCCCGACCCCCGTGGCGGCGAGGACGTCGTGCTCACCGAACGGGCTCACACGCTGCGCTCGCACCCGGGCCAGGTCTCCTTTCCCGGCGGTCGGCTCGACCCCGACGACGACGGCTCGGTGGCGGCGGCCCTGCGCGAGGCCGAGGAGGAGGTGGGCCTCGACCCGTCGGGTGTCGAGGTGCTCGCGACCTTCCCCGACCTCTTCCTGGCGCCCAGCCAGCACGCCGTGACCCCGGTGCTCGCGTGGTGGCCGATCCCGGTACCGGTCGGGGTGGTCGACCGGGGTGAGGTCGAGCGGGTGCTGCGCGTGCCCGTGGCCGACCTCGTCGACCCCGCCAACCGGTTCACCGCCGTGTTCGGGCCCTACCGCGGGCCGGCCTTCGAGGTCGACGACCTGTTCGTGTGGGGGTTCACGGCGATGCTCCTCAGCAGCCTCTTCGACCTCGCCGGGATGGCGCTGCCCTGGGACGTCGCTCTCGAGCGGCCGCTGCCCGACCGGGTCATGTCGCCGTGGATGCGGGGGACCCAGGAGTGAGCGGCTCGGTCGCGCTCGACCTGGTCCTCGTCCTCGTCCTGGCCGCCTATGCCTGGAGCGGCTGGCGCCAGGGTCTCGTCTCGGCGGTGCTCGGTCTGGTGGGGCTCGTGGGCGGGGCGTACCTCGCCGTGCGCTTCGTGCCGACGCTGCTCGAGGAGCACCTCGGCATCTACCCGGCGACGGCGGCCGGACTGCTCGCGCTGCTCGCAGTGGTGCTCGGCGCCGCCCTGGTCGGCCAGGGGCTGATGCTGTTGTTGGCCCGACGCTTCCGCGACGTCGTGACCGCCCCGGCCGCCCGAGCCGTGGACTCCGCGCTCGGCCTCGTGGCCGTGCTCGTGACGGCGCTGCTGGTCGTGTGGGTCGTCGCCGGGGCGGTCAGCGCCGGTGGCCCCGCGACGGCGCGTGAGGCAGTGGCGCGCTCGGTGGTGATCTCGGCGCTCGACGACCTCGTGCCGTCGTCGGCCGACGGCCTCGTCGGCGACGTGAGCCAGGCGCTCGACCGCGGGTTCCCCCAGGTGTTCGAGGGGTTCGGTCCGGAGCCGATCGCCCCGGTCGGGGCACCGGACGCCGCGCTGGTCCGGGACCCGGACGTCGCCGCGGCGCTCGACTCGGTCGTGCACGTACGGGCGGAGTCCGACTCGTGCGGGCGGGCCCAGGTGGGCAGTGGCTGGGTCGTCTCGTCGGGGCGGGTCGCCACCAACGCGCACGTCGTGGCCGGCGCCGACCGGGTCACGGTCAGCCTGCGCGGCACCGGACGCGAGCGCGCCGCCCGGGTGGTCGCGTTCGACCCGCGCCGCGACGTCGCGGTGCTGCAGGTGAGCGACCTGCAGGCCCCTCGTCTGGAGCGAGGGGCGGCCCTGACCGCCGGCGACCCCGCCGTTCTCGCGGGCTTCCCGGGGGACGACGGGCTGTGGGTCGGTGCGGGCCGGGTCCGCGACGTGCTGACGGCCAACGGCGCCGACATCCACGGCACCGTGGGCGTCACCCGGCAGATCTACTCGCTGCGCGCCGAGGTGCGGCGTGGAGCCTCCGGGGGCCCGGTGCTCGACCGGCGCGGTGACGTGGTCGGCATGGTGTTCGCAACCTCGCTCGACGACCCGGACACCGGGTACGCCCTGACCCTCGACGAGGTCGCGCCGGTGCTGCGGCGCGGGGTGCTCGCGTCGAGGACCGTGTCGACAGGGGCGTGCGCGTCAGGCTGACGGGGGCGGGCTCGCCGGGCCACCCGGGCCCGACGCGGGTGCGCCGTTGGTGGATGCCGTGCTGACGGGCACGCTCGCGGCGCCCGTCGTCGGTGCGGTCGTCACGGTGGGCTCGCCGAGGGGGCTCTTGAGCACGGCGATGGTCTGCTGGGCCTGGTCGATGGCGCGGTCCGGTGACGGCTGGGCCTTGTCGAGCGCCTTCTTGCCCAGCAGGGCGAGCACCGCGGCGATGATGAGCACGACCGTGGCGACGATGAGGTAGCCGGCCCACACCGGGAGCCACTCGGCGATGCCCCAGGCCGCGCTGTGCAGGAAGAAGACCAGGGCCATCAGGCCCAGGAACGCGGCGCCGGCGAGCAGCCCGACGCCCTTGCCGATGACCTTGGCCCCCGTGGTGACCTCGGCCTTCGCGAGGGCGATCTCGCCCCGGACGATGCCCTCGAGGTCGTGCGTGGCGTCTGCCACCAGCTGGCCGATGGTCCGCTCCGTGCCCGATGTTCCGGTTGCCATGCGTGCGTCCGCCTCACTGTCCACGTCGGCCCACGTCACGGGCCCTCGACGCAGACCTTACCCAGCGCGGGCTGGTCCGGGGCTACCTGGCCTCATGCTCGTACACGTCGGGGATGCCGTCGGCGTCGTCGTCGCGCGACTCCAGCTCGGCGATGCGCCGGTAGACCGCGTTGCGCATCCGCAGGACGACCGACGCGAGCAGGGCAGAGAGCAGGGAACCGACGAGCACGGCCAGCTTGACGCTGTCGTCGCGCTCGGAGCCCACCCCGAACGCGAGCTCGCCGACGAGGAGCGAGACGGTGAAGCCGACACCGGTGAGCATCGCGAGCCCGCCGACGTCGCGCCAGGCGAGCTCGTCGTCGAGCCGCGCCCGGGTGAAGCGGGCCACCAGGTAGGTCGAGCCGAACACGCCCACGAGCTTGCCGATGACGAGGCCGGCGATCACGCCCAGCGCCACGGCATCCTGCAGGGCCAGCCCGAACCCGCCGTCGACCACCCGGACGCCGGAGGCGAAGAACGCGAAGACGGGCACCGCGATGCCGGCGGAGATCGGACGCATCAGGTGCTCGAACCTGTGGGCGACGTCGGTCGTGCGGTCGTGGGTGCTGATCGACGGCACCGACTTGCGGGGCTTGACCGGCACGACGAGCCCGAGGAGCACGCCGGCCACGGTGGAGTGCACCCCGGACGCGTGCACGAGGCCCCAGGTGGCCAGGGCCAGCGGCAGCAGCAGCCACCAGTAGGTGATGCGGCGCTGGGTGAGTGCGGCGAACAGGGCGAGTGGCACCAGGGCGAGCAGAAGCGGGCCCACCTGCAGGTCGGAGGTGTAGAAGACGGCGATGATCGTGATCGCGATGAGGTCGTCGACCACCGCCAGGGTGAGCAGGAACGACCGCATCGCCGACGGCAGCGACGACCCGATCACGGCGAGCACCGCCAGGGCGAAGGCGATGTCCGTGGCGGTGGGGATCGCCCAGCCACGGGCGGCGTCGCCCTCGGCGTCCATCAGCGTGACGGTGGCGAGGAAGACCAGGGCGGGCACGATGACCCCGCCGACGGCCGCCACCACCGGGACGACGGCCTTCGCCGGGGTGCGAAGGTCGCCCACGAGGAACTCGCGCTTGAGCTCCAGCCCCGCCACGAAGAAGAAGATGGCGAGCAGGCCGTCCCCGGCCCAGTGGCCCACAGTCAGCTGGAGGTGGCCCCACTCGATGCCGATCACGGTGTCGCGCAGGGTGAAGTAGGCCTCGGACCACGGGCTGTTCGCGATGACCAGTGCTGCCACCGCCGCACCGAGGAGCAGGGCGCCGCCGATGGTCTCGGTGCGCAGCGCGTCGGTGACCACCTGCGACTCGGCCCAGCTGGGCCGGTGGAGCACGGAGGGCCCGGCCCTGGGGGCCGGGCGCGGGTCCGGGTCCGTCATACCTGCTCCTGCGGTCGATGCCACGAGCCGCCCCACGTGCTCGCGAAGGCGGTGCCGACCAGACTTCCCGGCGCTCCGCCGCCAGTCTATCGGCGGCGGCCCCGCGCGCCCGGCGAGGTCCGGGCGGCCGCCACGAGCGCGGCGTACATCGCCCGCACGTCGTCGTCGTCCGACGACTGCGCGTGCACCGTGCCGTCGAGGTCGAGGGTTGTGTCGAAGGAGAGTGACGCCCCCTCGACGACGACCATCTTGATCCGCTCGAGCGTCTGGCGCAGCGCCGACCGGGCGTACTGAGCACCGCTCCAGCCGTACCCGACGCACGCCACCGGCATCCCGTCCCACTCGGCGTAGAGGTAGTCGATGGCGTTCTTCAGGGCCGCGTTGTAGCCGCGGTTGTACTCGGGCATGACGAGCACGACGGCGTCGAGGCTCTCGACGAGCGCCGCCCACTTCCGGGTGTGCTCGTGGGCGTAGTTGCCGTCAGAGGGCATCTCCGGCTCGTCGAGCAGGGGCAGGGCCAGCTCGCGCAGGTCGACGTCGACGAGCTCGACCTCCGCGGGGGCCAGGTCGCGCACCCAGGCCGCGATGTGGTGGCCGATCCGGCGGGGGCGGGTGCTCGCGGTGACGATGCCGATGCGGGTCATGCCGCGATCCTCACACGAACCGGCGCGAGCGCCGAAACGGTCGCCGGGGCAACCACTTCCGCACTCCCGGCGTGGTGGCGGGGGGACGACCGAGGGGTGCCGGGCGACACCCGACACCCCTCTTTCTCCCGCCCGGACGTCAGGTGGCGGACGAACCGCCGGAACCGCTCGTCAGGCCCTGGGAGATCAGGTTCATCACCGAGGAGTCGGCCAGGGTCGTCGCGTCGCCGATGTCTCGGCCCTCGGCGACGTCCTTGAGCAACCGCCGCATGATCTTCCCGGAGCGCGTCTTGGGCAGCTCGGGGACGATCATGATCTGCCGCGGCTTGGCGATCGGGCCGATCTCGTGCGCGACGTGGTTGCGCAGCGCCTGGATGGTGGCCTCGCCCTCGTCGGCGGCGTCACCGCGCAGGATGACGAACGCGCAGACGGCCTGGCCGGTCGTCTCGTCGGCGGCACCCACGACGGCGGCCTCGGCCACCGACGGGTGTGACACCAGCGCCGACTCGATCTCGGCGGTCGAGAGCCGGTGGCCCGAGACGTTCATGACGTCGTCGACCCGGCCGAGCAGCCAGATGTTGCCCTTCTCGTCGTACTTCGCGCCGTCACCGGCGAAGTAGTACTTCGGGCCGAACCGGGTCCAGTAGGTCTCCTTGTAGCGCTCGGGGTCACCCCAGATGCCGCGCAGCATGGCCGGCCAGGGCTTGGTCAGCACGAGGTAGCCCACCTTCTCGGGCTCGGTGAAGGGCTGGCCCTCGTCGTCGAGGATCTCGGCCGAGATGCCGGGGATCGGGCGCTGCGCCGACCCGGGCTCGAGCGTCGTGACACCCGGCAGCGGGCTGATCATGATGCCGCCGGTCTCCGTCTGCCACCACGTGTCGACGATCGGGGCCTTCCCGCCGCCGATGTTCTTGCGGTACCAGAGCCACGCCTCGGGGTTGATCGGTTCGCCGACGCTGCCGAGCATGCGCACGCTGGACAGGTCGAACTTGGCGGGGATGTCGTCGCCCCACTTCATGAACGTGCGGATCGCCGTGGGGGCCGTGTAGAGGATCGAGACCTTGTACTTCTCGATGAGCTCCCACCAGCGGCCCTGGTGCGGGGTGTCGGGGGTGCCCTCGTAGATGAGCTGGGTCGCGCCGTTGGCGAGCGGTCCGTAGACGATGTAGCTGTGCCCCGTGACCCAGCCGACGTCGGCAGTGCACCAGTAGACGTCGGTCTCGGGGTGCACGTCGTGCACGACCGCGTTGGTGTACGCGGCCTGGGTCAGGTAGCCGCCGCTGGTGTGGAAGATGCCCTTGGGCTTCCCGGTCGTGCCGCTGGTGTAGAGGATGAAGAGCGGGTGCTCGCTGTCGTGCGGCTGCGCCTCGTGGGTGTCGCTCTGGCGCTCGACGATGTCGTGCCACCACACGTCACGACCCTCGACCCAGTCGACCTCGGTCTCGGTGCGCCGCACCACGAGCACCTTCTCGACAGGGTTGGGGTGCTGCAGTGCCTCGTCGACCGCGGGCTTCAGCGGTGACGGCTTGCCGCGGCGGAACTGCCCGTCGGTGGTGACGACCACCTTGCACTGGGCGTCGTCGATGCGGGTGTGCAGGGCCTCGGCCGAGAAGCCCCCGAAGATGACCGAGTGCGGAGCGCCCAGGCGCGCACACGCGAGCATCGTGAAGACGGTCTCGGGGATCATCGGCATGTAGATCGCCACGGTGTCACCGGTGCCGACGCCGAGCTCGGCGAGCGCGTTGGCAGCCCTGGCCACCTCGCGCTGCAGGTCGGCATAGGTGATGGTGCGGGTGTCGCCGGCCTCGCCCTCGAAGTGGATGGCGACCCGGTCGCCGTTGCCGGCCTCGACGTGGCGGTCGACGCAGTTGTGGGCGACGTTGAGCTCACCGCCGACGAACCACTTCGCGAACGGGGCGTCGTCCCAGTCGAGGGTGCGCTCGAAGTCCTTCGACCACGAGATGCGGCTTCGGGCCTGCTCGGCCCAGAACCCCTCGTGGTCCTGCGCGGCCGCGTCGTACATCGCGGCGGTGCCGTTGGCCCGAGCGGCGAAGGCCGGGTCGGGGGCGAAGTCCATCTCGTGCGCGTGGCTGGACAGGCTGTCGTCGGTCACGGCGTGCTCCTCCTCGTTGAGTACAGGCTCACAGCCAACCCCGCCGGGGCGTCGGTCGGCAACACGGCATCCACGCCTTGCCGCCGGGCGGACGAACGGAGCGCCCAACGGGGCGCTGCGTCCGCCTGTCGACCGCCCACCCATGCCGCGGGGCAGGGCACCTTGCGCGACTACCGGACGGTGATCGACCCGAGCGTGTACTCACCCTGAGTGCCACGACGGCAGCCGGCCAGGTACAGGGGTCGAAGTGCCCTCCTGTGGACGACGCGGAGGGACACGTTCGTATCAGCCCACGCGGGGTGCGCCGCCGACGTCCGGCAGGGCGCTGGAACGGTCACGATGCTGGACATGATGTCCAACGAAAGGCGGCCGGTGGTGGCCGAACTGTGCGCGCGTTGCCCATCCGACACGCCATCGGTTCCATTGTGCCGACCGCCGTGGAACCGTAACGAGAACCCCTACCGGGGCAGACCACTCACGAGGAGGTGAGCGCGGTGTTCGAGGACGGACAGCTCTACTCGGCCGTGACGACCGACGCCGACGGGCAGGTGCAGGTGCACCTGGGCGAGAACCACCCGGGCTTCACGGACGCGGCCTACCGGTCGCGCCGTGGCGAGATCGCGTCGGCCGCCCTGGCGCACCGGCCGGGCCAGCCGGTGCCGACGATCGACTACACCGACGAGGAGCACGCCATCTGGCGGCTCGTCTCGGCCGAGCTGGCACCCAAGCACGAGAAGTACGCGCACTCGGAGTTCCTGGCCGCCAAGGCGGCCCTCGCGCTGCCGACCGATCACGTGCCGCAGCTGCACGAGGTCACCGAACGACTGGAGCCCCTCACCGGCTGGAGCTACCGCGCAGCCCCCGGCCTGGTGCCCCTGCGCGAGTTCTACGCCGACCTCGGCGGTCGCACCTTCAACTCCACGCAGTACCTGCGCCACCCGAGCCAGCCGCTGTACACGCCCGAGCCCGACATCATCCACGAGGTGATCGGCCACGGGAACCAGCTCGCGAGCCCGCGGTTCGCCGCGATCACCGAGGCCGCCGGCCGGGCCAGCGCACGCCTGGAGACCGACGAGGCCATGCAGTTCGTGGCCGACGTCTTCTGGTTCTCCATCGAGTTCGGCGTCATCGCCGAGGCAGGCGAGACCAAGGCGTACGGCGCCGGCATCCTCTCGAGCTACGGAGAGATGGACGAGTTCGGGCACATGGACATCCGCCCGCTCGAGCTGCACGCCATGGGCACGCTCAACTACGACATCACCGCCTACCAGCCGATCCTGTTCCGTGCCGAGAGCCTGGACCACCTCGAGGACGTGGTGGGTGCCTTCTTCGCGGCCGTCGACGACGACCTCGCGGCGCGCTTGCGGGCCGAAGCGACGGCCACGGTCTGACACCGCCGCCGGGTCGGCGACTCACGGCGTACAGCGGCCGCGGAGGGGTGAACCCACTCCGCGGCCGCTGCGTGTGCGGTGAGGTGACGCCTCAGTGGTTGATCGCCTCCGCGACACCGTGACCGGTGAGGCTGCGGACCTCCATCTCGGCGTACTTCTGGGCGTTGTGCTCCTTGCTCGTGACCGAGCCGAGCCAGCCGAGGAAGAACGCCAGCGGGATGGAGACCAGGCCCGGGTTGTCGAGCGGGAACCAGTGGAAGTCGATCGCCGTGTTGGTGATCATCGACTGGCTGGGGCCACCCTCCACCAGCGCCGGCTTGCCGGACACGACGGGGCTGAAGATGATCAGCACGATCGCGCTGGTCAGGCCGCCGTAGATGGACCACAGCGCCCCTCGGGTGTTGAAGCCCTTCCAGAACAGCGAGTACAGGATCGTCGGCAGGTTGGCGCTCGCGGCGACCGCGAACGCCAGGGCCACGAGGAACGCGATGTTCTGGTCCTTGGCGAGGATGCCACCGAGGATCGCGATGATGCCGATGACCACGGACGCCATGCGGGCGACCCGCACCTCCTGGTCCTGGGTGGTCTGGCCGTGCTTGAAGACCTCCTTGTAGAGGTCGTGCGCGAAGGTCGCCGACGTCGTGATGGTCAGGCCGGCGACGACCGCCAGGATCGTCGCGAAGGCGATGCCGGAGATGACTCCGAGGAGCACCGACCCACCGAGGTCGTAGGCGAGCAGCGGCGCGGCCGAGTTCGCCTTGCCGGGGGCGGCGAGGATCGCCTCGGGGCCGACCAGGGCGGCTGCGCCGTAGCCCACGACCAGGGTGAGCAGGTAGAAGCCGCCGATGAGCCAGATCGCCCACTCGACCGACTTGCGAGCCTGCTTGCTCGTCGGCACGGTGTAGAACCGCTGCAGCACGTGCGGGAGACCCGCCGTGCCGAGCACGAGCGCCATCGACAGGGAGATGAAGTCGATCTTGGTCGTGAGGTTCTTGCCGTACTTCAGGCCGGGCTCGAAGAGCTTGTCGCCGGCGGGGGAGTTGTCGGCGGCGGCCTGGAAGAGCGACGAGAAGCTGAAGCTGAACTGGCCGAGCACCATGACGGTGATGAGCGCGGTGCCGGCGATGAGCAGCAGGGCCTTGATGATCTGCACCCAGGTGGTGCCCTTCATCCCGCCGATGAGCACGTAGGCGATCATGATGCCGCCGACGAGCGCGATGACGAGGTTCTGGGCCGTCTCGCCCTCGACGCCGAGGAGCAGGGAGACCAGGCCACCGGCACCGGCCATCTGGGCGAGGAGGTAGAAGAACGACACGGTGAGCACGGAGATCGCGGTGGCGATGCGCACGGGACGCTGCCTGAGGCGGTAGGACAGCACGTCGGCCATGGTGAAGCGGCCGGTGTTGCGCATCAGCTCCGCGACGAGCAGGAGGGCCACCAGCCACGCGACGAGGAACCCGATCGAGTACAGGAAGCCGTCGTAGCCCTGCAGGGCGATGGCACCGGCGATGCCGAGGAAGCTCGCGGCCGACAGGTAGTCACCAGCGATGGCCACGCCGTTCTGGCGGCCCGAGAAGGCGCCGGCGGCGGTGTAGTACTGCTCGGCCGTCTTCTTGCCGGAGGAGACCCGGATGACGATGGCCAGGGTGACGACGACGAAGGCGGCGAAGATCGCGATGTTCAGCGCCGGGGAGCCGACCGAGGTCGCCTCGGCGAACGGGAGGGTCAGGGCCATGTTCACTTCTCCTTCGAAGCGGCGGCGGCCGCGGTCATCTGGGCAGAGGCGGCCTCAGCCAGCGGGTCGAGCTGGCTGTTGGCCCAGCGGGCGTAGATGATCGTGATCGCGAAGGTCGTGACGAACTGGCCGAGACCGAAGAGCAGCCCCACCGTGATGCCGGGCGCGCCGACCTCCTGGCCCATGAACTCAGGGGCGAAGATCGAAAGGAGTACGTAGAGGAAGTACCAGGCGAGGAAGAAGGCGGTCATCGGGAAGACGAACCCGCGGAACTTCTTGCGCAGCGCCTGGAACTCCGAAGTGGACTGCAGTGCGAGGTACGGGTCCTCGGTCTGCTGGCGAGCTTCGTTGCTCACGGGTCACCTCCAGGGTCGGTGTCCGGACCGTGCTGCCCGGATCGGTCCCAGAGTGGGGCCGGCCGGGTGCCGTGTGCACCCGCGCGGCGAGGCATCGCGGCAGGCGGGTCGGCGGCGCGGTGTGCGGCAGGTCACACCGCGCCGAACGGTGCACGGGACGCGACGAACGGTGGTGGAGTCCGCGGCCCGGTGGCGACGGCATCCGCCTCGTTGCCCGGCAGAATGGGCCCGTGCGCGCACTCCGTAAGGTCACGGCAGGTCCAGGTCTCGAGCTCGTCGACGTCCCCGAGCCACGGTGCGGCGACAAGGACGTCAAGATCAGGGTGCTGCGTGCCGGCCTGTGCGGCACCGACCTGCACCTCGAGCAGTGGGACGAGTGGGCCGCGGCCACGGTCGCGGTGCCGATGACCCTGGGCCACGAGTTCTTCGGCGAGGTGGTCGAGGTGGGCGCCGACGTCGACCACGTGGCCGTGGGGGACCGGGTCTCGGGTGAGGGGCACATCGTGTGCGGCACCTGCCGCAACTGCCGTGCCGGGCGGCGCCACCTGTGCATCAACACCGTCGGGGTCGGGGTCAACCGCGACGGCGCCTTCGCCGACTACGTGGTCATCCCGGCGACCAACGCCTGGGTGCAGCCCGCGGACCTCGACCCGGACCTCGGGGCCCTGTTCGACCCGCTCGGCAACGCGACGCACACGGCACTGCAGTGGCCCGTCGCCGGCGAGGACGTCATCGTCACCGGGGCCGGGCCGATCGGCGTCATGGCCACCGCGGTCGCGCGGCACGCCGGGGCCCGCCGGATCTGCGTCACCGACCTCTCGGCGGAGCGCCTCGCCCTGGCGAAGGCGGCTGGTGCCGACCTCGTCGTCGACGTCTCGGCGGGAGGCTCGCTTCGTGAGGCCCAGGCCGCGCTCGGCATGGTCGAGGGCTTCGACATCGGGCTGGAGATGTCCGGGTCACCCCTGGCGGTCGAGGAGATGCTCGCCAACATGAACCACGGGGGCCGGGTGGCGCTCCTGGGGCTGCCGAAGGACCGCTACGCCATCGACTGGGGCAGGGTCATCACGCACATGATCACGCTGCGCGGCATCTACGGGCGCGAGATGTTCGAGACCTGGTACCTCATGGGGTCGATGCTGGCCACCTCCCCGGCGCTGCGCTCGGCGGTGTCGTCCGTGGTCACCGGTCGCTACCCCGCCGAGCAGTGGGAGCAGGCCTTCGCCGAGACGCGTTCCGGGCACGGCGGCAAGGTCGTGCTCGACTGGAGCTGACCCGCGAGCCGTAGTCTGGCTGGCTACCCCGACGACCCCGAGGAGGACCCGTGTACGGCGCGGTGAAGGACGAGCTCAAGGCGACGCTGGCCGAGATCGAGGAGGCCGGGCTCTACAAGCGCGAGCGTGAGCTCACCACGCCGCAGTCCTCGCACGTGGCGACGACCAGCGGTGAGTCGCTGAACTTCTGCGCCAACAACTACCTCGGTTTCGCCGACCACCCCGACGTCGTGGCGGCGAGCCGGGCGGCGTTGGACGAGTGGGGTTTCGGGATGGCCTCGGTGCGCTTCATCTGCGGCACCCAGACGCAGCACACCCGTCTCGAGGCGCGGCTGTCGCAGTTCCTCGGTACCGAGGCGACGATCCTGTACAGCTCGTGCTTCGACGCCAACGGCGGGGTCTTCGAGGTGCTCTTCGGCGCCGAGGACGCCATCGTGTCGGACGAGCTCAACCACGCGTCGATCATCGACGGCATCCGGCTGAGCAAGGCCGCGCGGTTCCGGTACAAGAACGCCGACCTGGCCGACCTGCGCAGCCAGCTCGAGGCGGCCCGTGCGGGCGGCGCGCGCCGGGTGTGCGTGGTCACCGACGGGGTGTTCTCGATGGACGGCTCGTTCGCCCCGCTCGACGAGATCTGCGACCTGGCCGACGAGTTCGAGGCGATGGTGCTCGTCGACGACTCCCACGCCGTGGGGTTCGTCGGTGAGGGTGGCCGCGGCACGCCAGAGCTGTTCGGCGTCATGGACCGCGTCGACATCATCACCGGCACGCTCGGCAAGGCGCTGGGCGGTGCGTCCGGCGGCTACGTCGCGAGCCACCAGGAGGTCGTCGACCTGCTCCGCCAGCGCTCGCGGCCCTACCTGTTCTCCAACTCGGTCGCACCCGCCGTCGTCGCCGGCTCGCTCGCGGCGCTCGACCTCGTGTCGGGCTCGAGTGAGGCCCGAGAGACGTTGCGCGCCAACGCGGCGCTCTTCCGCGAGCTCATGACGGATGCCGGGTTCGAGCTGCTGCCCGGCGCGCACCCCATCACGCCGGTCATGTTCCCCGGCGACGACGGGGCCCGGCGAGCCGCCCAGATCGCCGACCACATGCTGGCCCACGGCGTCTACGTCATCGCGTTCAGCTTCCCCGTGGTGCCCAAGGGCAAGGCGCGGATCCGGGTGCAGCTGTCGGCGGCGCACTCGGAGCCCGACGTGCGGGGGTGCGTCGACGCGTTCGTGGCGGCGCGCGCCGCCGTCGGCTGACCGGCATCCGGCTGAGCTCCTCCCCCGCTCCGGGGGTCAGTCGCGCAGGCGGGAACGGGCCAGGGCCACCCGCTCGGGGGTGTGCAGGCGCACCATCGTGCGGGTCGTGCCGACCGGGATCCGGGACGGGGTGGCGAGCGAGACGAGCACGGCGGTGGCGAGGGCCAGCGGGGTCGCCCACATCGCTGGGTTGGCCAGCATTGCGCCGCTCCACCCGCCCGCCGGCCCGGTGGCCATGGTCCACGCGATCGAGAGCAGCGCCGACAGACCGCCGGTGACCAGCCCGGCCATCGCCCCCCACGTGGACAGGCCCCGCCACCAGACCCCGAGCATGATGAGCGGTGCGAACGTGGCCGCGGCGACGGCGAACGCCAGGCCCACGGTGGTCGCGAGGCCGAGCGGCTCGGTGGCGCGGCTGACGGCGTAGGGGATGACGACGGCCAGGATCGCGGCGACCCGGAAGCCCCGCACGCCCGGCACGTCGCCCCCCGCGAGTCGGGACAGCCGCGGCCGCAGCAGCTCCTGGTCGATGACTCCGGTGACGGACATGGCCAGACCGGATGCCGTGGACAGGAACGCCGCGAACGCGCCGCCGGCGAGCATGGCGGTGAGCAGCTGCCCGCCGAGGCCGGGGAGCAGGGTCTCGGGCAGGCGCAGCACGATCGTGTCCGACTCCACCCCGGGGGGCAGGGTCGGGTAGGCCACCCGTCCGAGGGCTCCGTAGATCGGTGGGAAGAGGTAGAACACCCCGAGCAGCGCGATGACGGTGACCGTCGTGCGCCGCGCGCCGATGCCGTCGGGGTTGGTGTAGTAGCGCACGAGCACGTGCGGCAGGCCCATCGTGCCGAGGCAGAGCGCCAACACCGTGGATGCCGTGCGGTACGTGGGGTGGTCGTCGGGGCCGGTCGGCGACAGGGGGATGCTCCACGACGGGTCGACCTGCGGTGCCGGTGAGCCGGAACGGAACCACAGCGCGAGAAGCACGAAGGCGGGCACGGCCAGGGCGGTGAGCTTGATCCAGTACTGCACGGCCTGCACGAAGGTGATCGAGCGCATCCCGCCCGCGCCGACGGCGAGGGCGATGACCACCATGACGACGAAGCCGCCGACCCACGAGGGTGCCCCGGTGACGAGGGTCAGGGTCAGGCTGGCGCCCTGGAACTGCGGCACGAGGTAGAGCCAGCCGATGCCCACGACCAGCACCGACGAGACGAGCCGGATGGCGCGTGACCCGAGCCGCGCCTCGGCGAAGTCGGGCAGGGTGTACGCGCCCGAGCGACGCATCGGCGCAGCCACGATGACGAGCAGCACGAGGTAGCCCAGGGTGTAGCCGACCGGCAGCCAGAGCATGTCGACGCCTCGGTCGTAGATCAGGCCTGCCACGCCGAGAAAGCTTGCGGCGGAGAGGTACTCGCCGCTGATCGCCGACGCGTTGAGCCGCGGTGAGACGGTGCGCCCGGCAACGTAGAAGTCGCTCGTGCGGCGTGACAGCCGCAGCCCGAGGGCCCCCACGGCAAGGGTGGTGAGGCAGACGAAGGCGACGGCGATGACCGACAGGGTGTTGTTCACGAGGTGTCGACGACCTCGGCGAAGTCCTGCTCGATGCGCTCGGCCTGGCGGGTGTACCACCGGGCGAGGAACCAGGCTGCCGGGTAGACGGCAACCCCCAGGACCAGCCAGGGGAAGGGCAGGCCGCCCACGGTGATCGTGCGGGTGGCCGGCACCAGGGTCAGCGTGACGGGGAGGGCCGCGAGGCCGAGGACGGTGAGCGCGAGCACCGCGACCGACAGCCGCAGCTGAGCGCGCATCAGGCCGTCGAGGTACACGTCGCCGAGCTCGGTCTGCTCATCGAGGTCGCGAGACACCGGGCGGGCGTGCATCGGCGTGGCACCGCGCCGCGAGCTCGTCACCCGCACCCGTTGCGGCGGGCCCCCGGCGGGGGTGGTCATGCCTCAGGCGCCGCTCGGGCGCCGGTCGCCGATCGGCCGGCGCAGCAGCGTGTCGCGCAGGTGCTTGGTGTGCCGGCGGCTCACCTGCAGCTCGACGGGTCCGACGACGACCGAGCACCGGCCGTGGTCCATGCGCACCTCGCTGACGTGCGGCAGCGCGACCAGGGTGCTGCGGTGGATGCGGACGAACCCGTAGTCCGCCCAGCGCTCCTCGAGCACGCTCAGCGGCACCCGCACGAGGTGCGAGCCGTTCTCGGTGTGCAGCCGGGCGTAGTCGCCGTGGGCCTGGGCGTAGCGGATCTGGCTGCGGGTGATGAACCGGGTGACGCCGCCCAGCTCGACGGGGATCGTCTCGTCCTCGACCGGCGGCGGGGTGATCTCGGGGCTCGGGCCACCGGGGCCGGGCACCTGTGGTCGCTCGGTCTGCGCCACGACGACCCGCCGGATCGCCTCGGAGAGCCGCTCGGCCCGCACCGGCTTCATCACGTAGTCGGTCGCCGCCAGGGCGAAGGCGTCGACGGCGTGCTGGTCGTGAGCGGTGACGAAGACGATCTGCGGCCGCACGCTGAACCGGGAGATCACCCGGGCAAGCGCCATCCCGTCCAGGCCCGGCATCGAGATGTCGCTGAAGACGACGTCGACGTCGCGGCCGTCGAGCACCTGCAGCGCCTCGGTGCCGCTGGACGCGGTGATGACCTCGGCGATGCGGTCGTCGCGGCCGAGGAGGTAGCCGAGGTCGGACAGTGCCGGCAGCTCGTCGTCGACGACGAGTGCCGTGAGTCCGACGTCGTTGGAGGACATGAGAGCGAGCCTACGACCTGCGCCTACGTCGCTGCATGGATGCCTGGGGCGAACTTGGGCACACGGAACGACACCTTCGTGCCAGCCCCTTCCGCCGTCTCGACGACGAGGCCGAACTCGTCGCCGTAGACCTGCCGCAGCCGGGCGTCGACGTTGCCGAGCCCGAGGGACTCGCTCGCGTGGGCGCCGTCGAGGATCAGCCGCACCCGCTGGGGGTCGGCGCCGACCCCGTCGTCCTCGATGCTGATCTCGGCATCCGACCCGTGGTCGCTCGCCGTGATGGTGAGGTGGCCGACGCCCTCCTTGTTGGCCAGCCCGTGACGCACGGCGTTCTCGACGAGCGGCTGGACGGCCAGGTAGGGCACGGTCACGGGCAGCACCTCGGGCGCGATGAGAAGGGTGATCTGCAGCCGGTCGCCGAACCGGGCCTGCTCGAGCACCAGGTAGCGCTCGACGTTGCGCAGCTCCTCGGCGAGGGTCGTGAACGGCCCGCCGGCCCGCAGGGCGTACCGCGTGAAGTCGGCGAAGTCGATGAGCAGCTCGCGAGCCCGGTCGGGGTCGGTGCGCACGAACGACGCGATCGCCGCGAGGCTGTTGTAGATGAAGTGCGGGCTGATCTGGGCCCGTAGCGCGCGCAGCTCGGCCTCCATGACCCGGGTGCGGGTGCGGGCCAGCTCGGCCAGCGCCAGCTGGCTGGACACCCAGGCCGCCACCTCCTCGGTGGCGCGGGCCAGGCCGGGGGAGGGGTCCTGGGTCCAGGCGGTGAGGGTGCCGACGACGAGGTCGTCCATGACGAGCGGGGCCGTGACCGCGCTGCGGATCGGGCAGTCCGGGTCGGCACACACCACGTCGCGATGGTTGTGGACCACGGTGCGGCCGGTCTCGCGGGTCTGCTGGCCGAGCTCGAGTGCGGTGCCACGGTGGTGGTCGCCGACGCCGGTCCACGACAGCACGGCACCGGGGTCGGCGATCGAGACGGCGTTCGCGCCGAGGATCGAGAGCAGGTGGCGGCCGGCCTTCTCCGCGGCATCCGGGGTCAGGCCGTCGCCCAGGTGCTGCGAGGCGAGGGATGCCGTGTGCAGGGTCGCGTACGTGGCCCGGTCGACCTCGGAGAGGAACCCGCGTCGGCGGCTGCGCCGCAGCTGCCACACGGCGAGCCAGAGCAGGAGCACCGTGCCGGCGACGAGCACCGCCGTCGGCCAGTGGAGGCTTCCCGTCATGGGGTCACCATAGGCTCGGCTGCGCACGAGGCGGACGGCGACGTGAGGAGGCGCGACCGTGGGTGAGCTCGACGAGGTCCTGTCGGTGAGGTGGGACGACGGGGCGGGTCGTGGCCCGGCGGAGGTCGGTGCGGTGGGCGTGGCCCACGGCCACCTCGGCGAGGGATGGCTGATCGGGCACGCGATCAACGGTGGCGTGCTCATGGCCCTCGGGGTGTCGGCGGCCTCCTCGGGGCTGGCCTCGGTCGGGCACCCCGACGTGCTGACCTGGGGCGCGCACTTCCTCTCCGCTGCCTCCCGCAGGGCCCGTCGAGGTGCGCGTCGAGGTGCTCCGGGTTGGGCGCACCGTGTCGACGGCAGAGATCCGCGTGCGTCCAGGTGGGCGACGACGGCCGGACGCACGAGCGGGTGCGCCTGACGGGCACGTTCGGCTCGCTCGACCGGGCCGAGCCGGTGCACCGCGCGCCGGCGCCGCCGGAGGTCCCCCACCCGGACGAGTGCGTGCCTGCACGCCGCGAGTCCTCGCCGGTGGCTGCGGCCATCGCGGTGCTCGACCGGATGGATGCGCGGATCGACCCCTCGACCGCCGGCTTCGCGAGGGGGCGCCCGACGGGGCGCGGCGTCATCCGGGCCTGGTTGCGGATGCGCGACGGCCGCGAGCCGGACGCCGCGATGCTCCCGTACGCGGTCGACGCGCTGATGCCGGTGTCGTTCGACCTCGGCGCTCCCGGGTGGGCCCCGACGATGGAGCTCACTGGTCAGCTGCTCGGCCGGCCGGCGCCCGGGTGGCTGCTGGTCGAGATGTCGACCGACACCGTCGTGGGCGACCTGCTGCTCGAGGACGTCTGCGTGTGGGACTCCACCGGCCGGCTCGTGGCCCGCTCCCGACAGCTCGCCGGGGTGCGCCTGCCCGGCAACTAGTCTGCTCGGGTGCCACACGAGAGCCCGGCCGTCGACGCCGTCACGCGCCTGGCCGAGCTGCCCGGCATCCCCGAGCAGGTGGAGGCGGCCCGCGAGGCGTGCACCCGGCTGCGCTGGCACCAGGCCCTGCGGCGCCGCATCCCCGAGGCCGCGGCGGAGTCGCGGGTTCGGGGCGCCGCGGCGAGCGGCGAGCTCGAGGGGGCCACCGTGCCGGTCGACGTGCTGCGCGACATCGTGCGCGGTGCCGTGACGTGGTCACCCTCGCCGGACCCGGTCGAGGTGACGATGCGGGGGGTGCTGGCGGCGACCGCGGAGACCGAGCACGTGCTCGGGGTGGTGCTCACCGCCCCGCTGCAGGCGCTGGCGCGGCTGCACACGGCCGCCGCGAGCGGGCTGGTCGACGACGACGCGCTCGGGCGGCCGCGGCGGCCGGATGAGGGGTGCGGCGAGCTGACCGACCTGGGCCCGGCGCCGCATGCCGGCCAGGTGACCGCACGCCTGCGCGCGGTGACCGACGTACTGCTCGCCACGCCCCGGTTGCCGGTGGTCGTCGCGGCGGCGGTCGTGCACGCCGAGCTGGCCACCGTGCGCCCTTTCGTGAGGGGCAACGCGGTGGTCGCCCGGGCCCTGGACCGCGCGGTCGTGCGCGCGGGTGGGCTCGACCCGACCGGGGTGGCCGTGACCGAGGCGGGGCACGGCGCGCAGGGTGGCGCGGCCTACCTCGGCGCGCTCGCAGCCTACGGCCGTGGCGACGTCGTGGGCGTGGGGCTGTGGATATCGCACTGCTGCACCGCTGTTCAAGCGGCCGCCGCCGAGGGCGAGCGGGTCGCGGACGCGGTGCTGTCGGGACGACTCGCCGGTGGGCCCTTGTCGGGGCCGGGCGGGCAGGAGTAGAACCAATGGTGACGGGCCCCGTCGGGGACCGTCACGACGAAGCTACCGAGGACCGGACGGGTACCCACGCGCGGGCAGTCCACGTATGGACCGATCGTGATGGGCTTGTCCCAGCACGATGACGGCATGGAGCACGCCTGGTCGCCCACGAGGTCCACGGCAGGACGACGCCTCTGCCCGCCGACGCGGGCGGAGGCGCCGTCGTGTCCGGCTCGGTGAGGGGCGTGAGGAAGCCGTCGTGGCCGGGTCGCCAGAGGTGGTCAACAATTAAACGTGGTACGCCAAACCTACGGATTCCGTCGTTGTTGGCCCATCCTGAGGGCGATGTCGGCATGTCGCAACCAAGGCTTGCGCGGAGAGCCGGTGATGGGACACGATGGGCTCACTCGCTCCCCCACGGGGTTGAGCGAACGGCGGACCGGCTTCTCCCCCCCGGAGCTCGGCTCGCCGACGGCCCCGGTTGTCCCCCGACCGGGGCCGTCCCATGTCCGCTGGCAGGTGGTCGTGTCGCGCCGTGAGTCGCCCCGGGTCGCGGGGCCCCGCCGTCCACAGGTGCGGGGGAACGGCGTCGTCGTCCACAGCTTCGTCGGGTCCCTGGCTGCGAGCCGGCTCGCCCACGAGGCTGCCGGGATGACGCCCCAGACCAGCGTGACAGCCGTCGTCGGTGCCTCCGGTGGCCTCGGCGCGAGCACGCTCGCCCTCGCCATCGGCCGTCGGCTTGCGGCGACCGGGCCGCCGTCGGTCGTCGTCGACCTCGACCTCCTGCGGGGTGGCCTCGAGGTGACCGCCGGGATCGAGCACCTGCCCGGTCGGCGGTGGCACGACCTGCGCCACGCTCGCGGGCGGCTGCCGATCGAGGCCCTGGTGCCCGTGCTGCCTGCCGAGGAGGGCTGCGCCGTGCTCTCCGCACGTGGGGGAGCCCCGCCGGCGGTGCCCGAGGCCGCCGCACGCGACGTCGTCGCCTCATTGGCCGAAGGCCCTGCGCGGCTGGTGCTCGACGTGCCGCTGTCGAGCGCGCTGCTGCCGGGTGTGCTCGCCTCGGGCGCCCTGGTGGTGCTGCTGTCGGGGTTGCGCACCCGCGCGCTGGCCGACGCCGACGCTGCCGTGTCCCGACTGCTCGACGGACCCGATGCCCCGAGGGTCGAGCCCGACCTGCGACTCGTCACGCGTGGAGGCCGGGCCGGCCCCGACGTCGTCGACGAGGTCGTGGCACACCTCGGTATCGCCCACCTGCACCACCTCCCTGACGACCCGCACGTACCCCGCGACGCCGAGCGCGGGCTGTTCCCCGGCACCGGCCGTGACGCCCTGCGCCGTTGTGCCGATGCCGTGGTCGCGGCCGTCGACGGTCTGGCGGCGGCGTCGTGACCGCCCGGGCAGGCCCTCTCGACGCCTCGGTACGGCGTGCCATCGCTGCCGGGGCGCCGCCAACACCGCGGTCCGTCGACGCCCTGGTGGCGGAGCACGCCGAGACGCTGGGCGACCAGGGGCGCGCCGCCACCGCGCGCGGTCTGCTCGACCGGCTGGTGGGCCTGGGCCCGTTGGCGCACCTGGCGGCCGACCCGACGGTGACCGACCTCCTCGTCAACGGCGACGGTGCCGTCTGGGTCGACCGCGGCCACGGCGTCGAGCGTGACCGGGCACGGGTTCCCCTCGACGACCTGCGACCGCTGGCGGTGCGGCTGGCGGGCGTGGCCGGCCGCCGGCTCGACGACGCCCAGCCGTGGGTCGACGGTGTGCTGCCGGGTGGGGTGCGGCTGCACGCCGTGCTCCCGCCCCTCGCCGACGGTCCGCACCTGAGCCTACGGTTCGCCCGCCACCGCCCTGGCGGCGTCGCGGCACTGGTGCGGCTCGGTGCCGCGACCGTGGACATGGCCACCGTGCTGCGGGCGGTCGTCAAGGCCCGGGCCTCGCTCGTCGTCACCGGGGGCACCGGCGCCGGCAAGACCACGGTGCTGGCCGCCCTGGTGGCCGAGTGCCCGGCGGAGGAACGCGTGGTGGTCGTCGAGGACGTCCGCGAGCTCGACCCCGACCACCCGCACGTCGTGCGGTTGCAGGGGCGTGGGCCCAATGTCGAGGGCGTGGGCGGGGTCACCCTCGTCGACCTCGTACGCCAGGCGCTGCGGATGCGGCCCGACCGGCTCGTGGTGGGCGAGGTGCGCGGTGGCGAGGTCCGCGAGCTCCTGGCCGCCCTCAACACCGGCCACGAGGGCGGGATGAGCACCGTGCACGCCAACGGCCCCGAGGAGGTCCCCGCCCGGTTCGAGGCGCTCGGGGCGCTCGGCGGGATGCCGCGTGCGGGCGTGCACGCCCAGCTGCGCGAGGCGCTGCGGGTGGTCGTGCACGTGGTGCGCCATGACGGGGAACGGCGGGTCGACCGGGTAGGGGTGGTCGTGCCCGACCGGGGGGAGCCGGGAGCGGTCCGCGTCGTCGTGGCCGCATCCAGCGGCCACGGCGGCCTCGTCGCCGGGCCCGGGCTCGAGCGGCTGGTCGAGCTGGTCCCCTCGGTGACCAGCGACTGTCGGTGGGTGGTGCGGCGGTGATCGCGGCGGTGCCGGGGTCCAGCGTCCGGTGGGGCGTACTGCTGCCCGCGGCGGTGCCGGGGTCCAGCGTCTGCCGGTGGGCGGCGGCGTGCTGACCGCGGCCGGGGTGGCCTTCCTCGCCGTCCTGTGCTGGCCGCTCCCAGGCAAGGGTCGCACGTCGGTGTCGTCCCTGCTCGTCCCCACGCACGAGGCCGGTCACTCCCCGGCGGACGGCGGGGACCGCTCGTCCCCGTCCTTCGAGACCCGGGCGAGGCTGCGCCGACGCGTGCGCCGACGACGGGCCGTCGACCCGTGGGTCGCCGACTTCGCCGAGGTCGTGGCGGTCGGCCTCGCCGCCGGGCTCGACCTGCCGTCCGCGGCCCTGGCCTCCGCGCGTTCCCCCGGCGTCGTCGCGGGAGCGCCCTGGCTGGCGGGTCACCTGCGCGACAGTGTCGACGGTGGCCGAGGTGTGACGGCGGTTCTCGACGCTGCCGTCGACCTCACCCCACAGGAGCGGGCCGACCTGGGACTGCTCGCCGCCGCCTGGCGCCTGGCCGAACGGGTGGGCGCGGCCGCGTCGGCGGTCACGTCCTCGGCAGCGTCCTCGATCAGGGAGCGGCGCGCGGCGGCCGACCGGACGGCGGTCGTCGTCGCCGGCCCCAAGACGTCGATGCTCCTGCTGTCCGCGATGCCGCTGGCCGGACCGGCGGTCGCCGCCGTCATCGGGATGCCGCCCGCCCGGCTCTACGACTCCGCGGCCTCCCGCGTGCTCGCGGTGGTGGGAGTGCTCCTGACCGTCGTGGGGTGGTGGTGGGCGAGCACGATGCTGCGGCGGGCCCGCCGACCCGGCGTCACGGACGACGGCCCGCCGTGACGGCGCAGGCCCTCCTCGCGGCGCTGCTTGCTGGGCTCGCCGTACTCCTCTGGCCGGGTGGCCGCGGCGCAGACCCGACCCGGGCGGAGGGGGGCAATCCTCCGCCACCTCGGCCGGCGACGGTCGAGGAGGCCGCCGCCGCCCTGGGTCTGGTCGCGGCCGCCCTGCGCAGCGGTGTCGGGTCGGTCGAAGCACTGGAGTCGGTCGCCGACGTGACCGGCGGCCCGGCGGGTCGTGAGCTCGCGGTGGTGGCCGCCGCCCACCGCTGGGGCCAGGCTCCCGATGAGGCCTGGTCGCACGTGGGGCCGGGGTGGACGGCCGCGGCGGTCGCCTGGCACGCAGCGCACGCGGCCGGCGCGGCACCCGCCGGTCTTCTTGCGGCAGCGGCCGAGCGAATGCGCGCACTGGAGTCCCGCCGGGTCGAGGCAGCGGTGCAGCGAGCCGCCGTGCTGCTCGTGCTCCCGCTCGGCGCGTGCTTCCTCCCGGGCTTCGTCGCCACGACCGTCGCCCCGGTGGTCCTGCACCTGGTCGGTGGCCTCGCGCCGTGATGGCGCCGTCCTGCGGGCCACGAGGGCGCTCGCCGAGGGCGTGGCGTCCACAGCCACGGCGACGCCGGCCGGTCGTCCACAGGTTCGTGCCGGCCCTCGGCCCGACCACCGGGCCGACGGAGGGTGGACCTGGCGCGAGAGCCGCGCCGAGGAAGAGCAGGGAGGTCGCTATGACGGCGAGGCTGGCAGGTCGGGTTCGAGCGGTCGGGTCACGGCTGCGGAGCTGGGGGGAGGAGGGGATGACGACGGCGGAGTACGCCGTCGGAACCATGGCGGCGGTGGCCTTCGCGGCGCTGCTGCTGGCGATCGTGAGGTCCGGGCCGGTCAAGAGCGCGCTGACCAAGGTGATCATGACGGCCCTCGGCACGGGGTCGTGACATCCGGCAACCAGGGGGAGCGGGGGGCGGCCACTGCCGAGCTGGCGGTGGCCCTCCCGGCTCTGGTGCTCGTGCTCGCGGTGGCCCTGGCCGCCGTCGACCTCGGCCTGGCGCAGGTGCGCTGTGTCGACGCCGCCCGCGTCGGCGCCCGGCTCCTGGCGCGTGGCGAGCCCCGGACGGTGGCCCTGGCGGAGGTGCGCGCCGCCGCCCCGCGGGGCGCCGAGGTCGCGGTGACGACCGCCGGGGGCCGGGTGACCGTGTCGGTCACCGGGCAGGTGCCGGCTGCGCTCAGACCCCTCGGGTCACTCGCTGCACCCGCGGCCTCGGCCCGGGCGATGCTCGAGGCCGGCCCATGACCCCCACCGGCGAGGCGGGCAGCGCATCGGTGCTCACGCTGGGTGCCATCGGGGGCGTCGTCGTGGTCCTCACCGGCGTGCTGGTGGTCGAAGCCACCGTGCGCGACGCGCACCGCGCCCGTGGCGCGGCCGACCTGGCCGCGCTGGCCGCGTCTGGTCCCGTCGCCACCGGCGGCGGTGTCGACTGCGCGGTCGGGGCCTCGGTGGCCGCCACCAACGGTGCGGTGCTCGACCGGTGCGTCCCGGGCCGGGATGGGTCGGTGCTCGTCACCACCGAGGTGGAGCGCCGCTGGCCCCTTGGCTGGGGCTGGCTTCCCGCCACCGTCACGGCGCAGGCTCGGGCCGGCCCGGTCGACGGCGACCCGCTGTCGTGAGCACGCACGCACCCACGCCAGGTCGGGACGACCGACCTCAGGAGGGCCGGCCTTCTCGTGGCGCGTCCCGTGGCTCAGACCTGGCGGTCGCTGTGCCGCGGGCTCGCGTCGCTGCGCTCGTGGGTCTCGAGGGAGGAGTCGCCGGCTCGGGTCGCCTCGGCGCCGGCCGTGCGCTCGGTCGAGGTGGTGGGCCGATCCGAGCCCACCGTGGTGGTGGCGTGCTCATCCGCTCGCGCCTCCGCCTGCTCGCGCAGACGGCGCTCCTCGATGAGCGCCTTCTCGCGCGCGGTGAACTCGTCCTTGAGGCGCTGCTGCTCCTGGGCCTCCTCGCGGCGTCGGGCCTCCTCCGCGGCGGCGGCCTCCTTCGCCTCGACGCGGTGGCGCTTGGCGCGGCGCAGACCCCCGCGCAGCATCGCCCAGCCGAGCCAGAACACCGAGATGACGATCATGCCGGTGACCAGCAGCGTCAGGGGAGGGATGCTCAGCGTGCCTCCGAGCAGGTCGATCTGCACCGAGTCGGTCAGCTGGGCCGTGCCTGCGATGAGCACGACTCCTGCCGCGGCAGCGAGCAGGACGAGGATGACTCCGAGCAGCACCATGAGTTCGACAGTACCCGCGGGCGCGCGTCCGAAACGGCTTGCGATCAGGCCTGTTCGGGCTTCGACGCACCCCGGGCCGAGGTCACCCGTCGGCCGCCGCGGCGAGCGCCAGCTCGAGCACGGTGACCGCACCCGGCTTGTCGAGCGGCTCGTTGCCGTTCCCGCACTTCGGCGACTGCACGCAGGCCGGGCAGCCCACGGCGCACGGGCACCCGAGCACCGCGTCGCGGGTGGCGCGCAGCCAGGCCTCGAACGACCCGAACGCCCGCTCGGCGAAGCCCGCCCCGCCGGGGTAGCCGTCGAAGACCATGATCGTCGGCTCGCCCGTGTCGGGGTGAAGGGCCGTCGACACCCCGCCGACGTCCCAGCGGTCGGAGGTGGCGACCAGCGGCAGCATCCCGATGGCAGCGTGCTCCGCGGCGTGCAGGGCGCCCGGCACCACGTTCGCCCCCACCCCGGCCGCGGCCAGCACGTCCTCCGGCACGGTCCACCAGACGGCCTTGGTGGTCAGCGACCGCTCCGGCAGGTCGAGCGGGTGGGTGCCGAGCACCTCCCCGGACGGCAACCGTCGCAGGAAGCCGGTCACCTGAGAGGTCACCCGCACCGTGCCGAACGACACCCGGACACGGGCGCGCTGCTCGGTGCGCTCCCGGCCCAGGATGTCGAACCGGCTCACCGACTGCGCGTGGGTCGACCACCCGGGGTCGCCGCGCACCACGTGTGCCGCGCGGGCCTCGAGGTCGAGCTCGGTGACCACCCAGGTGTCGCCCTGGTGCACGTGCACGGCACCGGTGTGCACCTGAGCGTGCGACGAGGCCTCGTCGACGGTGCCCAGCACCCGCCCGGTGCGGGCCTCCACCACGGCCACGACGTCGCTCGCGCCGCGCAGTGAGATGTGCTCGGCCGGGCGGTCCTCGCGGGCCCAGAACCACCCGGAGGGCCGACGCCTCAGGATGCCGCTCGTGACCAGCGCGTCGAGCAGCCGCCGGGCGTCCGGCCCGAACATCGGCAGGTCGCTCTCGCCGAGGGGCAGCTCCGCCGCGGCGGCGGCCAGGTGCGGGGCCAGCACGTGCGGGTTGTGCGGGTCCATGACGGTCGCCTCGACCGGTGCACCGAAGATGGCCTCCGGGTGCCGCACCAGGTAGGTGTCGAGCGGGTCGTCGGCGGCCACGAGCACCGCCAGCGACTCCTCTCCCGAGCGGCCGGCCCGGCCGGCCTGCTGCCACAGGCTGGCGCGCCGCCCCGGCCAGCCGGCCA
>CAVVUD010000007.1:0-369140 GCA_963751385.1 uncultured Actinomycetota bacterium | reverse complement strand
GCCACCGCCCGCAGACGCCATGAACCGAGGTCGCTGCTCTTCACCGGGTGCGACCTACGCACCGTTCTGGCACCGGAGCGCGGCGAAGGGAGTGGCCAAGGAGCATGGAGTCGTCGGGCTTTGCGTTGGTGGAGGTGCGCGCGCTCATCCTTTCGCCGGACCTGCCCGGCAGGTGAAGGCACATGGAACAGCACGTGAATGATTTCCGGCCGACCCCGGTTGACGCCGTCGCCGGTCGTTGCCAGCCTGCAGTCGTGTGGTCCTCCGAGGTGATCGTCGGCGGCGCGAGGGGCGCGCGTCCACTGCTGCACCGGACCCTGACGAGCAGGAGCTCCCATGCGTGATGTCGTTCTCTACAGCCTGGTGTCCCTCGACGGCGTCGCCGAGGAACCGAGTGACTGGATGTCGGAGGTGGACGAGGACCTGTTGACCGACCCCTCCGAGGTGATCGTTCGCAGGACGACATCCTCCTCGGGCGGGGCACCTACGACTACTGGGCCGGCTACTGGCCGACCTCGGACGTCCAGCCCTTCGCCGACTTCGTCAACCACACTGCCAAGCACGTCTTCACGTCGAGCGCCCCCGACGGTGCCGTGGTCGCAGAGCACGACGGTCGAGGACCGCCCGGCCCCCAACGTCGAGGCGCTCAAGAGGCGCTCGGGTGGGGACATCGGGGTGCACGGCACTCCGTCTCGCGCAGAGCCTGCTCGCCCACGACCTCGTCGACCGGCTCGAGCTCGTCGTCATGCCGGCCCTCGCCGGGGCGGGACGTCGGCTCTTTCCCGACGGACTCGACCTGCGACGGCTGACGCTGACCAAGGCGACGCGGTCGGCCTTGGACTGCGTCTTCCTCGGCTACCGGCGCCCTTGACGTCAACCGTGGGCGAACGGGCGTTGGTCCTCGGCGGCGGGGGTCGGCGGGACACGCATGGGTGATCGGCGTTCTCGCCGGCCTCGCCGAGGAGGCGCGGACGTGACGCAGGCCGACCTCGTCATCGGAACCTCCGCCGGGGCGACGGCAGCGGCCCAGGTCGGCAGCGGGGCCCGGCCGACCGAGCTGCTCGCCGGCATCCTTCGCACCGCCCCACCGGAGATGAGCGCCCCGCCCCACGCGGGCCGCGCGCCAACACGTGAGGGGCCGCCGGTGGACCACCTGGAGAGGACGAGCCGGGTCATCGCCGCCGCGAAGGACGCAGCCGACATGCGCCGTCGGATGGGGGCCTCGGCGATGGAGCTTGACGCCGCATCCGACGGGTCGGGGTCGACGCGGTGGCGGGCGATCGTCGCCGACCGACTCCCGAGTGAGGGGTGGCCGCAGCGAGCGGTGCTGGTCACGGCGGTGGATGCCCGGACCGGCGAACCCGTGGTGTTCGACCGCCACAGCGGAGTCGACCTCGCGGATGCCGTCGCCGCGAGTACTCGAGCGGCTCCCCCTACCGCATCGGCGCCGACAGGTACATCGACGGTGGCTACCGGCGCAACGAGAACGCCGACCTCGCGGCGGGGTTCGCGGCGTGCTGGTGCTGTCACCGCTCGGGGGTCGGACACGGCATCCCGTGGCGTGGGGGATGCAGCTCGCGGCGCAGGTCGACGAGCTGCGTGCCGGCGGAAGCAGGGTCGAGACCATCGTCCCGGACACGGACTCGCTGGCGGCCTTCGGCACGGACCTCATGGACCCGTCGACGCGGACGCCGGCTGCTCGAGCCGGCGAGGCACAGGGCAGGGACCGGGCCGAGCAGATCGGCCGGTTCTGGGGCTGACGTCACCGCCAACTCTCCTCCGAGGCGTCGACGACCTCCCCGTTGCGCGGTACCCGACCGCCGAAGGTGATCGGCACGGCAGAGGCGCGGAGGACGTCCACCCCGTCGATGGCCTGGACGTGGACGTGCGGCTCCATGCTGTTGCCGGAGTTGCCGCACCGCCCCAGCGGCTCACCCGTGCGGACGCCCTGCCCTCGGCGCACCGAGACGCTGCCCCGACGGAGGTGGCACAGGGCGACCACGGCTCCGGCAGGCGTCTCGATGAGGACGTGGTTCCCGGCCAGCTGCACCCACCCCGCTGCTGCACGACGGCGCTGGGTCAGGGCGTAGCCGATGGAGGGCAGCCCTCGGTGGGCAGGGTGGTCCGGCTCCCCGTCGTGCGCGGCGACGACGACGCCGTCCACCGGCGCCCGGATCCCGCGGCCGAAGCCGGAGAAGCGCTCGGGAGGTTCTGGGCGCAACAGCGAGCGGAGCGTGATGGCGGCGGAGCGCCCCTCCTCGTCGACGGGGACGAAGTCGATGGCGTACGAGGTGGCGAAGAGGGTGGTGCCGTGGCTTGGGACCCGGTCGGCGGGGCTGTTCCGGGTCAGCCAACGGCCCTCGAACGGGTAGGCGAGGTCGACGACCGTCACCATGTCGACCGCCCGGGTGGGTCGGAGCCCCCGCGGGCCTCGAACGCCCGCAGGACCGCGGCCATGTCCTCGCGGCCGTGCCCCAGTGCCTCGGCCTCGCGGAAGAGGTCGTGGCAGGCGTCGAGGAGCGGTGTGGGCAGGTGGGCGTCGCGGGCGGCATCCGCGATGAGCCGGTTGTTGTAGAAGACGTCGCTGATCGAGGCCTGCACGCCGAAGTCACCGTCGACGAGCTTGCCCAGCTTGATCCGGGAGACGGCGCTCGCCATCGGCCCGGCATCCACGACCGACCGGAACACCTCGAGGTCCAGGCCGTTGCCCCGCGCGAAGTGGAACGCCTCGACGAGGCCGGCGACCTGGGTGATGAGGAACAGGTTGACGGCGAGCTTCATCTGCGTCGCCTTCGGCACCTCCCCGCACCGGACCACCGTGGAGCACACCGGGGCGAGGAGGGGGACCACGGCGTCGACCGCGTCGGCCGGCCCGGCGACCATCCCCACGAGCTGCCCCGCCTCGGCGGGCACCCGCGACCCGGAGACGGGTGCCTCGACGTAGCGCCCGCCGGCATCACGCCGTGTCGACCGCCAGCTGGTGCGAGTACGCCGCCGGTGTCGTGCCCATGTGGACCACGGTTCGTCCCCCGACCAGGTCACCGAACCCCGGGGTGCCGCGCTGCAGCACCAGGTCGGTGACCTCGCCGTCGGCCAGCATGAGGAAGACGGTGGACGCCTCGCGGAACACCTCCGCCGGGGTGGCCGCCACCCGCGCGCCAGCCGCCCGCAGGTCGTCGCACGCCGGCTGCGAGCGGTTCCAGACGACCAGTCGCGTGCCGGCCCTGGCCATGTTCCGCGCCATCGGGAGACCCATGGTGCCCAGCCCGAGGAATCCCACGCTCATGGCACCACCCCCTCAGGTCCTGACTCGATGCTCGCGAGCCGGATGCCGCCCGTGACCCTTCCAGCGCGGCCCGGCCGTGCGCCCCATGACTACCACCGGGTACCGGCACGGCACCAGCCGGACATAAGGATCGGCACGGACCACGCCTCGTTCCCTGCTCGGGTCGTGGGTTCGGTCGACGCGACCCACCAGGGAATCGGAAGGCGCTGCATCCGAACCCCTCCTCCGTCGGGAACTGCTGTCAACGGGTGACCAAGCACCCGCCAACAGAAAGGGATGTCACATGAAGCGCATGCTCGCTGCAGGGTCCATCGCCGCCCTCGCCACCGTCGTCTTCGCCGGCACCGCCAGCGCCGAGCCCGCCGACGCCGCTTGCTTCGGCCAGATCCACAAGTTCGTCAACACCGGCGCCATCGGCGTCGACAACGTCGGGCAGCTCGTGCAGAGCGTCGGCGGCGGCCAGGAGAAGAACGCGGCCGCCGCGGCCTTCTGCTAGGACGGCTCTCGTCCCCGTCGGGAGCACCTGGCGGCGGCTCGGACCTCGGGTCCGAGCCGCCGCGTCGTGGGCTGAGCAGGTGGCCGGTCGGGCCGGGCGGGGCATGGGGCCGGCTGTCACGTCCGGCCCATGACACATGTCATCCGGTGGAGCGCCCCGGGCCCCGTCGTCGCGCGCGGCCGCCGGCCAGCGTCGGGCGCCCGGGCCCTGCGCGGCCAGCTCGTCGTCGTGGTTGTAGACCGGGCAGGAGCGCAGCGACAGGCACCCGCACCCGATGCACGACGACAGGTCGTCACGCACCTTCGTCATCGCGTCGATCCGGGCGGTCAGCAGGTCCCTCCACCGCGACGAGAGGCGGGCCCAGTCCCGCTTGGTCGGTGGCCGGTCGTCGGGCAGGGTCGCGAGGGCGTCACCGACCTCGGCGAGGGAGAGCCCGAAGCGCTGCCCCGCCCGCACGACGGCGATCCGGCGCAGCGTGTGGCGCTCGAACCGGCGCTGGTTGCCGGTCGTGCGCACGGAGCGGACCAGCCCTCGCTCCTCGTAGAAGCGCACGGTGGCCACCGACACCCCGGAGCGCTCGGCCACCTCACCGATGGGCAGCAGGTCGTGTCGGTCCACCCTGCGACGATATCGCCTTGACCTCAAGTGCGCTTGAGGTTCGAGGATGGGACCATGACGACCTCGGGGACCGCCGCACCTCCCGCCGACCACCCCGAGGGCCCTCATCGGGCACCGGACGACCTCGAAGGCCCCGGGCGGCGAGCGACGCCCGGTCCGCCTCCGCGACCGCGCGAACCTTCCGGTCGTCGTCGGCGTCGTCGCCCTCGTCACCCTCGCCGCGTTCGAGAACCGCGCCTTCATGACGATCCTGCCGACCGTCGTCCGCGAGCTCGACGGCTGGGCGCTGTTCGGCGCCTCGACCGGGGCAGGCCTCGTGACCTTCACCGTCGCCATGGCGTGGTCGGGCGGCTGGACCGACCGCCGCGGGCCCCGGCCGGTGCTCCTCTGGGGAGTCGTCGCCTTCGCGGCCGCCCAGGCCGTCTCGGCCCTCGCCCCCACCATGGCGGTCTTCGTGGCCGGCCGGGCCGTGTCGGGCGCCGCCGAGGCGCTGATCGACACCTCGCTCACCGTGCTCGTGGCGCAGGCGCTCCCTGAGGAGCTGCGTGCCAAGGTGTTCGCGTCGTTCGCGGCGGCGTGGATCCTGCCGTCGCTGCTGGGACCGAGTGTCGCCGGTGCGGTCGACGCCGTGGCCGGCTGGCGGGCGGTCTTCGTCGCACCCCTGCTCGTCGTGCCCGTGGCCCTCCACCTCCTGCGGCCCGCCCTGCGCCGCACCCACGCGGGAGGTGACGGCGACGACGGATGCCGGCGACACGGCATCCGAGCGTCGTCGCGTGGCCGCGGCGCTGCTGCTCGCGGCCGGGCTCGCGGTGACGACGTTCGCGGCGCCACTGCTCGCGGACCCCGGGACGCGTGTCGTGGGTGTCGCGGTGATCGGCGGTGGCGTCCTGGTCGTGCTCGTCGGCGCGGTCCGCGCGCTGCCGCACGGCACGCTGCGGCTGGCGCCCGGCGTGCCCGCGGTCGTCGCCGTGCGCATGCTCGTCGCCGCGGCCTTCACGGCTGTCGGCGGGGTCATCCCCCTCATGCTCGTGCAGACCCACGGGGCGTCGACCGCGGTCGCCGGGGTCTCGCTCTCGGTCACCGGCACGCTGTGGGCGTTCGGGTCGTGGCTGAACAGCACCCACCGGGCCCAGACCCGGCTGTCCGCACCGGCGAGGATGCGTCTCGGCGCGGCCCTCATCGCCGCGGGGTCCCTCGGACCGGTGCTGCTGGCGCTCGACGTCGTCGGGCTCGTGGCCGGCATGGTCGGCTGGGCGTTCGCCGCACTCGGCATGGGGATCGTCACGCCCACCGTCTCGACCCAGCTGCTCGCCCTCGCGGCGCCCTCGGAGCGCGGGCGGGTCACCGCGGCCGGTGGCCTCGCGGTGTCGACGGGGGTCGCCCTGCAGACCGGCCTCGTCGGGGCGGTCGTCGCCGTGGGTGGGGCTGGGCTCGACGGCGCCACCTTCGCCGCCCTCATGGCCGGTGGCGGCGGTCTCGCACTGCTCGCGTCGCTGGCGGCCGGTCGGACGGCGCGCGCCACCTAGCGTGGACGGATGGACCTCCGCATCTTCACCGAGCCCCAGCAGGGAGCGACCTACGACGACCTGCTCGCCGTGGCGCGAGCGGCCGAGGACCTCGGCTTCGACGCGTTCTTCCGCTCCGACCACTACCTGCAGATGTCCGGCGACCGGTGCGCCCGGGCCCACCGACGCGTGGACGACCCTCGCAGGTCTCGCTCGCGACACGACCCGGATCCGCCTCGGCACCCTCGTGTCGTCGGCGACGTTCCGCCTGCCCGGACCGCTCGCGGTGGCCGTCGCCGGCGTCGACCAGATGAGCGGTGGCCGGGTGGAGCTCGGGCTGGGCGCGGGGTGGTTCGAGGCCGAGCACGCGGCCTACGGCATCCCCTTCCCGCCCGTGGCCGAGCGCTTCGACCGGCTCGAGGAGCAGCTCACCGTCATCACCGGCATGTGGTCGGCACCGCGCGAGGCGGGCTTCGACCACGACGGGCCGGCGTACCCGGTGCGGGGCAACCCCGGTCTCGTGAAGCCCGTGCAGCCCGGTGGCGTGCCGATCATCGTCGGGGGGAGCGGCAGGCGGCGCACGCCCGAGCTCGCGGCCCGCTTCGCCGCCGAGTTCAACGCGCCGTTCACCTCGGTGGAAGAGACCGGCCGGCTCTTCGAGCGCGTCGCCGACGCCTGCCGTGCGCACGACCGCGACCCACGCACCCTCGTGCAGCTCCGCGGCCCAGGTCGTCTGCATCGGTCGCGACGACGCGACCGTGCGCCGCCGTGCCGACGCGATCGGGCACGCCGTCGACGACCTCCTCGAGACCGCGGTGGCGGGCACCGTCGAGCAGGCCCGCGACCGCGTCGGGCGGCTCGCCGAGGTGGGCACGACCCGGGTGTACCTCCAGGTGCTCGACCTCTCCGACCTCGACCACCTCGCGGACGTGCACGCGGCGCTCGCCGGGATGCCGGGCTGACGTAGGTTCGGGGCATGAGCACCCTGAACGACAAGGCCACCGAGCTGCAGCGACTGCACTCCGACCCCGAGCTCCTCCTCCTCGTCAACGTCTGGGACGTCATCTCCGCCCGAGTCGTCGCCGACACCCCGGGCACGAAGGCGCTCGCGACCGCCAGCCACTCCATCGCGTCGTCGCACGGCCACCCGGACGGCGAGCACATCCCCCGCGACGTCATGATCGAGGCGGTCGGGCGCATCGCCGCCGCCGTCGACCTGCCGGTGACCGCCGACCTCGAGGCCGGCTACGGCGACCCGGGCGGCACCGTCGAGCGGGCCATCGACGTCGGGATCGTCGGCGCCAACCTCGAGGACCAGCTCAAGCCGCTGGCCGACGCGGTGCGCGCGGTCGAGGATGCCGTCGCCGCCGGTGAGCGGGCCGGCATCCCGTTCGTGCTCAACGCCCGCACCGACGCCGTGCTGCGGGGCGCCGACAAGGACCCGGCCGCCGTGCTCGCCGACGCCATCGAGCGCGGCCGGGCCTACCTCGACGCCGGCGCCTCGACGTTCTTCGTCCCCGGGCGGCTCGACCAGCCGGCCGTCGAGGCGCTCGTCGAGGCCCTCGGCCCGCAGAAGGTCAACGTCATCGGCGCCCCGGGGTCGCTGCCGCTCGAGACGCTCCAGCGCCTCGGCGTGGCCCGGGTGTCGTACGGCCCCTGGAGCCAGAACGTCGCCCTCACCGCCCTGGCGGACCTCACCGCGGCGGTGCACGCCGGCGGCGGGCTGCCCGAGGGCACCCGCAAGCTCAACTGACCGCGACTCCCCGAGTTGGGTGCTCAGGTGGTTGCCGGGGCAGCCACCTGAGCACCCAACTCCAGGAGCATCTCGAGTTGGGTGCTCAGGTGGTCGCCAGAGCAGCCACGTGAGCACCCAACTCGGGCGGTCTAGACGGCGACCTCGCCGCGCTCCGCCCTGAGCGCGATGTCGCTGCGGTGGTGCGAGCCGGGCAGGTCGATGCCGGCCACCGCCGCGTAGACCCGCTCGCGGGCCTGCGCGAGGGTCGCTCCCGTCGCGACGACCGAGAGCACGCGCCCGCCCGCCGAGACGAGGATGCCGTCGGCGTCCCGGGCCGTACCCGCGTGCAGCACGTAGGCGGCGGGCGCTCCGGCGACGTCGTCGGCCCCGGTGACGGGGTCCCCCGTCCGGGGCGTCGCCGGGTAGTTGCGGGCGGCGACGACCACCGTGACGGCGTGGTCGGTCGACCAGCGCAGGGTCGGGGCCTCGTCGAGGCGCCCGGTGGCGGCGGCGAGCAGCAGCCCCCCGAGCGGGGTGAGCAGCCGCGCCAGGACGACCTGGGTCTCGGGGTCACCGAAGCGGGCGTTGAACTCGATGACGCGTGGGCCCCGCGGAGTGAGCGCGAGCCCGACGTAGAGCACCCCGACGAACGGCGTCCCCCGACGGTGCATCTCGTCGACGACGGGCTGTGCCACCCGGCGGACGACGTCGTCGACGAGCCCGTCCGGTGCCCAGTCGAGCGGGCTGTACGCGCCCATCCCCCCGGTGTTGGGGCCGGCGTCGTCGTCGCCGACCCGCTTGAAGTCCTGCGCCGGGCTCAGCGGCACGACCGTCGTGCCGTCGCACAGGCAGAACAGCGAGACCTCGGGCCCGGACAGGTACTCCTCGACGACGACGGCCCCGTCCGGCTTCGCGAGGCAGGTCCGCGCGTGGTCGAGCGCCACGGCACGGTCGTCGGTGACGACGACGCCCTTGCCGGCGGCCAGCCCGTCGTCCTTGACGACGTGGGGGGCACCGAGGGCGTCCAGCGCCTCCTCGACCTCCTCGACGGTCGTGCAGACGTGCGCCAGCCCGGTCGGCACCTCGGCCGCCGACATGACGTCCTTGGCGAACGCCTTGCTGCCCTCGAGCCGGGCCGCCTCGGCCGACGGGCCGAAGCACGGGATGCCGGCCGCGCGCACGGCGTCCGCGAGGCCGGCGACGAGCGGCGCCTCCGGTCCGACGACGACGAGGTCGACGCCGAGCTCGGTCGCGAGGGCGACGACAGCCCTCGACGTCGCCGACCCCGCCGCGCAGCGGTTCGCACCGGGCCACGGCCTCGATGCCGGGGTTGCCCGGCGCCGCGACGACCGCGTCGACCACCGGGTCGAGCGACAGGGAGCGGACGATGGCGTGCTCGCGGGCCCCGGACCCGACGACGAGTACCTTCACGCGGCCCAATCTAGGGCCGCCGGCGCGCAGCGGGTGGGGCGCCACGGCATCCGGTCGAGGTGAGGACGCTCGCGAACGCGCGCGGTCATCACCTCCACCCGCCCGCACTCCCCCGCGGTCGAGGTGCAGACGCTCGCGAACCCGCGCGGGATCACCTCCACTCGCCGTACTCCCCGCCGTCGAGGGATGCCGTGGACCGTGCTGAGCCGGCCTCCCGCCGGGATTAGACTGGGAGATTCCGTGACCTGAGCCGCCCACCGAGGAGACCCTGCTCCGTGACCGCCCCCCACCCGGGCCTTCCCGAGGCCTCCCCCGACGTCGCCGGTGAGCTCGCCCGCGAGCAGGCACACGTCGACCGGGTCTACTCCGAGCTGGCCAAGGCGAGCCTGCGCGCGGCCGACGTCGAGGCCGACGGCCTGGCCCGGGGCCGCACCGACCGCACCGGCGACGTGCGCGACGAGGAGATGACCGGGCTGTTCGAGCGCGACGCCCTCGTCTACGCCGCGGCCCGCCGACGCTCGATGATCGAGAAGCAGTACGAGGGACTGGTCTTCGGCCGCCTCGACCTCGGTGCCGAGGGGTCCACGGCGGCCGACCGCGAGGTCCGCTACATCGGCCGGCTCGGCGTCCGCGACGACGAGTACGAGCCGCTCGTCGTCGACTGGCGCGCGCCTGCGGCCTCCGCGTTCTACCGCGCGACCCCGGTCGACCCGATGGGCGTCGTCCGGCGCCGGGTCCTGCGGTGCAAGGGCGCCACCGTCGTCGGCGTCGAGGACGACCTCATGGTGCCCGAGGCGCCCGACGACATCGTGGTGCTCGGCGACGGCGCGCTCATCGCTGCCCTCACCCGCAGCCGCGGCCGGCAGATGCGCGACATCGTGGCGACCATCCAGCGCCACCAGGACGAAGCCATCCGGGCCCCCTCACGAGGCGTCACCGAGATCACCGGCGGCCCCGGCACCGGCAAGACGGTCGTCGCGCTGCACCGCGCCGCCTACCTGCTGTACTCCGAGCGCCGTCGCTTCGAGAACGGCGGCATCCTCGTCGTCGGGCCGTCGGCCGCCTACACCGCGTACATCGAGCGCGTGCTGCCGAGCCTCGGTGAGGAGTCCGTCGCGCTGCGCGCCCTCGGCGACCTCGTCGACGGGCTGACGGCGACCCGCCTCGACACGCCCGAGGTGGCGGCGATCAAGGGGTCGCTGCGCATCCGGCGCCTCCTGTCGCGCGTCGCCTCCGCGCCGCCCGTGGGTGCGCCGAGCACCTTCCGGGCCTTCGTCGCCGGCCATGCCGTGCGGCTCGACGAGCACGTCCTGCGGCGCGTGCGCTCCGAGGTGCTGCGCGGCCACCAGCACAACCTCGGCACCGACGCCGCCCGCACCGCCCTCGCCGAGGCCGCCTGGCGCTCGGTGCGCCAGGGCGAGCGCGACGTGTTCCTCGACGCCTTCGACGGCTCCCGCGACGTCGACGACTTCCTCGCCTCGTGGTGGCGCCAGGTCGACCCGCGCGAGCTGCTTCTCACGCTCACCGACACCGACCACGTCTACGCCGTCTCCCGCGGGGTGCTCGACCACGAGGAGGGGGCGGCCCTCGCGTACTCCTACCGCGAGGCGCTCGAGCTCGGCTCGTGGACGGTCGCCGACGCGGCGCTCGTCGACGACCTCTCGGCCCGGCTCGGCCCCGTGCAGGCGGCCGAGCGCGAGGACGTCGGGTTCTACGACATCGAGGAGCTCGACGACCTCGCCGCCTACGGGGTCCTCGACGTCCGGGCCGGGGTCGACCGCCGTGTGGTGGCCGACCCGCAGGTCGGCGTCGTCACCCCGACCGACGCCCGCGAGCGGCTCCTCATGGGCCGCGTCGACCGCCCGTCGAGCTACGCCCACGTGCTCGTCGACGAGGCGCAGGACCTCTCGCCGATGCAGTGGCGGATGCTCGCCCGACGGGGGCGGACGGCATCCTGGACCGTCGTGGGCGACGCGGCGCAGGCGTCGTGGGGCGACCTCGCGGAGGCCGGGCGCGCCCGTGACGACGCCTTCGCCGGCCAGCCCCGTCGGGCCTTCCACATGGACACCAACTACCGCAACGCCCGCGAGATCTTCGCCTACGCGCGCGACGTCATCCTCCCGCTCGTCCCCGACGCCGACATCCCGGATGCCGTGCGCGAGACGGGCGTCGACCCCCTCGACCGCGTCGTCGAGGGTTCGGTCGTCGCGGCGGCGGCCGATGCCGTCGACCAGCTGCTGGGCGAGGTCGAGGGCTCCATCGCCGTCATCCCGGCACGACGCTGGCAGGACCGGCTGGCTGCGCTGCAGGATGCCGGCGACGGCCGGGTCCAGGTCGTCGACCCCTTGTCGGCCAAGGGCCTCGAGTGGGACGCCACGGTCGTCGTCGACCCGCAGGGCATCGCCGAGGAGTCACCCGGCGGGGTCCGCGTGCTCTACGTCGTGCTCACCCGCGCTGCGCACCGGATGCACGTCCTGCGACCCGCCTGACGCGCTGCTCGTGGTCAGGCCACGGCGGCCCGGGTGCGCTGCCGGGCGGAGCGCCGGAAGAGCCAGGCGGAGAGCAGGAACAGTCCGGCGAACATGCCCGTGAGGCCCACGACGTCCAGCACGGACGCGCCCTCGGTTCCCTCCAGTCCGGCGGCGAAGGCGACCACCGGGGCGAGCACCTGGGTCGCGGCCGTGGCGAGCATCGTCACGGCCATCCCGCCGGGACGAAGCCGAGCGAGGACCGAGCCGAGGACGAGCACCACCGGCACGGCGAGGTAGACGCGGTCGGCGGGGCCACCGGAGCCGATGACGCCGAGCGCCCCGATGCCGAGCAGGAGGAACAGGACGGTGCCGACGGCCACGGCGAGCGCCAGCCGGTAGGTGGTGGTGGAGGTCATGGGGTCGCTTCCTGTGCGGAGGGTCATCGGTGGGCGTCGGTGCGCACGAGGCGCCAGCCGCCGGCCAGGAGGGCCACGCCCGCCCAGGCGGCGAGGAGGGTGCGCGAGGAGCCCGTCGTCATGTCGTCGCTCGGGCCCTCGCCGAAGATGAGGAAGAGGACGTTCGAGCCGGGCATCAACGACGACAGGGTGACCGCCCAGTCGTAGGGCAGGTTCGCGAGCAGCGGCGGCAGCACGAGCACGAGCGCGATGACGGTGACGAGGCCACCGGCGGTGCTGCGGAGGAACAGGCCGAGCCCGACGCCGAGCAGCGCGCTGCACGAGTAGACCAGGGCGAGCCCCCCGACGAGCTCGGCACCGTCGGACGCCGGCAGGCCGACCGACGGCACGAAGGCCCAGATGACCACGCACGCGGCCGTGACGAGGAGCACGCCGACGACCGTGAGGGTCGCGACGATGGTCCCGGCACGGGCGGCGAGCAGCGCGCCCCGGCGCGGCGTCCACTGCAGGGTGGGCACGATGGCGCCGGTGGCGTGGTCGGCCGTGCTCGTGACGACCGAGAGCGCGAGCACCCCGAACAGGGCGAACATCGAGCTGGGCTTCCCGCCGTCCCACGCGGAGGCGTCCGGCGGCGCCCCGGACAGGTCGTTGGCGGCGTCGAGGCCGACCAGCGTGCCGAGGCCCAGGACGGCGAGCGCGGTGACGAGGACGAGCACCCAGCTCGACCGCACGCTCCAGATCCGCGTCCACTCCGCCCGGCCGGTCCGGGCCACGACCGCCGCGGCGCTCATCGGGCCGCTCCCTGGTACTCGACCGCGTCCTCGGTGAGGGCGAGGTAGGCGTGCTCGAGCGACTGCTCGACCTCCGCGAGGTGGTGCACCGGGATGCCGAGGGAGTGGGCCAGGTCGCCCACCTCCGCCGACGGGATGCCGGTGACCTCGAGCTCGCCGGGCCCGGTCCGCTCCACCCCCGCCCGTTCGGCGAGGGCGCGGTGCAGCTCGTCGGCGAGCGGGGTGCGGACCCTGACCCGCTGGCCGTCGAGGCCGCGGAGCACGTCGGAGGTGTCGGCGTCGGCGATGAGCCGGCCGCGGCCGATGACGACGACACGGTCGGCGACGAGCTCGACCTCGCTCATGAGGTGGCTGGAGACGAGCACGGTCCGACCCTCGTCGGCGAACTCGCGCAGCAGGGCCCGGATCCAGCGGACGCCGTCGAGGTCGAGGCCGTTCATCGGCTCGTCGAAGACGAGCACCGGCGGGTCACCGAGCAGGGCCGCGGCGATGCCGAGTCGCTGGCGCATGCCCAGGGAGTAGCCCTTGACCCGTCGTCGGGATGCCGCCCCCAGGCCCACCTGCTCGACGACCTCGTGGACCCGCGACACGGGGATGCCGTTGGTGTGGGCGCCGATGCGCAGGTGGGCCCAGCCGGTGCGCGCGGGGTGCATCGCGTTGGCGTCGAGCAGCGCACCCACCTCGCGCAGCGGCGCGGCGAGCTCGACGTAGCGCCGCCCGTTGACGGTCGCGGTGCCGGCCGTGGGGCGGTCCAGGCCGAGCACCATCCGCATCGTCGTCGACTTGCCGGCCCCGTTCGGGCCGAGGAACCCGGTGACCTTCCCCGGTTCGACGTCGAAGGTCAGGTCGTCGACGGCGAGCACGCTGCCGTACCGCTTGGTCAGTCCTCGCACGGTGATCATGCGGACGACGCTAGGGGCGCCGCCGGGCCGGACGTGGGGGTGACATGTGGAGGTTCCGTGCAGATCGTCGCCCGCGCGGGCGCTCAGCCGTCGCTCGTCGGCACCTGGGACGGCGGCGCGACGGCGTAGGAGAGGAACACCAGGTCGGAGCCCAGCGGACGTGCCTCGAGCAGCCGCAGGCGCTTCGGGTCGACCGTGTCACCGAACAGCCGCGCCCCACCGCCGAGGACCACCGGGAAGACGACGAGGCGCAGCTCGTCGGCGAGGCCGTGCTCGAGCAGGGCACGGACGAGCTGGTAGCTGGCGTAGACGAGGATCTCGCCGTCGTGGGCGGCCTTCACCCCGCGGACCTCGTCGACGAGGTCGCCGCGCAGGACGGTGGCGTTGGTCCACGCCGGCGCCTCGAGGGTCGACGACACGACGTACTTCGGCAGGGCGTTGAGCCGGTCGGCCCACGCACCGGGGCGTGTGCGTCCACCGGGCGGCGAACCACGCGTCGCTCGACCGGCCCAGCAGCATCGCCGAGGCACCGAGCGCCTCGGCGGTCTCGAGCTCGGCCCAGGCGGCGAGGTCGTCGCCGCCGGACGTCGCGAACCAGCCGCCGCGCTCGAACCCCTCGCCGCCGTCGGGGTCCTGCACGACGCCGTCGAGCGACATGTTCGTGGTGACGACGATCCTGCCCATGGGTGCCTCCTCGGCTGCCGGGGACGACCGTACCGACTCCCACCGACAGCGACCTCGCCGCTGCGACCCACGCCCGGCACGATCCCGGGCGGGCGCGCTCAGTCGAGCAGGGCGTGGCGGGAGATGATCTCGTGCCGGCCGGGGCCGACACCGATCGCCGAGACCCGCGCGCCGACGAGCTCCTCGACCCGCAGCACGTAGGCCTGCGCCGCGGCCGGCAGGTCCTCGAACGTGCGGCACCCCGAGATGTCCTCCCACCAGCCGTCGAGCAGCTCGTAGACCGGCTTGGCGTGGTGGAAGTCGCTCTGGTTCACCGGCATCTCGTCGTGCCGCACGCCGTCGACCTCGTAGGCCACGCACACCGGCACCTTGCTCGAAGCCGGTGAGCACGTCGAGCTTGGTGATGACGAAGTCGGTGACGCCGTTGACGCGGTTGGCGTAGCGGCCGATGACGGTGTCCATCCAGCCGCAGCGGCGCGGGCGCCCGGTCGTCGTGCCGTACTCGACCCCGGTCTTGCGCAGCGTCTCACCGTCGTCGTCGAAGAGCTCGGTGGGGAACGGCCCCTCACCCACCCGGGTCGTGTACGCCTTGAGGATCGCGATGACCCGCGACACCCGCGTCGGCGGGATGCCGGAGCCGGTGCACGCGCCGCCGGCCGTCGCCGACGACGACGTGACGAACGGGTAGGTGCCGTGGTCGACGTCGAGCAGCGTCGCCTGGCCCGCCTCGAGCAGCACGTTCGACCCGGCATCCAGCGCCTGCTCGAGCACGAGCGAGGTGTCGGCCACCATGGGGCGCAGCCGCTCCGCGTAGCCGAGCAGCTCGGCGACGACGCGGTCGGGGTCGACGTCGCGCGTGTTGTAGATCTTGACGAGCACCTGGTTCTTGAACGACAGCGCGGCCTCGACCTTCTGGCGCAGGATCCCCTCGTCGAACAGGTCCTGGACCCGGATGCCGACCCGGTTCATCTTGTCGGCGTACGTGGGCCCGATCCCGCGGCCCGTGGTGCCGATGCGGCGGGCGCCGAGGAAGCGCTCGGTGACCTTGTCGAGCGTGCGGTTGTAGGGCGCGATGACGTGCGCGTTCGCCGACACGAGGAGCCGCGAGGTGTCGACGCCGCGCGCCTCGAGGCCGTCGATCTCCTCGAAGAGCACCTCGAGGTCGACGACGACGCCGTTGCCGATGACCGGGGTGACCGACGGCGTGAGGATGCCGGAGGGCAGCAGGTGCAGCGCGTACTTCTCGCGCGTGCCGTCCTCACCCTCGATGACGACGGTGTGGCCCGCGTTGTTGCCCCCGTTGAACTTCACGACGTAGTCGACGTCGCCGCCCATGAGGTCGGTCGCCTTGCCCTTGCCCTCGTCGCCCCACTGGGCACCGACCAGCACGATCGCCGGCATCCCGGCTCCTTCCACGTGTGCGCCGGGCACCCGTGCCTCGACGCGCCGAAGGCCCCTCGCGGGGTACGCGCCGGGGCCTCGTACACCGCAGCGTACCGCGGGATGCCGGTCCGCACCCCGTCCGGGACCGCCGTCCGGGCCCGCCGGAGCTGCGGAGGTGCCGACCCGGCCACGCGCGTCGGGTCAGGGGCGGCGGCGGGCGAGCGCCCACCCGAGCTGGAAGCGGGTGTCGACGCCGTTGACGGCCATGAGGTGCGCGACCCGTCGCCGCACCGTGCGCAGGCTCACCCCGAGGTGCCGGGCGATGGCCTCGTCCTTGAGGCCGAGCTCGAGCAGCTCGACGAGCTTGGCGTCACCGGTGGGCTCGTGGGTGCCGGGCCGGGGCGCGGGCACCGCGTGCTTCCAGGCGAGGTCGAAGTAGGCCGTGTAGAGCCGCACGACGAGCGGGTCGCGGATGACGGCGTAGCCCTCCGAGGGGTCGTCCCACGCGGCGAGCGCGACGACCGCGCTGTCCCCGAAGACGGCGAACTCCGTCTCCGCCGTGGGCTGGACCCGCTGGTCCTCGCCGACCTCGGCCCACACGCTCATCCAGCGCTGCCCCTGGGGGGAGGCCAGCGCGCTCGCCGGGTACACCGCGCGCTGCACCTCGCCACGCCGGATCCGCTCCTCGTTGGCGCGCATCGTGGACTCGTCGAGGGCCGGGCCCTCCGAGATCGTCAGGACGTAGTTGCGCAGCAGCCCGGTCGTCTCGCTGAGCAGGCGGTTGACGACCGACGGCGCGATGGCGTCGGACAGCGGTTCACTGAGGGGCTCGTGGGCGCCGATGGCCCGGCTGGTCGCCCGGGCGAGCAGCTCGCGGGACGCCTCGAGGTCGCGCCGGCGCTCCTCGATCCGGCTCAGCTCGCGGCGCAGCTGCTCCTCGAGCACGAGCAGCACCCCGCCGTCGTGGGCACCCGGCTCGTCCACCACCCCGACCGCCTCCTCTCGTGCGCGCGTGGCCGGACGCGGCCACCCGGCATCCGAGTGTGGCACTCGAGACCGGGTCAGAGGCCGAGCTCGCGCGCCCCCGTGGCACTCGAGGCGCGCAGGAACTCGGCGCAGCGGTGCCGCTCCTCCTCCTCGTCGATCGCCCCGGCGGCGCGCGAGAGCGCGGCGAGGGCCCGCAGGAACCCGCGGTTGGGCTCGTGCTCCCAGGGCACCGGGCCCTGACCGCGCCAGCCGGAGCGCCGGAGCGCGTCGAGGCCGCGGTGGTAGCCGGTGCGGGCGTACGCGTACGCCTCGACGGCCCGCCCGCCGGCCAGGGCGTCCTCGCTGAGCACGGCCCACGCCAGGGACGACGCCGGGTGCGCCGCCGCGACGGCGTCCGGGGCCGCGCCGTCGGCCAGCTCCCGGGATGCCGGGTCGTCGGGCAGGTGGGTGGGCGGGATGCCGAGCAGGTCGGAGCTCATGGGGTCGCCTTCGGTCGGGGTGAGGTCTCTCGTCGAGAGTAGAGAACACGCCGTGCGGGGCGAACCTCGCACGGCGTGTTCTCTACGGTCGACGCAGGCTGTTCGGGGAGCCGCAGCCCGGGCGGTCAGCCCGCGTGCGTACCCGCCGACCGGAGGTTCTCGCAGGCCTCGACGACGCGCGCCGCCATGCCGGCCTCGGCCTCCTTGCCCCAGGCGCGCGGGTCGTACTGCTTCTTGTTGCCGACCTCGCCGTCGATCTTCAGCACGCCGGTGTAGTTCTTCAGCATCCAGTCGGCGACCGGGCGGGAGAACGCGTACTGCGTGTCGGTGTCGACGTTCATCTTGACGACGCCGTAGTCGACCGCCGCGGAGATCTCCTCGGGCAGCGAGCCGGAGCCGCCGTGGAACACGAGGTCGAGCGGCTTGTCGCCGGCCGCGGCACCGTGCGCCGCGACGATGGCGTCCTGGCACTGCTTGAGGATCTCCGGGCGCAGCTTGACGTTGCCCGGCTTGTAGACGCCGTGGACGTTGCCGAAGGTCAGCGCCGCCATGTAGCGGCCCTGCTCGCCCAGGCCGAGCGACTCGACGGTGCGCAGGGCGTCCTCCGGCGTCGTGTAGAGCTGCTCGTTGATCTCGTTGGCGACGCCGTCCTCCTCGCCACCGACGACGCCGATCTCGACCTCGAGGATGATGTTCGCCGCCTTGGCCAGCGCCAGCAGGTCCTCGGCGATCTTGAGGTTCTCCTCGAGCGGCACGGCCGAGCCGTCCCACATGTGGCTCTGGAAGATCGGCAGCCCGCCGGCCCGGACGCGCTCCGCCGACGCGGCGAGGAGCGGTCGCACGAACCCGTCGAGCTTGTCCTTGGGGCAGTGGTCGGTGTGCAGGGCGATGTTGACCGGGTAGTTCTTCGCGACCTCCTGGGCGTACGCCGCGAGGGCCAGCGAGCCGGTGACCATGTCCTTGACGGTCGAGCCGGAGGCGTACTCGGCACCGCCCGTGGAGACCTGGATGATGCCGTCGGACCCGGCCTCGGCGAAGCCACGGATCGCGGCCGTCACCGTCTGGCTCGAGGTGATGTTGATGGCGGGGTACGCGAACGAGCCGGCCTTGGCCCGGTCGAGCATGTCGGCGTAGACCTCGGGGGTTGCGATGGGCACGGGTATCTCCTCGGGAGGGTGGTGAGGTGCCGGTACGCCTCGATCCTTCCACGGATGGCCCGGGCCCACAGCGGGTCGTCCGTACCCGCGGACGGCTCACTGCCGGGCGGCCACGCCGGGGTCGAGGACGTAGGGGCGGGTGTCCGCCACGGCGTGCATGCCGAGCCGCACGAGGACGGGCCGGGAGTGGGGCGTCGTGTCGACCCTCGTGTACGGGTAGCCGCGCTCGAGGGCCAGCCGTGCGCGACGGCTGACCAGGGCGCGGTACAGGCCCCGCCGGCGGTGGGCCGGGAGCGTCGAGCCGCCCCACAGCCCGCTGAACTGCGTGCCCTCGGTGAGCCGCAGGACCGCGTACGACAGCACCTCGCCGCTCGAGACGTCCTCGGCGACGGTCGCCGTCAGGAGATCGGGACGGGCCCGCTGCTCCGCCCGGAGGCTGTCGTTGACCCACGAGCTCTCGGTGCCCCACACGGCATCCGCCATGACCCGTACCCGCTCCCAGTCGTCGTCGGACTCCACGTCACGCAGGCGCACGCCGTCGGGCAGGTCGACGTCGTGGACGAGGTCGGCGCACCGCCCGAGCAGCACGACCTCCGGGTCCTCCGGCACGAAGCCGGCCCGCTCCAGCAGCGCCGGCAGCTCGGCGGGCCGGTCGTAGCCGTAGGTCTTCCACTCGACCCGCTGGCCGCGATGCCCGAAGAACTCGACCTGGCGTTCGACCCAGCCCGCCGGGTCGTCGCCGAGGCCCTCGGGGCACTCGACCATGGCGCCGTGCCCGGCCGGGTCGGGCGGGTAGGTGCGGTGGACCGGCCCGTCACGGTCGACGACGAAGCCCGGGGCGGCGTCGCGGTCGGCCAGGCGCACCTGGGTGTGGAACTGCTCGAGGAGCTCGGCGGGCGTCATGGGCGTCATTCCACGGCATCACGGCCGACGAGCACCACCGAGTTCCCCCGCAGGCGCTGGGCTCGCGTACTCAGGACGGCGCAGGGCCTCGCGCGGGACGCTGGGGTCATGGACCTCGCCACCGTCCGCGACCTCGCCGCCGCCACGCCCGGCACCCGCAACCGGGTCGTCGACCTGCTGCGCGCCGCCGCCATCGTCGTCGTTGTCCTGGGGCACTGGCTCATGGCCGCGGTCGTCGTGCGCGGCGGTGAGCTCGTCCCGGGCCACCTGCTCGGCCTGGCGACGTGGACCCATCCACTGACGTGGGTCTTCCAGGTCATGCCGGTCTTCTTCCTCGTCGGCGGCTACGCCAACGCCCGCTCGTGGCGCTCGGCCCGGGGCCGCGGGATGCCGTACGCCGCGTGGTTGCGCGCCCGCCTGAGGCGCCTCCTCGTCCCGGTCGTCCCGCTGCTCCTCGCCTGGCTCGTCGCCGCCTCGGTGGCCACGGCGGCCGGCGTCCCGACCGGGACGCTGCGCACGGCATCCCAGGTGGCGCTCGTGCCCACGTGGTTCCTCGCGGCGTACGTCGTCGTGTGCGCGCTCGCGCCGGCGACGCTGTGGCTGTGGGAGCGCACCGGCTGGTGGTCGGTGGTCGGGGGCACGGTCCTCGGGTGCCTCGTCGACCTCGTCAGCCTCGGGACCGGCTCCCTGGCGGTCGGCTTCGCCAACTACGTCGTCGTCTGGGCGACGGTGCACCAGCTCGGCTACGCGTGGCTCGACGGGCGGCTCGCCGGGACGGGCCGGCGGCTGCTGCTCGCGGCGGTCGGGGCGGTCGGCGTCGTGGGGCTCGTGTGGGCCGGCCCCTACCCGGTCTCGATGGTGGGCCTCGACGGGGCGGCCGTGAACAACTCGTACCCGACCCGGGTGACGCTGCTCTTCCTCGGGATGCTCCAGGCGGGGCTCGTGCTCTCCCTCGAGCCGCTCCTCGCCCGGTGGATGGCGCGGCCACGCGCGTGGGGGGCGACCGTCGTGCTCAACACGCGGATCATGACCCTCTACCTGTGGCACCTCACGGCCATGGTGCTCGTGATCGGCGCCTCCCTCCTCGCCGGCGGCTTCGGCCTGCACGTCGCGCCGCTGACCCCCTCGTGGTGGCTCACCCGTCCGGTGTGGTGGGTCGTCCTCGCCGGCGTCACCCTCGGCCTCGTCGCGCTGCTCGGGCGGTTCGAGAACCCGCGCCACGACGACTCGCCGCCACCGCCGGCCTGGCTGCCGGTGCTCGTCACGGTGCTCGCCTGCGGGGGCCTGGGGTTCATGGCCGGCCGCGGCATCGTCGGTGCGGACGGCGTGCACTGGTGGTGGCCGGTGCTCGTCATCGGTGCCGTGGGGATGCTCCGCCTCCCGGTGCGCCCGTCTCCCCAGCGGGACAGGATCGACCAATAGGTCGATGTGGGTACGGCCCGCTGTACCTGCAGTGACCTATTGGTCGATCTTGCCCCGGGTGGTCGCCAGCTCGTCGCGCCGGCGCACGAGGTGGTCGCGCTCGACATCGTTCTGGCAGCGGGCGATCGCCACGTCGAGGGCCTCGACGGCAGCCGGGTGGTCACCGGCCCGGGCCAGCAGCTCACCGCGCACCGCGGGCAGCCGGTGGCTGTGCGGCAACGCCTCGTCGAGCTCGGCGAGGGCTGCCAGGCCCGCTCGCGGTCCGTCCCGCTCGGCCAGCGCGACGGCGGCGGCGAGCCGCACCGCCGGTGACGGGTTGAGCGCCACCAGGTCGGCGTAGCGCTCACAGATGACGTCCCACCGCGTGTCGGATGCCGTTGCCGCCGTTGCGTGCTCGGCCGCCACGAGCGCCTGCAGCCGGTAGCTCTCGGCGAGCGCGGAGGTGGGGTGCGACGGCATCCGGGACAGCACGACGAGCGCCTCGGCGACCTCGTCGCGGTGCCAGCGCGAGCGGTCCTGGTCGGGCAGCAGCACGAGCCGGCCGCCGGCGTCGACCCGGGCGTCGCGGCGCGAGTGCTGGAGCAGCAGGAGGGCGAGCAGGGCCTGCAGCACCGGCTGGTCCGGGCACTGGGCCAGGGTCACCCGCACGAGCCGCACGGCCTCGCCGGCCAGCCCGGCGCGCACGAGGTCGGGCCCGCTGCCGGGCGCGTAGCCGGCGGTGAAGGCGAGGTAGGCCGTCTGCGCCACGGTGTCGAGGCGGGCCGGCAGGTCGGCGGCGTCGGGCACGGCGTACGGGATGCCGGCGGTGACGATCTTGCGCTTGCCGCGGGTGAGGCGGGCCGCCATCGTCGGTTCGGGCACGAGGAAGAGCCGGGCGATGTCGGCGGTGGTGACACCGAGGACGAGCCGCAGCGCGAGGGCGCTGGCCACCTCGGCCGACAGCGCGGGGTGGCAGCACATGAGCACGAGGCGCAGCCGCTCGTCCTCGACGAGCCCACCGGGGTCGGCCATGGGGGTCGCTCCTCCCTCCCGGGCGTCGACGACGAGCAGGGGCACGCGGCGCTGGGCGACCGCCTCGGCGCGGAGCCGGTCGACGAGCCGGCGCCGCGCCGTCGTGAGCAGCCAGGCGGCGGGCCGGTCGGGGGCACCGTCCGTCGGCCAGGTCCGCGCGGCCGCCTCGACGGCATCCCCCAACGCGTCCTCGACGAGGTCGAGGCGACGGAACTGCGCGAGGAGCAGGGAGGTGAGGCGTCCCCACTCCTCGCGCACGACCGACGCCAGGGCCTCGTCAGAGGTCACGGGGCGGCTCGTAGCCCTCGATGTCGACCTCGGGGCGGATCTCGACGGTGTAGCTGCGGGGCAGCTCGGCGCACGCCGCGATGGCCGCGTCGAGGTCGGGCAGGTCGACGAGGTAGAAGCCGGTGATCTGCTCGGCGAGCTCGACGAACGGGCCGTCGGTCACCGTGAGGGTGTCGCCGTCGTGGCGCAGCGTGGTCGCCGTGTCGGCGCGGGCGAGCGCGGCCGCGGAGACCTTCGCCCCCCGGGCCGCGACCGCCCGCTCGAAGGCGTCGTGGGCGTCGAACCAGGCCTGGCGCTCCGCCGCCGTCGCGCGCTCCCACACCGCGGGGTCGCTGGCGATCAGCACGAGGTACCTCATGGTGCGCGGTCCCCGTCCTCCTCCTCGCCGTCGCCGCCGTGCTCGTGGTCGTCGGGTCCGACGAGGTCACGGAACTCGATGAGCTCACCGCGCGACGCGAACTCCGCGCACAGCCGCAGCAGGTCGGCCCGGTCGTCGGTCTCGATGAGGAAGAAGCCGACGACCTGCTCGACCGACTCGGTGAACGGCCCGTCGGTGGCCAGCACCCCACCGGCGCCGTCGGGCCGCAGCGAGACCGCGGTGGCCGACGGCGTCAGCGGCGCCGCCGTGACGAGCCGGTGCCCGCCGTCGCGCAGGTCGCGGTGGAACTGCTCGTGCGAGCGCATGCCCTTCTCGTGCTCCTCGGCCGGCAGCCGCGCCCACTCGGCCTCGGGAGCCGGCAGGAGGAGGAGGTGCCGGCTCACGAGCGCTCCTCGGGGGTGACCGTGCGGCGCACCTCGATCCCGTCGCCCACCGCCGCGATGATCTGGCAGCAGTCGAGCAGGTCGTCGAGGTCGTCGCTCTCGACCTGGTAGAACCCGCCGACCTGCTCGCTCACCTCGGCGAAGGGGCCGTCGGTGACGGCGCCACCACCGCGCGGGATGCGCTTCGCCTCGGACGTCGCGTGCAGCTCGGCTCCCCCGGTCACGCGGTGGCCACGGCGCGCGAGCTCCTCGTCGAAGCGGGTGTACTCGGCGTAGCCGGCGGCGCGCTGCTCGGCGTCCATGGTGGTCCACCAGCGGTCGGCGTCTCCGACGATGAGGACGACGTACTCGGTCATGACGATTCTCCTTCGCTCGGGTCCGGCCGCTGCTGCGGCCTCACCCCCTCGACGGGCGACGACGGCCGGATTCGACAGCCGGCCGCAGAATGCTCTCGCCGCCCTGTCTACCCGAATGCGGGACCGCTCAGGTGGGGTGCTGGCCGAAGACGTGGCGGCGCACCCACGCGTGCATGGCGATCGCTGCCCGCGGCACCGGCGTTGATCGACCGGGTGGAGCCGAACTGCTCGACGTGGAGCACGACGTCGCAGGCGGCCTGCATCTCGGGGGTGAGGCCCGGCCCCTCCTGGCCGAGCACGAGCACGCAGGCACGGGGCAGGTCGTGCGTCTCCAGCGCCACGGACCCGGGCACGTTGTCGATGCCGACGAGGGGGATGCCGGTGCCCTCCACCCCGGCCGTCGCCGCCCATGCGACGAGGTCGTCGACCGACGGGTGGTGGTGCTCGTGCTGGTAGCGGTCGGTGACCATGGCGCCCCGCCGGTTCCACCGCCGACGTCCGACGACGTGGAAGGCCGCGGCGTTGAAGGCGTTGGCGGTGCGGACGACGGAGCCGATGTTGAAGTCGTGCCCCCAGTTCTCCACGGCGACGTGGAACGGGTGGCGGCGGGTGTCGAGGTCGGCGACGACGGCATCCATGCGCCAGTAGCGGTAGCGGTCGACGACGTTGCGCCGGTCTCCGTCGCGCAGCAGCTCGGGGTCCCAGTGCTCGCCCTCGGGCCACGGGCCGGGCCAGGGGCCGACCCCGACCTCCGGCTGCTCGTCCACGGCCCGAGGGTACGGGTGGCGGGCGCCGTGAGGGGGTCGCGGATTACGGAACGCACCGGGCGCTCCCGGCATACCCTTGGCCGCGTGATGCACGCGCTCGGTCCCGACTGGATGGACCCCCAGTACCTCCTGGACAACTATCGGTGAGCCGCCTTCTTCTGGGTCAGCGCTGGCGATCGTCTTCGTCGAGTGCGGCCTGCTCTTCCCGATCCTGCCGGGCGACTCCCTGCTGTTCTCGATCGGCCTCTTCATCGCCGGCGGGGACTCGACATCCACTCGTCGTCGCGATCCCTGCGTCTCCTCAGCCGGCGGCGTTCTCGGCAACGTCGCCGGCTACGAGATCGGCCGGGCCATCGGGGCACCGCTGCGCGAGCGCGACGGACGGTTCATCCGAAGAAGTACTTCGACCAGACCCACGACTTCTTCGAGAAGCACGGCGCCAAGGCGCTGGTCATCGGCCGCTTCGTGCCGATCGTGCGCACCTACATCACGCGTCGTGGCCGGGGTCGGCCGGATGGACCGCCGGCACTTCTTCATCTGGTCGGCGTCGGCGCGGCGCTGTGGGTCGACCTCGGCTCACCCTGCTCGGCTACTTCCTCGGCGGCGTCCACGTCATCCGCGACAACCTCGAGGCCGCGATCCTGCTCATCGTGCCTCTCGGTGCTGCCGATGGTCTCGAGTTCCTCGAGCACCGCTCGCGAGCGAAGGCGGTGCCACCGAGCCGCGGACACGATGGAGGTCATCGAGGACGCCCGCGACGGCACCCTCTGACCCGCTCCACCCCGCCCGGCGCGGCGCCCTCAGTGGCGCGGCAGCTCGAGCAGCCCTGAGGCGTAGGCCGACGTGACCGCAGCCGTGCGGTCGGTCACGCCGAGCTTGGCGAAGGTGCGGATGAGGTGGGTCTTCACCGTGGCCTCGCCGATGAAGAGCTCCTTGCCGATGTCCGCGTTCGACAGGCCACGGGCCACGAGGCGGAGCACGTCGAGCTCGCGCAGGGTCAGGTCCGGCCGCGCCGGCCCCCGCAGCCGCTCGGCCAGCCGGGCGGCCACCGGAGCGGCCAGCACGGTCTCGCCGCGTGCCGCCCGGCGGATCGCGTCGGCGAGCACCCCGGTCGGGCGCGTCCTTGAGCAGGTAGCCGCGCGCCCCGGCCTCGACGGCGCGCACGATGTCGGCGTCGGTGTCGTACGTGGTCAGCACGAGCACCCGGGGAGCGTCGGGCAGCCGGTGATCCGGGCCGTCGCCTCGGCGCCGTCCATGACCGGCATCCTCAGGTCCATGAGCACGACGTCGGGCGCGAGCCGGGGCACGAGGGCGAGGGCCTCCGCGCCGTTGGCGGCCTCGACCGACGACCTCGAAGTCACCCTCCTCCCCGAGCACCGCCACCATGCCGGCCCGCACGACGGGGTGGTCGTCGACGACGAGCAGCCGGATCACCGCGGCACCTCGAGGCGCAGCGTGGTGCCGCCGCCCGGCCCGGCTGGTCACCCGCACCGCTCCCCCGACCTCCGCGGCCCGGGCCTCGACGCCGTCGAGGCCGAACCCCGCCCGCGCGTCGTCGGCGTCGAAGCCCCGACCGTCGTCGGTGACCGTGAGCACCACCCGCGCGCGGGTCGTCGTAGGCGAGGGTGACGTCGACCCGGTGCGCCGACGCGTGCCGCCGCACGTTGGCCAGGGCCTCCTGCGCCGTCCGGAGGATGACGACCTCGCCCGACCCGCCGAGCGGCACCGGTTCACCCGCCACGCGCACGTCGGCGCGCAGCCCGTTCTCGCTGCTGACCGCCGCCCCCAGGCGCTCGAGCGCCTCGGCGAGGGTACGGGACCGGAGGTGGCCCGGCGTCAGCTCGGCGACGATGAGCCGTGCCTCGTCGAGGTTGTCGGATGCCGTCCGCTCCACGAGCCGCAGCCGGTCCCGCGCCGTCGCCACGTCACCGCGTGCCAACGCGGCCTCCGCCGCCCGTGACAGGGCGACCACCGAGGTGAAGCCCTGCGCGAGCGTGTCGTGGATCTCGCGCGACATGCGCTCCCGCTCCTCGTGGACCCCGCGGTCGCGCTCGGCCGCGGCCAGCCGGGCCTGGGTGGCCCGCAGCTCGTCGATCGTCTCGGCGCGGCTCTCGGCCTCGCCGACGATGCGGTTGATGAAGAGCCCGAGCGAGAGCGACAACCCCATCGAGATGGTGCCGGAGATGAGGATCTCGGCGAGCCTTCCGGCCGAGAACTCGCGCTGCGCCCACCGCACGAGGGAGAAGGCGACGACGACGAGCGACGGTGCCGATCGGCGGCCCACCTCGTCGGGACCATGGCCCACAGCTGGGGGAAGAGCGTGAAGTACAGCAGCCAGGCCTGGGTGCTCGGGTCGACCGCCTGGATGCCGAGCAGCGCCGACCACGCGACGACCTGGTAGGCCACGGCCCAGCGCAGGTCGCGTGAGCTCATCGCCCGGGTGCCGAGCACCGCGTAGGCCAGGGCGATGACGCCGAGGAGCACGAGCGAGGGACCCCGGCCGTACGGCCCCGGCTCGTCGAGGAGCGTCACGACGAAGCGGCGGTCCACACGATGGCGAACACGGCGTGCCAGTACGGCTGCTGGCGCCGCCACATCGCGCCGAACTCCTCGCGCGAGCTCGCTCCCGTCGTCACGCCTGCCATTGTCGCGCCCGCCGCGCTCACGTGGTGCCGCGCTTGAACCACCGGAAGGTCAGCACGCACAGCGACGAGCCCGCCGACCGCCCAGGCCGCGAGCACCAGGGCGGTGCGCCCGGTCTCCCAGGCCCCGGCCATCTCGGCGGAGGCCAGCTGCGAGGGGTAGAAGACCGAGCGCATGCCCTGGGCGATCCACTTCAGCGGGAACAGCGACGCCACCTGCTGGAGCCACTGGGGCACGCTGTCGAAGGCGATGTAGACCCCGGAGATGAACTGCAGCACGAGCATCGGGCCGATGACGACCGCACCGACGGTGCGCGCCGTGGCCGATCGAGGAGTACGCCACGCCGAGCACCGTGCCGCCGAAGACGCCGAGCGCGAAGACCAGCGGCGAACACCGCCCAGCGGTCGGCCGTCGTCGGCAGGTGGACGCCGAAGAGGACCCGCGCGACGAGCAGGAGCAGCGCGACCTGCACCGTGGAGGCGACCGCGACCAACCCGACCTTGCCGAGGAAGTAGGCCACCGGCGGCATCGGCGTGGCGCGCAGCCGCTTGAGGGTGCCGTCGTCGCGCTCGCTGGTCACCGACATCGCCATGGTCTGGAAGCTGGTGAGCAGCACGCCCGGCCGAGAGCATGCCCGGCAGGAAGTAGCCGCCGGCGGTCATGCCGCCCTGGCGGCGGTCGCCGCCGAACTGGCTGAGAAGATCACGGAGAACAGGGCGAGCAGGAGGATCGGGAAGAGGAAGGAGAAGAAGACCGCCTCCTTCTCGCGGGAGTACATCTTCAGCTCGAGCACCGTGCGGTCGAGCACCGAGGGCGATGGCCCTCATGCGGGCACCTCCGTCCTGTCCTGGGCCACGTGCGGGGCGATGAGGGCGAGGTACGTGTCCTCCAGCGACGGGCGGGTGACGGTGAGGGCGGGAACCTCGCCACCCGGCATCCGCGCCGCGAGGCGGGCGATGTCGGCGGTCGGCGTCGCGGTGGTGATCGAGCGCCGGATGCCGTCCTCCTCCCACGAGACCGTGGCCTCCTCCGCGCTGCGGCCGCCGAGCGCCTCGGGGGTGTCGACCGCCAGCAAGCGGCCGGCGGCGATGACCCCGACCCGGTCGGCGAGGTGCTCGGCCTCGTCGAGGTAGTGCGTGGTGAGCAGGATGGTGGTGCCCTCGGCGGCGAGGTCGCGGATGAGCACCCAGAAGTCGCGACGGGCCTGCGGGTCGAACCCGGTCGTCGGCTCGTCGAGGAAGAGCAGCTCGGGGCGGCCGACGATGCCGAGGGCCACGTCGAGCCGTCGCCGCTGGCCGCCGCTCAGCCCGACGATGCGGGTGTCGGCCTTGTCGTCGAGGCCCACCGCGGTGAGCACGTCGGCGACCCCGCGCGGGCTGGAGTAGGCCTTCGCGGTGCTGGCCAGCGCCTCGCGGGGGGTGAGCAGGTCCAGGCCGCCCGTGGTCTGCAGCACGATGCCGACCCGGTTGCGCCACGCGAGCCCGGCCCCCTGCGGGTCGGTGCCCAGCACGCGCACGTCACCGGCGTCGCGGTCGCGGAATCCTTCGGCGATCTCGACGGTCGTGGTCTTGCCGGCACCGTTGGGCCCGAGGAGGGCGAAGCACTCGCCGGTGCGGATGTCGAGGTCGAGGCCGTCGACGGCGGGGTGGCCGTCGTAGGCCTTGGTCAGTCCCCTGATGGTGATCGCGTCGTCCATGCGACCAGCGTGCCCCCGAGCACCGGGGGACCGGTGAGGCCCACCCGGTGGACCCGGTGTCCACCAACCGGTGGACCGTTGCCCGGCGCCCTCCCGGGGTGCGCGGTCAGGCGGGGGGCGACGGGGTGGCGCCCGGACCCTCGCGGGGATGCCGTGCGCGCCCGGTGCCGCAGGCGGGATCGGCGAGTCGACGGGGCTCGGGGAGTCGACCGGAGTCGGCGGCGCGGCGTACCCGCTCGGCGGGGGGATGACGGCATCCCGCTGGCCGAAGTCGACGCGCGGCGCCTCGCGCTGCTCGCCGACGGCCTCGAAGTACTCGGCGCGGTCGATGTTGAACACCCCGGCGACGACGTTGCTCGGCACCGTCTCGACCTTGGTGTTGAGGTCGCGCACCGTGGCGTTGTAGTAGCGGCGGGCCGAGGCGATGCGGTCCTCGGTGGAGGTCAGCTCGTCCATCAGCGCCATGAAGTTCTGGTTGGCCTTGAGGTCCGGGTAGGCCTCGGCGAGGGCGATGAGGCGGCCCAGCGCCTGGCTGAGGATGTTCTCGCTCTCGGCCTGCTGCGCCCGGCGACTGGCCGGGCGCCATGGCGCCGGCGCGGGCCCGGATGACGTCCTCGAGCGTGCCCCGCTCGTGGGCGGCGTAGCCCTTGACCGTCTCGACGAGGTTGCCGATGAGGTCGTGCCGCCGGGTCAGCTCGACGTCGATCTGGCGCCAGGCCTCCTGGACGAGGTTGCGCAGCCGGATCAACCCGTTGTACGTGACGACCGCCCAGCCGACGACGAGGACGAGCAGGACGACGATGACGATGAGGGCGGTGGTCATGGGTGCTCCCGTGGTCGGACCGGTGGTCTCACCCCGATCCTAGGGGTGGCGTCACGCGAGGCCGAGGTCCTCGAGGCCGAACACGTGCCGGTACTCCAGGCCGGCCTCGGCGAAGACCTCGGCCGCCCCGGTCGCCCGGTCGGCGATCGTCGCGACCGCGACGACGGTCGCGCCGGCATCCTGGACGGCGCGGGCGGCGTCGAGCGGGGAGGCACCGGTCGTCGACGTGTCCTCGACGACGAGCACGCGGCGCCCCTCGACGGACGGGCCCTCGATCCGCTGCTGGAGCCCGTGCGCCTTGCCGGCCTTGCGCACGACGAAGGCGTCGAGCCGCCCGCCCTGTGCGGCACGCGCGTGGAGCATCGCCGTGGCGACCGGGTCCGCGCCGAGGGTCAGGCCCCCGACCGCGTCGACGTCGAGGTCCTTGGTGAGGTCGAGCATCACCCGGCCGACGAGGGGCGCCGCCTCGCCGTCGAGGGTCACCCGGCGCAGGTCGACGTAGTAGTCGGCCTCCCGGCCCGACGACAGCGTCACCCGCCCGTGGACGACCGCCTTGTCGCGGATGATCTGGAGCAGGCGGGCGCGGTCGGTCGCGATGTCGGTCACGACGACACCGTATGCCGTCCGCGCGGGCGGGCCGCGTGCCACCGGATGCCGTGCCGTCGCCGATGCGTCGGCCGGCCGGTCACGCCCGGGGTGGGCCTCAGTACGGCCAGCCGGATCCCGGCACGCTGCGCTGCTCGAACCAGCGCTGGTGGTGGTCGGGGTCGGGTCCGGGCTGCGGCCGCTCCGGGGGGTCCGCGCCGTCCCAGACGTCGAGGCCGACCGCCAGCATCCGGCCGGTCGGGCTGCGCACGACGGAGCCGGCCAGGGCGTCGCGCAGGTCGGACGAGAGCCCGTCGAGCAGCAGCCGCGGGTGCCGGCGCTCGGCCATGACGACGAGCCGGGCGAGGGCGTGCACGTCGTCCGGACCCAGTCGGGTGCCGGCGAGGAGGAGGTGCTGGAGCTCGCCGAGCAGCCGCACCCGCCATGCGCGCCCGAGGGCCCACAGCGCGTGGCGGTGGGCCGTCTCCTGCCAGTCGCCGGAGGCGGTCCGCAGGAGGTGGCGGTACTCCCGGAGCACCTCGGGCTCCGTCCAGGGCCCCATCCGACGATCGTAGGCGCGCGGCCGGTGCGCTGACGAGCCCCGCCGGCGGGACGGCATCCGGCAGCGGGTCCGGTGCCGGGCACCCCACCGGCCGGGTCAGCGGCGGCGGAACCGGTCGACGGCCCGCATCGGCGCCCCCCGCACGAGCGGCCGGGGCAGGAGCCGCACGGCGGTCGTCAGCACCTTCCACTGGGCGCCCGGGACCGAGACGACCTTCCCCGCGGCGACGTCGGCCAGGGCCTGCTGGACGACCTCGTCGGCGTCGAGCCACAGCGCCCCGGGGAGCGCGGACACCGATATCCGCGCCCGCTCGTGGAACTCGGTGCGGGTGAAGCCCGGGCAGAGCGCGGTCACCGTGACGCCCGTCCCCGAGAGCTCGCTCGCGAGCCCCTCGGAGAACACCGTGACGAAGGCCTTCTCCGCCGAGTAGGTGCCGTTGGCGATGAACGAGGCCACCGACGACACGTTGAGGATCGCGCCGTGTCCGCGCGCCCGCATCGCCCGACCGGCGGCATGGCACGTGAGGAGCACCGCGCGCACCATGACGTCGAGGGCGACCTCCTCCTCCGCCAGGTCGTTGTCGAGGAAGGACCGGCGCAGGCCGAACCCGGCGTTGTTGACGAGCAGGTCGACGGGGCGCGTGTCGTCCTCGAGGCGGGCGCACACCTGCCCCGTCGCCGCGCGGTCGGCGAGGTCGGCGACGAGCACCTCCACCCGCACGCCGTACCGCTCCCGCAGCGACCCGGCCAGCTCCTCCAGGCGAGCGGCGTTGCGCGCGACGAGCACGAGGTCGCCTCCCTCGCGCGCGAGCCGCTCGGCGAACGCCCGGCCGATCCCCGCCGAGGCTCCGGTGACGAGTGCGGTGGTCATGGCACGCGACTGTATGCCGCCTCCCCGTCGGGCGGTGGCGTCCGTACCCGTGGGTAGGGTGAATCCGTGCGCATCGCCACCTGGAACGTCAACTCGATCCGCTCGCGCATCGACCGCGTCGAGGCGTGGCTCGCGCGCTCCGACGTCGACGTCCTCGCCCTCCAGGAGACCAAGGCGCGCGACGAGCAGTTCCCCTACGACCGCTTCCGGGCGCTCGGGTACGAGGCCGCGCACCACGGCGTCAACCAGTGGAACGGCGTCGCGATCCTCTCCCGCGTCGGCATCGACGACGTGCAGGTCGGCTTCGACGGTGACCCGGGGTGGGGCGAGCCGCTGACCGCTGAGGCGCGCTCGATCGGGGCGACGTGCGCGGGCATCCGGATGTGGTCGGTCTACGTGCCCGAACGGCCGCGCGATCGGCGACCCGCACATGGCCTACAAGCTCGCCTGGCTGGGGCGGCTGCGGGAGCGGGCGTCGGAGTGGTCCGCCGACGGCACGCCCGTCGCGCTGTGCGGTGACTGGAACATCGCGCCGCGCGACGAGGACGTCTGGTCGATGGAGTACTACCTCGACAAGAGCCACGTCTCGCCGCCGGAGCGCGCCGCCTTCGACGCGTTCCTCGATGCCGGGTTCGTCGACGTCGTGCGCCCGCACGCGCCGGGGCCCGGCACCTACACGTACTGGGACTACCAGCGCCTCGCCTTCCAGAAGCGGCGCGGCATGCGCATCGACTTCGTCCTCGGCTCGCCGTCGTTCGCGGCGCGGGTCGCCGGGGCCGTCATCGACCGCGAGGAGCGCAAGGGGGCCGGCGCCAGCGACCACGCCCCGGTCGTCGTGCAGCTCGAGGACTGAGCCGGATGCCGTCGCTCACCTCGGCGTCGGCGGTCGCCCGCCGTGCGGCACCCCGCCACGACGGCGCGGTGCACCACCGGGTCCGGCTGCGGGCTTCGGCCCACGTGCACGCCGTGGAGTGGCCGACGACGACTCGACCGCCCGGGTGGCCGGGGGCCGAAGGGCTGACGGTGGTGCTCGCCCACGGCTGGACGCTGAGCTCCGCGAGCTGGCTGCCCGTCGTCGACCGCCTGCGCGAGCGCATCGGGGTGCGGGTCGTCGCGTTCGACCAGCCGGGCCACGGGCTGTCCGGCGCGGAGGGCCGCGCGCCCGACCGTGCACGACCTCGGCGAGGTGCTCGACCGGGTGCTGACGGCGGTGGCGCCGACCGGGCCGCTCGTGCTCGCGGGCCACTCGATGGGGGGCATGACGGTCATGGCCTGGGCGGCCGACCACGCCGACGAGCTGGCCGCCCGGGTGCGTGGGGTCGTGCTCGTCGCGACGTCGGCGAAGGTCCGGGAGGACCGGCGGCGGCTGCCCCTCGAGGAGCCGTTGATGCGCGCGTCCGCCCGCGCGCCACGGGTGGCGCCGGGCCGGCTGCTCTCGGCCCGCTCGCAGGCGCGACTGCTCTACGGCCGCGAGGCCGCGCGCGAGGTGGTGGATCCCGGCGTCGCCCTCGTCAGGCACGCCTCGCTGCCGACGATCGGCCGGTGGTTCCTCGCCCTCCAGGGGCACGACGAGCGCGAGGCCCTGGCCCACCTCGGCACCGTGCCGACCCGGGTGCTCGTCGGCACGGCCGACCGGCTCACTCCGGTGCGCGACGCGTGGGACCTGACCCACGGCATCCGCGGGTCGCGGTTGACCGTGCTGCCCGGGCTCGGGCACATGCTGACGTACGAGGCACCCGACGTCGTGACCGACGCCATCGCCGGGTTCGTCACCGGCGGCTGAGGATGCCGCTCGCGTAGGCCGCCTGCCCGACGTGCTGGACGCAGTCGTCCACGGCGCTGACCAGCCGCACGCCGAGGGTGACCGGAGGGTCCCAGTCCTCGTCGACGACGCGGTCGAGGTCGTCGTCGGTGACGGTGCGCAGGGCCGACGCGGCCGCGTCGAAGGCGGCGTCGAGGTAGCCGCGCAGGTTCTCGGCCGAGGCCCGCACGAGGAGCACCTCGTCGAAGGTCATCCCGTAGCCGTGGGCGTCGGGAGGCAGCGGGAGGTCGAAGCGCTCGCGCCACCCCCCTGCCTCCCACACCGCGTCGTAGCCGAGCACCTGGGCGACCTGCTCGTCCATCGCGCGGGTGAGGTGCCAGAGCAGCCACGCGACGGTGTTCGTGCCCGGGGCCGGTGGGGTGGAGAGCTGGTCCTCGGGGGTCTCGTCGAGCACGGCGTGCGCGGCCTCGCGGGGCCGGCCGAAGAAGTCGAGGAGCAGGTCTGCCGTCGTCGCCATGGTGGCCGACGCTACCGTGAGGCCTCGCCGACTGGGGACCGGCCCGTGCGCGGGGCGACGGTCAGGCGGCGGAGCGGCGGACCCTGCCGGGAGTCTGTCCGGTGATCCTCACGAAGGCACGGCTGAACGCCGCGTCGGAGCCGTACCCCAGGGCCTCGGCGACGGCCGTCACCGACGACCCGCCCAGCAGCATCTCGCGGGCGCGGCGCATTCGCGAGACGGCCACGTACGTCATGGGCGGCACGCCCATGACGTCGGTGAAGCGCGCCGCGAACGAGGAACGCGACATGGCGGCCAGGCCGGCCAGGCGGGCGAGCGTCCACTCGTGCCCCGGGTCGTGGTGCACGGCCGCGACGGCCGGGCCCAGGCGTGGGTCGCGCAGGGCAGCCAGCCACCCGTTGGCGGTCTGCGGCTGGTCCGAGAGCCAGGCGCGCACGGTCTGGATCACCAGGACGTCGGCCAGGCGGGTCGCCACCGCGTCTCCCCCGGGCCCCGGGTCGCGCAGCTCCTCCGCGAGCAGGCCCAGCAGCGACGCCATCATCGGATGACGAGCCGAGTCCACCAGCACGACCGGTGGCAGCACCGCGAGGAGGTCCTGGACGGCGGGAGCGTCGAAGGCGACCACCCCGCACAGCATCGCCAGGAGCTCCTCGTCACCCTGCTCACCGACGCGCAGGAGCGAGAAGGAGTCACCCAGCATCGTCTGCGGCAGCTCGTCGGCCTGGCCCAGGAGGGGGGCGGCGGGTTCGGTGGAGACGCGGTGCCCGATGCCCCGCGGCACCAGGGCGAGGTGCCCGGGATCGAGCCGGACCGGGTCGTGGCCGTCGACCTCGAGGAACGCGCATCCGCGCGCCACCATGTGGAAGCTCAGCGTCTCGGGGATCTGCGGCATCGCCACCGCGCCGCGGTCGGAGGCGACGGTCCACGAGTAGAACGCCCCTCGCATCCGCACGCGGTAGAGCGCCTCCGTGAGCGGATCCGGGCGTTCCCACGGCATCGACGTGCCCATGCTGGTCTCCGGATGATCGATCAAGAAACAAGGACGTTCAACGATAGATCATCCGAGGCTCTGCGCCCAGGCTGGAGGCTCCAACGAAAAGGAGAAGACCATGCGCATCCTCGTCATCGGCGCCACCGGCGGGTCCGGCCGCGCCGTCTGCGACTCCCTCCTCGAGCGTGGCCACCGGGTGACGGCCCTCGCCCGCTCCGCCACGGCCATGCCCGACCGCGAGCGTCTCGAGCGCGTCGATGGCGACGCCGCCGACGTCGGCCTCCTCGGACGGGTCATGCCCGGTCACGACGCGGTGGTCGTCACCCTGGGGATCTCGGAACCGGCCTGGCGGGTCCGGGTGCTCGGTGCGCGGGCGACGGCCGGCGACATCCGGTCGCGGGGGACCGCTGCCGTCGTCCGTGCAGCGCGGGGTTCGGGCGTGGAACGGCTCGTCGTGCAGTCCTCGTACGGGGTCGGCCCGACCCGTCCGCAGCTGGGCGTCACCGAACGGCTGGTGTTCGCGCTGCTGCTGAAGCCGCAGATCCGCGACACCGAGCACCAGGAGGACGTCGTGCGTGCCTCCGGGCTCGAGTGGACGCTCGTCCAGCCGGTCTACCTCACCGACGCCGCGGACGACACGCACGTCACCTCGACCGACGGTCGGATCAGGCAGACCCGGGTGTCGCGGCGCGGGGTCGCTGCCGTGCACGCCGACCTGGTCGAGAACGGCGCCCACCGCCACGACACGGTCTCCGTCTCCGGGTGAGGACCCCCGGTGCGCGTCACCCGGGCGGGGTGACGAGCCTCGACTCGTAGGCGAGCACGATCGCCTGGGCTCGGTCGCGCAGGCCGAGCTTGGCGAGGATGTGGCCGACGTGCGTCTTCGCCGTGGTCTCGCTGATCACCAGCGCCTGGGCGATCTCGGTGTTGGACAGCCCTCGAGCCACCAGTGTCATGACCTCGACCTCACGTCGGGTCAGTGTGTCGCGGAGCGACTGCGGCGTCGGCCCAGCAGGCTCCGGAGCGCGGACGAAGGCTTCGATGAGTGCGCGGGTGAGCTCGGGTGCGATGAGCGCGTTGCCACCGTGGACCAGGCGAACCGCCTCGGCCAGCTGCTCCGGCGGCGTGTTCTTCAGCAGGAACCCGCTGGCACCGGCGCGCAGCGCCCGGAAGACGTACTCGTCCAACCCGAACGTCGTGAGCACGATCACCGGCGGCCCGGATGCCGCAGCGATCCGGCGGGTGGCCTCGATCCCGTCGAGGCCGGGCATGCGGATGTCCATGAGCACGACGTCCACCGAACCCGCGAGAGCGCCTCGCACCGCGCCCTGACCATCGCCGGCCTCGCTCACGACCTCGCAGCCCGGTTCGGAGTTCAAGATCATCGCGAAGCCCCGGCGAACCAGCGCTTCGTCGTCGGCGAGCAGGATCCGGATCGTCACTCGTCCTCCGTCACCGGCAACCGGGCCCGAACCACGAAGCCACACTCCGGGCCGGGTCCGGCGTCCAGGGTGCCCGCATGCAGGCTGACTCGCTCACGCATACCGAGGAGCCCGTGGCCCGGCCGCGTCTCGCCGACCGTCCCCGCGCCGTCGTCGGCCACGGCGATCTCGAGCCCCGCAGAGTCCCGGGTGAGCGTGATGCGCACGGTGCTGCCCGGAGCATGCTTGCGCACGTTGGTCAGGGCCTCCTGGACGATGCGGTATGCCGTGAGCTGAACACCGTGTGGCAGCAGGTGCAGCCCGACGTCCCCGTCGATGTGGACCCCCAGACCTGCCGTGCGCGCGTCGCTCGCCAGCGCGGACAGCTGCGACAGGTCCGGCAGCGGATGCGTCCCTTCGCCGTCCTCAGGGGCGCGGAGCACGCCGAGCATCCGCCGCATCTCCTCGAGCGCCTCACGCCCGAGCCGCTCGACATCGAGCAGAGCGGCCCGCTGCGCCTCCTGGCCCGGCTCGAGCGTTCGGCGAGCGGCACTCGCCTGGATCCCCATGACGCTGATCGCGTGGGCGACCACGTCGTGCAGCTCGCGCGCGATGTGGGTGCGTTCGGCAGCCACCGCCGCGTCCACCTCGAGGTGGTGCGCGCGGGCGATCAGCGCCGTGCGCTCGGCCATCTCACCGGCCCGCTGCCGTTGGTGGTGGACCTCCTTGCCGACGACCCAGGCGGCACCGAGGAACATGATCGGCACGACCGCGTCGGCCGGCGTCTGTCCCTCGAAGGTGACCGAGCCCAGGACGATGGTCGACACTCCGACCACCACGGCCCCGAGCAGGGCGTTGCGCGCGCTGGCATGGGCCGCCAGGGAGTACGTGCCGATGAGGATCGCGAGCAGCAGGACGAACGACGACTGGTGCTTCGCCCCCACGACGCCGATCGCCAGGGTCCCCGCGCACATCACGGTCAGGCTCGCCAGCGGGAGGGAACGGCGGGCCAGCAGCGGTGTGATGGCAACGGCGGACAGCACGGTCAACGGGATGCGCGGGCCCGGCATCCCGGTCTGGAAGATCGGCTCCACCCAGATCTCGAACCAGGCGAGCAGCAGGAGGATCCCGACCATGAGCCAGTCGGCGGGCCGGCTCGTCGACACCCACCTGCGCACCGCGGCGGCACCCATCCCCCGATGGTAGGTCGCGCGGGACGCAGCGCCATCCTCCTCGCGGAGGATCGCCACGTGCGTCCTCAGGATGACGGCTGACCCCGAGCCACACCGAAAGTCGCACTCGCGATGTCGTCCTGGCACCCGACGACAGCGAGGGCCGCGCTGCCTACCGTCGAGGGACGGGAACAACCAAAGGGGAAGCCATGAAGAACGAACGCCGGATCCTGCCGGTCGTCGCCTGCCTCACCGGCCTGACGTGGATGGTCTCAGTGCTCCTGATCTCCGCCAACCACAAGGGCATCACCGCGTCCGGGGACGTCGCCTACGACTGGTCCAACCGGGCACACACCGTGGCGGTGCTGCTTCTCCTGGCCACGGTGGTGACGATGTGGCGCATCCTGCGCGGCGCGAAGCTGAAGGGCGACCGCGCCGCGCTCGCCCTGGTGGTCGGCGCCGCCCTGATGCTGGCGGGGAACGTGCTGTCGTTCTGGGGGACCCTGTTCACCGGGGGAACCTCCGAGCAGTTCTGGGGAGGTTGGGCAGGGTGGCTGGTCTTCCTCCTGGGTGGGCTGCTCACCGTCGCGGGCTTCATCGGGCTGGCGGTGGCAGCGCGGCACTGGGCGCACGTCAGCCTGGCGCGCCGATGGCAGATCGGTTCCGTGGGGCTGTTCCTCATGGCCACCACGATCACCTGGGCGGGTTCACCGGTCGCCACCCTCGTGCCGGCACTGCTGGCGGCGTTCACCCTGCTGAGCGCGGGGACCACCGTCGCCCGGGCCCAGCCCGGGGCGGACCACCCGACGTCGACCCAGCCCGTCGCCGCCTCCCGGTAGCACGGTCCTGCGGTCAGAGGCCGAAGGTGGTGACGTGCTCGCCGGTGCGGCGCCGCAGCCCCAGCGCCAGCGACGCCACCGCCCCCAGCCCGGCCGCGACCGCGGCACCCCGGAACACCGAGGACACCTGGAGCACCGCGGCGCCGGTGAGGGCGTCGGTGTCCGTCGGGTCGGGCAGGGCCGCCACCGCGGCGTAGTAGCGGTGCAGCCCGATCGCGGTGAGCAGGGCGACGCCGACGACCATGCCGACCATCCGGGCGACGACGACCAGGGCGGATGCCGTGCCGTGCGAGTCCGCGGCCGACTCCGCCAGCGCCGCGTCGTTGACCGGCGCGAGGGCCAGGCCGATGCCGAGGCCGGTGGCGGCCAGGACCACCGTCGAGGAGGGCGCGTCGAGCGACCCCCGGCCCCACGTCGTCATGACGGCGAGGCCGAGCGCGGCGAGCGCGAGACCGGCCGCGGCGACGAGGCCGTTGCCGAGCCGCCGCAGGGCCCAGCCGCCGGCGAGCGCCCCGACCGGGACGGCCACGAGGAAGCGGACGAGCACGAGGGCCGCCTCGGTCTGGCTCGACGACTGCACGACGCGCGCGAGGAGCGGCACGTCGACGACCACGGCGACGAGGGCGACGCCGACGAGGAGCGAGACGACGAGCGCCCAGACCAGGCGCCCACGGACGAGGCCGCGGGGCACCAGCGGCGACGAGGACCGGCGGTGGTGCACGTGCGTACGCCGACCATGAGCAGGGCGGCCACGGGCAGCAGGGCGTAGCCGAGCGGGCCGACCACCTCGGCTCTCCGGCTCCGACGCCGCGAACGTCAGGACGACGCAGCCGAGGGCGCCTCCCACGAGCAGCGCCCCGAGCCCGTCGGCCTGCCGGAGGAGGGCCCACGTGCCGCGCCCACCGACCGCGAGCGTGACGAGGAGGAGGATGCCGGCGACCAGCCCGATCGGGGTCGCCAGCCTCGAGGTCGCCTCGCCGAAGGGCACGAACGGGAGCCCCCACGACACGCTCGTGACCAGCCGGTCGGGTGCGGCGAGGGCCAGGACCCCCACCGCCGCGGTTGCCACGCCGAGGACGACGACGAGCATTCGCGGTCGGGGCACCCCCCTCCCACCGGTCACGACGACGGCACCGGCCAGCACCAGGCCGAGCACCGCGTTGAGCCAGAAGATCGCCCGCCACTGCGCGACGACGAGCACGAGGGCGCCGAGCACCGGGCCGAGGACCGAGCCGAGCTCCTGCACCGCCCCCACGACGCCGAGCGGCACCCCGCGCCGGTCGGCGGGCCACAGCTCGGCCACGATCGCCAGCGTCGCGGGCACCAGGCCGCCGCCGCCCACTCCCTGCACCACCCGGCCAGTGACGAGGACCGGCAGCTCGACGGCGAGCGCGGTGACGACCGAGCCGGCCACGAAGACGCCGAGGCAGGCGAGCAGAACGCGCTGGCGGTCGACGAGGTCGGCGACCCGGCCGATGAGCGGCAGGACGGCGACGTACCCGAGGAGGAAGCCCGGAGATGATGGGCGTGGCCCGCTGGAGGGAGTCGATGCCCACGCCGACCCCGCGCATCATGTCGGTGAGGGCGAGGACGACGACGTAGGTGTCGGCGGCCGCGAGGGAGACGGCGACCGCGGCCGTCGTCAGCAGCGCCCTAGGGGCGGGTGATCTCAACGGGCGCCCCGTAGTCGGTCAGCGACAGCAGGTAGGTCGCCTCGACGCCCGGGAAGAACGGCCCGACGAGGGACGCCGTGCGCAGCTCGTCGGAGTCGGTGATGCCGTAGCTGACCTTGAAGGTGCCGGTGCCGTCGCCGAGGTGGAACAGGTCCTCGACGACCGCCCCGGGCAGGGTTCCCGAGATCTTGTCGAGGACCTCCGCACCGGCCCTGGTCTGCCCCGCGGCCACCGGGTTCGACGTCTGGGTCAACAGCGACGAGATGCCGGTGGCCGGGTCGAAGAACATCGCCGGGTTCGGCGCGTTGAGGGTGTCGAGGTCGGTCTCGCGGTAGTCCGGGGTGAAGAACTTGAGGTAGGCCGTCTCGCCGATCGCGATGACGTCGATGGTGCCCGCGACGCCCTTGATCGTGCCGGTGATCGTGCCGTCGAACTCCGGCTCCGTCGCGCTGATGACGCCCGCGCCCTTGGCCGCCGTCACGCCGTTCTCCCTCGGCGGCACGTCGCGGCTCGACAGGTCGAGCTGGACCGTCTTCGCCGCGTCGAACACCGCCTTGGTGGCCGTGAGCCGCTCGGCCGGCGGGCGCTCGGGCGGTGCGTCGTCGTCACCCGAGCAGCCCGCCATCGCCAGGAGCACGCCGAGCGCGACCGGCGCGACGAGGGCAAGCGGCCGGCGCGGGAACGGGGGTCGGCGCATGGCGGCAACAGTAACCGCACCCCCGACGCGACTGATTGCGGATCACCCACCTCGGCGCCCCGGTTTCGAGGGGGCTCGCGTGGGGAATCCGCAATCAGTCGGATGCCGTGGGGCCGGGTTCTGCTCCCGCCACGACCCTCCGCCGCTCAGCGCAGGGCGAGCCCGCCGTCGCCGAGGTCGACGGTCACGGTGTCGCCGTCGCGCACCGTCCCCGCGAGCAGGGCCGTCGCGAGCCGGTCCCCGATCTCGCGCTGGACGAGCCGACGCAGCGGCCGGGCCCCGTACGCCGGGTCGTAGCCCTGCTCCGCGAGCCACCCGGCAGCAGCGTCCGTCACCAGCAGGGTGATCCGGCGGTCGCGCAGGCGGGTCGAGAGGGCCCTGACCTGCAGCTCGACGATCCGGCCGAGCTCCTCCCGCGACAACGCGTCGAAGAGGACGACCTCGTCGAGCCGGTTGAGGAACTCCGGCTTGAAGGCCTGGCGTACCGCCGCCATCACCGCCTCCCTCTTCGCGCCCGGGTCGAGGAGCGGGTCGACGAGGTACTGCGACCCGAGGTTCGACGTCATGACGAGGATGACGTTGCGGAAGTCGACGGTGCGGCCCTGACCGTCGGTGAGCCGGCCGTCGTCGAGCACCTGCAGGAGGATGTCGAAGGTCTCGGGGTGGGCCTTCTCGACCTCGTCGAGCAGCACGACCGAGTAGGGGCGGCGGCGCACCGCCTCGGTGAGCTGGCCGCCCTCCTCGTAGCCGACGTAGCCGGGAGGCGCCCCGATGAGCCGCGCGACCGCGTGCCGCTCGGAGTACTCCGACATGTCGATGCGCACCATGGCGCGCTCGTCGTCGAAGAGGAAGTCGGCGAGCGACTTGGCGAGCTCGGTCTTGCCCACACCGGTGGGGCCGAGGAAGAGGAAGGACCCGGTCGGCCGGTCGGGGTCGGCGACCCCGGCACGCGAGCGGCGCACGGCATCCGAGACCGCCCGCACCGCCTCCGTCTGGCCGATGAGCCGGGCCCCGAGGATGGACTCCATCGAGAGCAGCTTCTCGGTCTCGCCCTGCAGCAGGCGCCCGGCGGGGATGCCGGTCCACGCCGAGATGACCTCCGCGATGTCGTCGGCGCCCACCCGTTCCTTGACCATGAGGTCGGCGGATGCCGTGGCCGACTCCGCCTGCTGGGCAGCGTCGAGCTCGGCCTCGAGAGAAGGGATCTCGCCGTACAGCAGGCGCGACGCCCCCTCGTAGTCGCCCTCGCGCTGGAGCCGGTCGGCCTGGGTGCGCAGGTCGTCGAGCCTGGCCTTGAGGTCACCGACCCGGTTCAGGCCGGACTTCTCGGACTCCCACCGGGCGGTGAGCGCGGCGAGCTCCTCGGACTTGTCGGCGAGGTCGGCGCGCAGCCGCTCGAGCCGCTCGACGGACGCCTCGTCGGTCTCCTTGGCGAGGTGCAGCTCCTCCATCTTGAGCCGGTCGACCGCGCGGCGGAGCACGTCGATCTCGACCGGGCTGGAGTCGATCTCCATCCGCAGCCGCGAGGCCGCCTCGTCGACGAGGTCGATCGCCTTGTCGGGCAGCTGGCGCCCGGAGATGTAGCGGTCCGAGAGGGATGCCGCGGCGACGAGGGCGCTGTCCTCGATCTCGACCTTGTGGTGCGCCTCGTAGCGCTCCTTGAGCCCGCGCAGGATCGCGATGGTGTCCTCGACCGACGGCTCGCCGACGAAGACCTGCTGGAAGCGTCGCTCGAGCGCAGGGTCCTTCTCGACGTGCTCGCGGAACTCGTCGAGGGTCGTCGCGCCGACGAGGCGAAGCTCGCCGCGGGCGAGCATCGGCTTGAGCATGTTGCTCGCGTCCATGGCCGACTCGCCGGTGGCACCGGCGCCGACGACGGTGTGCAGCTCGTCGAGGAAGGTGATGACCTGCCCCGCGGACTCCTTGATCTCCTCGAGCACGGCCTTGAGCCGCTCCTCGAACTCGCCGCGGTACTTCGCGCCGGCCACCATCGCGCCGAGGTCGAGCGCGATGAGTCGCTTGCCGCGCAGCGACTCGGGCACGTCACCGTCGACGATCCGCTGGGCGAGGCCCTCGACGACGGCGGTCTTGCCGACGCCGGGTTCGCCGATGAGCACGGGGTTGTTCTTCGTGCGCCGGCTGAGCACCTGCACGACGCGGCGGATCTCGTCGTCTCGCCCGATGACGGGGTCGAGCCGGCCCTCGCGGGCGGCGGCGGTGAGGTCGGTGCCGTACTTCTCGAGCGCCTCGCCGCCCTCCTCCGGGTTCTCGCTGGACACGGTCGCGCCGCCGCGCAGCTCGTCGAGCCGCGCCTCGAGCGCGCGGGCGTCGCCCTGGACCGAGCCCTTCTCGAGCAGGGCGAGGAGGAGCAGGTCGGTCGAGAGGTAGGAGTCACCGCGCGCGGTCATGAGGGTCGAGGCGTGCGTGAGCACGGCGAGCGCGGCCTGGCCCAGCGCGGGGGTGGCGACGGTCGCGCCGCTGCTGCGCGGCATCCCGGACAGCACCGAGCGGGCGGCCGCGGCGACGGCGGCCGCGGACGTGCCGGCGGCCTCGAGCAGCGCGGGTGTCGTCGTGCCGTCCTGCTCGGCCAGGGCCAGCGCCAGGTGGGCCGGCGTGATCTCGGGGTGGCCGGCGGTCTGGGCCGCGCGCTGGGCGACGGCGAGCGCCTCGGCCACCTTGGTGGTGGGCTTCAGCTCCATGAAGGACTCTCCTCGGACGAGGCAGGAGGGAAAGGGATCGTCGGGTCCAACCTCGGTAAAGTTGAGTCTATTCCACTCAACCCTCGCGCGCGACGGGACACTGATGGGGGATGCCGTGCGCCGCCTCCGCGCCCATGTCACCGCCCGCCCGTGGCCGACACCCGCGGGTCGAGTGCAGGCGACACGCCGAGGTGACGTCCGATGGTGAGCATCCGGCATCCGGCATCCGGCCTCGGCCCGGGCTACCGCGGTAGGTCAGTGATCAGTGGACCTACCGAGCGTAGGCGAGGCGACGTCCGCTGGTGAGCTCGCCCGGCATCCGGCCTCGGCCTGAGCTACCGCGCGGTAGGTCGAGTGATCAGTGGACCTACCAGGCGGTAGACGAGTCGTCCGCGGGTCGCCAGCACCCGAGGCGGGTTCGAGCGAGGCTCAGCAGGTGGCCGACAGGTCGGCCGCGGCCGCGTCGTCCGGGGTCGGCGTCGGGCTCGGTGCCCCGCTCGTGTCCTCGCTCGGGGTCTGCGTGGGCGACGGGGTCGCGCTCGCCGAGGGGGTCCGGGCGCGGCTTGAGCGCCTTCTTGACCAGGGAGCGGATCTTCGCGAAGTCGGGGTTCCCCGGTTGGACGACCTTGCTCGTCAGCGGGAGGGAACGGATCGAGTCGCCCTTCTGGATGCGCAGCACGAGGTCGACCCAGGCCGGCAGCTCGGACGCCGGGACGTCGATGCTGACGTTGTTCTTGATGACCTTGGCGAGCTCGGGGTAGCGGCGCAGCAGCGAGACCGGGTCGGCCTGCTCGATGAGCGCACCGGCGACGCAGCGCTGCCGCCGCATCCGGCTGAAGTCGTCGCTGCCCGCCCGCGAGCGGGAGTACCACAGGGCGCGCCGGCCGTCGAGGTGCTGCAGGCCCGGCTCGATCCACTCCTCCTTGTCGCCGGTGAAGACGACCCCGCCCGAGGTGCCGGTGTGGCACTCGACGCAGACCCGCTCCTGCACGTTGACGTCGACGCCGCCCATGGCGTCGACGAGCGCCCTGAATCCCTTGAGGTTGATGACGACGGACTGGTTGATCTGCAGGCCGGTGATCGCGCCGACGACGTCGACCGTCGACTGCCGGCCGGGGTTCTCGACGCCGGGGAAGAGGTCGGGGCGTCCCTCGGCGAGCGTCCAGATGCCGTTCATGAGGCACTCGTCGCCGCAGTCGTAGCCGTTGGGGTACAGCGCGTGGAGCGGGTTGCTCTCGGGGATCGGGACGCGCTCGAGGTTGCGCGGGATGCCGACGAGCAGGGTGTCACCGGTCTTGGTGTTCGTGCTGACGACCATGAGCGAGTCGGTGCGCGTGCCCCAGCGGTCCTTGCCGGCGTCCGAGCCGATGAGCAGGGTGTTGACGCGGGGCACGTCGGCCCACGGATCGGGTGCGGTGGCATCGGCGTAGGCCGCACCTCCGCCCCGGCCGTCCGACGCGAAGACCTCGTCGATGACCGTCGACTGCACCCCGAGGTAGCGCACGGCCAGCGCAGCCGGGGCGGCGATGACGACGCACGCGAGCAGGGCGAACGCGGCCCGGACCCAGCGTCCCTGCCGCTTGGCCGGCCACCAGTGCTCGGCGGTGAGGACGATCGACCCCACCCACAGCACCGCCCCGACGCCGATGGCCACCGCCACGGCCTGCAGCAGCTCGGGGCGGACGGCGGCCTCGAGGGCCGTGCGCACGAGCCCGCCCTGCAGGAGCCGGAAGGCCACGGCGACGCCGGAGGCCAGGGCGACGACGACGAGGAACCAGCCGAGGATGCGCCAGCGCGTGCCGAGCAGGCCCGCCCCGGGCAGCACCGTCCCCACGGCGACCCGGCGGTAGTACGTCCCCGGGGGACGCCTGAGCTCGGCACGGCGCTGCGGCGACTCGGTGTCGTCCGGTCGCCGTGTCGAGCGCGGCTCCTCCGCGTCGGACATGCCCACCATCCTTCTCGGCAGGTCATGGCGCGCGAGGGACCCCTGTCGGGGGCGCGCACCTGACGCCCGCACCATAACGTGGCGTTCTGGGACCTTCCTGCCACGCCACGATCCGGGACCGGCCCGACGCCCGCGATCGGCGGGTGCCACGGGGCTGGTGGGGCGGCTCGGCACTCGTGGTGCAATGGCGGCATGACGACCGTCACGCGAGCGACCGTGGAGCCGTCCGACCGACTGCGGCAGGTGGGGGTGACCGCGGCCGAGGTGTTCTGCGTGCTCGGCACACTCGTCGGCGTCGGGGTGCTCGGCACCCGGGTGGCGGAGTCGTCCGGCGGTGCCCTCGCCGCCGACGCCACGCTCCTGGCCCCGGCCGGCCCCGCCTTCGCCATCTGGACCCCCATCTACCTCGGCCTGGCCGGGTTCACCGTGTACCAGTGGCTGCCGATGCAGGCCGCCGAGCCCCGGCACCGCGCCGTCGGGTGGCTCGCCGCGGCCTCGATGGTGCTCAACGCGGCCTGGCTGCTCGTGACCCAGCAGGACTGGATCTGGGTGAGCGTCCTCGTCATGGCGGCCCTCGTCGCCTGTCTGGGCCTGCTCGTGCGGCGGCTCGAGGAGCACCCGTCGTACGGCCACGGCGAGACCGTGCTCGTCGACGGCACCTTCGGGCTGTACCTCGGCTGGGTCGCCGTGGCGGCGTGCGCCAACGTCACCGCCGCCCTCGTCGCGAGCGGGGTCGACCCCGGCGGGGCTGCCGCCCAGCTGGCCGCGGTGGTCGTGCTGACCGTCGCAGCGGCGGTGGGGGTGCTGCTCGCGCGGCGGCTGGGGGGCCGGTGGGCGGTCGCCGTGGCGATGGCCTGGGGGCTGCTGTGGATCGCCTGGGGCCGGCTCGCCGACGAGCCACGCTCGGTCGTCGTCGCCCTTGCCGCGGTCGTCGCCGCGGTCGTGGTGCTCGTCGCCGCGGCACGTGAGCGCGCGCGCCTCGCGGCCTGAGGACGGTGTCGGGTGGCGCGCGTCCAGGGAGACCGCGCCCTCCCGGGTCACCCGCCTGCCGGCTCGCTGGCGCTCAGCGCAGCGGCGGGTTCCACACGACGAGCGCCTGCGAGCGGCCGTGGCGCGGGCGCTCGCCGAGCCGCGCGGCGTACACGTCACCGGTGGCCGACACCGAGAAGACCCGCGCGGTGCGCCCGGATGCCGTCTGGAGCGCCTCGAGCTCGGCGGCCAGCTCGGCGACCCGCGAGCGCAGGGCGGTCACCTCGTTCTCGAGCTCGAGGATCCGGGCGATGCCGGGGAGCGAGACGCCCTCCTCCTGGGAGAGCCGCTGCACCTCGCGGAGCAGGGCCACGTCGCGCTGCGAGTAGCGACGACCGCCGCCTCGGGTGCGCGACGGGGTGACCAGGCCCAGTCGGTCGTACTGGCGCAGGGTCTGGGCGTGCATGCCCGCGAGCTCGGCGGCGACGGAGATGACGAACACCGGGGTGTCGTCGTCGGGGCTGAAGGCGCTCAGGCGCACCGACGTCATGGCGACCTCCTCAGGTCCTGGCCTGCTCGAACAGTCCGGCCCGCGGGTCGACGCCGGCCTCCTCGGCCTGGAGCGCCTCGACCGCGGTGCGAGCCGTGTCGGTGAGCCGCTGCGGCACGACGACGCTGACGCGGGCGAGCAGGTCCCCGGTGCCGTGGCGGCCGGCGACCCCCCGGCCCTTGACGCGAAGCACGCGCCCGCTCGGCGTCCCCGGGGCGACCTTGACCCGCACCGGTGTGCCGTCGAGGGTCGGCACCGCGACCGTGGCCCCGAGGGCCGCCTCGGCGAAGGTCACCGGCAGGTCGACGGTCAGGTCGTCGCCGTCCCGGCCGAAGACGGGATGCCGCTCGACCGCCACGGTGAGGATGAGGTCGCCCTTCGGAGCCCCGGGGTCGCCCTCGCCGCCCTTGCCGCGCAGTCGGATCTTCTGCCCGTCCTTGACCCCGGCGGGGATCTTGGTCTGGATCCGCCGGCCCTCGGCGGTGGTGAGGGTCACGGTCGCGCCCTCGACGGCATCCCGGAAGCTCAGCGTCGTGCGCGCCTGGACGTCGGCGCCGGGGCGCGGCCCGCGCGGCGCGCCGAAGCCGGTGAACGGGTCGGCACCGCGCGCACCGGCACCGCGCCACCGGCACCCGTGGCCGCCCCGCCGAACATCTGCGCGAGGAGGTCGTCGAGGTCCGGCTGCCCGGCCGCGCCGGCCCCAGGCCCGCCGGTCGAGAAGCGCACCCGCTGGCCGCCGCCGCCCCCGAAGGCGGAGAAGACGTCCTCGAAGCCGCCGGCTCCACCGGGCCCCCCGGCGCGGAAGCGCGCGCCGCCGTGGGCCATCTGGCGGATCGCGTCGTACTCCTCGCGCTGCTTGGGGTCGCCCAGCACGGCGTGGGCCTCGCCGATGTCCTTGAAGCGCTGCTCCGCCGCCGTGTCACCGGCGTTCTGGTCGGGGTGGTGCTTGCGGGCGAGCTTGCGGTAGGCCTTCTTGATCGCCGCGGCGTCGGCGTCCTGGGGGACGCCGAGGATCGCGTAGAAGTCCTTCTCGAACCAGTCCTGGCTGGCCATCGGCGCCTCCTCTCGGGCCCTCGGTCGTTCTGGTCGTGCGGTCAGTCCGGGTCGGCGACGGCGACGCGCGCCGGGCGCAGCACCTGCTCACCCGCACGGTAGCCGGGCTGGAGCACCGTGACGACCGTCGTGCCCGTCGCGCCACCGGGAAGCTCGTCGTCGTCGGCCGGCCACGGGGCGTGCATGAGCGCCTCGTGCTGCATCGGGTCGAAGAGCTCGCCCTTGTCGCCGAAGCGCTGCAGACCGTACTTGCCGAGCGTGGCCTCGAGCTTGTCGGCGATGGCCGCGAACGGGCCCTCGACGAGGTCGCCGTGGTCCCGCGCCGCCTGGATGTCGTCGAGCACGGGGAGCACCGACTCGAGCACGTCGCGCACCGCCCGCTCCTGCACGAGGGCGCGGTCGCGGTCGACCCGGCGCTTGTAGTTGACGTACTCGGCCTGCAGCCGCTGGAGGTCGGCGAGCCGCTCGGCGGCGAGCGCCGAGTCGGGGTGCGGTTCACCGGCATCCGGAGTCGTGCCGGGGACCACACCCGGGCCGGATGCCGTCGGGCCACCGGCGTCGGTGCCCGCCCCGGGCGGGGTGGCCCCGGTGTGCTCCGGGGCCACCTCCTCGCCGTCGTTGACCGACTCGGTGTTGATCGCGTCGTCGACGTCCGGGGTCGCCGTCGTGGCGTCCTCGGGCGAGGCGTCCTGCGGCACACCGGGACCGGTCGGCTCGGTCACTTCTTCTCCTCGTCGTCCTCGACGACCTCGGCGTCGACGACGTCGTCGTCTCCCGCGTCGGTCGCCGGCTGGCCACCGTCGGTGCGGGTCCCACGCTCTGCGTGGGCCTCGGCGCCGGGGACGTCACCGGACTCGCCCTGCTCCGCGGCGGCCGCGTACATCGCCGCGCCCATCTCCTGGGACTTGGCGTTCAGGGTGTCGATCTTGGCCTGGATGTCGTCCTTGGACGCGCCCGAGTCGGGCTTGATGGCGTCCTTGAGGGCGCTGAGGGCCTCGTCGACCGGGGTGCGGTGCTCCGGCGAGACCTTGTCACCGGACTCCGAGAGGAACTTCTCGGTCGAGAACACGAGGGACTCGCCCATGTTGCGGGTCTCGGTCTCCTCGCGACGGACCTTGTCCTCCTCGGCGTGGGCCTCGGCGTCCTTGACCATCCGCTCGATCTCCTCCTTCGACAGCGCGGAGCCGCCGGAGATGGTGATCTTCTGCTCGCGGCCGGTGCCGCGGTCCTTGGCCGTCACGTGGACGATGCCGTTGGCGTCGATGTCGAAGGTGACCTCGATCTGCGGGACGCCGCGCGGCGCCGGCGCGATGCCGGAGAGCTCGAAGGTGCCGAGCGGCTTGTTCTGCTGCGCGATCTCGCGCTCGCCCTGGAAGACCTGGATGAGCACCGAGGGCTGGTTGTCGTCGGCCGTGGAGAAGACCTCGCTGCGCTTGGTCGGGATGGCGGTGTTGCGCTCGATGAGCTTGGTGAACAGGCCGCCCTTGGTCTCGATGCCGAGGGAGAGGGGGGTGACGTCGATGAGGAGGACGTCCTTGCGCTCGCCCTTGAGCACCCCGGCCTGGAGGGACGCGCCGAGCGCGACGACCTCGTCGGGGTTGACGCCCTTGTTGGGCTCCTTGCCGCCGGTGAGCTCCTTGACGACGGCGCTCACGGCCGGCATCCGGGTGGAGCCACCGACGAGCACGACGTGGTCGATGTCGGCGAGCGCGATGCCGGCATCCTTGATGACGTTGTGGAACGGCTGCTTCGTGCGGTCGAGGAGGTCCTTGGTCATCTGCTCGAACTGGGCGCGGGTCAGCGTCTCGTCGAGGTGGATCGGGCCGTTCTCGGACATCGAGAGGTACTGCAGCGAGATGTTCGTGCTCGACGCCGACGACAGCTCCTTCTTGGCCTGCTCGGCCGCGTCGCGCAGGCGCTGCATGGCGATCTTGTCCTTGGACAGGTCGACGCCCGAGGTGTTCTTCACCGTGGTGAGGAGGTGGTTGACGATGCGCTCGTCCCAGTCGTCGCCACCGAGGCGGTTGTCGCCGGAGGTGGCCTTGACCTGGATGGTCGAGAAGCCGTCCTCGGGGTCCTTGCCGACCTCGAGGAGCGAGACGTCGAAGGTGCCGCCACCGAGGTCGAAGACGAGGATGAGCTCGTCCTCCTTGCCCTTGTCGAGGCCGTAGGCCAGCGCGGCCGCGGTCGGCTCGTTGACGATGCGCAGCACGTTGAGGCCGGCGATCTCCCCGGCGTCCTTGGTCGCCTGGCGCTCGTGGTCGTCGAAGTAGGCGGGGACGGTGATGACGGCATCCGTCACGGTCTCGCCCAGGTAGGCCTCGGCGTCGCGCTTGAGCTTCTGGAGGATGCGAGCGCTGATCTCCTGGGCGTTGTACTTCTTGCCGTCGATGTCGTCGGACGCCCAGTCGGTGCCCATGTGGCGCTTGACGGAGCGGATCGTGCGGTCGGCGTTGGTCACGGCCTGGCGCTTGGCGATCTCGCCGACGAGCACCTCACCGCCCTTGCTGAAGGCGACGACCGAGGGGGTGGTGCGACCGCCCTCGGCGTTCGCGATGATGGTCGGCTCGCCGCCCTCGAGGACGGCGACGGCGCTGTTGGTGGTTCCGAGGTCGATGCCGACTGCACGGGCCATGGTGGCTGTTCTCCTTGCGTTGACGCTGGGTTGAGTGCTCAGGACTCAAGGTAGACCGGTCGGGATGCCGGAGGCAAACCAACCGATCCAAACTTGCGTTCACCTGGCTCAACTTCGCGGCAGGCCCCGGTGTTCCCGTGCGCTTCCCCGACTTCTCGCCCCATCCCGGAACCTTGACCTGGACACCGGATCGGTTGCGGGGCGAACGTGAAGCTTCCCCCACCGGGCGGAAAAGTTGGGACGGCGATGTCGGCAGGCGGTGGCAGGGTGCCGGGATGGACCACCTGAGCACCCAGGACATCGTCGACGCCGACCTGGCCGACTGGCGCAAGCTCGCCCAGCGCCTCCACGCGCGCTTCCGCACCGGGAACCCCGGCGTCGGAGCGGCGTTTCTCGCGGATGCCGTGAACGCGGCGTCGGATGCCTCCCTCGCCGACCACCTCGAGGCGTCGCTCGACGCCACCCACGTGGACCTGCGGGTCGCGAGCCACCTCGGGTCCGACGGCATCTGGGTGCGCCACGACGACGTCACGCTGGCCCGGCTGCTCAGCGACGTGGCCCGGCGGCACGAGGTGGCCTCCGTCCCGACCGAGGTCAGCCAGGTGGAGTTCGCGCTCGACACCGCGGCCGACGACCGGATCGGTCCGTTCTGGGCCGCGCTGCTCGCTGGGGACGCCGACGCGGTCGTGCACGACACGGTGTTCGACCCGACCGGGCAGCTGCCGTCGGTGTGGTTCCAGGGCACCGAGCCGCACGAGGCGCCGCGTCAGCGCTGGCACCCGGACGTCTGGGTGGCACCCGAGGTGGCCGACGCCCGGATCGCCGCCGCGGTGGCGGCCGGCGGGGCCGTCGTGGACGACTCCGGGGCACCGTCGTTCACGATTCTCGCCGACCCCGACGGCAACAAGGTGTGCGTCTGCACCTTCCTCGGCCGCGCCTGAGCCCACCTGCCCAAGGGGCAGCGCGTGGTGGATCGCGGTCCCCGGCAGGGCCAGGCCGCCCGAGACACGGTTGCCGCGGACGGCTCAGCCTGAGCCGGTGGAGCCCGCGTCGATCTCCTCCCCGTACGTCGTGTCGACGACGATGCGCAGCCCGTCGGGCACCCGCCCCTCCAGCGCGCGCAGGAGCTCGCTGGTCGGCGGCAGCCGGCCGGGAGGGGTGCGCACGTCGACGCGGAACGCGCTCGCCGTGTACTCGACGTCGGTGACCTCGGCCTCCGGGCTGCCGGCCAGCCAGGTCTCGGCGACCGTCTGGATCCGGGTGCTGAGGCTGTGGAGCGCGACGACGAGCGCCGTGTTCGCGGCCAGGGGGACGAGGACGAGCGCCAGCACGATGCCGAGGGTCAGGAACGACTTCCGCTCCACCCCCACGAGGTGGGCCTCGCGCTCGGCCTCGCTGGCGTAGCCGAGGGCCGCGAAGAGCACGGTGCCCGCGATGACCATCGACACGAGGTTGGAGACGAACAGCAGCAGGGCACCCATGGCCATGAGCACCGCTCCCTCGCCGAGGCACACCCCGACCACCGCCAGCGGGGGGACCAGCGAGATGGCGATGGCGACGCCGGGAAGCACCGCTGCGACGTCGCGCCGGGAGAGCCCGACCGCACCGGCGAAGCCCGTGGCGATGGCGGCGACGAGGTCGATCACCGTCGGAGACGTCCGCCCGGTGATCTGGGAGTTCGTGTGGAGGTCGACGCCCCCGGGCACGATGAAGGCGCCGAGGGCACCGAGCAGCACGACGACGACCGCCCCGATGACGACGAAGCGCCCGGCCCGGATGCGCTCGCGCCGCACGATGCCGAGGGCGATGGCCATGATGGGCGTCGACAGCGGGGCGATGATCATCGCCCCGATGACCGTCGCCGTGGAGTCGGAGATGATGCCGGCGGTCGCGATGATCCCCGAGAGAACAAGCATCGTCCAGAAGGCCGACTGCTTGGCCCGGGCGTCGCCCGAGCGCAGGTCGAGGTCCTCGGTCAGCTCCTCGAGGGTCCGCCGCTGGCTCTCCGGCAGCACGATGTCCCGCAGCCCGATGTCCATGGCGGTGAGTATGCCGCTGAGCCGCACGGGGTGTGAGCCGCTCGGCGCGGTCGGCCCGGCGACACGCGGGGCCCCGCCGCCCGTACCGGAACCGGCATCGGCCTTCGGTACCGTCGACGCAGGAGGTCGTCATGGACCGTGTGCACCGTTGTGCTCTGCCGTTCCTCGTGCTGGTCACCGGGGCGCTCGTCCTCACGGCGTGCAGCGACGAGCCCGCCCCCCGGCCGAGCCCCGCACCCACCGCGGCGCCGACCCCCACAGCACGGGCGACGACCGCAGGCCCCTCGGCCAGCCCGGCATCGCCGACCTCCACGCCCACGGCGAGCGCGACGGCATCCCCGCTCGCCGGCTTCTCGCTCGACGAGAAGGCGTCAGCGACCTTCCCCCGGCTCGGGGGCGACCTCGGCAGCACCGGCGTCGCGCGGGTGGGGCGGCACCCCGGTTTCGACCGGGTGGTGTGGCAGTTCGCGGGCCCGGGCCGGCCGACCTTCCGCGTGCACTACGTCGACACCCCGACGTCGGAGGGCAGTGGGGACGTCGTGCAGGTCAGTGGCGACGCCTACCTCGAGGTCGTCGTCACGACCGTGACCGTGCCCGACGACGGGACCGCGCGGCCGACCGATCTCTCCTCCGCCTCACTCGCGGGCACCGTCGTCGCGGAGGCGAACGCGATCTTCGGCGGGTTCGAGGGCTACGGACAGTCCTTCGTGGGGGTGCGCGGGCGCGAGCGCCCCTTCCGGGTCAGCGTGCTGGGGGACCCGACCCGGCTCGTCGTCGACGTGGCGACCGGGTGAGTCAGCGCCTCAGCGCAGGTCGACCTCCCGGTGCCACGACTCGGTGCGGTGGACGGTGACCCAGCCCATCGCGGCGTAGAGGCCGTGGGCGCCGGTGGGCGAGTCGGCATCCACCTCGAGCCCCACGCGGTTGCGGCCGCGGCGCGCGGCATCCCGGATGACGGTGTGCAGCAACGCCTTGGCGACACCACGTCCGCGGGCGCGCCGGTGCACGCCGATGTAGTCGACGTAGCTGCCCTCGATGCCGTCCGCGTCCGGCCGCAGGACCGTCGAGACGAGTGCCCCGGCGGGCAGCAGGCCCTCGTCGGTCTCGACCGTCGCGAGCCACCAGTGGTCCCAGCGGTGGCCGGGGTCCTCGCGCAGCCGCATGACGAACTCGGGGAAGCTCTCGCGGTAGGAGCTGAAGTGGTCCTGGAAGGACTCCTCGAGGACGCGGTGGACGTCCTGGAGGTCCTGCGCCACCGGCAGCCCGTCCCCGTGCTGCTCGACGGGGCGCACCGTGACACCGGGCCGCGGCCCCGGCAGGGCGGTCGCCTCCTCGGGCGACACCGGCCGGGTCATCTGCAGCCAGGTGCGCGCGTGCGTGAAGCCGGCGGCCGTCAGCCAGGCCTGCTGGCGGGCGTCGTCGGCGTAGGCGCCCGAGTCGACGAGGGTGGACGGCAGCCCGCGCATGGCGGTGATGTCGGCGGCCCGGCGCTCGCCGGCACCGAAGAGTGCTGCCGCCAGGGCGGCGGCCCGGGACGCGGCCAGCTGCGGCGGCACGGTGACCTCGACCAGCGTGCGGCCAGCGGCCCGGTCGTGCACCGACAGCCACCCGACGAGCGCGCCCGCCTCGTCGTGGACGAGGGCCTGCCGGCGGGTCCACGAGCCGGTCCCGGCCAGCTGGGCGAGCACCGCCGCGGCGTCGACACCCGCCGACCCCTTGGCCGCCCGCTGGTGGGCCGAGAGGAGAGCGGCCACGTCGGGTGCGTCCGCGGCCGTGGGCAGCCGGGCCGTGAGGCCCGACGGGAGCCGGTCGATGACCACGGAGGTGTCCTGCACGCCGCCCACTCTCGCATCCCGTGCGGACCTAGACTGCTCGCCCGACGACGAGAGGAGCCGGGATGGACTCCGGTACGGACGACCGGTCGCAGCCCTCACCGGAGACGCTGACCCGCAACTGGGACGAGCTGCTCCAGGAGATCCGGGTGACCCAGACCGGGGTCCAGATCCTCACCGGCTTCCTGCTGACCGTGCCGTTCTCCAACCGCTTCGAGGACCTCACGAGCTTCCAGCGGGCGGTCTACCTGACGGTGCTGGCCGGGTCGGTGCTCACGACAGCCCTCGTCGTGGCACCGGTCGCCATGCACCGGGTGCTGTTCCGGCGCCGGCGCCGCGAGCTGCTCGTGGAGTCGGGCAACAGGTTCGCGCTGGCCGGCCTCGCGATGCTCGCGGTCACGGTCTCCGGGGTCGTGCTCCTCGTCGTGGACGTCGTCGTCGGTGTGACCCAGGGCTGGGTCGCGGGCGGCGCGATCCTCCTCGTCTTCACCGTGCTCTGGGCGGTGCTGCCCCGGGTCCTCGACCGGGTCGACGACTCACCGCGCAACCCGGCGCCCTCCGCCGAGGACGAGCCCGGCGGCTGACGGCCGCGCCCGCCCTTGCACCCACGGGATGCCGGGGAGCACGACCGCGACTGCGTCCGCCTCCGCCTCCGCCTCGGCTCAGTGCCGGACGCGGTGGTGCAGGTGCACGACCTCGCCGACCCGGTCGAGGGCCACGAGCTCGAGCTCCGCACGCACGCCGTCGGGGAGCGCTCGGGTCCCCCCACCCACGACGACGGGGTGGAGGAAGAGGTGCACGTCGTCGACAAGGTCGGCCCGGAAGGCCTCGGCGGCGAGGGTCGGCCCCCCGATGCTGACGTCGAGGATGCTCGACTCCTTGAGCTGCGCGACGGCGGCAGGGTCGAACGACGCGACGAGCCGGGTCCGGGCCGTCGTGACGGCCTCGAGAGTCGACGAGTGCACGACCTTGTCGGCGGCCCGCCAGATGCGGGCGTACTCACCGACCGGCCCCGGCACGTCGCCGGGGGCGGTCTCCCAGTACCGCATCGTCTCGTAGAGCCGCCGCCCGAGGAGGTACGTGCCGACCTCGCGCTCCTGGGCGTTGACGACCTCGTGCAGCTCGTCGGAGGGCGCGGCCCAGCCGAAGCCGCCCTCGACGTCGTTGACGTAGCCGTCGAGGGACGTGATCGCGGTGTAGCGCAGCCGGGCCATCCCGGCATTGTGCCCACTCGTGCGGCCTCCCGCAGGTCGGCGCGCCCCCCTTGTCGCCATGGCCCGCGGGCCACCACACTGTGCCGATGGGCCTGGAGCCGGGGCGCCCCCGATGAGGCGAGCGCGCGGCCGCGTCGCGCAGGTGCTCGGAGCGCCGTTCCGTGCCGTCCGTGACCTGCCCATCGTCCGGCGGGTGTCGTTCCACACCAGCCGGATCCGCGCCGGGCTGGACTTCCACTTCTTCCGCACGCTCGCCGTCGCCCTCGTCGTCATCGTCGTCATCGCGGCCTTCCTCGTCACGGTGCTGGAGCCCGAGAAGAGGTCCGCGCAGGGCCTCACCGACTCGGCCTACTGGGCCGTGACGACGGTCATCGGGTCAGGAGACTCCTCCTACGTCACGAGCCCCGGTGGGTACGTCATCGGGTGGCTCCTCGCCTTCTTCGGCGTCGCGATCGTCGCGGCGCTCACCGCCGCCATCGTCGGCTTCGTCATCGACTTCCTGCTGAAGGAGGGCCAGGGCATGGGTGCCGCCGGCTACCGGGACCACATCGTCGTCTGCGGGTGGAACTCCACCGCCCGAGAGCTCGTCGACGAGCTCAGGGGCGACGAGTTCACCGCCCGGGTCGTCGTGCTCCACGACAGCGAGCACAGCCCTGCGGGGGACGACGTCTACTTCGTGCACGGCGACACGACGAGCGCCGCGGACCTGGAGCGGGCCGGCATCCCGGACGCCGCCGCGGCGATCGTGTGCCCGTCGAACGCGAGCAACGAGGCCGACATGCGCTCGATCCTCACCGTGCTCGCCATCGAGACGATGGCGCCGGACGTGCGCACCGTCGTCGAGGTCAACAACCCCAAGCACGCGGAGCACGTGCGGCGGGCGCACGCCGACGAGGTCCTCGTGACCTCGGCCCTCGCGTCACGGCTGCTCGCCCGCACCGCCCTGTACCCGGGGCTGGCCGCCCTCGTCACGGACATCGTCTCCGGCGGCGACGGGTCCGAGCTCTACCGGGTCGAGCTGCCCGAGGAGTACACCGACCTCGGCATCGAGGACCTCTCGGCGCGGCTGCGACGCGAGCACAGCGCCACCCTGCTCGCCGTCATCCGCGACGGGCGCACCCTCACCAACCCGTCCTCGGACTTCCGGCTCGCCACCGGCGACACGGCGGTCGTCGTGGCCGACGGCCTCAACGACCTGCACCCCCTGCAACCCGACGAGGCGCTGCGGGTCGCCGACTGAGCACGCACGTCAGTGCGCCCCGAGCCGCCGCGCCGTCAGGAGGGCGAGCGCGCGAGCGACGTCGACGACCTCGGCGAGCGGCACCGACTCCCGTGGGGCGTGCGCCAGCCGCACGTCCCCCGGGCCGTAGTGCAGGGTCGGGATGCCGCCGGCGTCGGCGTAGATCCGCAGGTCGGACCCGTAGGGCGCGGCCGCCTCGACCGGCCGGGCGCCCGTCAGCGCCTCGACCGCGTCGGCGACCTCTGCCGACGAGCGGGTGGCCGGCCGGTAGGCGTCCCGAGGCGAACTGCCCACCAGGCCAGGTGACCCTCGGCTCGTGCTCCCGGAGCCAGGGGTCCGCGGCGGCGGCCTCGGCGACCGCCTCCTCCAGGGCGGCACGGGCCGTCGCCGGGTCCTCCCCGAGCCGCACCCCCATCCGGCCCTCGGCGACGAGCAGGTCCGGCACCGAGCTGGCCCAGTCCCCGGCCCGCACGGTGCCGACCGAGATGCCGTAGGGCAGCGGGTTGTCGCCGAAGAGCGGATGCCGGTCGCGGTTGCGCCGCTCCTCGAGCGCCCGCAGCGCGAGGTGCACCGGCCAGAACGCCTCCACCGCCGAGACGCCCTCGTGGCGGGTGCTGCCGTGCGCCGCCCGGCCGGGCACCTCGACGCGGAAGGTGAGGGCGCCGGCGTTCGCGGTGACGAGCCGGCCGCTCGTCGGCTCCGAGATCACCGCCACCTCGCCACCGTGGCCCCGGCGCACGGTCGCGAAGGCGCCGAGCCCCCCGTCCTCCTCGCTGACGACGCTGTGCAGGGCGAGCCGTCGCTCGGTGCGCACACCGGAGCGGTGCAGGGCACGGGCGACGGCGAGGTTGACCGCGACACCGGCCTTCATGTCGCAGGCGCCCCTCCCGTGGAGCACCCCGTTCTCGATGCGCGCCGAGAACGGCTCTCCACCAGCCCAGTTCGCGAGGTCGCCGACGGGCACCACGTCGACGTGACCCTGGAGCACCAGCCCCGGAACCCCCTCACCGGATGCCGTGCCGACGACACCGTGCCCCTCGAGCCTCGGCGCCTCCGTGCCGGGGAACTGGGGGTCGGACCGCAGCTCGTCGAGGTCCAGCGGCCAGAGGTCGACCTCGAGCCCGGCCTCCTCGAACCAGCGGGCGACGGTGTGCTGGAGGTCGGCCTCCGCGTCGGTCCCCGTGACGCTCGGGACCCGGACGAGCTCGACGAGGGTGGCCACGAGCTCCGCCTCGTCGAGGGCGTCGAGCACGCGCCGCTCTGCGCGCGTCGTGACAGTGGGGTTCGGGGCCCGGCATGCACGGCACTGTATGCCGGGTCCGCCCGACGCCGCCGGGTAGCGTCAAGGGGTGCCGAGCGCCACCGGCCGGCGACCGGCACGGCACCGGACACCCCACCGGTGGCGGCAGCGCACCCGGCGCCCCGGCATCCGGGGTCGTGAGGAGGAGGTGGCACGGTGAGCACGAACGGTCGAGCGGCTGCCCACGGACACGGCCACCCGAACGCCGGCGCGACCCACCGCTGGCGGCTGCGCGTGGCGTTCGCGCTGGTCGCCGCGTTCTTCGCCGTCGAGCTGGGGTCGGCGGTGGCCGGCGGCTCGCTCTCGCTGCTCAGCGATGCCGGCCACATGGCCGCCGACGTCGTGGCGCTCGGCGCGGCCCTCGTCGCGACGCGCATCGCCTCGCGCCCGGACACCACCGGCCGTCGGACCTTCGGCTCGTACCGCGCCGAGGTGTTCGCCTCGGGCCTCGCCGCCCTGCTCATGCTCGGGGTCGCCGTCTACATCGTCGTCGCGGCGGTCGGCCGCATCGGTGACGAGCCGGAGGTGGCGTCGACGCTCATGGTCGTCGTCGGCCTGCTGGGGCTCGTCGTCAACGTCGTCGCCCTCGCGCTGCTGCGCGGGGGCGCCGCCGAGAGCCTCAACGTCAAGGGCGCGTACGTCGAGGTGGTGGCCGACACCGTCGGCTCGGTCGGGGTCGTCGTCGCCGGCCTGCTCGTCTCCGCCACCGGTTCCTCCGCCTGGGACACGGGCATCGCCCTGGCCATCGCGGTCTTCGTCGCCGTGCGAGCGGTGCTGCTCGGGCGCGAGGTCCTCGCGGTGCTGGGCCAGCACGCGCCCGCGGGCATGGTGCCGGCCGACGCGGAGGCGGCCCTGCGCGGCGTGGGCGCGGTCGTCGACGTCCACGACCTGCACCTGTGGACCCTCACCTCGGGCATGCACGTCGCCACGGTGCACCTCGTCTGCGACGACGACGCCGACCCGACGCAGGTGCTCACCGACGCCGCCGCCCTGCTGCGCGAGCGGTTCGCCATCGAGCACGCGACCATCCAGGTCGAGCCGCGCAGCGCCCGGGCCTGCGTCGAGACGAGCTGGTGACCGTCCCGCGCCCCGACGTGCGCGACGGCATCCCCTGTCGAGGGTCGGAATGCCGGCCTGGGGGCCGCGGGTTGGTCGTGGGGTGACGACGCCCCGCAGAGCCCAGGGTCAGCCGTGCCAGCGTGGGCCTGCGCAGCGAGCGGGGGCCGGTCCTCCTCTCCGTGATGCTCAGTACGGGGCTCGTCGCGATCGACGCGACGATCCTCGCCGCCGCGGTGCCGGCGGTCGTGCGCGACCTCGGCGGCCTCACCCAGTTCCCGTGGCTGTTCTCGATCTACCTCCTCGCCCAGGCGGTGTCGGTCCCGATCTACGGCAAGGTCGCCGACCTCTACGGCCGCAAGCCGGTCATGCTGCTTCGGCGTGGCGCTCTTCGTGCTCGGCTCGCTGTTGTGCGGGCTGGCGTGGTCGATGGGCAGCCTCGTCGCGTTCCGCGCGGTGCAGGGGCTCGGGGCCGGGGCCGTGCAGCCGGTCGGCATGACGATCGTCGGCGACATCTACTCCGTCGCCGAGCGAGCGACGGTCCAGGGCTACATCGCGGCCGTGTGGGCGATCTCCTCGCTCGTCGGCCCGACCCTCGGCGGGGTGTTCGCCGACTACCTGTCGTGGCGCTGGATCTTCTTCGTCAACCTGCCGCTCGGTGCGCTCGCCGCGTGGATGCTGTGGCGCCGGTTCCACGAGGACCGCACCGCGCGTGACCCTGCGGCGGCGCGACCGCGGGTCGACGTGCTCGGGACGGTGCTGCTCCTCGTCGGCACCGTGGCCCTGCTCGTCGCCCTGCTCGAGGGCGGTGTCCTGTGGGCGTGGGCCTCGCCGGTGAGCGTCGGGCTGCTCGCTCGGCGCGGTCGTCGTGCTCGTGGCCTTCGTGCTCGTCGAGCGGCGGGCGGCCGAGCCGGTGCTGCCGCTGTGGGTGTTCCGGCACCGGGTCGTCGGGGCCGCGATGGCGACCTCGCTCGTCGTCGGGCGTGCTGCTGCTGGGCCTCACGTCGTACGTGCCGCTGTTCTCGCAGGGCGTGCTCGGCACCGGGGCGATCGTCGCCGGCTTCGCCCTCGCCGCGATGACCATCGGGTGGCCGATCGCGGCGACCACCTCGGGGCGGCTCTACCTGCGCTTCGGTTTCCGCATCGACCATGCTGATCGGCTCGGTCATCGCGCTGGCCGGAGCGGCGCTCCTGCTCACCGTCGACTCCGACAGCTCGGTGCTGCACCTCGCGGCGCCGAACTTCGTCATGGGCCTCGGCTTCGGGTACGTCGCGAGCCCGGCCATCGTCGCCGCGCAGTCGTCCGTCGGCTGGGCCCGTCGAGGGGTCGCGACCGGAGCCACCCTCTTCGCCCGGTCGGTCGGCAGCGCCGTGGGGGTGGCCGCCTTCGGCGCCATCGCGAACACGGTGGTCCGCGACCGGCTCGGCAGCGAGCCGACCGACCTCGAGTCGCTGCCGCCGGGCGTTCTCGACCCGGCGATCCACGCGGTGTTCGTCGCCTCGTTCGCGGTGGCGGTCACCCTGGTGCTGGCCGCGGCCTTCATGCCCCGGAAGGTCGACGAGGTCACCGACTGATCCTCGCGGTCGAGTGCCGAGGTGGCTGTCCTGGCCATGCCTGGCCACCAGCTGCGCGCTCACCGCCGGTCGGCGGTGTGACGGTGCGGACAGCGTGCCGCCGACGGGCGCCCTCGTGGCTAGCGTGGAGGTGGTGACGGCTCTGCCGGCCCGCGGGGCCGCGCCCTTCTCGAGGAGCAGCCCGATGCACCGCGACCCGCACGCCATGCGCATCCTCCGACCGGGTCCGCGGCTCACCGCGGCGTGGGTCCTCTCCGGCGTGCTCCTGCTGCTCATGGTCGTCCAGGCCGCGATCGGGCTGGCCGTGGGCGACCTCTACCCGGAGGAGCCCTGGGCGGTCGCGGCGTTCCGCGGCAACGACCTGGTCACCCTCCTGGTCGCGGCCCCGGTGCTCGCGGTGACGACTGTTCGCCAGCCGCCGTGACGAGAGCAGCGCCTCGGTGCTCGTGTGGCTCGGGATGCTGCACTACGGCGTCTACAACTACGCCTACTACGCGTTCGGCGGGGCCTTCAGCTCGGTCTTCCTGCTGCACGTGGCCGCGTTCGTCGCCTCGATGGCCGCGCTGCTGATGCTCGCGACGAGCATCGATGCCGGTCGCGCCGCCCGGGGTGTCGCCGGCGGCACCCGCGCCCGGGTGGTCGCGGGTTTCACCACGCTCGTCGGGCTCGCGCTCGTCACGGCGTGGGGCGGCCTGTCCGTACGGTTCGCCCTCACCGGCGAGCTGCCGCAGGACGTCATGCCCCCGTCGGCGGTGCACCTCGTCTACGCGATCGACCTGTCCCTGCTGGCGCCGGTGTTCGTCGTCGCCGGCGTCCTGCTGTGGCGCCGCGAGGCGTGGGGGTCGGTCCTGGCCGTCGCGATCAACGCGAGCGGTGCGGTCTACCTGGCCGTGCTCTGGGCGGTCGGCGGGTTCCAGGCGGATGCCGGGATCGCCGGCAAGACGTGGCTCTCACCGGTCGCCATCGGCTCGGTGCTCGCCTGCCTCGCGGCCACCCTGGCGCTGCTGGTCCGGCCGCAGCAGGCGTCGGAACCTGCCCCACTCCACGTCGTCCGCCGCAGACCGATCCGGACACCTCACCTCCCCTCGGACGTGAGGTCCTCCGTGGACGGCCCCGAGCGGACGGTGAGGCGGCGGCGGATGCCGGCTCCCCGGCATCCACCGCCGATGGTCGTCAGGCGACCCGGGAGCCCGCCGAGGCCACGCCCGAGCCAGTCGTGGGGGTTGCCGTCCCAGCACCAGCCGAGCTTGGGCGCCCTGCCCGAGATCCACATCGCCGGGACACGGCGGTCGCCGCGGCGAGAGCCGGACAGCATGAAGCACCGGTTCTTCTCCAGCACGTGCGGGGCGTGCGTCACCAGGGCGATGCCCTCCTCGATCGTCAGCGGCGTGCGGCCGCGGCCGAGGATGACCGGGAACGCCTCCTCGGGTCGGACGCCGAGGAACTCCTCGCCCCGCTCGACGTCGAGCAGCAGGTAGGCGCCGGGATCCGGGAGCTCGACCTGCTCGACCGGGCGGTAGGGCGCCAGCCCGGCCTCGCCGTGGTTGCGGTCGAGGATGCCGGGCGCGGTGCCGTTGGGGGCGAGGCGGAGGAGGCCGACCGTGCGCTCGGGGTCGACGAGCTCCCGGGTCACGACGAGGACCAGCGGGGCCCGGCCCGGAGCGTCGTCGACGGGCACGTCGGGGAGGCGTGCGGCGGCATCCCGCAGCGGCGCGAGCCGGGCGGTGAGCTGGGCGTCGGTCAGGCCGGCGAGGGCCGGGTAGCCGAGGGCGAGCAGGGTGTCGACCTGGCGGTCGACGAGGGTGACGGCGGGCACGGTGGCGAGGGCTGTGGGAATGGGGGACCTCCGGGTCTGGTGCGTCGATCGGCCATGGACCAACGCGTGGTGGGGCGGCGACGTTCCGGCCCGCCTCTCCCAGCCGCGGCTCAGGCGGGGGTCGGTGCCCCGTGCCGCACGTCGTGGGTCTCGCGCGCGAACAGCCACGGCACGACGGCGAGCAGGGTGATGAGGCCGGTGATGCCGAACGCCAGCGGGTAGCTGCCGTGGTCGATGAGCAACCCGGCGAGGATCGGCCCGACGATCGCACCACTGTCGGCGGACATCTGGAACGTCGCCAGCGCCGGCCCACCGTTGCGCTCACGACCGACGATGTCGGCCAGCGAGGCCTGCTGCGCCGGGTTGAGCATGCCCGCTCCGAGACCCGCGACGACCGAGAGCACGACGAGCACCGGCAGGTCGGACGCGAACCCGGTGACGATCGTCGCGAGGCCGCTGACGACCAGCCCGCCGATGATGAAGGGGCGGCGGCCGTGGCGGTCGGAGAGCCGGCCCGCCACGGTGAGGCCCACCGCGTTGCCGGCGGCGAACACGGCGAGCGCGGTGCCCGCCACCCATGGCTGCTTGCCGATGATGACCGCGGCGAACAGCGGCAGGATCGCGTTGCGGACCCCGAAGTTGGCCCACCCGTTGGCGAACGCCGACCCGATCGAGGCGCGGTAGGCGCTGTCGCGCCAGGCGTCGCGCACCGCCATGACCGGCAGCACCGGTGCACCCTCGGCCGGGCGCAGCGCCGACCCGCTGATGAAGATCGCGACGAGGGACGCGGCGACGAGCAGCGCGACGGCGTACACGAGGAACGGCACCCGCAGCCCGAGGTTGCCGAGCAACCCGCCCGCGACCGGCCCGAGGATGCCGCCGAACAGGAACGCCGATGCGTAGACCGACGAGATGCGGGCGCGGATCGACGGCGGCGCGAGCCGGACGATGAGGGCCACCGCCGAGACGGTGAACATCACCGACCCGATGCCGCCCAGACCGCGGTAGATCAGCAGCTGCCAGTACGAGTGAGCGAACGCCGTGGCACCCGTGGAGATGGCGACGATGACCAGGCCGGCGAGGTAGATCGGGCGCTCGCCGAACCGGGCGATGAGGCGACCCCCGGCGGGGGCGAAGAGCAGCCGGAAGAACGCGAAGGCGCTGACGACGATCGAGCTGGCCGTGGCCCCCACGCCGAAGCTCTGCGCGAACTGCGGCAGCACCGGCAGGATCAGCCCGAACCCCAGCGCGATGACGAACGCCGACGCCACCAGCACCCACAGCTCGCGGGGGATGCGGACCGCCGCGGAGGGCTGGGTCACGGGGGTGGCAGACACGATCCACCAGTATGCCGTCCGCCCCCGACAGCTCCGAACCCCGCGACCCGCTGTGCAACCCCTCCCCGACGTGCTTGCGGATCACCACCGCGAGCGGCCCGCGCGGGCCCTCGCGCGTGGGACATTCGCAATGAAGTCGGATGCCGTCGGGCTCAGCGGGCGACGACGGCCACCACGAGCGGCAGCGCGCCCAGCGCCAGGAGCAGGGTGTCGCGCCACCGCCACGGCGCCGGCATCCACCAGGTGCGTGACCGGGCGGTCGCGAAGCCGCGCGCGTCCATCGCGACGGCGAGGTCCGCGGCGGCCCGAAGGGTCCGCACGAGCAGGCCGAGGGTCAGCGCCCCGAGGTGCGCCACGACGGTGCCCGGCCGCCGCCACGACACCCCGAGCCCACGGACCCGCCGCGCCCGGCCGAGCTCGCGCCAGATCTCGCCGAACGAGTGGACCCGCTGCAGGGCGGCGGACGTCGCGACGACCGGCCGGTCCGGCAGCCGCAGGCGCTGCGCGAGGTGGTCGCCGAGGGCGTCGGGGTCGATCCACGGGACGAGCACCGCCGAGGGCACGACGATGACGAGGACGCGCAGCGCCACGGTGAGGGCGGCGTCGACGTCGTGACCCGCGAGGAACCACGTCGACCAGCCGACGGAGAGCGCCGCGACGACGCCGGGCAGCACCCGCACCGCGACGCGTCGCGCCCGGGACGGGGCCCCGCCCCCGCCACCCGGCGCGCTCAGTCCCACGACGGCGAGGGCGAGCTGGGTCGCGAGGACCGCCAGGCTCGTCGACCAGTGCGGCGACAGCACCCCCGCCGGCACGGCGAGCAGCGCCGCGCCCAGCAGCGCCAGCGGTCCGCAGCGGGCCACGAGCGGGATGCCGGCCGGCACCGGCCGGGCCGGCTCGCCGGGCGCCCGCAGGGAGTGCACGGCGCGTCGCCCGGTCGACGACGTGCGTGTCGTGGGTGGCCGCGACGACGGCTCCACCCGCCTGCCGGTACGCGGCGACGAGCCCGACGAGCGCGGACCAGGTGTGGCGGTCCTGGCCCACCGTCGGCTCGTCGGCGAGCAGCACGGGAGGCCCGTGGTGCAGGGCCGCCGCGACCGCGAGCCGGCGCTGCTCGCCACCGGACAGCTCGCGGGGGTCCGCCGAGGCCAGGTGCGCGAGCCCCAGGGCCGCGAGGAGGGCGTGGGCGCGCTGCGTCGCGGCGTCGTCGTCCTCCCCGAGCGCCTTCGCCGTCGCCAGCACCTCCTCGAGCACCGTGCCGGCGACGATCGTCGAGCTCGACCACTGCGGCACCCAGGCGATCGTCCGCGCGAGGTCGGTGGCCGCGAGCGAGGCGGGGGACGACGGCATCCCCCGCGGTCGATGACGACGGCGACGGCGTCGCGAGCACCGCGACCGCCCCGGGGTCGGTCGCAGGGACGAAGCCGGCCAGCGCCTGCAGCACGGTCGACTTGCCGCTGCCGCTCGGGCCGACGAGGGCGGTGAGGGTGCCGGGGGCCGCCACCAGCGGGGCGGTGAGCTCGGCGGCCCGTCGGGTCCGGGCCGTGCCGTCGACGAGGCGGGTGGTGCGCTCGACGACGAGCGGCTCGGCCACGAGGGATGCCGGAGCAGCCCGTCCCGTCACCGCGGCCGGCGGGGCGGTGGTCGCCGCGCGAAGGGCTCCCGCGGCGCCACGAGGGCCGGGTCGACGAAGACCGGCGGCGGCGGCCCCTCCCCCGGCACCCAGATGCCCATGGCCAGCAGCCGCTCGCGCTGGGCGCCGAGCGTCTCGGCGACCGGCCCGTCGGCCACCACCCGGCCGTCGGCCGAGAGCACGACGAGCCGCTCGACGAGGTCGACCCACGGCGCGAGGACGTGCTCGACGACGACGAGCGTCGGCGAGGGGTGCCGGCCGGCCGGTCCACCCGCCTCGGATGCCTCCACCGGCCGCCCGCCGTCGGAGGTCAGGGCCGCCACGGCGTCGCGCACCTCCTGCGCCGAGCCGGGGTCGAGCATCGCCGTGGGCTCGTCGAGAAGGACCACCGACGGGTCGAGGGCCAGCGTGCCGGCGAGCGCGAGCCGCTGGGTCTGCCCACCGGACAGGGCCGAGGTCGGGGTGTCGAGCGGCAGGTCACCGAGGCCGACGGACGCCAGCGCGGAGGAGACGACCGCCGGCATGGCCGCGCGCGGCATCCCCACGTTCTCGGGGCCGAAGGCGACGTCGCGCCCGACCGTGGCGGCGACCACCCCGGCGCCCGGCTCCTGGAGCACGAGCCCCACGGCGCCGGGGCGCTCGCCCGGCGCGGCGCCGTCGACGAGCACCGAGCCGCTCAGCTCGCCGGCGTCGACCGTCTCGAGGAGCCCCGCGAGGGCCCGCAGCAGGGTCGACTTGCCCGAGCCCGAGGGCCCGACGAGCAGCACCCGCTCGCCGGGCCGCAGGGTCGATCGAGACGTCACGCAGCACCGGCTCGCGCCGGCCGAAGGGCCGCCAGGTGAGGGCGTCCACCTCGACGCGGCCACGTGCGGCACCGCCGTCGGCAGCAGCAGGCGCGCCGACGGCATCCGGCCCCGGGTCAGACAGCGTGCTGCTCCCGGTGCTCCTGCCCGGCCGGGAAGGCCGACAGCGCCCCCGCCCGGGCCAGCGCCCGCACGAGCAGCCAGCCGACGAGCCCGGCGAGCACGGCACCCGAGACCGCCATGGCCCCGAGGTAGACGAGCTTGTCGGTGAGGTCCCACTCGGCGTACCAGCCGCCGCCGCCCGCGAGCGACCGACAGCACCGGCACGTCGGCCCACGAGGCCGGGAACCGCACGACCTCGAAGGCCCACTCGAGCGGCGCCGACAGCACCCCGGCGAGCGCGGCGGCCGCCGCACCGAAGGCCGAGTAGCCGAGGACCGCGAACGCGAGCTCGGCGCCCAGGCCCTGGAGGATGCCGCTGACGAGCACCGTCGCGCCCCACTCGGTGCCGGGCAGCATCGAGACGAGGGCGGCGACGACCTCGCAGAACAGCGCGGCGCCGGGACGCCGCACGACGAGCCCGCCGACGACGCCCGCGAGGAACCACGGCCCGGCGAAGAGGCCCATGAGCGGCGCGTAGCCGATCTTCAGGGCCGTGACGGGACCGTTGTAGAAGACGCCCCACCCCCAGAACGCCACGCCGAAGGCGGCGCCGAGGAAGGCGACGGTGAGGATGTCGACCGTGCGCCACCCGAGGAGGGGGCGGGTCGCGAGGATGGAGCGGTGGGCGCGCGCGCCGGACCGCTCGGTGACCGGTGTTGCCATGGCAGTTCTCCCGTGGTTCCCGTGGTGGAGACCTCGGGGAGGGGCGGCGCCGGCACCTCGCGGCTCGCACCGCGGGTGTGCCGGAGACGCACCTGAGATTTCCCGACTCCCTTCGCCGGTGCTAACCGGATCAGGTTCGAGGGTCTGCGGCGGACCGCACTCTCAGCGCCGGAGCGCTCCCCTGTCGTTGGACCTCACCACCATAACCCCCGCGGACTACAGTGAGCACGACCTCGTCGGACGATGATGCGCCCGGCGGCACGGACATCCCTCGGGAGGACCGACATGGCCATGGGCGCCGTCGCGTGGAAGATCATGGGCACGGGAGGTGCCATCCTCGCCGGTTTCATCGCCACCAAGGTCATCGACGCCGTCTGGGCGAAGGCCGAGGGTGACGAGATCAACCCCAAGAGCCCGAACGCACCCCTGGCCAAGGCGGTCGCGTACGCGATGATCACCGGGCTCGCGGTGGGCGCCGCGAGGACCCTCGCCACCCGCAGGGCCGCGAAGTTCTACGAGAAGTCGTCGGGCCACCTGCCGGCCGAGATCCGCGAGGACCCCGTCTGAGCGAGGTCACCCGGCCCGCCGCGGCTGATCGGTCAGCCGCGCCGCACGAGGGGACGGGCCACGGCGGCCAGGTCGGCCGCGTCGGGGTGCGACCGCAGCCAGCCGAGGACGGCGTCGACCGTCCACCGCGGCGCCTCGAGCTGCGGGAGGTGCCCCACACCCTCCGCGACCTCGAACTGCCAGTGCGGGTTCGCCCGAGCCGCGGCACGAGCGGCCCCGATGTCGACGAGGCGGTCCCGGTCGCCGTGGAGGAGCAGCACGGGGACCTCTATCGCGCGCTGCATCGCCGAGAAGCGGCGCCGGTCGGCCAGCACCCAGACCAGCGACCGTGCCGCCGTGAGCAGCTCGGAGTCGACGTCGGGGTACTCGAGGCGCTGTCCCGCCAGCTCGACGTGGAGGTCGACGACCTCGCTCGGCACGCGCGCCGGGTCCGCGCAGCACAGCCGCAGGAGGTCGCGCGCGGCCCGCTCCGCCGAGGCTCCGTCCCGGGAGCGCCCGACCACCCGGCGGCCCACCACGGGGACCATGAAGGCGGCGAACATCGCGACGACGCGCGGGTCCGGCAGGCCGCCGGACCTCCGGCGGCAGTGCCGGGTCGACGAGCACGAGCCCGGCGGTCGTGTCGGGCCGCTCCGCCGCCTGGCGGATCGAGATCAGCCCACCCATCGAGTTGCCGACCAACACGGCCGGCGTCCCGGCGACCTCGACGAGGAATCGGTGCAGCAGGCGCTGGTTCGCCGCCACCGACGTCGACCGCGAGCCTCCCAGCGTGTGCCCGAACCCGGCGAGGTCGAGCGCCACCACGCGACAGGTCTCGGCCAGTGCCGGCGCCACCGCCGCCCAGTTGAGGGCCGAGCCGCCGAGCCCGTGGACGCAGACGAGCAGCGGGCCGTCGGCCGGGCCACCGAAGTCCAGGTAGTGGACCGGTCCGTCGAGGTCCGCCCATCGTGACTCTGGCCGGTGGGTGGGCCCGTTCCCGTTCCCGTTCCCGGGCGCAGCTGCTGCCATGCCTCCGAACCTATGCCGCGCGACCGTGCCCGCACGCGCGCCTGTGGCTCAGAAGACCCTCGCCCAGTCGTCCTTCATGCTGATAACCGTCCAGCCGTCGTGCTCGGCCCGCTCCAGCCGCTCCGCCGCCGCCACGCTCAGCCGAGGTCGAGGGCGCGGGCGAGCGGCATCCCGGGGCGGTAGGCGAGGTGCTCGTGGGACGGTGCGTCGAGCACGGCGAGGTCGGCCCGCGAGCCCACCGCGACCCGGCCGACGTCGGGCCGACGCAGCGCCCGCGCCCCGCCCACCGTGGCGGCGACGAGGGCCTCGGCCGGCGTCATCCGCATCTCGCGCACCGCGAGCGCCATGACGAACGGCATGGATGCCGTGTTGCACGTGCCCGGGTTGCAGTCGCTCGCCAGCGCGACGTCGACGCCGGCAGCGAGCAGCCCGCGGGCATCGGGGTAGGGCGAGCGCGTCGAGAACTCCACCCCGGGCAGGAGCGTGGCCACCGTGGTGCCGGCCGCGCCGGCGAGCGCCTCGACGTCCACGCGCGACAGGAACGTGCAGTGGTCGACGCTCGCGGCGCCGAGCTCGACGGCGAGCCCCACCCCGGGCCCGGCGGAGAGCTGGTTGCCGTGGACGCGGAGTCCCAGCCCGGCATCCCGCCCTGCCACGAGGACCCGGCGCGCCTCCTCCTCGGTGAACGCGTGCGGTGAGGCCGGTTCGCAGAAGACGTCGACCCAGCGGGCGTGGGGGGCGCACGCCGCGAGCATCGGACCGGTGACGAGGTCGAGGTAGGCGGCCCGGTCCGCACGTGCCTCCGCGGGGACGACGTGGGCGCCGAGGAAGGTCGTCTCGTCGGTGACCTCCCGGGCGAGGCGCAGCGACCGGGCCTCGTCGTCGACGGTGAGGCCGTAGCCGCTCTTGACCTCGACGGTCGTCGTGCCGAGGGCGCGCATCTCGGCCACCCTCGCCCGCAGCAGGCCGCGCAGCTCGTCGTCGCTCGCGGCCCGGGTGGCCGCGACCGAGACCCCGATGCCGCCGCCGTCGTACGGCATCCCGGCCATCCGCGCAGCGAACTCGTGCGCGCGGTCGCCGGCGTAGACGAGATGGCTGTGGCTGTCGACGAAGCCGGGCACGACGGCACGCCCCCCGAGGTCCACGACCCGGTCGGCTGCCGGGGCGGCGGCCGCGGGTCCGACCCAGGCCACCGAGCCCCCGACCACGACGACGGCGGCGTCGGTGACGATGCCCAGCAGGTCCTCCGCGGCGAGCGAGCGGTCGTCGGTCGCGGTCGTCCCCTCGGGGCCGGCGCACGTGACGAGCTCGCCGATGCCGGTGACGAGCACCGCGCCGGATGCCGTCGCGCCCCGTCCCCTCCCGGCCTCGCCGCTCACCGGCCTCGCCACTCACCGCCGCACCGCCGAGATGGCGTCGGTGAGCAGCCGGCCCACGTCGCCCGCGCGGTGCGCACCACCGCGCACGACGTGGTCACCACCGACGACGACGTCGGTGACGTCGGCGGACGTGGCGGCGTAGAGGACACGGTCGGCGCCGCAGCCGGCGGTGCGCGGGCTGTCGAGGCGCACGGCCACGAGGTCGGCGAGGTGGCCGCCCGCGAGGAGCCCGCCGTCGTCCCAGCCGAGGGACCGGTAGCCGTAGAGCGTCGCCATCCCCAGGAGGTCCGAGGCGCTGAAGCGGCCTCGCTCGAGGCTGTCGAGCCGTTCGTGCATCTCCACCCCCCGCGCCTCCTCGAACGGGTCGATGACGGCGTGCTGGTCCGAGCCGAGCGAGAGCGGTACCCCCGCGTCGCGCAGGCGGCGTGCCGGCCCGATGCCGTCGGCGAGGTCCCGCTCCGTCGTCGGGCAGAAGCAGGCGGTGGACCGCGCGGCCGCCAGCAGGTCGATGTCGGCGTCGGCGAGGTGCGTCGCGTGGACGACCGTCGTCGCCGGCGTCAGCAGGCCCTCGCGCGCGAGCAGCTCGGCCGGGGTGCACCCGTAGAAGCCCTGGCACGCGAGGTTCTCACCCGGCTGCTCCGAGACGTGCACGTGCAGTGGCCGCCCGTCGGAGGCGACCAGCTCGCCCACGGCGGCGAGGTCCTCTCGCGGCACCGCCCTGACCGAGTGCACCGCCGCTCCGACGCGAGCGCTGTCGTCACCGGTGAGGAGCGCCACGCGCTCGCGCCACGCCTCGACGGTGCCGTCGGAGAACCTCGACTGCACGTCGTCGAGCGGCACGTGGCCGCTCGCCGTCAGCCCGCCCGTGAGGTAGCACGTGTCGAGCAGGGTGATCCGGATGCCGACGTCGCGCGCCGCCTCGAGGACCGCCAGGCCCATGGCGTTGGGGTCGTCGTAGGGGCGCCCCCCGGCGGCGTGGTGGACGTAGTGGAACTCCCCGACAGCGGTGTAGCCGGCGAGGAGCATCTCGGCGAAGACGGCCGTCGCCAGCGCGTGGTAGGTGTCGGGGTCGAGCCGGTGGGTGACGGCGTACATCGCCTCGCGCCACGACCAGAAGTTGCCGCCGTCGTCGTGGGTGCGGCCCCTCAGGGCGCGGTGGAACGCGTGGCTGTGGCCGTTGGCGAGGCCGGGGAGCACCACGCCGCGCAGGACCGTGTCCTCGGTCCGTGCGGGTACGTCCGACAGCACGTCGCGGATCCGGTCACGCTGGACCACGATCCGCACGGAGCGTCGTACACCGCCGGGGAGCACCGCGTGCTCGCACCAGTACGACGTCATCCACCCGCCCCGGCGAGGTCGGCGACGACGTCGGCGAGCGCCTCGATGCCGGCGACGCAGTCGTCCGCCGAGGCCCACTCGTCCGGTGAGTGCGAGACCCCGGTGGGGTTGCGCACGAAGAGCATGGCGGCACGGATGCCGTCGTTGGCGAGGATGCCGGCGTCGTGACCGGCGGCCGTGTTGATGACGGGGAGCCCGCCGAGCCGCACCGCGATCCGCCGGGCGAGCTCCGGGTCGAACAGCGTCGTCGGGGTCCACGACTCCTGGGTCACCAGGCCGTCGAACTCGGACACGACGTCGCGGACCTCCCGCACGACGCGCTGCACCGCGTCGGCGTCGCGACCGCGCGCGTCCAGCCACCCGGTCGCGGTGCTGGCGATGGCGTTGATGCTGCCCGGCACGACGTGCACCTTGCCCACCGTGGCGACGCACCCCTCGGCCTCGGCGCCGCGTCGGGCCGCGATGATCATCGCGGCCAGCCCGAGCATCGCGTCCTCGCGGTCATCGAGCGCCGTGGTGCCCGCGTGGTTCGCCTCCCCCGGGATGTCGACGCGCCAGCGCCCGTGCGGCCAGATGTTGCTCGCGACACCGACCGGGTGGCCCAGCTCGACGAGGGCTCGGCCCTGCTCGACGTGGAGCTCGACGAAGGTCCCGATCCGGGCCAGCGCCTGGTCGTCGCGCCCGAGGTGGGTCGGGTCGTGGCCGGCCCGGCGCATCGCCTCGGCCATGGTCACCCCGTCGAGGTCGCTGAGCCCGCGGGCCCGGTCGGCACCGAGCGCCCCGGTGATGACGCGGGAGCCGGCGCAGGCCACGCCGAAGCGGGCGCCCTCCTCGTCCGCGAAGTTGACGACGCCCACGGGGCGCTCGGGATGAAAGCCGTCCTCGCGCAGCCGGTCCACGGCGGCGAGGGACCCGACGACCCCCAACGGGCCGTCGAAGGCGCCCCCGCCGGGGACCGAGTCCAGGTGGGATCCGACGACGACCCCCGGGTCCCCCTTGGCCACGGCCGCGTCGGGGTCCCCCCACCAGGCCCACTGGTTGCCCATCCGGTCGGTGACGAGGTCCAGGCCTCGGGCGGCGCACTCCCCCGCGAACCACTCCCGCAGGTCGTGGTCCTCTCGGGTCCAGGCGAACCGGGAGTAGCCCCCACTCGCCTCGTCCACCCCGAGGGACTCGAGGTCGTGCCACATCCGCCGGAACGCCGAAGCGGCCCCGCCGTTTCTTGGCGTGATGGACATGGGTCCATTTGACCGCGCGACCGGGCGCCGTGGGGCCGCACGAACCGGGTGATTGTCTCGTGGACAAGACGCGAGGTCAGGGGCCTACGCTGGCGCCATGGCCAGCCCTGGTGAGGAGCGCGCGGTGGCGGCGCTGACGGCATCCGGGATGCCGTTCACCGTCACCCGCCACGGGCGCGTCGGGTCGCTCGCCGAGGCCGCCGCGGCCCGGGGCGTCGAGCCGCGTGACATCGTCAAGACGCTCGTCGTGCGGCGCGGCGAGGGGGACTTCCTCTTCGTGCTCGTGCCGGGGGACCGCGAGATCTCGTGGCCGCGGCTGCGGGCCCACCTCGGCGTCAACCGGGTCTCGATGCCCGATGCCGCGACGGCCCTCGAGGTCACGGGGTACGAGCGCGGGACGATCACGCCGTTCGGGGCGACCACCGCCTGGCCGGTCGTGGCCGACGCGACGATGACCGGGCGGACGGTGTCGATGGGCGCGGGGGCCCACGGGGTGGCGGCGACGGTGGCGGCCGACGACGTCGTGCGGGTGCTCGGGGCCGACGTCGCCGACGTCACCGAGCCCGCCTGACCGTGCCCGGACGGAGGTCGGTGGAGGTCGCGGACGTCGTGCTGTCCGTGGTCGAGCACCGCTGTCCTGCGCCCACGGCCCCGGTCGCCGTGCTGCTGCACGGCACCGGCGCGACCGCGGGCTCGTGGGACGTCGTGGCCGCTTCGCTGGCGGCGCGGCGCACGGTGCTGGCCGTCGACCTGCGCGGTCACGGGGCCAGCTCGCGGCCCGGCGCCTACTCCATCGGCCTGATGGCCGCCGACGTCGCCGCGCTCCTGGACTCGGTGGGTGGCGCGGCCGTCGACCTGGTGGGCCACTCGCTCGGTGGGCTCGTCGCGCTGAGGGTGGCGGTGGGGCGTCCCGACCGGGTGCGCCGGCTGGTGCTCGAGGACGTCGGGATGCCGCACGCCCGCCGGCCGAGCCCACCGGCGCGGCCGGAGGGTGCGCTCGGCTTCGACTGGCGGGTCGTCGAGCAGGTGCGGCCCGAGGTCGACCACCCGGACCCGGCATGGCCGGTCGTCGTCGGGTCCGTGGCGGCGCCGACCCTCGTCGTGGCCGGCGGGCCGCGGAGCTTCGTCGCTGCCGAGCACGTCGCCGAGCTCGTCGCGGCCCTGCCGGACGGCCGGGTGACCACCCTCGACACGGGCCACGAGGTGCACGAGACCGACCCGGCAGGCTTCACCAGGGCGGTCGAGCCCTTCCTCGGCTGACCGACTCATTGCGAAATGCCCGCTCCAGAGCACCCCTGAGGGGCGCCTTCGGGTGGGTATTTCGCAATGAGTCGAGCTCGGGTCAGGACTCGCGCATCGGGACCCGGACGCCCTGCTCGGTGGCGGTGCGCTCGGCGATGTCGTAGCCCGCGTCGACGTGCCGGATGACGCCCATCGCCGGGTCGTTGGTGAGCACCCGGGCCAGCTTCTGCGCGGCCAGGTCGGTGCCGTCGGCCACCGAGACCTGGCCGGCGTGCAGCGAGCGGCCGATGCCGACGCCTCCGCCGTGGTGGATCGAGACCCACGACGCCCCGGATGCCGTGTTGACCAGGGCGTTGAGCAGCGGCCAGTCAGCGATCGCGTCGGACCCGTCGAGCATCGCCTCGGTCTCGCGGTAGGGGCTTGCCACCGAGCCGGTGTCGAGATGGTCGCGGCCGATGACGATCGGTGCCCGGACCGCGCCGGAGCGCACCAGGTCGTTGAACGCCAGGCCGGCCTTGTCGCGCTCGCCCTGGCCGAGCCAGCAGATCCGGGCCGGTAGGCCCTGGAACGCGATGCGGTCCTGGGCCCCGCGGATCCACTTGTGCAGCTTGTCGTTGTCGGGGAAGAGGTCGAGCACCGCCTTGTCCGTGGCCGCGATGTCCGTGGCGTCGCCGGAGAGCGCCACCCAGCGGAACGGGCCCTTGCCCTCGCAGAACAGCGGCCGGATGTACGCCGGTACGAAGCCCGGGAACTCGAAGGCCCGGTCATAGCCGCCCTGGCGGGCCTCGTCGCGGATCGAGTTTCCGTAGTCGAAGACCTCGGCGCCGCCGTCCTGGAACTCGACCATCGCCTGCACGTGCTTCGCCATCGAGGCGCGAGCGCGGTCGGTGAACTCCTCGGGCTTCTGCTCGGCGTACTCGGCCCAGTCCTCGAGGGCGATGCCCTCCGGCAGGTACGACAGCGGGTCGTGCGCGCTGGTCTGGTCGGTGACGACGTCGATCGGCACGCCGCGGCGGAGGAGCTCGGGGAAGACCTCGGCGGCGTTGCCGACCACACCGACTGACCAGGCGCGCCGCTCGGCCTTGGCGCGCAGGGCGATCTCGACGGCGGAGTCGAGGCTGTCGGCGACCTCGTCGAGGTACCGGTGCTCGACGCGACGGTGCAGGCGAGCCGGGTCGACGTCGACGATGAGGCAGACGCCCTCGTTCATCGTGACGGCGAGCGGCTGGGCGCCACCCATGCCGCCGCAGCCTCCGGTGAGGGTGAGCGTGCCGGCCAGGGTGCCGCCGAAGCGCTTCTCGGCCACCGCGGCGAACGTCTCGTAGGTGCCCTGGACGATGCCCTGGGTGCCGATGTAGATCCACGAGCCGGCCGTCATCTGGCCGTACATGGTCAGGCCGAGGTGCTCGAGCCGGCGGAACTCGGGCCAGGTCGCCCAGTCGCCGACGAGGTTGGAGTTGGCGATGAGCACGCGCGGCGCCCACTCGTGGGTCTGCATGACGCCCACGGGCCGGCCGCTCTGCACGAGCATCGTCTCGTCGGCCTTGAGCGTGGTGAGCGTGCGCACCATCGCGTCGAAGGACTTCCAGTCGCGGGCCGCGCGGCCGGTGCCGCCGTAGACGACGAGGTCGTCGGGGCGCTCGGCGACCTCGGGGTCGAGGTTGTTCATGAGCATCCGCATCGGGGCCTCGGTCGACCACTGCCGTGCGGTGAGGGTGGTGCCGCGGGCTGCGCGGACCGGGCGAGCGCCGTCCATGTCGTTCTCCGGTTTCTCTCGAGTTGGGTGCTCAGGTGGTCGCTGGGGCAGCCGTCTCGGCACCCAACGCGGGTCGGTGGGTCAGGTCAGGGGGCCGGTCTCGGACTCCGCGGCGCGGCGGACCGTGCCGTCGGTGACGAGGCGGTGGGCGGTGTCGATCTCCGGTGAGAGCCAGCGGTCGGCACCCGGCCGGCTCGCGCCGGCATCCACGAGGGCCGCCACCACGGCACCGGTGGCGGGCGCGGGGGTGAGGGCGCCCGCAGCTGGATGCCGCGGGCCGCGGTGAGGACCTCGACGGCCAGCACCCGCGACAACCGTTGACGGCGCGACGCAGCTTGCGCGCCGCCGACCAGCCCATCGACACGTGGTCCTCCTGCATCGCCGAGCTGGGGATCGAGTCGACGGATGCCGGTGCCGCCAGGCGCTTGAGCTCCGAGACGATCGCCGCCGAGGTGTACTGCGCGATCATGTGTCCGCTGTCGACCCCGGGGTCGTCGGCGAGGAACGGCGGGAGGCCGTTGCTGCGCGACACGTCGAGGAACCGGTCGGTGCGGCGCTCGGAGATCGAGGCGACGTCGGCGGCCACGATGGCGAGGAAGTCGAGCACGTAGGCGACCGGCGCCCCGTGGAAGTTGCCGTTGCTCTCGACCCGGCCGTCGTGGGTGACGACGGGGTTGTCCACGGCCGAGGCCAGCTCCCAGCCGGCGACGCGGGCGGCGTGGTCGACGGTGTCGCGGGCGCCTCCGGCGACCTGGGGAGCGCATCGTAGCGAATAGGCGTCCTGCACACGGGTACACGCCTCGGTGCGGTGGGACTCCCGAATCTGGCTGTGCGCCATCAACTTTCGGATGTTGGCCGCCGAGATCGCCTGCCCCGGTTGCGGCCGCAGCGCATGGAGGTCGCCCGCGAAGACGTCGTCGGTGCCGAGCAGGCCCTCGACGGACATGGCGGCGGCGATGTCGGCGACCACGAGGAGCTCGCGCAGGTCCGCGATGGCGAGGCACAGCATCCCCAGCATCCCGTCGGTGCCGTTGATGAGGGCGAGGCCCTCCTTCTCCTCCAGCTCGACGGGCCGGATGCCGGCCGCGGCCAGGGCGTCGGCGGCCGGCATCCGCTCGCCGTCCGCGTCGCGGACCTCCCCTTCGCCCATGAGGGCGAGCGCGCAGTGCGAGAGGGGCGCCAGGTCACCGGAGCAGCCGAGCGAGCCGTACTCGCGCACGACCGGGGTGATGCCGGCGTCGAGCATCGCGACGTAGGCGGTGAGGGTCTCCTCCCGGATGCCGGTGCGCCCGGTCGCGAGGGTGGAGATGCGCAGCAGCATGAGGGCGCGGACGACCTCGCGCTCGACCTCGGGGCCAGAGCCGGCCGCGTGGGAGCGGACGAGCGAGCGCTGCAGCTGGTGGCGCTGCTCGACCGGGATGTGGCGGGTGGCGAGGGCGCCGAACCCCGTCGAGACGCCGTAGTGGGGCTCGCTGTCGTTCGCCAGGCCGCGGATCACCTCGCGAGTGCGGCGCACCTCGACGAGCGAGTCCGGGGCGATGACGACCGGGGCGCCGTCGCGGGCGACGCGGACGACCTCGCCGACGGCCAGGGGGCCGGTGCCGACCGTCACCGGCTGGAGGCCGGGGCGGGCGTCCGTGGAGTCCGCAACGGGCGGGCCGGGTCGCGGTGGATGGCGGGCATCCTCCGGAGGGCTCGTCCGGCGGCGGTGTCACCGACAGGCCGTGGTCCCGTCACCGGAGGCGATCGGCCGGGCCGACGGGTCGCCAGGGCTGGTGGGTGCGCTCATGACGTCCATTGGAGCGCTGCGCCAGCGCCCCCGCAGAGTGCGCTCACCGCAATGAGTCTCACCTACGAGACGGGGCGCCAGCGGAAGGGTTCGCGCTCGCGGGGGTGCCGGGGGCGCGGCCGCTCGCGCACTCGGCACCCTTGCCGGGACGGGCGCGCTGACCGAGGTGCCAGGCGCGCGCCGGCCCGCGCGCTGGGCACCTCTGCAGCAGATTACGCGCATTACCTCATTTTTTTTTTTTTTTTTTTTTTTTTTTTTTTTTTTTTTTTTTAAAAAAAAAAAAAAAAAAAAAAAAAAAAAAAAAAAAAAAAAAAAAAAAAAAAAAAAAAAAAAAAAAAAAAAAAAAAAAAAAAAAAAAAAAAAAAAAAAAAAAAAAAAAAAAAAAAAAAAAAAAAAAAAAAAAAAAAAAAAAAAAAAAAAAAAAAAAAAAAAAAAAAAAAAAAAAAAAAAAAAAAAAAAAAAAAAAAAAAAAAAAAAAAAAAAAAAAAAAAAAAAAAAAAAAAAAAAAAAAAAAAAAAAAAAAAAAAAAAAAAAAAAAAAAAAAAAAAAAAAAAAAAAAAAAAAAAAAAAAAAAAAAAAAAAAAAAAAAAAAAAAAAAAATAGTTGATGGCGGGGCGACTGAAATCTCGGGCGCCGGCACCGTCGAATATATTTGAGGGCTCCTCCAGAAAAAAAAAAAAAAAAAAAAAAATTTTTTTTTTTTTTTTTTTTTTTTTTTTTTTTTTTTTTTTTTTTTTTTTTTTTTTTTTTTAAAAAAAAAAAAAAAAAAAAAAAAAAAAAAAAAAAAAAAAAAAAAAAAAAAAAAAAAAAAAAAAAAAAAAAAAAAAAAAAAAAAAAAAAAAAAAAAAATATTTTTTCTCTGCAGCAGGGCGACTCTCGGGCGCCGGCCCCGTCGTCGGAGTAGCTCCTCCGGGCTCCTTTCTTTTTTTTTTTTTTTTTTTTTTTTTTTTTTTTTTTTTTTTTTTTTTTTTTTTTTTTTTTTTTTTTTTTTTTTTTTTTTTTTTTTTTTTTTTTTTTTTTTTTTTTTTTTTTAAAAAAAAAAAAAAAAAAAAAAAAAAAAAAAAAAAAAAAAAAAAAAAAAAAAATGGCACCGCGTGGATGCCCTGCTTTTTTTTTTTTTTCCCCCTGGTCAGGCCGACCGGCCAGCCGCGGCCACCCCGACCAGCCCCGCGTACCGGCCGCCGGCGGCCACGAGCTCCTCATGGGTGCCCGACTCCACCAGCCGGCCGCCGTCGAGCACGGCGATGCGGTCGGCGTCGCGCACCGTCGAGAGACGGTGCGCGATGGTGATCGTCGTCCGCCCACGGGCCAGCTCGTCGAGGGCCCGCTGGAGCGCCCGCTCGGTGGCCGTGTCGAGCGCCGACGTCGCCTCGTCGAGCACGAGCACCGGCGGGTCGCGCAGGATCGTGCGAGCCACGGCCAGCCGCTGCTGCTCGCCACCGGAGAACCGGTGGCCGCGCGCGCCCACGACCGTCTCCAGCCCGTCGGGCAGTGACGCCACGAGGTCGGCGACCTGCGCCGCCGCGAGGGCCGCCCACAGCTCACCCTCCGTCGCGCCCGGCCGCGCCAGCAGCAGGTTGTCGCGCACCGACGCGTGCACCAGGTAGCTCTCCTGCGACACGACACCCACCACCGACGCCAGCACGTCGGGGTCGAGGTCGCGCACGTCGATGCCGTCGACGGTCACCCGGCCGCTGTCAGGGTCGTGGAGCCGCGCGAGCAGCCCCGCCACCGTCGACTTGCCCGAGCCGGTCGGCCCGACGAGGGCCAGCGTCGACCCCGCCGGCACCGACAGCGTGAGGCCGGCGACGGCATCCCGGTCGGCGCCGGGGTAGCGCAGCGTGACGCCCTCGACGCGCACCTCACCCCGCACGGATGTCGGGTCGAGCGCGACCGGGTGCGCGGGCGCGGGCACGTCGGGCACCAGGTCGAGGTACTCGAACACCCGCGAGAACAGCGCCATCGAGGCGATCCACTGCGCACCGACGTTGAGCAGGCCCATGAGGGGCCGGAAGATGCCGGCCTGCAGCGCCGTGAAGGCGACGAGCGTCCCGATCGTCATGCCGCCGGCGGTGGCGGGCAGTCCGGCGGCCAGGTACACCAGCGCCGGGATGACGGCGAAGACGATCTGCATCGTCGCCATCCGCCAGCGCCCGGCGAGCTGTGAGCGCAGCTCGAGGTCGACCAGCTCGTGCGACGTCGCGCCGAACCTCTCGGCCGTGCGCGCCGAGGTGCCGAGCGTCTTGGACAGGCGGACGCCGCTGACCGACAGCCCCTCTTCGATCTGGGCGTTGAGGTCGGCGAGGTGACGCTGCTGGGCGGCGGTCACGGCCCGCCGGAGCAGCGCGACCTTGCGGGTCAGCCAGAGGGCGGGCGGGATGACGAGCAGCGAGAGGAGCGACAGCCGCCACGACAGCGCGACCATGGCGGCGGTCGTGGCGACCGCGGTGGTGAGGTTCGAGGCGATCGACGTGGCGGTCGAGGTGACGACCCCCTGCATGCCGTTGACGTCGTTGGTCAGCCTCGACTGCACTTCCCCGCCCCGGGTGCGGGTGAAGAAGCCCAGGGACTGTCGCTGGAGGTGCGTGAAGACCGAGGTCCGCAGCTCGTGCATGACCCGCTGGCCGACCTGCGTCGACAGCCAGGTCTGGACGACGCCGAGCAGCTGGGTGACCGCCGCGACGGCGACCATCGCACCGACCGAGAGGAGCAGCAGGCGAACGTCCTGCTGCGGCAGCGCGACGTCGACCACCTCGCGCACGAGGAACGGCTGCGCCAGGGCGACGACGCTGGTCACGACGATGATCGCCACGACGACGGCAACGCGCACCCGGTGCGGCCGGAACAGCGCCGCGACCCGCGACAGGGGCACCGGGGTCTCGGCGAGCTGGGCACGGTCGCGCGGGTCGACGCGCATCGCACCCCCGCGCCCGCCGCCTCGGCCACCCCCGAGGGATGCCGTGGGGTCGGGGATGCCGTGTACGCCGCGGGACCGTCGTGGCCGCCTGCGGTGAGTGGTGGCCGGGCGAGGTGCTGCGCTGGGAGGAACGGGTGTCGGTGAGGGTGGCCGTCATGGGCGCCCCCTCCTCTCGGGTCATCGGACAGGGCCGGAAGACTGGTTCGTGAGGTTACCTCACAATGAGCCAAACGCAGGAGCGGCCGCTAGCATTCCCCGGTGAGCACCCCGGGCGCCGATCGGACCGAGCGAGGCCGAGCTCGGCGACCTGCTGCTGCGGGTGGCGCGAGGTCTGCGACAGCGGGGCGCGGCCGTCACGGCGCCCTGGGACCTGGCGCCGCACCACGCGCGAGCCCTGCGCGTCGTCGCCCGCCACGGGCAGGTGAGACCCGGCAGGATCGCCGCCCACCTGCGCGTGGCCCCGCGCTCCGTCACCGACGTCGTCGACGCCCTCGAGGGGCGCGGACTCGTCGAGCGGGCGCCCGACCCGGCCGACCGGCGGGCCACGGTGGTGACGCTGACGGCATCCGGCCGCCGCCTCGTCGACGAGATCGACGAGGCACGGCGCGAGGACGCGCACGCGTTCTTCTCCCGGCTCCCCGAGCGCGACCAGGCGTCGCTGCGCCGCATCCTCACGACGCTCGACGCCACCGACTGAGCGTCGGCCGGGACCTTCGCGCCGGAACCTTCACCTCAGCACCGGAAAGGATCTGGTGCGGAGGTGAAGGTTCCGGGATCGGGCGAGAAAGTTGGGGTCAGGGGGAGGTGACGACGACGCCGTCCTCGTCGGCCCACAGGCTCTGACCCGGCACGAACTCCGCCCCGCCGAAGGCGACGGGCACGTCACGCTCCCCCACGCCGTCCTTGGCGCTCTTGCGCGGGTTGGAGCCCAGCGCGAGCACGCCGAGGGGAAGCTCGCGCAGCGCCGCCACGTCACGCACCGCGCCGTGGACGACGACCCCGGCCCAGCCCTGCTCCACGGCGGAGGCCCCGATGAGGTCACCCAGGAGAGCGGACTCGAGCGAGCCGCCGCCGTCGACGACGAGCACCCGTCCCTCCCCGGGCTCGGCGAGGGTCGCCTTGACGAGGGCGTTGTCGCGGTGGCAGCGCACCGTGCGGATCTCTCCCGAGAACGCCCGGCGACCGCCGACGTGCCGCAGCTGCACCGAGCAGGACTGCAGCTCGTCGCCGCGCTCGTCCCACAGGTCGGCCGTCGAGACGCTCACGCGCCGTCCTCCTTGACGGCGAGCACCGGGCACCGGGTGTCGAGGAGGACCCGCTGCGCCGTCGAGCCGAGGATGAGCTTGCCGACCGGGGTGCGGTGGCGCAGCCCGATGACGACCACCGAGGCCCGGCGCTCCTCGGCCACGCGCACGAGAGCGTCCGCCGGGTCGCTGCCCTCCTCGATGCGTACGACCTCGACATCGACGCCGAGCTCGGTGACGTCGCGCTCGACCCGGTCCAGGTCGTCGCGGGCGGCACGGTGCGCGTCCACGAGCACGTCGTCACGGGACATGTTGACGACGAGCAGGTGCTCGGAGCGCCGCCGGGACTCGGCGACGCCGGCACGCAGCGTGGCCTCCCCGAGGGGCGTGGGGACGTAGCCGACGAGGACGGTCATCTGTCCGGGTCCTTCCTGGTGGAGGTGGTGCCGCCCGACGCGGGCGCGCGGTGCTGGGCGTCGCGGTCGTCGACGACGCCGGGGTGCGTCCGGTCGTCGACGTCGTCGCGGATGCCGGGTGGCCGGCCGGCGTCGTCACCGGTGCCGTCCGTGCCGGGCGCGCCGACGCGAGCGCCGGTGTCGCCGGGGCCGCCGGGTGCACCCGGGCCGGCCGCACTCCCGGTGCCGTCGACCCCGCGGTCGACGACCCGGCGCAGCCGCGCAATGAGCGGCCAGAGCAGAACGACGATGACGATGCCGTAGCAGACCCAGGACACCGGGCCGCCGAGCAGGCCGGAGACCTCGCCGCCGGTCGTCTGCAGCGAGCGGCGCATGTGCCGCTCGAACAGCGGGCCGAGGATGGCTCCGACGATGAGTGGCAGCACCGGCAGGCCGAATCGGCGCATCGCGAAGCCGAGGAAGCCGAGCGCGAGCAGGAGGTACAGGTCGAACGGCTGCCCCTGCACGGCATACGCACCCATCGACGCGAAGAAGAGGATCCCCGCGTAGAGGTAGGGGCGCGGGATGCGCAGCAGCTTGGCCCAGGTCGGCGCGAGCGGCAGGTTGAGCACGAGGAGGAAGAAGTTGCCGATGAACAGGCTCGCGATGAGCATCCAGACGAGGTCGGGCTGCTTGGTGAGCAGCAGCGGGCCGGGCTCGATGCCGTAGCTCATGAACGCCGCGATGATGATCGCCGCCGTCGCGTTGGTCGGCAGGCCGAGGGCGAGCAGGGGCACCATCGTGCCCGCGGCCGAGGCGTTGTTCGCCGCCTCGGGGCCGGCGACACCCTCGATCGCGCCCTTGCCGAACTCCTCGGGGTGCTTGGAGAGCCTGCGCTCGGTGAGGTAGGACAGGAAGGTCGGGATCTCCGCGCCGCCGGCGGGGATCGCCCCGAACGGGAAGCCGAGCGCGGTGCCGCGCAGCCAGGGCTTCCACGACCGGCCCCAGTCGGCTCTCGACAGCCAGGGCCGACCCACGGGGATGACGGTGGCGGCCTTGCGCCGCAGGTGGGCGGCCACCCACAGCGCCTCGCCGACGGCGAAGATGCCGACGGCGATGACGACGACGTCGATGTTGTCGGCGAGGAACGGGCTGCCGAAGGTCAGCCGCTGCTGGCCGGTGACGAAGTCGGTCCCGACGAGGCCCAGGGTGATGCCGATGAGCAGGGCGGCGAAGCCGCGCACCCGTGAGGAGCCGAGGATCGCCGCTGTGCCGACGAAGGCGACGAGGATGATCGCGAGGAACTCGGGCGAGCCGAGCGAGATCGCGAACTTCACGACCTGCGGCATGACCAGGACGATGAGCATCGTGCCGATCGTGCCGGCGATGAACGAGCCGATCGCCGAGGTGGCGAGCGCCTGCGCGGCGCGCCCGGTCTTGGCCATCTTGTTGCCCTCGAGGGCGGTGACGACCGAGGCGGACTCGCCGGGGGTGTTGAGCAGGATCGACGTCGTCGACCCGCCGTACATGCCGCCGTAGAAGATGCCGCCGAAGAGGATGAGCGACTGCTCGACCGGCAGCCCGTAGGTGATCGGCAGCAGGAGCGCCACCGTCATGGCCGGGCCGATACCGGGGAGCACCCCGACGGCCGTGCCGACGATGACTCCGAGCAGCGCGATGAGGAGGTTCATCGGCGTGATGACGTCGGCGAAGCCGCCGAGGAGTGCGGAGACGTTGTCCATCAGAGGATTCCCTGCAGGATGCCGGCCGGCAGGTTGACGCCGAGCCCGATCGCGAAGCCGTAGAACGTGATGAGGCTCAGGGCGATGCCGATCGCCAGGCCCCGCACGTGGTGGCGGTTGCCGAGGGCGAAGGCCGACAGGGCGAAGAGCAGCGCCCCGCTGATGACCCAGCCGAGCCGCTCGATGAGGACCGCGTTGAGCAGGAACGCACCGGCGAGCATGCCGACGGTCCTCCAGTCGGCGGGGTGGCCCAGCTCGACGTCCTCACCGGCCTCCTGCTCGCCGACGCCTCCGCGGGAGACGTCGAGGGCGTAGAGGGCCGACACCACGAGGAGCGCCGCGCCGATGATGAAGGGCAGGGCCTTCGGGCCGACCGGGTCGTTGCTGCTCGTCGCGGCACCGATCCGGGTGGCGTCCCAGATGACGACCAGCCCGACCAGGGCCAGGGCCGCGCACAGGCCGTACTGCGCGCGGTCCCTGACCCGGCTGGGAGCCGTGGTGGCCTCGACGGTCATGCCAGGCCGAGGGTCTGGAGGAGCTGGGCCACCTGGGTGTCCTGCTCCTTGAGGAAGGTGCCGAACTCCTCGCCGGTGGCGAAGGCGTCGACCCAGCCGCGCTTCTCGAGCTCGGCCTTCCACGCCGCCGACTCGTGCATCTTGGTGAAGGCGTCGATCCAGACCTGCTTGTCCTCCTCGGAGATGCCGGGGGGCGCGACGACGCCGCGCCAGTTCGCGAACTCGAGGTCGATGCCCTTCTCCTTCAGGGTCGGCACGTCCTTGAGCGCCTCGACGCGCTCCGGGCTGGTCACGGCGAGGACGCGGACGTCACCGGCCTCGACCTGGTCGAGGAACTCACCGAAGCCCGAGGCGCCGAAGGCGATCTTGTTCCCGAGCAGCGCGGGGAGGAGCTCGCCGCCGCCGTCGTAGGAGACGAAGCTGACCGTCTTGGGGTCGATGCCGACGGCCTGGGCGAGCTGCATCGGCAGCAGGTGGTCGGGACCACCCGGCGAGGAGCCACCGCCGACCGACATGCTCTTCGGGTCCTTCTTCCAGGCCTCGACGAGCTGGTTGATGTCGGTGTAGGGGGAGTCCTTGGGCACGACGATCGCCCCGGCCTCCTCGATGAGCTTGGCGATCGGGGTGGTGTCGTTCAGCGAGGCCTTGGACTTCTGCGTGTACGCGGCACCGAGGACGCCCAGCCCCATCTGCATGGCGAGCTTGCCGTTGCCCTTCTCGTTGACGACGCGCTGGAGGCCGACCGTGCCGCCGGCGCCCGGCAGGTTGAAGACCTGCACGGAGCCGGTGATGTTCTCCTTCTCCATGACCTGGGCGGCGGCGCGGGCGGTGGTGTCGTAACCGCCACCCGGAGCGTTGGGAACCATGTACTGCAGACCGGTGGCCGGCTTCGCGGCACCACCGGAGCCGGCGGAGGAGTCGTCGGTCGCCTTGTCCTTCGTGGCCCCGCAGCCCGTGAGGGCGAGGGTGGCCGCGACGACGGCGCCGAGGGCGATGCGGTGAAGTCTCATCGTTGAGATCCGTTCCATGAGGAGGGGCGAACGAGAGAATCGTGTCTGCGGGCGTGGCCTCCTGTCGCGCTTCTGTCAGCAGAGAAGGTTGAGTTCATAGTGGTCAGGCTCAGGCGAGGTCGCCCGACGCTGGCGGGGCAGCTCTTCGCCCTCCAGCTCGCGATCATCGTCGTCGTCCTCGTCGCCGTCGCGGGGGTCTCGCTCGCGCAGGCCGCCGCCACCTTCGAGCGCGTCGAGGGGCGGCGCGTCGCCGGCCTCGCCGAGCAGGTCGCCGTGAGCCCGCTCGTCCGGGCCAACCTCGCCGAGCCCGAGACCCGCACCGGGCTGGCCACCCTCGCCCAGAGCCTCGTGACCCAGACCGGGGTCTCCTCCGTGAGCTTCGCCGAGACCGACCTCGACGTCCGCGTCTCCACCGACCCGTCGGTGGAAGGCGGCCGGCTGCACCTCGGCAGCCCTCGCGTCGAGAACGGGGCCAGCTGGTCGGGCACCCTCGAGATCGACGGCGTCGACCACCTCGTGTCGCAGGTCCCGGTGCTCGGCGAGTCCGAGGATGCCGTCGGCGCGCACCTCGGCACGGTGATGGTCGCCGAACGGGTCCCCTCCACGTGGGAGCGGCTGCAGGGCACCTCGTCGTACCTGCTCACCTACCTCGGCATCGCGCTCGTCGTCGGGCTGGGCGGGTCCTGGCTGCTCTCCCGGCGGATCAAGCGCCAGACTCGCGGGATGGAGCCGCGCGAGATCGCCGGGCTCGCCGAGCACCGCGAGGCGATGCTGCACGGCATCGCGGAAGGCGTCATCGCGCTCGACCCCCAGCACCGCATCACCCTCGTCAACGAGGTGGCGCGGCACGCTGCTCGACCTGCCCGAGCACGCGATCGGCACGTCGATCGCCGACCTGCGCATCGAGGGCCGCCTGCGCGAGGTCCTCGTCGGCGAGGTCGTCCGCACGGCGCCGGAGGCCCGGCCCCCGCAGCGACCCCGGCGACCTGGTCACGGCGGCGCGCGACGAGGTGGTCATCCGTCGCGGCCGCGTCCTCGTCATGAGCACGATGCGGGTCGTGAGCGACGACCGGGTGCTCGGCACGGTCACGACGATGCGCGACCGCACGGCGCTCGCCGACCTCGAGCAGGAGATCGGCTCCTTCCGGTCCACGGCCCACGTGCTGCGCGCCCAGGCGCACGAGTTCGCCAACCAGCTGCACACGATCAGCGGGCTGATCCAGATCGGCGAGCTCGACGAGGTGGTGCGCTACGTCGACGCGCTGAGCGAGCGGCGCGACGCCCTCGACCTCACCGTCAACACCCTCGTGCGCGACCCCACGATCGCCGCCCTCCTCATGGCGAAGGTGGCGACGGCCAACGAGCGCCGGGTCGAGCTGACGATCAGTGACGAGACGACGCTGGAGCGGCTCGAGCCGGGGGACGCGGCCGACGTCGCGACGGTGCTCGGCAACCTCGTCGACAACGCGCTGGAGCACGCACCGCGCGGCACGGCATCCGCACCGTGGGCGAGGGTGCTGATCCGGCAGGACGCGAGCACCGTGGAGGTCGTCGTGTCCGACTCCGGGCCCGGCATCCCCGACGAGCTCGTGCCGACGGTCTTCGAGCACGGCGTGACGACCAAGCGCGTCGACCCCCTGGAGCACGGCGTGGGCCTGGCGCTGATCCGGCTCGTGTGCCGTCGGCGCGGGGGCGAGATCCACGTCGAGCGTGACGACGGGGTGACGTCGTTCGTCGCCCGCCTGGGCGTGACCAACCTCGCCGAACCCGTTGTGGCCGAGGCGTCCTCGTGATCCGGGTCCTCGTCGTCGACGACGACTTCATGGTCGCTCGCATCCATGTCGGGTTCGTCGAGCGGGTCGAGGGGTTCGAGGTCGTCGGCGTCGCCCACTCCGGCGCGGAGGCGGCGGACGCCGTGGCCACCCTCCGCCCCGACCTCCTGCTCCTCGACCTCTACCTCCCCGACCGGTTCGGCCTCGACCTGCTCGCCGACCTCCGGATGCTGCCCCACCCCTGCGACGCCATCGTCATCACCGCCGCGAGGGAGGGCGACGCCGTGCGGGCGGCCGTCCGGCTCGGCGTCATCGACTACGTGCTCAAGCCGTTCAAGTTCCCCGACCTCGAGGAGCGCCTGCAGCGGTATGCCGCCCAGCGCCGGATGCTCGACCGCACCGAGGTGCACGACCAGGACGACGTCGACCGGGCGTTCGTCCGCACGGCCGCCACCTCGGGCGGCGCCGTCGACCTGCCGAAGGGGATGAGCGCCGAGACCGCTCTGCTGGTGCAGGAGGCGCTGCGGTCGGCCGAGGGGACGCTGTCGGCGACCGAGCTCGCCGAGGTCGTCGGCCTCTCCCGGGTCAGCGCCCGCCGGTACCTCGAGCACCTCGTCACCACGGGACAGGCCGACGTGCGGCTGCGGTACGGCTCGACCGGTCGCCCCGAGCGTCGGTACCGGTGGGTGGGCTGACGATGGCCAACGCCCCCGCTGCCGGTCAGGCCCTCGACGTGCTCGCGCTCATCGCCCGGCGCGGGGAGCCGGTGCCCGCGGCGGCCATCGCGCGCGACCTCGGCCTGCCCCGGTCGAGCGTCTACCACCTGCTCGCCGTGCTCGTCGACCGCGGCTACGTGCGCCACCTCCCGGAGGAGCGGCGCTACGGCCTCGGCCTCGCGGCCTACGAGCTGGGGTCGGCGTACCTGCGCCAGGCCCCGCTCGAGCGGATGGCCCGCGGCGTCGTCGACCGGCTCGTCGACCGGACCGGCCACAACGCCCACCTCGCGGTGCTGCACGGCCGGGACGTCCTCTACGTCATCGAGCACCGCGCCCCCGGGCGGCCGCTGCTCGTCACGGACGTGGGCGTGCGCCTGCCGGCCGTGCTCACCGCCTCGGGGCTGGCGATGCTCGCCGCCCTCTCGCCCGCCCAGGTGCGTGCGCTCTACCCGGACCGCGACGCCCTCGTCCAGCGTGACGGGCGCGGGCCGGCATCCACGACCCGGCTGCGGGCGCAGCTCCAGGCGGTGCGCCAGCGCGGCCACGCCATCGAGGACAGCCTGGTCACCCCCGGCCTCGGCTCGGTGGCGGCCGCGGTGCTCGACCACAACGACTACCCGGTGGCCGGCGTCGCCGTGACCTACGCGCAGGCGGACGTCGACGCGGTCATCACGGCACAGCTCGTGGGGGCGGTGCGGGCGGCGGCCGCCAGCCTCAGCGCCCGCCTGGGCCGGGCCGCTTCGCGGTCACCGGGCCGTCCCGCCGCGGACGCGGACAGCCGCCACACCGGACCCGCTACAGCAGGCCCTTGAACGACGGGTTCCCGGCGTCGTACGACGGCCGTTCTCGGCCGCAGCGGCGGCACAGGTCGTACCCGGCAGCACGCCCACCCATCTCGTGGTTGACGTGGTGCTGCCACGAGTGGCGGCCGACGAGACACAGCACGTTCCTCATCCGGCACCTCCCTCCTCCGTACAACTCTTCAGTGTCCGGCCCGGCCACGGCCGTCAACGGCTCGGCTCCACCGATCGGCGTCGTCGCGCGGGATCGGCACGGCCGTCACGCCGCATAGCGTGGCCGGATGAGCACTCCTCGCACGCACCGGCCCCCGCCCGTTCCGCCTCCGGGCGCGACCCCCTCGGCTGGGCCACGACGAGCCGCGAGAGCGGGACGTCGTGTGCGCCGCCGAACCGGGCCGCTGTCGACGGCCGGCGACCCTGACTCGCGCCCATCGCCGCCCGCCGGGCCCCGCCACGACGGCAGCGTCGCGCGCGGTGGCCGCGAGCGGCCCGCGGCGTCAACCCCTCCGGCGGCCGTCGTGGCGCCGGTCGCGAGCCGGTCCCGGGCGTCCCGGCAGTGACCACCCAGTGCGAGCGGTCACCGTCCCGCGGCCTCCCGGCCGGCGGCCCTGAGGCGCTCGTGCTGACCGAGGTCGAGGTGCCCGACCCGCGACCCGGCGAGGTGCTCGTGCGGGTGGCTGCGGCCGGCGTCAACCGGGCCGATCTCCTGCAGCGACAGGGCCACTACCCTCCTCCGCCCGGCGAGTCCGAGGTGCTCGGGCTCGAGGTCAGTGGCGTCGTGGCGGCTCTCGGTGACGGCGTCGACGGCTGGGCCGTCGGCGACGAGGTGTGTGCGCTGCTCGCCGGCGGCGGCTACGCCGAGCAGGTCAGGGTGCCGGCCGGGCAGCTGCTGCCGGTGCCCGACGGCGTGTCGCTCGTCGACGCCGCCGCCCTGCCCGAGGTCGTCTGCACGGTGTGGTCCACGGTCTTCCTCACGGCGGGCCTGCGGGCGGGCGAGGTGCTGCTCGTGCACGGAGGAGCCTCCGGCATCGGCACCATGGCGGTGCAGCTCGGTCGCGAGGCCGGGGCGCGGGTGGCCGTGACGGCGGGCACGGCCGAGAAGCTGCAGGCCTGCCGCGAGCTGGGCGCCGACGTGCTCGTCAACTACCGGGACGAGGACTTCGTCGAGCGGGTGCTGTCAGCGACCGATGGCCGAGGGGCCGACGTCGTGCTCGACAACATGGGCGCCGCCTACCTTCCGCGCAACGTCGCCGTCCTCGCGACGGGCGGCCGGCTCGTCGTCATCGGCATGCAGGGCGGCACGCGCGGCGAGCTCGACCTGGCCACGCTGCTGCGCAAGCGCGCCTCCGTCGTGGCGAGCTCGCTGCGCGCGCGGCCGGCCGCCGAGAAGGCGGCCATCGTGGCGTCGGTGCGCGAGCGCGTCTGGCCCATGCTGGATGCCGGTCGCGTGCGCCCCGTCGTGCACTCCCGCCACCCGCTCGCCGAGGCGGCCTCCGCGCACCGCGAGCTCGAGGCCGGGAACCACGTCGGCAAGGTGCTCCTCACGACCTGAGCCCCTGACAGGCGGCCCCGCGTGCGGTAGACATCGGGGATGACGACGGTCGCCACGGTCCTCACCGCCCTCGTGGCGCTCATCCACGTCTACATCGTCGTCCTCGAGATGGTCCTCTGGGACACGCCGCGGGGGCGTGCCGCCTTCGGCACCAGCCGCGAGCTCGCCTCCCAGACCAAGGTGCTCGCCGCGAACCAGGGCCTCTACAACGGGTTCCTCGTCGCCGGGCTCCTCCTCGCCCTCGTCGGCCCGGTCGACTACCGCTTCGCGTTCGCCGTCTTCACCCTGGGCTGCGTCGTCGTCGCGGGGGTCTTCGGGGCGCTCACCGCGAGCCGCCGCATCCTCTGGGTGCAGGCGCTGCCCGCGGCCCTCGCCCTCGGGGCGCAGCTCCTCGCCCACTGAGCCCGCAGCCGGCTCGAGGCGCTCGCCGAGCGCTTCCCCGCCGGCTCCCGCGTCACCGCAGGACGAGGTTGAGACCCACGGTGAGCAGCACCGAGAGCACGACCGACACGAGGATCATGAGGAAGCACCCGAGGGCACCTCCGAGCGGGCGGACCTGGACCGGACTCATGCGGCGAGAGTCTGCCAGCGGCAGCGTCCTGATCGGGCGCGAGGTCCCGTGCGATTCCCCGCAGGGCATACCGGTTGCCGACGTCGCGAATACTCGGTATACATCCACTCAGACGATCCGCATACCCGGTATGCCGGTCCGCGAGAGGAAGGCGACGCGTTGTCGGTCAGGTCGGGCCTGCTGGCGCTCCTCGCCGAGGGTGGCAAGTACGGAGCCCAGCTGCGCACCGAGTTCGAGGGGCGCACCGGCGGGACCTGGCCGCTCAACGTCGGTCAGGTGTACACGACCCTCGACCGGCTCGTGCGCGACGGGCTCGTCGAGCAGGCCGCTGAGCCGGAGGCCGAGGGTCGCATCGCCTACCGGCTCACGGATGCCGGGCACGGCGAGCTGGGGTCGTGGTGGTGTACCCCGGTCGACCGCACGAGCACCCCGCGCGACGAGCTGACGATCAAGCTGGCCCTCGCGGTGACCTCACCCGACGTCGACGTCGAGCGGGTGGTCCAGACCCAGCGCACCGCCACCCTGCGCCACCTGCGCGACCTCACCGGGCTCAAGCGCGAGTCCCTCGGCCGCGCGGAGGGGGCGGCCGAGGGTCGCGTCGCCGGCGATGACCGTGCCGAGGGGGACCAGGGCCTGGCCTGGCAGCTCGTCCTCGAGAACCTCGTCTTCGCCGCCGAGGCCGAGGTCCGCTGGCTCGACCACGTCGAGACGATGCTCGCCCGCCGACCGGGCGCGACGGCATCCGACCACACCGGCACACCGACCACCGCGACCCGGCAGCCGCCGGACGTCGTCCGCAGCACACCTCCCGGGGGGAACCACGCATGACCGCCGCACCACACGTCGTCATCTCCGACGTCACCCGCGTCCACGGCTCCGGCGAGACCGAGGTGACCGCCCTCGACGGCGTCAGCCTCGAGATCAGCCCCGGCGAGCTCGTCGCGGTCATGGGGCCGAGCGGGTCGGGCAAGTCGACCCTGCTCAACGTCGCCGGGGGGCTCGACCGGCCGACGTCCGGCACGGTGACGATCGGGGGAGACGTGCTCACCGACCTCGGCCCCCGCGCCCTGGCCAAGCTGCGCCGGCGGCGGATGGGCTTCGTCTTCCAGGACTACAACCTCATCCCCAGCCTCACGGCGGCGGAGAACGTCGCCCTGCCGCTCGAGCTCGACGGCGCCCGGGCGCGCCAGGCGCGGCGCGACGCCCGGCACACCCTCGACCTCATGGGGCTCATGGAGCTCTCCGACCGCTACCCCGACCAGATGTCCGGTGGTCAGCAGCAGCGGGTCGCCATCGCCCGCGCCCTCGTCGGCACCCGCCGGTTCGTGCTGGCCGACGAGCCGACCGGTGCCCTGGACAGCCACACGGGCGAGGAGGTGCTGCGGGTGCTGCGCGACCGGTGCGACGAGGGGGTCGCGGGGCTGCTCGTCACGCACGAGGCGCGGCACGCCGCCTGGGCGGACCGGGTGGTCTTCCTGCGCGACGGCGTCGTCGTCGACACGACCGGGCGCCGCGAGAGCCCGGAGGACCTCCTCGCCGCCGGCAAGGCGGCGCGATGACGACCCTCGCTCCCCCCGACCTCCCGACGGGGGACGCCGGGCACCCGGCCACGCCCGGCAGTCGCACGGAGCCGGGCCGGCTCGCGGCCTGGCGCTCGAGCTGGGGGGTGGCCCTGCGGATGGCGCGCCGGGACGTGCGGCGCAACCGGGGCCGCAGCGCCCTCGTCGTCGTCATGGTCGCGGTCCCGACCCTTCTGCTCAGCGCCCTGGTGACCGTCGCCGCGACCTCGGAGGTCTCCGGCACCGAGCTCATCGGCCCGAGGATGGGCAGTGGAACGGCCTTCGTCGAGGGCCCGTCACCCACCCGGATCTCCCAGTTCCCCGCCCCGGAGCAGGGGATGACCTCCGGCTCCGAGGCCTCACGCACCGTCCCCGGGTTCGACACCGAGGCCGGCCCGTTCGCGAACGCGGATGCCGTGTCGCAGCTCGTCGGCGCACCCGTCGTCCCCATGTCGACCATCCTCGCCCGCACCACCATCGAACAGCGGCGGGTCAGCTTCGACCTGACCGCCCTCGACGGTCGTCGGGGCCTCGGTGAGAAGCTGCGACTGGTCTCGGGGCGGTGGCCGCAGGGGGACCGCGAGGCGCTTGTCACGGCCTACGGGATGTTCCGAGGCCTTCCCGACGGCGGTCCGCTCACCGTCACCGTCGAGGACGAGGACTACTCGCTCGACATCGTCGGAGTCGCCGAGGCGCACGGCTCCTGGGGGGGCGACGGCCTCGTGATCTCGCAGCCACTGGCCGAGGCGGCCGGCCCGGGTGGGTGGATCGTCATGGGCGAGGACCCCGTCACCTGGGACGAGGTGCTCGCGCTCAACGAGTACGGGTTCCAGGTGACCTCGGCCGCCGTGCTGCGCGACCCGCCCTCCGACGCGGAGATCGCCTCCGAGCTCCGCGAGGGGTTCAGCAACGAGGCCTCACAGCTGCGCCTCATGGTCACCCTCGGCGCGGTGATGCTGCTCGTCGTCACGGCCCTGCTCGTCGGTCCGGCGTTCGCCGTGAGCGCCGCGCGGCAGCGGCGCACGCTGGCCCTCGCGGCGAGCAACGGCGCGAGCACGGCGGTGTTGCGGCGCACGGTGCTCGCGCAGGCCCTCGTGCTCGGCACGGCATCCGCCCTGTTCGGTGTGGCGCTCGGGGTCGCCGCCGCGCGGGCGGTGGTCGGGTGGACGAGGCGCGACGGCCTCGGCATCGACGGCCCCTTCGACGTCCGCTGGGAGCTGCTCGCCGCCCTCGCACTCTGCGCCACGGTGAGCACGCTCGTCGCGGCGCTCGCCCCCGCCCGCCGGCTCGGCCGGCTCGACATCGTGGGGGTCATGCGCGGGCAGAGCGTCTCGCCGCGACCCAGCACCCTGCTGTTCGTCGGCGGCCTCGTGCTGGCGGCCGTCGGATCGGTGGCGATCTTCGCCGGCATCGACGCCGGTCGCACCACGGTCCTCGGCCTCGCCGCCGAGTACCTCGTGACGATCGGTGCCGTGCTGCTCATCCTCGGCGCCCTCTTCCTCGTCCCGGTGCTGCTGATGCTCGTCGGCAGGGCGGGCACCTGGTTGCCGGCGTCGCTGCGCATGGCCGCGCGCGACCTCGCCCGACACCGGTCGCGCAGCGCCCCGTCGGTGGCCGCGGTGCTCGCCGCCGTCGCCGGCCTGACCTTCGGGCTCACCGGTCTGGCCAGCGACACGGCCCAGACCGAGCGCGAGTACCTGCCGCAGACCATCACCGGGGAGGTCCTCGTGTCGGGCGGCATCGACCTCGACCTCGAGGCGGTGCGCGCCGCCGCCCCACCGGGTCTCGTGGTCTCCCAGGCACTCACGGTCGACACCGGTGACCCCTTCCTGAAGGGCGCACAGCAGCCGCCGACCGAGCCCTACCGGATGACCTTCGTCAACGTCGTCCCGGAAGGCTGCACCCCTGAGCGCACCGTCCAGGACGACGAGTGGCTGCCGGCGAGCCAGGCCGAGGCCGACGCGGGCCCGCCCTGCATGGTGGCGGGCACCAACGGGCTCAACGGGGCGTCCGTCGTCCTCCTGCCGGCCGACGAGATCGTCCGTCGGCTGCAGCTCGGGGACGCCGAGGCCCGAGAGATCCGTGAGGGGGCAGCCGTCCTCCGCGGCCCCGCCACGGCCGGGGGGCAGACGGTCCGCCTGGCCCGGGGGACCTACGTCATCGACCCCACGGGGACCACCGTCACCTCGCCCGACATCGTCGTCGAGCAGGACGACACGGTGCCCCTCGTGGCGGTGCCGCAGGGGCGGGTCTCCTCGGCGCGGATGCTGGGCGCCGCGCTGCTCCTCGCGACCGACACCCCCACGACCCGTGGGCTCGCGACGGTGCCGATGTCCTTCAGCGTCCGGGACCCGTCGGGAGCGGCCGTCAGCACGGAGGCCGCGGACCGGATGCAGCAGACGCTGGGCGACGAGGTGTACGTCAGCGTGGAGAAGGGCTTCGAGCGCGACGACCGGCTCGTCGTCGCGATCCTGCTCGGGGTCTTCGCGCTCATCGTCCTCGTCATCACCCTCACCTCGACGGCCCTCACCCTCGCCGAGCAGCAGACGGACCAGGCCACCCTCGCGGCCCTCGGCGCCACGCGAGGCACCCGGCGGGTCATGGCCGCGGCCCAGGCGTTCCTGCTCGCGGCGGTCGGCTGCCTGCTCGGCGTCGCGGTCGGACTCGTCCCCGGCATCGCGATCTCCCGACCCCTGACGAGCAACGGCTACGACCCGCTGACCGGCGCCCCCACGGCGGAGGGCTCGATCCTCGTCCTGCCGTGGCAGTCGCTCCTCGTCGTCGGGCTGCTCGTGCCCCTCGTCGCGGCGGCGATCGCGGCGGCCGGCATCCGGCGAGCGCCCCAGATCACCCGCCGCGCCACCTGACCCGTCCCAACTTTCCCGCCCCATCCCGGAACCTTGACCCTCGCACCAGATCGGTTGTGGTGCGAGGGTGAAGGTCCTCGCACCGGGCGGGACGGCACCCTGCTCGCCGGGGCAGCCACCTGAGCACCCACCTCGGATGCCGGGGGGCCGGGTGCCGCGCCCGGGGTCGGCTCAGGTCGCGGCCAGGACGGCCAGGGGCAGGTCGCCACACGGCAGCGACGACCAGGCCTCCGTTCGAGGCGGCGTCGGCGGACCTCCGGGCCGGGGCGTGGACCACCTTCCGGCGGATCACCCTCCCGCTGCTCGGCCCCTCGCTCGTCGCCGGGATGGTGCTCGCCTTCGCCCTGTCCTTCGACGAGATCGTCGTCACGACGTTCACGGCGGTCCCCGGCACACCGACGCTGCCGATCTGGATCTACAACAACCTCTTCCGATCCAGCCAAGCACCGGTCGTCAACGTCGTCGCCGTCGTGCTCGTCCTCGTCTCGATCCTGCCGGTGTGGCTGGCCCAGCGCCTGAGCGGCGGGACCGCTGCCGAGTCCCGCCTCTGACCGGATGCCGTCCCGCACCTCCCCCTTCCGGCCGTGAGTACCCAAGTGGCGGCCTCGCCGACCACTTCCGCACTCACGGCTGGGGGGTCGGGAGGGTGGGGCAGGATGGGACCATGACCGACCAGCCCGGGCACCCCGACCAGGACGACTCCGAGGAGCGGGCGGTCCCCGCCACGGTGACCAGCGACGGCGAGCGCGTCGTCGTCGTGACCCCTGACGGCATGGGCGTGGCGCCACAGCAGCCCGAGCCCCGCCAGGAGGAGGAGCGGGAGCGCCCGAGCAACCCCGCCGACCTCGTCGAGCAGCCGGCGAAGGTCATGCGGATCGGGTCGATGGTCAAGCAGCTGCTCGACGAGGTGCGCAGCGCCCCGCTCGACGAGAAGGGCCGCGCCCGGCTCGCCGAGATCCACCACCGGTCGATCGCCGAGCTCGAGGACGGCCTGGCCCCCGAGCTCGTCGAGGAGCTCGAGCGGATCACCCTGCCGTTCCAGGACGACTCCCCATCCGACGCTGAGCTGCGCATCGCCCAGGCCCAGCTCGTCGGCTGGCTGGAAGGCCTGTTCCACGGCATCCAGACCGCGCTCGTCGCCCAGCAGATGGCGGCCCAGGCCCAGCTGCAGCAGATGCGCGCGCTGCCGCCCGGCACCAGCCACCCCGGCACGCCGTCCCAGGGCCCGCCGGGCATGCCGCAGACGCAGCGCCCGCGCGGCGAGGGCGGCCACACCGAGGGCACCGGCCAGTACCTCTGACCCGTTCCTCTCGCCGTGGGCTACCGCCTGGGAGGTGCACGGATGGCGTGACCTACCCGGCGGTAGGCGACGTCACGCCGGCGCGAGGCCGAGCGGCATCCCCTCTCGACCCGGCCTACCGCCTGGGAGGTGCACGGATCGCGTGACGTACCCGGCGGTAGGCGACGTCACGCCGGCGCGGGGCCGAGCGGCATCCCTCCTCGACCCGGCCTACCGCCCGCGCGGGCTATGGACGCCGTGACCCGGGCGACGACCGGATCGCCCCCACGAGGCAGAGCCCGCCGGCCAGCACCACGGGCAGCCCGATCGAGAGGATGCCGAGGACCCCCGCCACGCCGAGCACCAACCCGGCCGCGACGAGGACCGCCCGGCGGTGCGGCGCCGACCGCACGGCACCGTACGCCGCCCCGACCGCCCCCAGCCCCAAGGCGGCGACGAACCACACCGCGGCCGTGCCGTCCTGCTCGTCGATGACCCGCAGGTACACCCCGACCATGACGACGGCGAGGACCGCTGCCACCGCTGCCCACGGGTCGACGCGCCACCGGCTCACGACGCCAGCGTGACAGAACGGCGAAAACCGGTCGATCCCCGGCCTCCGAGTCTGCAGGATCGTCCCCATGACGAGCAGTGACCTGTGGGACGAGGCGACGGCACGGCGCTACGACGAGACGGCCTCCGCGATGTTCGAGCCCGCCGTGCTCGACCCGGTCGTCGAGGTGCTGGCCGGCCTCGCCGGGTCGGGGCGAGCCCTCGAGCTGGCGATCGGCACCGGACGGGTGGCCGTGCCCCTGGCGGCCCGGGGTGTGCCCGTCTGCGGCATCGAGCTCTCGGAGCCGATGGTCGAGCAGCTGCGGCGCAAGGCCGACGCCGCGACCATCCCCGTGGTCGTCGGCGACATGGCGACGGCCACGGTGCCGGGCTCCTTCGCCGTGGTGTACGTCGTGTGGAACACCATCGGCAACCTGCGCACCCAGGACGAGCAGGTCGAGTGCTTCCGCAACGCGGCCCGCCACCTCGAGCCCGGGGGTCGGTTCGTCGTCGAGGTCGGCGTGCCCTCCCTGCGGCGCCTCCCGCCCGGCCAGGCGGGGGTGCCGTTCGACGTCGACGAGCGGCACCTCGGCGTCGACACCTACGACGTCGTCAGCCAGCAGGCGACGTCGCACCATGTCTGGACCGACGACGACGGCTCGACCCGCCGCGGCACCCACCACTTCCGGTACGTGTGGCCGGCCGAGCTCGACCTCATGGCCCGCCTCGCCGGCCTGGAGCTCGAGCGCCGCACCGCCGACTGGAGGGGAACCCCGTTCACCGCCGAGAGCGACGCCCACGTGTCGGTCTGGCGACGGCCGTAGGGCGGCGTTCCCGGTGCCCCTTCCGACGAGACTCGTCGTGGTCCTCGTCGAGGGGCGCAGCGACCGCGCCGCCCTGGCCGTGCCCGTCGGGCGCCGAGGGCTCGACCGGGCCGTCGACGTGCGGGAGATGGGCGGCGCCACCAACGTGCGGCGTCACCTCCACGACGCCGTGACGGATGCCGGCACACGGCGGGTGCTCGGCCTCTGCGACGAGGCGGAGGCCGACTTCTTCCGCCGGGCGCTGACGGCCGAGGGGGCACGGGCGGGCACCGCGCAGCAGATGGAGGCGTTCGGCTTCCACACCTGTGTGCGCGACATGGCGACGGCCACCGTGTCGGGTTCCTTCGCCGTGGTGTACCTCGTGTGGAACACCATCGGGAACCTGCGCACCCAGGACGAGCAGGTCGAGTGCTTCCGCAACGCGGCCCGCCACCTCGAGCCCGGCGGGCGGTTCGTCGTGGAGGTCGGGGTGCCCGCCCTGCGGCGCCTCCCGCCCGGCCAGACCGCGGTGCCGTTCGACGTCGACGAGCGACACCTCGGCGTCGACACCTACGACGTCGTCAGCCAGCAGGCCACCTCGCACCACGTCTGGACCGACGACGACGGCTCGACCCGCCGCGGCACGCACCACTTCCGGTACGTGTGGCCGGCCGAGCTCGACCTCATGGCCCGCATCGCCGGCATGGAGCTCGAGCGCCGCACCGCCGACTGGCGGGGAACCCCGTTCACCGCCGAGAGCGACGCCCACGTGTCGGTCTGGCGACTCCCGTAGGCGCGGCGTTCCCCGTGCCGCGTCCGACGGGCGTCGTCGTGGTGCTCGTCGAGGGGCGCAGCGACCGCGCCGCCCTGGCCGTGCCCGTGGCGCGTCGAGGGCTCGAGGGGGCCGTCGACGTGCGGGAGATGGGCGGCGCCACCAACGTGCGCCGTCACCTCCACGACGCCGTGACGGATGCCGGCACGCGGCGGGTGCTCGGCCTCTGCGACGAGGCGGAGGCCGCCTTCTTCCGCCGCGCGCTGGCGGCCGAGGGGGCACGGGTGACTTCCGCGCAGGAGATGGCGGCGCTCGGCTTCCACACCTGCGTGCGCGACCTCGAGGACGAGCTCCTGCGCGCCCTCGGCGCGGACGAGGTGCGAGGGGTGCTCGAGCACCTCGGCCTCGATGGTGCCTTCGACCGGTTCAGCCGTCAGCGGGCGTGGACCGGCCGGCCCCTCGAGGCCCGCCTGCACCGGTTCGCCGGAGCGGTGTCCGGCCGCAAGGTCGCTCCTCGCCGCGGCCCTCACCACGGCGTTGCCGGACGAGCGGCTCCCCGGCCCGATGCGCCGGCTCCTCGACCACGTCGAGCAGGCGGTGGTGGCGGAGGGCGGGCCGCCGCTGCGGCCCTTCCCCGGGCGACCGGCCGCCCACTGGCTGGTCAGCCCGAGGGGTCGCGAAGAGTGAGGGCCCTCACCGCACCATCCGCTCGGGGACGGCGGTGCCCGACGGTGGCGGTTCGCCCCGGCCGGCGGGCCGGTCGATCGTGCGCAGCGGTGACAGCCACCCGTACACGGCCGCGACCAGCCCCACCGACACGACGGCCACGAGGGCGGGCCGCAGGCCGACGAGTCCGGCCAGCGCGCTCGCCCCCAGGGCACCGAGGGTCCACCCCACGCCGAACGAGAGCATCCGCCCCGCGGTGTTGACCCGCCCGAGCAGCCGTTCGGGCGTCACCTGCTGCCGGTAGGTCATCGAGTTGAGCACGACCCCCTGGTACGACACCCCCCAGAGCACCATGACGGCGACGGCGACCTGCCACCGCGACGCCAGGGCGACGACGACCCCCGCCACCCCCGCCACCGGCAGCCAGAGCAGGGCCAGCCGGTTCGCGGTGACCCGCCGGAGGAGCCGCGGCGTGAGGACCGCGACGACGATGCCGCCCACGCCCCACGCCGCGAAGACGAGGCCGAAGCGCCAGCCGCTCGTGCCGACCCCGAGCAGGCGGTCGGCGTACGGCACCGACAGCGCCATGAAGCCCGCGCCGGACAGCGAGAGGAGGAAGCCGATCACGGTCTGCGACCGCACCCCGGCGTGCCCCCACAGGAACCGCAGCCCCTCGCCCACCTCCGCGACGAGGACCCCGGCCCGCAGCGGCGGCCGCCCCGACCGCCGCTGCGAGAGGCGGGTCCGGATGCCGGCCACGCACGCCGCCGAGACCACGAACGACAGTGCGTCCACGCCGAGCAGCACGGCCGGGTCGACGAACGCGAGCGCGACCCCCGCGAGCATGGGCACGCCGAGGTCGAGCGCCGACCCGACGCCCCAGACGGCCGCGTTCGCCTGCCCGATCCGGTCGCGGCCGACGATGGCGGGCAGCGCACCGAACGCCGCCCCGTCGAAGAAGACGAACGCCGCCTGGGCGCAGAAGCCCGCCACGAGGGCGTGCACCGCCGTCAGCGAGCCGAGCCAGTGCGCGAGGGGCACCGACGCGATCGAGACCGCGGCGGCGAGGTCGGCGACGACCATGACCCGCCGGCGGTCGAGCCGGTCGGCCAGGGCACCCGACACGAGCCCCAGCAGCAGGTACGGCAGGCCCTCGGCGACGGTGATGAGGGCGGTGAGCGACGCGCTGCCGCTGAGCCGGTAGACCAGCACGGGCAGGGCCACCGCGGTGACGAGGGTGCCGGCGACCGAGACCTCGCGGGCGACCCAGTACCGCCGGAAGTCGCGGTGCCGCCGGAGGGGGAGGACGGCACCGGATGCCGTCGCGGTCACAGGGCCGACGCGGCGGCCCGACCCGCGGCCCTCCCCGAGAAGAGGCAGCCGCCGACGAACGTCCCCTCGAGGGCGCGGTACCCGTGCACCCCTCCGCCGCCGAACCCGGCCACCTCACCGGCGGCGAACAGGCCCGGCACCGGCGACCCGGCGCGGTCGAGCACCCGCGCGGACAGGTCGGTGTGCAGCCCGCCGAGCGTCTTGCGCGACAGCACGCGCAACCGCACGGCGACGAGCGGCCCGCGCTTGGGGTCGAGGATGCGGTGCAGGGGGTAGGCGCGCTTGGTCAGCCGGTCGCCGCGGTAGCGTCGCGCCACCCGGATCGCCGCCACCTGGCTGTCCTTGGTGAAGGGGTTGTCGACCTGGCGGTCGCGCTCGACGATCTGCCGCTCGATGTGCGCCGGCGTCGAGCGGCGGGGCGTCGGGGGTCAGGGCGTTCATCCTCGCGACGAGCTCGCCGACGGTCACCGCGGTGACCCAGTCCTCGCCGTGGTCGAGGAAGGCCTGGACCGACGGGGTCACCTTCGTGATGGGACGCCGCAGGACGTCGCGGTAGCGCTTCTCGGTGAGGTCGAGGTTCTGCTCCGACCCCGAGAGCGCGAACTCCTTGCCCGCGAGCGCGCGGTTGAGGACGAACCACGAGTGGTCGAAACCGGTGTGCCGCAGGTAATCCAGCGTACCGAGGGTGTCGAAGCCGGGCAGGAAGGGCGCGGGCAGGCGGTTGCCCCGGGCGTCGAACCACATCGAGCTCGGCCCGGGCAGGATGCGGATGGCGTGGCCCGGCCACACGGGGTCCCAGTTGCGCACGCCCTCGACGTAGTGCCACATCCGGTCGCGGTTGACGACCGCGCCGCCGGCCGCCTCGCTGATCGCGAGCATCCGCCCGTCGACGTAGGCCGGCACGCCGGTGAGCAGGTCGTCGGGCGGCGTGCCCAGCCGCTCGGGCCAGTTGGCCCGGACCAGCTCGTGGTTGCCGCCGATGCCCCCGGAGCAGACGACGACCGCCTGCGCCCCGTACTCGAAGTCACCGGTCACCTCGCGACTGCTCGCGACCCCGCGCGGGGAGGGGTCCGGCGCCAGCACCGACCCCCGCACCCCGGTGACGGCGCCGGCCGTGCGCACGAGCTCGTCGACCCGGTGCCGCGGTCGGTAGAACACCCGACCCGCGGCGATGTGCTCGCGCACCCGTCGTTCGAAGGGTGCGACCACTCCGGTGCCGGTGCCCCAGGGGATGTGGAAGCGCGGCACCGAGTTGCCATGGCCCCCGCTCGTTCCGTCACCGCGCTCGGCCCAGCCGACGACGGGGAAGAAGGAGACGCCGAGCTCCCGCAGCCAGGCCCGCTTCTCGCCGGCCGCGAACTCGACGTAGGCGCGACCCCATCTCCTCCCCCAGTGGTCCGGGCCGGGGCTCCCGTCGGGCTCGGTGAGGCGGTCCCAGCCGGCGGTCCCCTGCCAGTCCTGCCAGGCGAGGTCGAAGGAGTCGGTGATGCCCATCCGGCGCTGCTCGGGGGTGTCGACGAGGAACAGCCCGCCGAAGCTCCACCAGGCCTGGCCGCCGAGGTTCGCCGCGCTCTCCTGGTCGAGCAGGACGACCGAGCGGCCGGCGTCGGCGAGCTCGCAGGCGGCCACGAGGCCGGCGAGCCCGGCCCCCACGACGACGACGTCGGCATCCATGAGCAGACCCTATGCCCGTGGCACGCGCAGGCGGCCGTGCTCGACGACCCTCGACAGCTGCGAGACGTCGTCGAGGACCAGGTCGGCGTGCGGCGCGAGGTCGGCGGCCGGCGAGGTGGTCGTCACGGCGACGAGTGCACCGCACCCGGCCGCGCGGGCGGCCCGCAGGCCCGCGACGGAGTCCTCGACGACGAGGCACCGCGACGCGTCGACCTCGAGGCGCCGCGCTCCCTCGAGCCACGGGTCCGGCCACGGCTTCCCCCGCTCGACGTCGGATGCCGTGACGACGACGGGAGGGTGCCGAAGCCCCGTGGCCGCGATCCGCGCCTCGGCGAGGTCCCGGGTGCCGGAGGTGACGATGGCCGTGGGCACCTCGGCGTCGGCGAGCTCGCGGAGCAGCTCGGCGGCTCCCGGCAGGACGAGGATGCCGTCGACGTCGGCGACCTCGATCTCGCGGATCCGCGCGTGCGCGGCATCCCGGCGGTCCTCGGGGAGCACCTCGGCGATGACGTTGGCGGCCGTCACGCCGTGCATGCCGACGAGCCGGTACGGGTCGACCCCGAACTCCTCGCACCACCGCAACCAGGACCGCTCGACGGCGGGGATCGAGTCGATCAGGGTGCCGTCGAGGTCGAGCAGCACGCCGTCGAAGGGGGCGTCGAACGGGTCCGCGGCCGCGGCGGGGACGGGGAGGGACGGCATACCGGCCAGCCTAGGCACCGACCTAGGGTGGGCGCATGACCCGCCCGACCGGACGGCCCCGGACCGCGGTGCTGAGCGCCACGGTCGCCGTCATCGCGCTCGTCGGTGGGTGGACCTGGGCGGCGGCCGCCCAGCCGGGCGGCTTCGACGCGCGGGCGGAGTCGATCAGCGCCCTGGCGGCCTCGGCGACGCCGCACCGGTGGATCATGACGGCCGCGCTCGTCGTCACCGGCCTCGCGCACGTCGTCACCGCCTGGGCGCTCGTGCCGGCACGGGACCCCGGCCGGCTGCTCCTCGCCGCCGGTGGGGCGGCCACCGTCGCGGTGGCGGCGGTGCCGCTGCCGTCGCGGGCGGACCCGTCGTCGGCGCACACCGTCGTCGCCGCCCTCTCCTTCGTGCTGCTCGGCATCTGGCCGTGGTTCGCGGCCGGCCCGGACGGGCCTCCGGTGCTGGCTCACGAGGGTCGCCCGGCCGGCGGCCGCCGTGCTCACGGCATCCGTCGCCTCGCTCGCCCTCGCGCTCGGCGGCACGTCGTTCGGCCTCCACGAACGGCTCGTGGCCCTCCTCACGGTGCTCTGGCCGCTCGTGACGGCGATCGGCGCCTGGTGGTGGGCCGGCCACCGGGTGGGCTCGCGCCGGGTGCGCGAGGCGCTGGCGGTCGTCGGCATCACCGTCGCCTGCGCCGCCGCCGGCGTCTCGGCGACGGCCGTGGCCCCGGCCACCGCCCAGACCCGGCACTACCAGGCCACCGTGTCGCTCGACCCCGACCCGTTCCACCGGGGTGAGCTCGTGGCGACCACCGCGTTCGGCGACCTCGAGGTCGAGTTCGCGGGCGTCGCGCCCGGCATCCGCACCGTCCCGCAGGTCAAGGCGAGCATCGCCGAGGTGCTCGCCCGGCCCGGGGTCAGCCTGTCGACCCTGCGGCCCGGCCCCGAGGAGCTCAGCTCGGCGATCCGCGACGTCGCCGTCGCCGTCATGGGGCGCTTCGCCGCGGGTGCCGTCGCCGTCGTCGTCGCGCTGCTGCTCGGGTATGCCGTGCTGCGCCGCCGCCCTCCACCCACCGCCCTCGTGGCGACGGCCCTCGCGGGGTCCCTCCTCGCGACGGCGGCCACGGCGGGCTCGCTCTACCTGACCTACCAGCCCGACCGCCAGGAGACCTTCACGTCGACCGGCGTGCTCGGCACGCTCCAGCGCAACCAGGGCATCCTCTCCGACGTCGAGGCGCGCGCGACCCAGGTCGCGCCCTACCTGCGCAACCTCCTCGCCCTCTCGACCGCCCTCCAGCAGAAGTACTCGGCCGCGCCGCTGGCCGCCGACACCTCGGTGCGGGTGCTGCTCGTCAGCGACATCCACGGGGGCAACCAGTACCCCCTCATGCGGACGATCGTCGAGGAGGAGGGGATCGACCTCGTCGTGGATGCCGGTGACCTCGTCAACTTCGGGACGGTCGAGGAGGGCGAGGCGGCCGGCATCTTCACCGGCATCGAGTCGGTCGGTGTCCCGTACCTCTTCGTCCGGGGGAACCACGACGCGACGAGCGCGACGGACACCTCGGTCCTCGACCGGATGTCGCGGATCCCGAACGTCGTCCTCCTCGAGCCGCCGACCGGCGGCTACACCGAGGTGACCGCGGGGGGTGTGCGGATCGCGGGGTTCAACGACCCGCGGTGGTTCGGGGACTCGGGCACCGGCTCACCCGCCAAGCAGGTGCCGGCCCGCGAGGCCTTCGCCGCCGCGTTCACCGGCCGCCCGGCGCCGGACCTCGTCGTGGGCCACGAGCCGTGGGCGGTCCAGGGCCTGGACGCCGGGGTGCTCGTCAACGGCCACATGCACTCGGTCGACCTCGAGGGCAACCGCGTGCAGGCCGGGACCTTCACGGGCGGAGGGCCGCTCAGCCACTTCCTCGCGGACGCGGCCGGTGAGGAGCTCGTCGGCCAGCCGTCGGCCTTCGACGTGCTGACCTTCGGGACCGACTGCCGGCTGGCCTCCCTGACCCGGTACCGGTTCCGCGACGTCATCGAGGGGCGACCGGCCTACGACGACGTCTCGCTCGTCAACGGGCGCCGGGTCGACCGGCGCGAGCCGGACCCCGCTCGGACGTGCGTGGCCGACCAGCCGGTCACGACGCACGGCGGTGCCGGCCGCGTCGACCGCACCGGCACCGGCGTCCCCCGCCGCCGGCTGACCGCGCCCGGCGACTGGTGTCGGTTGCGGCGATCGGGTCAGGCCCGCAGGGACGTCCGGTAGGCGACGTGGGCCTTGGGCCGGTCGCCGCAGCTGAGCGGCGCCTCGGGGAGGTCCTCGCGGACGACGTCGACGACGAGCTGCTCGGGCAGCGGGCCGCGACCGTAGACCTCGACCCGGGTGCGGTCGCCGTCGGCGTCGACCGCACCGGGCACCGCGTCGTCGACGGATGCCGGCCCGTACGCGGCGAGCGCCGCGGCCAGCCCCGCCTGGACGGCCGGCTCCCACCGGGTGGTGCCGCGCAGGTAGGTGGCGTCGGCCCGGCCCTGCCGGTGCGCCGTGACGACACCGACCGCGGTGTCGGGGTCGAGCCGGCCGAAGCAGGCGCCGTCGGGCAGCGAGAGCAGGGTCCCGGACAGGCGGTGGCCGCCGAGGTGGGTGCACTCCCACACCTCGTCGGGCAGCGCGCGGGCGAGGGTGGCGACGATCGGCCGGCCCCGCACGGCGCAGCACGCGTCGCGGGTGCCGTGCGTGCACACGAGCACCATCGGCTCGGCGTCCTCGTCGCTCGCGCTGAGCCGCGTCCCGAGGGCGTGGGCGGCGGCGAGCAGGTCGTCGGCCGTGCGCCACGTGCCGCGCACCCACGTGCGCCGGACCGTGTCGACGGCGTACCAGCCGCGGGGCTCGTCCTCGTCGCCGCGCCGGCCGGGCCGCCGCACGAGGAGCACCCGGCCCCCGAAGGACGCGCAGACCTTGTCGATCTCGGCGCCGAGCGCACCGTGCAGGGGCGGGGTGTGCAGGGGCTGCTTGGACCAGGGGCCCTGGTGCTCGACGAGCAGCCACCTCGCGGCGACGGGGGCGGTGCCGGCCTGCGGGTCACCGCGGTGCCGGGACGCGGCGGAGCATCGCGAGAGATCGGTCAGGGCCACCCCGCGATGCTACGCGGGGCGGCCCCCGCCGCTGAAAGGGGCCTCGCCGGACTGCGGACCAGCTGCCCCGTCTCCGCATGGCCGTTCATGACCCTGCACGACTGGGTCAACGGGTCGACCCCGGCCACGAGCGTCAGCGCCGGCCGCTCAGGAGGTGAGGTGCTCGACCGCGAGCTGGTTGAGGCGCACGAAGCCGAAGTCCCTCTCGGCCGCCTTCTCGGCGTCGAACCCGTCGTCCGTCGCCCGGAAGTCCGCCAGCTTCTCGCCCGCGTCGAGCGTGGGTGTAGCCAGCTCGGCAACCCCGGCGTAGGAGATGGCCTCGTGCACCCTGGGGTCGGCGCGGAATGCCGCAGCCTTCTCCGCGAGCATGATGTAGGTGGACATGCACGCCTTGGCCGACTCCCACACCCCCTCGAGGTGCTCGGTGCGAGACGGCTTGTAGTCGAAGTGCCGGGGGCCCGTGTAGGTGGGAGCGTCGGGGCTGCCGATGAACCCGTTCTCGACGAGGTCGACGGTGAAGAAGGCCGAGAGCAGGTCGCCGTGCCCGAAGACGAGGTCCTGGTCGTACTTCATGCCTCGCTGGCCGTTCAGGTCGATGTGGAACAGCTTGCCGCTCCACAGCGCCTGGGCGATCGCATGGGTGTAGTTGAGGTTCGCCATCTGCTCGTGGCCGACCTCGGGGTTGAGCCCGACGATGTCGCCGTGCTCCAGCTCGGCGATGAGGGCCAGTGCGTGACCCACCGTGGGGAGGAGGATGTCACCGCGCGGCTCGTTCGGCTTGGGCTCCAGGGCGATCCGCAGGCCGTAGCCCGAGTCCTTGATGTAGGCGGCGATCGTGTCCAGACCCTCCTTGTACCGGTCGAACGCCGCGTGGAGGTCCTTGGAGCCGTCGTACTCGGCACCCTCACGCCCGCCCCACATGACGAACGTCTCGGCGCCCAGCTCGGCAGCGAGGTCGACCGCCGAGAGGATCTTGCGTAGCCCGAACCGACGGACCCCGCGGTCGTTCGAGGTCAGGCCACCGTCCTTGAACACCGGGTGCGAGAACGTGTTCGTCGTGACCATCTCGATGACAAGCCCCGCCGAGTCCGTGGCGTCCTTGAACTGCGCGACCCTACGTCGCCTCGTGGCCTCGTCGGCGTCGAAGGGGAAGACGTCGTTGTCGTGGAAGGTCACTCCCCAGGCGCCGATCTCGCCGAGCTTCTCGGCGTAGTACCACGGATCGAGAGCCGGCCGACTCGGCCCACCGAACGGGTCGGTGCCGGTCCAGCCGACCGTCCACAGGCCGAACGAGAACTTGTCCTCAGGGGTTGGCTGTCGCACCACGGTGATCTCCTCGATGTATTTGTTGTGTTACACAACATAACGCGTTTCCTCGGTTAGAGTCAAGGGGTGACGAACACGGGAGGGGCCACCCACACCGACCTCCGGTCGCCGGTCCCGCCTGCCCGGCCGGCCGGCGGACGAGCGCAGCAGTCAGGGGTGCGAGAGGCGAACCTGGCCCTCGTCGCGCGCACCGTTTGCGCGGCCCCGGGCCCGCTCTCACGGGCAGGCGTGGCGGCGGCCACCACGCTGACCCGCTCCACCGTCTCCCGCCTCGTGGACGACCTCGTGGCGGGTGGCGTCCTGGCCGAGCTTCGGCCCGTCAACGGCTCGGGGCGCGGACGCCCGGGCACGCCTCTGGTCCCGGGGGACCGGGTCGTCGCGCTCGGCCTGCAGGTCGACACCGGACAGCTGAGCGCACGGGTGCTGAACCTGCGGGGCGAGGTCGTCGTGGAGGCGCTGGAGGAGGGGAACTGGGTCGGCTCCGACCCCCGAGCCGTCCTGCGCCGCCTCGCGGAGCTGAGCGAGGGTGTCCTCGAGCGCGTGCCACCGGGGCGGCGCCTCGTCGGAACCGGTCTGGCCCTGCCCGGCCTGGTGTCAGGGGCGTCCGGCCGGCTCCTGACCGCCCCGAACCTGGGGTGGTCGAACGTGACCGTCGCGGACCACCTCGACCGGGAGCGAACAGGGGGCGGAGTCGTGCGGGTCGGGAACGAGGCCGACCTGGCCGCGCACGCCGTGGCCGAGGCCGCCCCGGGGCGGCCAGGTCCGTGGCGGGACTTCGTCTACCTCTCGGGCGACATCGGGATCGGCGGGGCGATCATCCTCGACGGACGGGTCGTCGGCGGCACGCACGGGTGGGCCGGTGAGATCGGCCACGTCACGGTCGACCCGGCCGGGCCCGCATGCCCGTGCGGGTCGACGGGGTGCCTCGAGCGGTATGCCGGCCGCGACGCGATCCTCGTGCGGGCCGGGCTCCCGACCACGGCCCCTCCGTCCCTCGTCGGGACGCGGTTCCGGGCCGGGGACGAGCCGGCCACCCGGGCTGTCGACCGGACGGCGTGGGCGCTGGGTGTCACCCTTTCTGGAGTGGTCAACGTCCTCGACATCCCGACCGTCGTGCTCGGCGGGCACCTGGGGCAGCTGGCCGACGTGCTGCGCCCACGCCTCGAGGAACACCTGCGCACCCGGGTGCTGTCGGCCGTCTGGCGACCTCCCGACGTGGTGGCGGCAGGGACCGACACCGCCCTCGGCGCCACCGGAGCCGCCCTGCTCGAGCTGGCAGGGGTGCTGTCGTCGCCCGCCCGTTTCCTCTGACCGCGGCCCACCGGACGCCGGCATGCGTAGGCCCGTCCCGAGGTTGGCGTTCCTCACCGGCTGAGCCTGCAGTGCTCAGACCCGGCGAGGCCTCGGGAGGGTGAGGAGGGGCTCGGAGAGCAGCGCCTCGAAGGCGAGCTCCGCCGCGCCGATGAGGCTGGAGTCCGGCCCGAGCACGGGTGGCACGATGCGGACGTGCTCGAGCAGTGCGGCCAGCGTGGCGGCCTCGAAGGCCGCCTGCACGGTGGGGCCCGCCACCCGGTGCACCGCTTCCAGCGCACCGCCCATGATGACGACCTCGGGGTTGAGCACGTTGACGAGGATGGCCGTGCCGCGCCCGAGCCAGCCGGCCACCTCCTGGAGAGCACGGAGCGCGACCTCGTCGCCCGCCTCCGCGTCGGCAGCCACCCGGCGGACGCCGGCCAGGCCGCCCCCGGGAGGCCGGCCGGCCAGCTCGAAGAGCCGTTCCTCGCCGCACCGGGTCTCCCAGCAGCCTCGGGACCCGCAGTGGCAGACCCGGCCCTCCGGGTCGACCACGATGTGGCCGACCTCCCCGGCGTAGCCGGCCATTCCGCCGAGCAGGTAGCCCCCAGCGAGGATGCCCGCACCGATCCCGGAGTGCCCGGCGAGGTACACCGCATCCTGGACCCCGGCCGCCGCGCCCCGCACGTGCTCCGCCCGCATCCCGAGGTCGGCGTCATTGCCGACCGCGACCGGCAGCTGGAGTGCTTCGGCGAGCACCGAGCCCAGAGGCATGTCGCGCCACCCCAGGTTGGGCGCGAGGCGCACGGCACCGTCGAGGCGGCGGACGGTACCCGGGACGGCGACTCCGACACCGGCGACGCCGACGTCGTCGCCGATCTCGCCGAGCAGGTCACGTGCGGCCCGTGCGACGGCCGAGACGATGCCCCGCTCGCGGGCCCCGCGCCGGTGGGCCCGCTCGCGACGGGCGAGCACCGTACCGCCGAGCCCGACACGGGCGACCGTGAGGTGCGTCGTCCCGATCTCGACGGCGAGGACCTGGACCCCCTCGGACTCCGGCATCACGAGGAACGACGGCCGGCCACCACTGCTCGCGGGACCGGTGGGGAGTCGCTCCGGCCGGCCGGCCACCTCGCGGACGAGGTGGGCACTCACGAGCTCTCCCGTGAGGTCCCCGATCGTGCTGCGGTTGAGCCCGAGGTCGGAGGTGAGGCGGCTTCGCGCGGTGGCCCCGTGCACGTGCACGTACCGCAGGACGGTGGACAGGTTGCGGCGACGGACGTCCTCGGTCCTGGCCCCGCGCGACGACCGAGCAGGTGCGGTCATCGGGGCGGATCAGGCTCGACCGCTGGAGGTGGCTCGACGTCGGGAGAGCGCGTCGACGACGGCGGCAAGCAGCAGCACGAGGGCGGTCACGACGTACTGGACGGCCGAGCCGGAGGTGATGAGCGGCAGTCCGTTGGCGATGACCGCGACCACGAGACCGCCGATGATGGCGTCTCGCACCTTGCCCTTTCCGCCGAACAGGGAGGTGCCGCCGATGACGGCGGCCCCCACGGCCAGCAGCAGGGTGGTGGAGCCACCGGTGGTCGGTGAGACGGAGTTGTCTCGAGAGGCGAAGAGGATGCCGGCGACGGCCGCCATGGTGGAGCAGATGATGAAGCAGGTGATCCGCACCCAGGGCACGTTGATACCCGAGCGCCGAGCGGCCTCGGCGTTGCCGCCCACCGCGTAGATGTGCCGCCCGAACGCCGTGGCACCGAGCACGAAGGACAGGCCGACGAGGAACAGCAACGCGATCGGCACGATGAGCGGTATTCCCTTGAGGGACACCAGGTCGGGGTTGACGCTGCGCTCCTGGTTCAGCAGGTACGTCGCGACGGCCAGCAACAGCCCCAGCGCGCCCACCTTGGCGGCGATGATCGCCGACGACGCCGCGGGCAGGCCGGCTGACCGCCGCCGGCGCGCCACCAGCACGTCACGGGCGGCGACCCCGCCCACGATGAGCACGACGAGGACCCAGCCGAGCGCCGGGCTGAGGTTGCTGTTCATGATCTTCAGCAGGGTCTCGTTCCGCACCGGGATGGTGCCCCCCTCGCCGATGATGTAGAGCATCGCCCCTTGCAGTCCGAGGAAGGCCGCCAGCGTCACGACGAAGGACGGAATCCCCAGCCGCGCCACGAGGAGGCCGATCGTCGTGCCGATGAGGACTCCGGTGAGCAGGCACCCCAGCACCGCCAGCGGCCAGGCCACTCCCCGCTCGGTGAGCAGCACGGCCAGCACGGCAGCCGAGGTCCCCGCCGCGAAGCCTGCCGACAGGTCGATCTCCCCGAGCAGCAGGACGAACACCAGGCCCATGGCGATGAAGATGACCGCGGCGCTCTGGTTGATGAGGTTGGCGGCGTTGAGTGCCGTCGCAAAGGTGTCGGGCCGCATGACCGAGAAGAAGATGACGAGCACCAGGAAGCCCAGTACTGCGGGCAGGTTGCCGACGTCGCCGCCGCGGACCTTCGCCACGTAGGCGCGCACGGCGTCGCCGACGGACAGCTGGTCCAGCGGGGGGGTCTGGGCGTCGGGCGCGGCCACGGTGGTGCTCATGCGACGACCTCCTCTGCGGCGCTGGGACGCAGACCGAGGTCCCCGCTGCGGCCCGTGGTGATGAGCTCGACCGCCTGCGAGCGCGTGATGTCGGCGGCGCTGACCTGTGCCGCCATGCGACCGAGGTACAAGGTCGCGACCCGGTCGGCGACCTGGAAGACGTCGTTCATGTTGTGGGAGATCAGCACGACCCCCAGCCCTCGGTCGGCGAGACGGCGCACGAGGTTGAGCACCTGCTCGGTCTGGGCCACACCGAGCGCCGCGGTGGGCTCGTCGAGGATGACGACCTTGCTGTTCCAGAGCACCGCGCGAGCGATCGCGACGGTCTGGCGCTGCCCGCCGGACAGGCTGGCGACGGCCGTGCGGACCGACTTCAGGGTTCGCACCGACAGACCGGCGAGCGTCTCGGTGGCCCGTTGCTCCATGGTCGTCTCGTCCAGGGTCGGCCCACGCTTGATCTCTCGTCCGAGGAACATGTTGTGGACCACGTCGAGGTTGTCGCACAGCGCCAGGTCCTGGTACACGACCTCGATGCCGAGCGCGTTGGCCTGCTTGGGGTTGGACACCTCGACCGGCGAGCCCTCGAAGGTGTAGGTGCCCGAGTCGAACCCGTAGATGCCCGCGACGCCCTTGATGAGCGTCGACTTCCCCGCCCCGTTGTCACCGACGAGCGCAGTGACCTGGCCCGGGTAGACGTCGAAGTCCACCTCATGGAGCACCTGGACCGCCCCGAAGGTCTTGGAGACCCCCCGCAGGCTCAACAACGGCTGTGGCTGGTCACTGCTCTGCATGGTGCCTCCCTGGACGGTACTTCGCTGTGGTGGGCGCGGTGGGGCGCCGGGCCTGTCCGGCCCGGCGCCCCGACCACGGAAGCAGGCCTAGGAGACGCCGGCCTCGGTGCAGGCCGCCTTGAGCTCGGCGGTGGTGCAGAGCTTGTCGGCCGTCGTGAAGCCGTCGGCGACGACGTCCTTCACCGAGTCCTTGAAGATCGCCTGGGGCTCGAGCAGGACGGATGGCACCTTCTGGCCCGTCTCGGTGTCGTCGACAGTGCTGGTCGCCAGTGCGTCGGCGGCCGCCTTGTCACCGGTGGCCAGCGCGATGGCCAGGGCCGCTGCGGCGTCGGCCTCCTTCTTGATGGCCTTGTAGACGGTCATGCACTGCGTGCCGAGGAGCACGCGCTGCAGACCCTCGTCGGTGGCGTCCTGCCCGGTGACAGGCACCTTGCCGGCGAGCTTGTTGCGTTCGAGGACGGAGATCGCGGCGCCACCGAGGCCGTCGTTGGCCGCGGCCACCCCTTCGAACTTGCCACCGGTCTTGGTGAACATCTGCTCGAAGATCGTGCCGGCCTTGGTGTTGTCCCAGTCGGGGACGGCCTGCTCCTCGAGGACCGTGTAACCGGCTCCGGTGATCGCCTTCTGGTAGCCCTCGCGGAACAGCGTGGCGTTGTTGTCGGTGGGGGACCCGTTGAGCATGACGACCGGCCCGGAGGTGGTGCCGGCGTCCTTGAGACACTTCACGAGACCGTCACCGATGGCCGTGCCGACCGCGACGTTGTCGAAGGAGACGTAGTACGGGGCCTTGCCACCCAGGGTGAGCCGGTCGTAGTCGATGGTGGGGATGCCGGCCTGGCTCGCCTTGGAGATCACGGCGGCGCCCGTCTCCGAGTCGAGGTTGACGATGAGCAGTGCCTTGACCCCAGAGGAGATCATGCCGTCCGCGATTGTCTGGAACTTGGCCTTGTCGCCGCCGGCGTTCTGGATGTCTGCCTCCACCCCAGCCTTCTCGAAGGCCTCGCCGAGGAACTGGCGGTCGGCCGTCTCCCAACGCGCAGACGACGCGGAGTCGGGAAGGATGACGCCCACCTTCCCCTTTGCGGCGGAGGGGCTGGCACTGGCGTCCGACTCGCCCGAGTCGGGCGTGTCGCTTCCGCACCCGACCAGCGCGATCGCGCACGCGCTGATCACTGCCATCGACTTGAGGTACCTCGTGGACATGCGGTGGTTCCTTTCTACGGTCGACTCCTCGACGTCCGAGGAACGGCGACCCGGCAAGGCTGGAACCGTGGCGCCGTATGTTGCGGGTAACAACTTAGGCATGCCCGAGATGGGCCGCAACCACTTCCGGCGTCTTGGTGGCCGAAAGCACATAACGATGTCGTCACGGTCTGGCCGTCGCGACGGAGGTCTGAGCGGCTCGGGTGCGCCATGCCCAAACGCACTACTGTGAGCCGCACCACTCCATCCCGCTCCACAGGAGGACCCCATGGCCAGACGTCCTGCCCTGGTCACCACGGCGCTCGCCGCCGTCGCGGCGCTCGTGGTCTCCGCCGCCCCGGCCTCCGCCGCCTCGCCGTCCTACGTCGCCCTCGGCGACAGCTACTCCTCGGGAACCGGCACCAGGTCGTACATCTCCGACGGCACCAGCTGCCTCCGATCGGTGTACGCGTACCCGTCGCTCATCGCGTCGGCGAAGGGCTACGCGCTGAACTTCCGTGCCTGCTCGGGTGCCAAGATCGCTGACGTCACCACCACCCAGCTGTCCGCGCTGTCGTCCAGCACGGCCTACGTGACGATCTCCATCGGCGGCAACGACGCCGGGTTCGCCGACGTCCTCACGACGTGCGCCCAGCCGGCCTGGCTCAGCAACTGCACGGGGGCGGTCGACAGGGCACAGAGCTACATCCGCAACACGCTTCCCGGTGCACTGACCACGCTGTACGCGAGCATCCGGTCGCGGGCGCCCCAGGCGAAGGTCACCGTCGTCGGCTACCCCCGCATCTTCAACGGCGTCGACTGCAACCTGCTGACCTGGTTCAGCTCGACCGAGATGTCGCGGCTCAACGCGACGGCCGACCTCATCAACTCCACGACGGCGGCGCGCGCGAGCGCGGCCGGGTTCGCCTTCGCGAACCCGACGACCGCCCTTCGTCGGTCACGCCGTGTGCTCGAGCACGGAGTGGATCAACGGCCTGAGCAACCCGGTCGTCGAGTCCTACCACCCCAACAAGAGCGGGCACGCGAGCGGGTACACCCCCACGGTCAGCCCCTACGTCACGGGCTCGACCGTCACCGTCACCGCCGCGGTGCTGACGACGGCCAAGGCCTCGGAGCAGCGGCTCACCGACCAGCAGCGCGCCTACGCCGCCGCCGACCGCCTGATCCGAGCCCGAGGTCGTGCTCGCCCCCGACCTCACGACGCCCGAGGCGCGCGCCGCGGCGGCGAGGGCCGGTGTCGACCTCTCCGACCGGGCCAGCATCGACGCGGCCGACCGGCTCTGGTCGGCCCGCCAGGCGGCGGAGCTCGCCCGCCGCTGACCGGGCACGATGACGCGGCAGCGACGCTGACCTCCGCTCGCCGGGCGCTGACCCACGGGTCTGCGCTCCGGCTCGCCGGCCGGCCCGCGGCGGGCACGACGGGGCCGTCACGGCATCCGGTCGATGCAATCCCACCCGGCACCGATCCTTTTCCCTCGCGCCTGGGGTCTGGCGTTGGCGGAGGTCGCGCGCAGTTGGTTCGATGGCAGGCGAGAGTCCGTTGCCGCCACGAGCGAAAGGACCCGCCCCGATGACCACTCTCTCGTCCGCGAGCCTGTCCACCCTGCCGGCCTCCCGGCCGACGTACGACCGGACCGCGGCATCGGTGGGCATCGTCCACTTCGGGTTCGGCAACTTCCACCGGTCGCACGTCGCGATGTACCTCGACCGCCTCATGGAGCTCGGTGACGGCCTGGACTGGGGCATCTGCGGGGTCGGGGTGCTCGAGCAGGACGCCGCCATGCGCGACGTCATGCGCGCTCAGGACTGCCTGTTCACGCTCGTGGTCCGGCACCCGGACGGCTCCCTCGAGCCCCGCGTCGTGGGGTCGGTGCTCGAGTACCTCTTCGGCCCCGACGACGCCTCGGCCGTGCACGCCCGCCTCGACGACCCGGCGGTGCGCATCGTCAGCCTCACCGTCACCGAGGGCGGGTACCTCAAGAACCCCGCCACCGGCGACTTCGACGCCGGCAACGCCGCCGTCGTGCACGACCTCGCGCACCCCGAGGACCCCCGCACGGCCTTCGCCTACATCGTCGAGGGCCTGCGCCGGCGGCGGGATGCCGGTGCCGCGCCCTTCGCCGTGCTGTCCTGCGACAACCTCCAGGGCAACGGCGACTACGCCCGGCAGGCGGTCGTCGGCTTCGCGCGGCTCACCGACCCCGACCTCGCGACGTGGATCGAGGACTCGGTGGTCTTCCCCAACTGCATGGTCGACCGGATCACGCCGTCCACCACCGATGCCGACCGCGAGGCCGTGCACCGCGAGTTCGGCATCGAGGACCGCTGGCCGGTCCCCGCGGAGCCGTTCAGCCAGTGGATCGTCGAGGACGAGTTCCCCTCCGGCAGGCCGTCACTCGAGCCGGTCGGGGTGCAGTTCGTCGACGACGTGCGCCCCTACGAGCTGATGAAGCTGCGGCTGCTCAACGCCAGCCACCAGGCGCTCGCGTACTTCGGCACGCCCCTCGGGTACGTGCTCGTCGACGAGGCGACCCGCGACGACCGCATCCGCACCTACCTCGAGCGGTACATGGCCGACGAGGCCGCGCCGACCCTCGGTGCGCTCCCCGGCATCGACCTCGAGAGCTACATGGCCACCCTGGTCGAGCGCTTCGAGAACCCGTGGATGCGGGACACCCTCGTGCGCCTCGCGACCGACGGGTCGAACCGGATGCCGACCTTCACCCTCCCGGCGATCCGGGAGAACCTCGAGGCGGGGCGGCCGGTGCGTCTGGGCGCGGCCATGGTCGCGGCCTGGGCGGAGTACTGGGCGCTCATCGGCCGGGGCGAGATCGTCGCGCCGGAGGTGCCCGACGACGTGCACGCCGACGAGATGACGGCGGCGGCCCTCGACCCGCGGCCGGAGGCCTTCGCCGAGGTGGAGGTGCTCTTCGGCGACCTCGCGACGAAGGCGGAGTTCCTCGAGCCCTACCTGTCGGCCCGCCGCTCGCTCGTCGAGCGCGGCGTGCACGCGACGCTCGACGACCTGCTCGGCTGACCTACCGCCTACATGCCCGCTGATCGAGCGGTTCAGCAACCCGCGGATGCGCGACACCCTGGTGCGCCTGGCCACCGACGGTCCAACCGGATGCCGACCTTCACCCTCCCGCCATCCGGGAGAACCTCGAGGCCGGGCGGCGGTCGGCTCGGCGCCGCCATGGTGCGGCCTGGGCGCACTACTGGGCGCTGTCGCGCGCGCGAGATCGCGCCCCCCGAGGTCCGGACGACGTCACGCGCCGAGATCCACCGCGGTGGCCGAGCCGCGCCCCGCAGGCCTTCGTGAGTCGAGGCGCTTTCGGCCACCTCCCAGCACGAGACCTTCGTGCAGGAGTACCTGTTCTGGCGCCGCTCGCTCCTCGACGAGGTGTCCCCGCGCGCCCGCCGACTCCTCGACCTAGCCCCGACACCATGGGACCCCCGCCGTCTGGAAGGACCCGCATGCCTGACCGTCCGCTCGTCGCCGGCGTCGACACGTCGACGCAGTCGTGCAAGCTCGTCGTCTGCGATGCCGAGACGGGCGAGGTGGTGCGCAGCGCCCGTGCCGCCACCCCGACGGCACCGAGGTCGACCCCCGCCACTGGGGGGCGGCCTGGCAGAGGCGACCGCCGACGGCCTCCTCGACGGGGTGTCGGCCGTCGCGGTCGGCGGGCAGCAGCACGGGATGGTCCTGCTCGACGAGCGCGACGAGGTCGTGCGGCCGCCCTGCTGTGGAACGACACCCGCTCGGCGCAGGCCGCCCGCGACCTCGTCGACGAGCTCGGGGCCCAGGCATGGGCCGACGCCACCGGGCTGGTCCCCGTCGCGGCGACCACCGTGAGCAAGCTGCGCTGGGTCGCGACCGCAGAGCCCGACACGCCGCGCGGGCCGCGACCTGCGTCCTCCCGCACGACTGGCTGACCGGCCGGATCCTCGCGACGGCGCGACGGTCCCGCGGCTGGACCACCGACGGGGTGACGCCTCCGGCACGGGCTACTGGTCGGCCGGCACCCGCGAGTACCGCCGCGACCTCCTGCGGCTGGCCACCGGCACCGACCTCGCCACCCCGCGGGTCGCTGCGCCGGCCGAGGTCGTCGGGCACACGACGACCGGGCTCGCCGTCGCGGCCGGCACCGGCGACAACATGGGGGCGGCCCTCGGGCTCGGCCTGGCCCCCGGCGACGTCGTCGTGTCGCTCGGCACCAGCGGCACGGCCTTCGCCCGTCACGACCGCGCCTCGGCGGACCCCTCGGGCAGCGTCGCAGTCCTTCGCCGACGCCGAGGGCGGCTTCCTGCCGCTCGTGTGCACGCTCAACGCCGCGCGGGTGCTCACCGCCGGAGCCGCGATGCTCGGCACCGACCTCGCCGGGCTCGACCGCCTGGCGCTCGCCGCGGCGCCGGGCGCCGGTGGGCTCACCCTCCTGCCCTTCCTCGACGGCGAGCGCACACCGAACCTGCCGTCGGCCACCGGCTGCTCCACGGCATCACCCGCGCGAACGCGACCCCGGAGAACCTCGCCCGCGCGGTCGTCGAGGGCATGCTGCTCGGCCTCGCCGCCGCGGTCGACGCGGTGCGCGCCGTCGGGTGCCCGGTCGCAGCGGGTGCTCCTCATCGGCGGCGCGGCCGCGTCGAGCGCCGTGCAGGACATCGCCCCCGACCTGTTCGGCGTGCCGGTCGCGGTGCCCGAGCCCGGGCGAGTACGTCGCCGTGGGCGCGGCCCGGCAGGCGGCCTGGGCGCTGTCCGGCGGCGAGCACCCGCCGCGCTGGGAGGTCGACGTCGACGTCACGGTCGAGCCCGGGGACGTCGGCCGCGGTGCCGAGATCCGGGCGCGGTACGCCGCCACCGTCGCCGCCGCGTACCCGACGACCGGTTCCTGACCCGTGTCGCGCGGCGGACCGCGTGGAGCACCGCGATGAGGGCCGTCGTCTACGACGCGCCCCGCCGTTTCACCGTGCGCGAGGTGCCCATCCCCGGCGTGAACTGACGATCAAGGGCTCGTTCGCCGAGATCAGCTCGTTCCCGGCGGCGATCGCCGCGCTGCAGGCCGGCCGGGCCCGCACCGACGGGCTCATCACGCACCGGTTCGCGCTCGGGGACGACGGCCGGGCGCTCGAGGCGCTGCGCTCGGACCGCACGGCCCACAAGGTCGTCGTCGTCCCCTGAGGAGACGTGCTGGCGTACCCACAGCGACCAATAGGTCGATGGGGGTACATCGCCTTCGGGTCAGGGGCTTACCCGACAGCTGACCAATTGGTCGATGGGGTACATCGCGCTCGGGTCAGGCCGTGGTGCCGGGCTCGAGGCGCGCCCCCGCGGGGATCGTGGCGTTCCGGCCGACCACCGAGTCGCGGGCCACCACCGCGATGTGGTCGTCGTGCGCGCGCGTGGCGCGGGTCGGCTCCCCGACACGTGCGCCGGCGCCCACCCGCACGTTCTCGTCGAGCAGGGCCGTCACGACGTGCGCGTCCCGGCCGACCTGCACGCCCGAGAAGAGCACGCAGTCCTCGACCACCGCGCCGGCCTCGACGACCACCCCGGGGCCGAGCACGCTGCGCCGCACCGTGCCGCGCACCCGGCAGCCCGCGCTGACGACGACGTCCTCCAGCACGGCCCCGGCGTCGACCCGGGCGGCCGGCAGCTCGGGCCAGCGGGTGAGCACCGGCCAGTCCGCCCGGCCCACGGCGTCCACCCGCCCGGCCAGCAGGTCACGGTGCGCGGTGAGGAAGGACGCCGGGGTGCCCAGGTCGGCCCAGTAGCCGTCGAGCGGCCAGGCGTGCACCGTGCCGTCCCGGACGAGCCGGGGCAGCAGGTGCTCGCCGAAGTCCCCGATGCCGGTGCTGCCGTCGCCGTCGTGGCTCAGCTCGCGGCGCAGGTCGTCGAGCGCGAGCAGGAGCGCCTCGGGCCGGAACACGAACACCTCGGCGGCGATCGTCGTGCCCGACGGGTCGTCGGGCTTGTGGTCGACGCCGGTGACGCGTGACCCGCGCCCCACCGTGATGACGTCCTTCTCCGCCGCCTGGGTGCGCGACACCTGCGTCGTGACGATCGTGCAGTCCGAGCCCCGCTCGAGGTGGGCGGCGAGCACCGGGCGCAGGTCGAGGGCCCACACCTGGTCGGTGCTCGTCACCACGACGGCGTCGGCGCCGAACCGGCGGATCGAGTCGGCGAAGCGCGCCAGGTCGTCGGCGTTGCCCGCGGAGAAGCCGTCCTGCGCCGCCGACCCGCCGCCCTCCTCCGGCTGCATCCAGCGCAGGCCCCCGCGGGTCCGGTCGAGGTCCCAGGGCCGCCCGGCGGCGAGGTGTCGGTGCAGTGAGCCGGCCTGGTACTGCACCGAGAGCCAGACGTCGCTGATGCCGCTGTGCACGAGGTTCGACAGGGCGATGTCGACCAGCTGGTAGCAGCCCCCGAAGGGCAGCGTGGGCTTGGCGCGCTCGCGCGTGAGCACGTCCATGCGCGAACCCTTCCCGCCCGCTTGGACGACGGCCAGGACGGTGGGTGTGGCGCTCATCAGCACACTGTGCCGGACCCGGCGGTCCGGAGTGCGCCCTAGGGTGAGCGGATGAGCGCGCAAGCACGAGAGTTCGACATCGTCCTGTTCGGCGCGACGGGGTTCGTCGGGCGGCTCACCGCGCGGCACCTCGCCGCTGAGGCCGGCCCGCGGGTGCGCATCGCCCTGGCCGGTCGCTCGCTGAGCCGGCTGCGTGACGTCGCCGCGGAGCTCGGGCCCGCCGCGCAGGAGTGGCCCCTGATCGTCGCTGACGCCACCGACGAGCAGGCGGTGGCCGACCTCGCCGGCCGCGCCCGCGTCGTCGTCACGACCGTCGGGCCCTACGTGAAGTACGGCGTCGCGCTCTGCCGCCGCCTGCGCCGAGGCGGGCACCCACTACTGCGACCTCACCGGCGAGGTGCTCTTCGTGCACCGCAGCATCGCCGCGAACCACGAGACCGCCCAGCGCACCGGCGCCCGGATCATCCACGCCTGCGGCTTCGACTCGATCCCGAGCGACCTCGGGGTGCTGGCTGACCGCCGAGGCGGCCCGGGCCGACGGCGCCGAGCTGGGCCGCACCCACCTCGCGGTGCGCACCCTCAAGGGCGGGTTCAGCGGCGGCACCGTCGACTCCGCCCGCACCCAGGTCGACGAGCTCAAGGTCGACAAGGCCGCCCGCCGCGTGGTCGGCGACCCGTGGGCCCTGGCCCAGGGCGGGCGACCCCCGCGCCCAGCCGGCGGCACGGCATCCGGCCCGGCGCGCACGACGGGCGGTCTGGGCGGGCTGGTCGACACGGTGACCAAGGCGTCCCCCGTGAAGCGGGATGCCGACAACGGCCACTTCACCGGGCCGTTCGTCATGGCTGCGTTCAACTCCCGCATCGTGGCTCGGTCCGCCTCGCTGCTGGGCTACGGCAAGGGGTTCCGCTACGTCGAGTACACGGACTTCGGAGCCGGCGCCCGTGGTGCCCTTACCGCCGCAGTGGCCTCGGCGGCCCTGGTCGTCGGGCTGGCCGGCCTCGCCTTCGGTCCGACGCGGGCGGTCCTGGACCGGGTCCTGCCGAAGCCCGGGGAGGGGCCGAGCCTCGAGGCCCAGGAGAAGGGCCGCCTGAAGGTGGACGTCATCGCGGAGGCGACGAACGGCGCGCGGTACCGCGACCACGGTGACGGTTCCCTACGACCCGGGCTACCTGGGAACCGCGTACATGTTGGGCCAGGTGGCGCTCAGCCTCGTCGAGGACGGCGAACGGCTCCCGGATGCCGCGGGCGTACTCACGCCTGCGACCGCGTTGGGTGCCCCGCTCGTCGACCGGCTGCGGGAGCACCGCTTCACGCTGGAGACCGAGCGCCTTCCCGGCTGACCGCCGCAGCGATCCTCTCGGCGTCGATCCGCAGCTCCCGCCAGCATGCCCGAGATCGGGGTGGTGTAGCCGGTGAACCCGCCGGCGGCGCCGGTGTTGCCCTACGACGAGCACGTCACGGCCGGCGAACGGACGTCCGTTGCGGTAGTCCCGGGTGAGCACGACCTCGCCGGTGAAGGTGCTCAGGCCGGGCCAGTCGGGCGCCTCCGGGGTGTCGTTGTTGCCGGTGGCGACGATGACGTGGTCGGCCTCGACCGTGCCGCCGTCGTCGAGGTGGACGACCCAGCGGCCGTCGGAGGCCGCGTCGGCCGTCGCCGCCCGGTCCGGCTCCGATGACGACCACCTCGACGGACTCACGTCGCGAACGCCACCCACTCGGGGCGGGTCCGGTCAGCGCTGCGGGCCTCGACGCGTGAGAACCATCTCTGCGACGTGCCGCGCGGCCCGCGAGCAATTAGATTCGTGGCACGAACCCCCCGCGCAGGAGGCCCGCATGTCCGAGCACTCACCCGTCACCCCCATCCCCGAGGACACCTGCTGGCAGATGCTCCACGACGAGGAGTTCGGCCGACTCGCGTTCCACCTCGCCGACGAGGTCCACCTGGTGCCGATCAACTACGCCGTCGACGAGCGCCGCCGCATCGTCTTCCGCACGGCGGAGGGCAGCAAGCTGCTCGGCCTCACCATGAACGCGGACGTCGCGTTCGAGATCGACCACTTCGGCGAGGAGGAGGCGACGAGCATCGTCGTGCGCGGTCGGGCGCGTCAGCTCGAGGGCCACGAGGAGGACGAGGTCGAGCTGCTCCCACTACGGCCCTGGGTCGAGGGCGCAAAGTTCAACACGATCGCCATCGAGGTCGACGAGATCACGGGTCGGCACTTCGAGCTGACCCGGCCCTGGCTGCACATGCGCCCGCACGAGGACGACTGACCGGGCGTGCTCGTCCGGCCCATCGAGGACGACGACTGGTCGGCGTTCTACCCGGTCCTCGTCGACGTCGTCGCGGCCGGTGAGAGCTACGCGTACCCCGATGGGCTCGGCTCGGCCGAGGCGCGTGAGCTGTGGGTCGAGCCGCCGCCGGGCCTGACCGTGGTGTCCGTCGACGACGACGGTTCGGTTCTCGGGTCGGCCAAGGCCGGGCCCAACCGGCCGGCGCGCGGCAGCCACGTGGCGACGGCATCCTTCATGGTCGCGCCGTCCGCTCGCGGGCGCGGCGTCGGTCGCGTGCTGGGCGAGTGGGTTCTGCAGTGGGCGCGTGAACAGGGCTACGCCGCAATGCAGTTCAACGCCGTGGTCGAGACCAACGCCGCTGCGGTCGCCCTGTGGCGTGACCTCGGATTCACCGTCGTGGGCACGGTGCCGGAGGCCTTCGACTCAGCGACCCACGGCCTGGTCGGGTTGCACGTCATGCACCGGTACCTCTGAGTGGGTCGTGCCGTGGCCGAGGTGACGGTGTCGACCATGGTCGTCGCGAGCGACGCGTTCACGGGCTCGCTGACCTCGCTCGAGGTGGCGGATGCCGTGCGCCCGGGGCTGCTCGACGTCGCACCCGACGCCCGGGTCGTCGTCGTGCCGGTCGCGGACGACGGTGAGGGGACGGTGGCCGCCGCGCTGGCCTCGGGCTGGGCGGGCGTGCCGGTCGAGGTGCACGGCCCGACCAGCGAGCCGGGCGGTCGGTCGCGGACGCGGCCGCCCTGCTGTGCCGTACCGGGAGGCGCGTCGCGCGCGAGTGGCTCAGCCGCCCACGGGCGTGACCGGCTGGGCGCCGTCGAGCACCGCGAGCACGTTCGCCACCGCGAGGTCGGCCATCGCCGTGCGTGTCTCGACCGTCGCCGAGCCGACGTGCGGCAGGAGCACCACGTCGTCGCGGCCCAGCAGCCCGGGGTGCACGCGCGGCTCGTCCTCGAAGACGTCGAGCCCGGCCCCGGCGATCTCGCCCGCCTCGAGTGCCGCCACGAGCGCGGCCTCGTCGACGACCGGTCCGCGCGAGGTGTTGACGAGGTGCGCGGTGGGCTTCATCGCCCGCAGCTCGGCGGCGCCGACCAGGTGGTGGGTCGCCGGGGTGAGGGGGCAGTGCAGCGAGACCACGTCGGATGCCGTGAGCAGCTCTGCGAGGTCGACGACGCGCGCGCCCAGCCCCTCGACCGCGCCGGGGTCGGGGGCCGAGCGGCCGCTCAGCAGGATCTCCATGCCGAAGGCCGTCGCCCGGCGTGCCGTTGCGAGGCCGATCGCCCCGGGGCCCACGATGCCGAGGGTCTTCCCGCGCAGGCCGGTGCCGAGGTCGGCGGTGAAGTCCCACTGCCAGGGCTCCCCCGTGCGCACCCGGCGCTCGGCGGCAGCCAGGCCGCGCGTGGACATCAGCACCAGCGCCATCGCGACGTCGGCCGTCGCGTCGGTGAGCACCCCGGGGGTGTTCGTCACGAGCACCCCGCGCTCGGTGCAAGCGGCGACGTCGACGTTGTCGTAGCCCACGACGACGTCGGCGACGACCCGCAGACCCGGGCCGGCGGCATCCAGCAGCGCTGCGTCGACCCGGTCGACCATCATCGTGACCAGCGCGTCGACACCGGCCACGGCGGCGAGCAGCTCGTCGCGGGGCATGGCTGACGCGAGGTCGCGGTAGGTCACGTCGTGGCCGGCTGCGGCGAGGCGGGCCGGACCGTCACCCGGGAGGTGGGCGGTGACGAGGACGCGGGCCACGGTCACATGATCTTGCGGACGAGGGGCAGCGGCAAGTGCCGCATCGCCGTGCCGAGTGGCACCCACGGCCACGCCGGCACCAGCGCGTTGGCCTTCTCCTTCTCGATGGCCTCGACCATCGCGTGCACCCCGGACCTCGTGTCGACGATGAAGGGGGTCTTCTTGACCCGCTCGTTCATCTCCGAGCGGATGTAGCCGGGGTAGATCGTCGAGACCCGGATGTCGAGGTCGGGCTCCCCCAGCATCTCGTTGCGCAGGCCCTCGGCGAGCGTGGCGACACCGGCCTTGGTCGCGGCGTAGGTGGTGACCGTCTTGCGCATGCCGCGCATCGCCGACACCGACGAGATCATCACCAGGTGGCCCCGCTTCTGGGCGCGGAAGATCTCCATCGCGGCCTCGGTCTGGGCCAGGGCCGCGACGAAGTTGGTCATGGCGGTCTGCCGGTTGGCGTCGTAACGGCCGGTGCCGATCGGGGCGCCCTTGCCGAGCCCGGCGTTGACCACGACGCGGTCGATCGTGCCGAAGTCGTCGCGGAACGCCCGGAAGACCTCGAACACCTGGTCGTCGTCGGTGACGTCGAGGGCCCGCAGCTCGACCCGTCGGTCGGGGTGGGCCGCGAGGATCTCCTCGCGCAGCCCCTCGAGCCGTTCGGTGCGCCGGGCGGCCAGGGCGAGGTCCCAGCCGCGGTCGGCGAGCTGGCGCGCCATCTCGGCGCCCAGGCCCGAGCTGGCGCCGGTGATCAGGGTGGTCGGCATGCGGGTGTCCTTGTCGGTCGGTCGGTCGGTCGGTCGGTCAGTCGGTCACGTGGTCTGGTGGTCGGTCGTGGGGTCAGGGGACGCCGATGAGCCCGGCGCAGTGCTGGTCGAGGAAGCGCACCACGTCGCCGAACTCCCCGTACGTCGGGTTGCTCGTCTGGCCGTGGTGGAACCGGTAGTAGATCTGCTGCGCGATCACCGCCAGTCGGAACGCGCCGAAGACCTCGTAGAAGCGCCACTGCGCGGGTGTCACCTCGAGGCCGCGGGCCGCGGAGTAGCGCTCGACGACCTCGGCCCGGGTCAGCATCCCCGGGGTGTGCGTCGGCTGCCGCCGCACGGCGAGAAACGCCGGTTGGTCGTCGGCCTGCACCCAGTACGCCAGTGCCGCCCCGAGATCCATCAGCGGGTCGCCGACGGTGGCCATCTCCCAGTCGAGCACGCCGACGATCCTGGTCGGGTCGGCGAGGTCGAGCACGAGGTTGTCGAACCGGAAGTCGTTGTGGATCAGCACGTGCGGTCGGTCCGGGGGCTCGTGCGCCACGATCCAGGCCATCGTCGCCTCGAAGTCGCCGACGTCGTCGGTACGGGCCCGGCGGTAGCGCCCGCACCAGCCCTCGACCTGCCGCCGGACGTATCCGTCGCCCCGGTCGAGGTCGGCGAGGCCGGCGGCCTCGACGTCGACGTCGTGGAGGGCGACGAGCGTGTCGATCGCCGTGCGGCACAAGGCGGCCACACCGTCGCGGTCCAGGCCGAGCTCGGGTGGCACGTCGCGGCGCAGGATGGTGCCCTCGAGGCGCTCCATCACGTAGAACTGCGACCCGATGACGTCGTCGTCGTCGCAGAACGCGACCATCCCCGGCACCGCCGGGAACACCGGGGCCAGCGCCGCCTGGATGTCGTGCTCGCGCCGCATGTCGTGCGCGCCGCGCGCCTTGGTGCCCGTCGGCGGGCGACGCAGGATCAGATCGCGGCCGCCGGCATCCGGACCGCCGCCGTACCGCAGCAGGTAGGTGAGGTTCGACGCTCCGCCGACGAACTGCTGCACCTCGGGGGTGCCGTCGAGTGCCACCTCGCCAGGGGCGTTCTCGCGCAACCATTTCGCGACGTGCGCGACGTCGAAGGCATCCTCCTTGCGCACCGGTGCGGCGCCGGTGACCGTGCTCACGGCACGAAGTCGTCCGGGTCGGCGCCGGCACGACGGGCGAGGCGCCTGGCCTGCGCGGTGAGCATCCGGTCGTAGAGGGGCCGGGCGAAGCGCTTGGAGAGGTAGGCCTGGTGGCCGAGCCGGTCGGTCAGGATGACCTTCTTGCGCCTGTCGATGCCCTTGAGGGCGATCGCCGCGATGTGCCTGGCGTCGACCTTGGCCTGGGTGATCAGGCGCATGCCGGCCTCCTGCATCGCGGCGTCCTTGCCCGCGAACGACCGGTGCAGGTTGGTGCGGAAGAACGCGGGGCAGACCACCGAGACGTCGATGTCCCAGGGCCCGAGCTCGAAGGACAGCGTCTCGCTGATCGCGACGACGCCGGCCTTGGTCGCGTTGTAGCTCGCCATGCCGGGGCCGTGCACGAGACCGGCGAGCGAGGCGACGTTGACGATGTGGCCGCTGCGCTGCTCCTTGAACAGTGGCGTGAACGTGTGGCAGCCGCGGGCGACGCCGAGCAGGTTGATGTCGACGACCCGTTCCCAGTCGGAGATCGCCTCGACGTCGATTCGCCCACCGGTGGCCACGCCCGCGTTGTTGACCAGCAGGTCGAGACCGCCCCAGGTCTCGCGCACCCAGGCCAGTGCGGCGTCCCAGTCCTGCTGGGAGCGCACGTCCAGGCGCCGGTAGGCCGCGCCCTCGGGGACGGTGTCGGGCCGCTCCTCGGCGAGGTCGACGACGAGCACGGTGTCACCGCGGGCCACCATCAGCTCGGTGAGGGCCAGGCCGAGGCCGGACGCGCCTCCGGTGACCAGGACACGACGGCTCATCGGGCGCTCTCCAGGGTCGAGCTCGAGGCGGATGCCGGTGCGTCACCTTCGGCGACGTCCGCGACGGCCGCCGCGCGCGCGGTGTACGGACGCAGCAGGTGACGGGCGACGACGCCGAGGTGCACCTCGTCGGGGCCGTCGGCCAGCCGCAGGCTGCGGGCCCCGGCGTAGGCGGCGGCGAGCGGGAAGTCCTCGCTCATGCCCCCACCGCCGTGCAGCTGGATGGCGAGGTCGATGACGTCGCAGGCCATCTGCGGCACGGCCGCCTTGATCTCGGAGACCTCCGACTGGGCACCCTCGATGCCGACGGTGTCGAGCTTCCAGGCGGCGTGCAGCACGAGGAGGCGGGCCTGGTTGATGGCGATCCGGGCCCGGGCGAGGCGTTCGCGGTTGCCGCCGAGGTTGGCGATCGGCTTCCCGAAGGCCACTCGGCTGCTCGAGCGCTCGCAGGCGAGCTCGAGCGCCATCTCGGCCAGCCCGATGAGGCGCATGCAGTGGTGCACCCGGCCCGGCCCGAGGCGGCCCTGGGCGATCTCGAACGCGCGACCCGGGCCGGCCAGGATCGCGCTGGCAGGGAGGCGCACCCCGCTCAGGGTGACCTCGCCGTGGCCGAGCGGCTCGTCGTACTGGCCCAGCGCGGTCAGCATCCGCTCGATGGTGACGCCGGGCGACTGGAGCGGAACGACGACCATCGAGTGCTGGCGGTGGCGGTGGGCACCGGGGTCGGTGAGCCCCATGAAGATGCCGACCTTGCAGTCGGGGTGACCGGCGCCGGTCGACCACCACTTGCGGCCGTCGAGCACGACGTCGTCGCCGTCAAGGGTCGCCGTGGCCTCCATGTTGGTGGCGTCCGAGCTCGCGACGCCGGGCTCGGTCATCAGGAAGGCGCTGCGCACGCGCCCGTCGAGGAGCGGCTCGAGCCACTCCTGCTGCTGTTCGGGCGAGCCGTAGCGCAGCAGCACCTCCATGTTGCCGGTGTCGGGGGCGTTGCAGTTGAGGACCAGGGGGGCCAGCGGCGAGCGCCCGGTCTCCTCGGCGACCGCGGCGTAGTCGGTGTTGCTGAGCCCGGTGCCACCGTCGGTGCCGAACCGGGCGGCGTAGGCGTCGCCGTGCCCGGCCGGGAGGAAGAGGTTCCACAGGCCCTGGCTGCGGGCCTTCGCCTGGAGCTCGGCGACGACGGCGGGCGGTGGCCAGGAGTCCTCACCCCTGGCGCGGCGCGCGGCCACGTCCCGCAGGATGCCGGGCTCGACCGGCTCGATCTCGGTCCTGACGAAGGCCCGGACGCGGGCGGCGAGGTCAGCGGCGCGCGGGGACGGTGCGAAGTCCATGTCCTTGACCCTAGACCGTTGTTGAGCAATGCTCAATAGCATGGCAGCCACGGCACGGGTGCGGATGACGCCGGAGGACCGGCGCCGCCAGCTCGTCGGCATCGGGCTGCGCAAGTTCGTCGAGCGCCCGGTGCAGGAGCTGTCGCTCGACGAGGTGGCGGCCGAGGCGGGCGTCTCGCGCGGGCTGCTCTTCCACTACTTCCCGACCAAGACCGACTACCACCGGGCGGTCGTCGAGGCGGCCCGGCGCCGGGTGGCGCGCAACGTGTCACCCGACCACGGCGTCACCGGCGAGGCCGCGGTGCGCCAGGTCGTCGAGCGCTTCCTCGACCAGGTGGCGCGGCGACGTGCGTCCTACGTCGCCCTGGTGCTGGGTCAGGCCCCCATCGCCCGGGCCGCCGGCGACGACCCGGTCGAGACGGTGCGCGAGCACGTCGCCGGGGTGGTCGCGCGCGCCACCGACCTGCCGGATGCCGCCCTGCCGGTGGTGCACGGCTGGGTCGCCTACCTCGAGGACCGCGCCCTGCAGTGGGCCGCGCTGCCGGCATCCGAGCGGGACGCCGGCCGACTCGCCCTGGTGGACCACTGCACCCGCGCCCTCAGCCTCCTCACCACCCGCGCCTGACCGGTGTCGGGTGCTGAGGTGGTCGCCAGGGCAGCCACCTGAGCACCCGACTCGCACTCTGTGAGCGCTCCCTCGAAGGACGTGGCGTTGCAGACACCTTCGCTCCCGTCGCGACGGGCCGTCGGACACTGGAGGGTGGAGAGGAGGTCTCGACATGTCCGACAACCTTCAGGACCGTCCGGCCTACAGCGGGACCGACGAGAGCGAGCTGCGGGCGCGCGCCATCAAGCGCATCGAGGCCAGGCGAGGGCTGGGCGCCAACGTGCTGGCCTACGTGCTGGTCAACGCCATGCTGGTCGTCATCTGGTACGTGACCGGTGCCGGCTTCTTCTGGCCGATCTTCCCGATCCTCGGCTGGGGTATCGGCGTGGTGTTCCACGTCTGGGACGTGATGTCGCCCGGAGTCGACGAGCGCCAGATCCAGGCGGAGATGGACCGCCTGCGTGCGAGCCAGCGCTGACCCCACGCCACAGCAGTTCCAGAGCGACTAGCGAAGTCAGGAGCACTTCGTCGAGTCAGGGCCGCATACGGCCCTGACTCGACGGGACCACCCCGGGCCCGCGAAGTGCTCCTGACGTCACGACGTCACCGAGGTCGTCGAGCGCCTGCCCGGGCGTGGGCCTCGTCGAGCAGCTCGGTGACGGCGACGGCATCCGCGTCGGCGAGCACCACCTCGACGGTCGCGAGCGACTTCCCCCACCAGCCCTCGCGACACCACGGCCACTGCGCCACCGCCTCGCGGATCGACTCCGGCTCGAGCATCAGCCGCAGGACCTCCTCGGTCGGGAGGGTCGCGAAGATCCTCCCGCGCGCTCCGGTGCGGAACGACGGGAACCCGTGGTGGTCGCGCTCGACGACGTCGGGGAGCTCGAGCGCGAGCCGGCGCACGTCATCCGGCGTCATGGGCCACCGCCGCGAGCGGGTCGACGGTCACCGGCACGCCGTTGAGCACCGCGTTGCCCGACAGCCCCTCGATGACGGCGGGGTCGGTGAGGTCGTTGATCGACACCCCGGGCAGCTCCTCGGCGTGGCGCAGGCGCACCCCGGCCCGCCGGTGGCCGTAGCCGTGCGGCAGTGACACGACGCCCGGCATGACGTCGTCGGTGGCCTCCACCTCGACGCGCACCTCTCCGACCGCCGACCGCACGACCACGGTGTCGCCGTCTCGGATGCCGCGCACGGCCAGGTCGTCGGGGTGGGCGAGCAGCGCGTGGCGGGCCCGGCCGCGGGTCAGCCGGGCGGAGTTGTGCAGCCAGGAGTTGTTGTCGCGCTGGTGGCGGCGGCCGATGAGCAGCAGCCGTCCGTCGCCCTGGCCGGGGTCCGCCGACAGCTCGGTGAGCAGGTCCGGCAGGGCGTCGAGCACGAGGGGGGTCGCGAGGTCGATGCGCTGGTTCGCCGTGGCGAGCCGCTCCGGGAGCCGGGGCTTCAGGGGCCCGCGGTCGGCGCCTGCCGACATGCCCTCGAGCTTGGCGACCGACAACCGCGCGCCGGAGGACCGCAACAGCCCGTCGAGCTGCCGTCGCGGGGTGAGCCGCAACCGCGCCTCGGTCTTCAGGGTCGCTCGCGACCACCGGTCGCCGCAGGCCGTTCGACCGGGCGCGCAGCAGCGCGACCCCGAGGTCGCGCGCGATCTCCCAGTCGTGCCGGGTGCCCGGCGGCGGCTCGAACAGGGCGGGCGACCACCGGGCGGTGTCGCGCACGGCGAGGGTGTGGAAGACCAGGTCGTAGTGGTCGCGCTCGAGCGGACCCGTGGGCGGCAGGATGACGTCCGCGTGGCGCGTGGTCTCGTTGACGTAGAAGTCGATCGCCACCATGACGTCGAGACCGGCCAGTGCCTCGTCGAGCCGGTGCCCGGACGGCGTCGACGACACCGGGTTGCCCGCGATCGTCAGCAGCGCACGCACCTGCCCCTCACCGGGTGTGGTGATCTCCTCGGCCAGGACGGACACCGGCAGCTCACCGCCGAACGCCGGCAGCCCTCGCACCCGGGACCGACGTCGGCTGAAGCCGCCGGGCCCGAGCACGCCGCGCCCGACGACGTCGACGGCCGGGGTGGTGAACATCGTGCCGCCCGGCCGGTCGAGGTTGCCGGTGAGCACGTTGATCGTCTGGACCGCCCACTGGCACACCACGCCGTGGGCCTGGGTGGAGACCCCCATCCGGCCGTGGACGGCGGCGGCGGGCGCCGAGGCGAGGTCGCGGGCGAGGGCGCGCACGGCATCCGCGGGCATGCCGCTGACCCGCTCGGCGAGCTCGGGCGTGAACCCGTCGACGGCCTCACGAACCCGGTCGACGCCGTCGACGTAGGCCGCGGGCGCCACCCCGTCGTCCAGCAGGAACAGCTCGCGCACGACGGCCAGGAGCACCGCGGCATCCGTGCCGGGGCGCACGAAGTGGTGCGTGTCGGCGATCCTGGCGGTCTCGGTGCGACGCGGGTCGATCACGACGAGTCGCCCTCCGCGAGAAGCGAGCTCGCGTCGGCGCTGGGGGAAGTCAGGTACGGTCCAGAGCGACCCGTTCGACGCCATCGGGTTGTGGCCGACCAGCACGAGCAGGTCGGTGCGGTCGATGTCGGGCACCGGGAGCAGGAACTGGTGGCCGTAGAGGGCCCACGCCACGACCTGGTGCGGCAGCTGGTCGACCGACGTGGCGGAGAAGCGGTTCCGGGTGCGCAGCAGGCGGACCAGCGTGGTGTTGTGCGTCAGCGCGCCGAGGCTGTGCACGTTGGGGTTGCCGAGGTAGACGGCGAGGGCGTCGTCGCCGTGCTCACGCTGCACCGCCGTGAGCCGCGACGCCGCGAGCTCGATCGCCTCGTCCCACGACACCTCGCGCCAGCCACCGTCGGGCGTTCGGCGCACCGGTCGACGCAACCGGTCGGGGTCCTCGTGCACGTCCTGCAGGGCGAAGGCCTTGGGGCAGATGTGGCCCCGCGAGAGCGGGTCGGCCTCGTGGCCGCGCACCGAGGCGATCGCGCCGTCACCGTCGAGTCGCACCTCGAGCGAGCACATCGCCTCGCAGAGGGTGCACGTGACGTGCCGGACGTCGGGTGACCCCGCCCCGGACGTCATCGGCGGCGGGGCTCGAAGACCGGCGCGAGACGCTGCATCGCCGCCTCCCGCGCGATCGTCGTGTTCTTCGTGGCCAGCAGCCGGGCCTGCTCGAGGCGCTCGCGGGCGAAGGTGCGCCGGTCGTTGGCCGACCAGGTGCGCCCGAAGAGCCGCTTGGTGGCCGCGACGGCATCCGGTGAGCGCTGGGCCACCTGCTCGAGGAACCGGGTCGCCGCGACGAACGGCTCGTCGTGCACCTCGCTCGCGAGGCCCAGCTCGACGGCCCGTTCGCCGCTCACCACCTCGCCGGTCATCGTCAACCGCTTCGCGACGTCCATCCGCACCTGCTGCGACAGGGCCTGCACGCCGCTCATGTCGGGCACCAGCCCCCACTTGGCCTCCATGACCGACCACTGGGCGTCGGCGGTGGTCATCCGCAGGTCGGCCGCGAGCGCGATCTGCAGCCCGCCGCCGTAGCAGTGCCCGTGCACCGCGGCCACGACCGGAACCGGCACCCGGCGCCAGGCCCAGCAGGCCTCCTGGAACAGGTTGGTGCCCCGGAACGGGTTCGGCACGAACGAGCGCGCCACCCGCGGCGGGTTCCTCAGCACCGTGGCGAAGTCGAGCCCGGCACAGAACGACTCACCCTCACCACCGATCACCACCCCCCGCAGGGTGCGGTCGCGGGAGAGGTCCCGGGCGGTGGTCACGAGCTCCTCGAGCGTGTCGAGGGTCAGCGCGTTGAGCTTGTCTGGGCGGTTGAGCCGGACCTGGGCGACGCCGCCCTCGACCCGGCACGTCACGGTGCTCGGCATGACGCCAGCGTACGGATGGCGTACGCCGGCCGCCGCGGTCAGGTGACCTTCGCGACGATCTCGGCGTCAGGCGAGGTGTCGGCGGGCCCGACCGGGCGCAGGGTCGCGCGGTCCGGGTGGTCGCGGCGGTGCACGAGCACGGAGACGGCGAGGATGCCCAGGCCCAGCACGGCGAGCCCCGCGCCGACCCACGACGGTGCGGTGTACCCCCATCCGGCGGCGATGACGACGCCACCGAGCCAGGCGCCGAGGGCGTTGGCGAGGTTCAGCGCGGCGTGGTTGCTCGCCGCCGCCAGGGTCTGGGCGGTGCCGGCCACCTGCATCAGCCGCAGCTGGAGGTTGATGACGAGCACCGACGCCAGCACCGAGATGAGTGCGAGCACGACCAGCGCCGCCACGGCGTACGGCGCGGCGAGGGCGAACAGGGCCAGCGAGACGCCCAGGCCGGCCATGCCGATGACGACCGACCGGATGACCGACCAGTCACCCATCCGCCCCGCGACGAGGTTGCCGACGAAGCCGAACAGGCCGAAGACGAGCAGGAAGACGGGCACGGCGGAGGCCGGCAGCCCGGTCACCTCCGTCACCGTGGGCGCGATGTAGGAGTACATCGCGAACATGCCGCCGAAGCCGACCGCACCGACACCGAGGGTGAGCCAGACCTGAAGGCTGGTCAGCGCGCTGAGCTCGTTGCGCACGGTGCGGGTGAGGTCGCGCGGCAGGTGCGGCACGGCGTACCCGATGAGCGCGATGGTCGCGACGCCGATGAGGGACACGAGCCAGTAGGCCGAACGCCAGCCGAGGGCCTGCCCGAGCCAGGTGGCGCCGGGGACGCCGAGCACGTTGGCGATCGGGATGCCGAGCATCACCTTCCCGACGGCGCGGCCGGCCTGGCCCCGGACCGCGAGGTCGACGGCCACCAGGGCTGCGACGCCGAAGAATGCTCCGTGGGGCAGGCCGGCAAGGAAGCGCGACGCGACCAGCAGGCCGTAGCTCGGGGCGAGGGCGCTCAGCACGTTGCCGACCGTGAACGCGGCCATCAGCCCGATGAGCAGCGCCTTGCGCGGCCAGGTCGCGGCGAGCACCGCGAGCAACGGAGCCCCGATCACGACACCGGCGGCGTAGGCCGAGATGGTGTGCCCCGCCGAGGGGATGTCGACGCCCACCCCCGCCGCGATGTCGGGCAGCAGGCCCATCGTCACGAACTCGGTCGTGCCGATGGCGACGCCACCCAGGATCAGGGCGAGGGTGGCGAGCGAGGCGTGGCGGGGTTGGGGCACTCGTGGTGCAGCGCGCGGCCCCCCGGCGTGCATTCCCGCCGCGCGCGGCTTTCGGTGTGATGTCACACAGAGTTCACGCTCCCTACGATGACTGGGTGCGCGCAGCCCAGGTGACCCGACTCGACGGACCCGATGCCGTGGAGGTGGTCGACCTGCCCGAGCCCGGCGGCGACGGCGTCGTCATCGAGGTCGCCGCGGCCGGCATCTGCTTCCCCGACGTGCTGCTCACCCGTGGCCGGTACCAGGTCACTCCCGACCTCCCGTTCGTGCCCGGGTCGGAGGTGGGCGGGCTGGTGCGGTCGGCACCGGCCAGCAGCGGGTTCGCCGCCGGCGACCGGGTCGCCGCCTTCCCCTTCCTCGGTGGCTTCGCCGAGGTCGTCGAGGCCGACCCGGCGATGGTCTTCCCGCTGCCCGACTCGGTCACCTTCGAGCAGGGGGCGGCCCTGCCGATGAACTACCTGACCTGCCACTTCGCCCTCAAGGAGCGCGGCCGCCTCCGCGAGGGCGAGACGGTGCTCGTGCACGGCGCCGCCGGCGGCATCGGCACGGCCGCCGTCCAGCTGGCCGCCGCGTGGGGTGCCCGGGTCGTGGCGGTGGTGTCCTCGCAGGACAAGGGGGAGGTGGCCAGGGCGGCCGGGGCGCACGAGGTCGTGCTCGCCGAGGGGTTCCGGGATGCCGTGTCCGAGCTGACCAGCCGACGTGGCGTCGACGTCGTGGTCGACCCGGTCGGCGGTGACCGCTTCACCGACTCGCTGCGGTCGCTGTCGCCCGGTGGCCGGGTTCTCGTCATCGGGTTCACCGCCGGCTCCATCCCCGAGGTCAAGGTCAACCGGCTGCTGCTGGGAAACATCTCGGTCGTCGGCGTGGGGTGGGGTGCGTGGTGGACCGGCCGCGGCGGCCCGGGCCCGGGCTTCCTGCGCCAGCAGTGGGACGACCTCGTGCCGCTGCTGGAGTCGGGCGCGATCGACCCGGTGATCGGCGAGGTGCGCGACCTGGAGGACGTCGTCGCGGCCCTCACGGCGGTCGAGGAGCGGCGAGCCCTCGGCAAGATCCTGCTCACCCCGTGACGAGTGAGGGCATGGCCGCGGCAGCCCTCCTGACCCAGACGGGTGTCCGCACGACAGAGGTCGGAAGGACCGGTGCCATGACCCCGGTTCCTCCGACCCTTGAGCTGACCTCGCCCCGGCACCCGGAGCAATAGGCTCGGGGCATGGACTTCCGCAACGCCTACGCCCAGGGGTTCGCCCGGGTCGCCGCGTGCACCCTGCCCGTTGCCCTGGCCGACCCCGCCACGAACGCCGAGCGGGTGATCACCACCACCAAGGAGTGCCACGACGAGGGCGTGGCGGTGGCGCTCTTCCCCGAGCTGGCACTGTCCGGCTACGCCATCGACGACCTGCTCATGCAGGACGTCCTGCTCGAGGCGGTCGACGGCGCGGTCGTCACCATCGCCGAGGCCACCGCCAAGCTGCTCCCCCTCGTCGTCGTGGGGGCGCCGGTCCGGCACGGCAACCGCCTCTACAACTGCGCGGTCGTCATCCATCGCGGGGAGGTGCTCGGTGTCGCCCCGAAGTCCTTCCTGCCCAACTACCGCGAGTTCTACGAGAAGCGGCACTTCGCCTCCGGGGCCGGGCACCAGGGCGAGTTCCTCGTGCGGCCGCACTGGCCCGGCGCCGACGTCGACGGCGAGATCCCGTTCGGCCCCGACCTGATCTTCACCCCCGAGGACCTGCCCGACCTCGCGGTGCACGTCGAGATCTGCGAGGACATGTGGGTACCGGTGCCGCCGAGCCACGAGGCCGCGCTCGCCGGTGCCACCGTGCTGCTCAACCTGTCGGCGTCGCCGATCACCGTCGGCCGCGCCGAGGACCGGCACCTGCTCGCCCGCTCGGCCAGCGCCCGCTGCAACGCCGCCTACCTGTACGCCGCCGCGAGCGCCGGTGAGTCGTCGACCGACCTCTCGTGGGACGGCATGACGATGGTCTACGAGATGGGCGCCCTGCTCGGCGAGTCCGAGCGCTTCCCCGACGGCCCGCGCCGCACGGTCGTCGACGTCGACCTCGACCAGCTGCGTCAGGAGCGGCTGCGCCAGGGCAGCTTCGGCGACAACGCCGACGCGTACGCGGCCGACGAGGGCGGGTTCCGGGTCGTGCCGTTCCAGCTGCGCCCGCCCTCCGGCGACCTCGGCCTGCGCCGCGCGGTCGACCGCTTCCCGTTCGTGCCGGACGACGAGGCACGCCTGGCACTCGACTGCTACGAGGCCTACAACATCCAGGTGTCCGGGCTCGAGCAGCGGATGCGCGCCATCGGTGGCGGCGACCCGGCCCGGATGCCGACGATCGTCATCGGCGTGTCCGGGGGCCTCGACTCCACCCACGCCCTGATCGTCGCGGCCAAGGCGTGCGACCGGCTGGGCCTGCCGCGCACCCACGTCCTCGGCTTCACGATGCCCGGCTTCGCGACGAGTGCCGGCACCAAGAGCAACGCCATCCACCTGATGGAGTCGCTCGGCATCACCTGGGAGGAGCTCGACATCCGCCCGGCCGCGACCCAGATGCTGACCGACCTCGGCCACCCGTTCGGCCGGGGCGAGGAGGTCTACGACGTCACCTTCGAGAACGTGCAGGCCGGGCTGCGCACCGACTACCTGTTCCGGGCGGCCAACCAGCGCGGCGGCATCGTGCTCGGCACCGGCGACCTGTCCGAGCTGGCCCTGGGCTGGTGCACCTACGGCGTCGGCGACCAGATGTCGCACTACGGGGTCAACACCGGTGTGCCGAAGACGTTGATGCAGCACCTCATCCGCTGGGTCGTCTCGTCGGGACAGTTCGACCAGCCGGTCAACTACGACCCTGCTCGAGATCCTCGACCAGGAGATCAGCCCGGAGCTGGTGCCCACCAAGGAGGGCGAGAGGATCCAGTCGACCGAGGACTCGGTCGGTCCCTACGCCCTGCAGGACTTCACGCTCTTCCACGTGCTGCGCCGCGGCTACCGGCCGAGCAAGATCGCCTTCCTCGCCGAGCACGCCTGGTCGGATGCCGGTCGCGGCGCGTGGCCGGCCGGCTACCCCGAGGGCGCGCGGCCCGCCTACGACCTCGCCACCATCCGCCACTGGATGGAGGTCTTCGTCACGCGCTTCTTCGCCAACCAGTTCAAGCGCTCGGCCATCCCCAACGGCCCCAAGGTCGTCGCCGGGGGGTCGCTGTCGCCACGTGGTGACTGGCGGATGCCGTCGGATGCCGGCGCGCGCGCCTGGCTCGCCGAGCTCGAGGCCAACGTCCCGAGGTCCTGAGGATTCTCGAGCTCGTGCGACTTCCCTAGCGGTTCTTCGGCGCCCCGGCGGCTGAGAAGCGCCGGGGACTCGCACGAGTCGCTCAGTTCCCCTCGCGCCACTCGTCGGCCAGCAGGGCGTAGCCCAGGCCGTCGAGCCACTCGCCCGACCGGTGCAGCGACTCCCGCAGGGTGTGGATCTCGCGCCGCATCCCGACCCGCTCCATGAGGCGCCACGACGCCTCGTTGCCCGCGAAGCAGTCGGCCGTGAGCCGCCTCAGGCCGAGCTCGTCGAAGCACAGCCTGAGCAGCTCGCTCACGGCCTCGGTGGCATACCCGTGGCCGGTGTGGTCGGGGTGGAGCACCCAGCCGAGCTCGGCCTGAACCTGGTGTGCCTGCTCCTTGACCTCGGTCTGGGCCCAGGCGTCCCCGACCTTGACCATCAGGTCGCCGATGACCGCGCCGTTCAGCTCGACGACCAGCACGATGGCGAGTCGGTCGGGGTCCGCGAACTTGGCGCGGTACTCCTCGATCGTCAAGGGGGCGGACGTGAGCCACCGACCGACCTCGGCGAGACGCCGGTACTCCCAGGTCGCGTGGAGGTCATCGGCGGTGACTCGACGCAGGCTCAGCCGGGTGGTGCGCACCGGCCACGTCACGGCATCCAGCGGGCTGCCCATCACCCCATGGTGTCAGCCGCCGGTGACGTCCGCTCGAACGCCGCGACCGGACGGCGGCGGCCGGGGGCCACCCGGCATCCGGGCGTTGACGACCTGGGGTGCCGCTGGGACCCTGCGAGGACAGGTTCGCGAACGAGACAGGGGGCGACGATGCCCGGACGCAGGGAGCACGACGCAGCGGTCGGCCACAGTTTCGGCCTGGAGCTCGACGGGGTTCGAGTCAGCATGCTCACCGAGGTCACCGGCCTGGGGTGGGAGCGCGACGTCATCGAGGTCCGCGAGGGCGGCGACCCGGGCACCACCCGCCGGCTGCCCGGTCGGCTCAAGCCCGGTGAGGTGACGGTGACCCGCGGGCTGACCACCGACCTCACCTTCGAGCAGTGGATGCGCGACCCGGTGCCCGTGGGCCAGCCCCGCCGCGCGGTGGAGCTCGCACTGTTCGACGCCCAGGGTCGTGCCGTGGCGAGGTTCCACCTCGAGAACGCCTGGCCTTCCAAGCTCGAGATCACCGGTCTGAGGGCCGGGGGCACCGAGATCGCCGTTGAGAGCCTCACCCTGGTCCACGAGGGCCTCGAACGGGTCTGACCCCGTTGGTCGGCGCCGGCACGCGGTGGCTAGCCGGGCGTCGCCGCGAGCCGGTCGAGCTGGCCCCCGTCGAGCCGGAAGCGCGTCCACTCGTCCTGGGCCACCGCGCCGATCGACTCGTAGAACCCGATGCTCGGGGTGTTCCAGTCGAGGACCCACCACTCGAGGCGGTGGTAGCCCCGCTCGACGCAGGTCGCGGCCAGCGTGCGCAACAGCTCCTGCCCCAGGCCCGAGCCGCGCTGCGCCGGCGTGACGTACAGGTCCTCGAGCCAGATGCCGTGCGTGCCGGTCCACGTCGAGAAGGACAGGAACCAGATCGCGCACCCCACGACCTCGCCGTCCGCCTCGGCGACGTGGGCGAATGCCGCGGGTTCCCGCCCCACGGGGAACAGCGCGTCCCCCAGGTGTGACTCCGACGCGTCGACCTCGTGCAGCGCCTTCTCGTACTCGGCGAGCTCGCGGACCAGCCTGAGGATGACGGGCACGTCGCCCGGGACGGCGGGCCGGACCCGGGAGGAGGTGGGACCACGTTGGGGGGAGGCGGACGGCATACGGGAAATGTACGCAGCGGACGCCACAATGGGCGGGTGACCACCACCCGGCGGATCGACACCTGGCTCACCGACATGGACGGCGTCCTGGTGCACGAGGACGACCCCATCGCGGGAGCAGCCGAGTTCATCGAGGCGCTCAAGTCCTCCGCCCGTGCCTTCCTCGTGCTGACCAACAACTCGATCTACACCCCCCGCGACCTGCGGGCCCGGTTGTCGCGCAGCGGGATCGACGTACCCGAGGAGGCGATCTGGACCTCCGCGCTCGCCACCGCCGACTTCCTCGCCGACCAGCGGCCGGGCGGCACGGCGTACGTCGTCGGCGAGGCCGGGCTGACCACCGCCATGCACGACGTCGGGTACGTGATGACCGACCGCGACCCCGACTACGTCGTGCTCGGCGAGACCCGCACCTACTCGTTCGAGGCCATCACCAAGGCGATCCGGCTGATCGCCGGGGGTGCGCGGTTCATCGCGACCAACCCCGACCCGAGCGGCCCGAGTGCCGCCGGCCTGCTGCCGGCCACCGGCTCGGTCGCCGCCCTGATCAGCACCGCAACCGGGCGGCAGCCCTACTTCATCGGCAAGCCCAACCCGCTGATGATGCGCAGTGCCCTCAACCGGCTCGAGGCGCACTCCGAGACCACCGTCATGGTCGGCGACCGGATGGACACCGACATCATCAGCGGCCTCGAGGCCGGCCTGCGCACCGTGCTCGTCTCGACCGGTTCCACCCGACCCGACCAGGTCGAGCACTTCCCCTACCGGCCCACCCGCGTCGTCGACTCGATCGCCGACCTCGTCCCGCTGGTCACCGCCCTGGGCGCCGAGGGAGTCGAATGAGCACCGACCCCGTCCTGCACCTTGCCGAGGTGGCGCACTGGGAGGAGGCGCTGCGCACCGGCGAGTACCGGCGGTCGACCCTCGGGCGCACGCTCGAGGAGGAGGGCTTCATCCACTGCTCGACACCCGAGCAGGTCGCAGGCGTGCTGAGCCGCTACTACGCGTCGTACGCCGGTGACCTCCTCCTGCTCACCGTCGACCCGGAGCGGCTCACCGCACCTCTCCAGTGGGATGTCGCGAACATGGTCACGGGAGAGCGCTTTCCACACGTCTACGGCCCGATCACCCCGGATGCCGTGACGCGCACCCAGGTGCTGCACCCGCCCCACGGCGAGCCCACTCGCCACGAGTTCGACCAGGCCTACTGGGACAGGCACTACGAACAGGCTGCGGCCGGCTCGGCTGTCGGGCACCGGCTCCCACCGAACCCCTACCTGGTCACCGAGGCCGGCGCCCTCATCCCCGGTACGGCACTGGAGGCGGGCTGCGGCGAAGGCGCCGAGGCGATCTGGCTCGGCCGGGCCGGGTGGCAGGTCACGGCGGTCGACATCGCCGCCGAGCCCCTGGCCCGAGCCGCCGAGCGGGCCGTCGCCGAGGGCGTCGACGACCGGATCCGGTGGGTGCGGGCCGACCTGGGCTCGTGGGAACCCACGCAGACCCACGACCTCGTGACGACGCACTACGCCCACCCGGCGATGCCCCAGCTCGCGTTCTACGACCGGCTCTCCGGCTGGGTGGCCCCGGGCGGGTCGCTGCTGATCGTGGGACACCTGCACACCGGGCACGAACGGCCCCGGGGTCACGAGGGTCACGGCGCACAGCACGACCACCAGCCGCCCGCCGAGGCGAGGGTCACCGCGCAGAGCATCACTGCCCGACTCGACCCCGCCGTCTGGGACGTCGTCACTGCCGGGGAGCACACCCGCACCCTCGACGGCACCGGAGGCGGACACGGCATCCTGCAGGACGTCGTGGTCCGGGCCGTCCGACGTGGGGACGGCGACACGTGACGCGGGCTTCCTGACAGGCGTGTCGGGAAATCGGGGTCCGGCACCCCTTTGCCTCACCGATGCGGCGTCAGCGGGCGAGACGTCGCCGCTGGACCCCCGCTGGGTCGAAGTTCGCCGGGTCGAGCCAGGCGTCCAGGCGCGCCCGAGCCGCGGGCCACTCACCGTCGAGCACCGAGAACCACGCGGTGTCGCGGTTGCGGCCCTTGGTGACCATCGCCTGCCGGAAGACGCCCTCGAAGGTGTAGCCGAGCCGAAGGGCGGCGACCCGCGACGGGGTGTTGAGCGCGTCGCACTTCCACTCCAACCGCCGGTAGCCCAGGTCGTCGAACACGTGCCCCATGAGCAGCCGCTGCGCCTCGGTCGAGGCGACCGTTCGCACGAGCGAGGTGCCGAAGACGACCGCGCCGATCTCGACCACCCCGTGGGGCGGGTCGACGCGCATCAGCGACAGCACCCCCGTGGCCCGACCGCTCACCACCACGGCGTAGGTCACCCAGCCCGGGTCGCCGACCATCGTCGCGACGACCTGCGCGACCTCGTCCCGGCCCCGCGGACGCTCCAGCGGCAGGTAGGCCCAGTGCGCCTCGTCGGTGCCGTGCCAGGCCGTGTGAGGTCGTCGACGTGCCCCGCGCCCAGCACCTCGAGCACCGCGGTGCGGCCGACCAGCGTGGCGCCGGGTGGCCAGGGCCGCTCGGACCAGCCGGAGACCGGTTCCCCGAGCGGAAGCGGTGCGCCGCCACCGGGCGTCCCACCGCCGAACCCGTCGCTCACCGCGAGATCGCACTCTCGGGCAGGTCGAACCAGCGCAGGTGCTCGAAGTCAGGTGAGAGACCGGCCGCGTGCTGCGACAGGTCGGGGGGCGTGGCGGCCGCGAGGATGGCTGCACCGTCGCGCAGGTGCTCGGCGAGGAGCTCCTCACCACCGCGGGCGTCCGAGCGCGGCACCACCATCGACCCGTCGTCGGCGTACCGAACCGCGCCGAGCCGGATCGGGGGCTCGACCAACCCGTCGCGGTGGCGCCACCGACCGGTCAGCGGGTCGAACAGGTAGTCGCCGAGCAGGCGCCAGCCGTCACGCGCGACGAGGCGCACGGCATCCACGACGTAGTCGGCGACGGCGTCGGACAGGAAGTAGTTGAAGTTGACCCGCACCCAGCCCGGCTTGATGCCCTCACAGCCGCCGGTGATCTCGCGCTCGAACTCGTGCGAGCGCTCGAGGTCGATGCCGAGCAGCCGGTGGCCGTAGGGGCCGGCGCACGAGCACCCGCCGCGCGCCTGCACGCCGAAGAGGTCGTTGAGCACGGCGACGACGAAGTTGTGGTGGAGCCAGTGGCCCGACGGTGCGCGTACGACGAAGGAGACGATCGACAGCCGCGGCGCGTCGAGGTTGCCGAGCACCTCGATCGACGGCTCCTCGCGCCAGGCCTGCACCGCGCGGGCCAGCAGGCGCTCCTCGTGGGCCCGGATCGTCCTGACCCCCACGGCCTCCTTGAGCTGGAAGACCAGGCCGGCCCGCACTGCCTCGATGATCGCCGGGGTGCCGCCCTCCTCGCGGTGGGCGGGGTCGGCGAGGTAGGCGTGGTCCTCGGGGTTGACGTAGGCGACGGTGCCGCCGCCGGGCACGACCGGCACCCGGTTGGTGAACAGCTCACGTCGCGCGACGAGCACCCCGGGCGTCGACGGGCCGCCGATGAACTTGTGCGGCGAGAGGAAGATCGCGTCCTTGTAGGCCAGCGGGTCGCCCTCCGCGGGCGCGGTCATCTCGATGTCGACGTAGGGTGCGGCGGCCGCGAAGTCCCAGAACGCGAGGGCGCCGTGCTGGTGGAGCAGCGTGGAGATGCCGTACGTGTCACTCACGATGCCGGTCACGTTCGAGGCCGCGCTGAAGGAGCCGATGAGCAGCGGTCGGTCGGCGAACTCCTCGAGCCGCTCACGCAGGTGCTCCTGGGACACCCCGCCGTCGGCGTCCTCGCGGATCGTCACGACGTCGGCGATCGACTCGCGCCACGGGATCTCGTTGGAGTGGTGCTCGTACGGCCCGATGAACACGACGGGTCGCTGGTCGCGCGGGATCTGCTCGGTCAGGTGCCAGCGGTCCTCGAGGGTCGACGGCACCCGCAGCCCGAGGACCCCGATCAGCTTGTCGATCGCGCCGGTGCAGCCCGACCCGGCGAAGATCACGACGGTGTCGTCATCCCCGTGCACGGCGTCGTGGATGATCCGCCGGGCGTCCTCGCGCAACCGGGTCGTCTGCAGCCCGGTACCGCTGGACTCGGTGTGGGTGTTCGCGTAACCCGGCAGGATCTCGTCGCGGATGAAGTCCTCGATGAAGGTGAGGGCACGACCCGATGCCGTGTAGTCGGCATACGTGACCCGGCGCCTCCCGTAGGGGGTGGTCATGACGTGGTCCTCACCGATGACGGACTCGCGAATACGGCGCACCAGCGCCTCTTCGCGCGGCTCCGGTGCCGTTCGCTCAGCCATGGGCCACAGGGTCTCACGCAGGAGATGCGCAGGTCTGGACCTGCATCCCGGTGCAGATTTGCACTGCCGTGCAACCCTACCTACGCTGGTGCGGTGATGATCCAGCCTCCCGATTCCACGACGACGGCTGCTCGCTGCGCACCCGCAAGCGCGAGGACACCCGCCGGTCCCTGACCGAGGCCGCCTACGCGCTGGTGCGCGACAGCGGTTTCGAGGGCCTGACCGCCGAGGCTGTGGCCGACCGTGCCGGGGTGTCGCGCCGCACCTTCTTCAACTACTTCCCCTCGGTCGAGTCGGTGCTCACCGCCAGCATCACCGAGTTCTTCTCCCTCATCGGTGCCTGCCTCGAGGCCCGACCCCGGGACGAGGACGTCCTCGACAGCGCGCTCGCCGTGATCACCGACCCGGGTGACGACACCCTCGTCGAGCGGATCGCCGTGCTCGCCGCCGCCGGCGACGCCTCACCGCACGCGCGGGGCCTCATCCTCGTCGAGATGCACGCCTGGCTCGACTGGCTCGAGGGCTGGCTGCGCGGCCGCCTGCCCGGGGGCAGCTCCGACCTCCTCGTCGCGACCTATGCCTCGACGCTGGCGGCCGCCGCCGAGGCCTCGTTCCGGGTGTGGGCGCGCTCGGTGGGCACGGCCGCCCCGCACGACCACGTCCCGTCCGTCCAGGACAACCTCGCCGCCGCCATCGCCCAGCTGCGCGTCGGCCTCGACCCGGCGCGACCCGCGCCCAGCACCTTCGCCCCGGCCGGCGCCGGCGCCGGCCGCACCTCCTGAACTCCTGCCGCACCTCCTGACCTCTTCCCGCCCCTCCTGACCTCGGAAGGTCCCCAATGTCATCGCTCCTGTACCGCCTCGGCCGATGGTGCGCCGCCCACGCCTGGCGCACCCTCGCGCTGTGGTTGGCGCTGCTGGTCGGCCTGGGCGTGCTCGCCGGTACCGTCGGCACACCACTCACCAGCCAGATCTCCATCCCGGGCACGCAGTTCGAGAAGGTCATCGACCAGCTCGGCCAGGAGATCCCCGAGGCCGCGGGGGGCGCGGGGACCGTGGTGCTCGAGAGCACCGACGGCGCGCCCATCACCGACGCCCAGCGGGCGGCGGCCGAGAAGGTCTTCGCCACGTGGGCCCAGGTGCCGCACGTCAAGCGGGTCAACAACCCCTTCGAGGCGCAGGAGCAGCTCGACCAGAGCTCCACCGACGTCGCTGAAGCCGCGACCACGCTGAAGGACGGTCAGGCACAGCTCGACGCCGGTCGGGAGAAGCTCGCCCAGGGTCAGGGACAGCTGGCCGGCGGCGAGGCGCTCCTCGCGCAGCTCGAGGCGGCCAACCCCGACGACCCGAGCCTGCCCGCCTTGCGCGACCAGCTCACCGAGGGCCGCGCCGAGCTCGAGCAGGGCCGCGCCGAGCTCGAGCAGGGGCAGGCCGAGCTCACGGCGGGCCGGGCCCAGTACGAGGACGGCAGGGCCGTGGCCTCGGCGACCTCGGCCACCCGCCTCGTGACCGAGGACGGCCGCCACGCGGTGGTGCAGGTGCAGTTCGACGACAACGCGCAGTCCGTCCCGGTCGACGCCCGCGCCCTCATCCCCGAGCGAGGCGACGCCGCCCTGGCGGCTGCCGGACTCACCGCCCACTACTCGGTCGAGATCACCCAGGACACCTCCCTCGTCGGGCCGGGCGAGGTGCTCGGCCTGACCGTGGCGCTGGGTGTCCTCGTCATCATGCTCGGCAGCCTCATCGCCGCCGGGCTCCCGCTGCTCGTCGCGCTGCTCGGCGTCGGCGTCGGCCTGGCCGGGGCGGTCGCCTTCACGGTGTTCACCGACCTCAACACGATGACCCCGTCACTGGCCCTGATGCTCGGGCTCGCCGTCGGCATCGACTACGCGCTGTTCATCGTCAACCGCCACCGCGGCAACATCCTGCGCGGTGACGACCTGCACGACTCGATCGCGCGCTCCACGGGCACCGCCGGCAGCGCCGTGGTCTTCGCCGGCACGACCGTCGTGATCGCCCTCGCCGCGCTGGTGCTCTCCGGCCTGCCGATCCTGGCCCAGATGGGTCTGGTGGCCGCGGCGACCGTTGCCGTCACCGTGGCCGTGGCCGTCACCGTGAGCCCGGCGGTGCTGTCCCTGATGAAGACCCGTGTCGTGTCGAAGCGGGCCTGGCGCGCCCACGGCTTCACGGTTCCGGGCGACCTCGCCACCCGCACCGTCACCGGGGACGAGCGCGAGGAGGAGCACGGCGCCTGGTACGTCGGGCTCGTCACCCGCCGCCCCTGGCTCACGGTGCTCGCCGTCGTCGCCGTGCTCGGCCTCGCCGCCGTGCCCGTCAGCCAGCTCCAGCTCGGGCTGGCGGACGGCGGCAGCGAGGCCACGGGCACGAGCGCACACACGGCCTACACGACGATCGCCGACGAGTTCGGCCCCGGCGTCAACGGGCCGATCATCGCGGTCGCCACCCTCCCCGAGCAGGCGGCGCCCCGCACCGACGCCGAGGTGCTCGACGCCCAGGCGAGCATCGCGACCGACCTGATGTCCGTCGACGGCGTCACCAGCGTGCTGCCGTTCGGGGTGAGCGCGGACAAGTCCACCCTCGCGTTCCAGGTCGTGCCGTCCACCGGCCCCGCCGACCCCGCCACGGTCGAGACGGTGCAGGCGATCCACTTCTCCGCCGACACCTTCGCCCGGCACACCGGCACCGACATCGGCCTGACCGGCTCCACGGTGGCCAACATCGAGATCTCCGAGCGGCTCGGCGCGGCCCTGCCGCCGTACCTGCTGGTCGTCGTCGGGCTGTCGCTCGTCATCCTCATGCTGGTCTTCCGCTCGGTCGTCGTGCCGGTCGTCGCCACCGCCGGGTTCCTGCTGTCGGTGGGCGCGGCGTTCGGTGTGACCGTGGCCGTTCACCAGTGGGGCTGGTTCGGGGACTGGCTGGGCGTGACCCAGCCCGGGCCGCTGCTGTCGTTCATGCCGATCATCCTGATCGGCGTGCTCTTCGGGCTGGCGATGGACTACCAGATGTTCCTCGTCTCGGGCATGCACGAGGCGCGCTCGCACGGTGAGGACTCGCGCACCGCGGTGCGCACCGGGTTCGTCCACGGCGCCAAGGTCGTGACCGCCGCGGCGATCATCATGACCTCGGTGTTCCTCGGGTTCGCCTTCTCGCACCTGGTGATGATCCGGCCGATCGGGTTCGCCCTCGCCGTCGGCGTGCTGGTGGATGCCGTGCTCGTGCGGATGACCTTGACCCCGGCGGTCATGCACCTGCTCGGCGACCGCGCCTGGTACATCCCGCGCTGGCTGGACCGGTTGCTCCCCGACCTCGACGTCGAGGGCGTCAAGCTGGCCGAGCGGCTGAGGTCCGGCGAGCTGGGAGGCACGCCCACGGCAGCCGCGCCGGAGCCGGGGCCGAGCGGGCCGGAGCAGGGCGGCCCCGAGCCGGACAAGGAGCCCGAGCCCGCCCGGGTCTGAGGCACTCCCCCGCCCAGCCGCCACTCACCTCTTTCGCTCGCGTCAGGAGCTCCGCGAGGTCAGGAGCTCCGCGAGGTCAGGAGCACTCCGCGGGCTCAGGGGGTTCTCGCCGGGTCAGGACCGAGTACGGCCCTGACTCGGCGAAGTGCTCCTGACTTCGTGGGGGGTCAGCGGGGTCGGGAGCGTCGGGGCGTGGAGCTCGGGTGGGCGATCAGCTCCTCGAGCAGGGTGACCGCACGCTCGGCCGGCGGGTTCGGCGCCCCGAGGTCGCGCACGACGGCGGCGAGGAAGCGCACCGGCGTCGGCGCCTGCAGGTCGAGCCGCACGACGGTCGCCGGCAGGTTGCGCGCCGCGAGGCCGGGGAGCACCGAGACCCCGATGCCGGCGCCCACGAAGCCGATGGCCGTGTAGTGGTCCTGGGCCTGCACGCTGAACCGGGGTCGGAAGCCGGCGGCGCTGCAGGCTGCCACCACGAGCCGGTGGCCGTAGGCCCGCGGGTAGTCGTTGCTCACCCACGTCTCACCGCGCAGGTCGGCCAGGGCGATCGAGCCGGCTTCGGCCAGCGGGTGCCCGCGCGGCACGATCGCCACGAACTGGTCCTCGGTGAGCTCGGTGCGGCGGTACCCGCTGGGCAGCGGGCTGTCCGGCGGGTTGATGACCAGGTCGAGGTCGAGCCGCGGCACCTTCTGCTCGACCTCGTTGAGCACCAGCTCGAGCACGAGGTCGGGGAACTCGGCGGTCAGCCGCTTGGTGAGCGAGGGCATCCAGGCGGCGCCGGCCGAGGCGAAGTAGCCGATCGACAGCCGCCCCGAGCGCCCGTCGCGCAGGTCGGCGACGACCTGGTCGAGCCGCCCCCACTGGCTCATCACCTCGTCGCTCTGGGTGTCGAGCACGAGCGCCGCCTCGGTGGGCGCGATGCCCCGCCCGACCCGTTGGAACAGCCGCAGCCCGGTCTCCTTCTGCAGCGCTGCGAGGTGCTGGCTGACCGCGGATGAGGTCAGCCCGAGGTTGTCGGCGGCAGCCTGCACCGAGCCGCTCGCGACGACGGACCGGAAGACGCGCAGGCGGTGTGGGTCGAGCATGGGCAAATCTTAAGCCATACTTCAGTACTGCTAAGTAGACTCACGTTGTGCTGAACAGTTTGTCGAGTCACACTTGATCCATGAGAAACCAGAACATCTCCCTCGAGAAGGCGCGTTCCATCGCCTCCCAGCTGCGCACGAGCCGCCGCCACGGCGGCGGCTGGAGCGCCCACGCCGACCGCGACATCGCCCGCGAGTCCTACGAGATCCACGTGATGGCGCAGTCCAGCCACGACCGGATCATCTGACCCACGTCCCCCGGGGGACGCACCAACCACACCTGGCCCTCACGCCACCACGTGGCGGAGGGTCAGCGTCGTCTCCGCGGACCGCGCGGCCAGCTCCGCACGTTGCGCGAGGTAGAGCTCGGCGCAGGCCAGGGCGTCGGTGAGCGCCTCGTGGGCCGGGTAGACCGGCAGGCCCCGCCGCTCCCGCGCCGTCCACAGCCGCAGCGCGCCACCCTCCGCCTCGCTCCCCCAGCCACCGGCCACCGCACGCCGCTCGAGCTCGAGGGTGTCGACGACGACACACGGCATCCCGGCGCCCCAGGCCCGCTCGCACACCGCCGCGAGGAACCCCGTCTCGATCCGCGCGAAGTGGGCGAGCAGCACCCGCCCGGCCAGTGCCTCGAGCAGCCGCGCCACGGCATCCTCGAGGGGGACCCCGCCGGCGAGCCGGTCGTCGGTGAGCCCGTGCACCGTCGCGCTCTGCCCGACGCCGCCGGAACCGCCCTCGTCGCGGACCACGACGCGCCCGGCCCCGCCGAGCTGCACCCGACCGCCGTCGACCGGTAGCCAGCCGATGGAGAGCACCCGGTCGCGGCGGGGGTCGAGCCCGGTCGTCTCGATGTCGACGGCGAGCAGCCGCAGGTCGGCCAGCGGGGTGTCGAGACCGGGCAGCGGCACCTCCAGGTAGGTGCGCAGCGGCCCGGGCCGCGCCGAGCGCAGCGCCTTCTCCCGCCGCTGCTCCGGCGAGCGGCGGAAGAGGTTCACGAGATGTACTGCATGGGGTAGCGGCGGGCCAGGGCCGACTGGGCCGCCCGCACGATCGCGAACGCCTCGCGCAGGTGGCGCTTGTCGAAGCTCGACAGGTCGCCCGGCGCGACGAAGTTGTCGGTCGGCTCACCCCGGCGCACCTGGGCGGCCTGGTGGCGCAGCCGCACGTACGAGATGAACTCGAAGGCGTCGCGCAGGTCGTCGGCACGCTCGTTCCCGAAGATGCCCGCCTCGCGAGCCGCCTGGATCCGCGCCTGGGTGTTGACCGCCGGGCTGCCGATCGAGAGCGCGTGAGCCCGGGCGAGCTCGACGACGGCACCGATGCCGCCGCGCTTGATGTCGAGGGTGTCCTTGTGGTCACCGGCCTTCTCGAGCACCAGGCCCCGGAAGAACCCGAGCGGCGGCTCGTGGGCCGTGGCGTGCTTGGCCAGGTGGGCGAGGAACACCCTCGACCCCGGGGATGCCGTGAGCACGTGCCGCTGCAGCGTCTCGAAGAGCGCCGGGTCACCGTGCACCGGGCGCATGTCGAAGAAGATGCTGGCGCCCAGGACGGCGTCGGGCACCGGCTGGTGCAGCCACGTGGAGAACTCCTGGCGCCACCGTGCCAGCGGCTGGCGCCAGCGCGGGTTGGTCGCCATGACGTCGCCGGGGCAGCGCGGGTAGCCACACGTCACGAGGTCGTCGGTCACCCGCGTGGCGAGCGCCTGGAACCACGCCGCGTGCTCGGGCTGCATCGAGTCGTCGATGACGATGGCGTTGTCCTGGTCGGCCGCGAGGGCCTGCTCGAGCCGGGCGCGCGACCCCAGCGCGACCCAGCAGTAGGGCACCGGCGGGGGCCCGAGGTCGGCCTCGGCCAGGGCGATGATGCGCCGCTCCACGGCATCCCCGACCGCCGTGACGACCCGGCCGATGTCGTCGGCGGAGGCGTCCTGCTCGACCAGCGCCTGCACCACGCGGGGCAGCCGGTTCGAGACGCTGGCGACGCCGGCGACGTCGGGCTGCTTGGCGATGTCCCCGGCGAGGTAGACCGGGTTCGCCTGCTCGAGGCGCAGCAGGTCGGTGGTCGTGACGACGCCGACCGGGGCGCCGTGCGCGTCGATGATGGGCAGGTGGTGGATGTGCCGGCCGACCATCTCGAGCAGCACCTCGAACGCGAGGGCGTCGACGGCACCGGTCACCGGGTCGGCCGTCATCACCTCGGTGACGCCGACGCGGGGGTCGACGCCCGCCGAGAGGACCCGCGTGCGCAGGTCCCGGTCGGTGAGGATGCCGGCGAGGCGCTCGCCGTCCATCACGAGCAGGGAGGAGACCCGCTGCTCGGACATCACCTGCGCGGCGGCGCGGACCGAGCTCGTGGTCGCGACGGCCACCGGCTCGCGGCCGATGAGGTCGCGAACCCGGGTCTTGAGGTTCGCGCTGCCGGTCGACGAGAGCTGCAGCGCCGCGACGGCCCCGCTCATCCGGCTGACCCCTTGCGCGTGGAAGAAGGAACCGACCTCGGGGTGGTCGGCGCACAGCCGGCGGAAGTCGTCGGCGGGCAGCAGCAGGGCGAGCGAGTCCTCGATCGCGGTGACGTCGAACCTGGACGGGTTGCCCCGGGTCAGGCTGATCGAGCCGAAACAGGAGCCCTCGCCGCCGCGGTCGACCAGGCTGCCCTGGGCGTCGTGCACCTCGGCGGCCCCGGAGCGCAGCACGTACAGGTGGTGGTTGTCTCGGCCGCGCTCGATGAACCGGGTGCCGCGGCGGAAGTACTCGACGGACATCCGCGCCGGGAGGGCGTCGAGCACCGCGTCCGGCAGGGCGACGAAGGGTTCGTGGTGGGCGAGGAAGTCCCTCGTCTCGGACAGCTCGACGTCGAGGGCCATGGCCCCATCGTGGCAGCGAACGGCACTCAGCCTCGCCCGGGTCGGGCGGTGGCGCGCCCGGCGAGCGGCATCCCTCGACGAACGGGCAACCCCGCAGGTCCGAAAGCCCCCGCGCGGGCGACTCGGCTGCTGGAATGAGGCTCCGCGCCGCCGCAGGTGGCGCCCGACAGGAAGGTGGGGACCATGAGCGACAGCACCATCGAGCCGCTGCCCGACGGCGACGGCAAGCTCGGCAACGCGGAGGGCCCGGCCGACAGCGGCGCGGGCGAGTCCGGTCAGCCCGGCGAGCACGACGGCGGAGCCGACGGCGGAGCCGCCGGGGCCGAGGGACCGGCAGACAGCGGGGCGGGCCAGCCGGCCAGCCCCGACGAGCACGACGGTGGGGCCGACGGCGGCGCCGCCGGTGCCGAGGGACCGGCCGACAGCGGCGCGGGCGACTCCGGCCAGCCCGGCGAGCACGACGGTGGGGCCGACGGCGGGGCCGACGCCTCGCGGTGACGACCCCTCCCCCGACCCGGTCCGTGGCTCCCCCCTCCTCGGTGGGGGGTCACGGACTGGCCTGGCTGGTCGCACTCGAGCGCGCGTCCTTCGCGAGGCAGCACTGGGGCCGGCGGCCGCTGCTGACCCGCGCCGCCGACCGTCCCGACGACCTCGACCTGTTCGGTCCGGATGCCGTCGACGAGCTGCTCGGGCGCCGTGGCCTGCGCACCCCCTTCCTGCGGATGGCCAAGGACGGGCGCACCCTGGACCCCACGACCTTCAGCCTCGGCGGCGGTGTGGGCGCCACGATCAGCGACCAGGTCAGCGAGGACCGGGTGCTGCGCCACTTCGCCGACGGGGCGACGATCGTCCTGCAGGCCCTGCACCGCACCTGGCCACCCGTCGCCGACGCCGCGCAGGACCTCGCCGCGGACCTCGGCCACCCCGTGCAGGTCAACGCCTACGTCACCCCGCCGCAGAACCGCGGCTTCGACGACCACTACGACGTGCACGACGTCTTCGTGCTCCAGGTGACCGGCGAGAAGCACTGGCAGGTGCGCCCTCCCGTCGTCGAGTCGCCCCTGCGCGACCAGCCGTGGACCGACCACCGGGATGACGTGCGCCTCGCTGCCGAAGGACCGCCCACGGTCGACGCGGTGCTCACGCCGGGCGACTGCCTCTACGTGCCGCGGGGCTGGCTGCACTCGGCCACGGCCCTCGGCGGCACGAGCATCCACCTGACGATGGGCGTGCACGTGTGGACCCGCCGCCAGCTCGCCGACGACCTGCTGCGAGCGGCCGGGCGGCGGCTGGACGACGACCCCACGGTGCGGGCCGCGCTCGACCTCGGTGTCGACCCCCTCGACCCCGCGCTCGTCGGGGGGCTGCGCGACGGCATCCGGGCTGCCGTTGAGGCCGCCCTCGACGCGGTCACCGACGACGAGCTCGCGGCCGCTCTCGCGCAGCGGGTGCGGTCCTCGCAGCGGGCCGAGCCGCTCGGGGTGCTCGGGCAGCACCGGGCATCCACCGACTCCGACACGGTCTGGCGGCCGCGCCGCCACCTCGCCGCGCGCTGGGAGGAGGCCCGCGGCACGGGGGTCGTGACCCTGGTGACCCGGGTGGCGCGGGTCGACGTGCCCGCCGACCGCCGGGCCGCGGTCGACGAGGTCCTGGCCGGCCGTGCCGACGCTGCCACCCTTGACGAGGGTGTGCGCCGATCCCTTTGTCTCGCAGGGCTGTTGGTGCCCGACGACGACTGAGGTCCACCCGGTCTTCGCGTCAGGCCGAGGCGCGCACCACGAGGTGGGTTGGCAGCACGGTCTCCCCGGCCACCGGCTCCCCCGCGATCCGGGCGAGCAGGAGGTCGGCCATCACCGCGCCCATCTCCTCGATCGGCTGGTGCACGGAGGTGAGCTCGGGATCGGTGTGCCGGCAGACCGGGGAGTCGTCGAACCCGACGAGCGCGACGTCGTCGGGCACCCGCAGCCCGGCCTGCCGCAGCACCCGCAGCGCCCCCACGGCCATCAGGTCCGAGGCGGCGAACACGGCATCCGGTGGGGGCCCGGCGGCGAGGGCGGCGCGCATGGCGCGCTCACCGCTGAACTCGGAGTAGTCGCCGAACGCCACGACCAGGCCCTCGTGGTCGAGACCCGCGGCAGCCAGGGCCTCGCGGCCTCCGGCGAGACGAGCCCGCCCGGACGACATGTCCTGGGGGCCGGTCAGCAGCGCGAGCCGTCGGCGGCCGAGCCCCAGCAGGTGCTCGACGGCCGCGCGACCCCCCGCACGGTTGTCGACGTCGACGACGCAGCGGGGGTCGGACCCGACCACGCGACCGCCGCAGACCGTGGGCACGCCGCGCGCGTCGAGGACCGCGGCCAGGTCGTCGTGCGCGTGCAGCGACAGCAGCAGCACCCCGTCGACGTGCTGCTCGGTGAGGTAGGTGGCGACGTTGGCCCGGTCGCGGTCGTTGGCGGCCATGGTCAGCAGCAGCTGGAACGGTGACGCGCTCAGCCGCTCACCGATCCCGCGCACGATGGCACCGAAGTAGGGCTCGCCGAACACCCGGTCGCCGGGCTCGGAGACGACGAGCGCCACGGTGTCGGTGCGGCGGGTGACGAGCGAGCGGGCGGCACGGTTGGGCACGTAGCCGAGCTCGTCGACGGCCTCCTGCACGGCGGTCCGGGCCGCCTCGGACACCTGGGGCGAGCCGTTGACGACGCGCGATGCCGTGCCCCGGCCGACCCCCGCCCGGCGGGCGACCTCGTCGATGGTGGGAGGACGTCTGGCTCCCGTGCCGGTGCCGGGTTCCCGGACGGCCCCGGCACGGGTGCCAGACGAGATGGGACGGGTTGACCCAGCCTGGGGCTCGGTGTCCGTGGGCTCCGTGGGAGCGCTCCCATCCTCCACGTCACCATTGTGCAGACATCGGGGGCGGGATCTCCACCCGAGGGGCAGTCGTGTCCCAACCGTGACCGGAGGCAGTGGCAGGGTGGGGGCCGTGCAAGCCCTGACCTACGCCGCGTTCGGCGCGACCCCCGTGGTCGCCACCCTCCCCGACCCGGCCCCGCCGCCCGGTGGAGCGGTGGTGCGCGTGGTCGCCAGCGGGCTGTGCCGCAGCGACTGGCACGGCTGGATGGGTCACGACGACGACATCACGACCTTCCCCCACGTCCCGGGCCACGAGCTGGCCGGCGTCGTCGAGGCGGTCGCCGACGACGTGGATGCCGGGTGGCTGGGTCGAGCCGTCACCGCACCCTTCGTCATGGCCTGCGGTGCCTGCCCGGTGTGCCGCGCCGGGGCCGGCCAGGTCTGCCCGAACCAGCGCCAGCCCGGGTTCACCGACCCGGGGTCGTTCGCCGAACTGGTCGTCGTGCACGCCGCGCAGACCAACCTCGTCGCCCTCCCCGACGGTCTCGACCCACGGGTGGCGGCCGGCCTGGGCTGCCGGGTGGCGACCGCCCACCGCGCGGTGGCCTCGAGGGCCGCCGTGCGCGAGGGCGACTCGGTGCTCGTCATCGGCTGCGGTGGCGTCGGGCTGGCCGCGATCGCGATCGCGCGCAGCCGGGGGGCGTACGTCTGCGCCGTCGACGTCTCCGCGACCTCCCTCGACCGGGCCCTGTTCCACGGCGCCGACGAGGTCGTCGACGCCTCGATCGGGCCGGACAAGGTCATCGCCGCGGTGGCGCGCTGGTCGGGGGGCGGCGTCTCGGTGAGCATCGACGCCCTGGGGTCACCCCAGGCGTGCCGCACCGGCATCCTCGCGCTCGGCCGCCGGGGGCGGCACGTCCAGGTGGGGCTGCTGCCGCCGGCCGCGGGCGGCGCGGACGTGCCGATGGAGCGGGTGATCGGCTGGGAGCTCGACGTGCTCGGCTGCCACGGGATGGCCGCTGCCGACTACGGACCCCTCCTCGACGACGTGGCGAGCGGGCGGCTCGACCTGGGCGACCTGCTCGCGCCCGGGGAGCCGCTCGGCCTCGAGGAGGCCGGCGTGGCACTCACCGGCATGGGCACGGCGTCGTCCACCGGCATCGTGCTCGTCGACCCGTCGCGCTGACCCGGCTGGGGTGGCCCGTCCGGTCCGGCGCCGGCCAGGTCGCGTGCCACCGGGCCGTACCCGCTGCGATCGCGACGAGTCCTACGCGGTCACCCGCGCTCAGTGGTTGCCGAGCCGGCCCGGGGCGCCCGGACAGACCACCCGGCCCGGCACCGAGGAGCCGACTCGACACCTCCGACGCTATACCCGCTGGGGTATCGACGGCCTGTGATGACCCGCACACTGCCGTACCCGCTGGACACCGGTCCCGCACGGCGGTGGTCGCCCGATCCCGCCGGCGGGTGGCTGTCCGCCCCTGGGCCACACTGGGGTGATGGGTGCACGACGGTGGTGGGACGGGCAGGTGGTGCCGCGGCTCACCGACCGCGGCCTGAACGACGCGACCGCCGGCAGCTGGCGCACGACCGTGTGCGGTGGGGCCACCGGTGAGGTGCTCGAGATCGGGTTCGGCTCCGGGCGCAACCTGCCCTACTACCCGGCGGCGGTGACCCGCGTGCTGGCCGTGGAGCCCGCGGACCTGTCCTGGCGGCGCGCGCAGCCGCGCGTCACGGCATCCGGGATGCCGGTGCAGCGGGTCGGTCTGGACGGCGCCGACCTCCCGTTGCGCGACGCGAGCGTCGACACCGTGGTCTCGACCTGGACGATGTGCACCGTTCCCGAGATCGAGCGTGCCCTCTACGAGGCACGGCGCGTGCTGCGACCGGGCGGCACGCTGCGGTTCGTCGAGCACTCGCTGGCGCCGGACGAGCGGACGGCTCGACGGCAGCGTCGCATCCAGCCGTTCTGGGGGCCGGTGGCCGGGGGGTGCCACGTCGACCGCGACATCGCCGGGCTGGTGGCGGTCGCCGGGTTCGACGTGGACCTGTCCTACGCCGGGTTCATCGGGGGCGGGCCGGCCCGACCGTGGCTGTGGTTCGTGTCCGGGGCGGCGACGCCGGCCTGAGCCCCGAGGCAGGAGGAGCGGTGGGTCAGCGGCCGAAGACCTTCGCGAGGAAGCCGGTGCTCGGCTCGTCCTGGTGGCCCCGGCAGCGGTTTTCGGCCCGCACGCCACGCATCACGCTGTCGACGTGCTGGCCGCAGCCGGCCCAGGTCGTCTTGCCGCACTTGCGGCAGGTCACTGCTCGGCACATGCCGGGAACTCCTCGTGGTGGGGGTCGACGTCGGGACAGCATACCCCACGGGGTATAGTGCCCGCCATGCGGATCATCATCATCGGAGGCGTCGCCGGCGGCATGAGTGCGGCCACCCGGCTGCGCCGCCTGCTCGAGGGCGCGGACATCACGGTCATCGAGCGCAGCGGGCACGTCTCCTACGCCAACTGTGGCCTGCCCTACCACGTGGGCGGGGTGATCGAGGAACGCTCGTCGCTGCTGCTGCAGACCCCGGGCGCCCTGCACCGCCGGTTCGGGCTCGACGTGCGGGTCCACCACGAGGCCATCCGGATCGACCGGGAGCGGCACGTCGTCGTCGTCCGCGACCTGCTGCACGACGAGGTGCTGGAGCTGCCCTACGACGCCCTGGTGCTGTCCACCGGCGCCCGAGCAGTGCGCCCCCCGATCCCCGGCATCGAGCGCGCGCTGTCGCTGCGCGACGTCGAGGACACCGACAACCTCGTGGCCGCGACCCTCGGCGCCCGCACCGCGGTCGTCGTCGGCGGCGGCTTCATCGGGGTCGAGGTCACCGAGAACCTCGTGCACCTCGGCCTCGAGGTGACCCTCGTCGAGGCGGCCGACCAGGTCATGACCCCGCTCGACCCGGAGATGGTCATGCCGGTGCACGACCGCATCCGCGAGCACGGCGTCGACCTGCGGCTCGGCGCCGGTGTCGCGGCGATCGGCGCGACCGACGTGACCCTGACCACCGGCGAGACCGTCCCGGCCGACCTGGTCGTCGCGGCGATCGGCGTGCGCCCGGACACCACGTTGGCCCAGGAGGCCGGCCTCGCGATCGGCGCGCGCGGCGGCATCCTCGTCGACGCACACCTGCGCACCTCCGACCCGGTCATCCTCGCGGTGGGTGACGCGGTCGAGAAGACCGACGCCGTCGACGGCTCGTCGACCCTGGTGCCCCTGGCGAACACCGCCAACCTCCAGGGCCGCCGCGCGGCCGACGTCATCGCCGGCCTGGCCGTGCGCGACCGTCCGGTGCTCGGCACCGCGATCGTGGGGGTCTTCGGGCTCCAGGTGGCCTCGACGGGGTGGTCGGAGAAGCGGCTGCGGGCCGCTGGTCGGCCGTACCGCACCATCCACACGCACCCGGCGTCGCACGCGACCTACTACCCGGGCGCCGCCACGATGGCCCTGAAGCTGCTCGTCGACCCCGAGACCGACGCGATCCTGGGCGCCCAGGGCGTGGGCGACTCCGGCATCGACAAGCGCATCGACGTCATCGCCACCGCGATCACCGGCGGCCTCACCGCGAGCGCACTGGCCGAGCTCGAGCTCGCCTACGCACCGGCCTTCTCCTCGGCCAAGGACCCCGTGAACATGCTCGGCCACGTCGCCGACAACCTGCGTCGCGGAACCAGCGCCTCGCTGCAGTGGCACGAGCTCGCGGATGCCGTGGCGGCCGGCGCCGTGGTCGTCGACGTCCGCGACACCGCGGAGCGCACGGAGGCCGGCGTCATCCCCGAGGCGGTGCACCTGCCGCTGGACTCGCTGCGCGAGCGGCTCGACGAGATCCCGGCCGGGCCGGTCGTCGTGTACTGCGCGGCCGGGGTGCGCGGCCACACGGCGGCGCGGATCCTGGCCCAGCACGGGCGCGACGTGCGCAACCTCGACGGCGGTCTGCGCACCTGGCAGGCCGGCATCCGCTCACGGGAGACGGCCACCGCACGCCAGCCGCAGCTGTCCCGCACCTGAGTCCGGGTCAATCCTCGGCCCGCGACGTGTACCTCGGGCGACCAATAGGTCGACGGAGGTACGGCGGATTCGGAGGTCCCGTACCTACCGTGACCTATTGGTCGATCTGGGTACGGCTCGCCCGGGTGGCGCGTACCTACCCTGACCTATTGGTCGATCGGGGTACGGCCGACTCGGAGGTCCGTACCTACCGTGACCAATTGGTCGATCTGGGTACGGCTCGCCCGGGTGGCGCGTACCTACCACGACCTATTGGTCGATCGGGGTACGGCCGACTCGGAGGTCCGTACTTCCCGTGACCTATTGGTCGATCTGGGTACGGGGTCAGGCCTCGGCGCGCTTGCGGAGCAGCACGACCGTGTCGAGTGCCGGGCGGTCGGCGCCCTCGACGAGGCGCTCGCGCAGCTGGGCGAGCTCGACGTCGACGGGCAGCTCGGCGGCCGACGCGACGACGTCCTCGGGGTCGAGCAGGATCGTGGCGTCCTGCGGACCGCCGACGCCCTCGCCCAGGTTGCGCACGGCGTGGGCGACGACGAGCACCACCCCGCCGACCGCGCACGCGCCCACGGCCGCGGCCATGACCTCGCCCCACTGGGTGCGCGGCAGGTGCAGGTAGGAGACCAGCACGAGGTCGAATGCCGTACCGACCGCGGCCGGCGGTGGCACGGTCGCGTCGGCGACCACGGCGGTGAACCCGGGTCGCCGCTCACCCAGCCGGCGGTCGGCGATCTGCGTCATCCGCTCGACCCCCACGGGCGAGAAGTCGGCGGCCACGGCCGTCCAGCCCTGCTGCACCAGCCAGAGGGAGTTGCGCCCCTCCCCCGCCGCGACGTCGAGGGCCCGCCCGGGCGTCATCGCGGTGCACAGCTCGCGCACCCACACGTTGGGCCCGGCGGACCACACCAGGTCGGCGCCCGAGTACCGGGCGTCCCAGGCCCCGGCGTCCATCGTGGACCCGCTCATGCGAGCGACAGGAAGAGCTTCTCCATGGTGTCGACGTCCATCTCGTGTCCTTCGGGGTCGGTGATGCACTGCCGCAGCCCCAGTGCGATCACCGCGAACCCGGCCCGGTCCAGGGCCTTGGAGACCGCGGCCAGCTGGGTGACGATGTCCTGGCACTCACGGCCCTCGTCGATCATCTTCAGCACGCCGCCGATCTGGCCCTGGGCGCGCTTGAGCCGCTTGACGACGGTCTGCATCTCGTCGGGGTTGAGCTCCATGCTCGGTCCTCCTGCTGGTCGTGGCGACTGGTCGAGGATACCCCGGGCCGTATGTGGTGGTCTGGACGCGGCGGCACCGGGCGCGTGGGCCCGGCCCGCCACCGCGAGCGGTCAGGCCTGCTGCGCGGCGGCCTGCTGGTCCTGGACCTGGCGACGCACGTCGTCCATGTCGAGCCCCTTGATGCCCTCGATGACCTGCTCGAGCCCGGCCGGCGGCAGCGCACCCGACTGGCGGAACACGAGAATGCCGTCGCGGAAGCCCATGATCGTCGGGATCGAGGTGATCTGGGCGGCGCCGGCCAGCGCCTGCTCGGCCTCGGTGTCGACCTTGCCGAACACGACGTCGCCGTGCTTCTCGCTCGACTTCTCGTAGGTCGGCGCGAACTGGCGGCACGGGCCGCACCACGAGGCCCACCAGTCGATGAGCACGATGTCGCTCGTCGTGATGGTCTGCTCGAAGGTGTCGGCGGTGAGCTCGACGGTGGCCATGCTGGGTACTCCTCGGTCGGGTCGTGGACTCTCAAGTTCGAGAACAGGATACCCCCATGGGTATATTCCGCTGCTGCTCGAACGGGGGTGGAACACGCGCACCGCCCGACTTCATCCCGATCCGGCACGATGGCGACGTGCCGCACACGCTCACCGGAGCCCTCGACGCCGTGCTCGACGGGCTGCCCGCGGACCCGCTGCGGCGCGCCACGGCAACCCTCATCGAGACCTACCGCAGCGGCGCCCCGCCGAGCGCGCAGGTGCTGCGCGACCCCACGGCGGCGGCGGCGTACGCGGCCTACCGGATGCCGGCCACGTACGCCGCCGTGTCCCGGGCGCTGCGACACGCGACGGACCTGGCCCCCGATCTCGACGTGCGCTCGGTCGTCGACGTCGGCGGCGGCACGGGGGCGGCGACCTGGGCGGTGGCGGAGGCGTTTCCGGAGCTGGAGCGCGCCACCGTGCTCGACGGGTCCGGCGACGCACTGTCGCTCGGTGCCCGCATCGGGGGCCACGGCCCGGCGGTGGTGGCCGGCGCGACGTGGACCCGCACCCTGCTCGGGCCGGGGGTCACCCTCCCGGCGGCCGACCTCGCGGTCGTCAGCTACCTGCTCGGCGAGCTGTCCGAGGCCCTGCAGGCGCCGGTGGTCGACGCCGCCGTCGCGGCATCCCGGCTGGTGCTCGTCATCGAGCCCGGAACGCCCCGGGGGTACGCCGCGGTCCTGGCGGCACGCACGCGGCTCACCGGCGCGGGATGGCACGTGCTGGCGCCCTGCCCGCAGGACGGCGCCTGCCCGATCGCCGCACGGCCCGGCGACTGGTGCCACTTCGCGGTACGGCTGGACCGCACCGCCCTGCACCGCCGCCTCAAGGGCGGGCGGCTCGGCCACGAGGACGAGAAGTTCTCCTACGTGCTCGCGTCCCGGGACCCGGTGGTGCCCGCGGGGGGACGCGTGCTGCGGCATCCGGTCAGGCGAAAGGGCCTGGTGCAGCTCGACGTGTGCCACTCCGACGCGTCCGCAGGGCGGGTCGTGGTGACGAAACGCGACCCGATCGCCTACCGTGCAGCACGCGACGCCTCGTGGGGGGACCCGTGGTCCGACCCCGGCTCTTGCTAGCGTCGACACGATCGATTCCCAGCACCAAGGAGTGACATGACCAAGAAGGACATCGCCCAGGTCGTCGCGCAGCGCGCCGACGTCTCCGCCACCGCCGCCGAGGAGATCATCGGCGCGGCGCTCGACGTCATCGGCGAGCAGCTCGCCAAGGGTGAGGACGTCCGCCTCGCGGGCTTCGGCACGTTCGAGACCCGTGAGCGCGCGGCCCGTACCGGCCGCAACCCGCAGACCGGCGCCGAGATCGCCATCGCCGCGTCGACCTCGGTCGGCTTCAAGGCGGCCGCGCAGCTCAAGCGCGCCGTCAACGGCTGACACCGCAGCACCCACACGCCGACGGGGCGTCGACCACCTGGTGGTCGACGCCCCGTCGCACGTCCCCGGCCGGCTCCCTTCCTCGCGAAGTCAGGAGCACTTCGCCGAGTCAGTGGCGTACTCGACCCTGACTGCGCGAGAACCTCCTGAGCCCGCGACGGGCTCGTGAGGTCACGCACGGACGCGGACCAGCCGGTTTCCGACCGATACCGGATGCCGGCCGCACCCCGACCACGGATTCCGCAGCCTGAGTGGGGTCGTGCAGTCACTTTCCGAAACCCCGACGGGCCCGTATGCTCGCGGCCATGCACCAGTACATCGGCGGGCAACGACGCGACGCCGCCTCGGGCGACACCTTCGACGTACTCGACCCCAGTACGAACGAGACCATCGAGACGGTGACCCTCGCGGGTCGCGACGACGTCGACGCCGCGGTGGCCGCAGCCACCAGCGCCTTCGAGGAGTGGAGCCGGGCCACGCCCGTCGAGCGCTCCACGGTGCTGCTCAGGGCGGCCCGACTGCTCGACGAGCGCAGCGAGGAGCTCGCCCGGCTCGAGAGCCGGCAGGCCGGCAAGCCGATCCGCCTCGCCCGTGAGTTCGACGTGCCGGGCACCGTCGACAACACCGCCTTCTTCGGCACCGCCGCCCGCCGCCTCGACGGCATGGCGAGCGCGGAGTACTCCGGCGACCACACGTCGTCCGTCCGGCGCGAGCCGATCGGCGTCGTGGGCTCGATCGCCCCCTGGAACTACCCGTTGCAGATGGCCGCCTGGAAGGTGCTGCCCGCGATCGCGGCCGGCAACACCATCGTGCTCAAGCCCGCCGAGATCACCCCGCTGACCAGCCTGCTCTTCGCCGAGGCGTTCACCGAGGCCGGCGCCCCGGCCGGCGTCGTCAACGTGGTCACCGGCACCGGGCCGGTCGCAGGCCAGCACCTCGTCGGTCACCCCGACGTCGCGATGACCTCCTTCACCGGGTCGACGAGCGTCGGCCGCCAGGTCATGGCCACGGCATCCGCCACGGGCAAGCGGGTGCACCTCGAGCTCGGCGGCAAGGCGCCGTTCGTGGTCTTCGACGACGCCGACCTGGAGGCGGCGATCCACGGTGCCGTCGCGGCATCCCTGATCAACACCGGGCAGGACTGCACGGCCGCCACCCGCGCCATCGTCCACCGCTCGCTGCACGACGACTTCGTGCGCGGTGTCGCCGACCTGATGGCCACGGTCCGCATCGGCCCGACCGCCGACGAGGCCACCGACCTCGGCCCCCTGTCGTCGTCCGCCCACCAGGCGAAGGTGGCCGGCATGGTCGACCGCGCGCGGGACTACGCCAAGGTCGTCACCGGCGGACGGGTGCCCACCGGCGACCTCGCCCGCGGGTGCTACTACGAGCCCACTGTCGTCTCCGACGTGCCGCTCGACTCCGAGATCTGGCGCGACGAGGTCTTCGGCCCGGTGCTCGTGGTCGTGCCGTTCGACGACGACGCCGAGGCGATCCGCCTGGCCAACGACACCCCGTTCGGGCTGGCCGCCTCGGCGTGGACCCGCGACACCTACCGGGCCGGCCGGGCCACCCGCGAGATCCGGGCCGGCTGCGTGTGGGTCAACGACCACATCCCGATCATCAGCGAGATGCCGCACGGTGGCTACCGGCACAGCGGCTTCGGCAAGGACATGTCGGCGTACTCGTTCGACGAGTACACGAACATCAAGCACGTCATGCACGACAACACAGCGGTGGCGCGCAAGCCGTGGCACCGCACCATCTTCACCCTCCCCGGCTGAGCCCACGCCTGGCGACCCGGTCCAGCGCCGGCACCCGCTCGACGGCGCCGTCGGGCGTTCCCGGCCCCCACACCCCGCTACTACGCTGACGTCAGACCCACGAAAGGCCGCCGCACGATGAGCACCTTCCCCGAGCCCGAGATCCGCCCCGACGCCGAGCGCGGTGCCCAGGTGGCTCGCGACGACCGCACGCACGTCTTCCACTCGTGGTCGGCGCAGGCGCTCATCAAGCCGCTGCCCATCGCGGGGGCGTCGGGCAGCCACTTCTGGGACTTCGACGGCACCCGCTACCTCGACTTCTCGAGCCAGCTCGTCAACGTCAACATCGGCTACCAGCACCCGAAGCTCGTCGCGGCGATCCAGGAGGCCGCGGCCCGCCAGTGCACCATCGCGCCGAGCTTCGCGGACGAGTCCCGTTCCGAGGCAGCCCGACTCATCGCCGAGCGGGCCCCCGGCGACCTGGACAAGGTCTTCTTCACCAACGGTGGAGCCGAGGCCACCGAGAACGCCATGCGGATGGCGCGCCTGCACACCGGACGCCAGAAGGTGCTCGCGACGTACCGCAGCTACCACGGCGCCACCGCGGGTTCGATCACCGCGACCGGCGACCCGCGGCGCTGGCCGAACGAGCCGGGGATGCCGGGCATCGTCCACTTCTGGGGTCCGTACCCCTACCGCTCCGCGTTCCACGCGACGAGCGAGGCGGAGGAGTGCGAGCGGGCCCTGGAGCACCTGCGCGACACCATCGCGTTCGAGGGCCCGTCGACGATCGCCGCGGTGATCCTGGAGACGGTCGTCGGCACCAACGGCATCCTCGTGCCGCCGGACGGCTACCTCGCGGGCGTCCGCGAGATCTGCGACGAGCACGGCATCGTGTGGATCGCCGACGAGGTCATGGCCGGGTTCGGGCGGTGCGGCGAGTGGTTCGCCGTCGACCGCTGGGGCGTCACCCCCGACCTCATCTGCTTCGCCAAGGGCGTGAACTCGGGCTACGTGCCGATCGGCGGCGTCGTCATCTCGGCCGCGATCGCCGAGACCTTCGAGCGGCGGGTCTTCCCCGGCGGGCTCACCTACTCGGGGCACCCGCTCGCCTGCGCGTCGGCGGTCGCCTCGATCCGGATCTTCGAGGAGGAGGGCATCCTCGAGAACGTCCGCAAGGTGAGCGACACGGTCATCGCGCCGCGCCTGGCCGAGATCGCGCAGAAGCACCCGAGCGTGGGCGACGTGCGCGGGCTGGGCTTCTTCTGGGCCCTCGAGCTGGTCCGCGACCGCGCGACCCGTGAGCCGCTCGTGCCCTACAACGCCAGCGGGACCGAGGCCGGCCCGATGAACGACTTCGCCGCCGCGTGCAAGGCCGAGGGCCTGTGGCCCTTCGTCCACTTCAACCGCACCCACGTCGTGCCGCCGTGCACGACGACCTCGGAGGAGATGGCCGAGGGCCTGGACATGCTCGACCGCGCACTCGACGTCGCGGACCGGTTCACCGCCTGATGGGCCTCTGATGGCTCTGGCCGACGACGTCGCGAAGGCCCGCATCATCGGGTGGCGGGCGGTCGACTTCCTGCGTGGTCGTCGTGAGGCTCGCCGGCTCCTCGCGGAGCGTCCTGTGGTGCCCGACCAGAGCGTCGAGATCGTCCTGTACTTCCCCGACCTGCCGGAGAACATCTACCAGGTCGACCAGTGGTACGAGCCGATGCGACGCCTCGGGGAGCGCCACGGTGTCGCCGTCGTCACCCGGAAGTGGGCGTCCACGGCCGCCCTCCTGCGCGACTGTCCCGTCCCGGTCGTCCACTGCGACACCATCGAGCGCGTCGAGCAGTTCCTCGACCGGCACCCGGTCCGCGCGATCCTCTACGTCAACCAGAACCAGCAGAACTTCCCGGCGATGCGCTTCGCCGACCCGGCGCACGTGTTCATCTGCCACGGCGAGTCCGACAAGGACTACATGTCGAGCAACCAGCTCAAGGCGTACGACCACGTCTTCGTCGCCGGCGAGGCGGCGCGACTGCGCATCCAGCGCAAGCTCATCGGCATCGACGAGTACCGGCTCGTCGAGGTCGGCCGCCCCCAGGTCGACGTCCACAGCCCCGGCCCGGAGCTCCCCCAGGACGGCCGCACGGTGGTGCTGTACGCGCCGACCACCGAGGGAGACGTGCCGTCGATGCGCTACTCCTCGGCGGCCGCCCACGGGGTGCCGCTCGTGCGCTCGCTCCTCGGAACCGGACGGCACCGGGTCATCTACCGCCCGCACCCGCGCCTCGGCCTGACCGTGCCCGCGTACCACACGGCGCACCAGGAGATCCTCGACCTCATCGAGCGGGCGAACCGCGCGGATGCCGGCGCGAGTCACCTGGCGTCGACGTCCGGGCCGTTCGGATGGCAGGTCGACGCCGCCGATGTCTGCGTCACCGACATCTCCGCCGTGGCCTACGACTGGCTCGCGACGGCGAAGCCGCTGCTCGTCACCCGACCGGCCGAGGCCCGGGTGGAGCTGCCCGAGTCAGGCCTCGTGAGCGAGATGGAGCTCTTCGACGCGGCGGATGCCGGTCGCGCGGCCGAGGTCGTGGACGCCGCGGTCAGCCGGCCTGACGAGTCACACGCGGCGCTCGTGCGGCGCTACTTCGGCGACACGACCCCCGGGTCGAGCATGGAGCGCTTCCTCCAGGCGTGTTCGACGGTGATCCGCGAGCGCGAGGCGGCCCTCTCCGAGCGGGCGGCACGCACGGCATCCTGACGCCTACGATCTGCGACGTGCCGCCCACGCCGGAGCAGACCACCGGGGATGCCGCGCCGCCTCCTCCGGGCGGCGACCGGCATCTCGTCGGGTCCACCGCGGGGCGACAGCTGGGGCTGATCGCGGCCGCGCAGGTGCTCGTCATGGCGTGCTGGTTCTCGGCCTCGGCGCTCGTGCCGGCGCTGCGGACCCAGTCGGGGGTGTCGGCGCTCCAGGCCACGCTGCTGACCGTCGCCGTGCGCAGTGCCTCGCGGAGTCAGGAGCAGTCCGCGGGCTCCGGGAGCTCCCGCCGAGTCAGGGCCGAGTACGGCCCTGACCGGTCGAAGTGCTCCTGACTTCACGGAGACCCGGGCTGGATCGATGACGGGGTGACGGTGGGCTCAGCCGGTGGGTGTCCCCAGCTGGCGGTGCTGACCTCGAGGAGGCCCGTTGCGGGACCGGGGCTGTGGACGACATGCCGGGAATGTCAGCCGCACGGCATACGGTTGGGTGTTCAGGACTCGGGCGAGCAGGGCCCGGCACAGGCGGTGCGGAGGGCGTGTGGTGGGTCGTGTGTTCACCGTCGACCGCCTCGCCGACCTCACCAACCGCGAGCTCGACGAGGTCTGTGGCACCGTGACCGTCGCCCGCGGGCTCGCGTACGCCAAGCAGGGCCGGGTCGTCGAGCTCGAGCTGAGCGACGACGGCACCGACGCCACCGGCTGGGTCAGCGGCAGCAACGGCCAGACCTACACCACCGCCGTCTCCCTCACCCCCGTCGCTACTCCGAGCGTGGGCCGCCTCGCGCTGCGCCGCTGGGCCAGCACCTGCTCCTGCCCCGGTCGGTGGTGACTGCAAGCACGCCGTCGCCGTCACCGCCGAGGCCCGGGCCAAGCAGCCGCTCGTCGACCGGGCGGTCGGCCGCGCGCCCGCCGCGCCCCGCCCCACCTGGGAGCGGGCGCTCGGTGGCCTGCTCGACGACACCGACCTCCAGCCCGAGCACACGCCGGTCGGTCTCCTCATCGAGCCGGCCACCGGCCCGCGCCGCGACGAGCCGGCCCGCGCCCAGCTGCGCCTGCGGCCGGTCGTGCCGGGCGTGCGCGGCGGGTGGATCCGCACCGGGGTCTCCTGGGAGACCTTCGCCGGCGGCTACTACGGCTTCGGCCGGGTCTCCTTCGCCGACGAGCACCGCGACGCCCTCACCGCGCTCGCCGACGCCCACCGCCGCTCGGTGCGCGCCTTCGGCTACGGCCGGATGCCCGACGCCATCCTCCTGGACCACCTCGGCCCCGGCTGGGTCGGCCTGCTGCGCGCCGCCGACCGCGCCGGGGTGCGCCTGCTCACCGAGCCGAGCGGCGAGGGCCACGTGGCGTTCGCGCCCGACCCGGCCGAGCTCGTCGTCGACGTCGTGCGCACCGACGACGGTGCCGAGCTGCACCCGCGCCTCGACCTGCCCGAGGGCGCAGCCGGGCGCACCACCCTCGTCGGGCAGCCGGCCACGGGCTTCTGGCTGCGCGACGACGACACCCTCGTGCTCGGGGCGCTCGCCGAGCCGCTCGACGGCACCCGCCAGCGGCTGCTCGACCTCGGCGTCGTCGAGGTGCCCGAGGCCGACTGGGCCCGGTTCACCGTCACCCACCTGCCGGGGCTGCGACGCAAGGCGCGGGTGCGGTCGGCGTCCGGTGACCTCGACCTGCCGGATGCCGTGCCGCCGCGGCTGGCGCTGCGGGTCACCTTCGAGCCGGGCCACCGCGCGCACCTCGAGTGGGGGTTCCGCTACGGCACGGTGGGCGGCGGCGTGCTCGTGCCGATGACCGCGGAGGACCCCGACCCGATGCGTGACCGGATCGGCGGAGCGGGCGCTCGTCGAGGAGCTGCTCGAGGTCGACGAGGTCGCCGGGTTCGACCGGCTCTGGCAGGTCGTGGCGCGGGTACGCCGCCTGGTGCCCGAGGTGCGGCTGCACGGGTTCACGACGGTGGCGTTCTCCGAGCTGCTGCCCGTCCTCGAGGAGCTGCCCTCGGTCGAGCTGACCGTCGTCGGTGAGCCGGCGGAGTACAGCGAGGCGGTCGACGCCCCGCTCATCCAGGTGTCGACGTCCGACCCGGTCGACGGGGCACCGACCGACTGGTTCGACCTCGGCATCTCGGTGACGGTGGCCGGCGAGGACGTGCCGCTGGCACCTCTCATCGAGGCGATCGCGCGCGGCCACGAGCACCTCATCCTCGACAGCGGCACCTGGTTCGCCCTCGACCGGCCTGAGCTCGAGGCGCTGCGGGCGCTGGTCGACGAGGCCCGGTCCCTGCAGGACAAGCCCACCGACCCGCTGCGCATCTCGGTGGTGCACGCCGGGCTCTGGGAGGAGCTCGCGGCCCTCGGCGTCGTCGAGCAGCAGAGCGACCGCTGGACCCGCGCCGTCGGGGCCCTGCTCGACCTCGATGCCGTGGAGCCGGCCGCCCTACCCACCGGCCTCGAAGCGACGCTGCGGCCCTACCAGGTCGACGGGTTCCGGTGGCTGTCGCTGCTGTGGGACTGCGGGCTCGGCGGCGTGCTCGCCGACGACATGGGCCTGGGCAAGACGCTGCAGATGCTCGCCATGGTGCTGCGGGCCCACGAGCGCGGCGAGCTCGGCGACCCGGTGCTCGTGGTGGCGCCGACCTCGGTGCTGTCGACCTGGCAGAGCGAGGCGGCCCGGTTCGCGCCGGGGCTGCGCACCGTGGTCGTCGACCGCACCCGGGCCAAGGCGCGGGTCGGGCTCGAGGACACCATCGCCGGGGCCCAGGTGGTCATCACCTCGTACGCCGTCGTGCGCATCGACGAGGTCGCGTTCCGCTCGCGTCCGTGGGGAGCGGTGGTGCTCGACGAGGCGCAGTTCGTGAAGAACCACCAGGCCAAGACCTACCAGGCGGTGCGCCGGCTCTCGGCGCGCGCGAAGTTCGCCATCACCGGCACCCCGCTCGAGAACTCGCTGATGGACCTCTGGTCGCTGCTGTCGATCGTGGCGCCCGGGCTGCACCCGCGGCCGGCGCTGTTCAAGGAGCTGTGGGCCAAGCCGATCGAGAACGGCGGGGATGCCGAGCGGCTCGCGGCGCTGCGTCGGCGCATCCGTCCGCTGATGCTGCGGCGCACCAAGGAGGCCGTCGCCACCGAGCTGCCACCGAAGATGGAGCAGGTGCTCTCGGTCGACCTGCACCCGCGGCACCGGGCGGTCTACGACCGGCACCTCCAGCGCGAGCGGCAGCGGCTGCTCGGGTTGATCGACGACGTCAACGGCAACCGCATCGCGATCCTGCGGGCGCTGACCGTGCTGCGGCAGATGTCGCTCGACCCGAGCCTGGTCGACGAGGCGTATGCCGGGCTGGCGTCGTCGGCGAAGGTCGACGCGCTCGTCGAGCAGCTCGAGGAGCTGGCCCAGGAGGGGCACCGCGCCCTGGTGTTCTCGCCAGTTCACCGGGTTCCTCACGATCGTGCGGGCCCGGCTGGAGTCCGAGGGCATCGCCTACGAGTACCTCGACGGCTCGACCCGCAACCGTGCCGAGCGGATCGCGTCGTTCCGGGAGGGCACGGCCCCGGTCTTCCTCATCTCGCTCAAGGCGGGTGGGTTCGGCCTCACCCTCACCGAGGCCGACTACGTGTTCGTGCTCGACCCGTGGTGGAACCCCGCCGCCGAGGCCCAGGCCGTCGACCGTACCCACCGCATCGGCCAGACCCGACCGGTCAACGTCTACCGGATGGTCTCCGCCGACACCATCGAGGAGAAGGTCGTGGCGCTGCAGGAGCGCAAGCGTGACCTGTTCGCCCGGGTCGTCGACGAGGGCGCCGTGATGGGCTCGGCCCTCACCGCCGACGACCTGCGTGAGCTGCTCGACAGCTGAGCGGAGCGGTCACGCCGGGGGCGGCGGCTCGGTCTGCGGCAGGGGGCGCGGGGCGAAACGGTGCAGCATCTCGTCCACGTGCGCCGAGGTCGCCTCCTGCCCCCGCGGTGACCCGGTCATCAGGGCCAGGAAGCGGTCGCCGCGAAGAGACTCCAGGCGCAGCTCGTCGACCGCTCGCACGGTCGCCGTGCGTGGGATGCGGCGCAGCAGCGCGATCTCCCCGAAGGACTCACCCGGACCCAGGCTGGTGATGGCCCGGCCGTCGCCCTCGACCTCGCGCCCTGCCCGAGACCACGACGTAGAACCGGTCGCCGACCTCACCCTGACGCACGACCGCCTCGCCCGGCCGGCACCAGCACGTGGTCGAGCTGGCGGGCGACCGTCTCGAGGGCGGGCAGTGGGAGTGCGTCGAACAGCGGGACTCCCCTCAGCAGGGCCAGCTCGTCGTCGCGCCCGACGATGACGGCGTCGAGGGCGCCCAGCCGGCGCCAGGAGAGCAGCGACCGCCGTCGGCGTGAGCAGGCCGAGCACGACGAGCGCGGCGCGCAGGTCGAGGGCGTCGATGACGACCGGGGTCAGCAGCGCGCCCAGTCCCACGGCGAGCGCGGCCGACGCTCTCCAGCACCCCGTACACGCGGGCGAGGACGTTGGCCGGGGCGATGCGGGAGATCAGGGTGAAGGCCCCCGACGTCGATCAGGGCGTTGCCGGCCCCCACGAGCGCGAGCATGGCCATCGCCACCGCTGCCGAGGGAGCGAGGCCGATGACGACCAGCGGCGCGCCCCACAGGGCGGCGCCGAGCCCGAACCAGGCCGCCAGCCGCCGGGTGCCCACCAGGAGTGCTGCCGCGGCGGACGCGAGCACGGCCCCGGCGCCCAGGGCGGCGTTGAGCGTGCCGACGCCGGGATCGCCCAGTCCCACGAGCTCCACGGCGACCACCACGGTGAACACCGTGATGGCCCCCCGCATGAACGTCTGGGCGCCGACCAGGCCGAAGAGCAACCGCAGGTCGGCGTCGCCGTTCACGGCGCGGACCCCACCGAGGGTCTGGGCGAGGGCTCCCTCGGCGTCGCCGCCGTCGTCGAGCGGGGTCGCCTCCGGGTGGACCCGGGCCATCAGCACGCCGGCCCACGCCGACGCGACCGCCGCCACGACGAGCACCTGCGCCGGACCACCGGTGGCGAGCAGGACCGCGCTCAGGGCCGGGCCGGCCAGCGTCGCGGCCGAGTCCAGTGCCCCGCGGACGACGTTGGCGCCCGCGAGCTCGGGCGGGGTGTCGCACAGCGACGGCAGGAGGGCGGAGTGCACCGGCCGGAAGAGCACGGCGGCGGCGGACGACACCGTCACCAGGGCGTAGACCGTCAGGGCCGGCCCGTCGACGAACACGGCCCAGGCCGCCAGGGCGATGGAGAGCGACCGCACGACGGAGACGGCCACGAGCACCTTCTCGCGGGGCCACCGGTCGGCGTACTGGGTGGCCAACGGGGCCACCACGGCCGCCGGGAGCACCCGCACCAGCGCGACGACGCCGACCTCCCTGGCGCCGCCCCGGCCGTAGGCGTACACCGCGAGCACGACGGTGACGGCCCACTCGGCGGTCCACGCCGCGAAGAAGGCCGCCTGGGCCCGCCGCAGCTCGGGGTTTCGCCAGTTGGTCGCGAACGCGCCGGCGGCGGCCCGCAGCCGAGAAGGCTGCGCTCGCGAGGTGGGGTCGGACGCCATCGTCGAAGGGTAGTCATGCCCTGCGTCGCGCGTCCCGCGTGCCGACGGCCGGGACGGCCGCGGGACGGGCGCAGCACGCCACGCCCGCGCCACCGATGGGGGCATGCCAGACCGGAAACCGGTGCGCACCGCCCCCCTCCTGACGTGCCCCGACCGGGTGCGACGATCGAGCTCTACCCTCGTGCTCGTCCTGCCGGCGACGACCAGTGGCCCGTCAGGGCTAGCGGTCGAGTCGGTCGCGTGGTCGACGATGGTCGCACGGTGAGCCAGCTGCGCATGGTGATGTCCTTGCCGTACGAGCCTCCAGCCACGTGACGAACCTCGGGCCGGCACCGGGGTCGCTGTTCACGGTGACCGCGAGCACGGCGCGGGCCGGGGCGTCGTAGCGCACGACCCGGGTGCGTGGGTCCAGCTGGGACTCGTCCACGGGGACGTCGGGGGCGGCGGCCTTGAGGAAGGTGGCCGTCAGGTAGGGAGTGGGGCCCGTGGGTCAGGCCGGCAAAGGGGTCACTCGTGAGCAGAGCCCTCAGCTCGGCCTCGGTGCGGATGATCGTGCGGCTCGAGAGCCCGAGGTCGGCGCGCAGCGCTTCCTCGACTCGTTGCTCCAGGCCGGGCACGTCCGTGTCGTCGGTGCGGAGCACGATGTTGCCGCTGGCCAGCACCGAGCCCACCTCCTCGAGTCCCAGCCGCTCGAAGACACCCCGCAGCTTGTCGTTCGTCATGTTCCTGCCGCTCGGCGCGATGCCGCGCAGGAGTGCGACGTACTGCTGCATGCACCCGACGGTAGCCCGGTCCCGGTGGGCGCCACCCACCACAGGGCTGGGTCAGGAGCTGGTCGGGCGCGTCATCGCCTCCGGGTCGACCCAGCGGTCGTAGTCCTCGTCCGTGACGGACCCTGACGCCAGCGCCGCCTCACGCAGCGTCGACCCGTCGCGGTGCGCCTGCTTGGCGATCGCCGCCGCGGTGTCGTAGCCCGACGTGCGGCGCGAGCGCGGTGACCAGCATCAGGTCGGCGTCGAGGTTCGCGGCGATCCTCTCGCGGTCGGCGGTGAGCCCCACGACGCAGTGCTCGGTGAACGACCGGCTCGCGTCCGACAGCAGCCGGATCGACTCCAGCACCGCGTGCGCCATCACCGGCGTGAACACGTTGAGCTGGAAGTTCCCCTGCGTCCCAGCGAAACCCACCGTCGCGTCGTTGCCGAACACGCGCGTGACGACCATCGTCATCGCCTCGGACTGGGTCGGGTTCACCTTGCCCGGCATGATCGACGAGCCCGGCTCGTTCTCCGGGATCCGCAGCTCGCCGATGCCGGTGCGCGGCCCGGACGCCAGCCACCGCACGTCGTTCGCCATCTTCATCAGCGCGCCACCGAGCGTGCGCAGCGACGACGACACGGCGACCAGCGCGTCGTGCGAGGCCAGCTGCACGAACAGGTTGTCCGCCTGCTGGAAGGACTCCCCCGTCTCCACGGACAGGTGCGACGCGACGAGCGGCCCGAACTCGGCCGGCGCGTTGAGCCCGGTGCCGACCGCGGTGCCGCCGATGGCCAGGGCGCGGGCCCGGTCACCGGCGTGCCGCACGTCGTCCTGCGCGTCGCGGACCTGCGCCGCCCACGCCCCGATCTCCTGGCCGAGGGTCACCGGCGTCGCGTCCTGCAGGTGGGTGCGGCCGACCTTGACGATCGACCCGAGCTCGGCGGCCTTGGCCTCCAGCGCGGCCACCAGACCGTCGACGGCCGGGTGCAGCCGCTCGGCCAGCTCGAGCACCACCGCGACGTGCACCGCGGTGGGGAAGGTGTCGTTGCTCGACTGGCTCTTGTTGACGTCGTCGTTGGGGTGCACCGGCGACTTCGACCCCAGCTCGCCCCCGAGGATCTCGATCGCCCGGTTGGCGATGACCTCGTTGGCGTTCATGTTGCTCTGCGTGCCCGACCCGGTCTGGAAGACGACGAGCGGGAAGTGGTCGTCGAGCTCGCCACGCGCCACCTCGTCGGCGGCCCGCACGATCGCCCCGCGCGACCTCGGCGTCGAGCAGCCCGAGGTCGGAGTTCGCCAGCGCCGCGCTCTTCTTCAGCAGGCCCGAGGCCCCGGATCACCGGGCGACCCCACACGAACGTGTCGCGCCCGATGTCGAAGTGCTCGAGGCTGCGCTGGGTCTGCGCGCCCCAGTACCGGTCGGCGGGCACCTCGACGGCGCCCATCGTGTCGCGTTCGGTGCGGGTCGTCGCCATCACCCCACGGTATGCCGGTGGCCCGCCGGTCACTTCGGGTCGGTGGCGAGCCTCGGCCGTCGGGGGGGTGTCGGTGACGTCGACCCAGGCGTCCGAGTCCGCCGACCCGGCCGGCGCGTCCGGGCCGGCGGCCAGTCCGGCAGCCGCGGCAGCCGCATCCGGAGCGGACGGCCGCGTCGCCGGCATCCGGCTCGCTGCCCGCAGCGCGTGCCCGGTCGGCCCACGACGGCGTCGCCGAGCTCTCGCGCTGCTCCGCCACCCAGTCGACGCCGACGAGCACGCCGGTGCGCAGCTTCTCGACGTAGCGGTGTACTTGCCGTCGGTCTTCTCGTCGACCTTGGAGCCGGCCCGGTCGAGGGCCCCCTCGACCCGGTCGCGGTTGTCGTGCGCGTAGTCGCCGGCCTTGACGGCGGCCTCGCGCAGGAGTGGTCGGCCTGGTCGGCGAACGTCTCGAGCTTCTTGTCGAGCTCGAGCTCGCGGGCCTTGGCCTCGAGGTCGTGCAGCGCGGCGCGCAGCTGGTCGGTGGCGGTCATCGGGTCCCCTCACGTGCAGGTCGGAGCGACACGGTACAGCCGCTCCACCACCTCAACTCCCCACAGGAGCGGCCGTGTTCCCGGCCGCGACGACCGTCGTCCGTGTCACACTGCCCCTTGCCCCACTCGCAGCGTCGCGACCCGGCAGGTAGGCCTCGCGGCGCCCGGAACAGGAGCCCGTGATGCTCGACCCGACCGACCTGCCCGAACGCCGACGGTGCGCCCGCGCCGACGGCGTGGCAGGCGCGCCGGGAGTGGCGGGTGGGCCTGGAGCTCGCGAGCTCGGCGTTGCGCACCCGCGACCTGCACACCTGGCCGCAGGGCGACGGCCACCCCGTCATCGTGCTGCCGGGGTTCCTCGCCGGGCCCGAGTCGACCGTCTTCCTGCGCAGCCACCTGCGCCGCCTCGGCTACCGCGCGCACGACTGGCGCCAGGGCCGCAACCTCGGCGCCAGCCCCGCGCTGGCCGACCGGCTCGAGGACCTGCTGCTCGAGATCCACGACCGCTACGAGCGCAGGGTCAGCCTGGTCGGCTGGAGCGCCGGTGGCATCTACGCCCGCGAGATGGCCCGTGCCCTGCCCGGCCACACCCGCTCGGTCATCACCCTCGGCAGTCCCTTCCGCGGGCACCCGGCGTCGACCCGCGCCTGGACGATGTACCGCATCATGAACCGGCGGAACCTCGCGCGGATGTTCACCGACGAGGCCCTGGCCCAGCGCGCGTCGCCGCTGAGGGTGCCCACCACGTGCATCTACTCGCGCACCGACGGCATCGTCGCGTGGCAGTGCTGCGTGTCCGAGCCCGCCCCGCAGACCGAGAACATCGAGGTGCACGCCACCCACCTCGGGTACGGCCACGAGTACGAGACGTTGCGCGTCATCGCCGACCGGCTCGCCCAGCCCGAGGGTGCCTGGATGCCGTACGCCGGACCGCCCATCACGCCGGGAGACGACGCCCGCCCCGGCGCACGGCACGGCGGTCTGACCGCGTGGGCGCGTCGCGCTGGGCGTCACCCCTGGACTCGATCTTCCTCATGGGGGAGACCAACGAGACCCTGATGCACGTCGGCGTCGATGCTGCACCTGTCGCTACCCGAGGATGCCGGGCCCGCAGTTCCTTCCCGACCTCGTCGCCGCGCTGCGGGCCGCGCCGATCGAGCCGCCGTGGAACCTGCGCCTGCAGACCCGGATGCTGATGCGCCAGCCGCTGCACCGCTGGGTCGACGACGAGCGAGTTCGACATCGACTACCACGTGCGGCACTCGGCGCTGCCGAGCCCGGGCGGTGAGCGCGAGCTCGGGGTGCTCGTCTCGCGGCTGCACTCCAACCCGCTCGACTTCCGCCGGCCGCCGTGGGAGCTGCACATCATCGAAGGGCTCGTCGGGCAACCGGTTCGCGGCCTACATCAAGATCCACCACTCGCTCGTCGACGGCTACACCGGCATGCGCCTGCTCGAGCGCGGGCTCTCCCTCGACCCCGACGACCGCGAGCACCCGTTCTTCTTCAGCCTCACCAGGCGCACGCGCGCACCGCGCGAGGCGGACCCCGTCGGCGACTTCGCGTCCATCGTGCGCGGGCTCGCGTCGTCGGTCGGCACGTCGCCCGTCGGTGGCCAAGGCGCTCGTCGAGACCCAGCTGCGGCCGCGGGCGCACCTCGACCCGCGCGGTGACCTCGTACCAGGCGCCGCACTGCATCCTCAACAGCCGAGTGGGCCAGTCGCGCCGGTTCGCGACCCAGCAGTACGAGCTGAAGCGGCTGCGGGCCATCGCCCGGGCCCGCGGCGCGACGCTCAACGACGTGCTGATGGCGATCTGCGCCGGCGGGCTGCGCCGGTTCCTCGCCGACCTGCAGCAGCTGCCCGAGCGCCCGCTCATCGCCTTCATCCCGGTCAACGTGCGCCCCAAGGAGAGCGAGGGCGGCGGCAACGCCGTCGGCGCGACCCTGGTCTCCCTGGCGACCGACATCGAGGACCCGCTGGCCCGCCTCGCGGCGATCACGGCATCGGCTCGGGCGGCGAAGGCGCGGATGCGCGGGATGAGCGCCGATGCCGTGATGGCCTACAGCGCGCTGCTGCTCGCGCCGGCCGCGCTCCAGGTCGGCCCGCGCGATGAGCGGGCTGCCCGCTGCCGCTGCCCACCACCCTCAACGTCTGCATCTCGAACGTCCCCGGACCCAAGGAGGTGCTCTACTGGCGCGGGGCGCGGCTCGAGGCGACCTACCCGGTGTCGATCCCCGGGCACTCGATGGCGCTGAACATCACCGCGCACTCCTACGCCGGCGCCCTCGACATCGGCTTCGTCGGCGACCGGGAGGCGCTGCCGCACCTCCAGCGCCTCGCCGTGCACACCGGCGAGGCGCTGGACGAGCTCGAGGCGGCGGTCTCAGCCCTGCGCTGACCCGGTGCCGACGTTGACCAGCCACGGGATGCCGAAGCTTGTCGGTGAGCATGCCGAACTCGTCGCCCCACATCTGCTTCTCGAGTGGCATCGTCGACGGTGCCGCCCTCGGACAGTCCCTGCAAGTAGCCGCGCAGCGCCGTCGTCGTCACCGCTGAGGCTGACCGAGAAGTTCGACCCGGGGGTGACCTCGCCCATGCCGGGCGCGGTGTCGGAAGCCATCAGCGTGAACCCGTCGGGCGTCTCGAGCTGGGCGTGCATGACCCCGTCGGACCCCTCGCCCTCCGTGCCGTACTCGCCGAAGGTGCTGATGGTGAGGTCGCCGCCCAGCACCTCCTGGTAGAAGGTCATCGCCTCGCGCGCGTTGCCGTTGAAGTTCAGGTAGGGGTTGAGCCGTGCTGGCATGGTCCTCACTCCTGGAGCCGGTGGTGGAGCGGGCGCGGTGGTCGCCCGTGTCCCGCGACGCTACGCCCGCGCGCCGACACCGTCACGGGTGCAGGCCCCCTTGCCCCCGGCATCCGGCTCGGCCACCATCGAGGGCATGACGACCGTGCACGAGGCCGCCGGTGGGGATGCCGGGCTGCTCGCCCTGGCCCGGGCGTGGCACGAGCGCTGCCTCGCCGACCCGGTGATGAGCCACCCGTTCGACCGCGACGGCCTGCACCCCGAGCACGTCGAGCGGCTCGCCGCCTACTGGGCCGAGGCGCTCGGCGGGCCGACGACGTTCACCGACTCGATGAACGACGAGCCCACCGTGCTGCGGATGCACGCCGGCAACGGCACCCACCGCGACATGGACCGGCGCGCCGTGGAGTGCTTCGACGCCGCGCTGACCGATGTCGGCCTCACCCGGGAGCCGCTGCGCGCGGTGCTGCACGACTACTTCGCCTGGTCGACCGACCGGATGGCGGGGCACCCCGACTCCCCCGACACGGTCGCCGACGACGAGCGCCTCCCGCACTGGGACTGGGACGGGCTCGTCACCCGCTGACACCCCGACCCTCCTGCGTGAACGCCACGCTCACGTCGGGCCGGCGGCGGATCTCCTCGGCCTTCGCTCAGGGCTCGAGTGAGCTCAGGTCCTCGGGCACGTCGACGGCATGCTGCTGGAGCGCGGGCAGGGGCACGATCCGCAGCACCGCCTCGTGCGTCGCCGCGAGCACCACCGGCGCGGCCACCCCCTCGTTGTAGGCCCGAGCCCAGTTCGCCGCCGTCACGCACCAGCGGTCACCCGGCACCAGGCCGGGGAAGCTGTACGCCGGCACCGGGGTCGACAGGTCGTTGCCGATCCGCTGCTGCTGCTCGAGGAACTCCGCGGTGACGACGGCACAGATCGTGTGGCTGCCGCGGTCCTCCGGGCCCGTGCTGCAGCACCCGTCCCGGTAGAAGCCGGTCATCGGGTCGGTGCCGCAGGGCTCGAGGTCGCCACCGAGGACGTTGCGTTCGCTCACCCGCCCAGCATGGCCCGAGACGGGCCCCGGGCGACAGAGCAGGACCCCACTGCGTGGGTCGCACACGACCCGGAGCCGGGCACCGACCCTTGCCGCCCGCCACGGGGCGGAGGACAGTCGTGAGGAACGGGACGGGAGGTGCGCGATGCGTGTGGGCGCCCGTGAGCACCGCCCGGTCGACGTCCTGGCGGGCACCGTCGCCCTCGCCGCGCTGGTCACGTCGTGCGCGTGCGGCGCGGGCACGACCGCGGGCACCTACGTGGGCGACGGCTCGGTGCAGTCCGTGGCCGACGCGCTGCGCGCGGAGGGCAGGGCCGCCTACTACCTGGGCCCCGGGGCCGCCGGCCTCGCCCTGACCGACGTCACCCGCGTCACCGAGAACGGCCCGCAGTTCCAGGTGTGGGCGTCCTACGGCACCTGCCACCCGGCGATGTTCGACGACGGCGGCTGCATGGACCCCCTCTCGGTCAGCACGCTGGACTGGCGCCCCGACGTCACCGGTGTGTCCTGCCAGCGGCTGGAACCGCAGCTGGGCGTGCCGGCGGGCCTGGTCATGGGCGAGCTGACCCTGTTCACCGAGCGCGTGCAGGTGAGTGTCGTCCACGTCGACGACCTCGCCGACCACGACGGCCACCGTGGGCTGGCCCTGCTCGAGGACCTGCGCCTGATCGGGGCCTCAGAACCCGTCGGCTCGCTCCCGCCGCCCGAGCCCGAGGTCGCCGCGTGGGTCGACGGGTTCTGCGGCACGGTGCCCGGAGCGAGTGTCGAGCACCCCATGGAGGAGGCGCCGGGAGCGACGCCCACCGGAACCGGCTGAGCCCGCAGGGCAACACCGTGTTTCCCCTGTTCACCCCGTGTTCAGGGCCTGCCACCGGGGGCACACTGTTGTGGTGGACTGGTACCTCGATCGCAGCGAGCTGGTCGGTGACCTCCGCCGCGAGCTGGGCCAGTACCTGGAGCGCCACGCCGTGCCGGGCAGCGCGGAGCAGATCGCCGACGCCGAGCTGATCGTCTCCGAGGCCGTCGGCAACGCGATCCGGCACACCGGCGGGCCGGTCTGGGTGTCCCTGGCCTGGACGCACCGAGCGCCCCGTGCTGCGGGTCTACGACATCGGCGCCGGCTTCGACGGCCGGCGGCAACCGGATCCCGGCGCCGGACGGACACGACGACGCTCGAGTCGAGCTGCTGGCCGACTCCGGCCGCGGCCTGCTGATCATCCAGGCGCTGGCCCCCGCGGTGAGCGCGTCGATGCGGGCCAACGCCGGCATGGTCGTGTCGGTCACCCTGCCGGTGGCCCGCCGCACGACGACCACCCTCGACCCACCCCGGCGCCGCACCAGCGTGCTGCCCTCGATGGACGAGGCGCGGCCAGAGGGCGGGTTCGGCAAGGAGTCGTTCCTGCGCGCCATCGTGGTCCAGCTCTCGCAGGCGGTCGAGACCAACCACGGCCCCGACGCCGCCGAGGCAGCGATCGCCCAGGTCGGCACCGACATCGGCTGGCGGATGGAGGAGGAGTTCCGCCTCGCCGAGCAGGTCGTCGGGCGGATGAGCCCCGAGCAGCTCGGCCGGCTGCTTCGTGCGCCTCAAGCACGCCATCGACGGCGGCTTCAGCGTGGTCGAGGCCACACCAGAGCGGATCGTCCTGGAGAACACCCGGTGCCCCTTCGGCGACTCGGTGCTGCGGGCGCCTGCGCTGTGCCGGATGACGTCGAGCGTCTTCGGCGGCATCGCCGCCCGCAACAGCCCGAACGCTGTGGCGGTGCTGCTCGAGGAGCGCATCGCGGTCGGCGACCCCGGATGCCGGGTGGTCGTCTCGCTCGCCCCGCCGGCCGACGACGCGGCGGCCTTCGCCCACCACTACCGGGCGCCGCCGCCACGGCGGTCGGACGGCTGTCTAGCCCAGCCGCCGCAGCGCCAGGGCGGCCATGTCGTCGTCGTAGGTGTCGTCCCGCACCGCCTCGACGACCGTCCACCACGCCCGCGAGCGAGGTCCGTCGCCGCCAGGTGGGGCACGGCACCGGGCCAGGCGCTCCAGGCCGCTGTCGATGTCCTCGTCGCGTCGCTCGATGAGCCCGTCGGTGAAGGCGAACAGGGTGTCGCCGACGCCGAACGGCACCGAGACCGGCACCCGCGACCCGCGCCGCCACCCCCAGCGGCGGCCCGTCGGCGAACGGCAGCTGCTCGACCTGCCCGTCCGCCCGCAGGACCGACGGCGGTGGGTGGCCGGCGTTGGCCACGCGCAGGTGCCGGCTGTCGGCGTCGGCCAACACGTAGCAGAGCGTGACCAGCTGGTCACTGCCGAAGGCGCCCACCATGGCGTCGAGGTGGCCCAGGACCACGGCCGGGTCGGGGTCGACGGACACGAAGGCCCGGGTGGCCGCGCGCATCTCCGCCATGGCGGCCGCGGCGGCCACGCCGCGGCCCATGACGTCACCGATGAAGGCGACGTACCGCCCGTCCCCGAGCGGGAAGGCGTCGTAGAAGTCGCCGCCGACCTCGGCCCGCCCGGACGGCCGGTAGTGGCAGGAGACCTCCCACCGGTCGTCGCCGGCCACGACCTGGGGGAGCACCGCGCGCTGCAGCTGCTCCGCCGCGGCCCGGGTCTGGCTGTAGAGCTCGGAGTTGTCGATGGCGGTCGCGGCCCGGCGGGCGAGGTGCTCGGCGAAGCGGACGTCGTCCTCGTCGTAGAGCCGCCCGGTCGTCGGTGGAGACCCAGGAGAGCACGCCGATCACCCGGCCGCGGACCCACAGCGGGACGAGGAGGGCACTGCGCAGGCTGCAGCTCGCGGGCGATGCGCAGCTGCTCGGGGTCGCGGCAGCCGGCCACGAGCATCTCGTCGGTGATCTCGTGGATCAGCTCGGGCTTCCCGGTGCGCGCCACCGCCCAGGCGCCGGTGCGGCTGGACGGGTCGGTGGGCCAGCGCTCCTGCAGCGCGCCGCGCCAGCTCGACCTTCTCCGGGTCGACGTGGGCGACCGCCAGCCGGTGCACCCGCCCGTCGCGCACGACGTCGATGGCACACCAGTCGGCGAAGGTCGGCACGGCCAGTCGGGCCACCCGGTTGATGGTCACCTCGAGGTCGAGGCTGCTCGCCAGCTCGATGGAGGCCTCGGCGAGGAAGGCCAGGCGCGCGGTCTGGCGGCGGGCCACGACGGAGGCCTCGATGCGCTCGAAGGCCTGGGCACACGTGTCGGCCATGATGTCGAGGAAGTCGAGCACGACCGGGTCGGCGTCGAACGCTCCGGGGAACGACAGGATGATCGACCCGATGGTGCGCCCGGCCACCCGCAGCGGCAGGGCGACGACGGTGCGCTCCCCGCGGTCGGGATGCAGCCAGGTCGGGGTAGGCTGGCGAGCAGGGCGGCAGCGTCGAGCACGAGCCGTCGCCCGGTGCGGATCACGTCGGTCGCGGGCGTGCGTCGCGCCATCGGGATCAGGTCCCACCGCTGCGCCTCGGTCACGGAGAGCCCCCGCAGCCCGATGACGCGAGCCCGCTCGCCCTCGCGCAGGGCGAGCGCGGCGATGCTCGCGCCGACGGCATCCGCCATGTGGTAGGTCACGATCTTGGTGACGGAGTCGACCGTGTCGGCCGTGGACAGCTCGCCGGTGACCCGGGCCAGGCGCGTGAGGCTGTCCCCCACGCGGGTCGGCGTGCGGGAGTCCTGGTCCCCGTCGGGATGGTGCTGCACGCCGAAATCCTCGCAGGTCACGTCGCTGGTGTCTGTGGCTCGACCGGACGGTCCGCACGCTGGAGTGACGCCCGGTGCGCAGGGGCCGACGGGTCGCGACGACCACCCACGCGCACCGGGCGGGCGGTGCCGTGCAGGAGCTCCACGAGGAGACTTTGTCTAAGGTTCGTGCAAGGATGGTCGCGAGGTGTCTAGGCTCGTGGCACCACAGCAGGGATCAGGCTGATCACACCCCACGGGGCGAGGGACGAGGCGGTTGAGTCGATGAGTGCCGAGGTGACCTCCATGGACCTCGACGCGCGGCGCCGTGTCCGCTCGGTCGACGCCACGCTGCGCGAGGCCGACGCCCTGCTCGAGCGCACCTTCGTCGAGCTGTCCGACGCGCTGCGCCGGGCGGCCGAGGGCACCGGCGACGGATCCTCCGCCGACCCGCTGCGGGACCTGCCGGGCCACGACCCCGGCCCGCTGGGCGTCGACCTCGTCGGCGAGCTGGCCGACCGGGCCCGCAACCACGGCAAGCGGCTGCGGCCGGTGCTGGCCCACTGGGGCTGGGCGGTCGCCGGCGGCCGCACCGACAGCCACGCCCAGCTGGTGCGGGTGGCCGCGGCCCTGGAGCTGCTGCACCTCTTCGCACTCATCCAGGACGACGTCATGGACCGCTCGGCCTCGCGCCGAGGCCTGCCCACCCTGCACGTGGTCGCCGCGCAGCGGCACCACGAGCAGTCCGGCCTGGGCGACGGCGAGCTGTTCGGCGACAGCGTGGCCACCCTCGTCTCCGACCTCGCGCTCAGCGAGGCGACGATGCTGGTGGCCGGCACCGCTCCCGAGGTACGCGCGGCCTGGCGGCTGATGGCCGTCGAGCTCGTCGAGGGTCAGCTGCTCGACGTCACCCACACCGCGGGGCGCCGCCGCGACCTGCCGACCAGCCTGCGCATCGCCCGCTTCAAGAGCGGCCGCTACACGATCACCCGCCCCCTGCAGCTCGGCGCGCTCGTCGGCGGCGCCGACCCGTCGCTCGTGCGGCGGCTGGTCACGTGGGGCGACCTCGTCGGCGACGCGTTCGCCGTGCGCGACGACGTGCTCGGGGTGTGGGGTGACCCGGCGCGCACCGGCAAGCCGGCCGGCGACGACCTGCGCTCGGGCAAGCCGACCGCCCTGCTCACCTGGGCCGGGCAGCTGCTGCCCGGGCACGCGCGCCCGCTGCTGGCCGCCTGTGACGCGGGCCGCCTCGACGACGCCGGTGTCGACGCGCTGCAGCAGGCGATGGTCGACGCCGGAGTACGCGACCGTGCCGAGCAGGTCGTGGCCGACCTCGTCACGAGGGCGCACCGGGCGCTCGACGACCTCGACGTCGACCCCGAGGCCGATGCCGCGCTGCGCGACCTCGCCGACGCCGTCGCCTGGCGGTCCGCGTGAGGGTCGTGGTCATCGGTGCCGGGCTCTCCGGCCTGGCCGCCGCCTGCCACCTCACCGCCGCGGGCCACGACGTGACGGTGCTCGAGCGCGAGGCGATCGTCGGCGGCCGCGCCGGTGAGCTGCGGCTGGGCGACTTCCGCATCGACACCGGCCCGGTCGTCATGACGATGCCCGAGCTGCTGCACGCACCGATCCGCGCCATCGGCGGCGACGCCGAGGCACTGGTCCCGATGCGGCGCCTCGACCCCGCCTACCGTGCGGTCTACCCCGACGGCAGCGAGCTGCACATCCGGGCCGACATGGCCGACCTGCGCGAGGAGATCCGAACCAAGGTCGGTGACGCCGACGCCGCGGGGTTCGACCGCTTCCTCGTCTGGCTCGAGCAGCTCTACGAGACCGAGTTCGCCACCTTCGTCGACCACAACTACGCCTCCCCGCTCGACCTCGTGCGCTCGCCCGCCACCGCGGCCCGGCTGCTGCGGCTCGGCGGCCTCGGGGCGCTCGGCCCGGCCGTCGACCGGTTCTTCACCGACGACCGGCTGACCCGCATCTTCAGCTTCCAGGCCCTCTACGCCGGCATCGCACCGGCCAAGGCGCGCGCCGTGCTGGCCGTCATCACCTACATGGACACCGTGCGAGGCGTCTTCTACCCCGACGGCGGCATGCACGCCGTGCCGCGCGGGATGGCACAGGCCCTCACCGACGCCGGGGTGCCCCTGCGCCTGGGCGTCGAGGTGAGCGAGATCCTCCGCCGCAGCGACGGCGCCGTGGTCGGGGTGGCCACCGCCGACGGCGAGCGGCTCGCCGCCGACGCCGTGGTCTGCACCCTCGACCTGCCCGTGGCGTACGACCGGCTGCTGCCCGGCGTGGCCGCGCCCCGTGCGGTGCGCACCGGGGCCTTCTCCCCATCGGCCGTGGTGTGGCACGTGGGGGCCGCCGGGTCGCCCGGGCCGCACCTGCGCCACCACAACATCCACTTCGGCTCCGACTGGGACGGCGCGTTCGAGGCCATCATCGACCGAGGCGAGCTGATGCCCGACCCGTCGCGTCTGGTCACCGTGCCCAGCGTCACCGACCCCACCGCCGCGCCGGCCGGGTCGACGACGATGTACGTGCTGGAACCAGTGCCGCACACCGGTGCCGGCCTGGACTGGCAGCGCGAGTCCGGCCCGATGCGCGAGCGGTTGTACGCCTTCCTCGAGGCCGGCGGCTACCCCACCGACATCCGCGAGGAGCTGCTCGTCACCCCCGACGACTGGCGCGCCCAGGGCATGCACCTCGGCACGCCGTTCGCCCTGGCCCACACGTTCCTGCAGTCCGGGCCGTTCCGCCCCTCGAACGTCGACCGCCGGGTGCCCGGCCTGGTCTTCGCCGGCTCGGGCACCCAGCCCGGGGTCGGCATCCCGATGGTGCTGGTGAGCGGCAAGCTCGCGGCCCAGCGGGTGCAGGAGTACGCCGGTGCGGCCCGCCCGGTACCGCGTACGGTGGTCCGGTGAACCCAGTCACCCCGGTCGCACCGCCCGAGGTGCTCGCCTCCGGCTATGCCCGCTGTGCCGCGGTCACCCGGGAGCACGGCACGACCTACTACTGGGGCGCCCGTCTGCTGCCCGCCGAGAGCCGCCGGCACGTCCACGCGGTCTACACGCTGGCCCGGCTCGCCGACGACATCGTCGACCTCGCCGGCCCCGACCCCGGCCCGGAGACCGCGCTCGCGCTCGACGCCTTCGAGCGCTCGTTCTGGGACGCCCTGGCCACCGGCACCTCGCCCGACCCGGTGATGGCGGCCGTCGTGACGACGGTGCGCGAGTGCGGCATCGACGAGGAGTGCTTCGCTCGCTTCTTCGGCGCGATGCGCACCGACCTCACCCGCCGCACCTACGAGACCTGGGGCGACCTGCTGGGCTACATGGACGGCAGCGCCGCCGTCATCGGCGAGATGATGCTGCCGGTGCTGCGACCCGCCACGGATGCCGTCGCGCCGGCCCGGGCGCTCGGCCTCGCGTTCCAGCTCACCAACTTCCTGCGCGACGTCGGTGAGGACCTCGACCGGGGGCGCGTCTACGTGCCCCAGGAGGACCTGCGCCGGTTCGGCGCCGACCCGCACGCGCGGGTCGTCACCCCGCAGTGGCGCGCGCTGATGGCCTTCGAGATCGAGCGCAACCGGCGGCTCTACCGTGAGGCCGACGACGGCATCCCGGCGCTGCCGGCGGCGTCACGGCGGTGCGTGGCGACGGCGCGCGTGCTCTACGCGCGCATCCTCGAGCGCATCGAAGACGCCGACTACGACGTGTTCGCCTCTCGGGCAAGGGTTTCGACGTCGACCAAGGCAGCGGTCGCCGCGCGCATGGTGGTCACCCGCGAGCCGATGCGGCTGGTGCACGCCGACCGGGCCGGGCGCGCCCCCCACCACGGCGCGTGGGTGTCCGACGACCCCGTCGTGCTGCTCGACGAGGCCGGCGCGCCCGTGGGGCAGGCCCCGAAGTCGGTGGTGCACCACGACGACACCCCGCTGCACCTCGCCTTCTCGTGCTACGTCGTCGACCCGGCCGGGCGCCTGCTCGTCACGACCCGGGCCGCGAGCAAGCCGAGCTTCCCCGGCGTCGTCACGAACACCGTGTGCGGCCATCCCCGCCCGGGCGAGGACCTCGCCGAGGCGGTGCGCCGCCGGGCGCGCAGCGAGCTCGGCATCGACGTGCGCGACCTGCGGCTCGTGCTGCCCGACTTCCGCTACCGCGCCGTGATGAACGGGCTCGTCGAGCACGAGCTGTGCCCCGTGTTCGTCGGCTTCGTCGACGACGACCGGCTCGCTCCTGACCCCGAGGAGGTCGACGACGCCCAGTGGGTGCCCTGGGCCGACTTCCGCACCGAGGTGCTCGACGGCGACCGCACCGTCTCGCCGTGGTGCGCCGAGCAGGTGCCGCTGCTCGACGCCCTCGGGCCCGAGCCGCGGTCCTGGCCCGCCGGCCCTCGCGACGACCTGCCTCCGGCCGCCGAGCTCGGCCCCGACGCCGAGGCGGCGTGAGGGCGGACCGTGGACGACCGCTACCAGTACCTCCTGCTCATGGCGGGCTGCCTGCTCATCACCCTGCCGCTGGAGTTCCTGCTCCGCGCCCGGGTGTACCGGCGGCCGCGGCGGCTGCTGCTCTCGCTGCTGCCGGTGCTCGCGATCTTCGTCCTGTGGGACGTGGTGGGCATCGTGCGGGGGCACTGGTGGTACAGCGAGCAGTACACGACCGGGCATCCTCCTTCCCCTGGACGTACCGCTCGAGGAGGTCGTCTTCTTCGTGGTCATCCCGGTCTGCGCGCTGCTGACCTACGAGGCGGTCGGCACGGTGCTCGGCTGGTGGCGGGCGTGGCGGGTTCGCGATGCCTGAGTACACCCTGCTGGCCGTCGTCTCGGTGGTCGCAACGGTTCTCGCAGAAGTGTTCTGGCTGCGGACCGGCATCCTCCGCACCGCGCAGTACTGGGTCGCCATGGCGATCGTCTACTTCTTCCACGTCCTCGTCGACGGCTGGCTCACGAAGCTGTCGGCCCCGATCGTCATCTACGACGAGGGGCAGATCACCGGTGTGCGCCTCCCCTGGGACATCCCGGTGGAGGACTACCTGTTCGGGTTCAGCATGATCACCCTGACACTGATGCTGTGGGTGCGCCTCGGCGACCGCGGCGACCACGCGAGCGACAGGGAGACATCGTGACCGACGCGCCACGCAGCGACGACTGGGTGCTGGCCGACGCGTTCGACCGGGCGGCACCGACGTACGACGCGATGGTCGCCCTCTCTCCGGGCTACCACGACCAGCTGCGCACGGCGGCCGAGGCCCTCGTCGAGCGGCTGTCGGCGGTCCGGTCGCAGGAGGGCGCGGCGCTGCGGGTGCTCGACCTCGGCTGTGGCTCGGGAGCCTCGACCCAGGCGGTTCTCGACGCGTGGTCGGCCGGCGGGCGCCAGGCCGACGGCCTGTCGATCACCGGTGTCGACGCGTCCGAGGGGATGCTCGGCCAGGCGCGTCGCAAGAGGTGGCCGGCCAACGTCACGCTGGTGGTGTCGGACGCCGTCACCTACCTCGAGGCCCTCCCGAGCGGCTCCGTCGACGGTGTCCTCGCCGCCTACCTGCTGCGCAACGTCCCCGACCGCAACCGCCTCGTCACCGAGGTGGCGCGGGTGCTGCGCCCCGGGGGCGGCGTCGTCATCCATGACTACTCGGTGGCCGGCAGTGCGCGGGCGCGCGCGGTCTGGGCGGCGGTGTGCCACGGCATCATCATCCCGCTCGCCGTGGTCATGCGCTCCGACGTGCTGCTGCACCGCTACCTGTACACCAGCGTGCGCGACTTCGACTCGGTCCGGCGCATCTGCGAGCGGCTGCTCTGCGCCGGGCTCGTCGACGTGCGGTACCGGTCGTACCCCGGCTGGCAGCACGGCCTGGTGCACACGGTCGCAGGGTCGGCCCCGTCATGATCCCCCGGCGCCGGGCGCGCTGGACCCCCGGGCTCGACCGGCGGGCCGTGTTCCACCCACCACCGGCTCCGGTGACCACGCCGGATGCCGCGCACGTGCCGGCCTCCGCACGGCACGTCGTCGTCGTGGGCGGCGGCATCGCAGGCCTGACGGCCGCGCTCGGGCTGGCCGAGCGCGGGGTGCGGGTGACGGTGCTCGAGCGCGAGGAGCGCCTCGGTGGCCGGGTCCGTTCGTGGCCGGTGGACCTGCCCGACGGCGAGCGCGGCGAGATGAGCCGCGGCTTCCACGCGTTCTTCCGGCAGTACTACAACCTGCGCGCGGTGCTGCGCCGCACCGACCCGACGCTGGAGCGGCTGCGACCGCTCGACGACTACCCGCTCGTGCGCGACGGCGGGGGCCACGACTCGTTCGCGAAGATCCCGCGCACCCCCCCGTGGAACCTCGCGGCCTTCGTCGCCCGCAGTCCGAGCTTCGACCTCGCCGGCCTGGCCGCCGTCGACGTCGACGCCGCGCTGGGACTGCTCGACGTCGACTTCCCCGCGACGTTCGCGGCGCTCGACGGGGTCAGTGCCGCCGAGGTGCTCGACCGGCTGCGGTTCCCCGAGGCGGCACGGCACCTCGCGCTCGAGGTCTTCGCCCGCAGCTTCTTCGCCGACCCGCGCGAGTTCTCCGGCGCCGAGCTCGTCGCGATGTTCCACATGTACTTCGTCGGCTCGGCCGAGGGCCTGCTCTTCGACGTGCCCCGCGACGGCTACGACGCGACCCTGTGGGGCCCGCTCGGGGCGCACCTGTACGGGCTCGGGGTCTCGGTGGTGACCGGGCGTGAGGTGCGCTCGGTCTCGGAGGTCGGCGACGACATCCACGTGCTGCACGGGGTGCCCGGCCACGACGAGCAGGACTGGCTCGAGGCGGACGCCGTCGTGCTGGCGCTCGACCCGGCCGGCCTGCGCCGTGTGGTGGCCGCGTCCCCCGGTCTGGGGGGCGAGGACGCGGCCGGTGAGGCGTGGCAGGAGTCCGTGGCCGGCATCCGGTCGGCGCCCTCGTTCGCGGTCTGGCGGCTGTGGCTGTCCGGGAAGGTCGCGCCCGAGCGGCCGCCCTTCCTCGGCACGAGCGGCTACGGCCCGCTCGACAACATCTCGGTCCTCGAGCAGTTCGAGGAGCACGCCACCCGGTGGAGCGAGGCCCACGACGGGTCGGTCGTCGAGCTGCACGCCTACGCGCTGCCCGAGGGCACCGCCGAGGTCGACCTGCGCCAGCAGCTGCTCGCCGCGCTGCACCGGGTCTACCCCGAGACGGCGGCCCTGGAGGTCGTGCACGACGAGTGGCTCGTGGCGGCCGACTGCGTGCTGGTGGGGCTGGAGCCGTGGCGCTCACGCCCGGGCGTGCGGACCCCGGACCCGCGGGTGCTGCTCGCCGGCGACTGCGTGCGGTGCGACCTGCCGGTGGCGCTGATGGAGCGCGCTGCGACGACCGGCTTCATGGCGGCCGACCGCCTGCTCACCGGCTGGGGCGAGCGCGGTCACGGGGTGTGGTCGGTGCCGATGGGGTCGCGGCTGGGGCCGGTGCCGCGGCTGGCGCGGCGCGGCATCCGGGCCTACCGAGCCCGCGGCTCACGCAGCAGCTCGGACGTCACGCAGCAATAGCCGCGGGCGACCCGAACTTCCGCGTGGCGGTCAGCCCTCGGCGGCGGCGCGGCGCAGCTCGTAGAGCCGGGCCGCGTAGACGAGGTCGTCGGCCCACAGCTGGGTCGCCGACGCGCGCATCCCGATCTTGACGAGCGGGGCCAGGCCGCGGGCGACCCGGAAGCCGGCCCGGTCGGACGTCGCGACGACGGCCTCGGTCATCACCGTGCGCGCGGGGTGCACGCCCGGTGCGGTGAGGGGGGTCGCGTGGGTCTCGACGACGCTGCCGGTGCCCTCGCCGTCGACGATCGTCATGACGATGGTGTGCGAGTCGGGGCAGGTGAACTCGGCCCGCACCGGCACCGCGAAGGTGCGGCCGAGCCGGTAGGCGACGTCGAGCACGAGGAGGTCCTCGGTGGACGCGTCGTCGTCGACGGAGAGGTCGCTGAAGGCATAGGGGTGCAGCCAGGCGCCGTGCCACGGGTCGAGCCGGTTCTGCACGATGTCGCGCGGCTCGCAGCGGGTCGGCAGCGAGACGACCGACGCCAGGGACTCCTCCAGCGGCGGGCGGGTGGCGAGCACCGGGCGCTCGGTGGGTTCGACGCCCTCCTCGACCTCGCCGACGCGCACCCAGAACAGGATGCCGTCGTCGTACGCGGCGTAGGTGCGCCAGCTCGGCTGTCCCTCACCGTCGAGCGGCATCCCGTGCCAGCGGCACAGGACGGTGCCGTCGACGACGTCGCACGCGTCGAGGCGGGCACCGAGGTGCGGGCAGGCGCCGGGGCCGGCGAGCGCCGATCCGTCGCTGTCGCGCCAGAGCACGACCTCGCGGCCGGCGACGGTGCGCAGCAGGGTGCGGCCCACGGGCACGTCGGCGGAGGCCGCGGCGACGAGCCAGCCGTGGGTCGGGCGACGCAGGGCCGCCCGCAGGGAGGCCTCGATGCGGGCCGGCTTGGCGTCCCGCCAGGTGCCCCGCAGGTGGTCGGGAGTCGCCTGCGGGAGGTAGCGCACCGGCACGCGGTGGCGCACCTCTTCACGCCAGGACCGGTCGGTGCGCAGCAGGCTCACGCCGCAACGCTACCCCTCGCGCGGCCCGGGCGCCAGATCCTTCGACGAGGGGGAGCTGCCCACTCGGCTCGCCGAGGTGCGCCGCCGGCCCGTCAGGGCGCGAGCTCGTGGGACTGGGGCGGCACCGCGTCGTAGACGACGTGTCCGTCGGGGGCGAGCACGCGCAGCCGGAACGTCGCGCCCAAGGGGTCCTTCGAGGTCCACAGGGTGGCCAGACCCTCGCGGATCGTGGCGCTGGCCCGCACGTCGCCGTCCTGAGTGACCAGCTGGGCGGTGGCGCCGTCGGGCGCCACCGCGACGAAGCTGGGGCGGGTGCCGGTGGGCAGGGGGAGCAGGGCGTGGGGGTCGGTGGCGGGCACGGCGGCCAGCCGCTCGACGAAGGTCCACAGACCCTCGGTGGTGGTCGTCGCCAGCCGGCTGGTGCGCACCCGGCCGCCGTCGGGGGTGAGGGTGGTGACCACCGTGATCCGCAGCGAGGCTCGCCCGTCGAGGGCCGGATCGGGATCAAGGGCCGTGGAGGGCACGTCGGTCTCCAGCACCGACGTGGTCCGCAGCGTCACCGGCGGGGAGCCCAGTGACGTCGGCCAGCAGGATGCGCTGGTGGTCGGCCAGGTCGGCCCCGGGCCCGGCCCGGGGCAGGTCCAGGTCGTAGTTGGAGCCGGCGCCGGCCGGCCATCCCTCGTACCCGGGGACGGCGACCCGGGGGGCGCGCCCGAACGACGTCCCGGTGTAGCTCGCGACACCGTCGACGAGCGGGAGTGCGTGCACGATCGAGCGGAGGCTCCCGTCCGCCTGCGGCAGCACGTTGGTGGTGACGTAGGCATCGGTGACGGTGGGGCGGGTCAGCACCAGCACCGCAGGCGGCGCCCCCGTGGTGTCCTGCTCGACGAGGAGGGCGACCAGGTCACTCGTGCGCGCGGTCGGCTCGCCGTCGATCACGGCCGGTCCCAGGGCCCCGGGGCCCAGGCGGGCTGCAGCGGTCCACAGCCGCAGGAAGGGCCCCTCCGTCGAACCCCTCGCCAGGGCCGGCCCGGGGACCCCGGCGGGAAGCGTCGGGTCGGCCGGGCTGGAACCGGTCATGACCAGCGCGAGGGTGTCGCCGACCCGGCCGGCGTAGAGCAGGCTGGCCGTGGGGTCGGCGGCCCGGGCCTCGGCCGCGATCGACCGCACCGTGTCGTCGTCGACCAGCGGCCCCCGCGGGCTCCAGGTGGAGACGCTGGCCCAGAGCGCCGAGTCCCGGGCCGGGCCGCTGGGGGTGGGGGTTCCCGCTCCCGGCCACGCCAGCGCCGTCGCGGCGCCTACGGCGACCGCCACTCCCACCACGGCCAGGCGGGTGCGGCGCCGTCGGGTCCCCTTGGTCCGAGCGTCCTCGACGAGGGCGACGGGGTCGCTCACCGCGGCGGCGTCGGCGGCGTGCTCGAGGGTCTCGGTGGTGGCCGCGGACAGCGCCCCGCCGAGCTCGGCCTCGTCCCCGCCGACCGAGGCCGCGTGGGCGGCAGCGAGCTGTCTGCGCAGGACCGACAGGTCGGACTGCACGGTGGCCAGGTCGGTGTGGGCGGTGGCGGCGACCAGCGCCGGCGTTTCGTCCCACCAGTGCTCGACGGCCACGGCGGCGCGGGCGGTCGGGGTGGTGGCGGCGAGCACCCCGGCAAGCGCGACCCGGGTGCCGTCGTCGGCCTCGGCCGGGTCGGGTGACTCGGTCGTCTCGTCGCCTTCCCGCGGCGGAGCGGCCGCGCCGCCGGCCGCGGCGAGGGCGGCGGACAGCACCGCCACCCGGGCCGCCGCGGTGGGGTTGCCCTCGTCCACGGTCTCGGCCCACCGTCGACCCAGGGCGGCCAGGGCGGATGCCGTGACCCGCGCTCCGTCGTCCGCGTCGCCGGTCGTGAGGGTCGCGACGGCGTGCAGCTCGCGCCACCGCGCGGTCACGAAGTCCTCGAAGTCCCCCGGCGCACCGCTCACCGGGCCAGTATCACCGGGGGCAGGTCGGTGGGGCGCCGGAGCCAGGTCGGTGAGGGCCGGACTCGGGGTCGGCGACGGCATCCGGTAGGTCGGTGGCTTGCGACACTGGTGCCATGGACCTGCCCTCGATGCTCTCCGGGAGCCTGCGCCAGTCCGCCACCGGACCGCTCGCCCCCAACGAGGTCTGGGAGCGCTACACCCAGCCGGTGTGGTGGCCGGTGTGGAGCCCGCACCTGCGCGAGGTCGACTACCCGGATGCCGTGGTCCACCCGGGCACGACCGGCCGGGTCACCGGCCTGGGCGGAGTCGTGGCGGTCTTCCGGATCGACACGGTCGACCACGAGGCCCGCACCTGGTCGTGGAGCGTGCGCAGCGGGCCGGTGCGGCTGTCGATCGACCACGGGGTCGACCCGGCGGCGGCCGGCTCGGGCCACCTCGGCGGCAGCACCGCCTGGCTGGTCACCCATGCCCTGTGGCCGGTGGCCGCCGGGTACGCCCCGGTCGCCCGCCTGGCCCTGGGCCGGCTGGTGTCTCCCCTGCGCTGAGTCGAGGTTCTCCGCCGGGTGCCGGGGGCGCCTCGAACGAGCGGCACCTGCACGGAGGCGAGGCGACGTTCTGGCGACAATGCCGGCGGATCACCTCCGGGCAGCGGGCTCGACCGCCACGAGGATGCCGGCCCGGGGCTTGCGCTTCAGGCCCACCTTCGAGCCCAGCGAGTCGGTGAGGTCCGAGAACCGGGCCGGGAAGCCGTACTTCGCGACGACCGCGCTGCGCACCGAGGCGATGCCCGCGGCATCCCGCACGACCCGCGCGGTGCCGCGGTAGGTCGGGGAACCCGGCTCCACCCGGCCCCGCAGGTCGCACGCCTGCAGCTCGACGGTGTCGGTGTGGGCGAGCCGCTTGGTCTTGCCGGTCTCGTCGACGGTGATGACCGCGAACAGGTCGGGCTCGTCGAGCGACGGGGCGAACCACACCGGCGTCACCACCGGTGCCCCGCTGCGGCGAAACGTCGTCAGCGCCACGTACTTCGCCGAGGCCAGCGGGTGGTCGGCGGCGCGCCCGGGTGCGGCACCGGCATTCGGCTCGTCCATGGCGACAGCGTAGGTGCCGCCGGAGCGGGTCTCGGAGCGGGTTCCGAGGGGCCGGACCGGGATCCCGGGAAAGATCCGGTCGCGCTGAATGTGACGTTCCCGGGTTCGGACCGCTAGGCTGGCCGCAGTTGTTGAGCTTTCCGTTGTGAAGTAGTGGCAGAACGTCCCGCCGGGACTGAGCACTTTCTGAGCAGAGGTATCACAGGCATCACCAACGCGGAGCCCCCGACAAGCGGGGCGCTCCTACTCAGAAAGTAGGCCTCCCATGGCTACTGGCACCGTGAAGTGGTTCAACGCCGACAAGGGCTTCGGCTTCATCGCCCCCGACGACGGCTCCGCCGACGTCTTCGCCCACTACTCGGCGATCAACTCGAACGGCTACCGCTCGCTCGACGAGAACGCCAAGGTCGAGTACGAGACCCAGCAGGGCGCGAAGGGCCCGCAGGCCGCGAACATCACCGTCATCGGCTGACGTTCCCGCCTCTGCCCTCCGGGGCACCCACACGACCGCCGTCCGGGCTTCCGGGCGGCGGTCGTGCGTCTCCCGGCATCCGGCTAGCGTTCTGGCATGACCGTGCGGATCGACCTCAACGCCGACCTCGGCGAGTCGTTCGGCACCTGGGTGCTCGGCGACGACGACGCGATGCTCGAGGTCGTCACCAGCGCCAACGTCGCGTGCGGCTTCCATGCCGGTGACGCGACCACCATCCGCCGCACCGTCGCCGCCGCCGCCGAGCGCGGGGTGGTCGTCGGCGCCCAGGTCGGCTACCGCGACCTCGCGGGCTTCGGCCGCCGGCGCATCGACATGGCTGCCGCCGACCTCACCGCCGACGTGCTCTACCAGCTCGGCGCGCTCGAGGCGATGTGCCGGGTGGCCGGCACCCGGGTCGCCTACGTCAAGCCGCACGGCGCCCTCTACACCACCGCCGCCGTCGACGAGGTGCAGGCCAGGGCGGTCGTGGATGCCGTGACCGCCTACGACTCCTCACTTCCCCTTCTCGCACAGCCGGGTTCGGTGCTGCTGGCGGGTCGCGTCGTCGGCCGGGCTGCCCGTGGTGGCCGAGGCGTTCGCCGACCGGGGGTACGCCGCCGACGGCCGGCTGGTCCCCCGCACGCACCCCCGGGCACTGCTGCACGACCCCGGTGAGGTCGCCGAGCGGGTGCTCCGGATCGTCACGGAGGGAACGGTGCTGGCCGTCGACGGCACGCTGGTGGCCGTGCCCGCGCGGTCGATCTGCACCCACGGCGACACGCCGGGCGCGGTCGAGCTGGCGCGTGCCGTGCGGGCCCGGCTCGAGGCCGCCGGCGTGACGATCGCCTCGTTCGTCGACCCGCCGCCGTGAGCGGAGGAGCGTCGGAGGGGGTCGCCGCCGAGGTGCTTCCCGTCGGCGACCAGGGGCTGCTGCTCGAGGTGGCCGACCTCGAGGCGGTCCTCGCGCTCGAGGAGGCCGTGCGCGGGGCCCTCGCCGACGCGGCCGGCCCGTGGCGACAGGTCACCGACGTCGTGCCGGCGGCAAGGACCGTGCTGCTGCTCACCGGGGAGGGCACCGACCTGGCGGAGCTACGCGCCGCCGCCCTGGCACTCGCCGACTCCGTGCGAGCTGTTCGCGGTTCCGAGGCCGGTCCGGCGCCGGAGACCGCCGCGACGTCGCACGCGGTCGACATCCCCGTGCACTACGACGGCCCCGACCTCGACGACGTCGCCGCCCTGACCGGCCTGAGCCGGGCCGAGGTCGTCGCCGCCCACACCGGCACGGCCGTGGCGGGTCGCCTTCTGCGGCTTCGCCCCCGGGTTCGCCTACCTCGTCGGCGGCGACCCCCGCCTGCGGGTGCCGCGGCGCGACCGCCCCCGCCCGTCGGTGCCCGCCGGGTCGGTCGGGCTGGCCGGCGAGTTCACCGGGGTGTACCCGCGGTCGTCCCCCGGTGGCTGGCAGCTCGTCGGCACCACGTCGGCCGTGCTCTTCGACGTCGACCGCGACCCGCCCGCCCTCCTCGGCCCGGGCACCACGGTGCGCTTCGTCGACGCGGACACACCCTCATGACGGCCCTGGAGGTGCTGGCGACCGGCGCGCTGGTGCTCGTCGAGGACACCGGCCGCCCGGGGCTGGCCGCCGTCGGGGTGGGTCGCTCCGGAGCGGCCGACCGCACCGCCCACCGGCTCGGGTCCCGCCTGGTCGGTCACCCCGAGGGCCGCGCGTCCCTCGAGGTGCTGCTCGGTGGGCTGGTCGTCCGGGCCCGGGGCCGGCTCACCCTGGCCCTCACCGGGGCGGTCGCACCCGCGGCCCTCGACGGCCGGCCGGTGGCCCACGCGACACTCGTCGAGGTGCCCGACGGCGGCGTCCTCACCCTGGGGATGCCGGCCACGGGCCTGCGCACCTACCTCACCGTCCGCGGGGGCATCGACGTCCCGCCGGTGCTCGGCTCGCGCTCGACCGACACGCTCTCGGGACTGGGGCCGCCGGCCGTCAGGCTCGGTGACGTGCTGCCGGTCGGGCCGCCGGGTGACCGGTTCCCCACCGTCGACCACGCGGCACAGCCCGCCCCGGTCCGGGAGGGGCCGACTGCTGCTCGAGGTGCTGCCCGGCCCACGGGCGGAGTGGGTCGGTGGCTGGGCGACCCGGCTCGGCGGCCTGCTCGAGGTCGACCGGGTGGTCGCCGGCGACTCCGACCGGGTCGGCCTGCGCCTGCACGGCGCTGCGGTGCAGCGGGCGGCCTCCTGGCAGGGTGTCGAGCTGCCGAGCGAGGGCCTGGTGCGCGGCGCCGTCCAGGTGCCCCCGGGCGGTGAGCCGGTCGTGTTCCTCGCCGACCACCCCGTGACCGGCGGCTACCCCGTGGTGGGGGTGCTCACGGCATCCGCCTGCGACCGCGCGGCCCAGCTGCGCCCGGGCGACCCGGTGCGCCTCGTGCGGGCACCCCGCTCCTGAGCTAACGCCAGACGCCGCGGCCACCCCAGCGCTAGGCTCCAGCCACCTGAGGTCTGGAGGACTCGTTGACGGCTGCCGCCGCGCCCGCTCCCTCCATGTTCGCCGTCTTCCGACGACGTGACTTCACGCTGCTCTGGACGGCCCAGCTCGTCTCCACGGCTGGTTCTGCACTGACCGACCTCGCCGCCGGCATCTACGTCTGGCGGGTGACGCACTCCACCCTCGCGGTGGGCCTGACCCTCATGGTCACGGTGCTGCCGAGTCTGGCCGTCGGCCTCCTCGCGGGGGTCTACGTCGACCGGCACGACCGCAAGCTCATCATGCGGACGACCTGCCTGGTGCAGGCCGGCGTCGTCGCGCTGATCGCGGTCGTCATCGGCATCGACGCGATCGCGCTGCCCGGCCTGTTCCTCCTGCTCCTCGTCAACGCCGGGGTCAAGCAGTTCTTCGACCCGGCCCACGACAGCCTCATCCCCGAGATCGCCAGCGACGAGGAGCTCGCGGCGGCCAACTCCTTCCTGTCGATCGCGAGCTTCGGGTCGACGGCCATCGGCTTCGCCGGGGCGGGCCTGCTCGCCGGCAGCGTCGGGCTCGTGTGGGCCTTCGTCATCGACGCCGCGTCGTTCCTCTTCGCCGCCCTGTGCATCTCGCTGATGGGCCGGTACCCGATGCCGACGCCGGAGGACGAGGCCAGCGTCAGGGTCATCGTCGACAACCTGCGCTCCGGCCTGGGCACGCTCCTCGGCACGCCGATGATCCGGTCCCTGTTCATCGTCGGCTCGTTCATGTTCTTCTCCTTCGGCCTCTGGAACGTGCTGCTCCTGCCCTTCTCGCTCGAGGAGCTGGGGGCGACGGAGTTCCAGTACGGCCTCCAGGAGGGCCTCACCTCGGTCGGTTTCGTCATCGGGTCGTTCTTCATGGCGCGCTTCTCCTCGAAGCTGCCGGAACCGGTCTGGCTCATCGTGGCCATGGTCGGGATGGGGGTCATCGGGGTGCTCTACGGGCTCTCGACGAACATCTCGGTCGCCATCCTGCTCGTCATGGTCTCGGGGTTCTTCAACGCGCCGTCGTCGATCGCCCGCTCCGTGCTGCTGCAGCGCAACACCCCCAGGGAGATGCGCGGCCGGGTGTTCTCCGCGTTCTACGTCATGCGCGACGTCATCTTCGTGCTCGGCATGGCGGCCGCCGGTCTGGCGGACTTCGTCGGCATCCGCCTGCTCATCGTCCTCGCGTCGAGCCTGCTGTTCGTCGCCGCGCTCGTCACGGTCTTCGCGCCGGGCCTGAGCCGTTCCACGTGGCGGGCCGCCGAGGACCGGCTGCGGGAGTCCGAGGTCCTTCCTGCGGGCGAGGAGCTGCGACCGGCGACTGCTCTCGACTTCGACCGGCTCGTCGGCCGCCTGACACCGTTCAGCCGGTTGTCGCCCGAGCAGCGCGCGTCGTTCCTCTCCGAGGCCGTGGTGCGCGACGCGCCGGCCGGAACCCGCCTCGTCGAGCACGGCGATCCCGCCTCGTCGGCCTACTTCATCCTCGACGGGTCGACGACTGCCGGGGTGCCCGTCGAGGGGGGTTACCGCGGTCTGTCGACGATGGTCGCCGGGGACTTCTTCGGCGAGATCGCGGCGCTGACCGGGAGCCCGCGCACGGCCGACGTCGTGGCGGACGTCGACACGGTGCTGCTCGAGGTGCCGGCCGAGGCGCTGCGGGCCACGATGACGGTGCCCGAGGTCCAGCGGCTCGTGCTCGCGACCATGACCACCCGCCTGCAGCGCACCGAGTCCGCCGACCTGCCGCGGCTCGCCGGCATGGACCAGGCGGACCTGCGCGACCTGCGCACCCCACGGGCACCGGCGGACTCCACGACGTAGCGAGGTGACACCGGGGTGAAACCTACGCTACCGTAACTTACGGTAGCGAAACCTACGGTACCGTAGGTTCTCCCGACGAAGGTGACCCCATGGCTGCAGTCCTGACCGAGCCCCACCACCCGACGACGCCCGCGGAGGAGGGCGCCGAACGTGCGGAGCGAGGCACCCAGGCACACAGGACCGACCGGGCGCGGCCGACGGTCATCCAGGGCGGCATGGGCGTGGCCGTGTCCGGCTGGCGCCTGGCCCGCGAGGTGTCGCGCGCCGGCCACCTCGGAGTCGTCTCCGGTACCGCCATGGATGCCGTGATCGCCCGCCGTCTGCAGGACGGCGACCCGGGCGGCCACTACCGCCGGGCACTCGCCCACTTCCCCCGTCGGGCCATGGCACAGCGCGTGCTGGACACCTACTTCGTCGAGGGTGGCCGCCACCCCGACACCCCGTACAAGCCGCTGCCCAAGCTGATGATGCACACCGCCCAGGCCGGCCAGGAGCTCGCGGTCGTCGGCAACTTCGCCGAGGTGTGGCTCGCCAAGGAGGGCCACGACGGCGTGGTCGGCATCAACTGCCTCGAGAAGATCCAGCTCGCCACGCCGACCGCGATCCTCGGCGCCATGCTGGCCGGAGTCGACTACGTGCTCATGGGCGCCGGCATCCCGCGCGAGGTCCCCCAGCTGCTGCGCGCGCTCGCGGCCGGCGAGGTGGGCCGCATCCCGGTCGACGTCGCGGGCGGCACCCTGCAGCGCCACGTGCAGGTCGACCCGCGCGACCTGCTCGGCGCCGACCTCCCCACCCTGACCCGGCCCGACTTCCTCGCCATCGTCTCCCTCGACCAGCTCGCGTCGTACCTGAACCGCGACGCGGAGATCCGCCCCGACGGCTTCGTCGTCGAGCGCCCGCCGGCCGGTGGCCACTCCGCGCCGCCGCGCGGCCGGATGCAGCTCGACGAGAACGGCGAGCCGGTCTACGGGCCCCGCGACGAGGCCGACCTCGAGAAGATGGCGGCCATCGGCCTGCCGTTCTGGATGGCCGGCGCCTACGGCACCCCCGACCAGGTGGCCGCCGCGGTGCGGGCTGGTGCCGTCGGCGTGCAGGTCGGCACGCTCTTCGCCCTGTGCCGCGAGTCCGGGATCACCGACACCTCACGCGAGCAGGTGCTCGACCGGTTGCGCGCCGGTGACCTGACCGTGCGCAACGACCCGCGGGCCAGCCCGACCGGCTTCCCGTTCAAGGTGGTCACGTTGGAGGACACGGTGAGCCAGGCCGAGGTCTACGAGGAGCGCACCCGGCTGTGCGACCTGTCGTACCTGCGCCAGCCGTACGAGCGTGCCAACGGCACGATCGGCTACCGCTGCGCCGGTGAGCCGGTGCACATGTACGTCAGGAAGGGCGGCACCGTCGAGGACACCGTGGGCCGCAAGTGCCTGTGCAACGGCCTGACCGCCACCATCGGCATGGGCCAGCACCGCAAGGACGGCTACGCCGAGCCGGCCCTGGTCACTCTCGGCGAGGACCTCGCCGGCGTCAGGGAGCTGATCCGCCGCCACCCGCAGGGCTGGTCGGCCACCGACGCCCTCACCTACCTCGTCGAGCAGCTGCCGGCCCCGACGGCATGACCGGGGTCGGGTGCTGAAGCGGCTGCCCTGGCAACCACCTGAGCACCCAACGCGAGGAGTCGTGGGCCCGCCGGGGTAGCCTTACGCTGTAAGATGTCGGCGAGCCCGTCTCAGGGGACGACCTTCCCGAGGAGCCCGGATGCCGTCCGCCCGCCCCCCGCTGAGCCGCGACCGCGTCGTCGCCGAGGCGATGGCCCTCGCCGACGAGCAGGGCCTGCCCGCCCTGTCCATGCGGGCGCTGGCCGGCCGACTCGGCGTCGAGGCGATGTCGCTCTACCACCACGTCGCCGGCAAGGAGGCGCTGCTCGACGCGATGGTCGACGCGGTGTTCGGCGAGCTGCACCTCCCGGTCGTGGGCGGTGACTGGCGGGCCGAGCTGCGGGCGAGGTCGGTCTCCGGGCGGCTGGTGCTGCTGCGCCACCGCTGGGCCGTCGGGTTGATGGACTCGCGCCGCGCGCCCGGGCCCGCGAACCTGCGCCACCATGATGCCGTGCTCGGGTTGCCTTGCCGCACAGGGATTCTCGCTCGCCGCAGCCGGCACGGCCTTCGCCCTGCTCGACGCCCACCTCTACGGCTTCATGCAGCAGGAGGTCAGCCTGCCGTTCGAGGGCGAGGCCGACCTCGCCGCCCAGGGCGCCGAGACTCCTCGGGCCGGAGACGCGCGCGGCCTACCCCCACCTCACCGCCTTCGCCGAGGGCCGGGCGCTGCAGCCCGGCTACTCCTTCGGCGACGAGTTCGAGGTGACGCTCGACCTGGTGCTGGGGTCGCTCGAGGGGCTGCGGACCGCGGAGCCCGCCGCGGCGGCATCCACGACGGCGCTGGCGCCGATCGAGGTGAGCGTGCCGGTGCTGGGCGTCGACGGCTGCCCCGGAGGGTGGGTCGGCGCTGTGCTGGTGCCGGGCGCCCCCGGCCGCGGGTCGTCGTCGCGCCCACGATCGAGCTGCTCGTCGAGACCGTGCGCGCCGACCTGGACGTGCAGGTGGTGGGCATCGACATCCCGATCGGCCTGCCGGACGGCACCGTCCGTCAGGCCGACGTCCTGGCCCGTCGTGCCCTGCCCGGGCGTGCCAGCTCGGTCTTCACCACCCTCGACCAGGCCGGCATACCTGGCCGGCGACCGCGTGGCGGCGGATGCCGTGAACCGTGGGTTGAGCGGGCAGGGTGTCGGCGCCCAGGCCTTCGCCCTGCGCGCCAAGATCCTCGAGGTCGATGCGTGGCTGCGCACCCGGCCCACGGTCGAGGTCGTCGAGGTGCACCCCGAGGTGTCGTTCGCCACGATGACCGGTGGCCCGCTGCCCGGGAAGCGCACCCCGAGGGGCAACAGGCTCGGCTGGACGCGCTCGCCGCCGCCGGTATCGCGCGCCCGTCGGTGCTCAAGGGCAGCGGCTACGCTCCGGACGACGTGCTCGACGCGTGCGCGGTGGCGTGGTCGGCGCACCGTCGCGCGACCGGTGACGCGCGGCTCCTGCCGGACCCGCCCGAGGTGTTCTCGGACGGCATCCGCGCCGCGATCGTCGTCTGAGCGCGCTGGTCGTCCGCGGCTCGGCCAGGCCGGCCCCGAGCGGAGGAGCGCCCCCGCGGGCAGTGGGCCTCCACGGCCGGGCGTCGTCGGAGGATCGACTGGGATGGCTCGAGCATCACCTGCATGGCAGGGTGTCGCGGATGACCGCACGGGTGTCCCACACGACCATCGACTGCCGCGACGCGTACGCGCTCTCCGAGTGGTGGAAGGGAGTGCTCGACTACGTCGACGTCGAGGGCGACCCCAACCTCCCGGGCCACGAGGAGTGCATGATCCTCAACCGCGACGGCTCGCACCGGCTGCTGTTCATCGAGGTGCCCGAGGCGAAGTCGGGCAAGAACCGCATCCACCTCGACCTCGAGCCGGTCGAGGGCCGGCGCGACGACGAGCTGGCCCGGCTGCTCGCCCACGGGGCCGTCGAGGTGGCCGACCACCGCGGCCAGTACGGCCCGGGCACCGGCTGGGTCATCCTGGCCGACCCCGAGGGCAACGAGTTCTGCATCCTGCGCAACCTCGCCGAGCGCGAGGCGGCCCCGGGCTCGGAGACGTCCACCCCGGGCTCCTGACCCGTACCCGATCGACCAATTGGTCACCGCAGGTACATGCCCGACCGTCGACGGCCCGAGACTCGACGACCAATTGGTCACCGCAGGTACCTGCCCGCCGTACCCGAATCGACCGATTGGTCACCGCAGGTACCTGCCCGCGCGTACCCGGATCGACCAATTGGTCACCGCAGGTACACCGGTGGGCTCCCGTCACCCAGCGACGAGCACCACGTGCAGCCGGCGGGGACCGTGCACGCCCTCGACCCGGCTCAGCTCGATGTCGCTGGTGGCCGACGGTCCGCTGATCCAGGTCTGCGGCCGGACCGGGTCGAGGCGGTCGAGGGCGTCGGCGACGTCGGGCACGACCTGCGACTCGCGCACGACGCAGACGTGCAGGTCGGGCAGCAGGGTGATGACGCGGCGTCCCTGGCCGGCGCCGTGGTCGAGCACGACGGTGCCGCTCTCGGCGATGCCGACGGCCGCGGTGGTCACGACCGCCTCGACGGCGTCGAGCTCGGCATGGGTCAGCCCGTCGTCGACGATCGCACCCGGAACATCGACCCCCAGCCCGAGCGGAACGACGACGGATGCCACGCCGCTCAGCGCCGATGCGACGGCACCGACCAGCTCGGCCTGCGGCACAACGGGTCACGGTGGCCTGGTAGTCGGCGACCCGCTCGGCGAACAGGTCGAGCATCGCGGCCGGGTCGATGGCTCGGCCCGCCAGCCGCTCGTCCACCGGACTCGGTCGGATGCCGTGCCGTCACACCTGCCGCGCCGGTCGTCACGTCCTGGCCGCCATCGTCGGCACCGGTCCCGGCTGCGGCCGGGGCCAGGGCGGCACGGACGGCGGCGAGCACGTCGTCGCGGGCGCTCATGCTGCTCCTCGTCGCGACCGACCCGTCGCCACCAGGACCGGAACGACTCGGCCGGGGGCAACGGCAGGTCGCGCGCCTGGGTCCAGCGCGACCCGGGCCAGGGCAGCCAGGACAGCGCGCGGCGACCACCCGGCATCCCGCGCCGGCGGCCGAGGCGACCCGCGAGGCCGGCGACGCGCTCGCCCAAGCCCATCCGGCCGGCATCCGCCATCCCCCAGGCCGCGGCCCGCATGGCCACCGCCTCGGCCTTGGGCACGGTGTCGCCGCGGTGGGCGTCGACGACCTGGGTGCGCAGGTGCACCAGGATGCCGGGGATGTCGATGGCGACCGGGCAGACGTCGGCGCAGGCCCCGCACAGCGTGGACGCGTAGGGCAGCGAGTCGACCTGGGGGTCGTGCCCGACGCCCTTGAGCAGCGGGTTGAGGATGGCGCCGATCGGGCCGGGGTAGACCGAGCCGTAGGCGTGCCCGCCGACCCGCTCGTAGACCGGGCACGAGTTCAGGCAGGCCGAGCAGCGGATGCAACGCAGGGCCTGGCGCCCTACCTCGTCGGCCAGCGCCCGGGTGCGGCCGTTGTCCAGGAGCACGACGTGCACCTCCTGCGGCCCGTCCCCGGGCGTCACCCCCGACCAGGTGGAGGTGTACGGGTTCATCCGCTCCCCGGTGGAGCTGCGCGGGAGCAGCCGCAGGAACACGTCGAGGTCGGCCCAGGTCGGAACCAGCTTCTCGATGCCCACCACCGTCACGAGCACCTCGGGCAGGGTCAGGCACATCCGCCCGTTGCCCTCGGACTCCACCACCACCAGCGTGCCCGTCTCCGCCACGGCGAAGTTCGCTCCCGACACCGCCATCCGGGTGGCGAGGAACTTCTCGCGCAGGTGCAGCCGGGCGGCCGACGCCAGCGCTCCCGGGTCGTCGGTCAGCCCCTCCGGGGCCGGACGCCCGGCGCCGGCCATCCTCTCGCGGAAGATGTCGCGGATCTCGGAGCGGTTGCGGTGGATCGCCGGCACCAGGATGTGGCTGGGCAGGTCGTCGCCGAGCTGCACGATCAGCTCGGCGAGGTCGGTCTCCCACGCCGAGATGCCCTGCGCGGCAAGGGCGTCGTTGAGCTCGATCTCCTGGGTCGCCATCGACTTGACCTTCACGACCTCACCGATGCCGTGCGCCTTGGCCACGTCGGCGACCACCGCGCACGCGTCGGCGGCATCGCGCGCCCAGTGCACCGTGGCCCCCCGCGCGGTCAGCGCCGCCTCCAGGGTGAGCAGGTGCTCGTCGAGGTGCGCCAGCGTGGCGTCCTTGATGCCGGCCGCCCGCGCCCGCAGCGCCTCCCAGTCCTCGACCTCGGCCACCACCGCGGCCCGCTTGGCCCGGATCGTGCCGGTCGCGTGGGCCAGGTTGCGCCGCAGCTGGGTGTCGGCCAGCGCCGCCCGGGCCGCGACCGGGAACGGCGGCATCCCCAGGAACGTCGCCGGGTCGCGATCACCCTGTACCTGTGGTGACCTATTGGTCGATGTGGGTACGGACCAACCGGCTCCCGCGCGTCATCGGGTCACCTGCGCCGGGTCGTCAGCGGTCGACGCGAGCACCTCGGCCAGGTGCATCGTGCGGATGCCGGCCCGCTGCCGCGAGAGCAGCCCGCCCACGTGCATCAGGCACGAGGAGTCGCTCGCCACCAGCACCTCCGCGCCGGTGGAGCGGACGTGCGCGGCCTTGTCCGACCCCATCGCCACCGACGTCTCCGAGTTCTTCACCGCGAACGTCCCCCCGAACCCGCAGCACTCCTCGGCCCGCGGCAGCGGCACCAGGTCGATCCCGGCCACGGCGGCCAGCAGCCGCTCCGGCCGGTCCCCCACCCGCAGCATCCGCAACGAGTGGCAGGTCGGGTGGTAGGTCACCCGGTGCGCGAACGAGGCCCCCACGTCGACCACGCCGAGCACGTCGACGAGGAACTCGCTCAGCTCCAGCGTCCGCGGGGAGGTGCGCGCCACGGCATCCGCCAACGCGGCGTCCCCCGAGCGGGCGGCGACCAGACGCGTGCTGATGACGCACCGACCCGGCACACGACCCCGACGGCACCACCACGTGGTCGATACCCCTCGAACGCCGCCACGAAGGTGCGCACCAGCGGCACCGCCTCGTCGAGGTAGCCGGTGTTGACCATTGGCTGCCCGCAACACGTCTGGGCCTCCGGCACCTCCACCGCACACCCCAGCCGACGCAGCAGGCGCACCGTCGCGCGCACGGCATCCGGGAACATCGCGTCACCGATGCAGGTCGACATCACCGCCACTCGCACGTCGCTCCCACCGCCTTCGCCCGCTCGGATCCGCTCACGGCACCGTAGCCCGCCGCGGGCGCCACCGGGAGGTGGGAGGCTGAGGGCATGAGCGAGGTCGCGCACCTGGTCGCCGTGCTCGGTCGGGGTGTCGTCGACGCGGACGAGCCGGTGGTCACCGCCGACGACCTGGGCCTGACCCGCGGTGACGGGTGCTTCGACTCGGCCCGTGTCATCACCGACGCCACCGGTCACGCGAGCGTGGTCGACCTCGACGACCACCTCGACCGCCTGGCCGCCTCCGCCTCGGCGATGGGCATCGCCGACCCCGACCCGCAGGAGTGGCGGGGGCTGGTCGCACAGGTGCTGGCCGCCTGGTCGACCCCCGGCGAGGCCGTGCTCAAGCTGCTGTTGACCCGGGGCCGCGAATGGCACACCGACCCGCGACCCACGGCCCTCGTCACGATCACCCACCTCGGGCCGACGCCCGCCCAGGACGCGACCGGCGCGACCGCCGAGCCACGCACCGTCAGCGCGGTCACCCTGAGCCGCGGTCACCCCAGCGACGCCTTCGCCGACGCCCCCTGGCTCCTCGGCGGCGTGAAGACCCTCTCCTACGTCGTCAACACCGCCGCGACACGCGAGGCCCGGCGGCGCGGGGCCGACGACGTCGTCTTCACCTCGACCGACGGCTACGCCCTCGACGGCCCGACGTCCGGCCTGCTCGTCGCCCACGACGGGGCGTTCGTCAGCACACCGACCGGCGCCACCGGCATCCTGGAGTCGCTCACCGTGGCAGCGATCATGGACGCCGCGCGCGCCGACGGGTACGAGACCCGGTACGAGCTGGTGCCCGTCGCTGCCCTGTTCACGGCGGATGCCGTGTGGCTGGTGTCGTCCGGCCGCGGACCCGCGCTCGTGACCACACTCGACGGCCGCCGCCTGAGCACCGGTCCCGACCTCGCCACCAGGGTCGCGCGGTACGCCGGCTTCTAGCAGGCGTGGCCACCCCCCGTGACCGGGTGCCCGACCGCCGACCGATACTGAGGCTCCGCCCCAACCCCAGGAGACCTCGATGAGCTGGACCCCCGACCGGATCGGCGACCTGTCCGGCACCACGGCGCTGGTCACCGGCGCGAACTCCGGCATCGGCTTCGTCGAGGCCCTCGAGCTCGCCCGGCACGGCGCCGACGTCGTGCTGGCGGTACGCAACACGGATGCCGGGGAGGCGGCCGCTGCGCGGATCCGGGCCGTCGGTGTTCCCGGCACCGTGCGGGTGGAGCCACTCGACCTCGCGTCCCAGGCGTCGGTGCACGCGCTCGCGGAGCGGTTCGAAGGGCCCCTCGACCTCCTCGTCAACAACGCCGGCGTGATGACTCCACCCCGGCACCGCACGACCGCCGACGGGTTCGAGCTGCAGTTCGGCACGAACCACCTCGGGCACTTCGCGCTGACCGGGCTGCTCATGCCCCACTTGCTGGCCGCCCCGGCACCGAGGGTCACCACGGTGTCCTCCATCGCCCACCACCGCGGCGACGGCACCGTGCTCGACGGCAACCCCGCGAAGGGCTACGACGCGCAGGCCGCCTACGGCCGGTCCAAGCTCGCGAACCTCCTCTTCGCGGCCGAGCTGCAGCGCCGGGCCGCGGCATCCGGCTCGAAGCTCACCTCGACAGCCGCGCACCCGGGCATCTCGGGCACCAACCTCATCGCCAGCAGGGACGGGATGGGTGCGACACCGGTGATCGGGACGGTCACCCAGTGGGTGGTCCGCGCGATCTTCCCCGACCCGGCCCAAGGTGCGCACGCCGTGCTCTACGCCGCCACCGACCGGCTCCCCCGGCTCGTACTCCGGCCCGACCGGGTTCCGGGAGACCCGCGGTCCGGTCGGGCGAGGCGAGGCTCAGCACGTGGGCGCAGGACGAGACGCTGGCCGGGCTGCTCTGGGAGCGCAGCGAGGAGCTCACCGGGGTGTCCGTCACGCCCTGAGATCGCCTGAACCGATCCGGTCGTCGATGTCGAGACCCGTGGGGCGGCTCCGTCCCTAGGGTGTCAGCATGCAGAGATCGGGCCCCCGAGCCCGTCGACCGGAAGGGGCCACCCGTGGCCAGGTACCTGCTCATCGTCACCTTCGAGCCCGGCGTCGTCGACTCCCCCATGGAGGAGTGGCAGCCGGAGGAGATCACCGCCCACCTCGACTACTACCGCGCGCTCAACGCCCAGCTCGTCGAGAGTGGTGAGCTCGTCGACGTCACGATCCTCACCCCACCGGATGCCGCCCGCATCGTCCGCTCCGACGCCGCGGGTGGCCGCGTCGTCACCGACGGCCCGTTCCAGGAGTTCAAGGAGTGGGCCGCCGGCTTCCAGGTCATCGACGTCGAGACCGAGGAGCGGGCGCTCGAGATCGCCGCGCTGGTGTCGGCCGTCCCGGGGCCGGGAGGTGTGCCGCTCCAGCAGCCCATCCACGTGCGGCGGGTCATGGACGACGGGCCGTCCGACGCCACCGAGACGGACACCTGGCTGGAGGGCGTCGGGGGCGGCCACTGAGCACCCGACCGCACGACCGAGGACCTGCTGCGCGACCTCGCGCCGCAGGTCGTCGGCGTCCTCACCCGCCGCTCCGGTGACTTCACGGCCGCCGAGGACGCGGTGCAGGAGGCCCTCGTCGCGGCCCACACGACCTGGCCGCGCGACGGCATCCCGGACCACCCGCGGGCGTGGCTCCTCACCGCCGCGGCCCGCCGACTGGTCGACGAGCAGCGCAGCGCGGCGGCTCGTCGGCGTCGCGAGCAGGACTGGGCCGCAGCGCAGCCCGAGGGTGCCGAGGCGGTGCAGCAGGACGACTCGCTCACCGTCCTGCTGATGTGCTGCCACCCGGTGCTGTCGCCCGGCTCGGCGGTGGCGCTCACCCTGCGTGCCGTCGGCGGCCTGACGACGGCCGAGATCGCGAGCGCGTACCTCGTCCCCGAACCGACGATGGCGCAACGCATCTCGCGCGCCAAGCGCACCCTGCACACGTCGGGTGCGACGTTCGAGCTGCCGGCCAGCGACGAGCTCGGTGACCGGGTGCGGCGTGCCCTGGCGGTCGTCTACCTCCTCTACAACGAGGGCTACGCCGCCAGCACCGGTGCCGACCTCACCCGCACCGACCGCTCTGCGGAGGCGATCCGGCTGGGCCGGCTGGTGCACCGGCTGCTGCCCGACGACCCGGAGGCCACGGCGCTGCTCGCGCTGATGCTGCTGCTGGACGCGCGGCGGCCGGCGCGCGTCACGGCATCCGGCGAGCTGGTGACGCTCGCCCAGCAGGACCGCAGCCTCTGGGACCAGGACCTCGTCGCCGAGGGAACCGCCCTGCTCCACTCGACGATCGGTGCCGGTCGCGGGCCCGGGGAGTACCAGGTGCAGGCCGCGGTCGCGGCGGTGCACGACCGGGCGGCGACCGCGGCCGACACCGACTGGGCGCAGGTGCTCGCGCTCTACGGCCTGCTGGAGCAGGTGGCGCCGAGCCCGTTCGTCACGCTGGCGCGCGCGGTCGCCCTCGCCGAGGCCGAGGGCCCGGACGCCGCGGCGCCGGTGCTCGACTCGCTCGAGACGGCGCTCGGGGACCACCATCGGCTGCACGCGGTGCGCGGTCACGTGGCCGAGCTGCGCGGTGACCCGGCCGCGGCGCGGCGCCACTACCTCGCCGCCGCGGCCCGGACGACGAACCTGGCCGAGCAGCGCCACCTCACCCGGCTGGCCGCCGGCCTCGCGGAGCCACCCGGCTGACGGCGGCCGGTGAGCCGCCTCGATCGTCACACCCTTCGGCCGCCGTGCCCCGCGTCTGCGAGGCTGGACCCATGACGTTGCGGCGAGCCAACATCGCGCGGATCGACGGCGGTCTCTTCGACGTCCTCGTCGTGGGGGCCGGCATCAACGGCGCCGTCTCGGCCGCGGCCCTCGCCGGCCGCGGCGCGTCGGTCGCCCTCATCGACCGCGGGGACTTCGGCGGCTTCACCAGCCAGGAGTCGAGCAACCTGGTGTGGGGCGGCTTCAAGTACCTCGAGAACTACGAGCTGCCGCTCGTCTTCGGCCTGTGCCGGTCGCGCAACCGGCTGACGAAGGCCTACCCCGACAACATCAAGGAGATCTCCTTCCTCGCCACCCTCGACCGCACCGCGCGCTACCGGCCGTGGTTCGCGGCGCTCGGCGCGACGGCGTACTGGGGCATCGGGCTGTTCGGCACCAAGCCGCCGCGCGTCTTCGACGCCGAGCACCTCGAGGAGGTCGAGCCGGTCATCGACACGAGCACCGCGCGCGGGGCGGTGCAGTACCAGGACTGCTACCTCGTCGACAACGACTCCCGCTTCGTCTTCTCCTTCGTGCGTTCGGCGATCGAGGCCGGCGCGGCCGTCGCGAACTACGTCGAGCTCGTCTCGGCCGAGCGGGTGGGCGACCGCTGGCGCTGCCGGTTGCGCGACACCGACTCCGGCGAGGAGGTCACGACCTCGGCCCGCGTGGTCGTCAACGCCGTCGGCCCGTTCGTCGACGAGCTCAACGCCTCGTGGGGCCTGAAGACGGCCCACCGGATCGTCTACTCCAAGGGCATCCACCTCGTCGTGCCGCGGCTCACGACGACCCGCCACGACCGGGTGCTCGCGTTCTTCGACGACACCCAGCGACTGTTCTACGTGATCCCGATGGGCCACCGCTCGGTCATCGGCACCACCGACACCCGCATCGACACCCCGTTCACGCACGTCACCGACGAGGACCGCGACGTTCCTGCTCGGCCAGATCAACGCGCGCCTCGACCTGCCGCAGCCGCTCACCGACGACGACGTCATCGCCGAGCGCTCCGGCGTGCGCCCGCTCGTGGTCCGGGCCGAGGGCGGCGACCACCAGGACGCCGACTGGACGTCGCTGAGCCGCAAGCACGAGATCGAGCGCGACACCGCGCGCGCGGTCGTCACCGTCTTCGGCGGCAAGCTCACCGACTGCCTCAACGTGGGCGAGGAGGTCGCCGACCACGTCCAGGCCCTCGGCATCCCGCTCGAGAAGGACCTGCGCAACTGGTACGGCGAGCCCGCCAAGGCCACCCGCAAGGAGTTCTACCGCCAGGCCCGGCTGATGCGCCTCGACGCGCTGCGCACCCGCCCCGAGGTCGAGCCGCTCAGCGACCGGCTCTGGCGACGGTACGGCCGCCGCGCCTTCGACCTGCTCGAGATGGTGCGCGCCGACCCGACGATGGGCCAGGACGTCATGGGCTCCACCGACTACCTGCGGGCCGAGCTCTACACGGCGGCCGAGCACGAGATGATCGTGACCCTCGACGACTTCATGCGGCGCCGCAGCAAGATCGACCTCGTGGTCAGCGACTCCGACATCCTCGCCTCACCGGGGCTTCGTGAGGTCGCCGAGATCCTGTTCGGCGAGGATGCCGAGCGCCGACTCGCCACCTACGTCGAGTCCAAGCGCCGCACGTCGGTCGACAACCCCTGAGCCCGGGCGGGATCGACTCTGACAGCGACCCCACAGGCGTCACCGAGCCGGCACCGAACCTGCCGCACGAGGGTGAAGGGCATGGTGACGACCCAGCGGCCCTCCATCCGAGACCTCATCGCCGAGCTGGCGGACACCGAGGACGTGCTGCGCGGATGCCGTGGGCCCGCCGGTCCGCGCGAGCGCACGGCCCGGCGCCGCCAGGGCCGGATCGTCAGCGAGCTGCGCAGCCGGCACGGCGACGGCCCCTTGACCTGACCACCGCCGGGTACGGCGCGGGCTACCGCCCAGGAACCCCTGCGTCCACAGCGAGTACTGCGCGGTAGGCCGCGTCCTACCCGGTGCCGGTTGACCGTGCCAGTCTGGGGAGACGGGCCGAACGAGCCCATGGGAAGGACGGGGCCATGTCACGACCGATCCACTTCGAGATCCAGGCCGACGACGTCGAGCGGGCCATGCGGTTCTACACCGAGGTCTTCGGCTGGACCTTCGAGGACTACGGGCAGTACACCGGCGCCCCCTACTGGGGTGTCACGACCGGCGACCCCGGCGAGCCCGGCATCAACGGCGGCCTCTTGCCTCGGCCGGCACCGGCTTCCGGTCCCGGCGCGGGCACCAACGCCGCCGTCCTGACCATGGGCGTCGAGGACTTCGACACCACCGCCGCGGCGATCGAGACCGCCGGTGGCACGGTCGCGCTGCCCAAGATGGCCCTCACCGGGATGGCGTGGCAGGGCTACTTCCTCGACACCGAAGGCAACGTCTTCGGCATCCACCAGCCCGATACCAACGCGGCCTGAGCTGCCCGGCTCAGTCGCCTGAGGTGTGCTTGGCGCGGCCGACGATCTTCGGGTCCGGGGCGAACACGACGTCGTGGTCCTTCTCGGCGTAGTCGAACTGGTTGAGGAACGCGCGCAACGCGTTGATGCGGGCCCGCTTCTTGTCGTTGCTCTTGACGGTGATCCACGGGGCGTACCGCTTGTCGGTGAACTCGAACATCGCCTCCTTGGCGGCGGTGTACGCCTCCCACCGGTCCAGGCTCTCGAGGTCCATCGGCGAGAGCTTCCAGCGCCGCACCGGGTCGATCTGCCGGATCGCGAACCGGGTGCGCTGCTCGTCCTGGGTCACCGAGAACCACAGCTTGGTCACGGTCGTGCCCGACTCGACCAGCATCCGCTCGAACATCGGCGCCTGCCCCATGAAGATCGCGTACTCCTCGTCGGTGCAGAAGCCCATGACCCGCTCCACGCCTGCCCGGTTGTACCAGGACCGGTCGAACAGCACGATCTCCCCGGCGGTGGGCAGGTGGTTGACGTAGCGCTGGAGGTACCACTGCCCGTCCTCCGTCGAGGTCGGCTTGGTCAGGGCCACGACCCGCAGCGCCCGGGGGTTGAGATGCTCGGTGAAGCGCTTGATCGTGCCACCCTTGCCGGCGGCGTCGCGCCCCTCGAAGACGACGACGTGCTTGGCGCCGGTGTCGATCGTCCAGTACTGGAACTTGAGCAGCTCGATCTGCAGCAGGTACTTCTCGACCTCGTAGCCGTTGCGCGACATCAGCTCGTCGTAGGGGTAGTCCTCGCGCCAGGTCTCGACGGCCTTGCCGCCCGGGGCGATGAGCACCGGGTCGTCGCCGTGGTCGTCACGCACGGTGTATCCCTCGGTGCGCAGCTGGTCGATGTAGGCACGCAGGGCCATCTTCTGGGGCATGCCCCATTGCAGCCCCCACGGGCGCCCGGTGTCACCCGTTGGTGGGCATGCTCACCCGGGCCGGGTGAGCGAAGGTCGCGCCAGGCGGGCTGGTCGCCGAGCGGGCTGGTCGCCAGGCGGGCTGGCCGCTGCGCGGACCCACCGGCCCGGATGCCGCGGAGCGACGACGCGCCCCGGCGAGGTGCGCAGGCTGCGCGCGTGCGTCGGCGTCGAGTCCGGGTCGATCCACGGCTCGGCTTGGCGCTGGTGGGGACCGGCGGGTGGCTCCGGGGTGGTCCGGGGGCGGTTCGGGGTCGGCTCAGGGTCGATCCGGACAGACCGGGCCGCCTTCCTCCCGCCACGCTGGCGGGGTGACGACGACCACCACCCGACCGCACCCGGCCGGCACCGTGTCCCGGACCCGCACCGGGCCGCCGGCCCGGCGGGTGCCGCCCGCCCGGGGGGTGCTCCCGGCGGGTCCCGTGGCGCCGGCGGGTCCCGTTCTGGCGGCGGGTCCGGTGCTGCCGGCCGTCGCAACGCCCGACCGCCGACCGGCCCTGGCGGCCGCCGTCGCCCTCGCCGTGCTCACGGCACTGTCGATCCCGGCGACCGCGCTGCTCGACACCGCCGACCGACCGGCGACCCGCACGGTGCTCGGCCTCGGCTTCGTCGTCGTCGCCGCCCTCGAGGTCGTCGTGGGGTGGGGCCTGTACGTCGTGCTGCACGAGCGGGCGCACTCCTCCGCCTACGCAGCCCTGGTCAGCCGGGCCGGGTACGCCGTGCTCCTCGCCGCCGCGGCCGGTCGGCTGCTCTGGCCCGGGGGCGACGGGGTGGCCGGGTTCCGGGCCGACTGGTCACTGGCCCTCGTCGTGCTCGGCGTGCACCTGCTGGTCACGTCGGTCGCGCTCTGGCACTCCCACGGCGTCCCGGGCGCGGTCGTGGCCGGCACCGCGGTGGCGGGCACCGTGGCACTGCTCGGCGACGTGGTCGACGGGTTGCCGCTGCCCGACGTCGTTCCCGGTGCCGGCCCGCTCCTGCCGGGTGTGCTCGGCGGGCTGGTCCTGCTCGGCTGGCTGTCCCTGGTCGGCGCGCGGGTCAGCCCGCGCGACGCCGGGTGAACAGCAGGTGCGTGACGCCCGACCCTCCGGGCAGCACCTCGATGTCGAAGCGCTCGTCGAGCCCCTCCTGCCCGTCCCACAGCCGTTGCCCTCGACCGAGGACGATCGGCACGACGGCGACGTGCAGCTCGTCGACGAGGTCGGCGTCGAGGAAGGCCCGGAGCGTCTCGGTGCCGCCACCGAGTCGTACGTCGAGGCCCCCGGCCGCCTCGGTGGCCATCGCCAAGGCCTCCTGCGGCGTGGCATCCACGAAGTGGAAGGTCGTGCCCCCGGCCATCTCGAGGCTGCCTCGGGGATGGTGGGTCAGCACGAACACCGGTGTGTGGAAGGGTGGTTCGTCGCCCCAGAAGCCCTCCCAGTCGTCCGGCAGCGGGCCGCCGCCCACGTGGAACTTGCGTCGGCCCATGATCTCGGCGCCGATGCCGTCCCAGAACCGCTCGACGAGCTCGATGTCGAGCGCGGTCGCCGACGGCGACTTCTCCCACACCGCGAACATCCACTGGTGGAGCCGCTCACCGGCGTGGCCGAACGGCTCGTCGTCGGTGAGGCCCTCGCCGGTGCCGAACCCGTCGAGCGAGACCGAGAACGCCTGCACCCGCACCTTCGCCATGGCTCCTCCTCGCTCTCGCCCCCGGGCGACCCATCCTCGCGCAGATCCCGCGTTCGTGGCTCGCGCAGCCAGGAGCACTTCGCTGGCTCAGGTGGTTCTCGCCGAGTCAGGGCCGCGTACGGCCCTGACTCGGCGAGATGCTCCTGACTTCGCGAAAGCTCGTGGGCGTGGACGGCTCACTCCAGCGAGAAGCCCTCGATGTCGTCGTCGCGCCAGCCACCCCACCCGTTGACCGTGCGGTCGACGGCGGTGGAGTGCAGCACGTACCCGCACGCCGGCATCCCCGCCGTGTCGAACTCCCACGTGCCGGACGTGCCGCCCGTGGACGCGGCCGGGTAGGCCGTCGCCCCGCTGACCGTCCAGCGGGCCGTGCCGCCCGGGGTCGTCGCCGAGTAGGCAGTGCCCTCGACGGCGAACCCGATGCTGTCGAAGTGTTCGTCGGTCGCCGCGAAGGTGCCGGCGATGATCGCCCCCACGGGGAACTTCATGCACGAGCCCGCCGGGATCGACGGCTGGCCCGGCATCCGGTAGCTCGTGATCTCGACGTCGGCGACGGGATCCGCCTGGTCGAGGTGGAGGCGCACCCGCTGGCGGGTCGTGCTGTCCGGGCAGGTGATGACCTGTGCGGCGTACTCGGTGCCGATCGCGTCCTTGGCACGCAGCTCGACCTCCCACAGCCCTGTCCTGGGTTTCGACGACCACGCGTAGAGCTGGTTGCCGACCACCCGGCGCCATCCCGTGCCGGAGGGGTCGGGGTCGTCGAGGTAGGTGAACCACCCGCCGGCGTCGGCCGACTGGTCGACCGGGTACTGCGTGGGCGGCGCGCCGCCGACCGACTCGGTGACCCACACCTGGAAGTCGTCGTCGAGCACCTCGGTCGCGAGCACGGCTCCACCGGAACCGATCTGGCGGGCGACCAGCTTGTACCTCATGGGTGGCGACGACCGGTCGGGTGCACCGGGGATGAAGCCGGCGATCGTGATGCCGCCGCCGAACGGGCGCTGGTGCACGATCGTGCGGCCGGACGCCGGGTCGATCTGGCAGGCCGCGTAACCACTGATGCTCTCGAGCACCGGGGCGAGCGGCGTCACCGCACCGGCCGGCAGCTCGAAGGACGTCTCCTCGCGGTTGCCCCAGGTGGGACGCCAGTCCGGGTCACCGGGCGGCGGGGCCTGCTGCCACGACAGGATCGCGCGCAGCCGGGGCTGCACCGGGCCGTCGGAGCACGCCCGCCGGTGGGCCCACGAGGCGAGCGGGTGGTAGACCGAGAAGTGCAGGCCGCCCTCGGGCACGTCCTCGTCGTGCACGGTCGTCGCCGTGGTGCCGACGTGCTCCCAGCCGCTGCCCCAGTCGACCCAGAACGCGACGTGCTCGGTCGAGCCGGCCGTGCACGGGCCACCGCTGTAGCCCGAGGGACGCTTGACCGTGAAGACACCGACGACGGCGTCCTCGGCCGGGTCGTAGCCGATGCAGCCGAGCTCCTCGAACGAGGTGTCACCGTCGGTCTTGAACAGATCAGCGAGGAAGCCCTTGGCGCTGAGGTCGATCTCGGCGAGCACCGTGCCGAACGCGCTGCTGCCCTTGGTCGGCGTCACCGGCGACGCAACGGCCGACGGCGTCACCCCCGTCGCCGTGGCGGCGAGGTAGGCCGGCAGCGCGAACCGGTGCGCGGGCACCTGCGCCTTCGCGTAGGTCTTGGCGAGCTCGGCGACCGACGGGCTCGCGGCCGCCTTGATGGTCACCGGGGTGTCGAGCACCAGCGTGTCGGCGAGCGCCTTGGTGAGCTTGATGGCGCCGACGTCGACGAGGTCGAGCAGGATCGGCAGGCGGCGGCTGCGCGGCCGCACCCGGACCTCGACGACGTTGCCCCACGGCGGCGACCAGCCGGGGCTGTTCGGCGGGGGTGCGACGTTCCACGACAGGATCGCCCGCACCAGCGGGTGGTTCTCGACGAAGCACAGCGTGTGCCGCAGCGGCGTGACGACGTCGACGGCGTGGTCGAGCGGGCGCGGGCCCGCGGTGTCGTGCACGGCGAACGAGTCGGTGCCGGCGTCGGTCCACGTCGCACCGTCGTCGGTCGAGACGTAGAAGCGCACGTGCTCGGTCGAGCCACCCGCGCAGAGCGGTCCGGAGTAGCCGGTGTTCGCGTGGATGCGGACCACGGCCGTGAGCTGGTCCATCGACGGCGTGAGGCCGACGCAGGTGATCTCCTCGAAGCTGGTGCTCCCGGACACCGGCTCGTCGTCGAACAGCTCGGTCGGCAGCGGCCCGTCGAGGTCGGCGAAGGCCGACAGCGCGAGGGTGTGCTGGCGCACCCTGACGAGCTTCTCGGACACCTCCACCCGGATCGGGCGCTCCCCCAGCGGTCGTCGTGGCTTCGTGGTCATGGTGGTACCTCCCCCGAGGTGGGCGGACCCGACCGGTCCCCCCGCTACGCCAGAGGAGGCGTGGGGGAGGACGGTGATACGGCCAGTGGCCCCGACCTGCGCGGATGCCGGGTCGCGCCTCGGTCGGCGCAGGGGCCGTACGACGGATGCCGGGTCAGCCGACCGCGCCGCGGTCCAGTCCCAGCGTGGCCAGGAGGTCCTCGTGCAGCTGGATCCACACCGTGTGGCACGAGTCGACCCCGGCCCCGTCGACCCAGGCGAGCTGGCCCGCCTCGGCCCGGGCGAGTGCGGCGGCGAACCGGTCGTCGTAACCGGCGAACCGGTCGAGGGCGCCGGTGAGGGTCGGCGCACAACGGCGCGAGCCGCCGCCGGTACGACGCGAGCTCGTCGAGCACCCGGCCGTCCCAGACCGGGTCGTCGTGGTCGTTGGCGGCGAGCCGGTCCCACGGCTGCGGGCGGATCTGCCAGCGGGTCAGGGTCGCCAGGAACCGCTCGTTCAGCCGGGCGAAGGTGTCGTGGGCGTCGTCGACCGACGGCCCGGCGCCGGTGCGCTCGAGCTCCTCGGCCAGGCGCCGCTCGCCCTCGACCCGGCCGGCCTCGGTCAGCGACCACCCGGCGAGGTCGGCGAACGCGACTCGGCTCACCCAGCCACGTGCCTCGTCGTCGAGCAGCAGCTCCTCGGCCACCTCGCGGGCCAGCCCGGTGCGCCGCGCCACGGCGGCGGCATCCGCCATCCCGGTCACGCGCACGCCGTGCAGCGCGAGCAGCTCGGGGACGAGGAACGGATACCCACGCCCGGAGCCTAACCGCAGCGGTCAGCCGGACTCGGCGACCCGCTTCAGCCGGGCCAGGCCCTTCTCGAAGTCGGGCCCGACGAGCGAGTCCATCGACTTCACGATCGAGAACAGCCGCATGATGGCGCTCAGCTCGCCGTGCATCCGCCACTCGACGGCCGTCGACGCTGTCCCCGACGGGGGTGAGCACCAGCTCGAGCCGGTTCCTGCCGCTTGAACGGCTTCTCGAAGTGCAGCGTCGATGTCGACCTGCTCCGGGGTGTCACCGGTGATCGTCATGTCACCCTTGCCGGCCTTGCGGTTGCCCTCCCAGGCGTACGTCGCGCCGACGCCGGAGTCCGGGCCGGTGTAGGCGCGGCGCAGCTGCGGGTCGAGGTCCTCCCACGGCGACCACTGCGGCCACGCGTGGAAGTCGCTCGAGCAGGGCGTGCACCCGTTGCGCGGGGGCGTCGATCGTGGTCGTCCGGGTGACGGTGTACGGCGTGGCCATGGGCCAGTGTGCCCGGCGGTGAGGGCGCCCACCAGTCACCGTCACCGGTCGAGCAGCGAGGCCATCTTCGTCGCGATCAGGTCGGTGGCGCGCTGCGGCGAGAACCGGGAGAGCCGGTCCAGCCCGCGGGCGTCCTTGCCGATGACGACCCGGTAGCTGCCCTTCTCGATGCCCTCCACGATCTGCCGGGCGGCCTCGGGGGCGGTGGTCATCGTCGGCGGCCAGGTCGGCCGGCGCGGCGTCCATGCCCGGGACCGAGACGCCCGAGTGCTGCGCGATGCCGGTGTTGACGCCCCCGGGAAGCACCACCGTGACGGCGACCGTCGTGTCGCGCAGCTCGGAGTACAGGCCCTCGGTGAACAGCTTGACCGCGGCCTTGCTGGCGCCGTAGATCGTCTGCCCGGGGACGGGCGCGAGGGCACCCATGCTGGAGACGTTGACGATGCACGCGTCGCGCCGGGCGACGAGGTGCGGCAGGAACGTCTTGCAGGTGTGGATGACGCCCCACAGGTTGACCGCGAGCACCTTCTCCATGCTCGGGTAGTCGAGGTCGGCGAACTTCACGAACGGCTGGATGATGCCGGCCACGTTGACCAGCCCGTCGACCCGGCCGTGCGCCTCGCGCACCGCGTCCGGGAGTGCCTCGACGGCGCCTCGGTCGGTGAGGTCGACGACGTGGGTGCTGAGCCGGTCGGTGGATGCCGTGGTGCGCCAGCTCCGCCGTCTCGTCGAGTCCTTCGCGGCTCAGGTCGACGGCGGCGACCCGGCCACCACGGGCGAGCATGCGCCAGGACGACCTCACGACCGATCCCGTTGCCTCCGCCGGTGACCACGAAGACCTTGTCGGTGATCTGCACGGGTGCTCCCTCCGCGGTCGGATGGGGTCGACGCGTGCGCGCCCTCACCGTCAGGCTATCCGTTGCCCCGGAGGGGAACCCGGATCGTGGTGGACGAGACATCCACCGCGCCCGCGGCGCCCGTCGTCAGGCGGCGACGGCGTCCTTGGCGTCGGCCGCGCCGAGCATCTCGGCGCGGCGGTCGTAGGCCCAGCCCGGACCGCGGAGCAGGAACGACCAGCGTTCGCGCCAGGTGCTCGCGCCGGCGACGTCGCGGGCGATGTCACGCCACTCGTGGGTCGCGATGGTGACCGGGTTGAAGGTGTCGATGTTCGTCGTCAGGCCGTAGACGACCCGCTCGTCCTCGCGCTCGAAGGTGCCGAACAGCCGGTCCCAGAGGATGAGGATGCTGCCGTGGTTGCGGTCGAGGTACTGCCGGTTGACGCCGTGGTGCACCCGGTGGTGCGAGGGGGTGTTCAGCACGTTCTCGAGCCAGCCGATCGACGTGCACCGCCTCGGTGTGGATCCAGAACTGGTAGATCAGGTTGAGGGCACGGGCGTTCTCGATGACGCTCGGGCCGCACCCCGACCAGCGCGAGCAGGCCGTAGGGCACGCTCATCGTCAGACCCTCGGCCACCGGCTGGCGCAGCGCGGTCGAGAGGTTGTAGCGCTCGCTGCTGTGGTGCACGACGTGCATCGCCCACAGCCAGCGGCTCTCGTGGTTGAAACGGTGGTTCCAGTAGTAGATGGCGTCCCAGCCGAGGATCGCGACGGCGTTGGCCGCCAGGCCGGTGCCGAGGTCCCGCCGGGTGACCTCGAACAGGCGGGTGCCGCTCGTCTGCGCCGACCAGGTGGTCGCGACGGTCAGCGCGGTGGAGGCGACGGCGGCCACCGCGGTGGCACCGGTGACCCGGCGGGCGAGCGGGGCGTCGCGCAGGTGCGCCACGGCATCCGGGCCGGTGCGCGGCGCTCGCGGGTCGGTGGCCGGCAGGGTGCCGGCGTCGGGCAGGCCGCCCTGCTCGCGGCGACGCCGCAGGACGTCGGCGACGGTGGTGGCCGCCGAGGCCGCGACGGCGGTGCCCATCAGCACCTTGGCGTACCGACCGCGGCCCGGGGTCACCGGGTCGAGCAGGCGCGCCGAGACGAACGGGGCGACGAGGCTGCCGACGCCCATGGTGAGGCTGGCGATGGTGTCGGCCAGCTCGTAGTCACCCGCCCGGGTCGTGCCGGCGGGCGCCGGGTTGCGCCGCTGCCACAGGAGCTCGGCGGCCATCGCCCCGACGAAGGCCGGGATGGCGAGCACGGTCAGGTCGGTCGGCGCATGCTCGTCGGCCTCTTTCGTGGCGGATGGGCGTAGCCGCTGGCCGCCGGGCCGGGACGGCCGACGGGTGCTGCGGCGAGGTGACGGTGCGCGACACCCGGGCGGGGGTGTTCAGCGGCGCTCGGAGGAGGAGAATCGCAGTGGGGTGCCGTGGCCGTCGCCACCGCCCCGGCACTCCCGTGGCACGGTGACGACGCGTGTGAGGAGCAGCCATGAGGGCCACAGCCGGAGACCGGATCATCCTGGCGGGCGAGCTGGTCGACCAGCCCACCCGCGCGGGGGAGGTGCTCGAGGCCCGCGGCGCCGACGGCGGCCCGCCCTACGTCGTGCGCTGGGAGGACGGCCACACGAGCACGATGTTCCCCGGGCCGGGGGCGGTGCTCAAGGTGACCGAGTCGGCATCCGCGCACCGCGAGGAGGTCGTGGCCCGAGCCCGAGCTCGGCACCCTGCGGGAGTGGTCGGTGCGGGTCACCATCTTCGAGCAGGGCGACGACACCACGGCCACGGTGGCCCTGCTCGCCGACTCGCCCGAGGCGCTGACCGCGCGGGGCACCAGCCGGCGCAGCGGGTCGGATCCCGAGCGTCGACGCACATCGGCGACGAGGTGGCCGTCGCGCGGGCCCTGCGCCGCCTGGCCGACCACCTGCTCACCCAGGCCGAGCAGGACATCGAGGCCACCACCGGCGAGCACGACGTCACCGTGCGCGCGCGCCAGGTGAGCCCGCGGTCAGTCCCGGGGCGGTCAGTCCTGCGGTAGGCCGGCCAGCCACTCGGCGATCCCGGCGCCGCCGCGACCTGCGCCGAGTAGACCTCGCCGTGGTCCGCGCCGAGCAGGATGGTCAGCGTGACCGGGTGTCCCCCGGCGCGTCAGGGCCGCGGCGAAGTCGCTGCTGAACTCCGCCGGCACGACCTCGTCCGCGTCGCCGTGCAGGAGCAGCACGGGCACGTCGGGCCGTGGGTCGGCGAGCAGCACGGGGTTGGCGGCGTCCCACGTGGCGTCGTCGGCGTCCTCGGCCGGAAGCGGTTGCCGCGGCGTCCGGAGAAGCGCGCGGATGTCGTAGGGGCCGGCGAGCCCGACGAGCGCGTCCGGCACCACGAGCGGGTCCTCGCACCGGGGCGCGTACCGGTCCGGTGCCGAGCGTGGCGACCGCCGACTCGTGAGCACCGGAGGAGTGGCCGAGCAGCACGAGCGCCGTGGGCCGGATGCCGGCCGCCGTCGCCGTGGCCGCGCCGTCGGCGAGCGCGCACAGCACGTCCTCGATCGGGGCAGGGTAGACGACGCCGTCCACGGCCGCCCGGATTGCGACCGGCATCGCCACGACGCCCTGCGCCGCCAGGGCCGCCGCCAGCGGCTCCAGACCCGTCGGGTCCGCGGCTGCGCCACCCGCCACCGGGGATCATCACGACCACGGGCGCCGAGGTGACCCCCTCGGGCAGGTGCGGGAAGGCGGCCAGCCCGGGCCGGTACTGGTGCGAGACGGGGCCGGCGCTGGGGTTGCGGGTCGGGCCATCGGGGGTCGTCCGGCCCTCCGAGCCGGAGCAGCCGGCGGCAACGGCAGCCAGGAGCACCACCACCGCGAGGGAGGCATGCCGGGGCACGGCCCGCGTCTTCACGGCACCAGTATCGGTCTCGGCGCCTGGGCCGGGCGCTCCGGTGCGAGCGGCGTCACTCGCCCTCAGGACGCCAGCCGCCGTAGGGCACGGTGAGCACCTCGAGGCTGTGGCCATTCGGGTCGAGCCAGTACAGCCCGCGGCCCCCGTCGGCGCGGTTGATCGCGTCCTCGCGCCGGTGGAAGGGGTCCGCCCAGTAGGGGAGCCCCGCCGTGAGGAGGCGCTCGTGGACCTCGTCGAACTCCTCCTCGGTGACGAGGAAGGCGTAGTGCTGGGGGTGCGGCTCGCCGTGGTCGTCGGCGATGTCGAGCGAGACGCCGTTGGCCAGCTGCACCACGGCGAACGGCCCGAAGGTCGTGTGCTCGGGCAGGCCGAGCAGGGTGGTGAGGTGCCGCGCGGTGGCCTCCTTGTCGTGGGCGTGGACGATGGTGTGGTTGAGCATGGCCGGCACGGTGTGGCTCCTCTCCGGAAAGGCCCCGGTGGGCGTGGGTCGGGTACAGACCCCTCCACGGGACACCTTTCCCGGGCCTGGCGGCAAGTTCTCGGCACCGCGGGCACCGCTTCCCCGGTGTCGGCGCGACCATGGACGGAGCACTCGAGGAGGACCGGCATGCCCGAGCTGATGGTCGACCTGATCACGTCCCTGGACGGCTACGCATCGGCGCAGGGGTGGCCCGGCTGGTGGGGCCTGGAGGGACCCGAGTACCTCGCCTGGCTGGAGGCGCAGCCCGAGGGCGACTACGAGGTGCTGATGGGCGCGACGACCTACCGGGTGATGTCGCAGATGTCGTCGGACGCCGCAGCCGGACCTGAGGAGCTACCGGCCCGGACGAGGCCGACAGCCTGACCGGGCTCGACGCCGTGCCCAAGGTGGTGTTCTCCTCGACCCTGCGCGAGCCCCTGGCGTGGCCGAACACCCGCCTGGTCGACAGCGACGCCGTCGAGGCCGTGCGCGCGATGAAGCGCGACGGCATCCGCTCGATGCGCACCCTGGGCAGCCTCACCCTGGCGCGGTCCCTGCTCGCCGCGGGGCTCGTCGACCGGTTCCGCCTGGTCGTCTTCCCGGTGGTCACCGGGGCGACCGGCCGGGAGCGGGTCTACGACGGCTACCCCGACGTGGCGCTGGAGCTCACCGAGAGCCGCACCTTCGACGGCCGGCTCGCAGCTGCTCGACTACGTCCCGACGGTGCTCGACGCGCCGCCGGGAGCCGGCTGACCCGGCGTGCCCTTCAGCGCCGCACCGGGAAGCGCAGGTGGGTGACCCGCTCGCCCTGGATGCAGCTGCTCGGGTCGCCGAGCAGCACGTCGGTGACCGCCACCCCGGCGAAGTAGGGCACTCCCCCTCCCATCACGACCGGCACCAGGTCGATCGCGACCTCGTCGAGCAGTCCGAGCTCCAGGCACTGGCCGGCGATCGTGCCGGCCGCCACCGCTACCACCTTGTCGCCGGCGAGCTCCTGCGCCGCGTCGACCGCCGCCGCCACCCCTCGGTGACGAAGGTGAACGGCGCGTCGGGGTGGGTCGCCACCCAGTCGTCGGGCACCTCGTGGGTCACGACGACGACCGGCACGTCCATCGTGTGCCGGCCGTCCCAGCCGTCGGTGATGTCGAAGAGCACCCGGCCGACGACGATCGCCCCGAGCGATCCGGTCCACTCGTGCCAGTACTCGGCGCTCGACGGGGTGACGTGCATGGTGATGCCGGGGCTCACCGTCGGGATCTCGACCTCGCCGTTGCCGAGCCAGTCGAACAGCGCCCCGATCGTGTTGTCCGCCTTGGCGACGAACCCGTCGAGCGACATCATCGCGGACGAGACGACCTTGCCCATGTCGGTTCCTTCCCCTGTTCCGGTACCGCCCTCCCACCCTGCCCGAGGTCAGCCGGTGAGAGGGCTTTGCGGCCGACGGATGCCGGTCGGCGGCGGCCGGTCGGCGGGCGCCGGCACAACGGGCGCGGCACCGCACAGCGCCGAGGCGCGACCCCGGCGCCCCCGAGATCGACGCGTGGGACAGTTGCCCCATGTCCTTGCGCCGTGTCGACCGAGCCGTCGCGGACTACACCGCCCTGCGCCCTCGGCTGCTGCCGGCGACCGACGAGTTCGTCGAGCTGGTCACCGGCACGATCGACGACGCCGGCATCAACTACCTCAGCGTCACCGGGCGCACCAAGACCATCGGGTCGTTCGCCGCCAAGGCACGCGGCGTGCTGGCCACCGACAACGGGGCCGACCCGTTGCGCGGCGTGACCGACCAGGTCGGGGTGCGGGTCATCACCTACGTGCAGCGCGACATCGACGCCGTCGCCGGGCTCCTCGCCGAGCAGTTCACCGTGCTCGACGACCGTGACCTCGGCGAGGAGACCGCGGCCGCCGGGCGGTTCGGCTACGCGAGCCGGCACCTGCTGGTGTCCCGGGCGCCGGGCGAGCCCACGGCGTACGACCCGCTGTTCTGCGCCTCGATCCAGCTGCGCACGGTGCTGCAGCACGCCTGGGCGGAGTTCGAGCACGACATCCGCTACAAGGGCACCGTGCCGCCGGAGCAGGTGCCCGACCTCGACCGTCGGTTCACCCTCGCGGCCGGGCTGCTCGAGCTGGCCGACAAGGAGTTCGAGGCGATCCGCGACCGGCTGCAGGCCGGGCTCGGCGACAGCGACGTCGACGGTGGTGACGAGCACGACCCGCGGATCAGCTCGCAGGAGCTCGCGACCTTCCTGGCCGGGCGCTACTCGAGCGCCGGGTGGTCGCGCACCGAGCACTACGAGTGGATCTCGGGGCTGCTGCTCGAGCTCGGCATCGCCTCGCTCGACGAGCTGAGCTCGACCCTGCGCGACGTCGACAGCGCCGCGGTGACGGCCGCGATGGGCTACCGCTACCCGCCCGGAGCGGTGCGGCGGCTCGACGACGACCTGCTCTCGCGGTTCGGCGACGCCTACGTGGCGCTGCACGGCAACGCCCACCGGCGGGAGTCGCTGAGGTCCCGCCGCTCGCACCTGCCCGGGTGACGGGAGGGCGGGCGACGGGACCTTCGCTGCCGGGTCAGCCGGGCGTCACTTGACCTCGGCGCGGCGGACGATGAACAGCCCGATGGCCAGTGGCACGAGGAACCAGATGGTGCCGGAGACCGCGAGCTGCTGCCACTGCTCGCCGCTCATGGTTCCGTTGAACAGCATGTTGCGGGCGTTGGCGTAGTCGATCCAGGGCCGCACGTCCGCGAACCACGAGGCGTTGGCCGCGAGCAGCTCGACGAGCGGGGGCAGCACCAGGCTGTAGACGAAGTAGGCGACGATCGCGCCGGCCGAGTTGCGGATCAGCACGCCGAGCATGAAGCCGAAGAGCATCCCGAGCACGCTGCCGAGCACGATGAGCACGAACTCGGTGGCAGTGACGTTCCAGACCGGGTCGAGGCCGGTGACGAGGCTGCCGACCAGCGTGCCGAGCGCGCCGACGACGAGTGCGACGAACATCGCGGCGACCCCGACGCCGACGGCCGCGATGAACTTGGCCCACAGCACCCGGCCGCGGTGCGGCACGAGGGTGAAGGTGGTCAGCCCGCTGCGCTGGCTCCACTCGCTGGTGACGGCGAGGATGCCGATGATCGGCAGGATGATCGTCATCGGGATGCCGACGGCGGCGGCGAAGTTGTCGTAGGTCTGCTGGTCGTCGGGCGCGAAGACGATGATCGCGGCGGTCGCGAGCACGCTGGTGATGAGGATGCTCGCCATCAGCCAGAAGCCCGAGCGGGTGTCGAACATCTTGCGCAGCTCGACACCGACCAGCCGGGTCAGCGGGATGCGGGCGGATGCCGTGCGGCTGCGGTCGCGGTTCCCGACGGCCTCCGTGGTGGCCGGGTCGAGGACGGTGGTCGTGGTGGTCATGCTGCTGCTCCTTCACGCTGCGTGTCTGCGGTGAGCTCGAGGAACATCTCCTCGAGCCCGGCGCCGTCGGCGGCGCGGAGCTCGGTCAGGGCCAGGCCCGCGCCGAGCGCGACCTCGCCGACCTGCTCGGGGGTGGCGTCGGTGTGCACGCTGCCGTCGGCGTGGGTGACCGTGAGGCCGGCCCGCTCCAGGGCGGCCGCGAGCGCCGCGTTGTCCCGGGCGCGGGCGACGGTGCCGGCGGAGGCGAGCAGCTCGGCCTTGGTGCCCTGGGCGACGATCCGGCCGTTGCCGATGACGACGAGGTCGTCGGCGATGACCTCGATCTCGTGCAGCAGGTGCGACGAGAGCAGCACCGTGCCGCCGCGGTCGGCGTAGCCGCGCAGCAGGTCGCGCATCCAGCGGATGCCGGCCGGGTCGAGCCCGTTCGCGGGCTCGTCGAGGATGAGCACGTGCGGGTCGCCGAGCAGCGCGGCGCCGATGCCGAGGCGCTGGCGCATGCCGAGGGAGTAGTTGCGCACCCGGCGGTCGGCCTCGACGTCGGTGAGGCTGACCAGCTCGAGCATCTCCTCGACGCGGGCGCGGGGCAGCCCCATGGTGCGCTGCACGAGGGTGAGGATCTCGCGGCCGGTGCGGCCGGCGTGCTGCGCCGAGGCGTCGAGGAGCACCCCGACCTCGGTGCCCGGGTTGGGCAGGTCGACGAACCGGCGCCCGTCGATGGTGGCCGTGCCGGAGGTGGCCGGGGTGAGGCCGACCATGATCCGCATGGTGGTGGACTTGCCGGCGCCGTTGGGCCCGAGGAAGCCGGTGACGCGGCCGGTGGCCGCGGTGAAGGAGACGTCGTCGACGGCGGTCAGGCCGCGGCCGTAGGTCTTCGTGAGTGATTCGACGGTGATCATGCCGAGCAGCGTGGCGGCAGGTGGGGGTCGGGCACATCGGGGAGCCACCTGACAATGACCCTGAGCCGACCCTGAGTCCTCTCGGGCGACGGCATCCACCGTCAGGGATCGCGCGGTCAGAAGCCGCCGTCGCGGGCCATGTTGTTGAACCGCGAGTAGTGGCCCTGGAAGGCCAGCACGATGTCCTTGGTCGGGCCGTTGCGGTGCTTGGCCACGATGACGTCGGCCTCGCCGTCGCGCTCGGGGTCGGAGCGGTCGCGGTGCAGCAGGATCACGACGTCGGCGTCCTGCTCGATCGAGCCCGACTCGCGCAGGTCGGACATCTGGGGGCGCTTGTCGGTGCGCTGCTCCGGGCCACGGTTCAGCTGGCTGATCGCGATGACCGGCACCTCGAGCTCCTTGGCGAGCAGCTTCAGCGCCCGGGAGAACTCGGCGACCTCCTGCTGGCGGGACTCGACCTTCTTGCCCGAGCTCATCAGCTGCAGGTAGTCGATGACGACGATCCGGAGGTTGTGCTGCTGCTTGAGCCGGCGGCACTTGGCCCGGATCTCCATCAGCGACATGTTCGGGCTGTCGTCGATGAACAGCGGGGCGTCGGAGATCTTGCCCATGATGCGGGCCAGCTTGGTCCACTGCTCCTGGCTCTTCAGGCCCTTGCGCAGGTCCTGGAGCTGGATGGTGGCCTCGGCCGACAGGATGCGCATGGTGATCTCGGTGCGGCTCATCTCGAGCGAGAACACCGCCGTGGCCATGTTGTGCTTGATCGCGGCGGCGCGGGCGATGTCGATGCCCAGGGTCGACTTGCCGACCGCCGGTCGCGCCGCGACGACGATCATCTGGCCCGGGTGCAGGCCGTTGGTGAGCTCGTCGAGCTCGATGAAGCCGGTGGGCACGCCGATCAGCTCGTCGGTGCGCCCGGAGGCCGCCTCGATCTCCTCCATCGTCTCGTTGAGCAGGTCGCCGAGCACGTTGTAGTCCTCGCCGCCGCGCTTCTCGGCGACGGAGTAGACCTCGGCCTGGGCCCGGTTGACGATGTCGTCGATGTCGCCCTCGCCCTGGGCGTAGCCCATCTGGACGATGCGGGTGCCCGCCTCGACCAGCCGGCGCAGCACGGCCCGCTCGTGCACGATCTCGGCGTAGTAGCCGGCGTTGGCGGCGGTCGGCACCGCCTGGATGAGCTGGTGGAGGTAGGCCTGGCCGCCGATGCGGGTGAGGTCGCCGCGCTTGGACAGCTCGTCGGCGACGGTGATGGCGTCGGCCGGCTCGCCGCGGCCGAACAGGTCGAGCACCGCGTCGAAGATCAGCTCGTGCGCGGGCCGGTAGAAGTCGTGCGCCTTGACCGCCTCGAGGCAGTCGGCGATGGCGTCCTTGTTGATCAGCATCGAGCCGAGCACGGACTGCTCGGCGTGGAGGTCCTGGGGCGGGACGCGGTCGTCCGCCCGCCCCTCGCTGGGCCCACCGAACGCCGCGCTCAGCTCCGCGATGGACACCCGCTCAACCCCTCACGTCCGGCATCCGCCGGGCTCGATAGACCGCTGCTGCGGCCGGACCGCCCGGCCCTGGGAGAAGCACACCAGTACCCACCGACAACCGCCCGCGGCTCACCGTAGGCGCACCGGGCACGACCCTCCAAGCCCACTCGGACCACATCGGCCGAACGGCTGTGCACAACGTGGGGACAAGGTGTGCAAAACGCCCGGCGGCCGTGTGCACAGCCGGTGGAGAACCCTGTGGACGGTCGCGCGCGGCGACACCGCGAGGGCGCTGCTGACCTGCATCAACGCCGTCCACCGCGTGTGGAGCCGAGAAAGTTTCGGGCGTGTCACGATCCACATGACGTGGGTCACACCCCCGCGGAGGGTGGGCCGGTGTCCGGCGCGTAGCGACAGTCCCAACGGTCCCACGCGTCGCGGTTCGACCGGGTGTTGCGGGCTCTCGCCGAGGCGCGCCCGAGGGCTCAGCCGGCGCGGCCGTAGCGCTCCGCCGAGCGGGCGCGGGCCTTGGCGGCCTCCACCTCGCGGTCCTTGGCGGAGCCGTCGTCACGAGCGCGTCGAGCAGGTGGGCGGTCACGTGGGCGACCTCCTCGACGGCCCGGTCGAACGCCTCCTGGTTCGCGGCCGACGGCTTGGTCGTGCCGCTCACCTTGCGCACGTACTGCAGGGCGGCGGCCCGCACCTCGTCCGTCGTGGCGGGGGGCGCGAAGTTGTTCAGCGGTCGGATGTTGCGGCACATGCCTCAACGGTAGACGACACCCCTCGCCCGTGCGCGTCATCCGGCCACCGGATTCAGCGCAGCGGCTCAGCCACCGGTGTACCGCCCGGGCCGGTGGTTCATGGCGATGACGAGGTTCAGCAGGACCGGCCCGCCGCGGCGAGGCCAGCGCCAGCCGCAGGTCGCTCACCGCGGCGAACGCGAGCACCACCACGAGGTCGAGACCCATCTGCACGTAGCCGGCCCGCCAGCCCAGACGCTCCTGGCAGAGCAGGGCGACCACGTTGAACCCGCCGAGGCTCGAGCGGTGCCGGAAGACCATGAGGATGCCGACGCCGGCCAACAGGTTGCCCACCAGGGACGCGTAGAGCGGCTCGATGTGCAGGGCACCCAGGGCGTGCGGCTGGAGGGCGGAGAACACCGAGACCATCGCCAGAGCAGCTGCCGAGCGCAGGGTGAACGCCCACCCCTTGCCGCGGATCGCCAAGGCGACGAACGGCAGGCTCACCACGAGGAAGGTGGCGGCGAACGGCCAGCCCACGGTCGTGCGCCAGCAGCAGGGCCAGCCCGGCGGTCCCACCGGTGATGACGCCGCCGGCGGCGAGCACGAACAGCCCGAGCGAGGCGAGGAAGGCCGCCGGTCACGATGCCGGCGACGTCCTCGACCAGGGAGTGCGGCGGCGCCGGGTGCGCCGCCGCGGCACGCGGAGTGACGGCCTGCGACACGGACATGGCGCCGACTGTGCCGAGGAGGGCATGATGCACAACCGGGCATCGTTGATGTACATCACAGCGTCGATTTGCCGTAGTTGAGCACAGTGCCCGATCATACGGTCCCATGACTCGTCCGTGCCCGGCTGCGCCCTGCACGCACTCATCGCGAGGTCGGCGCGGCGTCGGCCGCACGGCATCCGGCCGCCGGTGAAGGTAGGCCAGCCGAACCTCACCTGAAAGTTGTGACGCGACCGGGGAATGATGTGGGTCATGAGGACCCTCAGTGTCGAGGAGCTAGGCCGCCACTTCGCATCCCTGCCGGGCAAGCCCCGGGTGGTCGTCTCCGGGAACGTCGCCGTTCCGTGGCCGGCCGTGCGTGCGCTCGACGAGAACAAGGACACGTACACGATCCACGCGCTCAACGCGCCGCCCGGCATCCCCGACCGCGAGGGAGTGACGGCCGAGACCTGCTTCGTCGGGTCCGGCATGCGGCGGCACTCGCGACCTGTCGTACGTGCCGAGCCGGCTGTCGCTGGTGCCCGTGCTGCTGCAGCGCCGCATCCCGCCGGACGTCGTCATCGTGCACTGCGCCCCGCCGCGCGACGGCCAGCTCAGCCTCGGCATCGAGGTCAACGTGCTGCCGGCCGCGATCGAGGGATGCCGTCAGCGCTCCGGTCGCGTCGTGGCCGTCATCAACGACCAGATGCCCTACACCTATCGGCGACGCGCAGATCCCGGTCGAGGCCGTCGACGTCGCGATCGAGGTCTCCGAGCCGCTGCCGGCCCACGACCCGCTCGCGCCCGACGCCGACAGCCTGGCCATCGGCGAGCGGGTCGCCAGCCGGGTCAGCGACGGCGCCACCCTGCAGATGGGCATCGGCGGTGTCCCGACGCGACGCTCAACGCGCTCACCGGCCGCCGCGGGCTGCGGGTGTGGACCGAGATGTTCTCCGACGGCGTGCTCGAGCTCGACCGGGTGGGCGCGCTCGACCAGCACCACCCCCTCACCGCGTCCTTCGTCTTCGGCTCGCGCGAGCTCTACGACTGGCTCGACGGCAACCACCGGGTGCGGATGATGCGCACCGAGCACACCAACGACCCCGGCCTGATCGCCCAGCAGCGGATGATGACCTCGGTCAACACCGCGCTCGAGGTCGACCTGTTCGGCCAGGCCAACGCCTCGCGGATCAACGCGCGCATCTACTCCGGCTTCGGCGGGCAGACCGACTTCATCGTCGGGGCGCTGCACTCCGCGGGTGGGCAGTCGTTCATCGCGCTGCGCTCCTGGCACCCCAAGGCCGACGTGTCGACCGTCGTGCCGCTGCTCGACGAGCCGGTCACGAGCTTCCAGCAGAGCGCGATCGTCACCGAGCACGGCATCGCCGAGCTGTGGGGCTACGACCAGCAGGCCCAGTGCCGGCACATCATCCGCGACGCCGCCCACCCGCAGGTGCGCGACGAGCTGTGGGAGGAAGCCGCCCACCTCGGCCTGGCCTGAGGCCGCTCCGCCCCGACGGCCTTGACCTCGCCCCCTCTTCGCGTTGGGTGCTGAGATGGCTGCCATGACGACCACCTCGGCACCCGACTCCGCGTTGGTGGTGGCCGTGCGGGCCGCGCTGGCGCCGGTCGGTGACCCGGTGCGGGCCGCCGGGCAGCAGGCGTACATGAAGTCGTCGATGCCGTACCGCGGGCTCACCTCACCCGAGCTGCGGGCGCTGCTGCGGCCGCTCCTGGCCGACCCGTCGCTCGCGCCGGCGTCACGCGGAGGCGTGGGAGGCGGACGTGCGCGCGCTGTGGGACCACGCGGCCTACCGGGAGGAGCGCTACGCCGCGCTGGCGCTCACCGGCGCACCGGGCGGCCCGGGCCGTGGCAGGACCCGCGGCGCTCGGGCCTGTACCGGTACCTGGTCGAGACGGGCGCCTGGTGGGACTACGTCGACCTGGTGGCCGCCGACCGGGTCGGCCCGATCCTGTTGCGGCACAGGCAGATCGTGACCCCGTGCTGCGGTCGGATGCCGTCGACGACCACCTCTGGGTGCGCCGCACCGCCATCCTCGCGCAGCTGAAGCACCGCGAGGAGACCGACCTCGCCCTGCTGTCCGACGTCATCGACGCCAACCTCGAGGGGTCGCGCTTCGGCGAGGAGTTCTTCATCCGCAAGGCGATCGGCTGGGCGCTGCGCCAGCACGCGCGGGTCGACCCCGAGTGGGTCCGGGCCTTCGTCGAGGCGCGCGGCGACCGGCTGAGCGGCCTGTCCCGACGCGAGGCCCTCAAGCACCTCTGACCCCGCGACTCGCCACCCAACCAACCATTCTGCGAAGTCAGGAGCACTTCGCCAAGTCATGGCCGTATACGGCCCTGACGTGGCGAGAACCTCCTGAGCCGGCGAAATGCTCCTGACTTCGCCGGGTCGGGGCAGTCGGTTCGAGCGCCGGTGCGCAGGTGCGCTCGGCAAGCAGAAGAACGCCTGCCTCAGGAGGCGGACCGAGCACCCAGATCGACCCACGTGTTGGCCGGCAGCGGGCGGATGCCGTACTCGGCCAGCCGGGCGCCCAACCGGGCTCGGTCGAGCGCGATCGCCCAGGTCCACCGAGCGACGCGCACCTGGCGGCGAAGCCGGTCCTCCCGCTGCTTCTCACGCCAGACGATCTCGCCCGCATCGGCGGGACTGGCATCCTTCGGCGACGCGGTACTTCACCTTGCCGTCGAACTCGCCGACCACGCCCTCCCAGCCGAAGTCCACGAAGCCGACCAGGCCGGCGGCGTCACGATCTCTCCTGCAGCTCGGGCTTGGGCAGGTTGAGGAGGAACATCTGGACGCGCGACAGGCTCTCGCCCGCGCTCATGCTCAACGGGTCGGCCAGTGCCCCCACCAGACGCGCGGTGTTGCGGCCACGAACGCGAGGCGGCACGGCATCCACTTCGGCCATGAGCTCGTCGAACGAGCACAGTCCGTGGCGCAGGGCGTGGTCGGCCGCTGCGACGGCCGTGTGGAGGGTGCCGGTTCGAGCCAGATCCACGATGGTCCTCGCGGCGCTCGTCACCCGGATGTCCCCCAGCCGCACCGTGTCCGCCTCGCGGCCCACGTGCGGTCGGACGAGCGATGACCCGCGACCCCGCTCCTCGGTCGCGACGAGTACCCGCACCGCATCCGGCCACTGCTCGATCCGCGGCAGCCCCCACACGGCCGCGGCCGAGGTCACGGCGAACACCGGGTCCTCGCGATCCAGGCACAGGCCGGTGGCATGCACGAGTGCGGCGTGGCGCGTGCTCGGGTGTCAGGCCACGCCACTCGTGCTCGGTGACCCACACACCGTTTCGCACCTGGTGCCAGCCGCCCCTGGTCGGCTCGACGCCGGCAGCGCGCAGGTCACGCCCACGACGCAGGACGCCTGCGTCGAACGGGGTCGGGGCTGCTGGACCGAGCACCCGGTCACCGTGCCAGAAACCGCCGTCGCGACCGACGCGTTATCCACAGGGTCGCAGGACGCCGACATCCCGCGAATTCTGCCTGCGGAGTCAGGAGCATTCGCCCGCTCAGGAGATCCTCGCCCGATCAGGGTCGACTACGGCCCTGACTCGGCGAAGTGCTCCTGACTTCGCGGCAGACGTGCCGGATGTCTCGCGCGGCTGGGGTCTCGCGGGGTGGGCTGGTGGCACCGCGGGCCGCGGCATCCGGCGGGACGGCCGTGGAACAGTGCCACCCGTGAGCGAGCCCGCACGCCAGCCAGCACCGCGAGGTGCTGCGCCTCGCCGCTGCCCGCCTTCCTGGCGCTGGTCGCCGAGCCGCTCTTCCTGCTGGCCGACGCCGCGATCGTCGGCCGGCTCGGCGTCGCCCCGCTCGCCGGCCTGGGCGTCGCGAGCGCGGTGCTGCTCACCTCGGCCAACATCTTCGTCTTCCTCGCCTACGGCACCACGGCCGTCGTCGCCCGCCAGCTCGGCGCCGGCTCGCGCGCCGGGGCGATCGCCGCCGGCATCGACGGCACCTGGCTGGCGATCGCCCTCGGCACGGCCACCGCCGCCCTCGTCGCCGTCTTCGCCGGGCCGCTCGTGCCACGTCTTCGGCGCCTCCGAGGCGGCGATCGACCAGGCCGTGACCTACCTGCGGATCTCGGCCCTCGGCATCCCCGCCATGCTCGTCGTGCTCGCCACCACCGGCGTGCTGCGCGGCCTGCAGGACACCCGCACCCCGCTCGTCGCCGCCGTCGGCGGGTTCGGCCTCAACATCGTGCTCAACGTCTGGTTCGTGCACGGCCTGCACTGGGGCATCGCCGGCTCCGCCTGGGGCACGGTCATCGCCCAGACCCTCATGGCCGGCGCCCTCGTCGTGGTGCTCGTCCGGTATGCCGCAGGCACGTCGGTGCCGCTGCGGGCCCACCCCGGGCGCGTGCTCGCCGCCGCCCGCGGGGGCGTCCCGCTGCTCGTGCGCACCCTCGCCCTGCGCGCCGTGCTCCTCGTGACGACCTGGGTGGCGGCCGGCCTCGGGGACGTGCCGCTCGCGGCCTACCAGGTGACCGCCACGATCTGGACCTTCCTCGCCTTCGCCCTCGACGCCCTGGCCATCGCCGCGCAGGCGATCACCGGCAAGGCCCTGGGCGCGGGCGAGGTCGACCGCACCCGCGACGCCACCACCCTCGTGGTGCGCTGGGGCATCGTCGTCGGCATCGTGCTCGGGGTGCTGCTGCTCCTGCTCGGCCCCGGTGCTCGGGCCCGCTGTTCACCCCGGACCCCGCAGGTGCAGGCCGCCATCGCCGGCGGCCTGGTCGTCGTGGCCCTGGGCCAGCCGCTCTCCGGCTTCGTCTTCGTCGTCGACGGCGTGCTCATCGGCGCCGGCGACGGCCCGTGGCTGGCCCGGGCCATGCTCGCGACCCTCGCGGCCTACCTCCCCGTCATCCTCGCCGTGAACGCCGCCGGGGACTGGCTGCTCGAGGGCGGCAGCACCCGCGGCGAGGTCAACGCCGTCGTCTGGCTGTGGATCGCCTTCACCGCCTTCATGTCGGTGCGCGGCACCCTGATGTGGATGCGGGTGCGCACCGACCGCTGGATGGTCACCGGCGCGATCCGCACCTGCCGCCGCGAGCCCTAGCGGCACGTCGACCACGGCGACCGCGGCCTCGCGGCGAGGGTCGCCGGCCGCCTGGAGCACGCCGTCCTCCCGGCGGTAGGCCGCCCCCACCCCACCGAAGAACATCTGCTGGATGCCGTGGTCGCGCCCGTGCAGCCCCGCCTGGCGCACCGCGTCGGCGATCGCGGCATCGTCTCGTGCTCGACGACGGCCACGCCGTCCTCGTCGAAGCGCACGTGCAGGCGCGGGGCCTCGATGGCGTGCCTGCAGGTCGGCGCCGTGCAGGCAGCCCTGGCCGAGCACGAGCATCAGCGCGGTCGTGATCCGGTCGGCCCCGGGCGAGCCGATGGCGAGCACCCGGCCGTCGGCGGTGCGCCCCGTGGTGGGCGCCATGTTCGACGCGAGCCGGGTGCCCGGGGCGAGGCGGTGCAGCCCGAGCTTGTTGAGCTCGGGCTCGCCGAGGGCGTTGTTGAGCAGCAGCCCGGTGCCGGGCACGGTGATGCCGGCGCCGTAGCCGCTCGAGACGGTGACCGCGCAGGCGGTGCCGTCGCGGTCGACGACGGAGATGTTGGCGGTGCTCGAGCTCGTCGGCAGCCCGGCCAGGCCGTGCCGGTCGACCGAGAGCAGCAGCTCGTGCCCCGCGGCGTCGAGGTCGTGCGCGAGGTCGTGCACCTTGCGCCGGTAGCGCAGCACCGAGCGCTGGATGTCGATGATGTCGGGCCAGTGCCAGTTGCCCCGGCGCCGCAGCTCGCCGAGCATCACCGCGAGCATCGGCCCGCCGACCGACGGCGGCGGGTTGACCGCGAGGTCCCAGTCGCCGACGGTGCGGCGCACCGGGGGCGCACCAGCGGGCGTGTACTCGGCGAGGTCGAGGTGGGTGACCAGGCCACCGTGGGCGGCCATGTCGTCGACCATCGCCCGACCGATCTCGCCGGTGCGTGAGCACCGACGCGCCCTCGCGCGCGACGAGGTCGAGCACCTCGGCCAGGGGGTGGTTGGTGACGACGTCTCCGGCCGCGACCGCCGACCCGTCGGGGCGGGTCACGACCCGGAAGGCGTCGGGGTCGCGCCCGAACAGCGAGTGCGCCGACGTAGGACAGGTAGCGCGCGGCCGCGCGCCCGACCGGGTAGCCGTCGCGGCAGGCCGCGGCCGCCGGTGCCACGACGTCGGCCCACGGCAGCGCACCGAGCTCCTCGACCGCCAGCTCGCAGGCGGTGACCGCTCCGGGCGTCGCGACCGAGCCGTGCCCGGCGAACATGCGGCACGCCGCCGCCGTAGTCGGTGACGACCTCGTGGACCCCACCACCGAACCGGTCGGCGGGCAGCCCGCGGCCCGGCATCTCGACGTTGCCGTCGATGACGACGGGCTCACCCGCGGCCGGCCAGACGGACACGAAGCGCCCCGCCGGCGAGCGAGACGATGCCGGGCTCGGTGCTCATCGCGGCGAGCGCGGCGGCGACGGCGACGTCGACGGCGTTGCCGCCGGCCAGCGCGACCTCGCGCCCGGCCGCGAGCGACACCGGCCCGGTCGCCGCGATCGCCACGCGTCCACCCATGGGGTGATCCTGCCACCGGTGTCGGCGGCGCTGCCCCGTGGCCGTCCACGAACGCGCGTCGGACCGGTAGCGTGCGTGGGCATGACCCGCCCGCCCCTCGGCATCATCGCCGGCACCGGCTTCTACGACCTCGGGGCGCTGCAGGACACCGTCGACGAGACCGTCGCCACCGCGTTCGGCGACGCCCGGGTCACCCGCGGCACGTGGCACGGCGTGCCGGTCGTCTTCCTCACCCGGCACGGCGCCGGTCACTCGGTGCCGCCGCACCTGGTCAACTACCGCGCGAACATCCGGGCGCTGGCCGACCTCGGGGTGCGCGACGTCGTCGCCGTCAACGTCACCGGCTCCATCGACCCCGACCTGCGCCCCGGCGACCTGCTCTGCCTCGACGACTTCCTCGACCTCACCAGGCAGCGGCCGGTGACGTTCTTCGACGGCTCCGGCTCCGCAGGGCGTCGTGCACACCGACGTCCTCGAGCCCTACCACCCCGGCCATGCGCGCGCGAGATCCTCGAGTCCGCGTCCGGCCGCAGGCCAGCTCCATCCGCGACGGCGGGGTCTACGCCTGTTTCGAGGGGCCGCGCTTCGAGACCCGCGCCGAGATCCGGCTCGCCGCGGCTCGCCGGCGGCCGACGTCGCCGGCATGACCGGCGTCCCCGAGGTGACCCTCGCGGCCGAGGCGGGGCTGCGCTACGCCGCGATCTCCCTCGTCGTCAACCCCGCCTCGGGCGTCGGGGACTCCACCGAGCCGATCACCATGGACGAGATCAACCAGGTCCTCACCAGGTCAGCGCCGCCACGGTGCTCGCCGTCCTCGACGAGCTCGTCCACACCCGCGCCACCTTCCCCGACCCGACCGCCGACCCTCGCGAGACCACCACCGCATGACCCGCCTGCGCATCGAGAACGCCACCTACGTCGTCACCGTCGACGACGCCGACCGGGTCCTGACCGACACGACCGTCGAGATCGACGACGGCGTCATCACCGGGATCACGCCGGCGACGGACGGGCCCGGCGCCGACGCCGGGCGTCACCACGGTCATCGACGCCCGCGGCAAGCTGCTGATGCCGGGCCTGGTCAACCTGCACACCCACCTGCCGATGACCCTCCTGCGCGGGCTGGCGGAGAACCTCGACCTCGACGGCTTCCTCCAGCACCTCTGGGCGGCCGAGGCGGCGGTGATGGACGAGGAGACCGTCGAGCTCGGCGCCACCCTCGGCGCCCTCGAGAGCCTGCTCGGCGGCTGCACGACCCAGCTCGACATGTACTTCCACCACGAGGCCGCCCACCGCGGCGCCGTGGCCGCGGGCAGCCGGCACGTCATCGGCCCGGTGTTCTTCGACGGCCCCGGCCCCGACGGCCTCGCCTGGCCCGAGCGCCTGGCGAACCTGCGCGCCTGGCCCGGCCTGCTCGACGAGATCGGCGGCCCGCAGGTACCCGTGGCCGCGATGCCGCACGCCACCTACACCTGCTCCCCGGAGGGCCTCACCGAGGTCGTCGCGACGCTGCGCAAGGTGCTCGCCGACACCGGCCGTCCCGGCCTGCTCACCACCCACGTCTCCGAGACCGCCGCCGAGAACGCCGGCATCCGCGAGCGCTACGACGCCACCCCGACCGAGCTGCTCGCGCGCACCGGCTGGGTCGAGCCCGACCTGCCCCTCGTGCATCGGCCACGGCGTGCACCTCAGCGCGGCCGACCGCGCGCTGCTCGCGGCCGCCGGTGCCGCGTGTCGGGCACTGCCCGGGCTCGAACCTCAAGCTCGCCAGCGGTGCCCTGCACTGGGAAGAGGTGCGCGACGAGCGGCATCCGCCTCGGCATCGGCACCGACGGGTGCTCGAGCTCCAACGACCTCGACATGTGGCAGGCGATGCGCCAGGCCGCCCTGCTCGCCCGGCTCACCAGCGGCCGCCCCGACGTCGCGAGCGCCGCCGAGGTGCTGCGCGCGGCGACCATCGAGGGGGCCCGCGCCCTGGGTCTCGGCGACGTCATCGGCTCGGTCGAGGTCGGCAAGCAGGCCGACCTCGTGCTCGTCGACCTCGCGGCCCCGCACCTCACCCCGGTGCACGACGTGCCCGCACTGCTCGTGTTCGCGGCCGGCCGCGGCGACGTCACCGACGTGCTCGTCGACGGTCGCCCGGTCGTGCGCGACCGCCGCAGCACCCTGCTCGACACCCCCGACCTCCTGGCCCGCGCGCGCAGCGCGGGGCGAGGTCGCCCGTGCCGCGCGTCGGAGGCGCTGTGAACGCGGAGACCGCCGAGCAGGTGATCGCCCGCCTGACGATGCAGCCGATCCCCGAGGAGGGCGCCTGGTTCGTCGCCGGCCCGCGCACCCAGGGCCTCAACGCCATCACCGTGCTGCTCACCGACCGGCCCGACGGCTTCTCGGCGATGCACCGGCTCACCATCGACGAGGGCTGGCAGTGGCTGGCCGGTGCGCCCGCGGCCCTGCTCCGGCTGCGCCCGGGCGGCTCCGGGGTGCTCAACTACGTCGACGCGAACGACCAGCCAGTTCCTCGTGCGCCGTGGCACCTGGATGGGCGCCTCCACCCTCGGCGAGTGGACCCTGCTGTCCTGCTGGTGCTCCCCGGCCTTCCGACCCGAGCACTTCGAGCTCGGCGACCGCGAGCTGCTCACCGCCGGCTACCCCTCCTACGCCGCCGAGATCGCCGCACTCACCCGCGACGAGCCGATCGGGCGGATGCGGTGACGGCGCGCTCGTCACCGGCGCCAGCGGCGGCCTGGGCCGGGTCGTCGCGCTCGTGCTCGCCGAGCACGGGCCACGACGTGGGCGTGCACTACCGCGGCGACGCGGACGGCGCCGCCGCCGCGGTCGCCGACGTCGAGTCCACCGGATGCCGTGCCGTCGCCCTGCACGCCGACCTCGACCGTCGCCGACGCCACCGCTCTGGATGCCGCGTGCGACGACCTGCTCGACCGCTGCACCGACGCGGTGGGCGCGCCCGACGTCGTCGTGCTGAACGCCTTCCCCCAGGGCCACGTCGCGTGGGACGACCTCGACACCGCCGCCTGGGACGCCTTCCACCGCGCCGGGCCTGCGCCCCACCACCGCCCTGCTGCACCGCGCCGCCGCCCGCCTCGGGACGGGCGGCGTCGTCGTGGTCGTCGGGTCGATCGAGGGGCTGCGGCCCACCCCCACCCACACGCCCGTATGCCGTCGCCAAGGCGGCGCTGCACCACCTCACCGCCGCCGCGGCCAGCCGAGCTGGGGGCGCGCGGCATCCGGGTCGTGGCGGTCGCCCCGGGACTGGTCGGTCGCGAGGGCCTGGCGCAGGCGTGGCCGGAGGGTGTCGAGCGCTGGCGCCGCGCGTCGGCCCTGGGCCGGCCGGTGACGGCCCGGGAGGTCGCGGCGACGATCGCGTTCCTCGCCTCACCCGCCGCATCAGGCATCACGGGCACCACCGTCACCATCGACGCGGGCTGGTCGGCCAGGCGCCGGTTGGTGAGTCTCGCCAGTGCTGTGGCTGTGCTTCTCGTCACGACGCCCCCCTAGCGAGGTAACGACCCGACAACGACACTCGGTGGGCCGGTCGTACTGCTTGGCCCAGGCCTTAACATCTCCACGTCTGACCCGATCTCCAAGGAGAACTTTCATGAAGTCCACGCGTTACCTGGTCGTCAGTGCCTGCGGCGCTCGCCCTCGCCCTTGCGGGCTGCGGCGGCAGCACCGGCAACTCCGACACCCCCGCCGCCACCGGCTCAACTGCGGCAGGTGCGCCCGCGGATGACTCGAACTGCGCCTCCGCCGACGTCTACTGCCTCGGCCTCGTCACCGACACCGGCAAGGTCGACGACAAGTCGTTCAACCAGTCCGCCCACGAGGGCGCGCAGGCCGCGGCCGAGGAGGCCAACGGCTTCTACAAGTACATCGAGACCCAGGACGCCAAGGACTACGCGGCGAACATCGCGCAGTTCACCAACAAGAAGTACGACGCGATCGTCACGGTCGGCTTCCTGATGACCGACGCGACCACCGCCGCGGCCAAGGCCAACCCGACGACCCGCTTCATCGGCGTCGACCAGGGCTACGACCCCAAGACGGTCACGGTGAAGAACCTCACCGGCCTGATCTTCCCCGAGGACCAGGCGGGCTACGGCGCCGGCTACCTCGCCGGGCCTGATGACCAAGACCAACAAGCTCGGCCAGGTGCTCGGTCTCGAGATCCCGCCGGTGCAGAAGTTCGCGAAGGGCTTCGAGGCGGGCGCCAAGGCCGCCAACCCGAAGGTCACCGTCGCCACCGTCTACCACCCCGCCGCCGACAACGCGTTCAACGACCCGGTATGGGGCGCCGGCGAGGCCAAGAAGCAGCTCGCCCAGGGCGCGGACATCATCTTCGGCGCGGGCGGCAACACCGGCAACGGCGCGCTGCAGGAGGTCGCCAAGGCCTCCGGTGCGGGCACCGACAAGTTCTGCATCGGCGTCGACACCGACCAGTGGAACACCGTCCCGGCCGCGCAGCCCTGCCTCATCACCTCCGCGATGAAGCTCATCAGCGAGGCGTCACCGTCATCGCCGTCAAGGCCAAGGACGGCGACTTCACCGAGCTGCAGACCATCGGCAAGGCCGGTCTCGCGCCGTACCACGACTTCGAGTCGGTCGTCCCGGCCGACGTCAAGGCCAAGGTCGACGAGGTCGTCAAGCAGATGGAGGCCGGCACGCTGAAGACCGGCGTCACCCTCTGACGGGAGTGACCACCGGGTCGCGCTACGGCGTGACCACCGCCTGATCGACACTGGGGGCGGGCACCCACCGGGTGCCCGCCCCCAGTGCGTCAGCGCCGAGCCGTGGCGGACCTTTTGCCCGGGACCGCGACACGCAACACTGTGGGCACCGACCGACATTGGAGTCACATGTCCGAGACACCCACGGTGGCCGAGCAGGCCGCCCCACCGCCTCCAGACGGGTCACCGTCGGACGAGGGGCGACCCGACCGGCAGCCGCTGGCGTTCCTGCTCACGCACCAGAGCGGTGTGGTCATCGTGGTCGCGCTCGTCATCGCCCTGGCCGTCGGCGCGCGTGCTGATCCGCCTGCAGGGCGTGGCTCCCCTGTACGCCTACGAGACGCTGGTCAAGCAGGCGCTCTTCGTCCCGGACGGCCTGACCCGCACCCTGCAGAAGACCGCGCCGCTGGTGCTCACCGGGCCTCGCCGTCGTGCTCCCGCTGCGGGTGGGCCTGTTCAACATCGGTGGCCAGGGCCAGCTGATCTTCGGCGCCATGTTCGGCGCGCTGGGTCGCGTACGCGGCGGGCGGCTACGGCATCCTCGGCGCGGTGCTCGGCATGCTCGCCGGCATCGCTCGCCGGCGCGCTCGTCGGCTTCATCGCCGGTGTCCTCAAGGCGACCCGTGGCGTCCACGAGGTCATCACCACGATCATGCTCAACTACATCGCCGCCGGCGTCACGTGGTGGCTGGTCACCGGCCCGGCTGCAGGCCGAGTCCTCCAAGACCAGCGGCATCCCGCAGACCGAGCTGATCCCCGAGGGCGGCCCAGGTCGGTGCCGTCGCGAAGATCCCGATCGGGTTCGTCATCGCGGTCGTGCTCGCGGTGGCCTGCTGGTGGATGCTGTCGCGCAGCACGCTGGGCTTCCGGTTCAACACCGTCGGCGCCAACAAGCACGCAGCCCGCTACGCCGGCATCAACATCAGCCGCATCGTCACCCTGTCGATGGTGCTCGGCGGTGGCCTCGCCGGCCTCGCCGGCGCCCTCGAGGCCGAGGGGACGCTCTACCGCTTCGAGCCGGCCATCGGCGGAACCCTGGGCTTCGACGGCATCACCATCGCGCTGCTCGCCCGGGCCAACCCGCTCGCGACGATCCCGGCGGCCTTCCTCGTGGGCGTGCTGCGCACCGGTGCCGCCGGCCTGCAGTTCGAGACCGGCATCGCCCCCGAGGTCGTCGACGTCCTGCTGGCCATCATCCTGCTCATGGTGTCGATCCCCGTGCTCGGCAAGTGGATCTTCCGCAGCCGGGCCGACAAGGTCAGCGCCGGCGTCGACGAGCTGGGGGAACTGACGTGACGACTGCCTGGATCGCCAAGAACCGCACGACCCTCATCGTCACGGCGGTCGTGCTCGTCGCGGCCTACGTCTTCTACTACGCTCAAGAACGGCATCGCGCCGAGCATGTACACCTCGGCGTGGGGCTACGCCATCCCGCTCGTGCTAGCCGCCCTCGTCGGCGTCATCGGTGAGCGCTCCGGCGTGGTCAACATCGGCATCGAGGGCCAGATGCTCGTCGCGGCCTTCGCGGGCTTCTTCGCCGCCGCGTACAGCGGATCGCTCGTCGTCGGCGTGCTCGCCGGGCATCGGCAGCGGCCTGATCCTCGGCGGGTTCCTCGCCTGGACCACGGTGAAGTGGCGGATGGACCAGATCATCGCCGGTGTCGTGCTCAACATCGTCGCCACCGGCATCACGTCGTTCTACTACAAGCCGGGCAAGCTCCTCCCGGGCCTGATGCCGAGCTTCGACGTGCCGCTGCTGTCGAAGATCCCGCTCATCGGCGAGGTGTTCTTCACCGGCACGAGCATCTTCGCGACGCTGGCCATCCTCGCCGCGCTGGTCGTCGCACTTCGGCCTGTTCCACACCCGGTGGGGCCTGCGCACCCGCTCGGTCGGTGAGTACCCGTCGGCCGCCGACACCGCCGGCATCAACGTCGAGCGGCTGCGGCTGATCAACGTCACGCTCGCGGGCTCGCTCGCCGGCTGCGCCGGCGTCTACCTGTCGATGGACGCCTCGAGCTCCTTCGAGCGCAACATGGTCGCGGGCCGCGGCTTCCTCGCCCTCGCGATCATGATCATGGGCGCGCTGGCGGCCGCTGCGGGCCTTCGTCATGGCGATCTTCTTCGGGTTCATCAACGCCGTGCGCCAGCCAGCTCCAGCAGAGCGGCAACATCGACGTCCCGCCGCAGCTCACCGGCACCCTGCCGTTCGTCGTGACGATCATCGTCCTGGCGGTCGCCGCCGGGCCGGGTCAGGGCGCCAGGAGCCGTCGGACAGCCGTACGTCAAGGGAGACGAGTGATGAGCGAAGAACCCGAGTACGACCCGACGCCGGTCCCTGCCGACACCGCACCCGAGCACCTCGAGGCGATCGCCACGACGGATGCCGTGCTCGAGCTGCCGCCGGAGCAGTCCGGTTTCGGCGAGGGCAACGTCGGCGAGGTGCTGCTCGACATCGTCGGGCTCTCCAAGAGCTTCGGCAGCGTCAAGGCCAACCGCGACATCAGCATGCACGTGCGGCGCGGCGAGATCGTCGCCCTGCTCGGCGAGAACGGCGCCGGCAAGTCGACCCTGGTCAACCAGATCTTCGGCCTCATCACGCCCGACACCGGCACCGTGAGCGTGCAGGGCGACACCACCCCGATCAAGGACCCGCGCGACGCCATCCGGCGCGGCATCGGCATGGTGCACCAGCACTTCCAGCTGGTGCCGGTGATGACCGTGGCCGAGAACATGATGCTCGGCCACGAGCCGACCAGGGCCGGGTGGCGTGCTCGACATCGCCAGCGCCCGCGAGATGGTGCGCACGCTGTCGGCCAAGCACGGGCTCCCGGTCGACCCCGACGCCGAGGTCGAGGACCTGCCGGTCGGCACCCAGCAGCGCGTCGAGATCCTCAAGGCGCTCTCGCGCACGGGTCGACCTGCTCATCCTCGACGAGCCGACCGCGGTGCTGACGCCGCAGGAGACCGACGAGCTGCTCGGCGTCATGAAGGAGCTCGCGGCCTCCGGCACCTCGATCGTCTTCATCACGCACAAGCTGCGCGAGGTGCTCGCGGTCTCCGACCGGGTCTACGTGCTGCGCCAGGGCGCGGTCGTCGGCGAGGTCGAGACGGCCGACGACCGACGCCCGCAAGCTGGCCACGATGATGGTCGGCCGCGAGGTCGTGCTCTCGATCGACAAGGCCGACGCGACGCCTGCCGAGACGGTGCTCGACGATCACCGACCTGCACGTCAAGGACGACCGCGACCTCGGGGCCGTCAACGGGTTCACCCTCGAGGTGCGGGCCGGCGAGATCGTCGGCGTCGCCGGCGTCGAGGGCAACGGCCAGCGCGAGCTCGTCGAGGCCCTGGCCGGGATGCGCAAGGTCGTGTCGGGCCAGATGACCCTCGGCGACCTCGACCTCACCAAGGCCAACCCGCACCAGACGCACCACGCGGGCGTCGGCCACATCCCCGAGGACCGCGAGAAGCACGGGCTCGTGGCGGCCTACTCGATCGCCGACAACCTGGTGCTCAACGAGTTCGACCAGGCGCCCTACGCCAAGACCGGGGTGCGCAACTTCGGCGCCATCGTCGAGAACGCCGAGGCAGCTGCGCACCGAGTTCGACATCCGCTCCTCGAGCGTGCACCAGAGCTCGGGGTCGCTGTCGGGTGGCAACAAGCAGAAGGTCGTCGTCGCCCGCGAGATGTCGTTCAAGCCGCGGCTGCTCATGGCCGCCCAGCCCACGCGCGGCGTCGACGTCGGGTCGATCGAGTTCATCCACCGCCGCATCGTCGACGCCCGCGACGCCGGTGCCGCGGTGCTGCTCGTGTCGGCCGAGCTCGACGAGATCCTCTCGCTGTCCGACCGGATCGCGGTCGTGCACGGCGGCAAGGTCGTGGCCGAGATGGCCGGGCCGCGACGCCGACCGCACCGAGATCGGTCGCCTGATGGCCGGAGACCACTGACTCGAGGTTCACCAGATGTACCGGGAGCCAGCCGGTACCCAGGGTTTGTGGCCTCGGGCTCTGGCCGCTGGCTCCGGTCCCTCCGCCCGAGTACGTGGGCTGCCGCGGTAGGAGCCGGTCCGGTACCTGCGAGTGACCTAGGTCGACGCAGGTACACCGGTGACCGGTTCCCGCAGGTCGACGCTGTTCCTGTAGGTCGACGCCAGGTACACCGGTGACCGGATCCAGTGCCGGGAGTGACCGGCTGGTCGCCGTCATGGGCACGGCCACGGCGGGCGTCCAGATCCTTGGTTACGGTTTCGTAAGTTACGTTCGCGTAGGTTACGCTGGCGTACGTGAGCACCTCCACCGTGACCCGACCGACCCCGCCCGCGCGTGCACACTCCGCCGGCCGCGCCGTCGCGCCCGCGCCTCGGAGCCCACGCCCCCGGACCTCTCGGGGGCGTGCTGCGTGGCGCCCGCAAGGTGGCCGAGGCCCTGGCCACGCCGCTGGTACCGAGCGACTACCTCGACCTGATCGACCCGCTGCGCTCCGGCGCCGACCTGCGCGGCCGCATCGTCGAGGTGCGCCCCGAGACCGCGGATGCCGTCACGGTCGTCATCCGGCCCGGCCGCGGCTGGCTCGGGCACGTGCCCGGGCAGTACATCCGGATCGGCATCGACATCGACGGCGTGCGCAACTGGCGCGCCTACAGCCTGACCCACCGCGCCGACGGCACGGCCGCGGCCGGCATCCCGGCGGGCTGCGTCGCCATCACGACCAAGGCGATCCCCGACGGCAAGGTCTCCACCCACCTGGTCCGCGACGCCCGCGCCCGGCACCCTGGTGATGCTCGACCAGGCCACCGGCGACTTCACCCTCCCGAGCCCCGGCGCCGGCGAAGGTCCTCTTCCTCACCGCCGGCAGCGGCATCACGCCGGTCATGGGGATGCTGCGCAACCACCTCGGCGAGCTGGCCGACGTCGCGCAGGTGCACTGCGCGCCCACGGCATCCGACGTCATCTTCGCCGAGCGAGCTGCAGTCGTACGCCGCCGACGGTCGTCTCGCACTCACCGTCAACCTCGACGACGAGCACGGCGTGCTCGACCTGGCCCGGCTCGACGCCCTCGTGCCCGACTGGCGCGAGCGCGAGACCTGGACCTGCGGGCCCACCGGCCTGCTCGACGCCGCCGAGGCGCACTGGGCCGACGCCGGGGTCGCCGACCTCCTGCACACCGAGCGCTTCCGCCCCACCGTCGTCGAGCCCGGCGAGGGTGGCGAGATCACCTTCCTGACCAGCGACCTCACCGTCGAGGCCGACGGTGGAACCCCGATCCTCGACGCCGGCGAAGAGGCCGGCGTCCTCATGCCGAGCGGGTGCCGGATGGGCATCTGCTTCGGCTGCGTCGTCACCATGCGCCAGGGCGCCGTGCGCGACCTGCGCACCGGTGACATCACCGTCGTCGAACCCGGCGACGAGCTGCCCGTGCAGACCTGCATCAACGCCGTCGCGGGTTCCTGCGACATCGAGCTCTAGACCCACGCCCCGACCGCCCGCACCGCCCGCGAGAACCGGAAGGACCTCCCATGACCCTCGCCCCCGAGCGCCGCACGATCTCCCCCACCGCGCCGCACCACGTCGCCGCCGACCACGCGTCGACCAAGCCGCACGGCATCAACCCGCGCCTGTCGGTGACGAGCGCGACCCCGCGCCCGCAGCGCCCCGCCCTGAGGAAGTCCGGCCGGCCCAACCCGGCCGCGCACCTGACCCCCGAGCAGATCGAGGGCATCGGCCACGAGCTCGACGCCCTGCGCAAGGAGGTCATGGACAGCCGCGGCGCCCGCGACGCGGCCTACATCCGCAAGGTCATCAAGGTGCAGCGCTACCTCGAGATGAGCAGCCGCGCCGTGCTGCTGTTCTCCAACGTCAAGGTCAAGGGCGTGCGCCCGGCCTGGTGGATCGGCACCGCCGGCCTGTCGGTCGCGAAGATCCTCGAGAACATGGAGATCGGCCACAACGTCATGCACGGCCAGTGGGACTGGATGCGTGACCCGAAGATCCACTCGACCGCGTGGGAGTGGGACAACGCCAGCCCCAGCTCGCAGTGGAAGCACAGCCACAACGAGATCCACCACACCTTCACCAACGTGCTCGGCCGCGACAACGACCTCGGCTACGGCATCCTGCGGGTCGACGAGGACCAGCGCTGGAGCCTGTTCTACCTCTTCCAGCCGATCTGGCACGTGGGCAACGCCCTGCTCTTCGAGTACTCCATCGCGGCCTACGACCTCGAGCTCGGCGGCTACCTCGCCAAGAAGAACCGGATGTCGGACGAGGAGAAGGCGAAGTTCCGCAGCGACGCCAAGGAGGTCGTCGACAAGATCAAGCGCCAGGCCACCAAGGACTACCTGGTGCACCCCGCGCTGTCGCTGCCGACCGGCTCGGCCCGCACCACCCTGACCGCCAACGTCGTCGCGAACCTGGTGCGCAACGTGTGGACCAACACCGTCATCATCTGCGGCCACTTCCCGCCCGGCATCGAGACCTTCGAGAAGACCTCGATCGAGGGCGAGACCCGCGGCGACTGGTACCTGCGCCAGATGCTCGGGTCGGGCAACATCAGCGGCTCCAAGGCGATGCACGTCATGACCGGCAACCTGAGCCACCAGATCGAGCACCACCTCTTCCCGGACATGCCGAGCAACCGCTACGGCGAGATCGCCCCGCGCATCCGCGACCTCATGGAGCGCCACGACCTGCCCTACGTCACCGGCTCGCTCGGCAAGCAGGCCGCGTCGGTCTACTGGAAGGTCGTCCAGCTCTCGCTGCCCAACAAGGTCGAGGGCCGTCGTCGCCGCGACATCGTCCGCCTCGCCGCCACGAAGGCCTGGCGCAAGAAGTCGCTCGACCGGTTCTGAGCGCACACCCGTTCAGCACCTCCGAACACCGCGCGAGACCCCTGCGCCGTCACCACCGTGGACGGCGCAGGGGTCTCCTCGTCAGCCCCCGCCCCCGCCCTCGCCCTCGCGGGCGGCGATCGCGGCCGCGAAGTCGATGCCGGCCTCGGCACGCACCCGGTCCATCACCTCGAGCGTCGCCACCGTGTCGGCCCACGGCCGCAGCGGCGACCCGGTCTCGCCGGCCGTGATCCGGCGGGCCACCTCGGCCGCCTCGAAGTGCAGGCCGCCGTGGTCGACGCGCGGCTCGTCCCACGCCAGGTCGGTGCCGTCGCGCAGCGTCAGGGCCACCGGTCCCGGCCGGTAGAACGGGCCGCCGAGGTCGATGCGGCCCAGGGCGCCGCTGATGCTGGCGACCGACGGGGTGTCGGTGAGCATGCTGACCAGCAGGGATGCCGTGGCGCCGGTCGCCGTCGTCAGCCCCATCGTGAGCTGGCCGTTGATGCCGCTCGGTGCGGGGGTGCCGACGGCAACCACCTGGTCCGGCGTGCCGAGCACCCACGTCGCCAGGGTCACCGGGTAGGTGCCGAGGTCGAGCATCGGCCCGCCGGCCAGCTCCGGGCGCATGATCCGGTGGTCGTCGTCGAACCACTCGCCCATGTCGGCCAGCACCACGCGCGGCTCACCGACCACCCCGTCCGAGAGCAGCTGGCGCACGATGTCGAAACGGGGCAGGAACAGGGACCACATGGCCTCCATGCAGAACACGCCGGCGCGCGCGGCGGCCTCCCCGATGAGCGCCGCCTCCTCGGCATCCAGCCCTACCGGCTTCTCGACCAGCACGTGCTTTCCGGCGGCGATGGCGAGCAGGGCGTGTGGCAGGTGCAGGTGGTGCGGCGTCGCGACGTAGACCACGTCGACCTCGGGGTCGGCGACGAGCGCCTCGTAGGAGGCGTGCGCGGTGGTGGCGCCGAAGGCCTCGGCGGCGCGACCGGCGCCCTCGGCGGTCCGCGAGCCGACGGCCTGCACGACCTGGCGGGTGCTCTCGTGCAGGGCTGCGACGAACCGGCCCGCGATCCAGCCGGTACCCAGCACTCCCCAGCGCAACGGTGGCGCGTCCATGGACTGCGGGACACGGGGACTCGGCAGGTGCGACGGCATACGGCATGATAGCCAGACAATGTCCTGACATTAGGCCTTGGACCCGAGGAAGGAGCCGCGTGGAGCTCGCCCCCAGTGCGGCCGGCCTCGCCCTGATGGCGCTCGCCGCCGGGATCATCGGCTACTCCAAGACGGCCCTCGGTGGCCTCGCCGTCATCGCGGTCGCCATCTTCGCCACCGTGCTGCCGGCCAAGCAGTCGACCGCCGCGATCCTCGCCATCCTCATCGTCGGCGACGTCATCGCCTGCTGGCACTACCGCCACGACGCCGACTGGTCGCTCATCAAGCGCCTCCTCCCGGCCGTCGTTCCCGGGCTCGTGGTGGGGGCGCTCTTCCTGCGGGCCGTCGACGACTCGACGCTGCGCCGCACGATCGGCGGCGTGCTGCTCGTCCTGGTGCTGCTCCAGCTGTGGGTGAAGTGGCGGGGCGGCGCCGACACGGCATCCACCGTGCACGAGCGCCGCGCCGCCGCGTGGGGGGCGGGCAGCGGCGTCGGGTTCGCGACGATGACCGCCAACGCTGCCGGTGCGGTGATGACGCTCTACCTGTCGGCGTCCGGCATCGACAAGCGGCGGTTCGTCGGCACGAACGCGTGGTTCTTCCTCATCGTCAACCTGGCGAAGGTGCCGTTCTCGATCGCCCTGGGCCTGATGCACCCCGTCGATGCCGTGCGCGCGGTGGTGCTCGCGCCGGTCGTGCTGCTCGGCGGGCTGCTCGGCTACGCGACGGTGACCCGGATCAGCCAGCGTCGCTTCGACCTGGCCGTGCTCGCGGCGTCGGCGCTCGCGGCCGGAGCCCTTCTCCTGGTCTGAACCACGAGTCGGGTGCTCAGGTGGTTGCCCCGGCGACCACCTGAGCACCCACTCCGGGGATCAGCCGCGAAGGCGGGGTGGCACGTTCCACGGCGTGACCACCTGCGGCGGCGAGTGCACCGACGCCGGCAGCCCCGGGCAGCAGGCGGTGCGCACGCAACAGCTGGGTGAGCGCCACTCGCAGGTCGGCCCGCAGGTCGTGGTGCAGCACCACCGTGAGCACCCCGGTGTGCAGCAGTGCGAGGTTGTCGGCGTCGAGGTCGTGCCCCACGAACGGGATCCCCGTGACCCCGGCGGCAGAGAGCGCGGCGGCGATGCCGGTGTTGCCCCCGCCCATGGAGTAGACCGCTGCCACGTGCGGGCCGGACGCGAGCGCCGCCGCGACCGCACGCTCGGTGGCGGCGTCCTGCCCGTGCAGGTCCCCGACGAGCACCACCTCCCGGCCGGGTGCGTACGCCGCGAGCCGCTCCCGGAAGGTGGCGAGGCGCTCCTGTTCCCCGAGGAAGCTGCGGTGGCTCAGGGTCGCGAGCACGGCGCCGTCGGTCGTCCCCAGCAGGTGCGTCAGCAGGTAGGCCGCCGTCGCGCCGGCCGCCGCGTTGTCGAGCCCGACGTAGGCCACCCGATCCGAGCCGGTGACGTCGGTGACGAGGGTGATGGTGGGGATGCCGCGCGCACGAGCCCCGCGGACCGCCTCGGCCACGATCGGGTGGTCGGGCGCCTTGAGTACCAGGCCGTGGCTGACCCGCCCGACCGTGCCCACGGCGTCGACGGCGGCCGCCAGCGCCTCGGGAGCTGCGCCCTCACTCAGCCTGAAGCGGGCCCGCACCGTGGCGGGTCGAGCGGACGGGAGAGCCTCCTCGACCGCCGCGGTCACGGCATCCCGGAACCGGCGCGGTGCGTCGACCACGACGTCGACGAGCAGGGTGCGGCGGGACAGCCGCACCTGCGACTGCTGGCGCTCCAGCTCGAGCACCGCGGCCTCGACGGCGCGCACCGCGCGGGCGCTGACCCCGGGCCGCCCGTTGAGCACCCGGTCGACGGTGGCCTCGGACACGCCGGCCTGCTCCGCGACGTCGCGGACCCGGTGGCTGCGGCGGACCATCCGCCCATCGTGACGGGTGCGCACCGCGGACGGCCAGTCGAACGGCATCGGGCCCTGAGGTCGTTTTGATGGTTTCGACCGGTTCCCGGCCCACCGGTTCCGCGGGCACGCTGGACACCTGACCCGGCGACGACGCCACCGAGAGCACGCAGGAGCACCCCGATGACGACCACCCACACCCCGACACCGGCAGGGTACCTCCGCGCCGAGGACTGCCACCTCGACGACCTGCTGACGCTCATCGCCTCCGGCACCGACCTCGCCGACTACCCGCACGCCGCCGAGGTCTCGCAGGGGGTCCTGCTGTACGACGCGGCCGCCCTGCGCGACGCGATGACCGACGACGACGCCCGGCGGGCCGTGCACACCGAGATCGCCCAGGCCCTGGCTCACGGCCCGGGTATCGCCGTGCTCCGCGGTGCCTTCGAGCACCATGTGGTCGACCGGGTCAGCGAGGTCTTCGAGCGGATCATCGCCGAGGAGAAGGCCGCCGGGGGTGAGGCCGGCGACCACTTCGGGGTCCCGGGGGTCAACGACCGGGTGTGGAACGCGCTCGAGAAGCTCGCGGTCGCCGACCCCGAGGCCTTCGTCGACTACTACGCCAACGACATGCTGGCGCTGGCGGCCACGGCCTGGCTCGGCCCGGGCTACCAGGTGACCAGCCAGGTCAACGTCGTCAACCCCGGCGGGGCCGGCCAGACGGTCCACCGCGACTACCACCTGGGCTTCCAGAGCCCGAAGACCTCGGCCGAGTTCCCGGCGCACGTGCACGCGCTGTCGCCGGTGCTCACCCTTCAGGGCGCGGTCGCCCACTGCGACATGCCGGTCGAGGCCGGACCGACCCTGTACCTGCCGCACTCGCAGAAGTACGCGCCGGGCTACCTCGCGTACTGGCTGCCCGAGTTCCAGGAGTACTTCGTCGCCCACCACGTTCAGCTTCCCCTGGCCAAGGGCGACGCCGTCTTCTTCAACCCCGCGCTGTTCCACGCAGCCGGTTCGAATGGCACCAACGACGTGCGCCGGATGGCGAACCTGCTGCAGGTGTCGTCCCCGTTCGGGCGTGCCATGGAGTCGGTCGACCGCCGCCGGGTCGTCGAGGCGGTCTACCCGGCCCTGCTCGCCCGCAAGGCCGCCGGGATGCCGCCCGCTCGCGTCGGTGACGTGGTCGCGGCCTCGGCCGAGGGCTATGCCTTCCCGACCAACCTCGACCGCGACCAGCCGGTGAACGGGATGTCACCCCCCAGCCAGGCCGACCTCGTCCGCCGGGCTCTCGGCGAGGCGATCTCCGTCGAGGTGCTGAGCGAGCGGCTCGCGGCTCAGGAGCAGCGCACGCTCAGCCACTGACGACGGATGCCGGGTGGGCGGGCGGGTGAACCCGTCCACCCGGCCGTGGGGTCAGAGGGTGAAGGCCTCGCGGAAGGCGGCGAGCGCGGCATCCGGGTCGGCACTGGCGAAGGCCTCGAGACCCACGACGCCGATGAACCCGGCGTCCGCGAGTGCGCGCGCGACTCCGGCGTAGCGGATCTCCCCGGTGCCCGGCTCGCACCGCCCCGGCACGTCGGCCACCTGCACCTCGGCGACCCAGGGCAAGGCCTCGCGGCACAGCTCGATGAGGTTCCCCTCGCCGATCTGGGCGTGGTAGAGGTCGAGGTTGAGCCGCAGGTGCGGTGAGTCGACGCCGCGCACCAGGTCGAGGGTGTCTGCCGCCCGGGCGAAGGGGGTCTGCGGGTGGTCGACGGCGGTGTTGAGGTTCTCGAGCACGAACGTCACGCCCTCGCGCTCACCGAGATCGGCGACGCGCTGCAGAGTGCGGCGGGCCGTGTCCCACATCTGCGGGGTGACCTCGTCGGCAGGCACGACAGGAAGGCCGCGGTTGTCGAGCCCGGTGCCGTGCAGGTTGAGGCTTGGCGTGCCGAGACGTCGCGAGACCTCGACGGACTCGGCGGCGGTGCGCAGCAGCTCGTCGGCACCCTCCTCGTCGGCGAGGGTGCCGGTCGTGTAGCCGGTCATCGACGTGAAGACGACACCGCTCGCGGCCAGGCCCTGGAGCTGGTCGAGGTCGTGGTTGCGCCAGTCCCAGATCTCGACGGCGAAGCCCGAGTCGTGGATCGCCCGGACGCGGTCGACGACCGGACGGTCGACGAAGAGCATTTCGGCGCTGGCGGCGAGGACAAACGATGTGTTGCTCATGCGAGGTCCCTCGAAGGTGGCGGTTTCGGACGGGTGACGGGTCAGGACCCGACTCGAAGCCGCCGGGCCAGCACTTCGCAGTTTGTCAGAACATATGGTTGACAGCAACTGTCGGGTAGGTGAGCATGGGCGCGATGCCCTCCGCGCGAGGCGAGGGCCGGACCCACGGGAAGACTTCAGATGCGCATCGGACTCATCGGCCTCGGCCGGATCGGCGCCTTCCACGCCGACACCCTCGCGGCCCTCGACCGGGTCGACGAGCTCGTCGTCACCGACCCCGTGGCTGCCGCCGTCGACACCGTGACCGCCCGCATCGGCAAGGCCACTTCCGTCGGCTCCCCCGAGGCGGTGCTGGATGCCGGTGTCGACGGCGTCGTCATCGCCGCCACGACGGGCGCGCACGCCGAGCTGCTCCTCGCCTCGGCCGGCCGCGGCATCCCGACGTTCTGCGAGAAGCCGATCGCGGGCTCTGCGGACGAAGCGGTGACCGTGCGCGACCGGCTCGCCGGCTCCGGCGTCGCGGTGCAGATCGGCTACCCGCGTCGCTTCGACCCCGCCTTCGTGGCCGCGCGCGACGCCGTGCGCTCAGGGGAGCTCGGCCGGGTCACGACGGTGCGCTCGACCACCCTCGACCCGGCGCCGCCCCCGCGGCCTACCTGGCCGGTTCCGGCGGCATCTTCCGCGACTGCTCCGTTCACGACTTCGACGCCGTGCGCTGGGTGACCGGGCAGGAGGCCGTCGAGGTCTACGCCGTCGGCACGGTCGACCCCGACGCCCTCGCAGCGTTCTACGCCGACAACGGTGACTACTCCACGGTCTCGGTGCTCATCACCCTGGCCGACGGCTCGCTCGGCGTGGTCTCGAACAGTCGCACCAACGGTCGCGGGTACGACGTGCGCCTCGAGGTGCACGGCGTCGCGGATGCCGTCGCCGCGGGACTCGACGAGGGCCTGCCACTGCGCTCCGCCGAGCCCGGTGTCACCTGGCCGGCCGGCCCGCCGCACACCTTCTTCATGGACCGTCTGACCGAGGCGTTCCGCCGTGAGCTCGCCGCGTTCTGCGCGGTGGCCGCCGGCGAGGTCGCCTCCCCGTGCACCATCGAGGACGCCATGGGCACGGCCTGGATCGCCGAGGCCGCGACGCTGTCGGCGAAGGAGCACCGCCCCGTGCGGATCGACGAGGTCGCCCGCTGACCCCGAGCCGTCGAGGGTAGAGAACACGCCGCGCGGAGTGAGGGCCGCGCGGAGTGTTCTCTACCCTCGACCTGGGGGAGGAGCGCTCGAGGACCGGACGACCAGGCGCGGCGGGATGACGACGTCCGTCGTGGGTGCCGGGATGCCGCCATCGAGCAGGCCCACGACGACCGCGACCGTCGCGTCGGCCAGCGCCTCGGGTTCCTGGCTCACCGAGGTCAGGTCGATCGTGCCGAGCCGGGCCATCGGGCTGTCGTCGTAGCCGACCACCGAGATCTCCTCCGGCACACCCACCCCCGAGCGCAGCAGGGTGTCGCGCAGCCCGATCGCGACCCGGTCGTTGAAGGCGATGACGCCGGTGGGCCGGTCGTCCACTGGACGCGACAGCAACCTGGCCGCCGCAGCGGCACCGTCGGCCTCGTCGGCACCGCCGCGCACCACGTCATCGCCCGAGCCGAGGCCGTGCCGGGCCATCGCCTCGCGGTAGCCCTGGCGGCGGGCCCGGGCGATGCTCCCGCGGGGGCCGTCGACGAACGCGATGCGCCGGTGCCCGAGCGACGCCAAGTGGTCGACGGCCGCCTCGAGCCCCCGGTCGTCCGCGGCGAGCACCCCGGTGACACCCGGTACGCCGGCGCGGCCCACCGCCACGGTCGGGCAGAGCGCCCCGAGGGCGGTCAGGTCGGCGTCCGACAGCTGTGGGCCGAGCAGCACCATCGCCTCGCAGCGGAAGTCGAGCAGGGTCTCGGCCGCCCGGTGCTCGTCAGTGCGGGGCGTCGTCGTGCCCAGCACGAGGTCGAGGCCGCGGTGGGCCGAGGCGCTGTCGAGCGCCCGCACGAGCTCGGCGTGGAACGGGCTGCTCACGTCGAGCAGCACGCCGAGCAGGTGCGAGCGGTGGCGGGCCAGCAGGCTCGCCGTGCGGTCGGGCCGGTACCCGAGGTCCGTGGCCGCCGCGCGCACAGCATTCGCCGTGGCCTCGCTCGGGCCGGGCCGGCCGCGCAGCACGAGCGACACCGTGGCGGTCGAGACCCCTGCCCGCTGCGCGACGTCGACCAGCCGCGCGCGCCCGGATGCCGTGCCGCCAGTCGCCATGTCGACCTCCTGGTCAGTTGTTGACAGTTTGTCCGCACAAAGGGTTGACACGGCATCCACGCCAGGTCCACCATTCCTTAAAGCGCTTTATACACGTCACCAAGGACGTTGACAAGGAGAGACGACGATGTCCCAGCAGCCCATCGGTGTGGCCGTGATCGGTGCGGGCATGGCGGGTCGGGCGCACTGCGCCGGCTACCGCTCCGCCCCCACCCTGTTCGACCCCCCGCTCCCCCCGATCCACTACGCGGCGGTCATCGACGCGAGCGAGGCGACCGCCGCCGACGCCGCGCAGCGCTACGGCTACGAGCGGCACGGCACCGACTGGCGCGAGCTGCTGACCGCCGACGACGTGCAGGTGGTCAGCGTCGTCGTGGCCAACGCCCTGCACCGCGAGATCGTCGAGGCGCTGCTCGCCGCCGGGAAGCACGTGCTGTGCGAGAAGCCGCTGTCCGACTCGCTCGCCGACGCCCGGGCCATGGCGGACGCCGCCGCGGCCCACCCCGACCTCGTCACCGGCACCGCGTTCGTCTACCGTCGCCAGCCGGCGGTCGCCGCGATCCGCGAGCTCGTGAGCACCGAGCTCGGCGAGGTGTCGCACTTCAACGGCCGCTACTGGTGCGACTACGCCCGCAGCGCGCAGACCCCGATGGCCTGGCGCTACAGGGGCGGTCCTGGCACCGGGGCGCTGGCCGACATCGGCAGCCACCTGATCGACCTCGCCGAGTTCGTCTGCGGCCCGATGACCCAGGTGGGCGGCGCCGCGTTCACGACGAAGGTCAAGGAGCGCTACCTCGCAGTCCGGCACGACCTACGGCCACGCCCGCGCCGAGCTCACCGACGTCAAGGAGCCGGTCGAGAACGACGACGTCGCGACCTTCACGGCACACTTCGCCTCCGGTGCGGTCGGCACCTTCTCGATCTCCCGAGTCGCGCCCGGCCACGCCAACTCGCTGGCCTTCGACCTGTTCGCCGAGACCGGCGCGGCAAAGTGGGACATGGACCGGCCGGCCGAGTTCTCGGTCATCCGCCAGCTGCGCGACGACGGCCTCGACGGCTACAACCAGGTGCTCGTCGGCCCGGCCCACCCTTACCTCAAGGGTGGAGTTCCGATGGACTTCCCCGGCGTCTCGTTCGGCGTCGGCGACCTGTTCGGCTTCCAGCTGCGCGCGTTCCTCGAGCAGGTCGCCGGCATCGAGGGCGGACTGCCGCCGGTCGCGACGTTCGAGGACGGCGTGCGCGACCTCACCATCATCGACGCCGTGATCCGCTCGGCCGCCGCCGGCGGCGCCGTCGTCGACCTGCCCCCGCACCACTCCGCCTGACCGCTCGACACCTCGTCCGACCCCACCGCAGCAAGGAGCACCCCATGTACCTCGGCGTCTACAACGCCTGCCTCGGCGACAAGCCGCTCGGCGAGGCCCTCGACATCATCGCCGGGATCGGCATGACCAGCGTCGAGATCAACTCCGGTGGCTTCCTCCCGCCGATCCACCTGCCGGTCGACGAGCTGCGCTCCAGCGAGGACGCCCGCCAGGAGTACCTCGGCGAGTTCAGCTCGCGCGGCCTCACCCTGACCGCCCTGAACTGCAACGGCAACCCGCTCTTCCCCCGCGACGGGTTCCCGCACGCCAAGGACCTCGAGGACTCCATCGAGCTCGCCGCCCTGCTCGGGGTGAAGCGGGTGATCACGATGTCGGGTGCACCGGCCGGCAGCCCGAGCGGCACCAACATGGCATGGAACCCCCTGCCCTGGTGGAGCCCGCTGCTCGACGTGCGCGACCACCAGTGGGGTGTGGCGGTGCCGTACTGGAAGGAGATCCAGGCGAGGGCCGCCGCGGCCGACGTCAGGGTCGGCATCGAGATGCACCCCGGCAACATCGTCTTCAACCCGTCGTCGATGCACCGCCTCGCCGAGGAGATCGGCTCGACCCACGTGGGCGCCGAGATGGACCCGAGCCACCTGTTCTGGCAGGGCATAGACCCGGTGTACGCGGTCAAGGACCTCGGCGAGCTCGTGGTCGTCGCGGCCGCCAAGGACACCAGGATCAACGAGGCCGCCAAGGTCAACGGCGTGCTCGACGACCGGTTCACCCGCGTCGCCGAGGACGAGAAGGGCTACCTGCCGCTCGGCGGTGGCACCACCCTGTCGGGCTGGCCGACCAACCCCTCGTGGGACTTCGTGGCCGTCGGCCGCGGTCACGACGTCTCGTGGTGGACCGAGTTCCTGCGGGCGCTGCGGGACATCGATCCCGACATGCCGGTCAACATCGAGCACGAGGACCAGGAGCTCGACCAGCTCGAGGGCCTGACCTTCGCCGCGAACACCCTGCTCGCGGCCGAGAAGGCCCTGTGACCACGAGCGCCGAGCCGTTGCGCATCGGCGTGCTCGGCGCTGCGCGGATCACCGCGCTGTCGCTGGTCGAGCCCGCCCGGGCCACCGGTCATCGCCTCGTCGCAGTCGCGGCCCGCTCCACCCAGCGGGCCGCGGCCTTCGCCGCGGAGCAGGGCATCGAGCGGGTTCACGCTGCACCCGCGGCATCTCAAGGTGACCCCTGACGGCAACAACGCGCCGTGGGACCGCGCGGTGTGGGCCGCTGACGCTCGCCGAGCTCGCGGGCCAGGCGCAGGACGTGGGGCCGGCTGGGGATCGAGTTCTTCCCGTGGGCGAACGTCAGCTCGCTGGCGGAAGGGATGCGCCTCGTCGAGGAGGCTGGGCACGAGAACGCCGGCGTCGTCATCGACACCTGGCACATCGCCCGGGCGAACACACCGGCGTCCGCCCTCGCCACCGTGCCGCAGCACCGCATCATCGGGGTCGAGCTGAACGACGCCGACCCCGAGGTGGTCGGGACGCTCTTCGAGGACACCGTGCACCGCCGACGCTACCGCGGCGAGGGGTCGTTGGACCTGGTCGTCATGGTCGCCGCCCTGCGCACCGCCGGGTGGACCGGCCCCTTGGGCGTCGAGATCCTCTGCGACGAGCACCATGCGATGACCGTCGAAGCGGCCTCACCCGCGCCGCCGACTGCGCCCGACGCGTGCTCTGAACCCACACAACGCAGCATGCCGAGGCCGGCACTCCCTGCCGGGCGAGACTCGGGGCGCTCCCACGACTATGCACTCGCACGACGCGGCCCCGGCATCCACTTCGGATGCCGGGGCCGCTGCGCGCGCCGAGCGCTCGCTCAGACGTTCTGCGGGAAGCCGAGCTCGATGCCGCCGTGGCTCGGGTCGAGCCAGCGGGAGGTGACGACCTTGCCGCGGGTGTAGAAGTGCACGCCCTCCATGCCGTGGGCGTGGGTGTCGCCGAACAGGCTGTTCTTCCAGCCGCCGAACGAGAAGTACGCCATCGGCACCGGGATCGGCACGTTGATGCCGATCATCCCGACCTCGACCTCGTTCTGGAAGCGGCGGGCCGCCCCACCGTCGTTGGTGAAGATGGCGGTGCCGTTGCCGTAGGGGTTGGAGTTGATGAGGTCGAGGGCCTCGTCGTAGGTCTTGACCCGCAGCACCGACAGCACCGGGCCGAAGATCTCGTCCTGGTAGATCGACATGTCGCGGGTGACGTTGTCGAACAGGGTCGGCTTGAGGAAGTAGCCCTCGCCGTCGGAGTCGACGTCGCCCTCGCGGCCGTCGATGACGAGCGTGGCGCCTGCCTCGGTGCCGGCGTCGAGGTAGGAGGTCACCTTGTCGCGGTGGGCGGCGGTGACCAGCGGGCCCATGTCGCAGCCCCGGGTGCCGTCACCGGTGACGAGCTTGCCGACCCGGTCCTGGATCTTCTGCACCAGGTCGTCGGCGATGGTGTCGACGGCGAGCAGCGCCGAGATCGCCATGCAGCGCTCGCCGGCGGAACCGAAACCGGCGTTGACCGCGGCGTCTGCCGCGAGGTCGAGGTCGGCGTCCGGCAGCACGAGCATGTGGTTCTTCGCGCCGCCGAGGGCCTGCACCCGCTTGCCGTGCGCGGTGCCGGTCTCGTAGACGTACTTGGCGATCGGGGTGGAGCCGACGAACGACACGGCCTTGACCTGGGGGTGGGTCAGCAGCGCGTCGACGGCCTCCTTGTCACCGTGCACGACGCTGAGCACGCCATCCGGGAGGCCGGCCTCCTTCCACAGCGCGGCGACGGCGTTGACGGCCGACGGGTCCTTCTCGCTGGGCTTGATGACCACGGCGTTGCCGCAGGCGATCGCGACCGGCACGAACCACAGCGGCACCATGGCCGGGAAGTTGAACGGGCTGATGACGGCCACGACGCCCAGGCTCTGCCGGATCGAGTAGACGTCGACCTTGGTCGAGGCGTTCTCGGTGAAGCCGCCCTTCATCAGGTGCGGGATGCCGCAGGCGAACTCGGCGACCTCGAGGCCGCGGGTGACCTCACCGAGGGCGTCGGAGAGCACCTTGCCGTGCTCGGCGGTGATGAGCGCGGCGATGTCCTCCTTGCGCTCGTTGAGCAGCTCGCGGAACTTGAAGAGCACCTGCGTGCGCTTGGCCAGCGAGATGCTCCCCCAGCCGGAGGCCCAGGCCTCGTGCGCGGCGGTGACGACCTCGTCGACGAGGTCGGCCGAGGCGAGGTCGAGCTCGCCGCTCTGCACCCCGGTGGCGGGGTTGAACACCGGGCTCGTGCGCTCGGCGGTGCCCTCCCACGGGAGGCCGTTGATCAGGTGGGTGATGCGGGTGGGGGTGCTGCTCACGGTTATCGGTCCTTGTCGTGCGGAGTGATGGATCAGTGTCCCAGGTGGAAACAGGGCGATGGAATACGTGGGTCGAAGGCCGGGATCAGCCACGAACCGATAGTTCGGCGCGAACGGTGGGAATGCTGTCGAGGTCGACCGGCTCACCGGTCGTCATCGAGCGGGCGCAGGCCTCGGCGGTGCGGAACGCCTCGAGGGCGTCCGCGACCGTGCACGGGCTGGGGGTCTCGCCGCGCGCCATGTCGACGAACGCGGTGAGCTCGGTGACGTAGGCGGGGAGGAAGCGCTCCATGAACGACCAGTGCCGGGGCCCGGGCGGCCACTCGATGCCGGGCTCGGCGGAGGTGATCGCCAAGGTGGTGTCGTGGCCGACACCCAGGGTGCCCGTCGACCCGTGCACCTCCATCCGCACGTCGTGGCCCGCGCCGTTGTAGCGGGTGGCGGTCACCGCGACGAGCGTGCCGTCGTCGAGCACGAGAGTGGCGGCGGCGGTGTCGACGTCGCCCGCCTCGGTGAAGAACGGATCGCCCTTGTTGGCGCCGACGGCGAACACCCGGCTCGCCTCGCGGCCCGTGACGAAGCGGATGATGTCGAAGTCGTGCACGCTGCAGTCGCGGAACAGGCCACCTGAGGTGGGTAGGTAGGCCGCGTGCGGCGGTGCCTGGTCCATGGTCGCGGCGCGCACGGTGTGGATGAAGCCCAGCTCGCCCGACGCGACCGCGTCGCGCACCCGGCGGTATCCGGTGTCGAAGCGCCGCTGGAAGCCGATGTGCACCGGCACCGAGCTGCGTGCCTCGAGCTCGGTGAGGGCGATGGTGCGCTCGAGGTCGAGGGCGACCGGCTTCTCGCAGAACGTCGGGATGTCGCGGGAGATGGCCGCCTCGAGCAGCTCGGCGTGCGCGGCGGTGCCCGCAGTGATGACGAAGGCGTCCAGGCCCGAGTCGAGCAGCGCGTCGATGCTCGGGGCGGCGCCGACCCCCAGGTCGGTCGCGACCCGTTCCGCGAGGGTGGTGTCGAGGTCGGCGACCACGAGGTCATCGACCCCGTCGATCGTCGTCAGGGTCCTGGCGTGGAAGGCGCCGATCCGGCCGGTGCCGGCGAGGCCGATGCGCATGTCGTGTCCTTCGGGTCGAGCCGCTCCGGGCGGCCGGTGGGGTGGTGCGTGGTCAGGGATGCCGGTCAGACGTCGTCGGGGCGAGGCGGGGGTCGACCGGCAGGTCGGGCCAGGTGTCGCGGACCCAGGCGTGCGCGGGGTCGTCGCAGATCAGCCAGGTGCGTTCCGCACCCGGGCCGGCCATGACGTTGAGGTAGTACAGGTCTGCGTCGGGGGCGGCGATCGCCGGCCCGTGCCATCCGTGGGGAACGAGAACGACGTCACCGGTGCGCACCTCGGCGAGGACGTCGATCGGCCGGTCCGCGGTGCCGTAGACGCGCTGGTAACCCACGGCATCGGTGGCTCGCGTGTCGGTCGACTGCGTCTCGAACCAGTAGATCTCCTCGAGCTCGGCCTCGACGCCGGGGCGCTCGGTGTCGTGCTTGTGCGGCGGCCACGAGCTCCAGTTGCCCGCCGGGGTGACGACCTCGCACGCGATGATCCGGTGCGCGTCGAGCACTCCGGGAACGCCGAAGTTGCGCACCTGCCGCGAGGCGATGCCGGCGCCGCGCAGCTCGACGGGAACCTCTGCGGCCGGCAGGTAGAGCGCGGGGATGCCGATGCCGCCGTCCGCGTGCGCCAGGCACACGGCGACCCGGACGGCATCGCCCTCGGACAGGTCGGCGCGTGGCCGCAGCCGCAGTGTCGTGCCCGGTGGTGCGTAGACGACGTCCGTCGCGCCGGCGAAGACTCCGGTCCGCCCCGCCAGCGTGAAGGACTCCGTCTCCCCGTCGGGTGACCCCACTTCGACGATGACGCCTCCGTCGAGGGGCAGCACCATGGCCTCGTGGTCGCCGAGCTGGAGCTCGACCGACCCACCAGTGGTCAGGGTGGCGATGCGCAGCCCGGTGTGGGTCCAGCCGGGGGTGGAGTCGTCGACCACGCAGTCCCAGCCGTGTGCCGCCAGCGCTCCGGCCGGGTGGCACCACGTGGCGTTGTCGCGGCCCAGGCTCATCGGGTACCTCCGTGCACGAGCTCGACGGCGGCGTCGACGGCCGACGCGACGTCGCCGTCGGGCGGGAAGAGCAGGGCGCGCCCGACGACCAGGCCCGCGGCCGAGGAGTGGTCGAGGGCCCGGCCCCACTCGGCGTAGGTGTCGGCCGGGTCGCCATTGGGGTCGCCCCCCAGGAGGAGGCAGGGCAGCGTCGTGGCGTCGAGCACGCGGGCCATCTCGTCGACCACCGGAAGCTTCAGCCAGGTGCGGGCGCTGGTCGCGCCGAGGCCGGCCGCGATGTGGATCGAGTCGATCACGGAGTCGGGGTCGAGGCGGTTCTCGACCCGGTTCGGCGACGTGCGCACCGTCATGAACGGCTCGACCATGGCCATCAGGCCGTGCCGCGCGAGGGCGGTCACCGCCGAGCCGCTGGCCTCGAGCGTGGGAGCGGTGCCGGGCTCGTCGAGAGCGATGCGGGTGAGCATCTTGCCGCCGTCGAGGCCGTTGGCGGCGATCGTGTCGGCGTCGTAGGCGGTGAAGCGGTCGTCGAGCTCGAACGTGGCGCCCTGCAGGCCACCACGGTTCATCGAGCCGATGACCACCTTGTCGTCGAGAAGGCCGGTGAGCAGGAGGTCCTCGAGCACGTCCGGGGTCCCGAGCACCCCGTCGACCCCCGGGCGCCCCAGGGCCGTCGCCAGCCGCCGGAGCAGCTCCGGGCGCGAGGCCATGGCGCGCGCGTCGTCACGGACGGCGAGCGCCCCGCGGGCGGGGTGGTCGGCGGCGATCAGGAGGAGCCGGCCGTCGTCGCTCAGCGTGGTGCGGCGGCGGCGTGTCGCCCAGGCGGCGGGCACGGCATCCGGCTCGGTGAGGCGACGGCGGGTGAGCGCGGCGGCGTCGATCATCGTCATGCGGTGGTCCCCTTCATCAGCTCGAGCACCTCGTGCTCCGGCGGCATCGCCGTCGAGCACTCCAGGCGCGAGGCGACGATGGCGCCTGCGGTGTTGGCGAAGCGGAGGGCGCGCTCGAGGTCCCAGCCCTCGAGGAGGCCGTGGCACAGCGCGCCTCCGAAGGCGTCGCCCGCACCGAGGCCGTTGGCGACCTCCACGGGCACGGGCGGCACGACCACGCGCTCGCCGGAGGCCGACACCGCCAGCACGCCCTCGGGCCCCTGCTTCACCACGGCCAGCTCGACGCCTCGATCGAGCAGGGCCTTGGCGGCGTCCTCGGGGTCCTCGGTGCCGACGGCGACCCGGCACTCCTCCATGTTCCCGATGGCGACGGTACTGGCGTCGATGGCCGCACCGGCCGCACGGGTGGCCTCGGACTCCGCCCGCCAGAACTGCGGCCGGTAGTCGAGGTCGATGACGGTGTGTGGGCGTCGGCCGCGCAGCTCCCACGCCGTGGCGTGTGCCGTGCGGCTGGGCTCGGCCGACAGGCCGGTGAGGGTCGTCCAGAACAGGCGGCTCTCTCGCACGGCCACCGGCGGGATCTCCTCCGGTGCGACCCGCAGGTCGGGAGCCTGGGGATAGCGGTAGAAGTAGAGCGGGAAGTGGTCGGGCGGGAAGATCTCGCAGAAGGTGACCGGCGTCGGCAGCGACGGGTCGGTCGTGACGTAGGTCGGGTCGACACCGAGCTCGGCCAGGGTGCGCTTGACGTAGCGGCCGAAGGGGTCGTTGCCGGCGCGGCTGATCAAGGCCGAGCTGTGCCCGAGCCGGGCGACGGCCACGGCCACGTTGCCGGCGCTACCGCCGAGGAACTTGCCGAAGGTGGTGACGTCCTCGAGCGACTTGCCGGTCTGCATCGGGTAGAGGTCGACCCCCACGCGGCCGATGGCCAGCACGTCGAAGGAGCGCTTCAGCGGCTCGGGCACGGCTCCTCCTGCGGTCCGGTCGGTGGCGAGGGCATCGGGGTGATCCAGCAAGGCTGCACCACCTCCAGGGCTGCTGTCAACATTTGTTAGGACATTTGACATTTCGCACTCGTAGACCTGCGAACACCTACACTCGGGATGTGAACGTCATCCCCGTCACCATCGACCGTGGCAGCCCCGTCCCGCTCTACCACCAGCTGGCCGAGCAGCTCACGGCGTCGATCGAGGACGGCCGCCTGAAGCCGGGCGACCCGTTCGAGAACGAGCTGGCCCTCGCCGAGCGTCTCGACCTGTCGCGCCCCACAGTGCGACGGGCGATCGCCGAGCTCGTGGGACGCGGCCTCCTCGTGCGCCGCCGAGGGGTCGGTACCACGGTCGCCAGCCAGGTCATCCACCGCCGCGACGAGCTGACCAGCCTCTACGACGACATGGTCAGGCGCGGCCAGAAGCCGCTCACGGAGGTCGTCTCGTTCAGCACCGACGACGTCAACCCGGTCGCGGCCGAGGCGCTCGGGCTGCCCGCCGACACCGGCTTGGTCTCCGTCGAGCGGCTGCGCTCGGTCGACGGCACCCCCGCCGCGTTGATGCACAACTGGTTGTCCCCGCAGTTCGCCGACCTCACCGAGGCCGACCTCGAGGACGCCAGCCTGTACGCGGTCCTGCGCACCCGAGGGGTGCGGCCGGTCATCGCACACCAGACCATCGGCGCCCGTCGCCCCGGCGCTCGGGAGCGCCGGTTGCTCAAGCTCTCGGCCGGCGACCCGCTGCTCACGATGACTCGCAAGGCCTACGCCGCGAACGGTGCTGCCGTCGAGTACGGCGACCACTGCTACCGCTACGACCAGTACGCCTTCGACGTCACCGTCTACGACCGCTGAGCGATCCGCGGCATCGTTCCTCTTGCGCACCCCCTGGGCCTGAGTGCTAATGTCCTAACATTCAAGCATTCAGCCCCTACCCGTAGTGACGGGTCGAAGGAGGACCCGACCGTGAAGATCGCGCAGGACCCCACCCCCTTCCACCACGACCACGCCCTGCTCGACTTCCCCGGCGTGCTGGCCGACCTCGGGTACGAGTATCTCCAGCTCACCCCGCACGCCGACTTCATCCCCTTCTTCCGCCACCCCAAGGCGGACGACGCGCTGGTGCGCTCGCTGAAGAAGGCGTGCGACGCGGCCGGCGTGGGCATCGCCTCGCTGCTGCCCGTGCAGCGCTGGTCCGGCCCCGACGAATGGGCCCGCGAAGCGGCGGTGCGCAACTGGAAGCGGATCATCCAGCTCGCCGTCGACCTCGACGTGCGGGTGATCGGCACCGAGTTCTCCGGCCGGCCGGAGCGGGCCGAGGAGTCGGAGGCGGCGTTCTACCGGTCGATGGAGGAGCTCCTCCCGATCATCGAGCGCGAGGGCATCGACCTGCTCATCGACCCGCACCCCGACGACTTCGTGGAGGACGGCCTGGAGGCGATCCGCGTCATCCGTGGACTGAACAGCCCGAACGTCGGCATGGTCTTCGTCGCCTGTCACAGCTTCCACATGGGCCACCCGATGCGTGAGGTGATGCGCGCGGGCAAGGACCTCATCCGACTGGTGCACGTCGCCGACACCATGGACCACCACGCCTCACACGGCCTGCGCTACATCTCGAACCCGCCGGGAAACACCGCACGCGTCCACCAGCACCTGCGGATCGGTGCCGGCGACGTCGACTGGGACGAGTTCTTCGAGGGCCTGGCCGAGATCGGCTTCTACGACAGCCCCGACACGGTCATGTGCAACTCGGTGTTCGCCGAAGACGAGGACGCTGACGCCATGGCCCGCTACCAGCTCACCACGATGCGCGAGCACGTCGCCACCCATACCACCGGAGGATCCCAGTGACCACATCACCCCTGCGCACGATGACCGAGACGACTCCGACGGCGTTGTGGAACGACTCCTCGACGCTGTCCGAGCTGACCACCGCGATCGAGTGGGGGGCGGTGGGCGCCACCTGCAACCCGGTGATCGCGCTGGCAGCGATCCGCTCGGACCTTCCCCGCTGGCAGGCGCGGATCGCGCAGATCGCCGACGAGCGGCCCACGGCCACCGAGGCACAGATCGGCTGGCAGGTCGTCGAGGAGGTCTCCATCGAGGCCGCCAAGTACCTCGAGCCCGCGTTCGCCGAGCACAACGGCCGCAATGGGCGCCTGTCGATGCAGACCGACCCGCGCCTGCACCGTGACGCCACGGCCTTGGCCGACCAGGCCGAGTACTTCGCCTCGCTGGCGCCGAACATCATCGTGAAGATCCCCGCCACGAAGGTCGGCATCGAGGCGATCGAGGAGGCCACCTACCGCGGTGTCAGCATCAACGTCACCGTGTCGTTCACCGTGCCGCAGGCCGTCGAGGCCGGCGCTGCGATCCAGCGCGGTCTGGAGCGACGCCAGGCGGAGAACAAGGAGACCGCGTCGATGGGTCCGGTCGTCACGATCATGGTCGGGCGCCTCGACGACTGGATGAAGACCGTCGTCAAGCGCGACGGCATCGACATCGACCCGGAGTACCTCGAGTGGGCCGGGGTCGCGGCGTTCAAGAAGGCTTATGAGGTCTTCCTCCAGCGCGGCTTCCAAGCCCGTCTGCTGGCGGCGGCCTACCGCAACCAGCTGCAGTGGACCGAGCTCGTCGGCGGCGACATCGTGCTCTCGCCGCCCTTCGGCTGGCAGGAGAAGTTCCAGGCCAGCGGCCACGACCCGCAGCCGCGCATCGAGGAGCCGGTCGACCCGGACATCATCGACGCGCTCCTCACCATCCCCGACTTCGTCAGCGCTTACGAGGTCGACGGAATGACCCACGCTGAGTTCGACGACTTCGGAGCCACCCGCACCACCCTGCGCCAGTTCCTCGAGGCCGACGAGGCCCTCGACCAGATCGTGCGCGACGTGCTGGTTCCCGCTCCCTGACCCGCCCTGCACCAGGCCATCGACGACGACGACGAAGGACCGACGACGACATGACGCAGACCGTGCGGCTCACCACCGCCCAGGCCCTCGTGAAGTTCCTCTCCAGCCAGTACTCCGAGCGCGACGGGGTGGAGCAGCGGCTCGTGACCGGCATCCTCGGGATCTTCGGCCACGGCAACGTCGCTGGCATCGGGCAGGCCCTGCTCCAGGCCCAGGTGCAGGGCGAGGAGGGCGCGGAGGGCGACGACGTCCTCGGTGACCTCCCGTACTACCTCTCTCGCAACGAGCAGGGCGCGGTGCACACCGCCACGGCCTTCAGCCGGGCCCGCAACCGCCGTCAGGTGATGGCCGTGACGACGTCGATCGGCCCGGGCGCCACGAACATGGTGACCGGTGCTGCGCTGGCGACGACGAACCGCATCCCGGTGCTCCTGTTCCCGTCGGACCAGTTCGCCAACCGCGTGCCGGACCCCGTCCTCCAGCAGCTCGAGGACCCCGGCACCCTCGACGTCACCGTCAACGACGTCTTCCGGCCGGTGTCGCGGTTCTTCGACCGGATCAGCCGGCCGGAGCAGCTCATCCCGTCGCTGATGAACGCGATGCGGGTGCTCACCGACCCGGCCGACACCGGGGCCGTCACCGTCTGCCTCCCTCAGGACGTGCAGGCCGAGGCGCACGACTGGCCGCTGGCGTTCTTCTCCAAGCGGGTCTGGCACATCGGCCGCCCCGTGCCAGAGCCTGCTGCGCTCGAGCGCGCCCTGGCCGTCATCCGGTCCGCGAAACGTCCGCTCGTCGTGGCCGGTGGTGGCGTCGTGTACGCGGAGGCGTCCGAGGAGCTGCGTGCCTTTGCAGCGGCGACCGGGATCCCGGTGTCCGACACCCACGCCGGCAAGGGGGCGGTCAACTGGGACCACCCGTCCGCCGTGGGAGGTGTCGGGTCGACGGGGTCGTCAGCGGCCAACGCGCTGGCCCGCGAGGCCGACGTCGTCATCGGCATCGGCACCCGCTACTCCGACTTCACCACGGCCAGTCACACGATCTTCGCCAACGAGGACGTGCGCTTCGTCAACGTCAACGTCCTGGGCTTCGACGCCGCGAAGCACGGCGCGAGCATGCTCGTCGCCGACGCGCGTGAGGCGCTGCGCGCCCTGACTGCCGGCCTCGAGGGTTGGCAGGTGGATGCCGCCTACCGCCAGGAGGCCGCCGACCTCGACGCCGCCTGGCAGCAGGTCGTCGACGAGTGCTACCACCGCGACCACACGCCGCTTCCGGCGCAGACCGAGGTGTTCGGCGCACTGAACGAGCTGATGGGCCCGAAGGACGTCGTCATCAACGCCGCCGGCTCGATGCCCGGTGACCTGCAGTGCCTGTGGCGGGCCTCGACCCCCGAGCAGTACCACGTCGAGTACGCGTTCTCGTGCATGGGCTACGAGATCCCGGCGTCGCTCGGCGTGAAGCTGGCCGTCGGCGACGAGCAGCAGGTCGTGGCGATCGTCGGTGACGGCACCTACCAGATGCTGCCGATGGAGATCGCGACGATCGTCTCCGAGGGCGTCAAGGTCATCATCGTGCTCCTGCAGAACCACGGTTTCGCCTCGATCGGCGCACTCTCCGAGTCGCGGGGCTCACAGAGGTTCGGTACGAAGTACCGGATGCGCCAGACGTCCACTGGCCGCCTCGACGGTGAGGAGGTTCCCTTCGACCTCGCCGCCAACGCCGCTTCCTGGGGGGCTGACGTGCTGCGCTGCGAGTCGATGGCGAAGTTCCGCGAGAACTACGGCGTGGCCGCGGCCTCGGACCGCACGACCGTGCTCTACATCGAGACCGACCTCCTCGGCCCGAACCCGCCCGGCTCGGCCTGGTGGGACGTGCCGGTCTCCCAGGTGTCGGCGCTGGAGTCCACCCAGCGGGCGTTCGCCGAGCACCTGGAGAACCTGCGCGGCCAGCGCGCGTACCTCTGACCTGCCGGTTCCGGACGTCATTGTCCTTAATGACGGAATGTCAGAACAAATGCTTGACAGGGCCACCTACGGGCATCGAAGATGAGCACCTGGAGCCGACCCGCTCCACCCCAACAGAAGAGCACCACCCGGTCCGGCCCGGACGTCACGGGGACTTCACCCTTTCCCCCCGTGGCCGATCAAGCCCCAGACCGGTCGCCGCAGCCGCCATCCGGCGCGCATCACCGATGCATCCCCCAACGGGACGCGCCGGCGCGGCACCCCTGATCCCGCAGAGCCGCGGGACAGCAGTCCCGAAAGGACCCGGTCCACCATGAATCACACGAGATTCCGGAAGGCGGCGGCCCTGACGGCGTTCGCCGCCACGGCAGCAATGGCCCTCGCCGCGTGCAGCGAGGGGGGCGCCCCGAAGACCGACTCCGGGGGCGGTGCAGCTGGGGGCGGTGGCGACTCCGGTTACACCTTCGCCATGGTCACCCACGAGACACCCGGCGACACGTTCTGGGACAAGATCAAGGCCGGCGCCCAGCAGGCGGCCAAGGACACCGGGTCCACGCTGAAGTACAGCAACGACCCCGACCCGGCCAAGCAGGCCACGCTCATCCAGAACGCAGTCGACTCCAAGGTCGACGGCATCGCCACCACGCTGGCCACGCCGGACGCCCTCGAGGGCGCCGTGCAGTCGGCCGTTTCCGCGAAGATCCCAACGGTCGCCTTCAACTCGGGGATAGACCAGTACAAGGACACCGGGGCGCTGATGTACTTCGGCTCCGACGAGAACCTGGCCGGCTCCACGGCCGGTGAGCGGATCGCGGCAGACGGGGCCAAGAAGCCGCTGTGCGTCATCCAGGCCGCCGGCTCGGTGGCCCTCGAGGCGCGCTGTGCCGGTGTCAAGAGCAAGGCACCGGCCACGGAGAACATCCAGGTCAACGGCGCCGACGACTCCTCCGTCGTCTCGGCGCTCCAGGCCAAGCTGGCCGCCGACCCCTCGATCGACTACATCGTCACGCTCGGTGCCCCGATCGCCCTCGACGCGCTCAAGGCGATGGACCAGGCGTCGAGCAAGGCCAAGCTGGTCACCTTCGACCTCAACGCCGAGGCGGCGCAGGCCATCAAGGACGGCAAGATCCAGTTCTCGATCGACCAGCAGCCCTACGTCCAGGGCTACCTGGCCGTGAACTCCCTGTACCTCAACAAGAAGAACGGCAACGACATGGGCGGTGGTGGGCCGGTGCTCACCGGCCCCTCCTTCGTCGACAGCACCAACATCGACGTCATCCTCCCGTTCACCCAGCAGAACACCCGCTGACCCAACCGAGTTAGTTCCGCCGTCCGGGGCCCCGCACCTCCGCGAGGCCCCGGCCCGGAACCTACACAGGGAGACGAGCATGAGCCAGGACAACCGATCGGCACCCTCGAGTGCCCCGCCGGCGGCACCACCCGCCACCACTACGGCCGAACCGGCCGCTACCCCCTCGGCCGCGCCGCACGGCGCCCACGCCGAGGCCTCCAACCGCGTCACCCTCGGCTGGTCCAACCGGCTGCTGGCCCGACCCGAGATCGGGGCGTTGGTCGCGGCAGCGATCCTCTTCGTCTTCTTCCTCATCGTCGCGCCCGCCTTCCGGTCGGTCGACTCGCTGATGACGGTCCTCTACCAGAGCTCGACGATCGGCATCGTCGCCGTCGCGGTCGGGCTTCTGATGATCGGCGGTGAGTTCGACCTGTCGGCCGGTGTCATGGTCTACAGCGCCGGCCTGCTGAACGCGATGTTCTCCTACCAGCTGGGCATCAACCTCTGGGTGGGCGCCATCCTCTCGCTGCTGTTCGCCCTGTCGCTCGGGTTCTTCAACGGGTACATGGTGATGCGCACCGGCATCCCGAGCTTCCTGATAACCCTGGGATCCTTCTTCGTGCTCCAAGGGGTCAACCTGGGCGTCACCAAGCTGGTGACCGGCTCGGTGTCAACACCGAACATCAACCAGATGGACGGGTACGGCTCGCTCAACGCGATCTTCGCCCACCAGTTCAGCATCGGCAGCGTCAAGCTCGACATCACCGTGCTGTGGTGGTTCCTCTTCGTGGGCATCGCGCACTGGATGCTCACCCGCAGCCGGGTCGGCAACTGGATCTACGCGGTCGGCGGCAACGCGCCCAGCGCCCGCGCCGTGGGTGTGCCCGTCCGCCGGGTGAAGATCGGCCTGTTCATGGGCGTCTCGTTCCTCGCCTGGTTCATGGGGATGCACACGCTCTACAACTTCAACACGCTCCAGGCGAGCAACGGCATCGGCAACGAGTTCCTCTACATCGTGGCCGCGGTCGTGGGTGGCACGCTGCTCACCGGCGGCTACGGCAACGCGATCGGTGTGGCCATCGGTGCGTTCATCTTCGGAATGACCAGCCTGTGCATCGTCTACGCCGGCTGGGACAACAACTGGTTCAAGGCCTTCCTCGGCGTCATGCTCCTGCTGGCCGTCATCGTGAACCTCTACGTCAAGAACCTCTCGACCTTGCGAAAGGTGGGCTAGGACCATGACCGACACCATCACCGAACACGCCGACGAGACCCTGCACGCGGGTGAGCCCCTGGTCGAGATGGTCGACGTGGGCAAGGCGTACGGGGCCATCCGGGCCCTGCGCGGCGTCAACCTGACGGTGCGCGCCGGCGAGGTCACCTGTGTCCTCGGCGACAACGGCGCCGGCAAGTCGACCCTCATCAAGATCATCTCCGGTCTGCACCCGCACAACGAAGGGGTGATGAAGGTCGACGGCAACGAGGTCGAGTTCTCCAACCCGCGCGAGGCACTCGCGCACGGCATCGCCACGGTCTACCAGGACCTCGCCGTCGTCGCCCTGATGCCGGTGTGGCGCAACTTCTTCCTCGGCTCGGAGCTGCGGGCGGGCAACTACCCGCTGGCCCCGATGCGGATCAAGGAGATGAAGGAGATCGCCGACGCCGAGCTGCGAAAGATGGGCATCGTCGTCAAGGACATCGAGCAGCCGATCGGTGAGCTCTCGGGTGGCCAGCGCCAGTGCGTGGCGATCGCCCGGGCCGTCTACTTCGGTGCGCGCGTGCTCATCCTCGACGAGCCGACGGCCGCCTTGGGCGTCAAGCAGTCGGGCGTGGTGCTCAAGTACACCGCCGCGGCCCGTGACGCCGGCCTGGGCGTCGTCTTCATCACCCACAACCCGCACCACGCCTACCTCGTGGGCGACCACTTCATCATCCTCAAGCTCGGCGAGGCCGTGCTCGACAAGAAGCGCGACGAGGTGGGCCTGGACGAGCTGACCCGGCAGATGGCAGGGGGTGACGAGCTCACCGAGCTCTCGCACGAGATCGCCCGTCGCTGACGAAGGAACCAACCGCAGTACCGAGGGCCCGGTCTCCCCGAACGGGGGGCCGGGCCCTTCGCTGTCCCCAGGCGGTCCTACCGCGCGATTCGAGGTGATGTTCTGGCAGCAGGGGCAGGCCGATCACCCCGAACCGGCTCGGGGCATGCACGTAGGGCCCCGCTCTGTCGAGGAGAGGGGCCCTACGGCGTCCGGGGTGGCTGGTTCGCGGTCGCGGTGACGGCGGCCCGTCAGCGCGGGGGCTTGACCACGAGCACCGGCACGTCGGCCTCGAGGATGAGCTGCTGGGACACCGAGCCCAAGAAGGCCTTGCCGACCGGCGAGCGGCGCCGAGCGCCGATGACGAGGATTGAGGCCTTCACGGCATCCAGCTCGTCGAGCAACGCGCTCGTGGGGTCCTCGGTCGTGCCCGCGGCGACGTGCAGCTCGTACGGGACCGCCGGGACCCCGGCCTTGGCGGTGACCCGCTCGACGGCGTCCGAGACCCCGGCCGCAACCGCGGCCTCGAGGTCCTCGTCGACCGCGGCCCGCACGTGGATCACGGCGAGGGTCTCCCCCCGGTGGTGTGCCTCGCGGACGGCCTCGAGCAGGACGTGGTCACTGTCGTTCGAGCCCTGGTGGGCGACGGCGACGGTCATCGGTGCTCCTCTCGTCGTCCCGCGGCGGTCCGGGGAACGGGTCGGTTGGCGCCGTCCCGGGCGGGGCGACGACGTCCGGTCAGGCGTAGAACGCCGGCCGGTCGATCATGGTGACGGCGACCTCGCCGTCCTCGGTGAGCGCCTTGACGCCGGCGTCGCAGACGCAGGCGGCGGCGTAGCCGTCCCACGAGGTCGAGCCGGTGTGCTCGCCACGCGAGACTGCCGAGATCCACTCCTGGACCTCGGTGACGAAGGCTCCCCAGAAGCGGTCGTTGTGGTCACGTGTGACGCTGTTCGAGGCCCGGAAGCCGGTGCGCACCTCGATGACGTTCTGGTCGGACAGGCTCACGACGCCCTTCTCTGCCACGGCCTCACAACGGATGTCGTAGCCGTACTGGGCGTTGACGAAGATCTCGTCGTCGACCCGCACACCGGACTCGCTGGTGAGGATGAGCACCAGCGGGTCCTGCAGGTGGGGGAAGCGCAGCGAGGTCTTCTTGGGCGTGTCGACCCGGGCGGACACGAACTCCTCGCCTAGCAGCCAGCGCATCGTGTCGACCTCGTGGATCGCCGTGTCGTTGATCGCCATGTCCCAGGTGTAGATCTCGGGGACGGTGGGGTTGCGGTGGGCGCAGTGCACCATCAGGGTCTCGCCGAGCTCGCCGGAGTCGAGCAGGGTCTTCATCTGGCGGTAGCTCGCGTCGAAGCGGCGCATGAAGCCGACGGTGACCAGGCGGCGGCCGGCGGCCTGCTCGGCCTCCATGATGCGCAGTGCGGCCTCGGCCGTCGGGGTCAGGGGCTTCTCGCACAGCACCGGCTTGCCCGCCGCGATGCAGGCCAGCACGTCGACCTCGTGGGCCGGGCCGTAGCTGCAGATCATCACGGCGTCGACGTCGGGGCTCTCGATGAGCTGGGCCGAGGTCGCGTGGGCGACGCCGCCGATCCGCGCGGCCACCGCCGCCGCGTTGTCGGGGTTGACGTCGCTGACCGCGACGACGCGGCCCCCGGCGATGACGGTGTGGATGCGGTCGATGTGCGCCTGGCCCATGCCGCCGGGGCCGATCATTCCGATGCGGACGGTCACGGTCGTGCCCTTCAGAGCAGGCCGAGACCCAGCGAGGCGAGGTACTCGCGGGTCTGGACGGCGATGGGCAGGGGGGCGTCCTTGGGGCAGCCGTACATGTCCTGCTCGCAGACCACGTAGAGCTCCTTGTCAAGGTCGGCGAGCGCCTCGATGAGGTCGTGCATGTCGGGCAGGCCGGCCGGTGGCGCCACCGAGACGCCGGCGTGGACGGCCTTGACGAACGGCCAGTCCTCGTCGTGGGCCTGCTTGACCAGCGCCTGGTCCATCGCCTTGATGTGCACGTACGAGATGCGCTCGGGGTACTTGCGGCACAGCTCCATCGGGTCGCCGTCGCCGTAGATGATGTGTCCGGTGTCGAGGCAGAAGCCGACGTACTCGGGGTCGGTCGCCTGGAAGATGCGGTCGATGTCGTCGGGGGTCTCGATGTGGCTGTCGCCGTGGGGGTGGAGGACCATCTTCAGGCCGTAGTCCTCCTTCATGATCCGCCCGAGCTTGTCGGCGTTCTTGATGTAGAGGTTCCAGGCCTCGGTCGAGAGCACCTTGTCGTCGGTGTAGGCGCCGGTCTTCTCGTCGCGGAACATCGGGGGCAGGTGCACCACGTACTCGGCACCCACGGCAGCGTGCGTCTCGCCGATTGACCGGAAGAACTTCTCCGTGTCGGCCCAGGCCTCGGCCTGGTGCAGGATCCCCCAGCCGGTGCCGGCGACGACCTTGAAGCCCCGCTGGTCCATCTCCTCCTGGAGGCGGGCGGGCTCGGTCGGGAAGTAGCCGAACGGCCCGGTCTCCATGACCGAGAACCCCGCCGTCGCCATCTCGTCCAGCGCGACGTCCCAGTCGATCTGCTTCTCGTCCTGCGGGAACCACACGCCCCACTGGTCGGGGCAGACACCGATCGTCAGCTTGCTGTAGCGGGGGTCGGTGTTACGGGCCTTGGACTCCGCCATTGGAGGTTCCTTCCGAGCTCAGTGGGTGCCACGCAAACCTAGCCATGGCCATTTGTTCTGTCAATAGGTCATGAGTACCATACCGCTCGACGAGAAGGCCAAACGACCCGGTCGGGTAGGCCCGCGCAGAACCAGGCTCAGCAGGCCCTCAGCCGGGTGTCGAGGGTGTGACCGAGCTCAGTCGTCGAGGTCGTCGATGACGTGCCGCAGGTAGCGCCGCGGCTCGGCGAGGAAGCTGCGGTGGTGGGTGACGACCTCGAGGTCGTCCCACGTCGTCGACCGGATGCCGTGCTCACCCAGCTCGAGCACCGAGGCACCGGGGATGGCGGCGAGCACCGGCGAGTGGGTGGCGAGCACCACCTGGGTGCGCGGGCGGCGGGCCATCTGCGTGAGCTCGGCGACGAGGTGCAGCTGGGCGGCGAAGGACAGCCCGGCCTCCGGCTCGTCCATGACGAACAGGCCCTCGCCGCGGAACCGCCGGGTGCCGAGCAGCGACACGAACGACTCGCCGTGCGACATCGCGTGGAAGGCGGGGTCGGTCGGCCCGGGGTTGGTGTCGAGCCAGGTGAACAGCCCGTGCATCGTCTCGGCCCGCACGAAGTAGCCCCAGCGCGACGCCCCGGGGTCGCGCACCACGGTGAGCCACTCGTGCAGCGGCGACTCGCTCGCGTGGGTGCGGTGGGTGGCGCCGGTCGAGCCGCCCTCGGCGTTCATCCCCGCGGCCATCGCGAGCGCCTCGACCAGGGTCGACTTGCCCGAGCCGTTCTCGCCGACGAGCACGGTGCACCGGGCGAGGTCGAGGCCGTGCTCGAGCACCTGCGCGACGGCGGGGACGGTCAGCGGCCAGACGTCGGATGCCGGCAGCTCGGCTTCGCGGGCCCGCTCGCAGCCGCCGGGCCGGAAGCCCTTCGGTCCACGCGTGCCGTCCGGTCGCCATGCGCCGGACGCTAACCCACCCCCCGACCACCTCGCGCCTACGCTCTGAACGAGGGGATGCCGCCCTGTCGCCGGCCGCGGAGGCCGCGCGACGGCATCCGCGGGAGGAAACGACGATGAAGGACAGCCACCACCCACGCCCCGCCGCGGTGCCCTACCTGGCGGTCAAGGGCGCCGGCGACGCGATCGACTTGGTACGCAACGGTGTTCGGCGCCGTCATCGAGGGCGACCCGTATGTGAACGACGACGGGTCGATCGGCCACGCGGCGCTGCGGATCGGCGACGGCGTCATCTACCTCGCCGACGAGGCGCCCGACCTACGGCGCGGTCGCACCGACCGGCCCCGGGGCCGCGGTGAGCCTGATGCTGCCGGTGCCGGACGTCGAGGCCACCCTCGCCGCGGCCGTCCGGCGGGGCGCCGACCCCGACGACCGCGGGGTCTACGAGGGGTACGGCAGCCGCAACGCGTGGTTCGTCGACCCGTTCGGCCACCGGTGGGGCATCAGCAGCCCGACCTCGGCCTGAGCGAGTCCCCGGGCGGCGGACGGCTCGAAGGTGGAGCCACCGTAGGCTTGTCCCTCGTGACCGAGACGCCCCCCGCCCTCCCCGAGGCCGACCTCCCCGAGCAGCTGCGGATCCGCCGCGACAAGCGCGACCGCCTGCTCGCGGCCGGCATCCCGCCGTACCCGGTCTCGGTCCCCCGCACCCACTCGCTGGCGCAGGTGCGCGAGCAGTGGGGGCACCTCGAGCAGGGCGAGGAGACCCAGGACGTCGTCGGGGTCGCCGGCCGCGTGGTCTTCGTCCGCAACACCGGCAAGCTCGCGTTCGCCACCCTCCAGGAGGGCGTCGGGACCCGCCTGCAGGTGATGCTCAGCCTCGCCGAGGTGGGCGAGGAGGCGCTCGCCGCGTGGAAGGCCGACGTCGACCTCGGCGACCACGTCTTCGTCGAGGGCCGGGTGATCAGCTCGCGCCGCGGTGAGCTGTCGGTGATGGCGAGCCGCTGGGGCATGGCGTCCAAGGCGCTGCGCCCCCTGCCGGTGCTGCACAAGGAGCTGTCCGAGGAGAGCCGGGTGCGCCAGCGCTACGCCGACCTCGTCGTGCGCCAGGAGGCCCGCGACATGGTGCGCACCAAGGCCACCGCGCTGCGCGCCATCCGGGCAGACCCTCGAGGGCCAGGGCTACGTCGAGGTCGAGACGCCGGTCATCCAGCTGGTGCACGGCGGCGCCGCGGCCCGGCCGTTCCGCACCCACATGAACGCCTTCGACCACGAGATGGTGCTGCGCATCGCCCTCGAGCTCAACCTGAAGAAGGCCGTCGTCGGCGGGGTCGACCGGGTCTACGAGATGGGCCGGATCTTCCGCAACGAGGGCGTCGACGCCACCCACTCCCCCGAGTTCACCATGCTCGAGGCCTACCAGGCGTGGGGCGACCAGACCTCGATCGGCGCCCTGATCCGCGACCTCTACCTCGCGCGTGGCCGACGCCCTCGGCTCGCGGGTCGTCCAGACCCCGGCCGGCACCGTCGACCTCGGTGCGCAGTGGCGCTGGCTGCCGGTGTACGACGCGGTGAGCGAGGCCGTCGGCGAGACCGTCACCCTCGAGACGCCGAAGGAGACCCTGCTCGGGTACGCCGCCACGCACGGCGTCGAGGTCGACCCGGCGCTGGAGAAGGACAAGGTCTTCCTCGAGCTGCTCGGCGAGCTGGTCGAGCCGGCCCTGCTCCAGCCCACGTTCCTGTGCGACTACCCCGCCATCGCCCAGCCGCTGGCCCGCCCGCACCGCGTCCAAGGAGGGCCTGATCGAGGCCTGGGACCTGGTCATCGCCGGCGTCGAGCGCGGCACCGGCTTCTCCGAGCTCGTCGACCCGGTCGTGCAGCGCGAGGTGCTCACCGCGCAGTCGCTGCGCGCTGCGGGCGGCGACCCCGAGGCGATGCAGCTCGACGAGGACTTCCTGCGCGCCCTGGAGTACGGCGCGCCGCCGATGGGTGGCCTGGGCCTGGGAATCGACCGGCTGATCATGCTGTTCACCGGCGCGAACATCCGCGAGACCATTCTCTTTCCGCACCTGAAGCCGGAGGCCTGAGCCGATGGATGCCGTATGGCCCTACCTCGCCGCGATTCTCCCCACCATTCTCGTCGCGATCCTTTTCTACTTCCTCATCAAGGGCATGCTCGAAGGCGACCGCAGGGAGCGGCTCGCGCAGCGCCGGTTCGAGGCGGAGCAGGACCGTGCGGAGGCCGCCTTCCCGCCGAATGCCGCGGATTCCGAGGGCGACCAGCCCTTCGTCCGGTGGCACTGGCCCCGACCCGAAATCCTGAGCGAAATGCAGTCCGGACATTGCGTCCTTTAACTTGGCTTTACCTTTCGGGGAAACCGCTGCTAATGTCTTTTCCGGCATCAAGACGTTGCCTCGCATTCCACCCCGAATACCCTGAAGGGAAAACCATGGCAAAGAAGGTCCAGGTGCTCCTCGTCGACGACATCGACAAGAGCTCCCCCGCCGACGAGACCGTCTCGTTCTCACTCGACGGCGTCAGCTACGAGATCGACCTGACCTCGGGCAACGCCGCGAAGCTGCGCGACGACCTCGCGGTGTGGATCGGTCACGCCGAGCGCACCGGCGGCCGCCGGTCGACCGGCCCGCGCGGCATCCAAGGGCTCCGGTCGCAAGGCCGACCTCGGCGCGGTGCGCGCCTGGGCCCGCGACAACGGCCACAAGGTCAGCGACCGCGGCCGCATCTCCGCCGAGGTCCAGGCCGCCTACGACAAGGCCCACGGCTGAGCCTCGAACCCCACACCGATGCGGCGCCCCCCGACCTGGCGGGCGCCGCATCGTCGATGTCCCGACGGCACGCGTGGCTGGTCTTCACCGCCGGCGGGCCGGCCCTGTCGCGCACGCTCGCCGACCGACCCCGGCGAGTGGCAGCACCGGCTCACCGCCCTGCAGGGCCGCTGGTACGACGTCGACGCACCGCCTCAGGTCGCCGCGGTGTTCGTGCTGCAGTGGCTGCTCCAGGTGCCCGCCCACACGGCCGCCCACGCGGCGGCAGCCGGTCCGTGGCGGGCCGACCTCACCGCGCTCACCTTCGACCTCGGCCCCGCCCTGGTGCCCTCGGCGGTGCGCCTCACCGCACTGCTGCCGGATGCCGGCCCGCTCGACGCGCGGATGGCGTCGGCCGAGCGCGACTACCGCGCGGTCGCCGAGCCCGTGGCGACCGGCTACCCGTCCGTGGTGCGGCTGGGGCCGCACACCCGCGAGGCACTCGTCGACGACATGTGGTCGGCCGCCCGCCGGGAGGCCGAGGCCGCCGCCGGGCTGTTCCGGCCGGGCGTCCCACCGCGGGAGTCGTGCTGCCTGATCTACGCCCTGCCCGGGCTGCGTCGAGTGCGCCGGGTGCCCGCGCCTGCGCGTCCACTGAGCGGGCGACCGGTCAGACGCGGCCCCCAGCCGCGGTTCGGCCCAGCGGTAGGTGACGACGACGGCATCCGGGCTGGTCGGCAGCGTCGCCGGAGCCGAGGCACTCAGGGCAGGTCGGCGATCAGGTCGCCGTCGCGCTCGATGCGGTCGAGCACCTCGTCGTACATCAGCTGCCGCAGCGAGTCCGGTTCTTCCGCACCTTGTTCCACTTCGTCCCAGGTGCGAGGTGCGGCGACGCAGGGCAGCTCGCGACCGCGCAGCGAGTAGGGGCTGATCGTCGTCTTCGCGGCGACGTTCTGGCTCCAGTCGAGGAAGACCTTGCCCGGCCGAAGCGACTTGGTCATCTTCCACAGCACGAGGCCGGGGTGCTTCTTGGTCATCTCCTGCGCCAGCTGCATCGCGAGGTCGCGCACCTGGTCGCTGGTGAGGTCGCCGCCCAGCGAGGCGTAGAGCTGCATCCCCTTGCTGCCCGACGTCACCGGGTACAGCTCGAGCCCGAGGGCGTCGAGCCGGTCGCGCACGAGCAGCGCCACCTGCGCGCACTCGTGCAGCCCGGCCGGCTTGCCCGGGTCGAGGTCGATGACCAGGCGGTCGGGGTTGCGCCGTTCTCCGTCGTCGTCGACGGTCCACTGGGGGACGTGCACCTCGAGGCTGTTGAGGTTGACCAGGTAGGTCAGGTCGGCGAGGTCGTCGATCAGCGGGTAGGTGACGTCGTCGATCGGCACCCGCGGCAGCCAGCTCGGGGCGCCCGAGGGGAGGTTCTTCTCGAAGAACATCTGGTCCTCGACGCCGTGCGGCCAGCGCACCCGGGTGACCGGGCGGTGGGCCACGTGCGGCAGGAGCAGCGGCGCCACCTGGGCGTAGTAGTTCGAGCACCTCGCCCTTGGTCGTCTCGGTCGACGGGTACATCACCTTGTCGAGGCTGGTCAGGCGCAGCTTGCGTCCGGCCACCTCGACCCGGGTCACCTCGGGCACGTACTCAGGCATCGTCGACCTCCTCGAGGTCGGCCGGGTCGAGGTCGGAGCGCACGCCGAGGTACGCCGGCTGGCGCAGCCGGTGCTGGCCGGTGAGCTCGAGGGTGCGTACCTCGATGACGACCCGTGGCTCGACCCAGGTCGGTGCCCTGCGCGTCGATGGCGGGCACCTCGTCGGCGAACGGCGAGGTCTCGCGGTGCAGCGGGCGCAGGCGCAGGGCGAGGGCCTCGCCGGCGGTGCCGGCGAGACCGGAACCCACGCGACCGGCGTAGCGCCAACCGCCGCTGCCGTCCGGCAGGCCGACGAGCACGGCGCCCAGCCGCCCGTTCGACCCGACCTCCGGGCGCCAGCCACCCACCACGACCGACAGGCTGGCGCGGTGCGCCGTCTTGCGCCAGTCGGGGGAACGGCGGCCCACGGCGTAGAGGCCGGTGCGGCGCTTGCTGACGATGCCCTCGAGGCCCTGCTCCTTGGTCGCGGCGAGCAGCTGCGGCCCGTCGTCGTAGACCTCCGGCACCTGCCAGTGGCGGCCGGTCAGGGCCAGCCGCTCGAGCAGGGCCCTTCTCGCCGACCACGGCTGGGCGGTGAGGTCGGACCCGAACAGGCGCAGGAGGTCGAAGACCATGAGCGTCACCGGCCGGGTGGCGGCCAGGCGTTGGGCGCGACGTCGGTCGGCGACGTGCATCCGCTCGGTGAGCGCGTGGAAGCTGGGCCGCCCGCCGTCGAGGGCGACGACCTCGCCGTCGAGCAGCATGTCGTCGTAGTCGCGGCCGAGGTCCTCGAGCTCGGGGTACGCCGCGGTCACGTCGCGCTCGTTGCGCGACCACACGGTGACGACGCCGTCGCGGACGTCGACGAGCACCCGCATCCCGTCCCACTTGACCTCGTGCACCCACGCGTCACCGGTCGGCACGCGATCGGCGACGGTGGCCAGCATGGGGCGCATGCGCACATCCTGCCGGTCGGGGGGGTGGGCGTGTGGAGGGTCGGGTCTGGCCGTGGTCCTTGGGGGGCGCCTCGGTGTCCCGCCCCTGGGTTCGCCTGGGTCTGCGGTCGGGCTCTCAAGCAGCCTGGATGCCGAGCCGGCCGCCTTGGTCGGTCGGGTCCCGTTGGGCGCCCTGCCGCGTGCTCTGGTCGAGCGCCCCGCCGGCCTCGAGGTGAGGTGCGCCGCTGTTCGTGGTCGCCACTCAACCGGCATGGACGCGGCATGCCCGCTTGGTCGGTCGGGTGCGGTTTGGAGCTCCGCCGGCTGCTCGGTCGAGTGCCCCGCCGGCTGCTCGGTCGAGCGCCACACCGGTGCCATCTCGGCTGGCCGCCCGGGAGCTCGGATGGGTGTCACGGGCTCGCCGGGCGAGCCTGCGACTGGGCGCGTCAACTGGTCTTCCGTGCGTCAAACCCATTCTGCTGCAGGCGAACACAGTCATTCGAACACTTGTGCGATGACGCGATCGTGGGTAGAATCGTGTCATCGGGGAAGGGGGACACGTGGTCACATCACACCAGCGCCACAAGCGGTCGTCGGGCACCGCCGGCTCCCCTGCCAGCCCCGCGCCGGTTGGGCTGGACGACGCCGTGTCGGAGGGTGCCCGCCGGGTCGCCGCGGCGCTTACCGAGCCGAGCGGCACGCGCAGCCGTGACCAGTGGCTCGGCGTCGTCGGCGACTGCCAGGCGCTGATCAACACCCTGACCGCGGTGCAGGACGCCGCGATCGCCGAGGCCGCCCGCCGCGAGAGCATCTGGTGCGAGGACGGCACCCTCGGCGAGAACGTGCACGCGCCCGGCCGGGTCGCCCTCGACGCGGCCGACCTGGTCGCCCCGGTGATCGGGGCATCACACCCGCAGGCCCAGCGCCGGGTCGAGCAGGCGGTGCGCCTGGCGGCGGGCCGTGCCCCGGTGCCGGCCGAGACCAAGGAACTGCCCGAACCCAGCGGCCTGGGCGGGCTGCACCAGGCCATGGCCGCCGGGCACCTCGACGCCTACCGCGCCGCCGTGGTCGCGTTCGAGCTCGAGGTGGCCCCCGCCGACGTCGCCGACGCCATCGTTGCCGCACTCAACCGCCACCTCGGCGACGACGCCACCACCCTGCGGCGGCGCACCCGGGTGCTGCTCGAACGCATCTCCCCCGACCTGGTGCGCGAACGCGCCAAGAAGGCCCGAGCCGACACCGGGCTACGCCGGTGGGTCGCCGAACCCGGCGTCGACGAATGGCACGGCACCTTCCCCAGCGAAGACGCCGCCACCGCCTGGGCCGCCATCGACCGCCTCGCCCACGACCTCGTGACCGCCGGCACCTGCACCAACATCGAACAAGCCCGCGGCAAAGCCCTGACCGACCTGGTCACCGGCAACGCCACCATCGACGTCCAAGTCGTCCTCACCGTCCCCGCCACCGCCACGGCCAGCCCCGAGCCCGCCGCGTCCGGCACGGCCGCCGACGCGGCCCCGTCAGCAACCCGGGTGATCGGGCAGGTCCCAACCAGCGAGGCGCCCGCGGGCGCTGCCGGCCGCGACGACCGAGCCTGGGCCGGCAGCGCCGCTCGCTCGACACCCGCGGTGGCGCACCTGGAGGCACAGACCGCGGACAGTGAAGTAGGTGTGGTCCCGACGACCGTCGCGGATCAGGCCCGTTTGGGACCGGCTGACGAGCCGGCGTCGGTCACCGCCCCCGTCGTCATGGACGACCTCCCGGAGACGCCAGCCGAGTCCCAGGCGAATGGCCAGGACGACGACGATCTGGTGGAGGTACAGGGCGCCCGACCGTCCGAGCCGCTGCTCGTGCGCCGCGGCTGGCTGCGCGACCACCTCCCGAAAGCGCCACCTGGTGTTCCTGGGCGGAAACAGCCCCGGTCGCCGTTCGTGCCGTGCGACCCGCTGACCGGCGCCCGCCTCGACCCCGACGACCACCTCGCCACCGACACCTACCGACCCGGCGCGAAGCTCACCGCACTGGTCAAGGGCCGCGACGGCCGCTGCCGCTTCCCCGGCTGCTCGATCGCCGCCCGGTTCTGCGACCTCGACCACGTCAGACCCTGGCCCACCGGCCCCACCACCGACACCAACCTGCTCACCCTGTGCCGCCGCCACCACCGCATCAAGCAAGCACCCGGCTGGCGCGTCCACCTCGCACCCGACGCCACCACCACCTGGACCGACCCCACCGGCCGAGAACGCACCACCACACCCCTGGACGCCCTGAAGACCCTGGTCCTCACCGCCGACACTGTGCTCAATGTCAACGCCGCCCCCGACCCACCAGCGACGCCGCGCATCACGGATGCCACCCCCGACGCACCGGCTACCGCGCACACCGTCGATGCAGTGCACGACAACGCCGCAGCTCCGCCCACTCCAAGCAGCGCCACCGCCACGACGTGGAGCGCCCTCGAGACCCACCTCCAGCTCCGCCTCGAGCACCACCCACACCCCCACCGCGAACCACAGCCCTGGCTACCCCCGACCCACCGCCGCTGCACCAGCGCAGCCGACCTGAGAGCCGGGCTCGCCCGACGCCGAGCCAAGGCCGCGATGCCGGGCCCGATGACCGAGGCCCCGCCCTTCTAGAGCGGACATCGTCACGGTCTCGCGAGCTTCCAGAGCGGACATTCGTCACCGTTGCCTTGCCCTCCTGGAGCCACCGCCGCGACCCTCGCACCACCCCGCCGGAGCGAACAACGCGACCATCGCGACCGGCATCCACCACGATCCGCGGACCCCCGACCTGCACGGCAGCACGCCACGGACCTGTCCGCGCGCCGCTCACCGCCCTAGGCTGGGAGTCTGCGTCGCGCGCGAGGAGGCGCACGGCATACGGAAAGGGTGGACGGCCATGCGGGCGATCTGGAAGGGCGCGGTCTCCTTCGGCCTGGTCAACGTGCCGGTGCGGCTGTACTCGGCGACCGAGAACCACGACGTGCAGTTCCGGCAGGTGCACCGTGAGGACGGCGGGCGCATCAAGTACAAGCGCACCTGCTCGATCGACGGCGAGGAGGTGTCGTACGACGACATCGCCAAGGGCTACGAGACCGAGGACGGCGACATGGTCGTGCTCACCGACGAGGACTTCGCCGACCTGCCCAGCACGTCGTCGAAGGAGATCGGCGTCACGAAGTTCGTGCCCGCCGACCAGATCGACCCGATGTGGCTCGACAAGAGCTACTACCTCGAGCCCGACAAGTCCGCGACCAAGCCGTACATCCTGCTCCGTGACGCCCTGGTCAAGGAGAAGCGGATGGCGATCTGCACGGTCTCCATCCGCACCCGGATGACCATGGCCGTGCTCCGCGTGCGCGACGGCGTCATCGTCATGCAGACCATGCTCTGGCCCGACGAGATCCGCGGCGCGGACTTCGCGGCGGTCGACGACGAGCAGCACGCCAGCAAGCAGGAGATGGACATGGCGAAGATGCTCATCGACCAGCTCGCCGGCGACTACGAGCCCAGCGAGTACGAGGACGACTACGCCATCGCGGTCAAGGAGCTCGTGCGCGCCAAGGTCGAGGGCGGTGAGGTGCGCGTCAGCGCCGCCGAGCCCGAGGAGTCCGGCGAGGTCGTCGACCTGCTCGCAGCCCTGGCCCGCTCGGTCGAGAAGGCCAAGGCGAGCCGCGGCGAAGCCCCCGAGGCGGCCAAGAGCAGCTCGGACGACTCGGGCGCGAAGGGCGTCACCAAGAAGACGGCCGCGAAGAAGACCACCGCCAAGAAGGCTCCGGCGAAGAAGGCCGCCGAGAAGAAGACCGAGAAGAAGGCGAGCTGACTCGGCCGTGCCGTCCGACCACGTCCGCGATGTGCCTCCCCACGAGGTGCACGCCATCGGCGCCCCCGCACGCCGGGCGCTGAGCAACGCCGGGCTCACGACCTGGGATGCCGTCGACGCGGCGCCCGACGCCGACCTCCTCGCGCTGCACGGCTTCGGCCCGAGGGCGCTGAGGATCCTTCGTGACGGTTCGGCGGGCCGACCGTAGGGACGCCGACAGTAGGGCACGCCCCACAGTGAGGAACCTCCGCCAGTAGCGTCGCCGTGCGCCGGCGTCGCCTGCTTGGACGAGCCCGGCGGCGTGCGATGTGGCTGCCGCCGTCGCGTTCCTCGGGTGGTCGGTGCAGCGCAGGGTGAGCGCCCGGTCCGCGGCATACGCTGCCGTCATGCCCGAAGGCCACACGCTGTTCGCCCTCGCCCGCGACCTCCACGAGGCCTTCGCAGGAACGACCCCCGAGGTCACGAGCCCGCAGGGCAAGTTCGACGAGGGGGCCGCCGAGCTGGACGGCCGCCGGCTGGTACGGGCCACCTCACGCGGCAAGCACCTCTTCGTCGAGTTCGCCGACGACCGCTGGCTGCACGTGCACCTCGGCCTGATCGGCAGCTTCACCGTCGACCAGCACGAGTGGACCGCCGAGGTGCCGGCCGTGGGCGCGGTACGGCTGCGGCTGCGCACCGACCAGCACGTCGCCGACCTGCGCGGCCCGAACCTGTGCGAGGTCGCCACGCCGGAGAAGGTCGACGGGGTGCTCGACCGGCTCGGCCCCGACCCGTTGCGCCCCGACGCCGACCCGGACGTGGCCTGGGCGCGCATCTCGAAGTCGGCGCGCTCCGTGGCCGAGCTGCTCATGGACCAGTCGGTGCTCGCCGGGGTCGGCAACGTCTACCGCTCCGAGGTGCTCTTCCGCCACCGCCTTTCGCCGTTCACCGAAGGCCGCAACCTCAAGCGCGCGTCGTGGCGGCTCATCTGGGGCGACCTCGAGCGGCTGATGCCTCTCGGCGTCACCACCGGTCGCATCGTCACGGTCGAGGACCAGGTGCTCGACGTCGAGGCCGCGCTCGGCCGGGGTGAGGTACCGCGGCTCACCGAGCGCTCGTCCTACGTCTACAAGCGCGGCGGGATGCCGTGCCTGGTCTGCGGCTCCAAGGTGCGCACCCGGCTGGTCGCCGGCCGCAACCTGTTCTGGTGCGGCCGCTGCCAGCGCCGTCGCTGACCCGCGTCACCCTCCGCGGGTGTCACGGCATCCACCTCGGTGGGTGGAGGGTGCAGACATGGCCACCGCGGCGATCGTCGTCTTCCTCGTGCTGGTGCTCGCTTTCGCGGTGACCGCCCGAGGGCTGAGCCGCATCGACGTGACGGCCCCGATGGCCTTCGTGGCGGCGGGCGCCCTGCTCTCGCTCGCCCTCCCCGACCTCGGTGAGCGGGCGCGCGGGGCCCTGACCCTGCTCACCGAGCTGACCCTGGCGCTGATCCTGTTCCACGACGCGGCGCAGGTGCGTCCGCGTCAGATCACCGCCGACCGCGGCCTGATGGCCCGGCTCCTGCTCGTCGGCCTGCCGCTGACCATCGCGGCCGGGTGGCTCCTCGGGTGGGTCGTCTTCCCGGGCATGCCCGTACTGATGCTCCTGCTCCTCGCGGCCGCCGTGGCACCGACCGATGCCGGTCTCGGCGCGGCGACCGTGCTCAACCCGGTCGTGCCGGTGCGGGTGCGGCGGATGCTCAACGTCGAGAGCGGGCTCAACGACGGCCTGTGCACGCCGTTCGTGCTCTTCGCCATCGCGGCCCTCGCGGGTGAGGAGGGCCTCGGCCCGGTCGAGAACATCGGTGCCGCGCTGGTCGACCTGGCCGTCGGCACCCTCGTCGGCGTCGGGGTGGGCGCCGGCGCCGGCCTGCTGCTCGGCTGGTCGCGCGAGCACGGCCTCAGCTCGCGCCACACCCGGCCCCTGGCCGTGCTCGTGCTGCCGCTCATCGCCTACGGCGGGGCCGAGCTGGCCGGGGGCAACGCGTTCGTCGCGGCCTTCGTCGCCGGCACCGCCTTCGCGGGAGCGGCCCGCTGGCTCGAGGAGGAGGAGTCCTCGTTGGCGCTCACCGAGGCGCTGGCCGACCCCCTCGGGTTCGGGGTGTGGTGCACGTTCGGGTTCATCGCCGTGCCGCTGCTCGTCGAGCACGTCGGGTGGGCAGAGGTGGTCTTCGCCGTGCTGGCCCTCACCCTGCTGCGGATGGCGCCGGTGGCTCTGGCCCTGCTCGGCACCGGCCTGCGCGCCCCCACGGTGGCGTTCGTCGGGTGGTTCGGGCCGCGCGGGCTGGCCTCGGTCGTGTTCACCCTGCTCGCCGCGGAGGCGCTCGACCCGGACGACGACCTGGTGCAGGGTCGTGGCGACGATCTGCCTGACCGTGCTGCTCAGCGTGCTCGCGCACGGTTTCAGCGCCGACCCGCTCTCGCGCCGCTACGGCGCGTGGGCCCGAAGGACCCAGCCGGCTCAGGAGCTGCTCGGAGCGACCGAGCCGCGCAGCCGCCGCTCGCTGCACCACCGCGGCCGCGACGCCGACGTCGTGACCCGGGAGTCCACCCCTCCCCCATGAGGGCTGCGGAGCCGGGTGACGGACGGTGGGCAACCCAGGATCGTGGCGCGGTGCCCCGGCCGACGGCACGGCAGCCCTGGACAGGGCCGCCGCGGGCGCTATGCCGAGAGCGAACGCGGAACACGCGGGCCCGACCACCGCGTTGAATGCCTCGTAACCGCGCCGTCCGCGGTGACCGCTCAGCGACTCGGAGCGGCCCCATCACAGGCAGCGCGACTAGCATCGAGGGGACTCGACGTCAGGAGACGCATCATGTTCGAACGGTTCACCGACCGCGCCCGCCGCGTCGTCGTGCTCGCCCAGGAGGAGGCCCGCGGCCTCAACCACAACTACATCGGCACCGAGCACATCCTGCTCGGGCTGATCCACGAGGGCGAAGGCGTCGCGAGCAAGGCCCTGGAGAGCCTCGGCATCTCCCTCGAGGCCGTCCGCGAGCAGGTGCAGGAGATCATCGGCCAGGGCCAGCAGGCCCCGACCGGTCACATCCCGTTCACGCCGCGCGCCAAGAAGGTCCTCGAGCTCAGCCTGCGCGAGGCCCTGCAGCTCGGCCACAACTACATCGGCACCGAGCACATCCTGCTCGGGCTGATCCGCGAGGGCGAGGGCGTCGCCGCCCAGGTCCTGGTCAAGCTCGGCGCCGACCTGTCGCGCGTGCGCCAGCAGGTCATCCAGCTGATCTCCGGCTACCAGGGCGGCAAGGAAGGCTCCTCCGGGGGCTCCGGCGCCACCCAGGGCGGCCCCGCCGAGGGTGCCCCCGCCGGCTCGCTCGTGCTCGACCAGTTCGGCCGAAACCTCACCTCCGCGGCCCGGGAGGGCAAGCTCGACCCGGTCATCGGGCGCGAGAAGGAGATCGAGCGCGTCATGCAGGTGCTCTCGCGCCGCACCAAGAACAACCCGGTGCTCATCGGCGAGCCCGGCGTCGGCAAGACCGCCGTCGTCGAGGGCCTGGCCCAGGACATCGTGCGCGGCGAGGTCCCCGAGACCCTCAAGGACAAGCAGCTCTACACCCTCGACCTCGGCGCGCTCGTCGCCGGCAGCCGCTACCGCGGTGACTTCGAGGAGCGGCTGAAGAAGGTGCTCAAGGAGATCCGCACCCGCGGCGACATCGTGCTGTTCATCGACGAGATCCACACCCTCGTCGGCGCCGGCGCGGCCGAGGGCGCGATCGACGCGGCCTCCATCCTCAAGCCGATGCTCGCCCGTGGTGAGCTGCAGGTCATCGGCGCCACGACGCTCGACGAGTACCGCAAGCACATCGAGAAGGACGCCGCGCTCGAGCGCCGCTTCCAGCCGATCCAGGTCGCCGAGCCCACGCTGCCCCACACGATCGAGATCCTCAAGGGCCTGCGTGACCGCTACGAGGCGCACCACCGCGTCTCGATCACGGATGCCGCGCTCGTCGCGGCGGCCACCATGGCCGACCGCTACGTCAACGACCGCTTCCTCCCGGACAAGGCGATCGACCTCATCGACGAGGCGGGCGCCCGACTTCGCATCCGCCGGATGACCGCACCGCCGGACCTGCGCGAGTTCGACGAGCGCATCGCGTCCGTCGTGCGCGAGAAGGAGTCGGCCATCGACGGCCAGGACTTCGAGAAGGCCGCGCGGCTGCGCGACGACGAGAAGAACCTGCGCAACGAGAAGGCCAAGCGCGAGGTCGAGTGGAAGTCCGGTGACATGGACGTCATCGCCGAGGTCGACGAGGAGCTGATCGCCGAGGTGCTCGCCGCCTCGACGGGCATCCCCGTGTTCAAGCTGACCGAGGAGGAGTCCAGCCGCCTGCTCCACATGGAGGACGAGCTGCACAAGCGCGTCGTCGGCATGGACGAGGCGATCAAGTCGCTGTCCCAGGCCATCCGGCGCACCCGTGCCGGCCTGAAGGACCCGCGTCGCCCCGGTGGCTCGTTCATCTTCGCCGGACCGACCGGTGTGGGTAAGACCGAGCTGGCCAAGACCCTCGCCGAGTTCCTCTTCGGCGACGAGGACAGCCTCATCCAGCTCGACATGTCGGAGTACAGCGAGAAGCACACCGTCTCGCGCCTCTTCGGCTCGCCCCCCGGCTACGTCGGCTACGAGGAGGGCGGCCAGCTCACCGAGAAGGTGCGCCGCAAGCCGTTCAGCGTCGTGCTCTTCGACGAGGTCGAGAAGGCCCACCCCGAGATCTTCAACTCGCTGCTGCAGGTGCTCGAGGACGGCCGGCTCACCGACTCGCAGGGTCGGATGGTCGACTTCAAGAACACGGTCATCATCATGACGACCAACCTCGGTACCCGGGACATCTCCAAGGGCTCGCTCGGCTTCTCGGCCGGCCCCGAGACCCGCTCGGACTACGACCGGATGAAGGCCAAGGTCATCGACGAGCTCAAGCAGCACTTCCGCCCCGAGTTCCTGAACCGGGTCGACGACACCATCGTCTTCCCGCAGCTCAGCCAGTCCGAGATCGTCCAGATCGTCGACCTCGAGATCGCCAAGCTCGACAAGCGGCTCAAGGACAAGGACATGGGCATGGAGCTCACGATCGCGGCGAAGAACCTGCTCGCGACCAAGGGCTACGACCCCGTGCTCGGTGCGCGCCCGCTGCGGCGCACCATCCAGCGCGAGATCGAGGACGTGCTCTCGGAGAAGATCCTCTTCGGCGAGCTCAAGGCCGGCGAGATCGTCGCCGTCGACGCCACCGGCGAGGGCAAGGAGGCGACGTTCACCTTCGAGGGAACGCCGCACTCCCAGGCCATCGAGGTGCCCGTCGTCGTGGCGGAGAACTGAGCCTCGCGGATGCCGTGAGGTAGCCGTCTCGTCGAAGGGGCCCCGACCGCTCGGTCGGGGCCCCTTCGACGTCCCCGGGGGGTGGATCCGGGATGCCGGGTCGGCCGGGTGCCCGGTCACGTCCCGCCCGGGCTCCTTACCAAGACTTGAACCGGGCTTTACCCCACCGCGAGCCCCGCTGTCGCAGACTTGTGCGTGCACCCGCCGAGACCGGCTCGTGCGAGCGCGGCCCGCCACCACCCCTGCGGTGGCGGGCCGCCACCAGGTCCGGGACCGGGCGTCCGGGTGCCGACCGGCCCGGGTGGGGACGGCGGTTGCGTCGATACGCTCGCCTCGTGCCGACCGACGACTCCCACGACATCGCACGGCCCGACGGAGGCCACCTCGTCGTCCGCGCCGCGCGCACCTCCGACGTGCGCGCCATCCGCGCGCTGGTGGCGCCCTTGGCGGAGCGACGGGTGCTGCTGAACAAGGAGGCGGTCGCCTACTACGAGTCGGTGACCGACTTCGTCGTCGCCGAGGTCGACGGCCGGGTCGTCGGCTGCGGGGCGCTGCACGTGCTGTGGGAGGACCTCGGCGAGGTGCGCACCCTGGCCGTCGACGAGTCGGTGCTCGGCTCCGGCGTCGGCTCGGCCGTGCTCGCCCGGCTGGTGGAGCGCGCCCGACGCCTCGGCCTGAGCCGGCTGTTCTGCCTCACCTTCGAGACGGCCTTCTTCACCCGGCACGGGTTCGAGCCGATCGAGGGGCAGGCCGTCGACCCCGAGGTCTACGCCGAGCTGCTGCGCAGCTACGACGAGGGAGTGGCCGAGTTCCTCGACCTCGAGCGGGTCAAGCCGAACACCCTCGGCAACACCCGGATGCTTCGCGTCCTCTAGTCCGCGCGCCCGTCGCGGTCGAGCGGGACCGGCGGCGGCGACGGCAGCGACGGCCCGGCATCCGGACCCATCGGCACGAGCGCGGCGAGAGCCGCCTCCCGGGCCGCCTGCGACCTCGCCCGCGCGCCCGCGGCCGAGCGCCGGATGCCGCGCACGGCCAGCACCACCGCGAGCAGCAGCAGCAGGACGAGCAGCGGCAGGGCCAGCCCGACGAGCAGGGCCTTGTCGGCCCGGTCGCTCACCTCGTCAGCGGCGGTCGTGGCCGCTGCGACATCACCGTCGTCGAGCAGCACGATGGCCTCGTCGGCACGCTCCTGCACGCCGAGGAGGGTGGCCCCGAGGTCGCTCAGCGGGTTGCGGTCCTGCGCCGCCACTGCCTCGGCCGCTCCCACAGCGGTGATCGCGGTGGCGGCCTTCGGCAGGAAGGTGGCCAGCGCGGCGTACTGCTCCGGCTGCTCGGCGTTCTCGTAGGACTCGCGCACGCGCGGAGGGGACGTCGAGACCGGCGCGCTGGGCGGCATCCTGCACGCTGGCGGCCGCCGCCCCGAGCCCGCCGACCTGCTCGCGCACCGTCGCGGCCCGCTCGAAGTCCCACGCCGTCATGGCGTCGCGCAGTCCCTCGGGGGGCAGCCAGGCCCCGTCGGCGGCGTCGACCTCCACGTAGGCCGTGCGGGCCTTCTCACGTGGCGCGAGCTGGGCCCGCTGCTCACCGGTGAGCACCCAGCGCTGGAACACCTGCGGGGCTTCCTTGACGCCCGCGCGGGTCTGGAGCAGGTCGAGCCAGCGCGACCACGTGGTACGCCCGCCGTCGGTGTCCTTGGTGCCGGCGGGGTCGTAGGCCCGTTCGCCCCGCAGGGCGGCCCCCAGCACCGCGGCGAGCTGGGTGTCGTCGAGGTCGGCCACCAGTGCGCGCGTGGCGGCGTAGGAGGCGGGGTAGGCGTAGGCGTCGACGTCCTGCGAGCGGCTGCCGGCCGAGCCGCCCCAGGAGTTGAGTGCGACGGCTCCCGAGGAGCCGCGCGAGACCTTGGGGTGGGTGGTGGGGGTGCCACCGGTGGCCTCGACCGTGCGCTCCGCGAGCACCTGGGCCAGGCCCTCGGACACCCACCGCTCGTCGAACCGCTCGCCGGAGACCCAGGCGTGCGCGAGCTCGTGGAAGAGCAGGTCGGCGTCGAGCTGCTCACCGATGACGATCTCGTCGTCGGACGGGTCGAACCACCCGTCGTAGCCGCGCAGCGACGGCGAGGCGTCCTCGCGGATGCGCTCCAGGCCACCGGGCCACTTCGTGCCGACCAGCTTCTCGAGGGCGGGGATGCCGGTGGTCACCCGCCGCGCGACGAAGTCGCCCCACTTCGGGTCGTCCTGGAAACCGTTGAGCAGCAGGGAGACCCCGGCGACGTCGACGACGCGCTCGTCGGTGCGCTTCGGGTCGCGCAGCGACACCACGGCCCAGAACCCGCCCTGGTCGGAGGTGGCCGTCGAGGTGCGGGTCGTCGTGGAGCCCTGCACGCGCTCGGTGAAGTCGTCGCTGGTGGCCTCGAAGGTCATCCCCGAGGGGGCGACCACCTCGACGGTGTTGCGGCCCTCGTCGCCGACACCGTAGACGGCGAAGGTCGCGTAGCCCGGACCGACCCGGGTGCCGTCCTTGGCCCGCGGCTTCTCCCCGGGCACCTCGAAGGTCAGCGTGATCGTGCGCGAGCGCCCGTACAGGAGGTTCGGGAACGAGATCCGCGCGAGCCGGGTCGACGGGTCGTCGGTGTCGCGCAGCGACACGGACAGGGGCGAGCCGCCGCTGCGGGCCCGCACCTTCTCGGCGCCTGCGGGCACCGGCACGCTGAACGCGTTGAAGAAGTAGTACTGAGCGCCGCGGTTCGGCGTCGTGTTCCGCAGGTCGATGGTCATCGTCGCCTCGACGGTGGTCGCCTTCGCGTCGAGCACGTAGCGGCTGCGCGACCCGGTCGCCAGGCCGTCGTCGGCGAGGGCGGGCTGCCCCACCAGCACCCCCGCCACGACCAGGGCGGTCACCCACACCCCCCGCCTTGTACGCTCCCCCACCACTGCGACCTCCGTGCTCACCACCGCCACCGACGCGTGGCTCGTTCGCGAGCACTGTATGCCGCCGGCGCGGCTCGACGCCCAGACGCCACCCGGTCTACCGGATCGCTGCGTCAGGGGCGCGTGACGTGCACCGGGTCGCCGGGCCGCACCCGCCCGGGCACGACGACCCGGGCGTTGAGCCCGCGCAGCCGCATCGGCCGGCCCACCGTGCCGTTGACGAAGCGCATCGCCTCGGCCCCGAAGCGCTCGACGAACTTGGCGCAGCCGGTGTGCGGGGGCGCGGTGACCTCGATGACCGCGCCGCAGCCCGCCCGGGTCACCGAAGGTGAGCCGGCTGCCGACCGGCAGGTTGTCCTGCGAGAGGTCGAGGTCGAGGTAGAGCTGGTCGCCCGCGAGGGCCCGACGGGCCGGGTCGCCCGCGAGGAACCCGACCATCCGCGCACTCATCACGTTCAGCTGCATCTCGGGGTGCGGCCCACCGTCGGCGGTCCGGCTGCTGCCGCGCTGCGGCCACGAGTCCCCGACCAGTCCCAGCTCGAGGTCGAGCTCGCCCTCGTCGAGCACCTCGCGCTCCCCGGGCGCCGGTCGGCGCACGACCAGCTCGAGGGTGCCGACGTCGCGCGGGGCGGCGCGCAGCTGCGACATGAAGGCCTCGAGCTCCTCGGGGGTGCGGTGCGCGTGCGCCTGCGCGTGGGCCTGCTCGGAGGCCTGCTCGGAGGTCTCGGCGGAGACGTCGACGGTGGTCATGGCGACCAGTGTGGCGCGACGCCGTGCTCGGGCACACCGCCCTTCCACCCACCGGGCGCGGACGCCATCCCCGACCGACCGGCGCACCCGTCACCCGGCCGTCAGCGCGGCAGGCGGAACCGGCCCCGGCCGTGCGGCTCGAGCAGGCCGTCCTCGACGAGGGAGGCCAGGCACCGCTCGACCTGGCCGGCGTCGGGCCCGGCAGCCGCCAGGGCGGTGCGGCTCACCGGGCCGGCGCTGTCGCGCAGCTGCTGGAGGATGGCGCCGCGCACCTGCCGGTCGGTGCCGTGCCAGGCCTGTCCCCGGCGCGGTGGACCGTCGTGGGCGGGGCGGCCGGCGGCGACCCACGCGCAGAGGTCCACCACCGGGCACTGCCCGCACCTCGGGGAGCGGGCCTGGCAGACCAGGGCGCCGAGCTCCATCACCGCGACGTTCCAGGTGGCTGACGTGGCCGGGTCGTCGGGAACGAGCGAGGCGGCCAGCGTCGACTCGGCGACGGTCAGCGCCGGCGCGGCGAACGCCTTGCCCTCGACGGCGCGGGCGATCACCCGCCGCACGTTGGTGTCGACGACGGTGGTGCGTCGCCCGAACGCGAAGGCCGCCACTGCCGCGGCCGTGTACGCCCCGACACCGGGCAGGGCGCGCAGGTCGACCTCGTCGTCGGGCAGCGTGCCGTCGTGCCGCTCGACGACGGCGACCGCCGCCTCACGCAACCGCAGGGCGCGCCGGGGGTAGCCGAGCCGGCCCCAGGCGCGCACGACCTCGCCCGGCGACTCGGCCGCGAGGTCGGCGGGGGTGGGCCAGCGCCGCATCCACTCGTGCCAGACCGGTTCGACCCGGGCGACCGGCGTCTGGTGCGACATGACCTCCGAGACCAGCACCCCCCACGGGGTGCACGACGCGTCGCGCCACGGCAGCGGGCGGGCGTTGCGGGCGTACCAGTCGAGCACCCGCTCGCACAGCAGGGACAACACGTCGCGGCGGGTCAGACGTAGCGCTCGAGGATGCTCGACTCGGCCAGCCGCGACAGGCCCTCGCGCACGAGGCGGGCCCGGCCCTCACCGACGCCGTCGACGTCCATGAGGTCGTCGATGTTGGCGGCGAGCAGCTTCTGCAGGCTGCCGAAGTGCGAGACGAGGCGGTCGACGATGGCGCCGGGCAGGCGCGGCACCTTCGACAGCAGTCGGTGGCCGAGCGGGCTCACCGACGAGTCGAGCGAGTCGCCGATAATGGTGAAGCCGACCGCCCGGGCGCCCGCGGCGGGGTCGAGCAGCTCGGTGGAGTCGATGGCCTCGAGGTTGGCGATGGCCTCCTCGAGCGAGTAGCCGGCCTTCGCCTCGGGCAGGTAGTCGCGGATGACGAGCCCGAGGTCGTCGGACAGGCCGCCGGTGAGCTCCTCGAGCTGGAGGCTGAGCAGGCGGCCGTCGGTGCCGAGCTGCACGACGTACTCGGCGATCTCGTCCTTGATCCGGCGCACCATCTCGAGGCGCTGCAGGACGTTGGCGACGTCGCGGACCGTGACGAGGTCCTCGATCTCGAGCGCCGAGAGGGTGCCGGTGACCTCGTCGAGGCGCGACTTGTAGCGCTCGAGGGTCTGCAGGGCCTGGTTGGCGCGCGACAGGATGGCGCTGGAGTCCTCGAGCACGCACCCGGCGGCCGCGCGATGTACAGGGCGATGATCCGCATCGACTGGCTGACCGAGATGACCGGGAAGCCGGTCTGCTTGGCCACCCGCTCGGCGGTGCGGTGCCGGGTGCCGGACTCGCTGGTCTCGATGCGGGGGTCGGGCACGAGCTGGGTGGCGGCGCGCAGGATGCGGGTGACCTCGCGGTCGCAGACGATGCCGCCGTCCATCTTCGCCAGCTCGCGCAGGCGGGTGGCGGAGAACTCGATGTCGAGGGGGAAGCCGCCGGTGGAGACCGTCTCGACGACCTTGTCGTTGCCGAGCACGATGAGGGCGCCGGTGCGGCCGCGCAGGATGCGCTCGAGGCCGTCGCGCAGCTCGGTACCCGGTGCGACGGCGGCGAGCGTGGCGCGCAGGAGCTCGTCGTCGTTCTGCTGCGTCGGCACGTCGCACTCCGTCCTGCTGCGTCCCCGGGCCGGGCGGTCCACGGCCAGTGCGCGCATCCTATCGGGAGCGCGGCCCTGCACGCCCCGGTCGACCGGGTTGGGACGCTCTGCGCGGCACGCTCAGGACGACGTGCCCGCGAAGCATGCCGCGGTGGACGGCATCGGCGACCGTGGCCGCCTCGACCACCTCGATGCCGGCGGGCACCGGGCCCGCTCCCGACGACCCCGGCTGGCACGACGGCCCGGGTGAACCCGAGCCGGTGCGGCCTCGGCGAGGCGCCGGTGGGCTCCGGTGACCGGGCGGACCTCGCCCGCCAGGCCGACCTCGCCGAACGCGATGGTGCCGTGCGGCAGCGGTCGGTCGGTGATGGCGCCGGCCAGCGCCAGGCGTGATCGCGAGGTCGGCGGCGGGCTCGGTGAGCCGCACCCCGCCGACGGTGGACAGGTAGGCGTCGCTGCCACCGATCGGGCGCGGCGGCCCGCTTGTCGAGCACCGCCAGGATCATCGCGACCCGCGCGGAGTCGAGCCCGGAGGTGGCCCGGCGCGGGGTGGCCAGGGTCGGACTTCGTGACCAGGGCCTGCACCTCGGTGACGAGCGGGCGGCGGCCCTCGAGCGTGACGGTGACGCAGGTGCCGGCCGACCTCGGTGGTGCGCCCGGACAGGAACAGCCCGCTCGGGTCGGCGAGCCCGACGATGCCGACGTCGGACAGGTCGAAGCAGCCGACCTCGTCGGTGGGCCCGTAGCGGTTCTTGACCGCCCGCACCAGCCGCAGCCGCGAGTGCCGGTCGCCCTCGAACTGCACGACGACGTCGACGAGGTGCTCGAGCACCCGCGGCCCGGCGATGGAGCCGTCCTTGGTGACGTGGCCGACGAGCAGCACCGCGATGCCGCGGGCCTTGGCGACCTGGATGAGCGAGGCGGCCACCTCGCGCACCTGGGTGACGTTGCCGGCCGAGCCCTCGACCTCGGCGCTGCTGATGGTCTGCACGGAGTCGACGATGACCAGCTCGGGCTCCAGCGCGTCGATCTGGCCGAGCACCGTGGCGAGGTCGGTCTCGCTGGCGAGGTAGAGCGTGCGGGCCATCGCCTCGATCCGCTCGGCGCGGGTGCGCACCTGGGCCGCCGACTCCTCGCCGCTGACGTAGAGCACCCGCCGCTCGCCGTGCTCACCGGAGCGCGCGGCCCGGGCCGCGACGTCGAGCAGCAGGGTGGACTTGCCGATGCCGGGCTCGCCGGCGACGAGCACCACGGCGCCGGGCACGATGCCGCCGCCGAGCACCCGGTCGAACTCCGGCACCCCGGTGGGTCGGGCCACGGCCCGCCGGGCGTCGACCTCACCGATCGGGATGGCGGGACGCTCGACGGCGGTGGCGGCGGTGGTGCGCACCGTGACGGCCCCGACCTCGGAGACGCTGCCCCACGCCTGGCACTCCCCGCACCGGCCGACCCACTTCACGGCCTGCCACCCGCACTCGGAGCAACGGAACGTCGCGCTGGTGCGGGCGGTGCGTCTCGCTGCGGGTGCCGGCCATGCGGCCCACCGTATGCCGGCCCACCGACACCACGCGGCACCGCCGAGCCGCATCCCCGGTCGGGTGCTCAGACGGTCGCGATGGCAACCACCTGAGCACCCAACCCGGGAGCACCTCGAGTCGGGTGCTCGAACGGTCGCGATGGCAACCACCTGAGCACCCAACCCGGGAAGTGGCGACCCGTTGCGCCGACGTGCCGAGGTCGCGCCGGACCGACAGGCCCCCGGACGCGACGAGGCCCCGGACCGTGGACGGTCCGGGGGCCTCGTGCGGTGCCGCGCGCTGCGCGACGGGGTGGCTGGTGTCAGCCGGCGACGACGTCGAGCTCGACGGTCGCCTGCACCTCGGGGTGGAGGCGCACCAGCGCGGAGTGCGTGCCGGTGGTCTTGATCGGGGTCGGGACCTCGATCTTGCGCTTGTCGAGCGACGGACCGCCCGCGGACTTGACGGCATCCGCGATGTCGGCGGTGGAGACGGCGCCGAAGAGGCGGCCGCCGGTGCCGGCGTGCGCGGTGACCGTGACAGCCTTGGACTCGAGGTTGCCCTTGATGGACTGCGCCTCCTCGAGGGACTTCACCTCGCGGACCTCACGGCCCTTGGCGATGGCGTCGACCTGCTTCTGGCCGCCCTTGGTCCACGCCGTCGCGAGACCGCGACGGAACAGGAAGTTGCGGGCGTAACCGTCCTTGACGTCGACGACGTCACCGGCGGTGCCGAGGCCGGTGACCTCGTGGGTGAGGATGACCTTCATCGTTTCTGGCTCCTTCTCGAACCGGTCAGCGGGACGAGCTCGAGTACGGCAGCAAAGCCATCTCGCGCGCGTTCTTGACGGCATTGGCGATGAGGCGCTGCTCCTGCACGGACACACCGGTGACCCGACGCGCGCGGATCTTGCCGCGGTCGGAGATGAACTTGCGCAGCAGGGCGGCGTCCTTGTAGTCGATGTTCTCGACCTTCGCCGCCTTGAGCGGGTTGGCCTTCTTCTTGGGCTTGCGAATGGCGGGCTTGGCCATCGTGGTGCTCTCCTTCTGCCGGAGCTGTCCCGGCGGATGAGCCCTGGTCTCCCAGGGATGGTGTCGTTCTGGTGTGTGGTGCCGCCGTCACCGTGGTGCGGCGGCCCCGGATGTCGGTCGGATCAGAAGGGGGGCTCGTCGTAGCTGGGGGCCTGGCCCCAGCCACCCTGCTGGCCACCCTGCGGTGCGGCGGGCTGCTGGGGAGCGGCCTGCTGGCCACCCCAGTTGCCCTGACCGCCCTGCTGGGGGGCCGGCGCGGAGCCACCGGTGGCCCACGGGTCGGCGGCCTGCTGGCCGCCACCCTGGCCACCGAAGCCTCCACCTGAACCGCCGCGCTCGGCCTTGGTGACCTTCGCGGACGCGTAGCGCAGCGAAGGGCCGACCTCGTCGACGTCGAGCTCGATGACGGTGCGCTTCTCGCCCTCCTTGGTGTCGTACGAGCGCGACTTCAGCCGCCCCGTCGCGATCACCCGCGTGCCCCGGTGGAGCGACTCGGCGATGTTCTCGGCCGCGTCACGCCAGATCGAGCAGCGCATGAAGAGGGTCTCCCCGTCCTTCCACTCGTTGGACTGCCGGTCGAACGTGCGCGGCGTGGACGCCACGGTGAAGTTCGCGACGGCGGCCCCCGAGGGGGTGAACCGGAGCTCGGGGTCGGCGGTCAGGTTGCCGACGATGGTGATGGTGGTCTCGCCTGCCATGGGTACAGGTGACTCCTTCTTTGTCCCGTTCCGAGGTGTGCGGTGTGGACGTCGGCTCAGGCGCCGGGGCGCATGAGCTTGGTCCGCATGACCGACTCGTTGAGGCCGAGCTGACGGTCCAGCTCCTTGGCCGTGGCCGGCTCGGAGGTGAAGTTGACGACGGCGTAGATGCCCTCGGACTGCTTCTTGATCTCGTAGGCCAGACGACGGCGGCCCCAGATGTCGACGTTGTCGACGGACCCACCATCGGTGGTCACGACCTTGAGGAACCGCTCCAGGGACGGCTGAACCGTCCGGTCGTCGAGCTCCGGGTCGAGGATGACCATGAGTTCGTACTGACGCATGCGTTAACCCGCCTCCTCTGGTCTGTGGCGGTCACGGTCTTTCCGTGACAGGAGGGTATGCATTGCTGCCGACACCGCCCGTGGAGTTTTCCACAGGGCGCGCTGAGGGCAACTTCCACAGCGTACCGGCCGGGACGGCATCCCCCCAACTCGCGCCCACCCAGGCCTGCCGGGCGATCCAGCCCACGGCGAGCAGCCGCAGCGTCAGCGCCGCGGCGTACCAGCCGGGCGGCAGCCCGTGGGCCGGGTCGGCGAGCGAGTCGAGGTAGCCGAACATCGCGACCGCGTGCACCGCCTCGGCCACCGCCCACAGCAGGTGGTCACGCCAGCGGATGCCGGCCAGCGCCACGAACGGCACCAGCCACAGCGCCGACCACGGGGGGAACGACCCGGCGGTGCTCAGCGCCGTGCACAGGCCGACCAGGGCGACGGCCCCGACGACCGGCCGCGCCCGACGCCGGGCCATGAGCCCGACGAGCACGACGGTGAGCAGCACCCCGAGCACCACGATCGCCACCACCGGGCCGTCGCCGACGGGGTGGCCGGCCAGGGTGAAGAGGTACCACGGTGAGCCCGGGCCGGCGCCGGCGTCACGCCACGCGGCGAACGGGGCGGTGAGGAGGCCGGCATCCACGAGCGCGACCGGCAAGGCGACCGTGGCGAGGGTCACGCCGGTGGTGACGAGCAGGCGGCGGCGGGCGTCGGGACCGCCACGGCCCGGTACCAGCGCCATCGCGAGCAGCACGACGGCCGAGAGGGGCCCGGCCAGCAGGGCCAGCCCGGCGAGCACCCCGGCCAGGCGCTCGCGTTCGCGGCTCCACGCCCAGAGCGCGACCACGGCGAGCGCGAGGGGCAGCAGGTCGGTCGAGCGGTAGACGGTCAGGGCGAGCACCGGTGACAGCGCGAGGGCCACGGGGTCGGCATCCGGGTGGCGGCGCACGGTGCCCACGGCCACCACCAGCCCGGCGAGCACGGCCGCGGTGAGCACGACCCAGAGGGCCAGGAACCAGCGCTGCTGACCCGTCGCGACGCCCGGCGCGATCGTGGCGAGCAGCGAGGAGAGCGCGCCGGCGAGCACCGGCTCGGCGACCCGCAGGCCCCCGCCGAGGTAGGCCGTGAGCCCGCTCCCGAGGGTCCCGGTCGGCAGCGCCTCGACGACGGGCGCGGCGCACTGCCGCCACACCGGCACGCTGCCCCGCCAGCCGTCCGCGAGGCAGCCGGCCTGGCGCAGGGCCGCAGCCGAGAGCGGAAGCGCCAGCAGGAGCACGACCGGGGCGAGCCGGGCCAGCGGCCCGCGGGCGGGCGAGCGCAGCCGAGCGACCGCGCGGCCCGCCGATCGCCGTGGTCAGGCCCGGGGGCAGCACCGGGTCACGCACGACGTCCACGCCACGCACCCTAGCCGCGCGGGACCGCGGTCACCCGCCCGGTGGTGGCACCAGGGGTGAGATCGTCACCGTCGGGGAGGGTGGACCCTTGGTCTTGGTCCTCGACGGCTTGGGCGACGGCGACTGCGGCGCCTGCGTCGTCGTCGGCGGCGCGGACGACGTGGTGGGGGGCGCGCTCGTCGTCGTCGGCGGGGCGCTCGTCGTGGTCGGCGGGGCCTTGGTCGTGGGCGGCGGCGGGTCGGCGTCCTTGTTGATGCCGGCCGGCTCCGGGAACGGGACGACCTTGGTGCCCTCGAGGGCGGCCTCCATGTAGGCCGTCCAGATCCGGGCCGGGTAGGTGCCACCGGTGATGTCGCCCGCGTTGGGGAGGTCCTCCATCGGCAGCTCCTCGCCGTCCTTGCCGGAGCGGTAGAGACCGACGGCCGTCTCGAGCTGCGGGACGTAGCCGTTGAACCACGCCGAGCGGAAGCTCTCGGAGGTACCGGTCTTGCCGGCGGCCGGTCTGCCGAGGTTCCGGCCGACGTAGCGCGCGGTGCCACCCTCGACGGGGTAGGTCATCGCGTCGATGACGTCGGACATCAGGTCCTTGTCGAAGACCTGCTGCTTGACGACCTCGGCCTTGATCGTCGGGACGCTCTCGTCCTGGAAGCGGATCTCCTTGACGATGTACGGGTTGGCGCGCACGCCCTGGGCGGCGATCGTCGCGTAGGCCGTGGCCATGTCGAGCACCGTGACGTAGTCGGTGCCGAGCACGTTGGCCATGTTCGGCTGCAGCTCGCTGCGCACCCCGGCGTCCTGCGCGGCCTTCATCGACTTCTCGGGCGTGGCGTCGATGTTCAGGGCGGCGTAGACGGTGTTGACCGAGCTGCCGGTGGCCTTGCGCAGGTCGATGTTGCCGAACGACTCGTTGCCGAAGTTCTTCACCCGGCCGCGGCGACCGCTGACCGTCGTCGCGCTCGGGTCGGCGAACTCCTCGAAGTACTGCGGGCTGGCGCCGGACAGGCGCGACTTGAGGCTGAAGTCGCCGGACTGCAGCGCGGCGATCAGGGTGAAGATCTTGAACGTCGAGCCGGCCTGCATCTTGTCCTGCGTCGCGGCGTTCTGCTGGCGCTTCTGGTAGTCCTCGCCGCCGTAGAGCGCGACGATGGCTCCGTTGCCCGGGGCGATCGAGGCCATGCCGACGTGCACCGACGGTGTCTTCTCCGGGCGCTCGTCCCTGACCGCCTTGACCATGTCGGCCTGCTTGTCCTTGTCGACCGTGGAGACGATGCGCAGCCCGCCGCGGTCGATGTCGGACTGGGGGATCTTGTACTTGGTGACGACCTCGTCCTTGACCATCTGGGTGAGGTAGCCGGTGGGCCCGCTCTGCGTGCGGGGCTTGTACTTCGGGAACTCGGGGAAGGTGGCCGCGTCGCGCTCCGCCTGGCTGAGCCAGCCGTTCTCGACCATGGCGTCGAGGATGTAGCCCGAGCGCTCCTTCGCGTTCGCCGCCTGCTCCTCGCCCAGGGCCGGGTCGTACAGCGAGGGCCCGCGGATGACCGAGGCGAGGAAGGCGCTCTCGGCGGGGGTCAGCTTCGAGACGTCCTTGTTGAAGTACGCCTTGGATGCCGTCTGGATGCCGTACGCGCCCCGGCCGTAGTAGATCGTGTTGAGGTAGTTCTCGAGGATCTGGTCCTTGGACTGCTGCTGGTCGATCTTGAGCGAGATGAGGATCTCGCGGCCCTTGCGCGACAGGGTGCGGTCGGCGGTGAGGAAGTAGTTCTTGACGTACTGCTGGGTGATCGTCGAGCCGCCCTGGGTCGCCTGGCCGCCCTTGACCGCCACCCAGATCGCCCGACCGATGCCCGTCGGCGAGATGCCGTTGTTCTGGTAGAAGTCCTGGTCCTCCGCCGCGAGCATCGCCTTCTGCATGTGGTCGGGCACCGTGCTCAGCGGCACCGACTCGCGGTTGCCCTCCGCGTCGGAGAGCCGGGCCATCTCGGTCTTGCCGTCGGAGTAGTAGACGATCGACGCCTGCGCGGTGGCCAGCTCGTTGGCGTCCGGGATGTCGGTGCGGGCGTACGCGATGCCGACGGCGAGGAGGCCGAGGACGCCGAGCGCGAGCACGGTCCACAGGGCGCGCAGCCCCCACTTCCGGCCGCGCGAGCGGCCCGGCTTCGCCGGAGGGCGGCCGTCGCCGGACCCCCCGGACCCGCCGGAGCGGACCGAGGAGGAACGGGTGGCCTGGGCCTGCTTGGCTTCGGCGCGGGTGGCTGGCGTGCGTTGAGTCATGCTGCTTCCGGGGCGGGAACGGGGGCTGGCAGGGGCGTGCGGACGGGGCGCAGACGCACGAACCCAACGTTCAGTATGGCGGTCAACCTTGGAGAATCCTGAATCCGGTGCCGGGTGGCCGGGCTCCGGACGCGCTTCCTCGATGTATCGCGTCGATATATCTGTGTTAGCGTCCTGCCTGACAAACGCCTCGTATGTCAGGTCCGTTCCCGCTCCCAGGAGGTCCCGTGGTCACCACCCGCCGCGCCCGCCTGCTCGAGTTCGCCGTGCTGGGCCTGCTCCACGAGGGGCCGACCCACGGCTACGACCTGCGGCGCCGGCTCAACTCCGCGCTCGGGCCCTTCCGCGCCCTGTCCTACGGCACCCTCTACCCGGCCCTGAAGGGTCTGCTCGACCGGGGCCTGATCGCGCAGACCTCCGACCCGGCCGGCCCCACCGGCAAGCGGCCGCGCGTGGTCTACGAGCTCACCGCCGCCGGCAAGGAGCACTTCGCCGACCTGGTCGCCCGCACCGACGCCTCGGCGTGGGACGACGACGGCTTCGACGTGCGCTTCGCCTTCTTCGCGCGCACCGAGCGCGAGGTGCGCATCCGCATCCTCGAGGGGCGCCGGTCGCGTGTGGAGGAGGACCTCGAGCGGGTCCGCGACGCCGCCGCCCGCAGCCGCGAGCGGATCGACGCGTACACCTCGGCCCTCCAGCGCCACGGCGAGGAGACCACCGAGCGCGAGGTGCGCTGGCTCAGCGAGCTCATCGACGCCGAGCGGCGTCACCCCACCGACCCCGGCCCCCAGCCGTAGGTGCCGGTCGCGCCCACCGGCGCACCCGGCATCCCAGGTTCCACCCGTCCACCGTCCATCCATCACCACCGACCTCCCAGGAGAAGCACATGGGTTCCATTCGCGTCGCCGTCGTCGGCGTCGGCAACTGTGCGTCGTCCCTCGTCCAGGGCGTGCACTACTACCGGGACGCCGACCCGTCCCAGACCGTCCCCGGCCTGATGCACGTCATGTTCGGCGACTACCACGTCCGCGACGTCGAGTTCGTCGCCGCGTTCGACGTCGACGACAAGAAGGTCGGCAAGGACCTCGCCGAGGCGATCAACGCCTCCGAGAACAACACCATCAAGATTGCCGACGTCCCCACCACCGGCATCACCGTGCAGCGGGGCCACACCCTCGACGGCCTGGGCAAGTACTACCGCCAGACCATCGACGAGTCCGGCGCCGAGCCGGTCGACGTCGTCGCGGCCCTCAAGAACGCCAAGGTCGACGTGCTCGTCTCCTACCTCCCGGTGGGCTCGGAGAACGCCGACAAGTTCTACGCCCAGTGCGCCATCGACGCCGGCGTCGCCTTCGTCAACGCCCTGCCGGTGTTCATCGCGTCCGACCCCGAGTGGGCCGCGAAGTTCGAGGAGGCCGGCGTGCCGGTCATCGGTGACGACATCAAGAGCCAGGTCGGCGCCACCATCACGCACCGCGTCATGGCGAAGCTGTTCGAGGACCGCGGTGTGCAGCTCGACCGCACCTACCAGCTCAACGTCGGCGGCAACATGGACTTCAAGAACATGCTCGAGCGCGAGCGCCTGGAGTCCAAGAAGATCTCCAAGACCCAGTCGGTCACCTCGAACCTCACCGGCGCCCTGGCCGGCAAGACCGACGACCGCAACGTGCACATCGGCCCGTCGGACTACGTCGCGTGGCTCGACGACCGCAAGTGGGCCTACGTGCGCCTCGAGGGTCGCGCCTTCGGCGACGTGCCGCTCAACCTCGAGTACAAGCTCGAGGTCTGGGACAGCCCGAACTCGGCCGGCATCATCATCGACGCCATCCGCGCGGCGAAGATCGCCAAGGACCGCGGCATCGGCGGCGCCCTGCTCTCGGCGTCGTCCTACCTGATGAAGTCCCCGCCGGAGCAGCGTCCCGACGACCTCGGCCGCGCCAAGCTCGAGGCCTTCATCCGCGGGCGAGGAGGAGCGCTGACCGCGCTCTGACCCGTACCCGAGGCGGGCGGCATCCGGCACTTCGGTGTCCGGGCGCCGCCCGCCTCGCTTGTCCGCCGGGTCGGGCGTGTACCTGGAGTGACCTATTGGTCGGTCGAGGTACCGCCGGCGGGTGTACCTCCTGTGACCTATTGGTCGGTCGAGGTACGGGCGGTGTGTACCTGCTGTGACCTATTGGTCGATGTGGGTACGGGTCAGGCGGGCGTGGGGTCGGCGTCGCCACGACGGCGGATGCCGGGCACTCGCCACCGCCGCCACCACGCCTGCCGCCGCCGGTCTCGCCGCTCGGTGCGGGCAAGCAACGGTCGCGGGTCGGCGTCCGAGCGCCAGCGGACCCAGCGCGTGGAACCGGCCCGCAGGTCAGCCAGCACCTGCTCGGCCTCGGCGTGCAGGGTGAGCACGGCGTCCGGGTCGCCGTCGCCCGTGCCGAACACGACGGCGTCGACGCCGGCGGCCACCACCGCAGCGCAGGTCGGGCGCCCGGCGGCGGCGACCGACGGCGCAGCACCCGCGGCGGACGACGGCGCACCACCCGCGGCGGACGACGGCGCAGCACCCCCGGCGGACGACGGCGCGGCACCCGGACCGGAGGCGACATCGCGGGTCGGCAGCGCACCCGGGGAGGGCACCGCTGCCGTGCGAGCCGCGTCGACGACCCGGGCCTGCTCCACGCGGGTGTCGCGGCGCGGCGTGCGCACCCCGAGCGAGCGGGACTGGGCGACGAGGTCGCGCCAGACCCAGGCGGCACGCGCCGGCACCGGCCCGGTGCTCGCGTGCCGCAGCCGGCGGCGGGCCTTGAGCCACCGCACGAGCAGCAGGTAGCCGGCCACGAGCAGCAGCGGCAGCAGCACGCCGAGCACGAGCACCTTGAGCCACCACGGCCAGGCCCCGACGTCGAACGGTGACTTCTTGCGCTTGGCGATGTCGGTGGCGTTCTGCGCCTGGTCGGGGCCCTGGAGCAGTGACGGCGGGTTGACCCCGGCGGGCGGCGGCACCTGGGCGCCGACCTTCTGCTCCTCGGACTTCAGCTGCTGCTCGCTCGGCGTCTTGTCGCGACTGGGCACGAAGGTGCTGGCGCGCAGCGGGAACCACGACCCGTCGTCGAGCTGCACCTCGACCCAGGCGTGCACGTCACGACCACGCACCTCACCGTTGGCCTGGGGCTCGGCGCCCATGACCACCCGCGACGGGATGCCGAGCCGCTGCCCGACCAGCGCCAGGGTGGCGGCGTACTGCTCGTCGTTGCCGGCGAGCTTGGTCGAGTTGACGAACCGGCTCAGCCGCGCGCTCGCGTGGCCGGGGAGGTAGACCTTCTCGAAGCTGTTGGGGGTGCCCCCGTCGGTGTAGGTCCCCTCGGTGCGCATCTGCGTGGCGACCGCCCGCAGCTTGCCCCAGGCCCCCTCCGCCCGGCTGGTCCACGCGTCGATGCGGGAGTCGAGCACGACGAGGTCCTGCGACGACGAGGCGCCACCGGCGACGTCGAGGTCCTGCGGCAGCTCGGCGGCAGGAGCGGCGGGGAGCAGCGCGCTCATCGTGTAGCGCTCGCCGCCGAGCAGCCGGCGGGGGACGACGGCCGTGTCGGTGTCGGTGTTGAGCCACAGCTCGGAGCCGAGCTCGTCGGCCCGCGGCCCGTCGAACTCGACCCGCGTCGGCGCGCCGACCGTCGGCAGCCAGTAGCCGGAGTACCCGCCGTCGACCACGTCGACCCTGACGTCGACCGGGGTGCCGGTGCCGCTCGGCGCGATCCGCGAGCCGACCTGCTGGAAGGGCACGCCGTCGGTGCTGCGGTCGGCCGCGCCCCAGACGAGGCCGTCGTAGTCGTCGAGCGTGGCGAAGCGGACGAGCGCGCCCTGGGGCAGCCCGTCGACACGCAGCACGACCTTGTCGTACAGCGCCGCGGTGTTGGGCTCGGTGTAGCGGCGGAAGCCCGGCAGCGGGCTGGGGAACTGCGAGACGTCGAGCGGCGGCACCAGCACGGTGCGCACCACCTCGCGCCGGTCCTCGGCGTTCGTGCCGGGCAGCCACGGCCCGGCGAGCAGCCCGGCGCCGACGGCGAGCGCCACGAGCACCGCCCCGGTGGCGACCCGGGCCGAGCGCCCGGACCCGCTCTGCACCGGCGGGCGGGAGCGGTGGGCGCGCACCACCAGCCAGCCGACGAGCACCACGGCGAACCCGACCCCCTGCACCAGCACTGCTGCCGGCTCGAGGGTGCCGAGCGCGATCGAGCCGGCGAGCAGCACGAGCGGAGCGAGCGCGGTGAGCGGCGCGTTGCTCCAGCGCCGGGCGACCCCCAGGGTGACCGCTCCCCCGAGCAGCCCGGCCAGCCAGGGCAGGGCGAGCACCGGGCCGCGGGCGTCGACCGGCGGCAGCAGGGTGAGCCACTTCTTCCACCCCGTCACGGCCCAGGTGGCCAGGTCGACGAGGGTCTGACCGGTGGGCAGCACGCCGGCGACCAGGTCGGTGCGCACCGCGACCGCCCCGCCGAGCACGAAGTAGGTGGCCGTGAGCACCACCAACGTGGTCACGGCGAGCCACTGGAACACCGCGGCGAGGTGGCCGATGACCAGCCCGAGCACGAGCCCGACCGCAGCGGCCACCATCCACTGCGGCCCGAGGAAGCCGGTCCGCAGTCCGACGAGGGCGATGGTGACCAGCGCGGCGGCGAACGCGGCATCCACCCACGCGTCGCGGGTCGGCACGGCCCGGCGCCAGCGGCTCGGCTCGTCGGCGTCGCGGGGCCGCCGGGCCCGACGGGGGGCGCCGCCGCGCAGCGCGGTGGCGAAGCCGGGCGACCCGTCGGCCGGCCCCGGCTGCGCCGACGGCGTCCGGTCGCTCATGCCAGGGCTCCCGAGAACAGCACCCGCCGCAGGTCGGTGAGCTCGCGCACGTGGAGCATCACGAGCTCGCCGACCCGGTGCACCCCGACCTGCTCGTGGTCGTCGACGACGATGACGACCTTGATCACCTCGGGCTCGAACTGGCCCAGGGTGCGCTGCAGCTGGATGAACGGCCGCCCGCCGCCGGTGACCAGCACCGCCACGCTCGCGTCGGGCGCCAGCGTCGAGGCCTGGCCGGCCGCGGCGAAGACGTCGACCGGGCCGACCTCGGCGCGGGCCAGGGCGTCGAGGGTCAGCGGCGCCGTCGTGCGCGAGACGGCCTGCCGGTTGCAGACGACGGTGGTGTCCTGCTCGTCGAGGATCGAACGCAGCGCGAGCGAGGCGGCGCACGAGATGGCGAGCTCGACGTCGTCGTCCGCCCCCGGGTACACCTCGGGCGTGGTGTCGACGACGACCGCCAGGTGCGAGCGCCGGGTGTCGAGGAACTGCCGCACGAGCAGGCGGTCGTGCTTGGCCGAGGAGCGCCAGTGCACGTAGCGCCGGTCGTCGCCGGGCTGGTACTCGCGCAGTGCGTGGAACGCGAGGTCGGACATCGACAGGTCGGGCGTCACCTCTCCCTCGAGGTCGCGCAGCAGGCCGGCGCCCAGGCTCTCGAGCGCGACGGTGAACGGGTGCACGAACAGCTCGGTGCGCTGGGTCCAGGCCACCGTGCGCCGCACCAGCCCGAGCGGGTCACCGTGCACCGTGGTGGCCGGGCCCACCGGCACGACCCCGCGGCGACGGGTCGGCACGACGAACAGCTCCTCGTGGCTGCGCCCGGCCCCCAGCGTGGGCAGCGCGAACCGGGCCGCGGTGTCACCGACCGGTAGCTCGACGATCACCGGCAGCAGCCCGCGGCGGGAGGTGTTGGTCACCTCGATCCGACCGGTCGCCGGGTCGCCGACCGTGACCCGGGTGGGCTCGACGTCGACCCGGATGCGCACCCGGGCCCGCCCGACGGCCAGCGCGAGGCACGCGAGCACGAGCACCAGGCAGGCGACCGCGACCATCGCCAGCTCGACCCAGGCGTAGCGGGCGGTGAGCCACCACGACACCAGCCCCACGGCGAGCACGGTCCAGCCCAGCGGCGAGACCCAGCGCAGCACCTCGAGCACGGGGTGCCACACCGGCCGGGTCGACTCGGCGATCGGCCGGATCCGGCTGCCGGTCAGCACGAGGATCCGCGCCCCGGTGTGGGTCAGGGCCGTCGGCACCTGCACCCGCGGCAACGTGATCGTGCGGGTGCGGGTGTCCCCCAACGGCCTCGAGCGCCGGGCGGGACCGTCGGCGGATGCCGTGCGCGCCCGTCCCGGACGTGGCCACGCCACCCGCCGTCGGGGACGCCGAGCAGCGCGACGCCGCGACCCGGCATCCGCACGCAACGACGCCCGGGTGACGGTGACGCCGTCGTCGGCCGGGGACGACGGGGTCGCCGCCGGCGCGAGGTCCGAGCGGCGCGTCGTCGACCCGACGTCGTCGAGGGGGTCGGTCATGACGCGAGGCGCTCCGTCGGTGGTGCCACCTCGGCGAGGATCTGGGTGATGACCTGCTCGACGGTGATGCCGGCGAACTGGGCCTCGGCGGTGACGAGCAGGCGGTGGTTGAGCACCGGCTGGGCGAGCATCTTGATGTCGTCGGGCACGACGTGGTCGCGACCCTGGCTGATCGCCCAGGTCTTCGCACAGCGCACGAAGGCCAGGCAACCGCGCACGGACAGGCCGAGCCGGATGCTGACGTGCCGCCGGGTCTCCTCGGCCAGCCGCGAGACGTAGTCGAGGATCGCGTCGTCGACGTGCACCTCGTCGGCGAGCTCGGCCATGTCGGTGATGACGCTCGAGGTGACCACCGGCCCGAGCGCCTTGGTGCGGTCGCGGGTCTTGGCGTCGCGCAGCACCCGCACCGTGGCGTCGTGGTCGGGGTAGCCGATCGAGGTCTTCATGAGGAAGCGGTCGAGCTGGGCCTCGGGCAGCCGGTAGGTGCCGGCCTGCTCGATGGGGTTCTGGGTGGCGATGACCATGAAGGGCTCACCGACCGAGTGGGGCACGCCGTCGACCGTCACCCGGCCCTCCTCCATCACCTCGAGCAGCGCCGACTGCGTCTTGGGCGAGGCGCGGTTGATCTCGTCGGCGAGCACGATCGTCGCGAAGATCGGGCCGCGGTGGAACTCGAACTCCTTGGTGCCCGGGTCGTAGATCGTCACGCCGGTGACGTCGCTGGGCAGCAGGTCGGGGGTGAACTGGATGCGCGAGTTGGTGCCCTGCACGGTGCTCGAGATGGCCCGGGCCAGCTGGGTCTTGCCGGTGCCCGGGAAGTCCTCGAGCAGCAGGTGTCCCTCCGAGAGCATGCACGTCAGGGCCAGCCGGATGACGTGCTCCTTGCCGAGCACCGCCTTGTCGCAGTTGGCGACCATGGCGGAGAACGTCTGGGCGAACCAGGCGGACTGGTCGGTGGTGACGGTCATGCGGGTGTCCTCTTTCTGGCGTGGTCATGGGGTCGTGGGGTCGTCCGGTGGTGGCGCTACCAGCTGGGATCGGTGCCCTGGGCGACCACCGTGCCGCCCTGCTTGAGCTGGACGGTCACCGGGCCGACGCCTCGGGCGAACAGACAGCGCCCCACCCAGGAGTACGAGCTGGGTCCGGTCGTGCGCAGGGTGCTGCCCGACGTGCGGTCGCCCGCCGTCGCGCTGATGCACTGCACCGTGTAGTTCTGGCCGGTCGGGAAGTCGCGGATCTCGAAGTCGATCTCCGGGCAGCCGGGCGAGTAGGTGCACGAGCCGTAGCCGTTGGGGTCGACCCGGTAGGTGCCGGGGTGCACGTTGATGACCTGTGGGTCCGGGGGTGGGACGGTGACCGACTGGAAACCGGTCCAGCCCGACCACCCGGCGACCGAGTGGGCGCGCACCCGCAGCTGGTAGGTACCCGGACCTCGGTCGATCGACTCGGAGGTCTTGTTGCCGCCGAAGGTGCCGCTGACCGCGCCGTCGAGCTCGACCTGGTCGATGGTGCGGCCGTTCTCCGGCAGGTTCCACGACCAGGTGGCCCCGGTGGCGCCGCTGCGGCTGCCGTTGAACCCGGTGGGCGTCAACGTGTCGCCATAGGGGGTCGCCGAGCCGGTGGCCGGGTTCGACTCCCCCCCACCGGAGTTCACCGTCCACACGGTGATCGTGTAGTTCCTCGTCGGGCTGGTGTCGAACGGGCCGACCGAGAACACGACCTGCGACCCGGGGGCGCACCCGCAGGCGTGGGTGCCCGACTTGCCGCCGCCGGACCAGCGGATCGCGGTGAACGAGGCCGCCCGCGGCTGGCCGACGTTGACGGTCAGCTGGATCTCGCGGTTCGAGGACGGCGCGGTGGCGTTGACCGACGGGTTCGACGGGATGCCGTTGCTCGTGAACGACGACGAGTTGCCCTGCAGGCCCTCCAGGCCGGCCCCGTTGGTGACCGTCGCGACGTACCGGTACGTGCGCCCGTCGTAGGGGATGACGTCGCGCGCGGTGCGCACGTCGGGCGAGGTCGTCGCCACCTGCGACCAGGCGCCGCCGTCGACCGAGCGGTACAGCGTGTAGCCGGTGATCGGCGGGCCGTTGGGCCGGCCCTGCTCCCACGAGATCGTCAGCGTGGCCGAGTCGACCGCCGGACCGGGGCCGCTCGCCGCGATCGACGGTGCGGGCAGGGCGGGCGGCGTGCCGGCCGACTGCATCGTCACCGACGGGCCGAACGGCCCCGCGCCGAGCTCGTTCCACGCCTGCACCTGCACCGACTGCTCGGCCTCGTTGTCCAGGCCGCTGACGGTGGTCTGCCGCGTCGACGCCGCGACGTCGACGGCTTGGCTCTGCCCGGTCGACGAGGAGAGCCGCACGACGTACTTGGCCAGCGCGCTGCCCTCGTTCTGCGGGGCGTCCCAGGCGATGGTGAGGCTGCCGTCGCCACGGGTCACCATCCGCACGCCGGTGACGGCCCGCGGCAGGGTGTCGGGGCGAACCGTGTTGCTCGGTGCGCTCGGCGGGCTCTGCCCCACGCCGTTCTCGGCGACGATCGTGAACGTGTAGTCCTTGCCGTTGGTCAGCCCGGTGATCGTGCACGGGGATGCCGTGCAGCGCGTGGTGCCGGACGACCCGCCGCTGTGCGTGACCGTGTACCCCGACACCGTGGACCCGCCGTCGTAGGTCGGCGGCAGCCACGACACGCGCGCCTGGCCACCGGCGTCGCGGTCGGCGACCGCCAGCACCTGGCGCGGCTGCGAGGGGTTGCCGAGCATGGTCACCGACACCCGGCCCTGCGCGCTGCGGCCCGGCCCGTCGCTCACCTCGAGCCCGACGGATGCCGTGGGCGAGGGCTGGGTGCCCACGGTCAGGGTCAACCGGCATCCCGACGCCGTGGCGGTGAGGCCGCTGCCCTGCTCCACCGTGCGTCGCGGTGATCGCGCAGGTGGGCTCGGCCAGGGGTGAGTCGAGGTAGGCGCCGACGTCGACGGTGCGGGACTGGCCCTCCTCGAGCCCGCTCACCGAGATCGGCCGCAGCCGCGGTGGCGACAACGCGCCGGACCCCGTCGCGTCACCCGCGCCGACCACGTTGACCCCGATGGTGACCGGCTGGTCCAGGCCCTGGGTCCGCACGGCCAGCCGGCCGCGCGACGAGGTGGCGTCGAGGTCGGCGTGCAGGGTGAGCCGGCGCCCGCCGGGCCCGTCGGAGGAGAGCGTGGCGTCGGCCTCGGTCTCCCAGCCGGTCTCGAAGCGCACGCCGTCGAGGGTCATGCCCACCGGTAGCCACGCGTGGCAGTAGGTGGGGATGTCGATGACCCGGTCGAGGCCGCCGGCGAGGACGGTGACCTCGGTGGCCGGGCAGCGCAGCAGCGGCACCTTCGGCCCGATCTGCACCGGGATCGAGACGTAGGCCGTGCCGAAGTCCTTCTGGTCGACGGCGTCCTGGTCGGTGACCTCGAGCATGACCGCGGCCGGACCGACGTAGCCGCCGGAGGCCTGCAGGGTCAGCGTGCGGTTGTCGTCGAGCGAGACGGCGAGGCTCTCGGCCGGCGACGCGCTCACCGTGGCGGCGGTGGTCACCGACACGACCCGGCCTCGCGGCGACTTCACGTAGTCGTTGAGCGCGACGGTGCGGCTGGCGTCCTTGTCGAGCTGGACCAGCGAGCCGGCCACCACGAACGGCGCTCCGTTGGACCCGGTGGGCACCTGGACCAGGGCCATCGCCCGGGCGCCGTCCTCGTCCTCGATGACGTAGGGCACGGCGTACGCGTGGTCGAGGATCCTCACCCGCACCCGACCGTTCTCGACCGTGGCGGTGGGGTCGAGCACCTCGACGAGCTTCAGGGTGGCGGGGTCGGAGTCGACGTCGGTGTCGTTGGCGAGCGCGTCGACGACGGTCGAGGTCTCGCCCGGCTTGGGCTGGGCGACGTCGTCGCGGGCCACCGGGGCGTTGACGTGTCCCTTGACCGGGCGCACCAGGATCGACGCACTGGAGGGGTCGAACAGGCCGTCGCTGATGCGGTAGACGAGCTCGTGGAGCCGAGTGGTGTCGGCGGGCACCTTGGTGGTGACCGTGTTGTCGTCGTCGACGGTCCACAGGCGGGTGGCGGCCGGGTCGCCCCGGGAGCCGACCTCGAGGTCGACGACGTCGCCGCGGGCGATGAGGTCGTTCTGCAGCGGCTTGACGGTGACCGTCTTGCCCGGCGCCGCGAAGACCTCGTCGGCGACCGCCACCGGTGGCTGCGGGTCGCCGGGGGCCACCACACCGACCCGCACGAACGCCCGGCTCGTCGCGCCGAAGCGGTCCTGCACCTCGTAGCTGATCACCTCGGTGCCCGCCGCCAGCGGGAACGCCTCGTACCGGATCGTCGAGGGCCCGATGGCGACCACCCGGCCGTGGGTGAGGTCGACGGCCCCACCCTCGGCCCCGACGATGCCGGTGACCGAGACGCTGTCGCCGTCGGGGTCGACGCCGAAGGTCGGCACCGTCATCGTCAGCGGGTCACCCGCGGTCACCGTGGCCGTGAAGCTGCGGGCCACCGGTGACTGGTTCACCCGGGTCGCCGACGGCAGCGGCGTCGACGGCCACCCGCACCCGCGCGGTCTGGGCCCGGTCCTGCATCCCGTCGGCGAAGGCGGCGTACTCGATGGTGACGAACCGCTCGGCGCGCAGCCCGCGCGCCTCCGGCACGTAGCGGATGACGTTGCCGGAGGCGAAGGCCCGCTGCGCGTCGCCCTTGCTCACCACCTTGACGCTGGCCGGGTCGACCTGCAGCGGGATGCCGTCGGCCATCGTGTCGTTGTCGAGCACCGGCACCGACACGGTGTCGCCCTCGCGCACCGTCGCCGTGTCGTCCTGGACCAGCGGCAGCGAGTCGTCGAGCACCCCCTGCTGGAGCACGTCGACCTCACCGGTGGTGCGCTGGGTGCCGTCGCTGACGGTGTACCGCACGACACCCCGGCGGCCCTGCCCGTCGCCGAGCCGCGCCGGGTCGCGGGCCTCGATGCGCACCCACCGACCCTGGTAGATCGACGGCTGCAGCCAGGTGTTGCCGCCGTCGGCGGACACCGCGGCGGTGACGAGCACGTCACCGCTCGGGGAGTAGTCGTTGGCGAGCACGTCGAGCATCACCGGCGCCTGGTCGTGCAGCGTCGCCGTGTCGGGCACCGCCACGGGTGGCGCGCCCTCGGGTGGCGCGACGAGGTCGACCCGCACCCGGCCCGGGGCCGCCCCCGCGCCGGTCTGCGCCGAGTAGGTCAGCTCGTAGGTGCCCGGGCGCGCTGCCGGTGACGGTGACCTGGCCGGTCGAGAGGTCGGTGTCGACCTCGAGCGGGCCGACCGGGCGCACCTCGGAGCGCAGCCGCAGCACGGCATCCGGCTCGCCCGGGTCGGCGCCGGCGACGTCGTTGCCGAGCGGCTCGATCTGGAGGGGCTTGCCGACGACGCCGCGCACGGCATCCGGCTGGGTGCGTGGTGGCGACGAACTTGCTGTCGGTGGTGCCGATGACCTGGGCCGCGACGGCGCCCTCGGTCGTGCCGCCGCGCCCGTCGGTGACGAGGTAGGGGATCTGCTGCTTGCCGACCTTCTGCGGGGCGAGCAGGGTGATCCGGCCCTGCCCGTCGACGACGCCGCCCTCGGTGGCCGCGCGTGCGGCGAGGATGTCGCTCTCGGGGTCGCGCCAGTCGGCGAGCACCGGCACCGAGAGGCGCTTGCCGGCGATCACCGGGTAGGCCGCCTCCGCGAGCTTCGCACCGCCCTGCCGCAGCTTCGGGGCGGGCCGTTGACCGAGTCGGCGACGACCCGCACGGTCACCTTCGCCTCGCCCTTGGCCTTGACCTTGCCGTTGTTGACCCGGTAGCCGAAGGTGAACGAGGAGCCGGCGGTCCTGTCCGGCACGCTGACGTCGATGGCCTGCCCGTCGCCCGACACGGTCGCCTTGACCCCCTCCATCGTGGGGCGGGTGACGTCGGCCTGGTCGATCGAGAGCACCGACCCGGCGACGTCGGTGTCGTTGTCGAGCACGTGCAGCTTGCTCGTGCGGCCCGGCCGCACGGCCAGCTCGTCGGGTTCGGCCTTCGGCGGCTGGTCCAGGCTGGCCTCGTCGACGAGGTTCTCGTCCTTCTTCTTCTGGTCGTCGTCGGTGCGGGTGGGCGGCACCAGGGCGTCCCAGTTGTCGATCTTGGTGGGCTTGTCGTCGAGGTCCCACACCCCGCCGTTGTCGAGGTCGTTGAGCACGACCAGTCCGCGGTTCACCCGGAACGCGACGCCGTCGCGGGTCTGCTGGGTGCCCTCCGCGGGCAGCGTCGCGGTGGGCTCGTCACCGGCTCGGCCGCAGTTGGCGCCGTAGAACACCCGGCCGGCCTCGGCCCACGCGGCGTGCAGGCAGCCGCCGAGCACCACCGGGCGGGTGACGAGCGTTCCGCCGGGCACCCGGTCGACCCGCTCCTGCACGGCGACCCCGCCCGGGGAGACTCCGCCGTCGAGCGGCACGAGCACCGCCCGCTCCGGTCCGGCGACGGCGACGGTGTCGGCGTCCGGGCCCGGCTGCTGCAGCGCCGCGTAGCGCGGGCCTCCCGGCGTGGTCACCTGGGCGTCGGCCCGTCGGGAGCGGATGCCGTGTAGACCCGGTCCTTCGCGGCGTCGTACGCCACCCAGGTGGTGCCGACGGCGGTGAGGTCGGGACGCTCGGTGCGCAGCGCGGTGGCGACGACGGTCGGGGGGCCGAACTTCGCCCCGCGCGACCGGCACGGAGGTGACCTTGCCGTCGGCGCCCGACACCGCGTGCACCGTGCCCGACCCGTCGACCGCGATCGCGCCGCCCTTGCCGATCGTCGCGACCGGCTTGGCCGACGACGACAGCTCGGGCAGGCCGCGGATGCCGGCCCGCGCGTCGACCCGCTGTGCCCACACCTTCCCGCTCTCGCGGTCGAGCAGGGCGATGGTGCCGCCACGCAGGTCGACCGGGGACGCGGCGAAGGTGCCCGGCTTGGAGGCCTGGGTGGTCAGGGAGGCGGCGGCGTCGCCCGCGGTCGAGGTGCGCGGGTCGATCGGGAAGAGCTGTCCGGCCCCGGTGCCGACCCCGACGACGGCCGCGCCGTCCTGCAGCACGTCCAGGCCGCTGCCCGCGGCGACGCTCGTCGCGACACCGGTGTCGAGCTGGCCGATCGGCACGTTGGCGCGGGCGAACTTGGCCTGGGCGTCGGAGCTGACCCAGACCCCCGAGTCGTTCAGGGCCGCCTCGTGCACGGTGGAGCCCTGGCTGGCCACGGCCGCGTAGCCCAGGCCCGAGGCGACGAGGACCACCGCCAGGGTGCTCGCCGTGCGGCGTCGGGCCCGGCCCGCGCCGGCACGCCCCGCCGGTCCCCGACCTGCCACGACACCCCTCCCTACGCACGATCGCGCCCCGGTGCGGGACGCGTGGCCTGCCGGTCGTCTCCCCGACCGGAGCCCTCAGCCTAACCGCGTGGGATGCCGGGAACGATGGGGAGCCCTACCGCCCCCGGGCGCTGGCGTGCCGAGCTGGGTGCTCAGGTGGTTGCCCGGGCAGCCGTCTCGGCACCCGACTCGGGGATGGTGTGAGCCCTGACCCGACTCCGGTACGGCCGGGCGGGTTGGGTGCTCAGGTGGTTGCCCGGGCAGCCGTCTCGGCACCCGACTCGGGGATGCCGTGCACCGCTTCCTACTCGAGGAGGGCGAGGTCGCTCTCGGTGACCATCCGGGTCGACAGGGCGTGCTCGACGAGCCGGGCCTTGCGGCCGCTCGCCAGCTTGCCGGGGCCGCCGTGCAGGCCGCGGGTGCCGGCATCCGCCAGCTTCTGGCAGACGTTGTCGAGCTTGCGGTTGAACTTGGTGACGGTCCAGCCGAGCCGCTGCGCGGCATCGGCCGAGCTCGGGATCTGGCCGGCCCCCGCGTACGAGCTGCGCAGGAAGCCCTCGCACAGGGCGACGACGAGCAGCTTCTGGTCGGGAGTCATCGACACCCGGCCGACCGTGGTCTCGGCGCCGGCATCCTCGGGCTCGAGCTCGCTGGCGGTCTCCACCGAGACGAAGGGGGTGTCGGTGAGCACGATGTCGAAGTCGTAGGTCGTGGGGCCGGCGGTGAACCAGACGGTGAACGCCTCGAGGGCCAGCGGGATGCGCGCGCCCGGCGAGAGCCACGCCTGGAACAGCCCCTTCTTGTCGGCGACCGTCGCGGTGAGGGTGGACCCGACGTTCGACAGCCACCACAGCTCGTGCTCGCGGTGCAGCTGCAGGAACACCCGGTGCAGGTACGGGTTGTCGTCGATCTCGACGTCGGCGACCCGCCCGATCGTCAGCGGCCGGTCCTCGGCCGCGGCGAACTCCTCGCCGCAGAACTCGACGGTGGCTCCCATGGGGCGTCCCTTCCTGGTTCGTGGATGCCGGTCAGCCGGCGGTCTGGCAGCGGATCGCCGAGCGCGGCGAGGTCAGGCCCGACTTGCGCGACACGGCGACCTGGGCGCAGACCAGCTCGCCGGCGCCGGCCCGCACGGTGTGCTCGGGCTCGCCCTGCACGGTGGTGACGTCCTGGTCGACCACTGCCGCCTCGCTGTCGGCGACCCGCAGCTGGAAGAAGTCGTCGTCCTCGACACCGACGTAGTTCCAGGTGAACGTCACCGTGCCGGGCCCGGGGCGGGCGTCGATGGCGGGCTGCTCCGGGTAGTCGACCGCGCGGGTGGGGGCGGCGGTCTGCGAGCGCACGCTCGCCGACGGACCGGCCTGCGGGGTGTCGTCGCGGCCCAGGGCCCAGGCCAGGGCGCCGACCAGGCCCACCACGAGCACCGCGACGACGGCGAGGATCACCCCACCACTGATCGTCGGGGGGCCGTCGTCGACGTCGGCAGCCGCGGCGGGGGCCGGGCTGCGCGCCACGTCGGGCACGGCGACCGACGCCGGGGCCCGCACGCTGGTGCGGTCACGGTCGAGCTCGGGTCGGGCGGCCGGTCCCTCGGCGAGGGTGGTGTTGCCGCCCTCGTCGAGCACGACGACCGGGGTGCGCGGGAGGCGCCGCTCCTGCTCGACGGCCTGCAGCCCCCGGGCCAGCTCGAGCGCCGTCTGCGGCCGCGAGCCGGGGTCCTTGGCCATCGCGTGGGCGAGCAGCCGCTCGAGCGAGACGGGCACGTCGGCCCGCCCGGTCGGTGGCACGGGCACGGCACGGATGCGCGGCATCAGGGCGTAGGCGGAGTTGTCACCACCCGGCTGCTCGAACGGGGAGCGGCCCACCAGCAGGTGCCAGAGCGTGGCCGCGAGGGAGTAGACGTCGCTGCGGGCGTCGCCGTTGGACTGGCCGTAGAGCACCTCGGGCGGCGACCACGGCACCGAGACGCCGACGTCCTCGTCGACGTCCTCGGCGTGCCCACCTCGCCCGGCGATGCCGAAGTCGGTGAGCCCCGGCTGGCCGTACTGGCTGACGAGCACGTTGGCCGGCTTGATGTCGCGGTGGATGATGCCGGCCCGGTGCGCGGTCTCGACGGCGCTCGCGAGCTGGATGCCGGTGCGCAGCACCTCCTCGACGCCCATCCGCTCGGCCTTCGAGCGCACGGCCAGGTTCGGCGGCGGGTAGTACTTCATGACGAGGTACGCCCCGCCGTCGGCGGTCTGCTCGGAGCGGAAGACCTGCACGATGTACGGGTGGTCGGCGAGCTGGGCCATCGTGTTCGCCTCGTCGACGAACTGGCGCCGGATGGCGGCGGTCAGCCCCTCGCGCTTGAGCACCTTGACGGCCACCGGCATCCGCGGCTGCTGCTGCTCGTAGAGGTAGACGTCGGCGTAGCCGCCCGGACCCGAGCGGGCGCACGACGTCGAGCCCGGGGATCCGCGGCGCGTCGGCTGCGCTCACTCGTCGACCTCGTAGGTCAGCACGACCTCGTCGGCCAGGGTGACCACGGTGCCGGGCTCGATGCCCTGGTCCTCGGTGGGACGCAGCCGCACCGGCTCCTGGCCGGGCAGGGTCACCGTGGTGCCGTTGGTCGAGCCGAGGTCGCGCACCAGCACGTGCCAGCCCTCGAGCACCACCTCCGCGTGGTTGCGCGAGATGTCGCGGTCGGCGCCCCCGACCCGCAGCAGGTGCGGGCGCTGGTTGGCGGGCAGCTCCTCGTTGACCCGCGGGGCCCGGCCGAGCAGCACGCCCCGGTCGAGCGGCACGCTGCCGCCGGTGGAGATGCGCAGCACCCCGAGCGAGGGGCGCGGTGTGGGGAAGGGCTGCTGCGGCGGGATCTCGCGCCCGCAGGTGCGGCAGTTGCCGGCGTGCGGCGGCGACGGGTGCCCGGCCGGGCAGAGCACGGCGAGCACCACCGGGCGGTCGAGCTCGTCGTCGGAGCGGGGCAGGGCGCCACGGTGGGTCGTGACGTCGGGCGTCACGTTCTCGGATGCCGGGGGCAGCACCTGGGTGGGTCCCGGCACGCTCCACGGTCCCTGCGGCGGCGACGGCTGGGATGACGTCCGGCGCGGGTGCCGCGGCATCCGCTGCGGGCTGCCTCTCGGGCTCGGGCACCGGGAGCAGCTCGGTCGGGCTCGGGCGCCCGCGGGCGGCGGCTGGTCGGCCGAGCCCTCGCCGCCGGGTCGGCGCCACGGCACCGAGTCGATCAAACCGCTGCGCGGGCGGCGGGGTCGCGGGCACCCGGGCGACCGGCGGCAGGCCCATGGCGTCGTCGGGCGGCGGCAGGGTCAGGTCGGGCTGGGGCACGGGACCGACGCCGGCTCGACGTCGATCGCCGGCTCGGCCTCGCTCCGGGGCTCGGGCTCCGGCTCGCCGGCTCCGCCTCGGGCGCGGGCTCGGCTCGAGCTCCGCCTCGGCGCTCCGGCTCCGGCTCGGGCTCGCGTGTACCTCCACTGACCAATTGGTCGATCTCGGCACGCTCGTCGGTCGCGCGGGAGAGGCGGGCCGGGCGGCGCCAGCCGCGGGGCGCCTCGGGCTCGGGGCCTCCAGCACCACCTCGGCGTCCGCGGCGACGTCCACGTCGAGGTCGGCCCACGGCATCCGGCCCTGGGCCCGACCCGGGTGCCGTCGGGCAGCACGGCGACGCCCGCACCGCGCACGACCACCCGCAGACCGGTCGGCGTCGGGGCGCACGCGACCAGGTCGGGAGCGGCCGACAGGCCGTGGGCCGTGAGCGCCTCGAGCAGGGCGAGCAGGCCGCCTCGGGCCGCCGCCTCAGAGCGGGTCCGCGTGCCGGTCGGCGGCCGCAACGACGGCGTCGACCTCGGGCCCGCTGACCGCGATCCACCCGGGCTGCACGACGGTGCGCACGGTGCTCACGGGGCGGCTCCTCGGACCAGGATCGACGGCGGCGTCATGGGGAAGCGCCGAGCCCTGGTCGGACCGGCCCGGCACCCCCGGGTCAGCGTACTTGGGCGCCAGTGCCCCGGGAGTGGAGCCAGCGACGACCACTCAGGCGCGCGGCAGGCCGGCTCGTGGTGCGGTGTCCGCGTCCTCGTCGCCGTCGTCGCGCCGGCGTCGACGGCCACCACGACCACGGAGACGTTGTCGCGGCCCCCGGCCCGAACCGCGGCGGCGACCAGCTGGTCGGCGGCGATCTGCGGGTCGGCGTACTTGCGCGCGACCAGCATGATCTCGCGGTCGTCGAGCTCGTTGGACAGGCCGTCACTGCAGACGACGAACCGCTCACCCGGCGTCGGGGGCAGCACCCACACGTCCGGCGACGGCGCGGGGTCCGAGCCGAGCGAGCGGGTGATGATGTTGCGCAGCGGATGCCGCGCCGCCTCGCTCGGCGTCGATCAGGCCGGCATCCATCAGCTCGCGCACCTCGGAGTGGTCGCGCGTGACCTGGCTCATCCGGTTGTCGGCCAGCCGGTAGACCCGTGAGTCGCCGATGTTGAACACCACCCAGTGCTCGCGCCCGCCGGCGTCGACGACGGTGAGCCCGGCGACGGTGGTCCCCATGCCCCGCTGCTCCGGGCTGTCCACCTGCGACTCCAGGATGCGGCGGTTCGCCTCGCGCAGCAGCGCCGCCACGTCGTCGGTGCTGGCCGGCGGGTGATCGACCAGGGTCGCCGAGCGCGTCGACGACGATCCGGCTCGCCACCTCGCCGGCCGCGTGGCCCCCCATCCCGTCGGCGACGGCGAACACCATCCCGTCGGCGACCAGGACGGCGTCCTCGTTGTGGTCACGCACCCGCCCGACGTGGGTGGCCGACCCCGGAGCGCACCCGCAGTGCCGTGCCGTGCAGCACCCGGTGCTCGACGGCACTCATCCGGCGTCCGCCGACCACGAGCGTCTCGAGCACCGACTGGAGCACGTCGTAGTCGGCGTCCAGCGTGGCACCGCGCACCCGGCCGGTCGCGACGACCAGCCGGCTGACGTCGTCGGCGTCCGCGGCGAATCGTCGACGGCCGCCGCGAGGTGCACCTCGACGACCGGGCCGGTGGCTCTCGTCCCACGAGATGTTGCGCGCAACCCACTCGCGGCCCGCCGATCTCGACGACGAAGGAGGGCTCCACCTCGGTGCCCGGGCGGTCCACGTCGCCGGCGAGCGCGTCGACGAGGTCGCTCGCCGCGTAGCCCACCGGGCCGGTGTGGCTGCGCACGGAGACCTCCACCGGCTCACCGGCCGCCCCGTGCCGCGCACCCGCAGCAGGTCGGACCGGCAGGCACGCGTCCCAGCCGTCGGGCACCTCGACGGTGACCGACGGTGGCGGCGGTGCCGCGGGTCCCGGGAACGGCGAGGACGGGCATCAGGGCGGGCTCCCCTCGGGGCGACGGACGCGGACGTTCGAGCCTAACCGCGCCGGCCGTGCCGAACCCATGGGGAGAACTCCCCTTCCGGGGCCACCGCGACGGCCCTCAGCGAGGCGCGTGGACCGCATGCGGCTCTGCGTCGGGTGAGCCGTCCCGTCGTGGGACTCCGGCTGGTCCGCCCACCAGGTCGAGCAGCCGTTCGCGCGCCGCCTCGGGGCCGATCGGCCCCTCCTCCATCCGCACCGCGAGCAGGTGCTTGTACGCGCGACCCGAGCACCGGGCCGGGCCGGATGCCGAGCACGGCCGCGATCTCGTTGCCGTCGAGCTCCGGGCGCACGGCCTTGAGCTCCTCCAGCTCCAGCAGGGCGTCGATCCGGGCCTCGAGCTCGTCGTAGGTCGCGGCAAGTCGTCGGGCCTTGCGCACGTTTCGGGTCGTGCAGTCGGCGCGGGTCAGCCGGTGCAACCGCGCAAGGAGGGGACCGGCATCCGTGACGTAGCGGCGCACGGCCGAGTCGGTCCACTGGCCCTCGCCGTAGCCGTGGAAGCGCAGGTGCAGCTCGACCAGGCGTGCGACGGCCTTGGTCGTCTCCTTGTCGAAGCGCAGCGCCCTGAGCCGCCGGGCGACGAGCTTGGCGCCGACGACCTCGTGGTGGTGGAAGGAGACCCCTCCCCCGGCCTCGAACCGCCGCGTCCCCGGTTTGCCGACGTCGTGGAGCAGCGCGGCCAGGCGCAGCACCAGGTCGGGTCCCGGCACCGACTCGGGCGGGCCGTTCGGGGGGCCCTCGAGGTCGATGGCCTGCTCCAGCACGGTCATCGAGTGCTCGTAGACGTCCTTGTGCCGGTGGTGCTCGTCGACCTCGAGCTGCAGGGCCGGAAGCTCGGGCAGCACGTGGGCCGCCAGCCCGCTCGCGCACAGCAGCTCGAGCCCGGCCCGGGGATGCGGCGCCAGGAGCAGCTTGACCAGCTCGTCGCGCACCCGCTCAGCCGAGACGATCTCGATGGTCGCCGCCATCTCGCCCATCGCGGCGAACACCTCCGGCGCCGGCACGAACCCGAGCTGGGCGACGAACCGGGCCGCGCGCATCATCCGCAACGGGTCGTCGCCGAACGACACCTCGGGCGGCGAGGGGGTGCGCAGCACCTGCGCGTCGAGGTCGACGAGGCCGCCGTGCGGGTCGACGAAGGTGAGGTCGGGCAACCGCAGCGCCATCGCGTTGACGGTGAAGTCGCGGCGGGCCAGGTCGTCGTCGAGCGAGTCGCCGAACGCCACGACCGGCTTGCGGGTCTGCCCGTCGTAGGCGTCGGCCCGGTAGGTGGTCACCTCGACCACGGTGCCGCCATGGCGGGCGCCGATGGTGCCGAAGGCGCGGCCCATGTCCCAGGTGGCGCTGCCCCACTCCCTGAGGACAGCCTCGGTGACCTCCGGGCGGGCCGAGGTGGTGAAGTCCAGGTCGGTCGACGCCCGCCCGAGCAGCGCGTCGCGCACCGGGCCGCCGACGAGGGCGAGGTCGTGCCCCGCGGCCGCGAAGCGCTCACCGAGCTCGGTCAGCAGGGGCAGCACGGGCGCCAGGTGGGCGACCGCCTGGCGCAGCAGGGCGGCCGAGGGCTGACGGGTGGACACGAGGACCAAGGGTAGGCCGCCCACGGGCCTGCCCGTGGCCGGCCCGGTGACCGCGTGGTCCCCGACCGCCCCCGAGTCGCACTGGTTACAGTGACCAGATGAGCCACGCCGCCGCAGACCCGCCCGGGGTGACCCCCCGGCGGCTCCCGGCGGTCGAGGAGCGCAGCGCGGGCGGCGTGGTCGTCGACGTGCACGAGGGCGAGGCGCGGATCGCCGTGATCGCCCGCCGCAACCGGGCCGGTCGGGTCGAGTGGTGCCTGCCCAAGGGGCACATCGAGGGCGAGGAGACGCTGCCGCAGACCGCGGCGCGCGAGGTGGCCGAGGAGACCGGCATCGAGGGGCGGGTGCTCATCGAGCTCGGCACCATCGACTACTGGTTCGCCGCCGGCGAGCGCCGCATCCACAAGTACGTGCACCACTACCTGCTCGAGGCGGTCGGCGGGCACCTCACGATCGAGAACGACCCCGACCACGAGGCGATCGACGTCGCGTGGCTACCCTTGCGCGACGCCCACCGCCACCTGACCTTCCCGAACGAGCGACGCATCGCGCGGGTCGCGTGGCAGCGGCTCGCCGGCGACGCCTGAGCCCTCTCATCCCCCCGGAAGACCCCACCTCGATGACGCCCGAGCCCCCCGCCCCCACGCCCGGCGAGCGCTCCGACGGCGAGCGGGCCGACGAGGACCGGGCCGACGAGGACCGGGCCGACGGGACCGGGTCGAGGACGGAGACCGGTCGACGAGACCGACGTCGACCCCGGCGGCGCGACCCTCGCGGCCGAGGTCGGGCCAGAACCCCACCGCGCCGCAGCAGAGCATCGGCCGGGCCGGGGCGATCATGGCCTCGGGCACGCTGGTCAGCCGGGTGCTCGGGCCTGGTGCGGGCAGCCCTGCTCACCGGCGTCATCGGTACCACCGGCTACGCGGCCGACGCGTTCACCGCGGCCAACTCCCTGCCCAACACCTTCTACCTGCTCATCGCCGGCGGCGCCGTCAACGCGATCTTCGTGCCGCAGATCGTGCGCGCGAAGCTGCGGCCCGACGGCGACGAGTTCGTCAACCGGATCATCACCCTCTCGCTCGCCGATCCTCGCGGGCGCGACCGTGCGTCATGACCCTGCTCGCACCGCTGGCCGTACGCCTGTACTACAACGTCGACAACGAGGCGGCGCTCGCCTCGCCACGGTGTTCGCGGTCATCTGCCTGCCGCAGATCTTCTTCTACGGCCTCTACACGATCCTCGGCCAGGTGCTCAACGCCCACGGCCGTTTCGCCGGCTACATGTGGGCGCCGGCCCTGGCGAACATCGTCGCCATCGCCGGGCTGGTCTGGTTCCAGCAGGCCGGCTTCCCCACCTCGGCCGCGCCGGCCGACTGGACGCCGGCGATGATCGCCATCCTGGCCGGGTCCGCGACCCTGTCGATCGTCGTGCAGGCGCTCGCTCTGCTCGTCCCGCTGCGGCGGATCGGCTTCCGCTACCGCCCGGTGTGGGGCATCCGCGGGCACGGTCTGGGCGAGGTCAGCACGGTCGCGAAGTGGACCTTCGGCTCCATCGTCGTCAGCTCGCTCGGCTTCGTCGTCACCTCCCGGGTGCTCACCCGGGCGACCAAGCTGGGCGAGGCCGCCGGTGACCCGGTGGCCGGCCTCGCGGCGTTCAACCCGGCCCTGCTCATCGCGATGCTGCTGCACGGCCTGATCACGGTCTCGCTCATCACCGCGCTCTACACCCGGCTGTCGGAGGCGGCCAGCCGCGGCGACCACGCCCAGGTGCTGCGCTACCACCACCAGGGGCTGCGCCTGCCCTCGGTGATCCTCGTGCCCGGAGTCGTCTTCGTCGGAGTGCTGGCGCCCTACGTCGCCGCCACCCTGTTCTTCAACAACTCGCTCGAGGAGACCCGCGCGATCGCCGTCGTGCTGGCCGGTCTGATCTGGCTGGTCATCCCGATGGCCTGGACCTACCTCAACGACCGGGTCTTCTACGCCCACCAGATGACCTGGATGACGTTCCGCCTCCAGTGCGTCTCGACCAGCCTGTCGACCGTCGGCGCCCTCGTCGCCGCCACGATGGTGCCGAGCCTGACCGCCTTCACGCTCAGCGTCGGCCAGTCGCTGGCCTACGTCGTCACGGCGCTGCGGTCGGGTTCTACGTGCTCCGCCGCCGGCACGGTCACCTCGGGCTGCGAGGCACCGGCGCGGTCTACCTCAAGCTCGCCGTGCCCGCAGTGCTGACGGCGCTGGCGCTGTCCTGGGTCATCCACACCTTCCTGCCCGACCTCGGCGAGACCCGTGGCGTGCGCGGCCTGGTCACCGGCGGCATCGTGCTGGGCGTGGCCGGCATCGTCCAGCTCGGCGTCACCTGGGGCGTCGCGCACGCCCTCGGGGTGCGCGAGATCGGCGCGGCGCTCGAACCGTTCACGCGGCGGCTCCGGCGGCGCTGACCTGCCAGTGCCTACTATGGGCGCACACCCGTCGGACAGCGGGTGGTGGGCATGACGTGGGCTCCTCGTGACCGACGAGGGAGAGGAGCCGCGGTGAGGGGTGTGGGTCCCGGCACCGTCCTCGGTGGCCGTTACACCGTTCGCCGACGGCTCGAGCAGCTGCACGACACCGAACGCTGGTCCGCCGACGACACGACCCTGGGTCGGGCCGTGTCGCATCCTCTGCATCGCCAGCGACGACCACCGCACACCCGCCCTGCTCGACGCCGCGCGCCGCGCCGCCTCGGTCACCCACGCCGTCTTCGTCCGCATCCTCGACGTCGGCAGCGACGAGGACGTCGCCTACGTCGTCGAGGAGGACCTCGGCGAGGCCCGCACGCTCGCCGAGCTGGTCACCGACGGCGGGGTGCCCGGCGACGAGGTGCGCCGGATCACCGGCGAGGTCGCCGCGGCCCTGGAGTCCGCCGGCCAGCGCGGCATGCACCACCTCGACCTCAAGCCCGACGACGTGCTGCGCACCCCCGACGGTGACGTGCGCCTGCGCGGCCTCGAGACCGCCGCCGTGCGGGCCGGCGAGGACGGCGCGGAGGCCGAGGACGCCGCCCGCCGCGACGCCGTGGGCGTCGTGGCCCTCGCCTATGCCGGCCTGACCGGGCTGTGGCCCCTGCGGCGCCGGTGGGTCCGGCCTCGCTGCGGCACCGCGGGTCCCCGGCGGCGTCGCCGCCCCCTCCGAGATCGCCGCGGGAGTGCCCCGCGACCTCGACGCCCTCTGCCGCCTCACCCTCAACGACGACCAGGGCCCGACCAGCCCCGGCGACTTCGCCCGCCAGGTGGCGCCGTGGCCCTCGCGCCAGGTCGTCGGTCGCCCGGTCACCCGCGCGGCCCCCGCGAGCGCCCCGTCCACCTCCCCGGATGCCGGGAGCGCCGGTACCGCCGTGACGGCCGGTGCGAGCGGCCGGTGCCGGCCGGTGCCCGGTGGCCGGTGCCGCAGCCGGGTGCCTCGGGCACCTCGGCCTCCGACAGGTCCGACACGCTGGAGCAACCGGTGCTGCCGGCCGAGCCGGCCGAGGAGCCACCGGCCCAGCCCGCTGCGAGCGGGTCCGACCCCGCCGGCGACACGACGACGACCCGGCCCCGCAAGCGCCCCCTGGGGCGTCGGGCCACGGCGGCCACGGGAGTCGCCGGGGCTGCGGCGGCAGCGGCCGGCGCCGCGACGGCATCCGGGAGCGGCGCGGCGGCTGGCACGGGGGCCACGACCTCCGATCGCCTCTTCGACCCGCCCGCCCCGCCCGACGCGGCGGACCCGGAGGCGGACGAGGTGACCCGCGTCATCGCGCTCGACGACCAGGCGCCCGACTGGCTGCAGGCCGCCCCCAACGCGTCGGCAGGAGTCGCCGCGGGTCCGCCGCCCACGGTCGACGCCTACCCCTCCGATGACGGCCACGACGACGCGGCGCGCGCGGCCGCGGCCGGGACCGGTGCCGCTGCCGCAGGCGCCGGTGCCGCGGTCATGGGTGCGCTCGGCAACGTCGGCGAGCGGGTGGGCGGCCTCGCGCGCCGCGCCGTCGACAAGGTGTCCGAGCTCAGCCCCGACACCGCACCGCGCGCCGACCAGGGCGACCTCGAGGCGCCCGCGCCGCTCGTGCCCGCCGAACCGCTCACCAAGGACGAGTCCAAGCTGGCGCTGGGCATCGTCGTCAGCTTCCTCGTGCTCGCGCTGGTCATCGGCATCTACGGCGTCTCGCGGATCGGCTCCAAGAGCGACTCGCTGCTCGGCGGCGACTCGGCCGCACCGGCCACCCGCACCACGACCGTGGCGCCGTCCTCGGCGGCCCCCTCGGCCAGCCGCCGGTCGACCGCTCACCGAGGCGCGCCGGCACTGCCGAGCCGCTGGCCATCCTCAAGGTCGAGGCCTACGACCCCGAGGGCGACGGCGAGGAGAACAACCACCTCACCCCCAAGGTCTACGACGGCGACAAGGGCACCGGCTGGTTCTCCGAGAACTACCGCACCAACACCTTCGGCGGCCTGAAGAAGGGCCTCGGCGTGATCGTCGACCTGGGCCCGAACAAGAAGCCGCAGGCGGTCGAGCTCGACATCCCCCACCCGAGCGACGTCGAGGTCTACGTCGGCCCCGACAACCGGCTCGAGGGCGCCACGAAGGTCGGTGAGAAGACCGACGCCGACGGCACGGTGAAGTTCGACGTGCCCGCCGACGTCAGCGGGCAGTACGTCGTCGTGTGGTTCACCAAGCTGTCGCCCGACGACGACGACAAGCGCCGGGCGTGGCTCGACGAGGTCGTCGTCACCGGCTGACGCCGGAGCGTGCGCGATGCTCGACGACCTCACCTCCCTCACCGACCGCGAGCTGCTCCAGCGGCACGTCGAGGGCGACGGCGGCGCCGCCTTCGGCGAGCTGTTCCGCCGGCACCGCGACCGCATGTACGCGGTGGCGCTGCGCACCACCTCCAACCGCGAGCTCGCGGCGGATGCCGTGCAGGACGCCTTCATCTCGGCGTTCCGGCGGGCCGACGCCTTCCGCGGTGAGGCCGCCGTGACCACCTGGCTGCACCGCATCGTCGTCAACGCCTGCCTGGACCGGCTGCGCCGCGAGAAGGTGTCGCGTGCGGCGGGCCGGCGACCTGGGCGAGCTCGACCTGCCCGACCTGCACGACCACCACGCGTCGGTCGAGGCGCGGCTCGACGTGCGCGAGGCCCTCGCCCGGCTCCCCGAGGGCCAGCGGATGGCCCTGGTGCTCGTCGACATGCACGGTCTGCCGGTCGCCGAGGCCGCCGCAGGTGCTCGGCGTGGCCGAGGGCACCGTCAAGTCGCGCTGCTTCCGCGGTCGTGAGGCGCTCGCCGAGATGCTCGGCGGCCGCCAGGGCCCCCACGGCAGTGACCGCAACGTCGACCCCGTGGCCGATGCCACGGCCGCTGGCCGCAGCCCCGACCCGGCAGCCGTGTCCGCGCCCGACGGAACCGCAGGGGGCTCCGTGACGTCCCATCCGTCGGCCCGGCTCCTGTGCCCGGTGCCACCGAACCCACCAACACCCCCCGAGGGCACGTCCCGGAGGACCTCGTGAGCCACCCCCACGACGACAGCGCACCCGTCGAGCACGACCCGACGGGGATGCGCGCGCTGTTGGCGAGCCTGCCCGACCCCGGGCCGATGCCCGACGACCTCGTGGCCCGGATCAGCGCGGCGCTGCACGGCCGAGGCGCGACCGCGGGGACGGCATCGACGCAGCTGCTGGGCCCTCGTCACGACGACGCTGCTGACGGGCGTTCGGGCGCCGAGCCCGGCGACACCGGCGATGCCGGCGCGCACCGGCGCCCCGGTCGTGCCGCTGCGCCACCGGGTCGGGCTGCGGCACCTCGGGCGTCGCCGCCGCGCGTCGTCGGGGTGCTGGGTCTCGGCGGCTACCTCGTCGGGTCGGCCCTGCCCGGCGGGCGTCGACGGCGTCACTCAGTGCCGGCGGCGGGCTCCGACTCCGGCACGTCGGAGGACTCGGCAGCCGGATCGCAGGGCCCAGGAGGGCGCGCCCCTCGTGGCACCCGAGGCGGGGTCCGGTGAGGTCGTCGTCGTCATGTCCGGGGTCGACCACGCCGCCGCCCGGCTCGACGTCACCGCTCGCGAGCTCGACGACGGCACGCTCGACCCGATCGCCGACCTCACCGCCGAGTCGCCCGCCCTCGGCCCGATCGCGACGCCGCTCGGGGCGCGCTCGCTGTGCCGACGCGCTCGGCATCCCCGCCGACGCCGGCATCCTCGTCGACGTGGCCGAGGTCGACGGCGTCTCGGCGGCGGTGCTGGTCGTGCACGCCGCCGGCGGCCGCACCGCCTGGGCGGTCGACCGCTCCTGCACCACGGGCAACACCGGCCTCATCCGTGGCCCCGTGTCGCTCGACTGAGGCCGGTGCCGCTCCCCCGAGGTCGTGCCGACCCGGCGGGGCGTGGCCGCCGCGGGAACAGCCCGGCCGTAGGATCGGTTCAACGTAGGCACCGCATGTTGCGGTCGCCACCCGCCACCACCACAAGGGGATGTGTCCCGTGACCTCCGACGTCCGCAACGTCATCATCATCGGCTCCGGCCCGGCCGGGTGGACGGCTGCCGTCTACGCGGCGCGCGCCAACCTCGAGCCGCTGGTCTTCGAGGGTGCGGTCACCGCCGGTGGGGCCCTGATGAACACCACCGAGGTCGAGAACTTCCCCGGCTTCCGCGACGGCATCATGGGCCCGGACCTCATGGAGAACATGCGCGCCCAGGCCGAGCGGTTCGGTGCCGAGATCATCACCGACGACGTGCAGTCGGTGCGCCTCGAGGACGAGTCAAGGTCGTCACCGACGCCGAGGGCGTCGAGCACCGGGCCCGCGCCGTCATCCTCGCGATGGGCTCGGCCTACCGCGAGCTCGGCCTGCCCGACGAGAAGCGGCTGTCCGGCCACGGCGTCTCCTGGTGCGCGACCTGCGACGGGTTCTTCTTCCGCGACCAGGACATCGCCGTCGTCGGTGGCGGTGACTCCGCGGTCGAGGAGGCCACCTTCCTCACCAAGTTCGCCCGCACGGTCACGATCGTGCACCGCCGCGACGAGCTGCGGGCCTCGGCGATCATGGCCGAGCGCGCCCACGCCAACCCCAAGATCCGCTTCGCCTGGAACAGCGCGGTCGACGCCATCCACGGCGAGGACAAGCTCTCGGGTGTCACGCTGCGCGACACCGTCACCGGCGAGACCCGCGAGCTGCCCGTCACCGGCCTGTTCGTCGCCATCGGCCACGACCCGCGCAACGAGCTGGTCAAGGGCGTGGTCGAGCTCGACGCCGAGGGCTACGTGCTCGTCGAGGGCCGCTCACGCGCACCAACGTCCCCGGCGTCTTCGCCTGCGGCGACCTCGTCGACCACACCTACCGCCAGGCCATCACCGCGGCCGGCTCCGGCTGCGCCGCGGCGCTCGACGCCGAGCGCTTCCTCGCCCACTGACCGCCCACCGCGCTGTCGGACCAGACCGGCAGGATCGACCCCAGAGCCCACCCCCACCCCGCCCCTTCGTTGAAAGGATCCCCCATGGGAGCCGTCTCCAAGACCACCGACGCCAGCTTCGAGGCCGACGTCCTCAACAGTGACAAGCCCGTGCTCGTCGACTTCTGGGCCGAGTGGTGCGGCCCGTGCCGCGCCGTCGCCCCGATCCTCGACGAGATCGCCCGCGACCACGACGAGGTCACCATCGTCAAGCTCAACACCGACGAGAACCCGGCCATCACCGGCAAGCTCGGCATCACGAGCATCCCGACGATGCACGTCTACCAGAACGGCGAGATCGTCAAGACGATCATCGGCGCGATGCCGAAGCCGAAGCTGCTCCGCGAGCTCGAGCCCTTCCTCGGCTGAGCTCTGCCCCGACGCGCCAGAGGCGCGGAACCTGTTGTCGTGCAACAGGTTCCGCGCCTCTGGTCGTGTGGCGGTGCTGGTTTGACGACGCCGGATGCCGTGCCGTCCGGGCGATGGTCGTCGTGCCGGCTGTCGGCGCGGGGTCAGGCCTCGCGGCTCTCGCGCAGGTGCATGGTGTCGAGGATCCGGTTGAGATCCTCCACCGACGCGAACTCCACGGTGAGCCGGCCCTTGCGCTGACCGAGCGCGATCCGCACCCGGGTCTCCAGGCGGTCGGACAGGTCGGCGGCGAGGTCGTCGAGCTGGGGGCGTCGGGTGCCGGCCCGGGGGGCGCGACGGGTGGCGGGGGTGTCGTCGTCACCGAGCGTGACCAGCTCCTCGACGGTGCGCACCGAGAGCCCTTCGGCCACGATCCGCTGCGCCATCCGCTCCATCGCCGCGGCGTCGGGCAGCCCGAGCAGGGCCCGGGCGTGGCCGGCGCTGAGCACTCCGGCGGCGACCCTTCGCTGCACCAGCGGGGGCAGCTTGAGCAGGCGCAGGGTGTTGGAGATCTGCGGCCGCGACCGGTGGATGCGTCGGCCGAGCTCCTCCTGGGTGCACCCGAAGTCGTCGAGCAGCTGCTGGTAGGCGGCGGCCTCCTCGAGCGCGTTGAGCTGGCTGCGGTGGAGGTTCTCGAGCAGGGCGTCGCGCAGGAGGTCGTCCTCCTCGGTCACCTTGATGATCGCGGGGACGACGTCCTTGCCGGCGGCCCTCGACGCACGCCAGCGCCGCTCGCCCATGATCAGCTCGTAGCGCACCTCGCCGTCCTGCGTGCCCTCGGGCACCCGACGGACGACCACCGGCTGGAGCACGCCGATCGCTCGGATCGAGTTGACCAGCTCGGCGAGCTCGTCCTCGTCGAAGACCGTGCGCGGCTGGCGCGGGTTCGGCCGGATCTGGTCGAGGGGGATCTCGGCGAACTCCGCGCCGGGCACCGGCCGCAGCTCCGCCCCGTTGTCGAGATCTTCGGTGTCCGTGGGCGTTGCAGGTCGCTGACCTGCGCCGATGTCCCCGTCGACCAGGCTGTCGACGCCTCGCCCGGTGGCCTCGGTCGGGCGGTCCTGGTCACGGAAGAAGACGTCGACCGGGCGCTCGCTGGCCCCGGCCCCGCTCGGGATGAGGGCGCCCAGCCCACGGCCCAGGGCGCGGCGCTTCTCGCTCATGCGGACTCCTCGGTGGTCTTCGGCGTGGCGGCTCCCCGCTCGGCGAGCTCGACGGCCGCCTCCAGGTAGGACAGCGCCCCGCTGCTGTTGGGGTCGTAGGTCATCACGGTCTGCCCGTGGCTGGGGGCCTCGGAGATGCGCACCGAGCGCGGCACGCTGGCCCGCAGGGTCTGCTCGGGGAAGTGCTCGCGGACCTCGTCAGCCACCTGGGACGACAGGCGGGTGCGCCCGTCGTACATGGTGAGCAGGATCGTCGACACGTGCAGGCGCGGGTTGAGGTGGTTGCGGATCAGCTCGATGTTCTTCAGCAGCTGCGACAGGCCCTCGAGGGCGTAGTACTCGCACTGGATCGGGATGAACACCTCGGTGGCCGCCACGAAGGCGTTCACCGTGAGCAGGCCGAGGCTCGGGGGGCAGTCGATGAGCACGTAGTCGACGCGCTCCCCCGCCGCCTCGCGCTCGTCGACGTAGGCCGAGACCGCCTTCTCCAGACGGGTCTCCCGGGCGACGAGCGAGACCAGCTCGATCTCCGCTCCGGCCAGGTCGATGGTCGCCGGCACACAGGTCAGCCCGGGCACGTCCGGACACTCCTGCACGACCTCGCTGACCGGTCGGCCGTCGACCAGCACGTCGTAGACGCTGGGCACCTCGGCGTGGTGCTCGATGCCCGAGCGCGGTGCTGGCGTTGCCCTGGGGGTCGAGGTCGATGACCAGGACGCTGCTCCCGGCCTGGGCCAGGGCGGCAGCGACGTTGACGGTCGTCGTGGTCTTGCCCACGCCGCCCTTCTGGTTCGCCACCGTCATCACCCGGGTGCGCGGGGGCCGGGGCACGGTGCGGCCGCTGAGGGTGATCCGCTTGCGGGCGTCGGCGGCGACGGCCGCGGCCAAGGGTGTCTGCACGTCGGCGCCGGGCATCGCCGCGGCGATCGCGGCCCTCACCTCGGTGTCGTCGTGCGTGGGGGCGTCCATGCGGTCCTCTCGGGGGCGGGGCGTGGCGGCCGGCTCGATCTTCTGGGGTCCTGCCGGCGCCTCGGTCAGGGGCGCTGCCGGCGTGGCGGTCTGCAGGGCTGCCGGTGCGGCGTCCTGAGGCGCACGTGGTGTCGTGGTGAGGATGGCAGTCGGCGCACCAAGCGTGGTGCTCCGGGCGCTCGTCGGGTGGACTTCGGTCCTGTCGGTCGCTGCCTCGAACCGCTCATCATGCGCAGATGTTTCACGTGAAACGGTGTCTGGCGCTGGCCAGCCGAGTGGGGTCGTCGGCGGCCCGGACAGCCGCGGGAAACCGAGGCCGGGAGCGGCCGTGCGGGTCTCGCCGGCCTCGATCGCAGACGTCACGCCATCACCTTCGTCGTGGAGCAGGGGCGGGGCCAATCCAACCTCACGGCGCCTCGACACGCCAAAGCGCCACGGCGGCCAGTGGACAACGCAGCGCTCGGCGGTGGCCTGTGGACGGTGGAGGTCGTCGTCAGCAGGGCCCGAGACGCCAGCACAGCGGAGGAGTAGGCCGTACACCGCCGCGAGGAACCCTGTGAGCATGCGCGCCAACCCCTGTCCAGCCACCAAGCGGGGACGAGCTCGCCGTCGCGTACGGGCGGAAGCGCTGTGAGCGTCACCACCGACCGCCCGGGCCGACTACCGCCGCGCCCAGGCACGAGCGCCGACCGCTCCTGGTGACAGCGCGCCAGGTGCACGGCGACGAGGTCCCGCGCTCTGGGTGCCGGGTCAGGTGTTTCACGTGAAACGTCCCCTTGATGGGCCCCGGGTGGCCCCGTCCAAGCAATTCACCGAGCCATCAGCCGAGAAAAGGTCTATGCGCTCCATCAGGCCACCAGTCACGAGGTCGACACACGGCCGGTGCTCGCGGGAATCCCCGTTTCACGTGAAACATATGCCGAGGGTTGGCGGGCAGGTCACGCCAGGGCCGCCTTGTGCGGATCTGCGGGGCGGGCCTGTCTCGCTGCCTGGTCAGCTGGAGCGAGCACTGCGGACGGGTCGCGCGAGGGCACGTGCCCTCGGGTGGCGCGCCGGAAGCCGCGTTCACCGGGGCTTCATGCCCACTTCCGGGCGCCTTGGTCCTGCCCCCCTCGGGGCGGACTCGCGCTCCCGACGTCGATCAGCCCAGGTGCCCAGGTGCGCCAGGTAGCCAGCTAGCACGTTAGCCCGTGTAACCCAAGTAGCGCGGCCTACGACGTTTCACGTGAAACATCGGCGCTCAACGCGCGGCGAGGGCTTCGTGCCCGACTCGGCGTCGTCGGCCGTTTCACGTGAAACATCTCCGCTCGCGCGTGCGCTTGCGTGCCACCTGACGTTGCGCAGGAAAGCCTGGTTGAGGAGGGTTCGGCCCGAAATCGGCTTCTTTCCAGGATGGCCGTTTCACGTGAAACGCTCTTGAGGCCGTGGATGGTCGCTTCGTGTTGCGCCGCAGGGACGCTCGGGCCCATTTGCGAAAGCCCGCTCAGCGTCGAGGTCAGGATCGAAGAGCCGGCGGGCCGAAGGAAGCGAACGGCCACGGGGCCAACGTGTCGAACGTCAGCAGGTGCACGGTCGAAAGGCGACGTGCGAGCGGCGAGCGAGACCGGTCGAGGTCCAGGGCCACTGTCGATGCTCGTGCTGGCCTTCGACGTCGGTCACGCCGGTCACGCCGGTCGGCGGGCGGCCTTGCCCTTGCGCTGCTTGTCGCGTCCCCGAGTCGGCACGCGCGGCTCGAAGCGCAGATCGACCGTGAGCACCGGCTCCTCGAGCCGGTCGACTCCGTGTTCGCTGACGACGGCGTCGACCAGGCCGAGGCGCTCCAGGGCCCGGCGGTCCTCGGCCAGCTCCTCGGCGGCAGAACGACCCTTCATCGCCACCAGGGTTCCGCGCGGCTCGAGCAGCGGTACGCACCAGCGGGCCAGCTTGTCGAGCCGCGCCACGGCCCGGGCGGTGACGAACGGTGCCGACAGCGTGCCGGCCAGCTCCTCGGCCCGGCCTCGGTGCACGGTCACCGTGTCGAGACCCAGCTCCTGCACCACCCCCGTGAGCCACTGGGTGCGGCGCAGCATCGGCTCGACGAGGTGCACCTCCAGGTCCGGGCGCACGATCGCTAGCGCGACACCCGGCAGGCCAGCCCCCGACCCCACGTCGACCAGCCGCGCGCCGACGGGAAAGGCATCGGCCACGACCGCACAGTTCAGCACGTGCCGGTCCCACAGCCGGGGCACCTCCCGCGGGCCGATCAGGCCGTGGCTGACCCCGGTGTCGGCGAGGATCTCGGCGAACCGCACCGCGAGCGGCATCCGGTCACCAAACAGACCAGCCGCACCCGAAGGTGCGGCTGGTACTGACACGGTGGGCTCAGGACCGTTGTCCGGGCCGTCATGTTTCACGTGAAACGTCGCGTCACGCCGGAAGGATGACGACGAACCGGCGCGGCTCGGCGCCCTCGGACTCCGAGACCAGACCGGCCGCGAGGACCTCGTCGTGCACGACCTTGCGCTCGAAGGCGGTCATCGGGCTGAGCGGTTTGCGCTCCCCGGTAGCGCGCACCTCGTCGATGGCCTCCTTGGCCAGGGTGACCAGGGTGGCGCGGCGCTCGGCGCGGTGGCTGGCGACGTCGAGCATCAGCCGGCTGCGCTCGCCCGTCGCGGACTGCACCGCGAGGCGAGTGAGCTCCTGGAGTGCCTCGAGCACCTGGCCGTTCTGGCCGACGAGGCGCCGCGGCACCCGGCCGTCCTCGGAGTCGACCACCGAGACCGCCGCGCGGTCGCCGTCGATGTCGACGTCGATGTCCCCGTCGAGGTCGCAGATGTCGAGCAGGGTCTCGAGGAAGTCGGCCGCCACCTCACCTTCTCGTTCGAGCTGGCGGCGCCGGTTGCCCTGGGTGGGTGCGACGGGTGCGTCGCCGGCGTCGGCGTCGGAGTCGGAGTCAGAAACACCATTGGGTCCGCCGGCCTCCAGCTCCACCGGCTCGCTGACCTGCGCGGACGTCGGCTCGGCCACCTCGGTGGCTACTTCGGAGCCAACGTCCGGTTCGGTGTTCACATGGTCCTGGGTGAGGTTGTCGCTCATCGGTGTCTCCTGCGTTCAGGGGGATCAGGTCGTGGGGGGCTTGGCCGTGTCGCCGGTCTTCTTGCCGGCCGACGTGGGTCCGCTCGACTTCTGGCCGTTCTGCCCGGCTGTCGTGCCGCCGGGCTTGGCGCCGGCCTGGCCGGATGCCTTGGCTCGGGACTGCCCGGTGGGCTTGCCGGGCTGTCCGGCGGGCTTGCCGGGCTGTCCGGCGGGCTTGCCGGGCTGTCCGGCGGGCTTGCCGGGCTGTCCGGCGGGCTTGGCGCCGGCCTGCCCAGCCGGCTTGGCACCGCCGGCCTTGCTCTTCTTGCGCTTCTTGGAGGCGGGCTGCTGGCGCTGCCCGGACTGCCTGGCCTGCTCGGCGGCCTCGGCGGCCTCGGCATCGGCCTTGGCCTTGGCGGGATCGACACCCGGGATCGGCTTGCCCTTGCGTTCCAGGCGGGCGTGGTAGGCCTTCTCGGCGGCCGAGCCGGGGGCCGGCATCCGTCGGATGACGTAGAACTGCTGACACATCGACCACACGTTGGTGGTGAACCAGTAGATGAGCACACCGATCGGGAAGTTCACACCGGACACGGCGAAGACGATCGGCAGCACGTACAGCAGCAGCTTCTGCTGCTTGGCGAACGGGTTGTCCAGGGCCGACGCGGGCATGTTCTTCGTCATCAGCTGGCGCTGGGTGAGGAACGTCGTGGCCGACATCAGCACGATGAGGACGCTCGTCACGATCTTGACGTTGAGGTCGTCGGACCCGAGGAAGGTCGCCGACAGCGAGGCGCCGAAGATCGTCGCCTGCTCGAACTGCTCGGCCACCGGCTGGGTGATCGGCCCGATCGCCTTCGTGGCCCCCGAGGCGACCTCGTCCATGCCGTTGAGCACACGGAACAGGCCGAAGAAGAACGGTGACTGGACCAGGATCGGCAGGCACGAGCTGAAGGGGTTGGTCCCCTCCTTCTTGTACAGCTCCATCGTCTCCTGGGTCATCGCCTGGCGGGACTCAGGGTCGCTCTTGCCCTTGTACTTCTTCTGGATCTTCTGCAGCTCGGGCTGGATCATCTGCATCTTGCGCGACGCCATGATCTGCTTGACGAACAGCGGGATCATCGCCGCGCGCATGACGACGACGAGACCGACGATCGACAGGGCCCAGGTCCACCCCGACGCGGGATCCATCCCGATGGCGGTGAAGCCCTGGTGGAACACGTACATGATCCACGCCACGAGCCACTCGATCGGCCCGATGATCGTGTTGAAGAGGTCGCCCATGTCGTCCTTACGGCTGTGCCGGCCAGGGCCGGCGGGGTGGGGTCACGGTCGTGACGGGGTCAGGGGGTCTGGTGCGGGGTGTGACCCGCAGGATGCCGGTGCGTCGCAGTCCGTCGTCGACGCCGCGCGGTCCGGTGGTGCCGGGGATCGGCCGGCCGGTGTCGGGATCCCGCAGCGGCACGTGGTCGACGCCCCCCGGGGTCCACGGGTGGCAGCGTCCGAGGCGACGGGCCGCCATCCACGACCCACGCAGCACGCCGTAGCGCTCCAGCGCGGTCACGGCGTAGGCCGAGCACGACGGGTAGTAGCGGCAGGTGGCCGGCCGCATGGGGGAGATGACCTTCTGGTAGCCGCGGATCAGCCAGATCAGAGGGCTGGCCAGCACCCGACCGATGCTCACGCCACACCTCCCAGTCGTCCGATCACCTTGTGCAACAACGGATCCAGTGCCTTAGCGAGTTCCCCAGAGGTCGCGCTGGCAGCAGGCGGGTTGGCCCGCACGACCAGGTCGAGACCGTTCGGGATGCCGCGGAGCCGGTCCGCGACCAGGGCCCGGAGCCGGCGCTTGGTGCGGTTGCGGACCACGGCACCACCGACGGCCTTCGACACGACGAAACCGACCCGCGGCGGGAGACCCGCACGCGCGTCGGTCGAGGTGGCGTGGACCACGAGCAGCCTGGAGCCGGCTCGGCAACCCCCGGAGGAGCGCACCGCCGACGTGAAGTCCGCCCGCTCGCGCAGTCGGTTCGGCGCCGGCAGCACCGCCGACCTCAGGCGGAGAGCTCGGAGCGGCCCTTACGGCGACGAGCGGCGAGGATGCTGCGACCCGCTCGCGTGCGCATCCGCAGACGGAAGCCGTGGGTCTTGGCCCGGCGGCGGTTGTTCGGCTGGAAAGTCCGCTTGCTCACGATGTTCTCTCATCTGCAATGGTGGGCCGGGTGGGCCCGGGTGGTCGGGGAGCCGGTGGCTGTTCGGCTGCCATCGGAAACCCATGACCTTCGCGGGGAAGCAGCGCCCTCACGAGCGCGGGTCACGGGCATGCGAAAACAGCCGAACCACAGGCCCGTTAACGGTACGCGAGAGCGACCACGGGGGTCAAACCAGCGGATGCGGTTCCCCGGGCTGGGGAAAACACCCTAGGATCGCACGGAGCACGGCCCGCCACCCGGCAACGACACGCCCCCGGCGACCACGCGGCCTACCCACAACCTGTGGACAACCATGTGGACGGGTACTGGTCTTCCAGGCCGGCCAACGAAGATGGACCCGGTGGGCATCGAGAAGGATGGGGACGCGAGTGGCGGACGCGACGATGACCCAGCTGTGGCGCACGACCCTCGAGGTACTCGACTCCGACGGGATCCCGGTGCAGCAGAGGGCGTTCCTGTCGCTCGCGAAGCTCGTCGGCCTGCTCGACGACACCGCCCTGATCGCCGTGCCGAACGACTTCACCAAGGACATCGTCGAGACCCGGCTGCGTGACCGGGTCACCGCCACCCTGGGCAGCCAGCTCGGCCGCGACGTGCGGCTCGCCGTCACCGTCGACCCCTCGCTCGCCGAGGGGCCGGTCCTGGACCCGAGGACGAGGGGCACGACCTGCGGGCGGCCGACCGGCGACGCCAGATCGACGACCTCGACATCGGCGAGGACGAGGTCGACGGCACCGAGACCTCCGCCTTCGCCAAGAACGTCACCGAGCACGGTGCGGCCGACGCGGCCCGCGGTCCCGAACGGAACGGCATCCCCGGTCTGGTCGAGGTGCCCGGCGCCCGGCGCCCGCGGAACAACAGCCAGGTGCCCGAGCAGGTCGAGCTGACCCGGCTCAACCCGAAGTACACCTTCGACACCTTCGTCATCGGCGCGAGCAACCGGTTCGCCCACGCCGCGGCGGTCGCGGTCGCCGAGGCGCCGGCCAAGGCGTACAACCCGCTGTTCATCTACGGCGACTCCGGGCTGGGCAAGACGCACCTGCTGCACGCGATCGGGCACTACGCCCGCAACCTGTTCCCGCACGTCAAGGTGCGCTACGTGAACTCCGAGGAGTTCACCAACGACTTCATCAACAGCATCCGCGACGACAAGGCCGCCAACTTCCAGCGCCGCTACCGCGACGTCGACGTGCTGCTCATCGACGACATCCAGTTCCTCCAGGGCAAGGTGCAGACGCAGGAGGAGTTCTTCCACACCTTCAACACGCTGCACAACGCCAACAAGCAGGTCGTCATCACCAGCGACGTGCCGCCCAAGCTGCTCAGCGGCTTCGAGGCGCGCATGCGCAGCCGGTTCGAGATGGGCCTGCTCACCGACGTGCAGCCCCCCGACCTCGAGACCCGGATCGCGATCCTGCGCAAGAAGGCCATCCAGGAGCGGCTGTCGGTGCCCGACGACGTGCTCGAGTTCATCGCGTCGCGGATCTCGACCAACATCCGCGAGCTCGAGGGGGCCCTGATCCGGGTCACCGCCTTCGCCAGCCTGAACCGCCAGCCGGTCGACATGAGCCTGGCCGAGATCGTGCTGCGCGACCTGATCCCCGACGACGCCTCCAGCCAGGTCACGCCGGCGACGATCATGGCCCAGACGGCCGCCTACTTCGGGCTGACCCTCGACGACCTGCAGGGCCAGTCCCGCTCCCGGGTGCTCGTCACGGCCCGGCAGATCGCGATGTACCTGTGCCGCGAGCTCACCGACCTGTCGCTGCCGAAGATCGGCCAGCAGTTCGGCGGCCGCGACCACACCACCGTGATGCACGCCGACAAGAAGATCCGCCAGCTGATGGCCGAGCGGCGGGCGATCTACAACCAGGTGACCGAGCTGACCAACCGGATCAAGCAGCAGTCGCACTGACCTGCCCCGGCGTACACGGAGTTGTCCACAGGTCGTCCACATCGCCTGTGCAGACCCTGTCGAATCTTGGGCCCCGCTCTGCTGAGCACGGCCAGGTGCCGGACGCCGCGCGTGCCCGTGTTACGAGCAGGTACCGGACGCATCCACGTCCTGTGGGGAACCCTGTGGACAACTTCGCCTCGGACCACGAGCCACACGCGTCCGACCGAGAGTTGTCCACACCCCCTGTGGACGACTGTGGACGAGCAGCGTGTCGGGGTGGACGCGGTGGGACGTCGTGGTGGACGACCGGTGAAGCCCACCCGACCGTCAACACCCGGGGCCCGTCGTCCACCAGGCCGTCTACCGCCTGTCCACACCGGGATCGCCGGGCCCACCTGCGCCGACGGCCCGGCGTCCACAGGATCCACAGCTCCTACCACTACGACGAGATCCCTGGAACTCCGATCCGGCCCCGAGCACGACCCGAACGACACGAACCGGGAGCCGGCCCACTCCTCCCGGGATCAGGTACCGCGACCTCGAGGTGTGCACTAGTGTCATGACCCCGCCTGCGTCGGCGTCGCCCGTGAGCCTGCTCGACCACAGCGGACGGGGATCTTGATGTGCACGCAGGGCGCGAGACCTCGCGCCGGACGAAGGTGGTTAAGCCGTGAAGTTCCGCGTCGAGCGCGACGTCCTGGCCGAGGCGGTCACCTGGGTGGCGCGCGGCCTTCCCGCCCGTCCCCCGGTACCGGTCCTGGCCGGCATCCTGATGCAGGCCGACGACGACGGCACGCTGACCCTGTCGGCGTTCGACTACGAGGTCTCGGCCAAGATCACCGTCGCCGCCGAGGTCGCCGAGCCCGGCACCGTGCTCGTGCTCGGCCGGCTGCTGGCCGACATCTCGCGCAACCTGCCCGACCGGCCGATCGACATCGCCACCGACGGATCGAAGGTGCAGGTCACCTGCGGCTCGTCGCGCTTCAGCCTGCTGCTGATGCCGGCCGACGACTACCCCACCCTGCCGGCCTCCCCCGAGCCCAGCGGCAGCATCGACGGACACCTGTTCACCCAGGCCGTCGCCCAGGTGTCCGTCGCGGCCGACCGCGGCGACACCCTGCCGATCCTCACCGGTGTTCGGGTCGAGATCGAGGGCGACACCATGACGCTGCTCGCCACCGACCGCTACCGCCTGGCGATGCGCGAGCTGCACTGGAACCCCACGTCGACCGACGCGAGCCACGTCGTGCTGATCCCGGCGCGCACGCTCTCCGACACCGCGCGCTCGCTGGGCGCCAGCGGCTCGATCGACGTCGCGCTCGGCACGGCCGCCGGTGGAGACGGGCTGGTCGGCTTCGAGGCCGGGCGGCGCCGCACGACGACACGGTTGCTCGACGGCGAGTACCCCAAGGTCTCCTCGATCTTCCCCACGACCTCCGAGACCGAGTCGGTCATCAAGACCGCCGACCTCGTCGAGGCCGTCAAGCGCGTGGCACTGGTCGCCGAGCGCAACACCCCGGTGCGGCTGCGGTTCAGCGAGGGACAGGTGGCCATCGAGGCCGGCGCCGGCGACGACGCACAGGCGTCCGAGGCGGTCGAGGCCGTGCTGACCGGGCCCGAGATCGAGATCGCCTTCAACCCGACCTACCTGCTCGACGGCCTGGGCGCCGTCGGCACCCCGTACAGCCGGATCTCGTTCACCCAGGCTTCGCGCCCCGCCGTGCTCTCCGGGCAGGCCGAGGAGGACGGCGAGGCCGACACCTCGTACCGCTACGTGCTCATGCCGGTCCGCTTCGCCTCCTGACCTGCTGCGATCCGAGCGGCCACAGCGGATGCCGCGGGCGTAGCCTTCCCCTCGAACGCACCTCACCGTCGCCGCACCACACACCACGAGGAGTCACGAGATGCAGCTGGGTCTGGTCGGTCTGGGCAAGATGGGCGGCAACATGCGCGAGCGGATCCGCCGCGCCGGGCACGAGGTCGTGGGGTACGACCGCAACAAGGCCGTCTCGGACGCCCGCTCGCTGGCCGACATGGTCAAGAAGCTCGACGCGCCGCGAGTCGTGTGGGTCATGGTGCCGCACGGTGCTCCCACCAGGGACACGGTCGTGAAGCTGGCCGACCTGCTCGACAAGGGTGACCTGGTCATCGACGGCGGCAACAGCAAGTTCACCGACGACTTCGAGAACGACAAGCTCCTCAAGGCCAAGGGCATCGGCTACCTCGACTGCGGGGTCTCCGGAGGCATCTGGGGGCTGGACAACGGCTACGGCCTCATGGTCGGGGGCACGGCCGCGAACGTGAGGAAGGCGATGCCCGTCTTCGACGCGCTGCGGCCCGAGGGCCCCCGTGACGAGGGCTTCGTCCACGCCGGCAAGGTCGGCGCCGGGCCACTACACGAAGATGGTGCACAACGGCATCGAGTACGGCCTGATGCACGCCTACGCCGAGGGCTATGAGCTGCTCGAGAAGAAGGACATCGTCGAGAACGTCCCCGGGGCGTTCAAGGCGTGGAGCCGCGGCACCGTCGTGCGGTCCTGGCTGCTCGACCTCATGGTCAAGGCCCTCGAGGAGAACCCCGGCCTGCAGGACGTCTCCGACTACACCTCCGACTCCGGCGAGGGCCGGTGGACGGTCGAGGAGGCCATCAACCTCGCGGTGCCGATGCCGGTCATCTCGGCCTCGCTGTTCGCCCGGTTCGCCTCGCGCCAGGAGTCGTCGCCGACCCTGCAGGCCGTCGCGGCCCTGCGCGGGCAGTTCGGTGGGCACCAGGTCATGACCATCGCCGAGGGTGACGGCCTGCGGGCCGAGGCTGTCGCCGGGCCCAAGAGCGCCGACGCGGCGAGGAAGAAGGCCGACCGCAAGGAGGCACCGACCCGTTCGGCGAAGGCCGCCGCGGCGAAGGGACGCAAGGCGGCAGCCGCGGGGCCCTCCTCGGGTGGCGGGGCCACGTCGTCGAGCGGCAGGGGTGTGGCGTCCGCCGGGCCGACCTCGGGCACCGGCTCGACGCGGAAGCGCGCCGCCAAGAAGAGCTGAGCGCCGGGTGCACGTCCGGCACCTCACCGTCGTCGACTTCCGCAGCTACACCAGCGCGGAGCTGCCCCTCGACCCGGGAGTGACGACCCTCGTGGGGCTCAACGGCCAGGGCAAGACCAACCTGGTCGAGGCCCTGGGCTACCTCGCGAGCCTGTCGAGCCACCGGGTCGCGACCGACGCCCCGCTCGTGCGGTTCGGTGCGACCCAGGCCATCATCCGCGGCGCGGTCGTGCGCGACGGGCGCGAGACCCTCCTCGAGCTCGAGATCACGCCGGGCCGGGCCAACCGGGCCCGGATCAACCGCTCCCCGCTGCCCCGCCCGCGTGACGTGCTCGGCACCCTGCGCACCGTGCTGTTCGCCCCCGAGGACCTCGCCCTGGTCAAGGGCGACCCGGGCGAACGCCGTCGCTTCCTCGACGAGCTGCTCGTCGCGCGGCAGCCGAGGTGGTCGGGGGTGCGCTCGGACTACGACAAGATCCTCAAGCAGCGTGGGGCCCTGCTCAAGTCGGCGGCGCCGGTGCTGCGGCGAGGCGGGCGCCGAGGTGCGCGGCCGGCATCCGTCGAGGGCAGTGATGTCGTCGCAGAGCGGGAGTCGGCGCTGCACACCCTCGACGTCTGGGACTCGCACCTCGCCGAGGTCGGGTCACAGCTGCTCTATGCGCGGCTGCGGCTGCTGCGCGACCTCGGCCCCTACCTCGGCAAGGCCTACGACGAGGTCAGCGCGGGCCAGTCGGACGCCCGGGTGTCGTACAAGTCGTCGCTGCGCGAGGAGACGGCCGCCAGGATCGCGGCGGGTGAGGTGCCCGAGGTCGACGAGCTGCGCACCGAGATCCTCGCCACGCTGGCGCAGGTGCGCGGCCAGGAGGTGGAGCGGGGCGTCTGCCTGGTCGGGCCGCACCGCGACGACGTCGTCCTCACCCTCGGCGAGCTGCCGGCCAAGGGCTACGCGAGCCACGGCGAGTCCTGGTCGTTCGCGCTCGGGCTCAAGCTCGCCGCCTACCAGCTGCTGCGGCACGACCTGGGCGACGACCCGGTGCTGGTGCTCGACGACGTGTTCGCCGAGCTCGACTCGGGCCGGCGCGAGCGGCTGGCCGCGATGATCACGGACTGCGAGCAGGTGGTCATCACGGCCGCGGTGCCGGAGGACGTGCCAGCCGAGCTCTCCGGGCGCACGTACGTGGTGACCTTGGGGTCGGTGGTCGAGCGTGACTGACGAGGTGCTGCCGGCCCCGGACGACGAGAACGGTTCCGGCACAACGGATCCGGCGGACGATGCGCTACCCGGCATCGGTGACGCCGGCGAGGCCGCCGCGGCCGCGCTCGCGAGGGCGCGTGCCGCCGCCAAGGCCAAGGGGTTGCGACCGGGCCTGCGACCCCGCCGGCGCACCAAGGACGTGCCGGTCGGCGACCGATCCGGCACGGGGCGAGACCCGAAGCTGCTCGGCGACCAGCTCGACCAGTTCGTGACCGAGCGCGGGTGGGCCGTCGACGTCGCGGTGGGGGCCGTCATCGGGCGCTGGCCGCAGATCGTCGGGCCCGAGGTCGCCCAGCACTGCGCGCCGGTCGACTTCGTCGAGGGGGTGCTCACCGTGCGGGCCGACTCCACCGCCTGGGCGACCCAGCTGCGGCTGCTCTCCTCCAGCCTGCTCGCCCGGCTGGCGCAGGACGTCGGCGAGGGTACGGTCGCCGAGCTGAGGGTGGTCGGCCCGGGTGCGCCGTCGTGGTCGCGCGGTCAGCGCCGCGTGCAGGACGGCCGGGGCCCCCGCGACACCTACGGCTGAGCCAGGTGTCCGCGACGTCAGGAGCACTTCGCCACGTCATGGCCTGTGTGCGCACCTGAGCCCGCGATGTGCTCCTGACTTCGCGGGTCGAGGCTCGACCGGCGGCGCGGCACGCGGCAGGATGCCGGCCATGACTGCGATGCCGGATGCCGTGGACCGCTACCTCCAGACCGCTCCGGAGACCGGCCGCGTGTTCTTCCAGGGAGTGCGCGAGCTCGTCCGCCGGCATGCTCCCGACGCGACCGAGACGTTGTCGTACAACATGCCGACCTTCCTGGTCGACGGCCACCGCCTGCTGCACGCGTCGGCCTGGAAGGAGCACCTGGCGATCTACCCGCTGCCGCCGGCCGAGGACCTCGACGCCGAGGCGAGCGACGGCGCTCGAGGCGCACAGCTCCGGGGCCAGCACGCTCAAGCTGCTCTACCGCGAGGAGTTCCCGACCCTGCTCGTCGACGCGGTCGTGCGGGCCCACCTGGCCCGACTGGCCGCCGGCCGCTGACCCCGCGCCCGTTTCGCCGCTGCCGGTGATCCCCGCGCCTGCCTCCCGTTGCCGCCGAGCCCCGCCCGTCTCTCCCCGCCGCCGACCCCCACGATCGGTTCTCGTCGCGGAGTCAGGAGCACTTCGCCGAGTCAGGGTCGTACACGCACCTGAGCCCGCGAACTGCTCCTGACTTCGCGGAAGGTCAGGGCTGGTCGAGGCCGCCGCGCAGCACGTCCAGGACCATCCGGACCTGCTGGTCGTAGGCCTGCCGGGGGTCGCGGAAGGTGTCGGCGCCGTACTGCCCGAACACCTCGAGGCTGGTGGCGCCGACGACGGTGGCCCAGACCAACAACGCCCGCGACAGCACGGCCGGGTGGGTGGCCAGGCCGACCTCGGCACCGACCACCCGCAGGTCACCCGCCAGCGGCTCGGGCGGGTCGTGCGGTGCCGGCCGGTCGGGCACGTCGCCACGGGTGACCCCTTCGGCCACCAGAGCGAGCAGGATGCCGATCACGCGCGTTCCCGGCTCGATGGTCACCTCCGGCGGGGCGGCGTACCCGGGCACCGGGCTGCCGTAGAGCAGGGCGTAGCGGCTGGGCTCGGCGACGGCCCAGGCCCGGAACGCGTGGGCCGCGGCGAGCAGCCGGTCGGGCCAGCGCTGGTCGGCGGCGGACGTGACCGCCGCCTGCACGGCATCCGCCTGGGCGCCGTAGGCGTCGACGAGCAGGAGGGTGAGCAGCTCGTCGCGGTTGGCCACGTAGCGGTAGACCGCCGACGACACCATGCCGAGGTCCCGGGTGACCGCGCGCAGGCTCAGTCCTGCGGCGCCGTGCTCGGCGAGGTGCTGCCGGCCGATCTCGAGCACGCGGGCCGTGACGTCCTCGCGGCGGCGGGCGCGGTCGGTGGTCATGCCGGCATCCTGCCACAACCGAGAGCAGTGCTCTTGACAGGTGCCGCCTCGTGCGCGACTCTGGTGGCAACGACGTGAGAGCACTGCTCTCACCAGAACCGATGGAGGCCCGCATGAACCAGCCCGCGAACGACCACCCCCCGACCACCCCGCCCGCCCCGGTCGACCCGAACCGCTACGTCGCGCCCGGCGGCCGGATGGACGCCTGGTCGGCCGCGGTCGTGCGGTGGCTCACGGCGCACGGCATCAGCCTGTTCGGCTCTCGGGTGCTGGTCGTGCGCGGCCGCACGAGCGGCGAGCCGCGCAGCGTGCCGGTCAACCTGCTCGAGCTCGACGGCGAGCGCTACCTGGTCGCCCCGCGCGGCAACACCCAGTGGGTGCGCAACGCCAGGGCCGCCGGCGGGGGTGAGCTGCGCCTGGGCAGGCGCGCCGAGGCCGTCGAGCTCGTGGAGCTGCCGGTCGGTGACCGCGTGCCGGTGCTGCGGGTCTACCTCACCCGCTGGGGCTGGGAGGTCGGTCGCTTCGTCGAGGGCCTGTCCACGAAGTCCACGGACGCCGAGATCGCGGCCGTTGCCCCCGGGATGCCGGTCTTCCACGTTCGTACCGCCGCCTGAGCTCGGGGTGGGTGCTGGAACGGCTGTCCCGGCAACCACCTGAGCACCCAACGCGGGAAGAACTGGCTAGGGTCGGGCCCGTGAGCGACGCACTGGTGCACCGGGCCGACGACGACCGCATCGCGGTGCTCACCCTCGACTCCCCCGCCAACCGCAACGCGCTCTCCCGCCGGCTGGTCGCCGACCTCACCGAGCAGCTCGCCGAGGCCGGCGCCGACGAGTCGCTGCACGGTGTGCTGCTGCGCTCGTCGCACCCGGTGTTCTGCGCGGGCGCCGACCTCAAGGAGGCGGCGACCGTCGACATGGTCGAGGCCGCCCGGCGCATCATCGCCCTCCAACGGGCCATCGCCGACCTGCCGGTTCCGGTGGTCTGCCGGCTCGACGGGCCGGTGCGCGCCGGAGGTCTGGGCCTGGTGGCGTCCGCCGACGTCGTCGTGTGCCGCGACGACGTGACCTTCGCCCTCACCGAGGTGCGGCTGGGGCTCGCGGCCGCGGTCATCTCCATCCCGCTGCGGGCCCGGCTCAGCCCGCGCGCGGCATCCGACTGGTTCCTGACCGGCCGCTCGTTCGGGGCGGCTGAGGCGAGCCGCCAGGGCCTGGTGACGCACGTCGAACCCGCCGATGCCATGGATGCCGCGGTGGCCCGCGTGCTCGACGACCTGCGCGCCGGGGCCCGCCAGGGCCTGGTCGAGGCCAAGCGGCTGCTGTCGGCCGACCTCGTCGCCGCCTTCGACGAGCGCGGCGACGAGATGGCCCGACTGTCGGGGCTGCTCTTCCACTCGGCGGTCGCCCAGGAGCGGATGGCCGCGGCGCTGCGCCGCTGACGCGCGGGCCCTCGGCGCTGCGCCGCTGACGCGCGGCCCTCCGCGCTGCGTCGCTGACGCGCGGCCCTCGGCGCATGCCGACCAGCGGCCCGGACCAGGCGCCGGTGACTGCCCGACGTTCCGTGATGAGGAACGTCGTGGTCGTTCCCCCGGGGCTCGGCGACTCTCGTTGTGGGACGGCACGGTGCCGCCCCACCACTGAACGCAAGGGAGCGCCAGTGCCGACCGTGACGATCCACCCCACGGGCGAGGTCATCTACCTCGAACCGGGGGAGACCGTGCTCAGCGGCCTCTACAAGGCGGGGTTCGCCTACACGGTCGGCTGCCGGCGCGGTGGCTGCGCGATCTGCAAGGTCGACTGCCGTTCCGGAGAGTTCCAGTACAACCACCCGATCGCCGACACGGTCATCACCGATGCCGAGCGCCACGACGGCACGTGCCTCAGCTGCCGTGCCGTCCCGGAGACGGACGTCACCATCGAGCTCCGGGGCGAGTCCGTGCGCCTCGTCAGCACCTTCCTGCACCAGATCAACGAGAAGGCCCGGCAGCGCGCCGAGGCCTACGCAGCCGCGTCCTCCCCGGCCGGCACCACCCACAAGGAGTAGCAATGGGAGTCATGAGGATGGGTTACGCCCATGTCCGCGTCACGGACATGGCCGAGGCCAAGGACCACTACGCCAACACGCTGGGCCTCTACGAGACCCACGCCGAGGGCAACAAGATCTACTACAAGGCCTGGGACGAGTGGGACCACCACTCGGTCGTCCTCGAGGAGGGCGGCGTCGGCCTGGTCAAGTTCGGCTGGAAGGTCGCAGTACTCCAGCGACCTCGACGATATCGAGAAGAAGGCCACGCCTTCGGCTGTCACCGTCGAGCGGATGAGCAAGGGCGACAACCCCGAGATCGGCGACGGCATCCGGTTCACCACCCCGTCCGACCACGTCTTCGAGGTCTACCACGAGGCCACCTCGTCGGCACCGAGGTCGGCACCCATCAACCCTGACGCTTTCCCCCGCCACCTGTCGGTGTCGGCGTCCCCGCTCTCGACCACTCGCTGCATCACGGCCGAGGACCCGGGCTGATGGACCGCTTCCTCACCGACGTCTTCGACTTCTACCCGACCGAGCGGGTGCAGACCAGCCTGGACTCCGACGCCGACATCATCGCGCACCTGGATGACGAGCCAGCACACCAGATCCACCAGCTCGCCGTGCTCGCCGGCCCCAAGGCAAGCTGCACCACTTCGCCTTCCGGCTCGGTGAGCTGGGGCGAGGTCGGCCGCGCCGCGGACCTGTTCTCGATGGACGACGTACCGATCGACTTCGGCCCCGACCCGCCACGGCATCACCCGCGGCCAGACGGTCTACTTCTTCGACCCGTCGGGCAACCGCAACGAGGTCTTCGCCGGCGGCTACCTGGCCTACCCCGACCGTCCGATGTCAGTGTGGACCCCCGAGGCACTCGGCAAGGGCGTGTTCTACCACTCCCGCGAGCTCAACGACGCCTTCACCTCGGTCCTCACCTGACCTGACCGACCCATCGCCACCCCCGGTGACGGCGGCGCGCCTCGGCCGCCGTCACCTCGGTGGCCCCTGCCCGATCAACCACCCTGCTCGACCCAGCGTCACTGCCGACGAGGAGCCGATCATGCTCGTGCGCACCGAGACCGCCCTGACGTATGCCGGGGCACGGGTCGCGCTCGAGGCCGCCCTCGCGCGGGCCGAGCAGATCGGCGGGGCCTTCAACGTCGCGGTGACCGACACCGCCGGCACGTCTGCTGGCGTTCGCCCGGATGGACGGTGCCTTCGCCGTGTCCGGGCTCGATCGCCCAGGACAAGGCCTGGACCGTCGCCGGCTTCGGCGGGCTGGCCACCGACGTCTTCTACGCCGCCATCGCCGGCGAGGACGCCGTCCGTGAGGGCATCGGCCAGCGCGGCCGGGTCGCCGCCTTCGCCGGTGGCGTGCCCGTCGTCGTCGACGGCACTTCGTCGGGCGCCGTCGGCGCCTCCGGTGGGTCCGCCAGCCCAGGACAAGGATGTCGCCGCCGCCGGTGCCGCCGCCCTCCGCCGCCTCGCGCTGCGCTGCGCAGCCGTCGGCACCCACCGACCCATCTCCAGGAGAGGACGCACGATGACCCCGTTCATGCTGCGCGTCGCCGAGATCGTCGGCACGCCCGAGGACGAGCTGCCCGACGTCGAGGAGATCGCCCCGATGCCGGAGACCCGGATCAGCCGCCGGATCGCCACCGGCACCGGCGCCGACCGCCAGGTCGCCATCCGCTCGCTGGCCGAACAGCTCGTCAGCGAGGCCAACGCGATCCTCGGCCCGGCCGACGACCGTCTCGACCTCGTCGACGAGACGCTGCCCCACGAGCTCGCCTTCCGCGTGACCCACCGCGAGCCGAGCGGCTCGGGTGTCGACGACGTTCGAGGACGGCACGGCCTACGGCCGCCTCGTCGGCGACGGCTTCGACGTCCGAGCTGCCCCAGGAGCTCGACGGCCCGGACGCGCTCCCGGACCTCATCGTTCGCCTGCTCGTCGAGTCCGGCGTCTCCCACCACCACGTCCCCTGAATCCCCACGCTCCACCGCTCCCAAGGAGGCACCGTGCAGTACGAACTGCGAACCCAGGTCATCGAGCCGCCGCGCAAGACCTTCACCCACCTCGTGACGCGCTACGGCGACCGGCCGGCATCCCGCTACGAGGAAGGGAGCATCGACATCCAGGCCGAAGGAGAACTTCCACTACCGGCCGTTGTGGGACCCCGCGCACGAGATCTACGACGAGGCGTTCAGCGCCTTCCGGCTGACCGACCCCTACTCGTTCACCGACCCGCGGCAGTACTACTACGCCCCCTACGTCACTCGCGGGCCGCGATGGCGGATGCCGTGGCCTCCACCCTGGACTACCTCGACTCGCGTGACCTGCTCTCCCGGCTCCCCGACGCCTGGTCGGCTGTGCTCGGCGAGCTCGTCGTGCCGCTGCGGCACTACGAGTCCGGGCGCCCAGATGGTGTCGTGCGACATCGCCCGCTTCGGCTTCGGCACGACGATCACCCAGTGCGCCGCCTACGCCGCGTTCGACCGGATCGGCAACGCGCAGGCGCTCAGCCGGGTCGGCATCGCCCTCGGCGGTGGCACGGCCGAGCTGCTGGCGACGCCAAGACCCGCTGGGTCGAGGACGCCGCGCTGCAGGGCCTGCGCCGCTACGTCGAGGAGCTCTTCCTCGAGAAGGACTGGGGCAAGGCCCTGGTCGCGTCTCGACGTCGCTGGACCGCCTCTCTACTCGCTGTTCTACACGCACCTCGACGACGCCGCGATCGACCAGGGGCGCCGGCTCGTACAGCCTGGTCGCGCAGCACCTCTCCTCGTGGTTCAAGGACCAGCGCAAGTGGGTCGACGCCCTGTACAAGGCCTGGGCCGCCGACCCCGAGACCGGTGCCGCCAACAAGGCACTGCTCGCCACGACGACCGCCGAGGCCCTCGACGCCGCGCTCGCCGCGATGAGCCCCGTCGCCGCCCGCGCCGACGAGCTCGTGGGCGCCGGCTCCACCGCGGCGCTCGACACCGCAGCCACCTCCGTCCGCGACGCCGTCGCGGCGCTGACCGCCTGACCGGGAAGGACCACGAGCATGAGCACCACCGCTGCCACCCGCACCGTCGGCGTGGACATCCAGGAGAACGAGACCAACCGCTCCGTCGTCGAGGCCATCGAGCTGACGAACGACGGCTGCACCGTGCAGCACATGCCGGGGCTCGTGCGGATCACCGCACCCGGCCGCCTCGTCATCACCCGTGAGTCGGTCGAGGAGCGCCTCGGCCGCGAGTGGGAGACGCACGAGTTCCAGCTCGCGATCGTGAGCTACTTCGGGCACATCAAGGAATGGGATGACGACGAGATCGTCATCGCCTGGGACCACTGAGGAGGCCACGAACATGCCATGCCCAACCCCGCGCAAGCTGACCATGAAGCAGCGCTACGAGGCGCTCACCCGTGACCTCGACTGGAGCCGAGCTACGTCGAAGTCCGAGCGTGTTCCCCTACACCGAGTTCGAGGGCATCAAGATCCACGACTGGACGCAAGTGGGAGGACCCCTTCCGCCTCACGGTCGACGCGTACACAAGTACCAGGCCGAGAAGGACAAGCGCCTCTACGCCGTGCTCGACGGGTTCGCCCAGAGCCAGGGCCACCTGTCCCTGACCGACGCGCCGCTACCTCAACGCGATGAAGCTGTTCCTCCAGGGCGTCACGCCGCTGGAGTACGCAGCGCACCGCAACTTCGCCTTCCTGGCTCGCCACCTCAACGGCCCCGGCCCGCGGTTCGCGGCGCATGTGCCAGTCGATCGACGAGCTGCGCCACACGCAGACCGAGATCCACACGCTCGAGCAACTACAACAAGTACTACGGCGGGTTCCACAACTACGGCTCGAGCAGTACGACCGGGTCTGGTACCTGTCGGTGCCGAAGTCGTTCTTCGACGACGCCACTGTCGGCCGGCCCGTTCGAGTTCCTCATCGCCATCTGGTTCTCGCTTCGAGTACCTGCTGACCAACCTGCTGTTCGTGCCGTTCATGTCGGGCGCGTCTTCAACGGTGACCTGCCGACGATGACCTTCGGCTTCTCGGCGCAGAGCGACGAGTCCCGGCACATGACCCTGGGCCTCGAGGCGATCAAGTTCCTCCTCGAGCAGGACGAGGCGAACGTGCCGATCGTGCAGGCCTGGATCGACAAGTGGTTCTGGCGGGGCTACCGGGTCATCGCCTCGTCGCCCAGATGCTCGACTACATGCTCCCGCGCAAGGTGATGAGCTGGAAGGAGGCCTTCGAGCTCTACTTCGAGGAGCAGATGATGAAGGGCCTGTTCGAGGACCTCGCCTTCTACGGCATCACCCCGCCCAAGCACGTCGAGGACGCGATCGCCGAGAAGGAGATCCTCTCCCACCAGGTCTACTGGGTGCTCTACCAGTTCTCGTTCGCCGCCGGCTTCACCACGAGCGTCCCCGACGACGAGCACCTGAAGTGGCTCTCGCAGGACCTACCCAGGCACCTTCGAGAAGTTCTACCAGCCGTTGTGGGACAAGGAGAAGAAGAACATCGCGGCCGGCGGCCGGCACTTCGTGCGCGGCTTGCCGCAGCTGTGCCAGGTCTGCCAGATCCCGATGGCGTTCACCGAGCCCGGTGACCCGACCACGCTGATCTGCCAGCGCGAGTCGCACTACAACGGCGAGACGTTCCAGACCTGCTCCAACGGCTGCCAGTGGATCTTCGAGCGCGAGCCGGAGAAGTACGTCCAGGCCTGGCTCCCGGTGCACCAGATCTACCAGGGCAACTGCGGCGGCCCGACCCTGCCCGACGTGCTCGCAGTGGTACGGCCTGCAGGACGGCGACAGCGGCGAGTACAAGGGCTCCGTCGACGACAAGCAACTGGAACAAGTGGCACAACGCCGCTGACCACTCCCGACATCGGATCGGAGGCCTGACCCATGGCCGTCAAGGAGCATCGGCACCTACGAGTTCCCGTCCCGCTCCCGCCAGGAGCTGTACGGCGACGACCAGCTGGTCCACCTGTGGTTCCAGGAGAACCCCTGGTTCTGCGCCGCGGCGTGCTTCCGGGCACCCAAGGCGATGGCCTGGGCCGACTTCTGGAACGGGCTCGTCGATCCCCTATGCCGAGGAGGACCCCGACTTCGACCCGTCGGCCCGCCGTGTCTGGACGCTGCACGGCGAGGCAGTTCGACCCGCGCGACGACCAGACCCTCGAGGAGATCGGCATCGGGCACAAGGACGTCATCGGGATGCGGGTCGTCGCCTGACGGCCCGACCCGATCCCCCACGTCGTCCGCCGGCCGGTCACCGTCGCCGTGCCGGCGGACGACGTGGTCCCACCACCACCACCACACCGGACCGCGCCAGGAAGCCACCATGACCCAGACCCACACGATCACCGTCGAGCCGCTCGGCCGCGAGGTCGAGTGCCGGGAGGACCAGACGATCCTCGACGCCTGCCTGCGCAGCGGCGTGTGGCTCCCGCACTCCTGCACCCACGGCACCTGCGCGACGTGCAAGGCCGAGGTGCTCGACGGCGACGTCGACCACGGCGCGGCCAGCACCTTCGCGCTGATGGACTACGAGCGCGACGAGGGCAAGCTGCTCCCGTGCACGGCCTGCCCGCGCTCCGACGTCACGATCGAGGCCGACATCGACGTCGACGAGTCGAGTCGAGGTCTTCCCGGTGCAGGACTACTCCGGCACGGTCATCGAGCTCAACGACATCGCCCTCGACACCATCCGCCTGGTCATCGGGCTCGACCGCGAGATCGGCTTCAACGCGGGCCAGTACCTCAAGTTCCAGGTGCCGGCCCGAGACGGGCTCCGGCGGTCGACCGCACCTGGTCGATCGCCTCACCCGCCCACCGAGCCGCGCGAGCTCGAGTTCCACGTCCGCAACGTCCCCGGCGGGCGGGGCACCGACGGCTGGGTGTTCGGCGGGCTCGCCGCTCGGCGACACCGTGTCCGTCTCCGGGCCCCTACGGCCGGTTCGTGCTCAAGACCGACGACGACCGGCACGCCATCCTCGTCGGGGGCGGCACCGGCCTGGCGCCGCTGAAGTCGATGGTCCGGTACGCGCTCGAGGACGGCGCCTACGAGCGGCGCACCTCACCCTCTACCAAGGCGCCCGGTCACGCGAGTGGCTCTATGACGTCGAGTTCTTCCGCCTCTCTCGCGAGCGCAGTTCCCCGACCAGTTCACCTACCGGCCGTGCCTGTCGGAGGAGACCGCCGACGACTGCGCGGGGACCCCACGGCCTACGGCTTCGGGATGGTCACCGACGTCATCGCTGCCGACCACCCGACCTGCGGGAGCTGCGCCGGCTACCTCTGCGGCCCGCCCCCCATGGTCGAGGCCGCGCTGAAGACGCTGATGTGCAAGCGGCTCTTCCCGCGCGACATCCACCGCGAGGACTTCTTCAACGAGGGCGACAAGGCCACCGGCGGCGTCCGCTCACCCCTCATCAAGCGTTGAGGACTCCAGGTCTCGGATGCCGCGGGCCGCCGGCATCCGAGCTGGGTGCTCAGGTGGTTGACCGGGGCCGCCACTTCAGCACCCGACTCGACGAGCGAAGACGTCAGAGGCCGGACTCGCGCAGCACGCGGCTCAGCGTGAACGCCGCCGTGCGCACCGCCGGGCCGAGGGTCACCGGGTCGACCGACCCCGTCGGCCCCGGTCACCGACAGCCCCGCCCGGACCCGGCGGTCCGCCCCGAACACCGGGGCGGCGACGCAGGACACCCCCGCGTGCGACTCCTCGAGATCGAGCGCCATGCCCACCGAACGGATCTTGCGCAGCTCCCGGGTCAGCCCGCCCGGCGTGGAGATGGTGCGGGGGGTCAGTCGGGGCAGCCCCGCCTCCACCCGCGCCCGCACGGTGGCGGCCGAGCTGTACGCGAGGATCACCTTGCCCACGCCGGTGGCGTGGGCCGGCAGGCGGCCGCCGGTGCGCGACGACACGTCGATGCCGCTCGAGCCCGAGGATCTCCACGTAGACGACGTCGACCCCCTCGAGCACCGCCAGGTGGATGCGTTGCCGGGTCGCCTCGCGCAGGTCCTCCATGACCGGCAGCGCCGCCTCCGACAGCGAGCGGTGCACGGGCACGAGCTCGCCCCGCTCGAAGAGCCACATCCCGAGGTGATACCCCACCCCCGACACCCCGGACTCCTGCCACTCCAGGATGCGTAGCTCGACCAGCTCGGCGACGATCCGGTGCACGGTCGACTTCGGCAGGCCCGGTGCGCCGAGTGAGCTCCGCCAGGCTCAGCACCGGCGACCGCTCGTCGAACGCCCCGACGATCGACGCGGCCCGTGCGAGCAGGGTCACAGGGGGCCCGTTCCGCTCAGTGGGACGCATTCGTTGATCGAACCACGGGGCCGGGCCCAGTGTCATCCCATCGGACACCGGGCAGAGGAGCCAGCAATGTCGATCGTCGCGCAGGAGCACGCATGGTGCGCCACCACCCCCAAGCGGTCGGCGGTGTCGGACCCCGGCGGCTCCGGCCTGAAGTCGGTCGGCAGCGCGCTCGACGTGCTGGAGTGCTTCGCCACGGACGGAGAGCTGGGGGTCTCGGACATCGCCCGCCGGCTCGGGGTCGCGAAGTCGACGGCCCACCGGCTCCTGCAGACGCTGGCCAGCCGCGGCTTCGTCGAGCAGGACCCCCTCTCCGGGCAGTACCGCCTGGGCCTGCACGTGTACGAGCTCGGGTCAGCTGGCGCTCGCCCGCAACGAGCTGCGCCACGTCGCCCTGCCGTTCCTGCGCCAGGTGGCGACCGCCACCGGGCTCACCGTGAACCTGTCGGTGCCAGACGGCCCCGACATCGTCTTCGTCGAGCGCATCGAGAACAGCGACGGCGTACGCATCCTCGGACACTTCGGCCGGCGCCTACCCGCGCACACGACGAGCAGCGGCAAGGCCATCGCGGCATGGAACCCGCAGGCCGACCTGGCCCGCCGCCGCGCGGGCTTCCCACCCCGCGTCAGCCACACGGTGCGCACCGAGGCCGACTGGGACCGTTGCCTCGAGAGCGTGCGCAAGGTCGGCTACGCCGTGTCGCACAGCGAGTCCTTCGACGGCGCCTCCTCGGTGGCCGTCCCCGTGATCTTCCGCCGGGTTGCCATCGCCTCGGTCTCGGTGTTCGGCCCGAGCGAGACCATCCAGCCGCAGGTCGACCGGCTCGTTCCCGTGCTCGTCGCCGCCAGCCGGCGGATCGCGCTCGCGCACCACGCCTGACGTCCACACCGTAGCCGCGGGTCCGGTCCGGACCCGCGGCTGCGACGTTCCCGGGAGCGGAACGTGCCGCGCGCCTCCATCCCTCCTCCGTACCGTCGTGAAGAGAAGGCCGCCGTGACCGCCCGCCCGGGCGCGTGGGCTCCCAGGAAGGACGATCCGTGGACCACCAGACCCGCCAGCAGGTCGCCGCTGCGCTGCTCACGGCCTACGACTCCAAGGAGCCACTCGAGCCCCTGACCGCGACGCACGAGGGGATGACCCTCGAGGACGCCTACGCGATCCAGCTGCTCCAGATCGACGAGCGCCTGGCGAGCGGCCGAACCGTGCAGGGTCACAAGGTCGGCCTCACCAGCGCCGCGATGCAGCGGCTGCTCGGCGTCTCCGAGCCGGACTACGGCCACCTGCTCGACGACTTCTTCCACCTCGAGCACATGCCCATCCCGATCGACCTGTTCGTGCAGCCCCGCATCGAGCCCGAGGTCGCCTTCGTGCTCAAGAAGTCGCTCAAGGGCCCGGGCGTCACCGTGCACGAGGCGCTGCGCGCGATCGACTTCGTGCTCCCCGCGCTCGAGATCGTCGACAGCCGGATCCGCGACTGGAGGATCGGCCTGTTCGACACCATCGCCGACAACGCGAGCTCGGGGGCCGTCGTGCTCGGCTCGACCCCGACCGACGTCGGCGCGGTCGACCTGCGCCTGGCCGGCGCCACCTTCCACCGCAACGGCGAGGTCGTCGGCACCGGGGCCGGCGGCGCAGTGCTCGGCTCACCCCTGAACTCCCTGGTCTGGCTCGCCAACACCGTCGGCGCCCGCGGGGTCACCCTCGAGAAGGGCCACGTCGTGCTGCCCGGCTCGGTCTGCGCCATGTCCGCCGTCGCCGCGGGCGACACCTTCACCGCGACGTTCGCCGGGCTCGGCAGCGTCACCGCTCGATTCGTCTGAGGAGCGTCATGTCCACCACCCCCAGGACCAAGGGCACCGCCGCCATCGTCGGGCCCGGCAACATCGGCACCGACCTGATGTTCAAGCTGATCCGCCGCAGCGACGTGCTCGACCCGCGCTGGATGGTCGGCGTCGACCCGGCATCCGACGGGCTGCGCCGCGCCAGGTCGCTCGGCCTCGAGGCCAGCCACGAGGGCGTCGACTGGCTGCTCGCCCAGGACGAGCTGCCGGACATCGTCTTCGAGTGCACCTCGGCCAAGGCGCACGAGGCGAACGCACCGCGTTACGCCGAGGCCGGCATCCTCGCCGTCGACCTGACGCCGGCGGCGGTCGGGCCGTACCTCTGCCCCCCGGTCAACCTCGACTTCAACCTCGACGCCGTGAACGTCAACATGATCACCTGCGGTGGCCAGGCCACGACGCCGATGGTCAAGGCCGTCTCCTCCGTCGTCCCGGTGCCGTACGCCGAGATCGTCGCCTCGATCTCGAGCAGGTCGGCCGGCCCGGGCACGCGTGCCAACATCGACGAGTTCACCGAGACCACGTCGCAGGCCCTCGAGGTCGTCGGCGGCGCGGAGCGGGGCAAGGCGATCATCATCCTCAACCCGGTCGAGCCGCCGCTGATGATGCGCAACTCGGTCTTCTGCGCCATCCCGGCCGAGGCCGCGGAGCCCGGAGCCAGCTGCAGGACCGCATCCTCGCCTCGATCCACGCGATGGTCGCCGAGGTGCAGGACTACGTGCCCGGCTACCACCTGCGCGCCGACCCCCAGTTCGACCACGCCCGCGACACCTGGAAGGGCATGGCCCGGGTGTTCGTGCCCATCGAGGTCAAGGGCCGCGGCGACTACCTGCCCGACTACGCGGGCAACCTCGACATCATCACCGCGGCCGCGGCCCGGGTCGGCGACATCATGGTCGCCCACCGGCTCGGCGTCGCGTCCACGTGGAAGTCCTCGGCCCAGCTCGGCGACGTCCCTGACCAGCTCGTCGGCGCCGGCGCCGACGCGCAGAAGGCCGGTGTCTGACATGGGTGACATGACCATCCGCCCCGAGGACGTCCCCGTCGTCGTCGACGAGCTGACCGAGACCGACGTGCTCGCCAACACCCCCACGGCCGGCGGCGTGCGCGACCTGCGGATCACCGACTCCACGCTGCGCGACGGCTCGCACGCGATGAGCCACCAGTTCACCGAGGAGCAGGTGCGCGGTGTCGTGCACGCCCTCGACCGGGCCGGCGTGCAGGTCATCGAGGTCTCGCACGGTGACGGCCTCGGCGGCTCGAGCTTCAACTACGGCTTCTCCAAGGTCGACGAGATGAAGCTCATCGCGGCCGCGGTCGAGGAGGCCACCCAGGCCAAGATCGCCGTCCTCATGCTCCCCGGCCTCGGCACGGTGCACGAGCTGAAGAACGCCCACGCGGCCGGCGCCTCGGTCGCGCGCATCGCGACCCACTGCACCGAGGCCGACGTGTCGATCCAGCACTTCGGTGCGGCCCGCGCGCTCGGCATGGAGACCGTCGGGTTCCTCATGCTCAGCCACAAGGCCTCGCCCGAGAAGCTCGCCGAGCAGGCCCGGATCATGGTGGATGCCGGCGCCCAGTGCGTCTACGTCGTCGACTCCGCGGGTGCGCTGGTCCTCTCGCGACGCGCAGGAGCGGATCAAGGCCGTCATCGACGAGATCGGCGCCGGAGGCGCAGGTCGGCTTCCACGGCCACCAGAACCTCAGCCTCGGCATCGCCAACTCGGTGCTCGCCTACCAGGCCGGTGCCCTGCAGATCGACGGCGCGCTGTGCGCCCTCGGCGCCGGGGCCGGCAACAGCCCGACCGAGGTGCTCGCCGCGACCTTCGAGCGGATGGGCATCCGCACCGGCGTCGACCTCGGCGAGGTGCTCTCGGCCGCCGAGGACGTCGTGCGCCCGTTCATCCCGCGCCTGCCGTGGATGGACCGTGCGTCGATCACCCAGGGCTACGCCGGCGTCTACAGCTCGTTCCTGCTGCACGCCGAGCGGGCCGCCGAGCGCTACGACGTGCCGGCCCACGAGATCCTGACAAGGTCGGCGAGTACGGCTACGTCGGCGGCCAGGAGGACATGATCATCGACATCGCCCTCCAGCTCGCCGAGGAGAAGAGCCACCTCGTCGAGCTCGGCGACCTCGCCGGCATGGGCGTGCGCTGATGAGCGCCGAGACCGCGCCGGCGCGGCACCCGCGCGGGCGGCTGGGACGTCGAGTCCGTCGCCGCCGAGCTGCTGCGCTGCGAGGACGAGCGCCGCGAGCGCGCGCCGTTCACCGACGAGTGGCCCGGGCTCGACCTCGACACCGGCTACGAGATCCAGGACCTCAACCTCGCCAGGCGCCTGGAGCGCGGCGAGAAGCTGATCGGCGTCAAGCTGGGCCTGACCAGCCGGGCCAAGCAGCAGCGGATGGGCGTGCACTTCCCCTTCGTCGCCTGGCTCACCGACGCGATGGTGCTGCCGGTCGGCGACCCGGTGCCGCAGGACAGGCTGATCCACCCCCGCATCGAGCCCGAGATCGTCTTCGTCATGGGCGACCGGCTCGAGGGGCCGGGGGTCACCTGCGCCCAGGCGATGGGCGCCGTGGAGTCGGTGTGGGGCGGCGCCGAGTCATCGACAGCCGCTACCGGGACTTCCGGTTCACCGCGGGCGACGTCGCGGCCGACAACGCCTCCTCCGGCGCCTTCGTCACCGGGCCGATCGGGCTGCCCCCCGCCGACCTGGACCTGGCGCTGGAGGCGGTCCTCGTCGAGGTCGACGGCGTCGTCGTCGACTCGGCGACCGGGGCCGCCGTGCAGGGCCACCCCGGCGAGGCGCTGGCCCTCGCGGCCAACGACCTGGCGCGCCGCGGCCACGCCATCGAGGCCGGCTGGATCGTGCTCACCGGCGGCATGACGGATGCCGTGTTCGCACCTCCCGGGCTCGAGCACCGCGCTGCACTTCACCAACCTCGGCTCGGTCTTCCTCAACGGCGGGAAGGGCTGAGCGGCATGCCGCTCATCGAGGTCACCATGGTCGAGGGCCGCACGCCCGCAGCAGGTGCGCGCCCTGATCTCCGCGCTGACCCACGCCGCCGCCGAGACGTCGACGCGCCCGTCGAGCAGCATCCGGGTCGTCGTGCGCGAGGTGCCGACCACGCACTGGGGCGCCGGCGACGTGACCATCGCCGAGCGCCGCGGGGCACCCGACCCGCGCGACAACCCCGCACCTGCGCGGGAGCCGACGAGCGCTAGGCGCGCACCGGCATCCGCACCGCTTCCCCACGACCCGACAACCCACGCACCGCAGAAGGTGAACCAATGAGCGAGTTGCAGTTCTTCGGCCACATCATCGACAACGAAGAGGTCGAGTCGCTCGACGGCAGCCGCTTCGACGTCTGGAACCCCTGGACGCGCGAGGTCTGGGCGCAGGCCGCCGAGGCGTCAGCGCCGAAGGACGCCGACCGCGCCGTCGCGAGCGCCCGCAGGGCCTTCGACGAGGGCCCGTGGCCGCGGATGGGGCGCGCCGAGCGGGCCGCGGCGATCCACCGGCTCGCCGACCTCATGGAGGAGCGCGCCGACGACCTGGCCACCGCTCGACGCCACGAACATGGGCAAGCCGTTCCGCAGGCCAAGCACGACGTCGCCCGGTCGGTGTGCGAACTTCCGGTTCTTCGCCGACCACCAGCGCGACGCCGTCGGCGAGGTCTACCCGATGGACTCCGGTCACCACACCTACAGCGAGTTCGGGCCGGCCGGCGTCGTCGCGGCGATCAGCCCGTGGAACTTCCCGCTGATGATGGCCAGTCCTGGAAGATCGCGCCGGCGATCGCGTGGGGCAACACCTGCATCATCAAGCCGAGCGAGGACACCCCCGCGTCGGTGACGCTGCTCGGCCGCCTGGCCGTCGAGGCCGGCTTCCCGCCCGGCGTGCTCAACGTGCTCAACGGCCACGGCGCCCGGCGGGCGCGTCGCTCACCGCGGACGACCGGGTCGACCGGGTGACCTTCACCGGCTCGTCGACCACCGGCAAGCACGTGATGGCCTCGGCGGCGACGCACCTCGCGCCGGTCTCGCTCGAGCTCGGCGGCAAGGGCGCCAACATCGTCTTCGACGACGCCGACCTCGACAACGCCGTGCACTGGGCGGTGGAGGCGATCTTCCGCAACGCCGGCCAGATCTGCCTCGCCGGGTCGCGGCTCTTCGTCGCAGTCCTCGCTCTACGACGAGTTCATGGACCGCTTCGTCGAGGCCGCCGAGGCGCTGACCATCGGCGACCCGTTCGACCCGGCCACGAGGTTCTCCTCGCTGGCGAGCAAGCGGCACTTCGACAAGGTGCCTCCTACGTCGAGGGTGCCGAGGCGCAGGGCGGCACGATCCTCACCGGCGGCGTCGCCGACGACGGCTCCTGGCTCGTGCGCCCGACGATCATCGACGGCCTGGCGCTCGACTGCCGCCGCCGTACTGCGAGGAGATCTTCGGCCCGGTCTGCGTCGTCAACCGCTTCGACACCGAGGCCGAGGTCGTGCGCCTGGCCAACGACACCCGCTACGGGCTCAACGCGATGCTCTTCACCGAGAACCTCTCCCGCGCCCACCGGGTCGCCTCGAGGCTGCGGGCCGGCACGGTCTGGGTCAACTGCTTCTTCATCCGCGACCTGCGCACCCCGTTCGGCGGCGTCGGCGACAGCGGCGTCGGGCGCGAGGGTGGCAACTTCTCGCCGGGAGTTCTTCACCGAGCCCAAGGCCGTCGTCATGCAGATCGACCGCGGATAGGCACGTCCGGCTGCCCGAAAGCACTCGCCGTACCCGAATCGACCAATAGGTCAATGTGGGTACGTACCCAGATCGACCAATTGGTCGATTCCGGTACGGCCACCGGTCGCGGCTGTCGGTGACGCACGGCAGGGTGGGATGCATGCCGCCCCACCAGCACTCGTCGTCGCCCGACCCGTCGCCGCCGCCGTCCTCGGCCGAGGTGTCGTCCGCGCCCCACGCGCACTGCTCGATCGTGCCGCCGTACCTCCTCGAGGCGCTCGCGTCCTCCGACGACCCGCACCTCGCCGCGCAGGCCCAGGCGACCCTCGACGTCGACGCCGAGCGGCGCGCGAGCCGCCGAACCGCCGGGCTGCGGCCGGGCGGCTCGCCCGCCCCGCGCCGCCGACTGGCCCGAGGCACCGCCGACGGGCCGCAGCGCGCCATCCACGACGCCGAGAACGGCACCACGCTGCCCGGCACGCTCGTGCGCTCCGAGGGCGACCCCGACACCGGTGACCAGGGCGTCACCGAGGCCTACGACGGGCTCGGCGCCACCTGGCAGCTGTGGCAGGAGGCCTACGGTCGCAACTCGCTCGACGGCAAGGGGCTGCCGCTGGTCGCGACGGTGCACTTCGGCACCGGCTACGACAACGCCTTCTGGGACGGCACCCAGATGGTCTTCGGCGACGGCGACGGCGTCATCTTCCTGCCGTTCACCCGCAGCGTCGACGTCATCGGCCACGAGCTCGCCCACGGGGTCACCCAGTACACCTCCGGCCTGAACTACCAGGACCAGTCCGGCGCGCTCAACGAGTCGGTCTCCGACGTGTTCGGGGTGCTCGTCAAGCAGCGGCTGCTCGGGCAGAGCGCCGACCAGGCCGACTGGCTGATCGGGGCCGAGCTGCTCGCGCCCGGTGTCAACGGCGTCGCCATCCGGTCGATGGCCGCGCCGGGCACCGCCTACGACGACCCCCGCCTGGGCAAGGACCCGCAGCCGGCCCACCTGCGCGACTACGTCGACACCACCGACGACAACGGCGGCGTGCACATCAACTCCGGCATCCCCAACAAGGCCTTCCACGTGGTGGCCACCACCCTGGGCGGCAACGCCTGGGAGGTCGCCGGCCAGGTCTGGGTCGACACCGTCACCGGCGACATCAGCGCCGACTGCGACTTCGCCACCTTCGCCCGGCTCACCGTCGCCGCAGCCACGGCCCGACACGGCGCCGGCTCCGAGGTGGTCGCCGCCGTGCAGGCGGGCTGGGATGCCGTGGGCGTCGCCTGGGCCGCCGCCGCACCGTCCGCTCCCGGCGCCCCCAGCGAGCCCGAGGCCGGTTCGGGTCCGTCCGGGTCGGGACGGTTCGGGGCTGGGGACGGTCCGACGCCGGGGGACGGTTCCGGCTCGGGCCAGGCGCCCGGGCCGACCACCGAGGTCAACGTGCGCCGCACCGGCGGGTTCGCCGGCCGCACGGTCGAGCGCACCGTCGCGCTCGGCGAGCTGCCCAACGGCGACGCCCGGGCCTGGCAGTCGCTCCTCGCCGACGACGGCCTGCCCGCCGTGGCCGAGGCCGCTGCCGGGCGACCGCGGATGCCCGACGCCTACTGCTACGGCGTGCGCTGCGAGCTGCCGCCGCTCGACCTCGAGCTGCCCGAGCCCGAGCTTCCCGACGACGTACGCAGCCTGTTCGAGCGCACCCTGCTGGGGCCGGCCGGCTGACGCCCCGGCATACGATCGGCCCCATGACCGAGCCGGACCCTCGCACCCTGACGCGCGCCGACTTCGACGCCGTGCGGCCGGTACCCACCCGCTGGTCCGACAACGACATGTTCGGCCACCTCAACAACGCCGTGTACCTCGAGCTGTTCGACAGCGTCCTCAACTCCTGGATGCAGGCCGAGACGGGCATCGACGAGAACGTCGCGTCGACCCTCGGAGTCGTCGCGGAGACGAGCTGCCGCTACTACCGCGAGGTCTCCTTCCCCACGACCGTCGACGTCGGGGTCCGCGCGAACCGGCTCGGTCGCACCAGCGTGGTCTTCGAGTTCGGCGTCTTCCTGCCCGAGGACGAGCAGATCGCGGCGCACGGGCTGTGGGCCCAGGTCTACGTCGACCGCGAGACCCGACGACCGGTCCCGATGCCGGATGCCGTGCGCACCCACCTCGAGGCCGCTGCCGCCGCCCGCGCGGGCAGCCCTTCCTGAGCGGCGTGGGCGGCATCCACCCGCTCGCCGACCTCCTGCTGCGCGCCGGGCGTGGCCCGCGCCCGCACCCCTGACCACGGCGAGCCGGGACCTCCGCTCAGGACGGCCGTCACGGCATCCGATGAAGGCCTGTCAGCGGCCCTGAGGGGGCCGGTCGCGTGACGGGGGTCGGATCCGGGCCTGAATCCGCCGGAAAGGTGCCCGCACGGGCCTCCCCGGGGCAGGTCCTGACGGTCCTGACCGGTAGACTGGGAGGTGAAACCACGCCCAAGGCGTTCGACGCCCTTGGGCGTGCGCCATGAGCCCCGCCGGTCGCCCGGTGGGGCCAGCCGACGAAGGAGACCCGTGGCGGACCAGCAGCCCGACCTGACCACCAGCGAGACCACGGAGCCGGCGCTCGACCCGGCCACCGAGGTCGTGGTCCCCGAGGCGGACGGCCAGGCCTACGACGCCGGCTCGATCACCGTGCTCGAGGGCCTCGAGGCGGTCCGCAAGCGCCCCGGCATGTACATCGGGTCCACCGGCGAGCGCGGCCTGCACCACCTGGTCTGGGAGATCGTCGACAACGCGGTCGACGAGGCCCTGGCGGGCTACGCCGACACCATCGACGTCACCCTGATGGAGAACGGCGCGGTCCGGGTCAAGGACAACGGGCGCGGCATCCCCACCGACCTGCACCCCACCGAGGGCGTCAGCGCCGTCGAGCTCGTGCTCACCCAGCTGCACGCCGGCGGCAAGTTCGGCGGCGGCGGCTACAAGGTGTCCGGTGGCCTGCACGGCGTCGGCTCCTCGGTGGTCAACGCCCTGTCCACCCGGCTCGACGTCTGCGTGCGCCAGAAGGGCCACGCGTTCCGGATGTCCTTCGACCACGGCGTGCCCACCGGCTCGCTGGAGCATGATGGAGGAGACCGACCGCACCGGCACCACCATCACCTACTGGGCCAACGCCGACATCTTCGAGACCGTCGAGTACGACTACGAGACGATCCGCGCCCGCTTCCAGCAGTACGCCTTCCTCAACAAGGGCCTGCGCATCAACCTCGTCGACGAGCGGGTGGCCGCCGCTCCCACCGACGGCGAGCCCGACCTCGACGGCGTCGACGCCGACATCGAGCTCGTGGAGGACCACGAGGACGAGGAGTCCGGTGGCGAGACCCGCACCACCACGGCGCGCTCGGTCTCCTACCGCTACGACAACGGCCTGGTCGACTACGTCAACCACCTGGTCAGCTCCAAGAAGAGCGACCCGGTGCACGCCGACGTCATCAGCATCGAGGTCGAGGACCCCAACCGGTCCCTGGCGCTCGAGCTCGCGATGCAGTGGACCACCGCCTACTCCGAGTCGGTGCACTCCTACGCCAACACGGTCAACACCCACGAGGGCGGCACCCACGAGGAGGGCTTCCGCGCGGCGCTGACCAAGCTGGTCAACGACTTCGCGCGCAAGCAGAACCAGCTCAAGGACAAGGACGAGAACCTCACCGGCGACGACGTCCGCGAGGGCCTCACCGCCGTCATCTCGGTCAAGCTCGGCGAGCCGCAGTTCGAGGGCCAGACCAAGACCAAGCTCGGCAACTCCGAGGTCAAGGGCTTCGTGCAGAGCGCCATGACCCACGAGTTCGGCGCCTGGCTCGACAGCCACCCCAACGAGGGCCGCGAGATCGTCCGCAAGGCGATCCAGGCGTCCGCCGCCCGGATGGCCGCCCGCAAGGCCCGCGAGGCCACCCGCAAGCGGGTGCTCGAGAGCGGCGGGCTGCCCGGCAAGCTGCGCGACTGCCAGGCCAAGGACCCCGCCGTGTCCGAGGTGTTCATCGTCGAGGGTGACTCCGCCGGCGGCTCGGCCGTGCGTGGCCGCAACCCGCACAACCAGGCGATCCTGCCCATCCGCGGCAAGATCCTCAACGTCGAGCGAGCGCGCCTCGACAAGGCCCTGGGCAACCAGGAGGTGCAGGCCCTCATCTCGGCGTTCGGCACCGGCATCGGCGAGGACTTCGACATCGAGAAGGCCAGGTACCACAAGATCGTGCTGATGGCCGATGCCGACGTCGACGGCATGCACATCCGCACCCTGCTGCTGACCCTGCTCTTCCGGTTCATGAAGCCGCTCATCGAGGCCGGCTACGTCTACCTCGCGCAGCCGCCGCTGTTCCGCCTGAAGTGGAGCAACGCCCCGCACGAGTTCGCGTTCACCGACCGCGAGCGCGACGCCCTCATCGCCGAGGGCCAGAGCAAGGGCCGGCGCCTGCCCAAGGACAACCCGATCCAGCGCTACAAGGGTCTGGGCGAGATGGACTACCAGGAGCTGTGGGAGACCACGATGAACCCCGACTCGCGGGTGCTGCTCCAGGTCACCCTCGACGACGCCGCCGCGGCCGACGAGATCTTCTCGATCCTGATGGGTGAGGACGTCGAGTCGCGACGCTCCTTCATCCAGCGCAACGCGCGCGACGTCCGCTTCCTGGACATCTGACGCCCGCCCCAACCTTCCCGCCCGATGCCAGAAGGTTCACCTCCGCAGGGGAACAGTCTCCCCGCCATGGTGAAGCTTCCGGTGCGAAGCCAGAACAGCACGAAGGAATCCGATGACTGAGCAGCCCCCGGTCGAGACCGACCGCACGGAGCCGATCGACCTCAACACCGAGATGCAGCGGTCGTACATCGAGTACGCCATGAGCGTCATCGTCAGCCGGGCCCTGCCCGACGTGCGCGACGGCCTCAAGCCCGTGCACCGCCGGGTCGTCTACGCGATGTACGACGGCGGCTACCGCCCCGACCGCGGCTTCAACAAGTGCAGCCGTGTCGTCGGCGAGGTCATGGGTCAGTACCACCCGCACGGTGACCAGTCGATCTACGACGCCCTGGTGCGCCTCGTTCAGGACTGGTCGCTGCGCTACCCGCTGGTGCAGGGGCAGGGCAACTTCGGCAGCCCGGGCGACGACCCGGCCGCGGCCCCGCGGTACACCGAGTGCCGCATGGCGCCGCTGGCCATGGAGATGGTGCGCGACATCGACGAGGAGACCGTCGACTTCCGCCCCAACTACGACGGCAAGACCCTCGAGCCCGACGTCCTGCCCAGCCGCTTCCCGAACCTGCTCGTCAACGGCTCGGCCGGCATCGCCGTCGGCATGGCCACCCAGATCCCGCCGCACAACCTGCGCGAGGTGGCCGCGGCCGCCCAGTGGGTGCTCGCGCACCCCGAGGCGTCGCGCGAGGAGATGCTCGACGCGGTCATGGCCGAGATCAAGGGCCCGGACTTCCCGACCGGCGCGCTCATCATGGGCAGCAAGGGCATCGACGACGCCTACCGCACCGGGCGTGGCTCGATCATCATGCGCGCGGTCGTCGAGGTCGAGGAGATCCACAACCGGCAGTGCCTCGTCGTCACCGAGCTGCCCTACCAGGTCAACCCCGACAGCCTGGCCCAGAAGATCGCCGAGCACGTCAAGGACGGCCGGCTCAACGGCATCGCCGACATCCGCGACGAGACCTCGGGCCGCACCGGCCAGCGCCTGGTCATCGTGCTCAAGCGCGACGCCGTGGCCAAGGTCGTGCTCAACAACCTCTTCAAGCACACCCAGCTGCAGACCAACTTCGGCGCCAACATGCTCGCGCTGGTCGACGGTGTGCCGCGCACCCTGCCGATCGACGCGTTCATCCGCTACTGGGTCGAGCACCAGCTCGACGTCATCCAGCGTCGCACCGCCTACCGGCTGCGCAAGGCCGAGGAGCGCATCCACATCCTGCGCGGCCTGCTCAAGGCGCTCGACGCCCTCGACGAGGTCATCGCCCTGATCCGGCGCTCGCCCACCGTCGACGAGGCCCGCACCGGGCTGATGGGGCTGCTCGACATCGACGAGGTGCAGGCCCAGGCCATCCTCGACATGCAGCTGCGTCGCCTCGCGGCCCTGGAGCGCCAGAAGATCATCGACGACCACGACGAGCTCGAGGCGATGATCCTCGACTTCACCGACATCCTCGCCAAGCCGGGTCGCCAGCGCGACATCGTCGCCGAGGAGCTCGCCGAGATCGTGCGCCGCTACGGCGACGAGCGCCGCTCGAAGATCCAGCCGTTCGACGGTGACATGTCGATGGAGGACCTCATCCCCGAGGAGGACGTCGTCGTCACGATCACCCGTGGCGGCTACGCCAAGCGCACCCGGGTCGACGCGTACCGCTCGCAGCGGCGCGGCGGCAAGGGCGTGCGCGGGGCCTCGCTGCGTGGCGAGGACATGGTCGACCACTTCTTCACGACCACCTCGCACCACTGGCTGCTCTTCTTCACCAACCTCGGCCGCGTCTACCGCGCCAAGGCCTACGAGCTGCCGGATGCCGGCCGTGACGGCAAGGGCCAGCACGTCGCCAACGTGATGGCGTTCCAGCCGGGCGAGCAGATCGCCCAGGTGCTGGCCGTGCGCGACTACGCGTCGGCGGCCTACCTCGTGCTGGCGACCAAGAGTGGTCTGGTCAAGAAGACTCGCCTGGGCGAGTACGACAGCCCGCGCAGTGGTGGCCTGATCGCGGTGAACCTGCGCGACGGTGACGAGCTCGTCGGCGCTGGTCTGGCGGAGGCCTCGGACGACCTGCTGCTGGTCTCCCGCAAGGGCCAGTCGGTGCGCTTCCACGCCGACGACGCGACCCTGCGGCCGATGGGGCGCTCGACCTCGGGTGTCACCGGGATGAAGTTCCGCAACGGCGACGCGCTGCTCGCGATGTCGGTCGTGCACGAGGGCACCGACCCCGACGTGTTCGTCGTCTTCGAGACGGGCATGGCCAAGCGCTCGAAGGCGTCGGACTGGAACGTCAAGGGCCGCGCGATCTACGGCGTCGCCGTCGCCAAGCTGTCCGACAAGGGTGGTGACCTCGTCGGGGCGCTGACCGTCGACGAGGACGACGAGGTGCTGGTGATCTTCGAGAAGGGCAACGTCGTGCGCTCGCGCGTCGACGAGGTGCGCCTCACCGGTCGCAACACGATGGGCGTGCAGTTCGCCAAGGCCGGCAAGAACGACACGATCGTCGGTCTCGCGCTCAACCCCGAGCGCGCGGTCGAGGAGGCCGTCGAGGCCGTGGAGGGCCAGGAGGTCGTCGGTGACGATGGTGTCTCGGTCTCCGGGCCCGCCGGGTCAGGTGTCGCAGACGGGGCGACCGATGCCGTACCGTCGGTGGACGACGAGGACTCAGGAGGTCGTGAGTGAGCACCGCAGAGAACGCGGGGCGCCCGGGGGGCCCGCCGGCCTCGGCCACGGCACCCTCCGGTCGTGTCCCCTACGCCGACGGTGGTTCCGCGGCCGGTCGGGCCGGTGACGGCAGCGCGCTGCGCCGGATGGCCGACGGTGACGGGTCCGGTGCCGGTGCCGGCGTTCCCACGACCCCGGTGCCCGTCTCCCGCTCGGCGGCCCCTCCCCCGCCGCCCCCTGCTGCTCCCGCTGTGCCGGCCGCCACCCAGCCGATGGCCAGCCCCACCCGTGAGGGTGCCGCCGCTGAGGCCGCAGCGCCGCGGCCGGCGCCGCGCCCGGCATCCGCCCGCCGCGTGCGCCTCACGGTGTCGCGCGTCGACCCGTGGTCGGCGATGAAGATCTCGTTCCTGCTCTCGGTGGCCCTGGGCA